>NZ_JBKAEG010000001.1:0-2175000 GCF_046557775.1 Nanhaiella sioensis
ATCATACACGATTTTATACATCGTTGATATGAAGGTGTTTCTAGCGTATTGCCTGTACTTTATTACGCTAAAATAGTGCATACGATTAACCTTCCGTTCTAAGGCGAAAGTGTTCGAGGTACCGCGCGTCGGGTTCGGCTTGCAGACTTAATTACACGACTCTGTCATTCCATGCAAATCAATAAACCCATCCAAGGTAGTTCCATTTGCCCCCATAAACATCACATCTACTTTAGTTACATTCTTCAACGAAAAGAATTTGCAACGGTTGTTATTATCTAGAGTTATAGGTTGTACTGCGCCATTTGAAGTAAAGTTAAAAACTACCTTATCATTAGGGTCACTTACATTTAATACGACATTACCGTGCAATCCGACTGCCCTTCCATTGTAAAACTCTATTATTGGGTTATCACTACTTAAATTATCGAATGAACATTGAATATCATCAACAATCAATTGACACGGACAATCACACGTTTTATCTTCTTTGATAGCACTTCCGCAACAAGTACTTACTTTCTTATACTGACTCATTGTTCTACCTCCATCATCACAGTTTAATACGGTATTTTATGCCGATTTTTACAACCGTGATTGGACGTACGACCTCAACCGACATCAAGTCCTCCCTATTATTCCGCATCCCTCCTTATTAACTATCGCTCTCTATTCGTCGGTGTCTACCGATTGCTTAAACCGTTCGATCTTCGCTTTCATATCCGATACACTAACGCCTTCCTCCTTACCTTTTGAATCTACCTCGACCTTCTCCGTCACACACAATTTCTTTTTGGTCATCGTATGACTCATACACACCTCCTCTAACCATTTCTCATTCGAACTGTATGACGCTATTGAGCTTATTTTTAGACAGGTGTGAGGTCCTTGTGCTGATTGATACCGTTAGAACTTAATGCGTGCTAATTTCGTCGTTTTCAATCTTCTACAAATCTGACGTGTTCGAAATGATAGTTCCTTTAATATTGTTTGCACTTTAGTATTAAACTGGGTAAATATCTTAATTTTTAGTCAACATTTGTGTATATTTTACATTACATAGATGACGCTGTTCTTTAAATAACTTCAATCTAATCTCCCCCCCCATGAGCTGTTATTGTTTCATTTTGCTTTTCTCTATAAAAAAACATAGCCTATAATATATTTTTTTGAAAAACTACATTCTAGCTTTGAGAATCAGTGCAGCAAACAACAAATAGAGTGCTTAAAATATATATGCCTTATAAATTGCATCAGTTACCATTTTACAGCTAAAGTAACACAATTTTTATTTATTATGTATATTCTGTAAAGAGGTGATATCATGCAGCTACAAGCAATAAACTCATCAAAAATAGAAGCAGTGGGATATGATTACAACGGGATGATTTTAAGGCTTAAATTTAAATATATTACTTGTGACTACTACGAAGTTCCCAGCGAAGTATACAGAAACTTAATGGCAGCATCTTCAAAAAGTGGATATTTTACAAAACATATTAAAAATTCATACCGTTATTGTATCGTTTAAATCATATATATGAGAAATAACTGCTATACAAGTAGTTATTTCTTGTTCCTCTCAAAGATCTACACTGTAATATTTTAGATGAGACACGAGAACAGTATGTATAGATTTTCCCATGTTATGTATTCCTCTTTATCAATAACAATGGAAAAAACAAGTTTTTGCAGAACTTTTCTTTTTGCTCTTTTTATAAACTTTGTTCTTTCTACTTCTAAATCCATCGTTTTAATAGTAGAAAATTCAAAAAAACACACTCAAAGATAAAACACTATACATATAGACCTTGCCACAAGGATGCTTCTACCATTAATTTATATAATCAGGTATACGTTTAACATATTGTTTATATTTTAATGTACGAAAATTGTTACAATTAATGTCGAAATGTTATTTAAAACATTTTCATAGAATTTGTTGCTTTATAGCTCAAACAATAATAATATTAATTTTGATGTTATGAACGTGAGAATTTTTTGAGGTGAAAAAGATGTTAACTGGTTGGTTTTTATGGTTTATTCTGTTTTGGGTTATTTTTCTTATTGGCATGTTTGCAATCGGAGGCTATTTCATGTTCCGCAAATTCTTCAAAAGACTTCCGAAAGAGGATGGTAAATCCGAATTGGATTGGCAAGATTATTATATTGAAAAAACGTATCACTTGTGGCCTAATGACCAAAAAGCTTTATTAGAAGAATTAGTTAAGCCAGTACCTGAACTTTTTAGGGATGTTGCCCGCCAAAAGATTGCAGGGAAAATTGGTGAAATAGCATTAGAAGAAAAAGCAAACTCAATAACACAAAGTCTAGTCATTAAGGGTTATATTTTAGCAACACCTAAGAGAGATCATAAATTTTTAGTTCGCACATTACGAGAAAAACAAATTGATCTAACACCGTACGAAAGTTTTTTTTAACACATATTAAAAGAGGCTGACTCAATTAAAGTGCTCCCTTTAAAGGACATTTTAATTGAGAACAGCCTATTTTTACGTTTGCTATCATTGTTTGTTGTTTTCATATTAAGAGTAAACGGTGCTTTATGCACCTTATCATCACTAATTTCATCAAAATCGATTCTATTTTGGTAACCGTTTTTGACAAGACCTATGCTAAAAGCACTTCAAAATTTGCAAGTTTATAACGATTCGTTCGCGTCTAACCTTGATGTATAAATCTTTCTATATTGAAAATACATTGCAATACGCCAAGGTACAATCATGCCAAAAGCTAAAATCCAAAACATACCACTCAACTCAGCATAGTTAATTTGTGTGCTTAAGTATGATTTAAAGATGATTCTTATGATAAGTAGCCCTATTAAAATGAATACAAAAGCTTTTGATCTCTTTAAATATATATCTTCCCCTCTCACTTCAAACTTAGAAGTCTTAATTAAAAGTATTGAAAAGAGAGCCCCGACCGTCAATGCTTCTATCAATTCAGCTGAAGAAACACGAAACATCGGATGGATAAACATCAATGCCCCCGTGCTCATAAATATTGGTGGTAATACTATTTTTTTAACATTCGTAGGTTTCTTGGCCGCTTTCATTCTAATTAAGATGACAGCAATCGCCATTAAAATTGCAACTATTGATGAAGCGTAAATCAATCAAATCAATCCTTTGCTTATTTATCTATAAAGTTTATTATACGTAATCATCATTATAAACGATAGTAGATAAATAAAAAAACCATTTAAGTCTTTTCTTAAATGGTTTTTTACATTAGCTTTTTTTAACTTATGTTGCGATCGTCTAGAAGATCAAAATGAGGTTCTATGCTATCGTCTTTAAATTAGGTGATTTCCGCGACTTTACATCCTTAGAGCTAACACGATTATATCAATCGCTCGTAGCATTTATGCCACTCTTAAGACCAACTGCTCAAATTTTATGAATAATAGCAAAAACTTTTCTGAATGGAGCTTAGTTGTAAAGAAGAAAAGCATGAACTTTAGGGATAGTGTCGTTAATTCCTTATTACCAAATTACGTCAACAGAAACCTAAACATTTTATCGACTTAAATAACTCGATTAATAGCTTCTATTACACGACCCTCATCGAACGGTTTAACAATAAAATCTTTTGCACCTGCTTCTATTGCTTCAACAACCATTTTTTGTTGTCCCATCGCTGAACACATAATAATTTTTGCATGTGGATATTTTTGTCTAATTCCTTTAACTGCATCAATTCCACCCATACCAGGCATTGTTATATCCATAGTTACCAAATCAGGTTGTAATTCATCGTATAATTTAATCGCTTCATTCCCGTTTTCACCTTCACCAACGACTTCGTGGTGTGCTTTCTTTACTATGTTTCCAAGTGTCATACGCATAAATTTCGCATCATCAACAATTAATACTCTTGCCATACAATTCTTCTCCCCTCGACTCTAATAGCTCTATAGTCAAAAAGTCGTAACATCATATACTTTATCGAAAAATCACAATTTTTTCAATACTTTTGTTGTGATATGAAAGTCCTCATTTATTATAAAATGACCGTCTAAAAAATTAACGGGAACAAAAGTCCCCGTCACTCCTCTTAAGTTAAAACCCTGTAAAACCACCAAAAAATGGCGTAAGATAAATCGTTATTTTCGTCATTAAGTCAAAAAACAACATAATTCCAAAGACTATCATTATAAATCCACCAATTTTCATAATGGTTACATTATGTTTGCGTATCCAGTGCATTTTTCCTATGAAAAGGGATAGGATTAAAAATGGTATTGAAAAACCTAAAGAGTACGCAGTCATGTATATTACTCCTGAACCGGGATTGGCTGCAGCTAGCACTAACACACTTGAAAGGATTGGACCAGTACAAGGTGTCCAACCTGCTGCGAATGCCATACCAATTAAAGAAGATCCTACATAACCAGATGGACGATTTTTAAATTCGAGCTTTACGTCTTTCATCATAAATTTAGGTTTAAAGACTCCAATTATAACTAGACCAAAGAAAACAATTAATATGGCACCAATTTGCCTTATTAAATCTTTGTAGTTAATAAAAAATTCTCCAATAAATGATGTACCAAATCCTATCGCAACAAAGATTACTGAAAAACCAAGTAGAAAAAATATTGTATGTAATAAGCTTCTTTTTGCTAATTTGGTATTTTCATCTTTCAATTCTCCAACAGAAACACCGGTGATATATGACAAGAATGCTGGATATAATGGCAAACAACAAGGCGATATAAAAGATAAAAAACCAGCTCCAAATGCTAGAAAGATGTTAACATCAGCCATTTAAACAACTCCTACGTAGTAGATTCTCTTTATATTCTAGCAAATAAAAGAGGTAAATCCTCATTTGAAATTGTGACATATTTGTGTCGAACTTACTATCTCTGTTCATGATTTCCTTAAAATACTATTTCTTCTAATTTATCAGATTGACCATTTTGTAAAATAAACATTTTATAGTATAGGCCTTTTAATTGAAGAAGCTCTTGGTGAGAACCTCTTTCAACAATCTCACCTTTATGGAGAACGAGAATTTGGTCTGCGTCTTGGATTGTTGAAAGTCGATGAGCAATTGCTATTGTCGTTCTACCCTCTCTCATTTTAGATAATGCAGCTTGGATGGCTTCCTCAGTTTCAGTATCGATATTTGCGGTTGCTTCATCAAGTATAAGTACCTTTGGGTTTGTTGCAATTGTCCTTGCAAAAGCGATGAGTTGACGTTGACCACTAGAAAATGTTGACCCTCTTTCAACTACTTCTTGATTATATTTATTCGGTAGCTTATCAATAAATGAATCAGCTTGGACAAATTGTGCAGCTTTTTTCATATCCTCTTCTTTTATAGAATTATTTTTCAGTTTGATGTTATCAGCTACCGTACCAACGAATAAAAATGGGTCTTGAAGGACGAGGCCAAGACTAGACCTTAATTCCTTATTTTTATATTTTCTAATAGATACTCCATCAATAAGAATATCTCCTCGATTAAATTGATAAAAATTCATTAACAGGTTGATGATCGAACTTTTCCCGCTACCAGTATGCCCAACCAAAGCAACTGTCTCTCCTTTTTTTGCAGTAAACGAAATGTTCTTTAAGATATCTTGTTTACCATCGTAAGAAAAACTAACATTTTTAAACTCAATATTGCCAACTTTGATCAAAGGATTGTTATCGCTATCGCTTTCAGGTGCTAGTTCATTTTCATCCATTAAATTGAATACTCTATCAGCTGAAACAATGGCTTGTTGATAAAGTGATAATCTCATCATCATCTCATTAACAGGCTCAAAAAAACGGTCTAAATAGCTAATAAATGCATACAGTACTCCAATTTCAATAGGTCCATCCATTGAAATTATCCCGAAATAAGAAAGCACTAGGATTAATGCCAATGTAGCAACTACGTTTATAGCTGGACGTAATAACAAACCATCTAATTTAATATTCTTCATTCCCGCACGAAAATGACCTTCGTTAATATGAGCAAACTCTTCTCTTAATCTGCGTTCTTGTCTGAAAACTTGAATGATTGCCATACCTTGAAGGGATTCATTTAGTTTAGCATTTAACTGACTCAACTTTTCACGCATATCTTGATAATATTTAGAACTGTAACGACGATAAGTTTTCATAATAAGAAAGATAATTGGAATAAGGACTAAACAAAAAATTGCTAATTGGACATTTAATAAAAACATAGCCACGAAAATACCAATTAAAAATACACCGTTTTGAACGAAAGTTGCTAACACACTAACAAACATATCTTTGATTGCTTCTGTATCATTCGTTACTCTAGAAACAATGCTCCCATCAGGAGTTTTATCGAAATACGATAAACCAAGTTGATGTACTTTGTTAAATACATCAATTCGTAATTGCTGAATAATTTTTAGTGCTATTTGCTGAAATTTTAATAATTGGAAATATTGGATAATGACCTTAGCCAAGATCGAACCTAAATATCCAATTGCCAACAATAGAATCGGTCCATATTCTAGATTTTGTGGCGTTAAATAGTCATCAATAAATATTTTGACTAAGATTGGACCGATGATATCAGCTGTTGTTGCAGTTATTAATAAAGTAAATGCAATGACAAAAGATTTTTTATGGGCTTTCGTATACGAAAGCAGTCGAAACAACACTTGACGCTGCTTTTTAGCAGAAATTGATTTATCCATGTTTATCCTCCAAATTCAACAAGTGCTTCTAATTGCTGAGTAACATACATCTTTTTATACCAGCCAGCTTGATTCATTAGCTGTTCATGAGTCCCTTGTTCCATAATTCTACCTTCATCTATAACTATAATGAGGTTTGAATGTTGAATAGCACTCAATCGATGAGATGTTATCATTGTTGTTTTGCCGTTACGGTTGTCTTTTAGAGACGAAAGAATTTTCTCCTCTGTCTTCGCATCTACGGCTGATAAAGAATCATCTAAAATGAGAAGTTCTGGTTCCATCAATAAGGCTCGTGCAATTGCTATCCGTTGCTTTTGTCCACCTGATAATGAAACACCCCTTTCTCCAACTATTGTTTCATAACCATGTGTAAATCCGATAATGTCTTCATGAATATGAGCTAGCTTTGCTGCATGCTGTATTTCAAATATTGATGCTTCTGGTTTAGCAAAGGCTATATTATCTGCTATTGTACTTGAAAACAAAAAATGATCTTGTGGCACATAACCTATGGCACTACGTAATTCATGCAAAGAATACTTCTCAATAGGATGTTCCCCAAATAAGATTTTCCCTTCATATTTATCGAACTCTCGTAGAAGGAGCTTTAAAAGAGTTGTTTTACCTGCACCCGTTTTACCTACAATACCAATTGTTTCTCCTTTTCGTAGTTTAAATTTAATTCCATGTAAAACATTTTGCTGTTCATTAGGGTACGTAAAGCTATTAATATCATAGGTAATATGACCAGAAGGAATTTTCTTACTATCTTTTGAATCATCGGCAATGTCGATTTTTTCAGATAATAAATTAGACACACGGTCATATGATGCTCTTCCTCTTTCCACAATGTTAAACAGCCAACCAAAAGCCAGCATAGGCCATATAAGTAAACCTAGATACGTCGTAAATGAAACTAACTCTCCTAATGTCATCTCACCTAGTAGGACATATCTGGAGCCAAACCCAACTGCCAAGAGAAAAGATAGTCCAACAATGAGAGATATAGTAGGGTCAAACAGCGAATCAATCCTAGCCACAGTTACATTCTTTTTGACGACGTCTTCAGATTGTTCAAAAAATGCCTCATTGTCTTCTTTTTCTTGTCCAAAAGTTTTAATAACTTTTATCCCGCTAATGCTTTCTTGAACTTTGTCGTTTAAAGAAGAAAAAGCTTCCTGTGCTTTATGAAAATGTTTATGCAATAATGTTCCGTAAAAATTGGTTGCTAATGCCATAAAAGGCAAAGGTATTAGACTAATTAATGTTAATTTCCAACTAATCGTGGCTGCCATCGTAATTAATACAAAACCACCTGTAGCTACTGAGTCGACAAGTGTTAATACTCCCGCACCCGCTGTTTGCTGAATGGCTTGAATATCATTTGTAGCATGTGCCATTAAGTCACCTATACGCTTTTTTTGGTAAAACGATTGAGACATTTTTGTGAAATGTTCAAATAATTGGTTGCGTAACAACCTAGCCAGCTTTACTGAAGATCCAAAAATCATCATCCTCCATACTAAACGGAGAAAGTAAACTATAATAGTAACCGCAATTAGTAACAACATCCACTTTAATAAGAGATTAATAGATAACGTCTGATCATTAATATGATCTACAACAATCCCAATTACTTTAGGCGCAACAAGTTCGAGCATAGCTACTATACACAACACGAGAATTCCAAAAATATATGACTTTTTTTCTTTTTTAAAAAACCACATCAAGTCTTTAAAAACACTCATCTTTTGTCCCCCATTGAACTCAGTCAAGTAAGCTTGAAAATCGCTGTACTAAGTTAAGTCTCTTGCCTCACCCTTTCTTCACCAATAAGATTTCATCGCTCAGTGAGAAAGTGCTTGATATTTACTATGATAAGGTATGTACATATACATAAACATTAAAAATAATGTTTATTAGTATTGCAAAGAAATAATATGTATGAATAATCTAACATATACGAAAACTTCATAACAGTTTATTTGCAGACCATCTTCATTATTTGTAATCGAATTCATAAAAAGACACCCAACCATTTGAGTGCCTTACAACTTTATTTTATTTGGTTGTTCATTGCTTTCATCATTTGATTAATTTTCTTTTGTGATGGCTTTTGACCCATTTGCGCCATCATCACTTTCAACATTTGTTCATTAATAGGTGGATTTTTCTTAAGATAGTTCATCATATATTTTCGAGCTATGAAAAATCCTAGAGCAACTCCAGCAATTAAACCTAAAGATACCCATAGAACTATTTCCCACATACTATTTTCCTCCTTCAAATTGTCTACATTACAGTGTACTAAACCAAATACGATTATACAATAGTTGAGCACAAAAGTCTCAATAAGAAGTAATTTTTATAAAAAACATGTCATTTTATTATTTTTTGCAGAATATTCAAAATATTATATATACAATAATGGTAATGAAAGATTCACTAACATTACTATAGAGCATTCATTTTAACTGGTTTTAACCAGCCATACCGATCGAGCTGTATATCCATTGCTAAGAAACATGGGTCGAATTTTCTTATAATCTCAAAAAATACAGCTTCAGCTTCATAGCTTCCTTCAGCAGTTAATTGCATGTATTCTTCATATACGACTAATTTTGCATAGCTTTTGTTATCAGGCAATAATATGGAATGAACCTTACGATGAGAGTTATTATCGTTCTGGTTGTGTAGTTGTTTCACCAATAATTTGTGGATTGTTTGAGTAGGAATTGGTTGAGTTATATACTCAATTTGTTTTTTTAGTAATTGTTTTCTTGCACCATTAGCATGTTCATAATCTACAAACAGCTGTAATAGCATTTTCTCTCGTCCAAAATAATGCTTAGCAAATTGTTCTTCAATTAAATAAATACGATAGTGTCTCACAAAGTTCCCTCCCTTATCCTACATATTTAATTTAATTATAGACTTGTCTTATTTAAATTATTGTCTTATTCCGCAAAAATGAACCACTTGTTTTGCCGAATTCTGTCTAATCTCTCTGTTAATGATAATCACCTATTTTATTTATGAGCGTATAATATAAAAGTTGAAAGCTACTTACACATAGATAACTGTTTTTCCTTCTAAAACAAAAAACATGCATACAATTCGTGTAATATAACAATTAATGCGAAAACGACGACCAAGCGAAAATAGCTTAACAGAAAGATTGAAGGAGGTATGATAAGGTGTTTAACCCCAAAGGTAATTGTGATCCTAGTGCATACCATTATCAAATAATATATAATTCCCCTCCATGCCTTAACGACTATCAAATAAACCATACTAGTCGACACCCATATAACAACAGACAATTTCCTCCTGTTGACACTACAATGTTTAGTAAATCCGCAAAAGAAATGCAAAAGTTGATGAGTGAGGCCGCTTTAGTTCTAAATAAAATTGCTTACTCTAAGGAATTTGCACATCAGGTCATGACCGCCGCTCAAGAGTCTCAGTTAAATAAAGTTGAACAATTAATTAAATCAACAGGGATTACTTCAGAAGTTGAATGTTCATTTAATCCAGATGGTATTACAATCACTTTTATTTTAGCAACTAGTGAAATTGATTGTTGCCATTTAAGTATTATTTTGCGTTGGAGAAGTTAAGCTATCGTTCCTATTCTAAAAGAAAAAAATGTCTGCGAAAACAGCCTAAAAAAAAGAGCCCTTGAAAAAAGGCCCTCTTTTGCTTATTTTTGTAATAAGCTCTTTACTTTGTTAACTACATTTTCAACTGTAAAACCATACTCTGCCATTATTTTTTCTCCAGGTGCAGATGCGCCAAACTGATTGATCGCTAAAATTTCACCTTCATCGCCAGTATATCTTTCCCATCCTAATGAAGTAGCCATTTCAATTCCTAAACGTTTTTTAATGTTTTTAGGTAAAACAGCATCTTTATATTCTTGTGGTTGTTCTTCAAAACGATCCCAAGATGGCATACTAACAACTGATACATGAATGCCATCATTAGCTAATGACTTCTGCGCCTCAACAGCTAGACTAACCTCTGAGCCAGATGCTAAGAGCAATGCATCTACATTGTCATTATTTGTTGGAGACACAACATATGCTCCTCGTTTTACACCTTCATATGCATCACGCTTCGTGTTTGGTAAAGTCGGTAAGTTCTGACGTGTAAGCACAAGTGCGTGTGGCTTATCAGTAGCTTCAATTGACACCTGCCAAGCTGCAGCTGTCTCATTGGCATCACCCGGTCGAATGACTGATAGACCTGGCATTGCACGTAGTGCTGGTAGCTGTTCAACTGGCTCGTGAGTTGGTCCATCCTCACCAACAGCAATACTATCATGCGTAAATACATACGTTACTGGTAATTTCATTAAAGCTGCTAAGCGAATGGCAGGACGCAAGTAATCAGAAAATACAAAGAAAGTCCCACCAAATACTTTCACACCACCATGAAGTGTCATACCGTTTAGAGCAGCTCCCATGGCAAACTCACGTACACCAAACCATATATTTTTTTCTCCATATGAATTTGGCATAAAGTCATTTGACTCTTTAATCATTGTTTTATTAGATCCTGCTAGATCAGCAGATCCACCTATAAATTGTGGAACACTATTAGCAATAGCATTTAATACCTCACCAGAAGAGGATCTTGTCGCTAAGCTACTTCCTTCCTCATAAGTTGGTAACTCCTTTTCCCAACCATTTGGAAGTTTCCCTGTAATAGCTGCTTCTAGTTGCGCTGCTAACTCAGGGTATTGCTCCTTATACTGAGCAAACATTTGGTTCCATTCATCTTCTGTTTTACTACCAGCATCTTTCACAGTAGCAGAGAAATTGTCGTACACTTCAGACGGTACATGGAAATCTTCTTCAAATGTCCAGTTGTAAGCCTCTTTCGTTAACTTTAACTCATCTGCACCTAGTGGAGATCCATGTACTGCCGACTTACCTGACTTATTAGGTGCTCCGTAACCAATGACTGTTTTAATCTCAATCATCGTTGGATGGTCAGTATCTGCCTTCGCTTCTTCAATAGCCTGTGATAATTCTTGTATATCATTACCATCTTCAACACGAATATACTGCCAGCCGTATGATTGGTAACGGTTTTTGATACTTTCAGAGAATGACTTATCGAGGTCGCCGTCTAAAGATATATCGTTTGAATCATATAACACAACTAGACGTCCTAGCTTAAGGTGACCTGCTAGCGATGCCGCCTCAGCTGATACACCTTCCATTAAGTCACCGTCACCACAAATTGTATATGTGTAGTGGTCTACAACATTAAATGTATTTTTATTATATGTAGATGCCATATGTCTTTCAGCCATAGCCATACCAACAGCCATCGCGATACCTTGACCAAGTGGCCCTGTTGTTGCTTCAACTCCAGCAGTATGCCCATATTCTGGATGCCCTGGTGTTTTGCTTCCCCATTGACGGAAATTTTTAATATCATCCATCGTTACGTCATAACCACTTAAATGTAATAAGCTATATAATAGCATTGATCCGTGCCCAGCTGATAATACAAAGCGATCACGATTAAACCATTGAGGATTAGACGGGTTGTGGTTCATATATTTAGTCCACAACGTATATGCCATAGGAGCAGCTCCCATCGGCATGCCTGGATGTCCTGAGTTAGCTTTCTCAATTGCATCAATCGATAAAGTTCTGATTGCAGCAATAGATAAATCATCAATATTAAGTGACATAAAATACCACCCTTTCAATCATTATAGTACATATCATATATTCAAAATGAACAAATGTACATACATTGTGAAAAAAAGATACATTTTGTTCAAGAAAACATCTTTTCATAGTATGTACAAAAAACCATACATAAAATGATGTATCCTTAAACTTCCTTCATTCAGCTTATAATTTAGGAAGATTATAAAATAAAAATTTACGAATGGTAATAACTCTAGCCTTAATGAAAACGGCTATTCTTACTCTTTTTTAATTTTGTAGGCGTAACATCATTTCCTTCTTTATCTACTACTTTTACTGAATGTAAAGTATTTTCCATCGAATTACGAAACGATTGAATATATTCCTTGCGTAAATCTTGTTGTTCACGTTTTTCTTCATCCGTTAACCCAGATGATTTAGATTTTTTTGACAAATAGTTAATACGATTAATTTTTTCATTTGATAACACGTCAATGCTTCCTTTCTATTCAATAGGATATTATGTTCTGTACATATTACAAGAAGAGAGCTTCATTTTCAACGGTTTTGTTTTAGTACAAAAAACTAAAGACTTATACAATTAGCAATTGCTGGATTTTTTCTTCTCTGAAAACATAGTCAATCGGCTAATAATTACGTTTTAACCTTCCACTTTAGTTGAATACAATGATATTGCCAATAGTGTCATTTTAATAGCCTATTTTCATACAGACTGTTGCTTTTCAGACTAAGAATTAATCACGTATACATCTAGCTTTTGTCGTACCTTCTCTACTTATAATTTTGGGGACCCATTCAAAACTCCGTCTTACTGTCTATTCCTTTATTATAATAGCTACCAAGTTTCGAAAGGCTGTTTTCGCATTGATGATTGTTTTTATATTTAGACTCAACTGCAGATTGTGGCATCTATTCTTCTCTACAATGATGACTAACATGTAAAGCCACTTTTCTTGGTACTAATGTCATAATAATAGTAACAAAGCTTACGAAAAGTGCCTTTCAATAACAACGTAATATAAGTATACAATTGTAACTTGTATACTACAGCATTCGTTCATTCTATTGTTAGCCATCTACTCTAAATTATTATGCATATATTCTTTATAACGTCGATGTACCGTTGCTTTTGACACATCAAATCCAAGACCACGTAATGTTGCCGCTATATCTGAAAACGTGAGATTATTTTGGCGTAACCTTATAATTTCCTCAATAGGTATTTCCTTTCTTTCTCTACCTGAGCTTACATGGATGTTTTTTAAATTCCTCTCAGGTCTATATCCTTCTTCGATAGCTCGTTTCATTCCCCGTTTAATTTTTAAATTATGTATTTTTCGTTGATATTCCTCAACAATGCTAACAATTTCCAACATCATGGAATCAGCTTCTGACAATTGTAACTCTCCATGATGATGAACTGTGTATATTTTAACTCTTTCCTTTAAAATAAAATGCAGCAAAGCTATTCTTGCATTACCCCTACCTAGCCTCGTCTCATCTTGTATTAAAAGGGCATCGATATGCTGTTCTTTAATTTCATTCAATAGCTCATAAATGCCATCTCTATCCATGTCATATCCGCTTGCCCTTTCTACAACCACTTTCTTCACATCAAAATGGTAACTGTTTGCAAGCTGGAGTAATTCTGCCTTTTGTCGTGTTAATGATGTCTCCTGTGTTTGTTTATTTGTACTAACACGACAATATATTATTGCTTTTTCCATTTCTACCTCCGATTAATTGTTAACTGCATAAGTATCATACATTTTATTACCTTCTGATTTTAACACTGGAATATAAATTTCATCACCATAAAAAATTCTATCAGGAGCTATTTGATTTACATCCTCTACCCAACTGATAAAGTCATTGATTGATAAATCGTGACTGTTACTATACTCGGACGCAATATCCCAAAGTGTATCTCCATCTTCTACTTTAATAGTAATATAATCATTTTTCTCGATATCCTTATAAGAAGTAATTAGTGCAAAAGCAAAGCCGATAAAAACAGTAAAAAACAAGATATAGTAAATTTTAGATTGTTTCATAATAAGTCCCCCTGATTAACAGAATACATGTTCGTTTTTAGTTATTGTATACGAACAAATGTTTTATGTCAACATTTTTACGAACTTACGTTTGTTATACATAACAAGTCGTGCTATAATGAATGAAAGTAAAATCTTTCTAGTATATCCTTACAGTATTAATAGATGATCTTAATTTTTTAATGTTATGAACGGGTATACATGCTAACAATAGAAAAGATTATTATAATGAGGTGCTAACGATGGCAAAATTATCGAAAAGGCAACAAGACATACTAGATTTCATAAAACAAGAAGTACAATCAAAGGGATATCCACCTTCTGTTAGAGAAATTGGAGAAGCGGTAGGGCTAGCTTCAAGCTCAACAGTTCATGGTCATTTATCTCGTTTAGAAAGTAAGGGACTAATCCGCAGAGACCCAACTAAACCTAGAGCAATTGAGATATTAGATTTAGATCCTGCTGATGTAATCCCAAAAAATAACGTCATGAATGTACCGATCATAGGAAAGGTAACAGCTGGTCAACCAATAACAGCAATTGAAAATGTTGAAGAATACTTCCCTCTTCCTGATAAACTTGTATCCCCTGACGAAAATGTATTTATGCTTGAAGTAATGGGAGATAGCATGATTGAGGCCGGTATATTAGATGGGGATCACGTCATTGTTCGGCAACAACAAACTGCTTCAAATGGAGATATCGTTGTTGCAATGACAGAGGATGACGAGGCAACAGTAAAAAGATTTTTTAAAGAAAAAGACTACATAAGACTTCAGCCAGAAAACTCAACTTTAGAACCTATTATTCTTCGTAATGTAGCTATATTAGGAAAAGTAATCGGGGTGTATCGTACCATCCATTAAACACTATTGTACATAACGAATGTATGATCTATTCTTTGACAAACAGTCTCTTTTAAAACGTTGTTCCAATCAGATAGATTAACATACAGGTTAGCAGTCCACAATGCTTTTTAATGTATTCATACGATCTCATATTATAATCCAATCCTTAGCTTAGAACCTCTGAGCTAAGGATTTTTTTGTCATATTGTAAGCTCCCTCAGAATTCATTTTGATTGGCTATTTTCACAATGGTTGCTGTTTTTACTTTTAAGATATACACACGTATATATCTAACGTTCAAGACACCTTTTCTAAGCTCCTATAAAACTCATAATACTGTCCATTTTTAGTAAAAAAACAAAATTCAAGCAAAAAATCTTTAGTTTAAATTTATCATTCAATGATTTTCTTAGTCACTTTTTCTCATATCCCCCACTATGTCACCAATTTTATGCTTGTTATCCTGAGATTAGACTTGACGGTCTAGACCATTCGGTCTAATATGTATAATAAGCAAGCAGCATTAACTATCAGGCTATTTCAGCATAGCGTGTTTTTTTGCACTAATAAACACGAATACAGCTAGATTTCGTGCCATCTATTCTCATATAAAATGACGGTATTCTTTATCTTCAGGATAAAGAACTATAACAACAAAGTTTACGAACAGAGCTAACGATTAAGATTAAAAACTTGTAGGAGATGATGTAATTGACGCGAGGATTTAATAAAGAATTCGAACATTCAGATGCGTTAATGCAAGCAGCATTAAATGAATTTGTGGAAAAAGGCTATGACAAAGCCTCATTAAATCATATTTTGAAGACAGCGAATATGAGTAAGGGCTCATTTTACTACCATTTTAACAACAAGGAAGATCTTTACTTAAATCTCATAGACATGTTGATTCAAAAAAAGCAACTATTCCTTGCCAAGGTTATGAATCCAAGTGATTATTCCAAAGACATTTTTTCGATATTTAAAACACAAATCCGAATTGGAATGCAATTTTCCAATGAATATCCAGATATTAATCGTTTTGCAAACAGCTTTATTAAAGAAAAAGGAACTCCCATATACGAAAAGGCGTTGACAAGGCATAATTTTCAGGATAATGACCAAATGAACAAGCTCATTGAAGCATCCTATAACAAAGGTGAAATTAGGCAGACACTACCACTGGAATTCGTCCAATCATTAATTGGTTTCTTGTTCACTAATATTGTGGATGTAGCGGATATGTCAAAGCCTGATCACTATGAGTCAAGTCTAAACCACTTAATTGATTTCCTTAAAAATGGCCTGACAGATCAATAATGATCTTAACCATCACATGTTGACATCAGCAAAGTAGGTGAAGATTTATGTCTCTACCTGACTAACTGATAATTTGGAGTAAGGTATATGCTACATCTGTGCATCGTTGAAGTAATGATTCCTTTCTGCATTCAATTATTTTTCAAAATAACGAGCTTAATTTGAAAAGGAGAGTTATTATATGGCCCAATTTGATTATCCTGTAGGATACCATGATTTTCATAAAACAAAAATTATAGACTATCAAATGAATCGGTGGTATTCAATGGGATACACACGAAAAGAAGACATGGTGGATGCAGCTACCAGAATAAAAAAGTTAGAAGATTGGAAGGAGGAAATGATAAAGCAGGCTGAAAAAGCTATTGATGAAAAACGCATAATGAATGGAACATTTTATTACAGGGCTGCAGAATTTTTTACTCATCCGAATGACCCAGATAAATTAAGACTGTATGATACATTCATTGAAATGTTTTATAATGACCTGTTTGTTGAACATGATATTGAACGTTATAACATACCCTATGAAAATGTATACTTACCTGCAATGAGACTACCTTCTAACAATAAAAATGCCAGAGGAACAATTGTCATTCATGGTGGATTTGATTCATTTATGGAAGAGCTATACTCAATGGCAAGCTATTTTGCACATTTAAACTATGAGGTCATATTATTTGAAGGTCCAGGGCAAGGTGGTGCCTTAAAAAAATCTGGCTTAGCACTAAGTTATGAATGGGAAAAACCAACAAAAGCCGTTCTAGATTACTTTAAGTTAAATGACGTAACCTTATTAGGTGTGTCCATGGGTGGCTGGCTTTGCTTCAGAGCAGCTGCGCATGAACAGCGAATTAAACGAGTGATTGCTCTTAGTATAGCCTACGACTACATGAAAATCCCCCCACCTATTATTGAGAAGTTTGCTTTATGGCTTTTCAAACATCCTAAATTAATGTATTGGATGGCTGATGTAAAAATGAAGATGATGCCGCAAGAAAAATGGGGAACCGATAATTTAATGTATATTACTAAAACTGATACTCCGTTAGATGGTGGCATGGCATTATTAGAATTCAATGCTGCACATTTAAAATCAGGACACGTTACACAAGATGTATTAATATTAACAGGGTCAGAAGATCATTTTATACCGCTAAAAATGCACGATATTCAAGTAAAAGCTTTAACGAATGCAAAGTCTATAACTGAAAGAATCTTCACTAGAGATGATCATGCTCATAATCACTGTCAGGTGGGAAATTTCAGCCTTGCTCTCAGAGTCATGGCAAATTGGTTAAATGAAAAAGAATAACAATTTTGTAGGGTTAGAAAAATAAAGATAAAGCTAACCTGCTGAAGAAAACCCATTAACTAATATAAATCAGTTAATGGGTTTATAATTTAAGTTGTTTTTCGTATTAAGAAAGAACACGTTTCAACTAGAAATTTTTAGCATTTTTTCTTCTGTACAACGATGACTAACATATAAAACCACGTTTATGGGCCTTTATTTAAAAATACAGTTAGTTTTATTTATTCTCCCCCTCCTCCTCCGCTGTCACCACTGCCCCCACTGTCGCCATGACCGTAATCAGATGAATATAAGCCTACACCATTTCCATCATTGTTACTACTAGTTGATGAACTTGTCTTATGAATACGATGTTTTGTTCTGTTAGCATTTCCAGTACTAATCGCAGTAATGGCAATAATAATAACTAACAAGATAAACCCAAATATTATAAATTTCATACAAACTCCCCCAAATTTAGTTATATATATAATATACGAATAAAAATAGTAGGAAGTTTCATGATTTTGGCAAAGAATGCGGATTGAAACAGCAATACATTAACATTTCTACCTAGTTCAGATTTTTCTATTGGCTGTTTTCACATTAATTGTAGATTTTCATAACAGGCTGGTTTTTGTATAGAATGTAGTTTGCGTAACAAAATATAACTCGTATAAAACTAGTATTCGAGACAAGCTTCTTCTATAAAACGATGACTGTTGAGTAAAACAGTATCTTTATCATCTGTTTTAGGAACTATAGGAACAAAGTTTACAAAAAGCGCCTTGTAATAAGCGCTAAACACGTTCGGCACCTTATCTTCTTTAAAGACTATAAAAATCATATCATACTCATCCAGTTGCTCAAATGTAGGTGAAAAAATGCAACAAAGTTTTCGAAGACCCTTTCTTATTAACTACTTATAAAGCGTAACAATTCATTAAATGCATGCTTAGCAGATAATTCACAATAGTTCTCTGAGTTGTTATCGCTAAATCCATGATTTGTTCTATATTTTTTAATGGTGATTTTTTCTTTATCGTTTAGTTTAGTAATCAATTGATCGACATGAAATGATTTTTCATTCTCTGGGAAAATTAGTTGTGTGGGACAAGCTGGGATCATGTCAATAAAGTCCCTTATCCTTGAACCGTAATAACTAATAACTCCATCGCAATTCTGGTCTTCACTGCACAGCCATGCGACTGTCCCACCTACACTATAACCAAGAATAAAGATTTTACTGTATTCCTGCCTAGATTTTTTTAAAAGTGCCTTAACGTAGGTAGCTGCTCTAGCAAATCCGACTTTATTAACAAAATGGTGATAAGCCAATTTCTCCTCATCGTAATGAAATTGATTGTTTTCACTATACAAATTGGGACAAATCACATCGAAGCCTTTATTGAATAGTTCTTTACAAATATGTCTCATATGCTCATTTACGCCGTATATTTCATGAACAACGATCACTAATTTGTCTGATTTATTTTTGTAAGAAATCATTTACTTTACCCCTAATAATTATTGACCTAATTTCTTCAATGTATAATTGTGCTCATACATTGCACACTTAACCATAAATGCAGAGCGTATTCTTTTCTTTATAACGATGACAACCTTATAACCTACTTGTTAATGATGTCATTTGTTTGTTAACAATAGTTAAAAAATGTTCGTACAGAACCTTTTCTACAACATATAGACTCCTCAATTGTTCGGATTTGTAATTAGAAAAAATCTTTAATTGATTAATTATTGAGCGTATTTTCTATAATGGGTTGATTCTGTTTACCTTATTGTAACTTTGATAAAATTAAATAATAGTCTATTAATTTGTAAATTTTTCTAGTAGAATAATTAACAACTTTAATTAGGCTGGCTTTTTTACAAAAATTTGAGTGTTCAATAGTTTTTAAAGATTAATTATAATTAACTATTCCATAAAGTAAGTGGAGGGATAATCATATGAGTAAAAAATGGCAATCAAAGCAGCAATTCATAGATCTTCTTTGCCAGCTTGTAAGTATTCCTAGTGTTACTGGTTCTCAAGCAGAAACATGGTTACCACAATTTGTAATATCTGAACTCGAGTCACTACCCTATTTTCAAAATCACAAAGACCATATAACCTTACATGCAACAGACGATGGACGTTATTTTGCGTCGGCTCTAGTTAAAAGGTCTGACAAATGTAAAAAAACCGTCATTCTCCTTAGCCACTTTGACGTCGTTGACGTTGCTGATTACGGCAACCTCCATCACCTTGCCTTTGATGCGAAAAAGTTAACAGCATATTTCTATAAACACAAATTTGAAATGGCAAAAGAAGTAAGCGATGATTTGGAAACTGGGGATTGGTTATTCGGAAGAGGTACGATGGATATGAAATGTGGCCTGGCTATGCACATGGCAATGATTGAGTTAGCATGTAACGGGGATTTTGATGGAAATATTTTATTGCTAACAGTTCCTGATGAGGAAGTGAATTCTGTAGGTATGAGAGCTGCTATACCTACCCTTCTTGAATTAGCAGATACTCACAAATTAACATATACTGCTGTACTCAATTCGGAACCGATGTTTTCACGTTTTCCAGGCGATCAAACAAAATATCTTTATACCGGAACAATTGGCAAAGTTTTGCCCGGATTTTTTTGTTATGGCAAAGAAACACATGTTGGCGAGCCATTTTCAGGACTAAATGCCAATTACATGGCTTCAATCATTAACGATGAATTAGAGTTAAATACAATTCTTTGTGAAAAAATAAATAATGAAGTAACCCCTCCACCAACTGCCCTTATTCAACATGACCTACAAAAAGAATACTCTGTACAAGTAACAAATAAAGCTGTGACGCTCTTTAATGTATTCATGTTTAAAAAACCAATGAATAAACTTACAGACGAATTAAAAAAAATTACGAATACAGCTGCCTTACGTATCCAACAATCATTTGTTGATAAAGCTAGCAGCTTTGCAGCATTAACAAATTCTGAAACACCATCCCTACATGTAAAAGTTTATACGTATGAAGAGCTCGTTACATACGCAAAAGAAAGGTACGGAAGTAAAAGAATTGAAGCATTGCATCAAGAAATATTCGAACAGCATAAGCAAAATCTAGATGATCGAGAGCTTTCTATTACTATAGTTGATCAACTTTCTTCTTTATGTAAACATTTATCACCAATGATCGTTCTCTTTTTTGCTCCACCCTTCTATCCAGCTGTCTATTCCCATGAACATCCAATGATTCAACAAGTTATGTCAGACTTAAATATCCATGCTAACCGTATGCACAACATACTATTTCAGCAAGTGCTGTTTTTTAATGGTATATCCGATTTAAGCTATGTCGGACTCCAACATTCACCATCATCCATTCAACCATTAATTGCTAATTTCCCACTTTGGGATCATGGATATTCACTGCCAATTGAAGATTTAAAGCAATTAGATATACCTGTATTAAATGTTGGACCAATAGGACGAGATGCTCATAAATGGACAGAGAGATTAGATGTTAATTATACTTGTGACACGTTGCTGGAGTTGTTCCCATACTGTATCCAAAGATTATTTGGTTACTCGAAGTCTGATCAAGGTTGTTAAATGTATTTTCTCCTTCTGCCGAAAAGTCTTCAAAAAGATGAACTAGATATATACCATCATTCCAAAGAGGTTACGTGATCGGGTTCATGTCGTTTAATTTTCTGGAATGTTTTATAACAGAACAAAAGCATTAAAACGTAGAATTCTTTTATTGCACATTTCACTGCTGTTGACTACAATAGAAAATATTCTTAAGTGAAATGAGTGATATACTTTGAAGCAAACTAAGGTTGGAGTCTCTTATACAATTATAGCGTATGTGCTTTGGGGAATACTGCCATTATATTGGAAATTGATTGAGCATGTTCCTGCTAGTGAGATACTCGCTCACAGAATTATTTGGTCCTTTATATTTGTTTTATCAATTATTATCTTTAAAAATAGATTTATGAATTTTAAAAAAGAGTTTAATTCATTACTAAATCGACCGAAGAAATTGGCAGCTGTATTTCTTGCAGGGGTTTTAGTAAGTGGAAACTGGTTTATATACATTTGGGCGGTAAATACCGACCACCTTATTGAGGCTAGTTTGGGCTATTATATTAATCCCCTTTTAAGTGTATTACTCGGTGTACTCGTCTTACGGGAAAAATTAACAAAATGGCAGATTATATCTGTTCTCTTTGCGGGGATAGGTGTAGGAATATTAACGTTGCAATATGGAAAGGTCCCTTGGATTGCATTATCATTGGCACTATCCTTTGCCTTATATGGGTTAGCCAAAAAATTAGTTAAACTGGACTCACTGTTCGGTCTCGCAATAGAGACCTCTATCGTTACTCCAATTGCTTTCATCTATCTTGGAACGATACAAGCACAAGGCACAAGCGTGTTCTTGTCGAGTTCTTTCAGCACAGTGTTATTATTAATTGGAAGTGGAGTAGCAACAGCGATACCATTACTATGCTTTGCAGAGGGAGTAAAACGCATTCCACTATCAATGAATGGTTTTTTTCAATACTTAGCTCCTACAATAAGTTTATTAATTGGGGTGTTTATTTTTAAAGAAGAATTTACAAAAGTTCACCTAGCAAGCTTTACGTCCATTTGGTGTGGTCTTGTTATTTATACAGCTTCAAATTTACATCTTGGTAAACAAACAGAGAAGAAAACTCTACGTGCGTGAACATTAATTCAAGACTTTGTCCGCTAAGCTTTAATACTATTATAACTAGCTGAATCTTCACGCCATTCATCTAAGTTTAATGAAGAAAAGGTATCTCCAGTGAGAGTTGCTTTCGTGTTTATGTCTAAGAAAAACAATCATCATTGTAAAACAGCCATCATAACAACTGACAAATAGAAACAGGTAATTGAATATACGCACCTGTTTCTATTGCTAGATAATTAGCATACAAGCTTAATATATACTTTTTTACATATTTAACTTTATTCAGCCATGGAAGAAGTTTGCATCAAAAGCGTTTTTTATGTGGGTTAATTCATTGAATCTAATATCTGTAATCAAAATGGTACCAATGATAAATATCATAGCCCCGCCACCAAAAAAAACCTATGATCACACATAAAAATATCACATTAAATATGATGCCTCTTCTATTACCTTCTCTAAAATTTTGTATTATTTTTTCAACTCCATCAATTAAGAACCATCCCCCCATAGACAGAACTCCTAAAAACGGTCTGCCGAATACTAACTCGACACTCCCGAAAACTAGCAAAGCTACTTTCAATATCCTATATATTTGTTTTAGTATTTTAGTCAATCTATTTTCAACTCCATCATTAACATTTTTTTAAGAAATTTTTTCGGTTAACATTCTTCGAAATAAAATTAGGCTATTTTTATAAAAATGGACGGTATGATGAATTTTGTGAGAGCTCAATAAGTAAAAAGTAGAAAAGATGCCACGTATACGTGCTTATATCTTAGTAGGAAAAACCCCAATCTGAAATAGCCTAGCCTTAAATTATGTAAGCTGCCCTCCTACCATTCTATAAATCCATAGATTATTAGCTTATTATAGTTAGGCTCTTCTCTTAAACTTTGTTGCTAGATCAATAGTCTTGAAACTAGAAAAGGTCCGAAAAAATAGATGTATACATACTTTTATCTCAAAAGTAACAATCAATTAATGCGAAAAAAGCCTTTACTTTTAATAATATCATAGTCTATTCGTTATTTTTTAATGGTATTTTATTACATAATAACGTTTTCCGTAAATTTAGTTACCATTGTACAACAAACGAACGTCGTAATTTTAGATTAATAGGTTTTAGAAAAAAATGTTATGAACCGTAGTTGAGGCGTTAACTTCTTAGTACGAGAAACAACTGTTATTGCAAATGCATGCTAAACAAAAAAACATTACTCCTCATTAATGAGGGTAACATTTTTAAGGGTTATGCTTTTTTATAATTATAAGGTTACGAGGCAATATCTTTTTTTCGATAGACAGTAAATGCCCCTATGAAACTCACTGTTATGATTAAGAGCATAATTATCAAGTACAGAGGTTTTATCGTGTTATCAATCATGATTGAGGCAGAATCAACATATTCGAACGGTGTAAAATATTTTATTGCGTCAAATTTATCTGAAATGCCAGATATGATATCTAAAAAGTATGAAATTAATACAATACCTAGCGATATGGAGATTATATTTCTCGATTTTTTCATCACACTAGATATGAAAAATGCTATTGCCGCAAATGTTAAATGTAGTAGAAAAGGTGCTATGGTGATTAGAAAAAATGTTGTTGATTCTATAGGCTCATCACCTGCAATCGTAAAACCAATGTATGTGATTAACGACAATGCTATATTAAAGACTATTAAAGATAATAACACAGCGCATAATTTTTGTCCTACAACCTCCGTTCGAGTTAGCGGTTTAGAAAGCAAAAATTCTGCTGTCTTCTCACTTTCTTCTTTAACGAGAATACTAGAAGCTAGTAGGACCGCGTATATACTTCCGAACAATGTTGTAAACAAATAGCCTTCAATAGCATAAAATCCAAGAACCGTATGCAAGCTAAATTGATCCATGTTAAATGCCTGAAGCATAGCTTCTGGGTAAGCATTTAACAATTGGTCTAATGTTTCTTGCTGCTCAGCAAATGAAGGGTACATACTTAGCATCATTATGATTAACCCTCCGAGAACTGCTATCCAAATCCATAATGCTTTCTGTGCTTTTGCAAACTCCCTTTTGAATAACATTGCTTTTCTCCCCTCAATTCTCATAATAGTGCATGAACACTTCCTCTAATGAAGGTTCCTCAATGTTAATATCTCTTAATTTGAAATTGTATAATTGTTTAATTAGCGCAGTCGCGTTACCACTATATAAAAAATGCATTTCATCACCAACTACTTCTTGATTAATAACACCCTCTAAGTCCAAGCCTTGAGGCGGATGTTCAGAGAACAGAATTGAGACTTTTTTAAATTGATTATGGCGGAGCTGTTCAATCTGTTCTACTTTCAATACCCTTCCCTCTTTAATAATTCCTACTCTATCACACATTTTTTGTACTTCACCTAAATAATGCGATGAGAAAAAAATAGTTGTTCCATCATTCCTTAACTCATGAAGTAAATCAAAGAACGTTTGTTGTATTAACGGGTCTAATCCACTTGTAGGTTCATCTAAAATTAATAGCTTCGGTTGATGAAGAAGAGCTTGGATTATTCCTACTTTTTTTCTATTCCCAAATGACAAATCTTCGACCTTTCTCGTTAAATCTAAATCTAACCTTGCCGCTAATTCATTAATTTTAGCTGTAGCATCTAGTTTATAAAATTTCGAAGAATATTGAAGTAGATCTTTGGCTTTCATATCATCGTAGTAATGTACCTCTGAAGGAAGATAACCAATTATTTTACGAATTTCTTTCGAATCTTTTACTACATCCATTCCGAAAACAGTAGCACTTCCTTTCGTAGGATATATTAAGTTTAATAATGTACGGATGGTTGTACTTTTCCCTGCGCCGTTAGGTCCAATAAATCCAAATATTTCTCCTTCTTCTACTTCTAAGGTAACATTTTCAATTCCTCGATTTTTACCAAAAAACTTCGTTAAATTATCCATCTGAATGGCATTCACGGTATTCCCCTCTTTCTATTAATGAGAAAACATTTCACTTTTTGTGCTTTTTATTTCTCTTATTAAAATAGTATCCACCTCTCCTCACAAATAGCACATAAAATAAAGATGGCATAGGGGCTTGTATTAACCCAATGATTCCCCACAGCCAATAGTTATGCCCATGTTTTCTTGCGTCAAAAAATAACAAGGTACTTTGAGTAATTAGTATGATGGCTACAATTGGTATAACAACTAATTCTTCGCTAGTCATCCATCAGCCACCTGCTTATCTTTTGTAAAATAAACGATAATTGGAAGGATGGCAGTGACAACAAGTTGTAAAGCAACAAAAATTGCTGGCGATTGAGTTAATATCACAATTAACCCGGAGCCTACGGTCAAGATTATCAAAATGTATATGAGTAAATCTCGTATAAATTTCTTTCTCAAAGCTAATTTATCCGCTACTATTTTTTGTTCAAGCCAGTTTAAATCTGGTGTTTCGATTGAGAACTGATGATCGATACTTGCTAAGCCTTTATGAACCTCTTCCACAGTGCTCTTATAGCTTTTTTTGTCGTCGATGTGTGTTACTTTGTTTTTCGTCACTAATTTTCAACTCCCTTCTAATCTTATCTATACCATAATGAATACGTGATTTAGCCGTACCTACTGATATATTAAGCATTTTTGATATTTCTTCATACGTATATCCATAATAATGCTTTAGTACAATCGGGATTCGATAATTACTAGCTAATTGTCCCAATGCTTGATTAACATCAGCCCACTCCTCATTTTGAGTTTCAAACTGCCATCTCATTTCCCGCAAAGTTTGCATTTGTTCAAGGCATTTTTTTTCACGTTTGTTTTTTCTACATTGATCTATATAAACATTTGTAGCGATAGAAATGAGCCACGAAGAAAAAGCCGACTTCCCATTGTATAACCTTATTTTTTCTATGCATTTTGTCATCGTTTCTTGAGCAAGTTCCTCTGCCAAATTGTAATTCATTGTGACTTTTATTAAATACTTTACTAAAAAGGGATAATGATGTTGAAATAATATTGCAAAAGCTTGTGAATCTCCTCGTTTTGCATTCTCTATCAATTCCTGTTCCTGCATACCCACCCTCCTTCATGGGAACCCAAACACCCCAACCTTCGAGTCAATAATAATACGCTATACATGATAGATTCGTTCAAAAAACCTTACATAAATGCGTAATAATTTTGAAAAGTATATTTAGATGACAGTGAACTATGATTATTCACTGCCTATACATATTATAAACAAATCTTTAGCTTAAGATTAAAACGATTAAAGTACTCTTGAAAAGACGTTGTATTTTTACGAACATTTTTATTAATTTATTTTATATTATTCGTGATTTAGTTGACATCTATTTAAATAATTGTTATATTATCCTCTGGTTAGAGCAAAAAAAATAATATTTGTAAATTCACAATATAAAGTCAATGGAGGATTTCTCATGAATTTTGATTATGATGTAATTATTGTCGGTGCAGGACCAGCTGGTATTTTTACTAGTTATGAAATTTCCTTAAAAATGCCTCATGCCAATGTCCTATTAATAGATAAAGGTCACGATATATACCGTAGACATTGTCCAATTCTAGAGAAAAAAATCCAAAAATGCCCTCCACCAGCTGGAAAGAAAGATTTTTCAGGTTGTTTACCAGCATGTTCAATAACAAACGGGTTCGGTGGAGCAGGAGCATACTCTGATGGAAAATTTAATATTACAAGTGAATTTGGTGGATGGATGACAGATTACCTGCCTAATTCTGAAGTTGTAGATCTTATAAAATATGTTGATCAAATTAACTTACAACACGGAGCTACAGAAACAATTACAGACCCATTAACTTCCAAGGTTCGTGACATTGAAAAAAGAGGTTATGCAGCAGGTTTAAAATTATTACGTGCTCAAGTTCGTCACCTTGGAACAGAACAAAACCTTCAAATACTACAAAGTATTTATGAATACTTAAAAAGAAAAATAGAGATGAAATTTAAAACTGAAGTTGCCGATATCATTACAGAGAAGAGTGACGGTCATCATACGGTGAAAGGAATCGAACTTACGGACGGTGAAATTATAACATCAAAAAAAGTTGTTATTGTTCCTGGACGTGACGGTTCCGCGTGGCTATCAAATATATTTAGAAAACGACGACTCAACATGATAAATAACCAAGTAGATATCGGTGTTCGGGTTGAGACATCAGATATAGTTATGGAGGAAATTAATACACATTTATATGAGGGTAAATTTGTATTCAATTCTTCTGTAGGAACAACCGTTCGGACGTTTTGTAGTAATCCATCTGGTCATGTTGTTGTCGAAAACCATTCAGGGATCATGCTAGCTAATGGACATTCGTACAAAGATCCTAACTTAGGAAGTAGCAATACTAACTTCGCTCTACTCGTATCACATAAATTTGCTGAACCATTTGATCAACCAAATGAGTTTGCACACGAAGTATCTAGATTAGCAAACCGTTTATCAAACGGCGGGATTATCGTTCAAAAGTATGGTGATATCTTAAAAGGTCGCCGCTCAACTGAAAAAAGAATGAAGGAAGGGTTTTTAGAACCAACTTTAAAAGAGGCCGTACCTGGAGATTTAGGTCTTGTATTACCTTATAACACGATGAAAAGTTTAATAGAGATGACAGAAGCACTTAACCACGTTACTCCTGGTCTTGCATCTGAACATACACTTTTTTACGGAGTTGAAGCAAAGTTTTATTCAGCACGACCGAATCTTAATAATAAGTTTGAATCAGAAATAGATGGACTTTATGTTGGTGGTGATGGGGCTGGTATCACTCGTGGTCTTGCTCAAGCTGGTGCATGTGGTGTATGGATTGCCCGTGATATTATTGAAACAATTAAATAGTTCAGTAGTTTAATAGCATCAAGTAACTACTTTTTTAAAACCACATGGGCATCAATATAACCCATGTGGTTTTCCTCGTTGCTATTATTTGTCTTTTTAATGTTTGAACTACGAAATTTGTTATGATGCTGCAGACTCATCCACCTTTACAGATCGTTTATTTTGTGACAACATTAAAGTAATCGCCATGCCGATAAATGTAAGCACAATTCCAATCACTTGTAGAAAGCTAGGTCGAAAACCTGTAATCATTGTATCGAGTAAAATGGCTACAATTGGATCTAAAAAAACTAACGCTGATATTAAACCTGCTGATAGATGTCTCACACTTCCAAAAAACAAAAAATAGACAACACCTGTATGGAGAGATCCAATGAGTGTTACAGCAATCCAATTACTTGTTTCTAACCCCATAAACGCTTCAAAATTAACAAAAGGTAATAACAAAATCGCGCCGAGTGTTGTTTGAATGACAGTCACTGCATATGAACTTAATTGGCGAATGTTTTTGCTTAATAGAGTAAGAAAAGCATATAACACAGCTGCTAAAAATGCCCAAATGAGACCAGATGAAAGTAATTCGCCAAATGGTGTATTAGTTCCTAAACCCGAAACGAGCATTGTTCCTAGAAAGCAGACGCTTATCGTTAAAACAGTCACAACAGTTAACTTTTCTTTATAAAAAAGACTACCAAGCAGTAAAACAATCACAGGGGCTAAATAATAAATTGATACAGCAACAGTAACAGGCATCATCTCGAATGCTTTAAAAAGAAACACCCAATTTAGCACTAATATAAGACCACAAAAAATAATTTGTTTTACTTCATGTTTGTTCCACTTTTCCGAAGCGAATTTTCCTGTTAATAACCAAAATACGCCTAAAAAAATTGAAGCAAAAACACATCGCACAAAAACTAATTCAAACGCATGAAGTCCAGTTTTTGCAGCTACAAATCCAATAGATCCAAAAATACTCATAGCTACAATCATGCCAACCATTGCTGCCGATTTCTTTGATCTCGAAAACTTTGTCTTCACTAACAATGCTCTCCTTTTTGTCCGACTTTAGTTTATTTCTATTGGAAATGCACTATATGCTCTGACTGACATTAAATATTAATTATAAATAATTTCAAAAGCATTGTAAAATTTGCAAAATAATAAAAATTAAAGTAATGTACAAGTATTAAAGGTAATCTCGATTACTTCAAGGTAAATCACTTGTTTATTTTTCATGAATGTTTTATTAAAAATTGCATATATTAAATTTTGGACGAATTGTTTTTAAGTAAATCGTTTCCTGAACAAATGTAGCTATCCAAAATCGGATGGCTTCTCTTGTTACATCACTTAGGAGGTTGATTGGATGGTATTTGGCAAAAAGGTTATCAAAGAAATTGAAACAGAAGAAACAAAAATATGGGTATGCTCATCTGAGTTGTGTAATTGTTGGGTACGAGATAATTTTAGAAGTAAAGATCAAACTACTTGCCCAGCTTGTAATAGTGAGATGGAGATGGCATTTAAAGAGTTGGAAATCGTTCACAATAACTCCATTATTTCATAACCTCAATAATATTATCTATCAACGAACCATATTAACCATTAATAAATCATATCAATAAGCATAGTTTGTATATTCAGAAGAAACAATTACGATCCGTGCCATCATCATGTGTGACAAAATATGACAATGATGGCACGGGATTGATTGAAACATGAAATCGTCCAAGGACAGTCACAAAATGACTTAAGCCACTAATCTCCTGGTAGAAAAACCACCACCTTCATAGGTAGCAACCTCCAACACTCTTTAAAATTAACTTAAATTCCCCCATGAAATTCAGCTATTTTTTCTTTCATTTCAAGTCTTTTGCTCTCGATTTTTCTAAATTTACGCAGAGATATCAATGATATGATAGAAAGAAGGAAAAACCCTATATAAGTGATACTATGATTTTGCTGAATAATATTTGTTTTCATCAATTCCATCTCCTCCCCAAGCTTTATGAAGCACTATTCCCATTCATACATTTTTTCTATTAAAATCGATACCTAGTTTAAAAGTGGATGCTCTCAGCTGCATGTAAATCCACCGTGCCGTTCAAAAAGAGCCTTTCAATTATGCATTAATAAATATAAATCCACCTTCTATTTTTTGCACTTTATTATAACATCTATTATACGATTTATTATGATTTTTACGTACCCTAAATAATTTTAAAGTATCATACTAATATTTTCCTAAGCATTCCTGTTGCACTGCGACAAAATTAGGTGTATATTTTATATTATAATAATTAGGAGGCTAACTAAATGGATGATTATCTCAACCATGTTGGTTTCAACTTAAAAGTAGTTGCTAGAACACTTACAAATATACAGAATAACAAATTAGAGCAGCACGGAGTAACGATCGCACAATACCGCGTCCTTTATCATCTAAAAGAAAAGGAAGGCTTATCACAGTCAGAGCTACTTGATGCTTTGCAAATTAAACCTTCCTCATTGACAGGGTTAATTGAACAACTTGAGAATAAAAAACTTGTGACAAGAAAATGTGACAGTAAAGACGGACGTTTAAAAAGACTCTATTTAACTAACCAGGGGTCTGAAAAGATTGAGCAGTTATGGAATATTATTGTCGAATTAGAAAATGAGCTTACAAGTGGATTTTCACCAGAGGAAAAGGCCCTTATGGTATCTTGGTTAAAGAAGTTGAAAAGAAATACTTGCAAGGAAGCAAATGACTAAAGAGAGTATAATCTTGACTCCCCTCTTAGATATCATCTACCAAATATCCATATCTGACTTGTTCATTAACATTAACCACATTGGTTAATGTTAATTATATTATTGCCACTATAAGGATGATGGTTGAAAAAAAATATTTACAAATAGTTAGGAAGCTAATAAATTACAAATGGGGGAATATGCATGAATAATAGAAGTGAAATCTTAGGTACCGAACCAATACCCAAACTTTTGTCTAAATTATCGATTCCTGCAATGATCGGCATGTTAGTTATGTCGCTTTATAACGTTGTTGATACAATTTTTATAGCTAAAGGTGTAGGGACACTTGGAGTTGCTGGCGTATCAATAGCCTTTCCTTTGCAATTGATATTGTCTTCAATTGCTGCTGCCATTGGTATAGGTGGTTCGGCAGTCATATCAATTAAACTTGGGCAAAAAAAGCAAGAAGAAGCTAATCATGTTTTTGGTAATTTTCTTGCTTTATTACTCAGCTTAAACTTAATAGCAATTACTCTTGGACTTTTATTTCTAGAACCGTTACTACGACTTTTCGGTGCAACGGATTCCATCCTTCCTTATGCAATGGATTATTTAAGCATTATTTTATTAGGAATGATCTTTTTTGCATTTGCCATGTCTTCGAACAATATTGTACGCGCAGAAGGTAACGCAAAAACAGCCATGATAACAATGATTGTTTCATCGATTATAAATATTATCCTTGATCCTATATTTATTTTCACATTAAATATGGGTGTCAAAGGTGCTGCCATCGCTACTATTATTTCACAAGTTGTTGCAGCGCTTTATATATTTAATTATTTCTTTATAAGTAAGAAAAGTAGCTTGAGCATTTCATTTAAACACCTCAAACTAAAACTATCATATATTAGATCCATTTTAACTATCGGCTCTTCTGCTTTCATTAGACAAATTGCAGGTAGTATTATGTTTGTTGCAGTAAATAGGATGTTAATTATTTACGGTGGTGAGCTTGGGGTAGCAGTATTCGGAATGATTCATAAGGTAATGGCACTATCTGTCATGCCGATGTTCGGAGTTATTCAAGGCTTGCAACCTATTGTTGGCTATAACCATGGGGCGAAACAGCCTGAACGTGTGAACGATACAGTAATGTTATCCATTAAAGTAACAACAATTATTTCAACTGCAGTATTCGTAATTGTCCTAGCATTTGCTAAACCATTAATTTCAATTTTCACATCTGATGTTCAGGCAATTACGATGGGTGAAAATGCGCTCAGAATTATATTTGCACTCATGATCACAGTTGGTTTCCAAATGGTAATTGGAGGTGTTTATCAAGCACTTGGCAAAGCTAAACCAGCATTCATATTATCAATGGCTCGCCAAGTATTATTTTTAATCCCTCTCGTTTTATTATTACCTCGTCTGTATGGATTAACAGGCGTATGGCTTGCTTTTCCGCTAGCTGATTTGTTTGCATTTATCATAACTTTTGCCTATGCATGGAAGGATCGTATAATTACTTGGAAGAAACAAACACAAAATAGCAATGCAAATGCCTCCGCCTAGTATAAATTGACAATAACTGCAATGACTGTAATGACTGTATTCTCCCTTACATTATGTTTTTTTTAAAATGATGACAATAGTGTTTATTCTCCCTACTTATAATAAATATTACTTTTTCTACACACATAGTATATTTATATAGTAAAAAAGATTGATCGGCATAGCGATCAATCTTTTTTTAGGTTCTATTCACGAAGTTTGTTTAAAAAGGATTTGTATTGGACAATAAATACCAACCCACCTACTTTATTAAAAATACTATAAGAATTCACAAAAATGATCTTGATTTACAGCTATACATGCATTAATATGGAAATGCTTGAAGAAAATACAGGTTGCTTTGTTAACTCGACTATGTATTTAGCAATTAATCAATGTACTAATGTTAACGTTACCACTTTTAGAAAGGGAGACACGGATGAAAATTAAAACAAAACTGTTACTTTCATATTCATCTTTAATAATAATCATCATTATACTGGGGAGTTACGCCGTTGTTAATATTTCTAATATTAACGAAAACGGCAAACATATAGTAGATGAAAGACTAGTACCTACCTCTTCAATTGGTAGAATTGCACAGTATGCTAGTAACACGCGAATTCAAATGCTTCAAGCTTTAGTCAATGAAGATAGTTCAATGACAGCAAAGGCAAAAATTAGTATGGATACCGTTGATCAAATGTTACTATACTATAAGGAAAATTCAATGACTGCTGGAGAAAAAGAAATTTTTCAACAATTAGAAGATGATTGGGAACTATTTAAAGAACGAGTCTCTGAAAATACTGAGTTTATTATGCAAGGTCAATATGAAAAGGCTCGTGAAGGAATTGCATTAAGTGGTGATCAATTCGACAAAGTTGAGGACAAAGTCGGAAAACTCATGAAGGTTAATATAGATCTTGCTAATGAACTATCATCACAAAACAATAAAATTTACCAATCTACAAAAACGTTATTATTGATTGGTCTAGTCATAGCAATAATCACTTCCTTTGTTATCGCACTAATCGCAGGAAGGAAAATTACTAATCCTTTAAAAACGATAAGCATGCGTGTAAGTCAAATTGCTGATGGAGAATTAACGGGTGAACCCATCAAAATAAAGACTAAAGATGAATTATTTTTGTTAGGAAATGATATCAACACAATGCAAGATAATTTAAAAGTGTTAGTTAATAATGCCGCTGAAGCAGGAGATCAACTCGCAGCAGCAGCTGAAGAACTAAGTGCAAGCACAGAGCAAAGTTCATTAGCTACTGAACAAATGGCAACACTGGCTCAACATTCGGCTGAACGTGTTGAGAAACAACTACAAGGTATTAATAATATTTCTTCAACGATTAAGAAGGTATCTGACAATACATTAGAAATAGCACTTAACAGTAGTGACATGGTAGAGATCTCTAAAAAAGCAACTGCTGCTTCTGAAAATGGCTCTATTATTGTTACAAAAGTGGTTGAACAAATGAATATGATCACTGATATAGTAACTGACAGCACAAGTCAAATATATCAGCTTGACCAAAAATCCAATAAGATTAGTAATATTATTAATATTATTACCGATATATCAGAACAGACTAACTTGCTTGCCTTAAACGCTGCCATCGAAGCGGCAAGAGCAGGAGAAAATGGTAAAAGCTTTGCTGTTGTTGCAGATGAAGTAAGGAAACTAGCAGAAGAAACAAAGCAATCCGCATCACAAATTGCTTTAGTATTACATGAGATACAGAATGAAACAAGAAGCTCTGTAAAACATATGAGCGAAGGTTCAGACAAGGTAAATGAGGGCATTACCTTAACAGAAGAAGTAAATGACGTATTCGGCAATATATCTCAATTAATATCTGACGTTGCTACGAAAGTAGACGAGGTTATGCGTTCTATCCAAACGATGGCTGAAGCAAATGAGCAATTAGTTTCAAGCTCAAAATCTGTAGAAGAAATGGCACATTCATCTGTTTTAGCAAACCAAGAAAGTTCTGCAGCTTCTGAAGAACAGTTAGCTACTACAGAAGAAATCACAAGTTCCGCAGAATCCTTATCTGCCTTAGCCGATAAATTGCATAATCAAATATTGAAGTTTAAAATAACTTAAGTAAAATTCATTATAGTTAACGATTCTTCGATGGAACTGTAGTAATGACATTAAGTTTACTTATCACTTTTTATATAACTCAATAAGTTACAAATATAAAAAGCGTGTTTGATAAAAGATTGATCAAAGCACGCTTTTTATGTATTCTCTTTTCCACATTATATTATAGTGCCGGCTTCTTATATTACTTCATAATACGATTTATTGTGTCGAAACCTTTTTCTCTTTTCCTTATGCATGTGATACAGATTAATCATTAACAAGCTATCTTTCATTACTGGTATTCCTAAAATAACGTTTAATTCATAGTTGAAAAGTGATTTCTATGAATAAACGGTATGTATTATATGGTTAAGTGAGATTTTTTAATAATTTTCCAGCCTTGCCTTTCCATGCATTTGCTAAGTCTGTACATTTTAAAATTTCCTCTATAGCTTCTTTATTCTTCTTATCATGAAATAAAACTTGGTTAGCAGACCAGATGGACACGTTATTTTGTGCACGCTCGATTAATTTGATCTCTGAGTTACAGTTCACAGCACCTTCTTTAATGACCTTAAAGAAATAACCAGTATACCCTGTTTCTACGAATCTAGATAGTAGAGAATCAATTTCGTTGAACTTCGAAATCGTATTACAAGGAATTCTGCCCTGTGAAACTTGAACAATTGCATCTCCAAGAGCAAATATATCTCCTATAAAAATATCTTTCTCAAGCATATTCCTCACTGTTATATTTTCACCAAATGCTGGTGGTTCAATAGATTTATTAAACTCTTTTTCAAACTGTAAGTAATGCTCATATGGATAAACACAAACTGCTCTATCTGGTCCACCATGATACTTTTGATTAGCTACTCCATCACCTACAAACCCCTCTGTTGTTAAAAACGCTTCCTCAATGATTTGTTTCCCTATGCCTGAATCTTCGGTTTTTCCATTCCAAACATAACTTTTGGGTTGCCCAATACTTATAGAAACTATGTTTCTTTCCATGTTAATCACCTCAATTTTCCATTAACGTTTTTATTCTAGCTGTTATTTTGAATATGTTCAACATTTTCCTTTTATGCTCAATTGCTTCATATAATAATCTTAGGAAATTGAACATCGGCAAATGAAGTGACAACCCTATCCAAAGCTCATCTGCAGAGGTGTGAACTTACGCAACAAACGTCTGTCAACAATTTATAAGATGAAATGATAACGGTGAACATATTAATTGTTAAGAACGGTAACATACATAATATATGAAACCTGATTCGTTATTACTTTTTTGCTGGTTACATCATGCGATACGACCAAACGTTAATTCGATTTCCATCAGGGTCAAAAAAGTGGAATCCTCCCCACCCTTCCAATGGATTCCCAGCAATTTCTGATAATTCCATATGCTGATCTTTGAGTCTATTATATGTTTCATAAAATTTATCCGGTCTAATATCAAAATATGTACGTACTGCTGGATTCCCTCTAACTGGTTCAACAATTTTTTCTAGAAAAATATTATCCATCAATGTTTGTTGATGAACATTGAAGTCATAGGCATCTTCCGTTTGAAGATGAGCATATCCTTTCTCCGGGTGTTCAGTGACCTTCAAAAAACCTAGATGAGTCGTATACCAATCAACAGCTTTGCTTATATCAGTGACACCGATTCTTGCATTGATCTCACCAAATCCTAATAGTCTAGCATCAGGGTAATGATCCTTCTCTGTAGGATTTTCAAAAACTGTAAATCGAGCATTTTCAAACCCATAAAAATCAAACGTTTTCAAACCATTTACTAAATTGACCTGTTTTGAGTATGTAATGCCATGCTGTTCAAAATAGTTAAGTGTATTTTCGATACTGCCAATCTCAAAACACAACCTAACATTACCTTCTTCCGCAGTTTCATTTATGAAATGGTCTATATCGGAATCAAATGATTTTACCGTAACTACTCCTTGTCTAGGCATTTTCAAAAAAGCTTTTTTTCCCAATGGCGTCTGAACCTGATCTAAACACTCCCATCCCATATGTGTTGTGTACCATTTTACCCCTTCGTCAAATCGCTCCCACGAAACCATGATGAAGCCTCCATCCCAACGAAACATAACCAATCACGCTCCTTAATAAGAATATCTACACATATATCCTAAACCTTAAAGTGGGTTTAATGTCAATATTTTTTGGAAATTCTGTTTTCAACAACGCTCTTATCATAACATTCTTTGCTATAGTCCAACCTAGAAAATAAAGAAGTCGTTTTCACAACCGGCATCTATTTAAAGTATCCAAAGATGCTACGAACGCTAGATGTACCCCCTTATATCTTATTAAGAAAAAAGCCTAAAACAAAAAAAGAAACTCCTTTTATGTAGAAGTTCCCATGTTAAAATTGCAGTTTTTTCGTGAATTTAATGTTGTTAGCACTAAGTAAATACAGCTAATTATTCTTATTAATCATCGTTGGTACAAAAATATTATTTTTTTCCTTTGTTTGAGACGACTTATTTTCCCATCTACCGCTTCCATAGGAAGTTTGCCTATACTAGTCCCAAAATTACCCGTTAGATGTAACACCTAAACTAACGTAATATTCATTGCCTAAATAGACCAAAATGCATTAATCCAAAACTTCAATCTTTCCAATGGTTGCTTGCATTGGGCTACTATCTAAAACTTCACCATCTATCCATACTATAAACTTCTTACCTTTTTCCAAGCTGCTTTTACCAACCGACTTTCCATAGCTTAGAATAATATTACCGGTGTTTCCTTTTTCAAAAAAACACCTTGTTTAACTTCCATTTCTATTGATTGATTATTAAATTTTATTACTTCCCCAATAAAGTCTGATTCGGCTAAATATTCTTCATTATTGTTACAGGCTGAAAGCAATATAAAAACAGTAAATATCAAGAGTGATATCCTTAATGTCATTATTAGACATCCACCATAAATTCAATCTATTTACCTCGTTCCTGTAGAACCGTGGCCACCTCTATTTTCATTATTTAGAACGGCTACTTCTTTAAAAGTCACATGCTGCATTTTTTTTATCATTCTAAATTGACAAATCCGATCTCCAAATTCAATCTTAGTATCTCTCAGAGCATACGCTGGGAAAAACCATTGATCATTATCACCTTTATACGACTCATCGATTACCCCCATTGAGTTTGTTTGGATGATACCAAAATTTTTAAATGTACTTGATCTTGGTACAACATGCGCTTCGTACCCATCAGGGAGTTCCATCGCAACACCAAGAGGAATTAAACAGAACTCTTCTTTTCGGATTTCTACAGTTTTAGCTGCACGTAAATCAATCCAATCCCCAACTTCAATTTTATTGATTTTTGGTAATTGATTATGAAAATATTTAATTTTTATCGTTAATGACATTTATGTTTTCTCCTCTACCATGGACTAATTTATATAGTAAAAATAAAGTTATGCTAAAAATAATTGTCCATACTCTATTAGTATAAACCGTTTTATTATACGAACCCTGTCTAAGTTCTTTAATGACAGTATTAATCTTTATGCGATATCGCAACAACCAACAAAAAAGATGCATAAATGCACCCTCGCTAAGCTGTTATGTCACGTTTTAACGTTTTAATTGATAAAATTAAATAAGTGATTACAACTGCACCAATGAAGAATATAACTTTAAGATATATTATGGCTGACAAAAAGAAAAATGTATAAAAAACTGAGCTCCAAATAATCAAGACCCCTATTATCTTTGGTTTCATAGGAATCGCTTTATGCTCCCGATAGTTTTTTATATACTCCCCAAGTATTTTATTATTCATTAACCTATCATATAATTTTCTCGATGATTTAGCATAACAAAAACCTGCTAGTAATAAAAAAGGTGTAGTCGGTATTAAGGGCAATATGATACCTATGACACCACATACTAAAGCAACTGTTCCTATTACGATCAATACGGTTTTTTGAAGTGTTTTCATAACCGAACTCCTTGCTGCTAGATTAAATAATTATATTTGTCAAAAAATAACCAAGTATTATGAATTAAATTGTTTAGAGTTAACATTAGCAACATTATAACACCGTAGATAAGGAAAAGCTAACCGTCGGCGGTATGCATACTTAATTTTTATACAATGTTACCATTAAATATTTATCTAGACTTTTTTCCATTGTTGGTATGTTACTACGGCCATTAGAGTTTTATATTGCTAGTTATTAAAATTTATAAAATCCCCATGGAATATAGTAGCCTTCCTCATTATTTCTTTCTCGTTAAACGTATATATATCCATTTGAATTAATGTCATTATTTTCGTAAGGTGGAGTTTTCTCACTACATGTAGTTATAATGTAGTTTTCCTCTTGGATTACATATATCTCATCATTTAGCCTCCAGTCAAATAATTTTGCTATTAAACTGACTATTGAAATGTATTCTACTCATATTTCATCAACATAAAAATGTGAGTTGCACCCTATCTTTTATCAAGGTTCTTTTCATACACTTTGTTGCTATTGATACCACGATAAATAATTTTATTCAATCTTCATTTTACATAAGAGGAGTTATGATCGTGTTTATTTCTTAAAAACATTTTTAAATAAAACACCTTTATAGAACATAAAAACCAATAAGTTTTACTTATGTTAAGTATACATTAATTCGTATTTTAATTATAAATAAATGGGTTATATGATAAAAGATATGAAAGGAGGGATTTATATTTATGATGATTTTACTAATATTAATAGGGATCTGCGCATCATTTATTGGAACATTGGCTGGTAGCGGTGGACTTATCAGTATGCCAGCTCTACTTTTGCTTGGTGTACCTATTCATTCAGCTATCGCTGCAGCCAAATTTTCAAATATATTTAGTTCATTTTCTAGTTTTTATACGCTGTTATGGAAAAAAGAAGTTACTTTCTCTTCAGTAGTGGTTATTGTTCCTTTAGCCTTACTTGGAGGGATTGCAGGGGCACTTTGTGCATCTGTATTATCTGAACAACAAATGACGATGATTGCAATTGTATTACTCAGTTTTGCGTTAGTGGTGAATTTACTAAAGAAACTACCACAAGAAAAAGTAGTGAATAACATCATTCTGAAAAATACACACCCACTGTTATTCTTCATCGGAGTGTATGACGGTTTATTTGGACCAGGACAGGCTACCTTATTAATGTATACCCACTTATACAACGGATTGTCATATATTAAAGCAGTGGCTTTTACACGTTTTCAGACCTTTATGAGCTGTATTGGCGCATTTTTCACCTATTTCTTTGCTGGTTATTTCGATTGGCAAATCTCGATATTGCTAGCAACAGGTTCACTAATTGGTGGACTCATAGCTGTAAGAGTTGCTACAAGGCTCTCAACAAATCACGTAAAGAATCTCCTGAGAATAGTAACTTCCATACTAATTATTCAACTAATTCTAAGTATATGACCACCTGAATTTGAGACTATCCTTATATTAATAAACGAAAAACGTGGCTACACGGTATTTCCTGAAAAGGATTAACTACCAATAATAATATAGCTTATATTCCTTTGGGACTAGAGAATGTAGCACGAGCAATTTGCTACGAACGCTATGCGTATATGACCTTATATTTTAGGACAAAAGGAGTCAATCAATACGAAAACAGCCTTGAACAAATACCTAAATCACCATTAGTTAAAACTAAGGGTGGTGTTTCGTTACAAGTAAGAGAACATTGAATTTCATATTGGATGTGTGCAAATGAATGATTTTCAACAAATTATCCAAAACTAGAACTTTGTCACCTTACTACTTGGATGTTAGTGTTTTGACGTACGATGACAGCCATATAACTAACGTTAGCAGATTTTCTTCTACGATTCATTTGCGAATAAGACTTCTAGAAATTGTAAAGTAATGCTACCCCTATGAAACTATCAATCATCATTTATTAAGTGCTCAACCTATTCTCAACCATATCTTATAAAAAAAATAAACTTTTGTTTATCCTATTGACAATTTAAATTATCGTAATATGATTAATCATAAGTTTTTGAAAATTCGATAATTTATAAGGTGGCTATAATATGAAATATGGATTTGCTAAACGAGTTCAACATTTACAAGGGTCAGAAGTTCGAGAGCTATTAAAAATCATTGAGAGCGGAGATGTAATTTCTTTTGCTGGTGGTTTACCTGATGAGAGTTTATTTCCTATTAAAGCTGTTGAAGATGCTTTCGAAAAAACATTTTTATCAGGAAAAAAAGCTCTTCAATATGGTGTTACCGAAGGCTTTACTCCACTACGTGACTTGATTGTTGAGCTTTTGAAAAAACAAAAAATTGTAACAACTACTAATGAATTATTGTTAACGACTGGTTCACAACAAGCGATTGACCTTTTTTCAAGGATAATGTTTAACCCTGGTGACATCATACTAACTGAAAATCCAACTTACTTAGCAGCTCTTCAAGTTTTTAAATCATGTGAGGCTACTATATTGCCTGTTTCAAGTGATGAGCACGGCATGTTACCTGATGATCTTGAATATAAAATTAGAAAATATAAGCCGAAATGTATTTATGTTGTACCAACATTTTCAAACCCTACAGGTAGAGTATGGTCTATGGAACGTAGACAAAAGTTACTAGAGTATGCGAAAAGGAAAAACGTTATTATATTTGAAGATGATCCTTACGGACAAATAAAGTTCGATGACCAAGAATACTTACCTGTTGCAGCACTGGACCAGAGCGGGACTCAGGTTGTTTATACAAGTACTTTTTCTAAAACAGTAGTACCAGCATTACGCACAGGATGGATTAAAGGTCCTCACCAAATTATAAGGATGATGACACAGGCAAAACAAGCTGCAGATCTTCATTCCAATTCTTTATCTCAACAAGCACTCTATCACCTTTGTACAGACTTTAATCTTGATAATCATATTAAACAAATTCGAGCTGTTTATCATAAAAGAATGAAAATCATGCTGGAATTGTTGGATTCAGCTAATATACCAAACATTTCTTATGATATTCCGAAAGGTGGCATGTTCTTTTGGGTAACTCTCCCTGCGAACATTGATGCTACTAAATTATTGACAGCTTGCATTCAAAAAGGTGTTGCGTACGTACCAGGTAAACCATTTTATGTTAGCTCTCCTGAACTAAATACTCTACGCTTAAATTTTTCTCACTCGACTCCCGACAAGCTTAGAGAAGGAATGGGCACTTTAGTCGACGTGTTTGCAGCTGAAAGCATGCTTCCAAATGTCTAACTTGACATCGTACCTGCAATAGTTCATTTGTTCTTTACCAATTTGACCTTCAACCCCATGATTGACTAATAATGCTTAAGGATTGTTATGAGAGATAAAGACCTGTGATAATAATTGATTTAGGTTGCATTCCTGAACGTTTTAATTTCACATGCCCCATTAGCGGTAATTGTAAATAAAAATACTTCAGAGGCACTAACATAAAGCTTTATCGCCAATTTTCATCGAACGGAAATAAAGTTCTTAAAATATATCATTACCAAAATTGCAACAGTATACAACCTTCTAACCCTCTAAATAGTTAATCCTTCTGCAGTCATCACTAGCACATTTGTTAGTGATGACACAGCATTATCACAAAAACCATTATTTCTGAAATAGCTAAAGTAACTAAACATAAATGGGGTTAAGTCCTTGTTGAATAGCTTATGTAAACCGATCTTTCTTATCATTACAGCTGTATAGCATTGTAATAATTAGGCTTTATATCATTGTAATAGCATAACAGCTAAGTTAATAAAGGCAGCACCTATTATTTCAGTAAGGTAGCCATCCGGAGCATTCCATCTATGAATATGTATATAAACATCTGTCATTGCTTGTCAATATCATTATTAAAGCTTCAACCATTCCTGCCACTACAGTTGGAACTTATTCAAACAGTACACACACAGCTTTACTTTCAGTAAAGTGAGCTATTGACTGTTTTCCATAACCCCAGTCATGATGACATTAGCTTTTTTCTTTGTCCTCACCCCTCACTTGTCGCCTTCCTTTTATTTACGGTTAAATCTTCAAATTAATATTATATGGTCGTTCTACACACTCAATCCACTTCAATAACAATAACAATATAATTTCCAGGTTTTAGTGCAATTTACACTAAATAAATGATCAGGTTTCGTAGTATAAAGGAACATACCTCTACTTAGATGGTTGAAAACTTATAAGTTCGTTGAGCACATTGCGTATTGAAGCTCTCTGGAATTAGATTTAGTAATAGTTGTTCAATCAAAAAATGTTGTGAGCGCTTATCTCAATTGGAGTGAATTAATAAGGTGACAAAGGGTCACTGATGACAGATTTATATGTGGATGTATACGATAGTAAGTTTGTAAGAAAATTTTTGTATTTTATTACAACTTTTTTGTAATCTTATTCGTCTGTATATATAAAGGCTAAAAAGGAGGGTTTTTCTAATGAAAATACAAATCAAAAAAATTTTAGCAACACTTATCATAGTTCTTGTTTTTATAGAGTTCATTAGCATAGCGTTCTCGGATTACATATTTACACCTTTCCTTATAATAGATGGAAATATTAGTCTTTTATATTTTATTTTTTCCTACGCAATCATAACGTGCATAATTTTACTTGGCTGTATGTTATTCATAAATATTATGATATCTACTTTTTCCCTTAAAAAATAAATCTAGCTACTCTACTAAATTTGCTTAACTATGGAGAAAAGGCCTGAGTATAATGTTTTCCTGATTATATTCCTATCATTAATGAGAAAATAGCAAATATAGTATTCATATGATCTTAAAATGCCTTTAATCTTTTCACTACATATTTAAGATAAAAAAGATTACCAATGTATTAAGTAAGTAAAAAACCAAACCATCAAAACAAAACGGTTTGGTTTATTGGTAAGTAGGTTATCTATTCATTCTTCCGCTTTTTGAAAACCTTAAACAGCTTGTACGAACATCTAACCTCATTTGAATAATGTGATTTGCTTGCTAGTCAATTTTTTACTGCTCATCCATTTACCTCTATCGCTTCACGACCTGCCCAATATAAATCTGAAAAAATTTCTGAGAAAGCGTCAACACTTCTTTCAAGTTCTTCAAATGTATTGTCTACACCGCCTATTTCTAACGTGATAGCTTTACTAGATATATCTTGATTATATATTCCATTTCCATCTTTTTTTGATTTTTGATATATTCCTCTACTAATTCCAGGGTACCTTTTATTCAGCTCTTTATTAAGTTTTTCGACAAATTGTTTATTTTGCTCATAATTTATATTTTCCGTTCCTAATACAAAATATAATGTTGCGTATTCAATTCCATTAATCATTTTAGTTGTAACATCTCTACGTGCCGAATCCCGATGTATATCAATATAGTACTCTACATGACTATTGTTATTTGTGTTGACTTCTAAAATCTCACGAGACAAGTTATATGACATTGTTGTTTTCCATTCTTTCTCATGCAACTTTGCTGTCATATTTGTTTGATCATGATGTGCTCCGATCCCTTCTTTAAGGAGATTAGCTGATAAGCGCTTACCTAGTGCAACGACATTCACTCGATTATCATTACTGATTGCATGATTTGGACTGCTAGCATCTTTTATATATGGTAAAAAAGATTCCCAACTATGCGTCTGATAGATATATACAGTCTTATTTGGTATATGATCAACAAGATTATTTTCAACTAACATTATGTTTTCATCCTGTTTTAGTTTTTCTGTTGCGACTTCTCGTTCTTTTAATAAAACTTCAATTGGTGGTGACGATTCAAATACGTACTCAGTTTCTTCGGTTATACTCGTTTTGTTTAAGGAGGTAGTTATGCCTGGTAATTCTCCGCCAAAAAATGTTGTTGTATCACTTAGAATAATATTTGTGCCAAATTGTAGAATAGATTCAGCTATATTCTTAATAGAAAATAAATCATTCTCACTTTCTTCTAGAGTAAAATGTTGATTTTCTGCCTTCAGAAAGTGAATTAGTAGGTCTTCTGATTCTACATTTCCTAACGCAGTATCAATAAAGCTAGATTCATATTTAACGTTTAAGCTAACGATTAATGTTGATATGAAGAAGATGAAAAATATCAGCATTGGAATACTAGTCATGAGCAATAACCTTTTGTTTCTATACGGCTTCATAAATATAATCCCCCCTATGTTAATCTATATGCATAGAAAGGATACAATATATTAATTTAACAAAATAATATAAAGAATAGTAGATTATACCACTAATTTCCATTAACACTATTAAGTACAGGTGGTCGGACCTATTGGCTTTATCCTCATATGTTATAAAGAAACAGCTTCTAATTCGGAACCTTATATATATCCCGTATAAATAGATTTTGTAATAAAAATTGAAAAAATCTACTGATATCATACCGTAAATCATAAATTTAATTTTTTAGTAGAATGTGATTACTGTGGATATTTTAATGGTATCTATAGAGATACAAAGGATAAACTGTTTCCAATGACCTTTAGGATTTTGAAACAAATGACCTTTGGGTATTACTTTGGTAGTTTTAGCGATAAAAAGACATTGTAAAGTAGTTCAACCAATTTCAACAGCCGTAGAAACAAGCAGAGAAAGTTCGAGGAGCAACAAGAAGGTTATTTAGCAGTTCCGATAAGAAGCTTTTGTACTGACTGATTTATGACTGTGAAGAAAAATGATTCCTTTCAATTTACGTTGTTAGTGAATCCTTTTCCATTAGCAACACATTGATAATTCACTATAACTAACCAAGCGGTTTTATATCCAAGTACTTACTATGCTATGTTTATCATTCTAAAAATGCATGTTTTCACATGCCAAATATAAGTTTCTTAGGTATTTTAATCATTTTTCTATTTTCTTGTCATTTTCCTACACAAGTTATAACCATTAGCATAAAATATTCTATCTTACTATATAGTATGATTTACCCTTTTAGGAGAACAATTGGCTTTTTGTAAAGATCATCGTTGGAATTTACTATTTTGACATCCAGTAATAAAAAGCTACTGTTATGATAATAAGCTTAACAACAAAATATGGATTATATAATCAACCCCAAATACAGGAAAGCATCCTGTAACCGAGAAACAGCTGAATTGCTATTACACTAATAATCTTCCTTCTTATAAAGTTTAACAGAGTGGTCGGAGCCACTCTGTTTTTTATTTTGACTCTATTCATAAACTTCGTTGCGATCGTTTCAAAACTAGAATATAAAACTGTCGTTTACTCAGCATTCACCATTTTTTAGAAGAAAAGATACCACTACATCCAGTTGTTTTCGTGTTTATTAATTAGTACAAAAAACACTAACCTATGCAAATATAGTCTTTATTTAAATTAACTACTACTTTCCCACATTAACGCATTGTGGGTCAGATCCCCGGCACTAAAACAATTTTTCCAGTTGTTTTTCTTGCTTGTAATAGTGTATGAACGTTTGCTGCTTCTGCTAATGGGTATACGCCTCCAACTGTTAATTTTAATTGACCTGTCTGTACATATTGAAGTAATTCTAATAAGCTAGATTGGAGGAACTGTGGTTTACGCATAATTTGTGGTAAAAAGAAACCAATAACCGATTGGTTACGTCTCATTAACTCTGCTGGTTGCATTGTGCTCATTTCTCCACTAGCTACACCATATATGACAAGTCTACCGAATGGTGCTAAACAACGGACTGTTTTATTAAAAATATCTCCACCAGCCATTTCAAGTGCTACATCTACACCTTTACCTTCTGTCGCTTTCTTTACTTCTTTATCCCAGCCGTCTACAGTGTAGTTTAAAGTTACGTCAGCTCCCATCTCTTGGGCGAGTGCTAACTTCTCATCAGTACTAGCTGTTGCTATTACTTTACCTGCACCAAATAACTTAGCGAGCTGAACGGCAAGTAAACCGACTCCACCAGCAGCCGCATGAACAAGGACTGTTTCACCTTCTTCAAGGCGCCCCATTGTTTTTAAAATATGATAGGCACTTAATCCTTGTATCGGCAAAATAACAGCATGGTTATAATCAACCCCATCAGGTATCGGTATGACTGATCTTTCATCGACCATCGCAAACTCTGCATATCCACCTGATTCCATGATAGTCACAACTTTCGAACCTATACTAACAGAAGTAACATCTTCTCCAACTGCAACTACAATACCAGCAACCTCGCCTCCTAAAACATACGGTAATGTTGTCTCAACTACATACTGTCCTTCTCTTCTCGCTGTATCAGCATAATTTACTCCGATGGCTTTTACTTCAATTAATACTTCATTGCCTTTAGGCATTGGTTTATTCAAATCAACATATTGTAAAACTTCTGGTCCACCAAATTTATCTATCTGTACTGCTTTCATAGTCATATTCCCCTTTTCTATTTACCTTTAAATTGTGGCTTTCTTTTTTCTTTAAATGCGCTAACACCTTCTAAATGGTCTTCAGTATGAATCATCAACGTTTGTGTAATTCGTTCTTGCTCCAAAATATCATCTAATGATGACTCGTAAGATCGATCAATGATTTTCTTCATCATTCCATAAGCTTTACTTGGACCATGGGCAAGCTTCATCGCTAGCTTTGTCGTTTCAGATTCAAGGCTTTCAAGTGGAACAACTCGATTTAATATACCTAGTTCTTTAGCTTGGTCAGTAGAAACTGTTTCTCCACTAAAGAATAATTCTTTAGCACGATATGGCCCTACTAACCTTGGAAAGAAATAGGACCCTCCTCCGTCTGAAATTAGTCCTACTTGTGAAAAACTAAAGACAAATTTACTGTTGTCAGCTGCTATAATAAGATCACAAGCCAATGCTAAATTAAACCCTGCGCCCGCTGCAAAACCATGTACAGCTGCAATAATTGGTTTAGGTAAATCTTTCATAAGCTTTATACATTCATTTAGCTTACCAATATGATCGTAAATTTGTTGTGACGAAGCTACGCCCATGGATTTTACATCTCCACCTGCACTAAATGCTCTACCTGCCCCTCTAATGACCACAGCTCGAATATCATCATTGTCTCTAGCTATTTTCATTGCCTCTGATAAACCTAGTATCATATGTGAACTAAACGGATTAAGGCTTTCTGGCCGATTCAACGTTAGAACCATAATAGGACCTTCGATATTAACAATTAGGTGCTCATTTTGCATTTCTATCAACCTCCCTTATTACTAGTTTCGCAGCTTATGATATAAGCCAGCCACCATCTACAACGATATCTGATCCGGTCATATATGAAGCTTCAGATGATGCCATGAAAGCTATTACATTGGCTATTTCTTCTGCTTCGCCTACCCTACCCATAGCTGTGCTTCTCTCAATCGTTTTCATAAACCGTTCACTTTCAAGACTTATTTCAGTCATGGGTGTGTTAATAAAGCCAGGTGATACGGAGTTCACACGGATTCCAAATTGTGCAAGTTCATGAGCAAGTGTTTTAGATAAATTTACCACCGCTGCTTTTGCAGCACTGTAATGAGGTAAAGTTGGCGCAGCTTTATGGCCTGATAATGAAGCGACATTGACAATTGTTCTGTCTTTGCGCTTTCCTTCATCCTTTTCACTACTTTCCGCCATCAGTTGTCCTAAATATTTAGAAACGAGAAACACACTTTTTAAATTTGTTTCTTGAACAAAATCCCAGTCTTCTGTTGATGTATTAAATAATCTAGAAACGGGGGATGCTCCTGCGTTATTTATTAAAATATCTAAGTGACCATAGTTTTTTTGTACAAAAACAGCTAACTCTGTGATACGTTCTTCATTTGTTACATCTGCCACGAAATATTGAACAGCATTTCTATTGACCTCTTCATTAATTTGTTTTGATACTGTTTCTAATTTAGATTGAGTCCTTCCTACTATTAGAACATCAGCGCCCTCTTTTGCTATTCTATGAGCTGCTGCCTCACCTATTCCACTACCTCCACCGGTGATCACTACGACTGTGTCAGAAAATCTCATACATATTCACTCCTTTTTTATTTTGGCTCTTTTCGAATAGATTGTTGCTGTTGTAATCTGATTAATACTATAAAAAACGGTATTATATTGTTAGTCGCTGCATAGAAAAATAGATGCCATGATTCTAGTTGAGTACGTGTTTACTTCTCAATACGAAAATCCAAGCGAAAACAGCATTTATTTTACTTAAAGTTTTAAATAATCAAAATATTTTAAGTTCATGTTTGTAACAATACCTATCAGTTATTTATGTGTAAATATTGGTTTGCGTTTTTCTAAGAATGCTTTTACACCTTCTTTTATATCCGCAGTTTGAAACACTTCTTCAAATAATTCTGCTTCCCTTTTAAGACCGGCTTCAACCGTTAATTGGCCACCTTCTTGTATGGCTTGTTTACTGCGTGATATTGCAGCAAGGGAATATTGACAAATGGTCATTGCCATCTCCTGCGCAGCTAATAAGCCCTTCCCACTTGCCACTACTTTATTTACAAGGCCAATACGCCAAGCTTCTTCCGCATAAATAGGTTCCCCAGTGAAGATCATTTCCTTTGCTCTAGCTTCCCCTATCAATCTAGGGAGTCGTTGAGTACCTCCTCCACCTGGAAAAAGACCTAGCTTTATTTCTGGCAATCCTATTTGCACGTGATTTTCAGCAATTCTAATATCACATGCTAATGCTAACTCACAACCTCCACCAAATGTTATCCCATTAAGAACAGCAATCGTAGGCTTGCTAAATGTATCGATATAGTTCAGCACGTGATGGCTTTCTAAAAATTTGCTTTTTAATCCAGTTTTCCCTATTAAACTAGGAAACTCACGTATATCTGCGCCAGCCATAAATGCTTTTGAACCAGCACCAGTCAAAATAACAGCAACCACTTCAGTATCATCTTCAAGCAATAAAAATGTTTCTAATAATTCTTTACTTACTGAGCTACTCATAACGTTTAACGGTGGGTTATTAATGGTTACTATCGCTGCACCATTTACTTTTTCGTATTCCACATTAGGCTCCATTATTGCTTCACCTTTTTGCTTGAATAATCATAAAAGCCTTTTCCCGTTTTTCTTCCTAACAAACCTGCCTTTACCCTTTCTTCAATAAAAGCTGGTGGTTTATCTTTTGGATTACCAGTTTCAGCGAAGCGCTGCTGCATAACATAATAACCTACATCTAATCCCGATAAATCCATTAATTCAAACGGTCCAATCGGATGTTTCAACGCTTGCTTTACAATCAAGTCGATGTCTTTATAATCAGCGATTCCTTCTTCATATAAATACATCGCTTCTTTTTGAAGAGCAATGAGAATTCTATTTGCAACAAACCCTGAAATTTCTTTACGTAGTAGAATTCCTTTACGGTTAATTTTTTCGCAAACATCTAAAGTAATTTGTGCAGTTTCTTCTGAAGTTTGCTCACTCATTACTACTTCAACACAATCCATCACAAGAGGCGGGAAAAAGAAATGCATATTACAAACCTTCTCAGGACGATTTGTTGCATCTGCGATAAGTGAGTTGACGATCGTCGAACTGTTCGTTGCTAAAACAGCATGTGCTGGCGCATACTCATCTAACTTTTTAAATACCTCGCGCTTTATTTCAAGTTTTTCTACAATTGCTTCAATAACAAAGTCAGCTTTCGAACTTGCCTCTTCTAAACTTTCAGTAAATGACAACCTTTTAAGGGCTGCTTCTTTTTGATCCTCAGCTATTTTACCTTTCATTACCCATGTTTCCATAATCGACTCAAGACCTGTCTTAGCTTTTGTTAATGATTGTGAACTCACATCTTGAATTATTGTTGAAAATCCACCTAATGCGCATAGCATTCCTATTTGATGTCCCATTTGTCCAGAGCCGACTACACAAATATTCTTAATATCTTGAATATTCATAACACACCCTCCTTTATACTAACTAGTTAGTATGTAGATCTTATTCAAACCCTAGCAAAACTAGAGTAGACTTAACTTATTCTTTTTGTATTCCTCGTAAAATCATATCAATATATATTTCTGCAACATCATGATCAGATTTTGTCCCTGCTGGATCAAACCATTGATACGTCCAGTTTGTTACACCTAATATACCAAAAGTAATGATGTCTATTTCAAGGTCCTTACGAAACTCTTCCTTCGCGACACCATCAGCAAGTAGTTGCTCGATATTCAGTCTGAATTTGTCACGTTTCGCTAGAATTTTTTGAAGATGTTCATTAGTTAAATTTCTTAGCTCTCGTAAGAACACTCGTGCACTTGGCCCTTGTTCTTTTATATCCGTAATAAGCAATAATACAACATCCTTCAGCTTTTCCTTACAGCTTTTTTTATTATCTACTAAAATTTCAAGTTGATGTTGTAGCAGATCGTCGATGTAATGTAGATGAATATCCATTAATAGTTTTTCCTTACTTGAAAAATAATAATAGAACGTTCCTTTTGTTACTCCTAAAGCATCAACAATATCTTGTATAGAAGTCTCAGTAAATCCTTTTTTCTCAAACAGAAGGATGCTCTGCTCTTTAATACGTTGTTTCAAAGTTATATCCTCACATTCTATATTTTTTAATGGAATTATAACACAAAATATCACCTCAAATTTCTATATTAGTTAAATCTAGGTTTGCTTGATATTGATTCATTAGGCTACTTTCGCAATGTTTATTGCTTTTATAATTAAGTTATAAGCATGTATACAACAGTGTTCTTAACATCTTTATACTTATTAATTATTAAGTTCCTATAAAACTCATCACACAAACCATAATTATAAAAAAACAACTTTACGAAAGAGCATTTCATTTATATAGTGTGTACACGACTAACCCTAATGGCATTTTAGAATTCTGTTGTTATAATATCGGAAAAACCGTATATACAACAAACTCTTTTAGCGGTGTTTCTATGATAAAAAAAGAACGGAAACATATCGTTAGACAATATGTATCTTAATCAATATGCTCCCTGTTCGTCTTGAATCATCTTTCAAAAAGATTTTACGTAACATTATTCTCCCGCAAAGCACGCCTTAATATTTTTCCAACCGTCGTTTTCGGTAATTCAGCCTTGAACTCTATAATTGTTGGTACTTTGTATGAAGCCATATGGTCTTTGCAATAGTTAATAATATCTTGTTCATTCGTTTGTTCCCCTTGCTTAAGAACGATAAATGCTTTTACTGTTTCACCCCTATATGCATCCTGTACTCCAACCACTACAGCTTCTTGTATAGAAGGGTGTTCATAGAGAACCTCCTCTATATCACGCGGATAAATATTGAAACCGCTTGCAATAATCATGTCTTTTTTTCGATCAACGATATACAAGTATCCATCCTCATCCATTCGAGCAATGTCCCCTGTATATAACCAACCATCACGGAGAGTGTGCATCGTTTCATCAGTCATGTTCCAATATCCTTTCATGATCTGAGGTCCTGAAACGATCAGTTCACCAACTTCCCCTACTGGTACCTCTAGATTGCCTTCTGCAATGTCAACGATTTTAAAATCAGTTGAAGGGTATGGAATCCCAACACTTCCTGTTTTTCGCTCAGCGAATAATGGATTAGAATGTGTAACTGGACCTGATTCAGACATGCCGAAGCCTTCAACTATTTTAGAGCCAGTTTTTTCTTCAAATGCTTTTAGTACTTCCACTGGCATTGGTGCTCCCCCACTATTACAAACCTTAATACAATCAATTCCGTAGTCAGTGGCATTAGGATGATTTAAAATAGCAATAAACATTGTCGGAACTCCTGGGAAAATCGTTGGTTTTTCAGCTTTTATCGTATGCAATACTTCCTCAACATCAAATCTCGGTAGAAGGACCATTGAAGCAGCATTAAATATTGAGAAATTCATACATGCCGACATACCAAAAACATGAAAAAATGGTAGAACTATTAAACAACGCTCTTTACCCTTTTCTACATCATTTTTGAAAAACTCTTGTGCTTGCACATTATTTGCTATTAAATTACGGTGTGTTAGCATAGCTCCTTTTGGTCTACCAGTCGTTCCACCTGTATACTGTAGGACAGCTATATCATGTTCAGGATCTGTGTCAACTGGACTTACAATTCCGTTTCCAACTTTCATAAACTCATAGAAGGATATGTCTGGTTTATATGTTTGATCGTTTGGTTGTAGACTAACAACTATAATATTTTTTAATCCTGTATTTTGTTGAATCGCTTTCACTCGAGGGTATAACATATCTAGGACAACAACAGTTTGCGCCCCAGAATCTGCTAAAATATATTGCAATTCTCGCTCTACCAGCATTGGATTAATTTGTGTTACGATTGCTCCTGCAGCCAACACCCCATAAAATGAAATGACATATTGAGGACAATTTGGTAGCATAATTGCAACTCGATCACCTTTATTAATTCCTGACTGTTGTATTGATGATGCAAAAGCTTGAACAGACATATTTAATTCTTTATATGACATCTTTTGTTGGTAGAATAAAATAGCATCATTTTGTGGGTATTCCTCTGAAGTATTTTGTAAGATTTGTGGTAATGTTGTGTTAGGAATTTCAACATCTGTTGAGATATCATCTGGATAATGGTTTAACCAAACATGCTTATCAGTCACGAAACAACCCCCAAGTTATTATTTTTTCTAAGTTAACCCTCAGATGTAAGACAATTTATTCTCACGTATCTAACAACTTACTTTTATGAAAAATAATTTTGATAGGGTATTTGCAGCATTCCATCCATAAACGAAAGATAATATATTGTTTTGTTGAATTTCTGTTTTTACAATTTATGCGTAGCTTTCAATATTCATGATAGATTCACAATTATAATACTATCACCTCCAATTCGATAACGATTGATAAATGTCTAGTCATTTGTCATGTAAACTCATACAAGACTTAAAAAAATATTCTATAATGACTATGTTATTAATTATCATATTTTCACCCATGCCATAGACATGTAATCAACCAGCCTTCTCGTATGAAATAATTGGTAATTTGTATAAAAAACTAACAACTCACTGTACTAATTAGTTAAGTAACAGCAAAGTTGAGGAAGTCTAGTTGATGGATTGTATGAAAGTTTTAGACACTTCACATATGTTTAGATTCTTTCAGTTATACAGAGAAGAATGTCCTTTAACGAATTCAAGTTTACTTAAAGGATTCCAAATTGAAAATTAAGATGGCTTTTCAAGCTCTTGTTTAAGCTTCAACATACCCTCTTCTGCTCGATTTTTAATTATTATTTTTGCTATTGGCATAAAGAAAACATTGGCTAACCTCGAATGGTTTCTACTCTCCATTTTCCAAGTAACAAGGGTACTATCTATTGTCTTAGCCGAAAAAGTAACTGTCATTCTTTCCATCAAAGGTGGAAAATCACCATCAGTTACGAACTTTGAATTATGTGTTGATTCAATGACAGTGATTGGTATTGATTTTTTTATATTGAAAGGTAGTTTCGTTTGCTCAGTATATTTTTTACCTATTTCGCCGTGAGCTAGCGTATTATTAGAGGTCATTTCTATTACATTAGGAAACCATTTGCCGAAATTTTCCATATTAATTACATAATTATATACATCTTCTATTGGTCTGTTAATTTCTGCTTGTTTTTCTGCTAGGAATATCAACATAACGCCCCCTCATTTTTGTCCTATGTATATTTGAACTAACCGGTTGGTATGTTTGATAATTCTATCATATTATGTAAATCATAGATACGCAAGTATTTTCACTGAATATTTATACAATCTTATATTAAACTATGTAACATACACATAAGTCTGAATTAGCAAATAAACACGTACAAAACGACCGTTCGGATCATCTCTTCTCCTGTAACATGATAACTAGCATTTAAAGCCACTTCTTATAGTACAAAATTCGTAATAATAGCAATAATATTTACGAAAATAACCTTTAATTATGTGTCTTAAACTATAAGTGTATTTTTGAGATTCTCCCTAAATGTATATTTGCCTTATGGCATAGGTGTGGAGAGACGATGATTAAAAGATAAAGAAGGTAATAGCAGTATGTTAACATTCGAATATTAAATTTCCTCCCCTTATACACAAAGCTGTTATAACTGTAATATGCTATAAAGATGCTGTGACTGTAATTATATTGGGGTGAAGTTAAATGTCCGAAAACTCAGCAGGCTTTAGTGTACGTCTTGCCGCATTATTCTTTGATTGGTTACTTATTGGTTTACCCATTACTTTTATCGCTTATTACATTTTCAATGAACAAAGTTTCCTACTAAACGAATTTGAAGTAATCTACGGAACCTTACTTCCTGTTTTTTGGAAGGGATACACAATCGGAAAAAAAATAGTAGGTATTCGAATTGTTAAAATAGATGGCACCAATGTTCACCTCGGGACTATGGTTTTGCGTGTCATAGTTGCAGGTATCGTATATGGTTTAACACTTGGTATAGGCATTATTGTCAGTATATTTATGGTTCTGTTACGTGAAGATAATCGCTCAATACATGATTTTGTTGCAAACACATACGTGACTTATGATAATTAGCTTATAAGTCACGTATGTGTTTGAACATCGTGGATCAAAAGAATAGACTACATTTACTGCATGGCTCTATTGAGGAACTTGACTACTAAAGACAATTATTGCAATTTTTAAAACCTGGATTTTAGTTATACTGTTTACTGCTTTAGCACTAATTGTTATTTTTTTAGTAAGGGAAAACACGTATAGAACTAAAATTCGGTCAATCATTTCAATATTCACCAGATATTTAAATTTATGAGCAATAAAGCAACCAAATACGAAAATAGTCAAAGAAGCTTTTATGAAAATTATCCATATTTTAAACAACCTCAATCGCACTGTGAAAAATAAGCTAGCTATATAAAGAAATTAACGATTATTGTTTAACGTTTTAGTAAGTGCAATCGCTGTAATAGATGCTCCAATAGCTTGAAGCCAACTACCTAAACTTGACAAAATTCTTCCCATTTTCTCTTTGCCATTTATTATGTAAAGAATACCAATTGCTAACAGAGCCGCACCGAAAGATTGAATGCTATTTCCTAGAGCCAACAGATCTGATGACCTAAAAACAGCACCCACTGCGCCGAATGAAGCCCCGAGTGATTGTACACTATTACCAATCACTCCAATTTGCAAACCTTCATCTTCATTTTGTGCCTCCATCATTGCAGCACCTACAGCACTTGCAGCAGACCCTCCTGCTAGTAACCAATTCCCAAAAATAATCAAATCATTACCTTTGTTATTTTCAGCTAGTTGTTGTTTTTCTCTTCCTATAGCTCTAAAAGAGTTCCCTACAGCTTTTAAAGAATTTCCTAGCACAATAAGTTGGTCATTAACGGCTTGTTCATCAACCCGTCCAGATTGCCCAATTGCAGCTATAACACTCCCAACAACTTGAATCCACGCACCAAGAACTTCTAATTCTTTCCCCTCAGTCACCACCCGCCTTGCACCACCGTTCTAAAAACATTGATACATTCATTGTATTCAAGTGATATAAATTGTTATGGAGCAAGGCCTACACCGATCGTATAATTTTTTCAATACGTTTCCTATTATTTATTTTGTTACAAATTCAACATAATTAATAGCTAGATGGTCCATCGTTTCACAGACCCAAAGGAACCTTAAGCCTTATTTTATAGGATGATCAACAATCAAGGACATCCTTGGTTAATTAATAAAAGTCTAATTGCTCACGGCTTGGGGATTGGGCATTCTTATTATTGTAAGGAGCCTAACAAATCAGCAACAGAACGATACCAACTACGTACGTCATATAAGCCAATACCAACAATATCAATATGATCTGTCGAATTGAATTCACCCAAATAATTCCATACCCCTTTTTCAGGTAACCCTTCGTAAAATACTATCTCGTCTGTTGATCCTAATGTTGGTCCATCCATTGAATTTGTATTGACTACACCATCATTTTTCCACCAGTCACTATTAATAGTAATACTACCGTTTTCTGTATATTTTCCAAGAAAATCACTGAGAATGTATAATATTGGGTTCATAAATAATTCAGGTTTATGATTTCCTGACCATATAGATGGGTAAGTTTGTTCCGTGGAAACTGAAAAATAATATGTACTAGGTTGTGCTGATACCCAGCTATTTATTTCACGTGCACCTTCTGGGCTGGCATCCCATTCTGCAGTATCTTTCGTATCGTTCCAAATAGAACTGTTATATACACGATTAGCATAGCTTTCAAATGTTTCCCCTTCTCTTCTTTTTAGTCCCCATTGATCTAGCTTAAAGTCATATAGAATATTGTCAGTTTTTCCTGTTAAACTTGCTGCTAAAGCTATTATCTCCTTTGTCATTGGAAAAAAACTGTCTACTAATCTTGTAGCTGTAGATCCATCATGCGGAGAAGATATAGTAAACACACTACTAACCATTGAAGAAGTCTCTTTCTTAAAAAGAGATGATATGTCGTTTGAATCTGATACAGCTAATTCATTTTCGTCCCCATGTTCCAGCAGCTGTGTTAATAAACGAATCGTTGGACCGCCTAAACTATGACCAACTAAATGTATTTTATTAACCTCTCCAGTAGTGGAATTCACCTCTCCCCATTCAGGATAAAAACCACTATATGTTCTACCGTAACGATCATGACCGTGCTCAAGTGAATGTACCTCACCGTAATCAACTGTTCCTCCTTTGATTTGGGCAAACAACTCACAGGCTCTATCCCAGTTGCTTGAAAATGGTCCAACTGCTGCACTGTATGTCTCATAACCATAGGAATTTAAATCTTTTTCAATATCCGTTAATCCACCCCAATATCGAAAACCTAATAACTCATCACGTCCCCACCCTACTAATCCATGAACTAGTACAATTGGGTAATGATTAATCCTAGCTAAGCTTTTCTCACTTGGTAATAGATTCTGAGGAAATGGTTGTGGGTCAGTTAATTGATCACTAAGAGTTGTAAAATTACTATTCTTGAATGAGGAAATCTGCTCAGCGCCAACATTGTAAGGGCTTACAAAAAGAACGACACTAATAACAAATAAAACAATCATTCTAAATATTTTCATCGCACACCTCTATTGTTTGAATTTTTTTAAAATTTAACATCTTTGAAATTTATAGTCAATATTTATATTAAATATTTCCTTTATAGAATCGATAGTTCTAGTTGTTCTTTTAATACTTGTAGTCCTATACAACTATCAATATTTTATATTTTTACATTAATGTTATATTTTAACTGTTTGCATTATGTATATAATGTTATGTTTGTCCAATTTATACTAGAATTGTAGATATTGATGTAACAAGTCAAACATTATTTTCGAACTAGTAGTTGTTATGTAAGACTAGAATTGTTAAATACTAGTCTAAGATATCATTAATTACAAATTTATATTTTCCTATACTGGTCTAACTTGAATGTGATAGGTCCAATGACTTGTGCTTGTGTATTAGCTTCAATGTTTTCAACTGTTAGTATATATGATACTTTACCTAGCGTCGGTTTTGTATCTACATGAGTAAAGCTATCTATCGCAAAATCATTACCACCCTCATCTAGTTCACTTTTAGCACTGAAGATAAGATTAGAAGCAACGATAGAATTCCTATACACCTTATATAACAAATCAGGATTACCTCCACCATCTGAAACTTTTGCTCCAACGGTAGCATTTATTACGATCATATCGCTCGGTCTTATTTTTTCAAAAGATGAACGTGCTAATTCCAGTGGGTCCATACCTATGTCCATCATAATACTCTCAGATACATTTGTTGGTAATACGAACTGATTCACATCTACTAGCTCTATATTGGAAGCTAGGTTACATGTGCATTTACCACTTTGCTCTGTTCTAATTTGTTGAATCACAAAAGATAGTGGTCCTACTACAGAAGCTTCGTCATTAAAAGATGTTTCAACCTCAACAGTTAGGATGTATTTTACCTTTCCTAATGTTGGTTTAAGATCTACATGAATGAAGCTATCAATACTAAACTCATCTTGAAATGTTTCATCTATTTCCGTTCTTGAACTAAAAATGAGATTAGCATTATTAACCGAATTTCGAAATATTTTATACAACAATATTGGACTTTGCATAAGCGCTTCTGTACCTACGGTAGTCTTCAAGAGAACAATATCATTTGGTCTTATTTGATCTAAAGATAACTCTGCCAGCCTTAAAAACATTGGTCCTACAGGAATCATCCCATCTTTGAAGCTTCCAGACTCGTTCGGTGATAAAACTATGTGATTTAAATCTACAACTGTCTGTTTAACAGCTTGAGTACACATGCATTTGCTTTTTAGTTCTGCTCTAATTTGCTCTATAACGAAAGTAATAGGACCAACTACAAAAACCTGTTCTTGGCTTTGTTCTATAAGCTCAACGGTAAGGATATACTTCACATTGCCCAATGACGGATTTATATCCACATGAAAAAAGCTATCAATGCTAAAATCATTCTGATTATCATCTAATTCAACTCTACCACTAAATATAATATTGGCTTCACTAATCACATTTCTATAAACTTTATAAATTATATCTGTGTCTCCACTTCCCTCTTCTACTCTAGAACCAACAGTTGCATGAATAGATACTTTGTCTGTCATTCTTACATCTTTTAGCTGCAGCTCTGCTAATTGGAGAAATTGTGGTGACAAAGGGATCTCTTTCTCAACACTGCCAGATGTATTCGGATTTAATGTAAATTGTTTTGTTTTAATTAAAGTCTCTTCAACGTTTTGTAGACACTTACATACTTGTTTTCTCATTTTATTCCCCCCATTTATGTCATAATGTATTCTATGACTCTAAGGTGCTCTTTGGTATGGGGATTATTCTTATAAATAGTGATAAAATAAAGTATAATAATACACAAATTCTGTTGAGATGTAGTCCTCATCAACTAGAACTTGTTACATATTATCCTAATAGAATTTATTAATCTCTTGTCGAAAAAAAATTGCTATTTTAAATAATGCTTAAATTCAGCATTAATTGCCTAAATACGATAAAGTTTACTAATCAATAGTAGTATTTTGAAAGGAAGATATTTATGAAAGTTGTATCCTGTGTTCCAGCAGCAACCCATATGATTAATAGTTTAGGCTTAGATCAGTTTTTAAGCGGGGTTACGTTTGAGTGCCCATCTTCTAAACCAAAAGTAGTTAGATCAGTACTAGAAGATAACCAATTGACCTCTTCAGAAATTAATGAAACTGTCTCTGAATATATGGAAGAACAAAAATCGCTCTATTATATAGATCAAGAATTACTTGAACAAATTGAACCCGACATCATGTTCACTCAACACGTTTGTGACGTTTGCCAAATCGGAACATCCTATGTAGAAAAGGCTATATACCAATTATCGAAGCAGCCAAAAATTGTACCGCTTATTCCAAAAAATCTTAACGATATTTTTGACAATGTCAGTTGCTAAGAAGCTGGGTTCTGAACAAAAAGGAATAGATGCAGTTAAAGGTTATAAGGATAGGCTTAATCAAATTCAAAGAAAATTGATGGAAAGTAACAGAAGAAATAGTCAAGTTTTTTTCATGGAATGGATAAATCCAATTTATAACTCGGGTCATTGGATTCCAGATTTATTACACCTAGCTGGGGGAGATGATATTTTTGCAAAGAATGAAGGGCACTCTAACCCCATAAAGTGGGAGGACCTAAAACAATATGATCCCGAAATAATAATTATTTCACCGTGCGGATATGATCGGAAAAAGGCCGTTGAAGAAGTAAAACAACTCCAACAACTAGATGGTTGGAAACAGCTGAGAGCTGTAAATAACAATAATGTTTACCTAGTTGACCCAAATCTATTTACACAACCTAGCATCGGTGTAATAGATGGTGTAGAGCTTTTGGCAGCTCTTTTTCATTCAGACATAATCTCAATGCCTAAACATCTTACAAGAAAATATATTAAGATATAAATAGTTGGGGTTTATCCCCCAACTGTTCGCCACATTAAATCACTGGGGGTCTGACCCCCTCTTGCTGTATTTCCGCCTTTTCTTCTTTTTTAGGGTCTAAATGAAACGGATTTTTATTATTTTGATTCAGTTTATCGACTTCCATACTCACTCCAATTGAGGCACCAGAGTTGGTCGTTGTATCATTTAGAATTCCATCTTGGCTAGTAGGGTTTGTATGATATGAATGTTCCTCAAAACTCATTCCTTTTTTAGGCATGGACCCACCTCCTTTACGTATATCATTTGTGTTCTAGGCAAATCTATACAAAATAATATATAAAGGAAGCAAGTTAAAAAGACATTCGTTTCCAATCGTTAAAAAACAAATCTTTTCGTAAATTCTGTTCATATGTATACAAATTTACCACAGTAAAAAAGAAGATTAATATCATATTATAGAAGCAAAGATTTCTGGAATGATCATCGGATAAAGGAGTATTCATATTTCGAAAAGCAACATTAATGCGCAAACAGCTATAAATCAAATAGGATACTCAAAAACTGAGCATAAAACCTTATTATATTCAAAAAATAGGGGATCATATATTTATATTGAAGTAACAATACTTTCAAAGCTACAATTACTGTTTGTTGACTCTCATTGGGGACAACTTATGGATCTTTACAATTGAATGGTAATTTTATAGTAGGAAATAAATTTAAATGCATCCATAACTTACTTTTATATATATATTGACACTAACTATCTACAACTTTTTCGAGAGGAATAACTGTAGCACTTACTCTTAATTCAGTATGATAACGTATTGATATCGATATTTTTTTCTATTTAATGAAAGGAAGGATATTTAAGTACTAGAAAAATCTCGCTATTCATTGAGTCTTTCATATTCTAGCTTTTTGTTTAGTTCACTTAACAATTTATTTTGCTCCTCTTGCTTTTCAATGATTGTCATTAAGTGCTTTTGAACATTACCCATAAAAGATAAGACAGTAAATATAATAACTAGCCATAGTACATATATTACTATTTCCACAATATTCACTTCTCCTTTCTTAAATCCTGTACGATACGATTTAGTTCGGATTAAGGTAATTTTATGTTGCCAAAGTGAATGCTTTGTATGACCTCCGGAAGAAATTGTTTTTCACAATGAAAAACTCTCTTAGCCAAGCTATGGACAGAATCGTGTTTTAACACATCAACTTTACGTTGTGCTAATATTTTTCCCTTATCATAAACTTCGTCGATGATATGAACAGTCACCCCTGTAACCGTTTCTCTAGCCTCTAATACCACTTTATGAACGTTATTCCCATACATACCCTTTCCACCGTATTTCGGTAATAGAGATGGATGAATATTAATAATTCTTCCTGAAAAAGCTTCTAATGTTTTTGGACCTATTTTTTTAAAATACCCACTTAAAATGACAAGGTCTACACCGTGCTTCACCAAGGTATCTCTAATATGTAAATCCAGCTTTGTTGAGTCGTTAATAGTATTGTTGCTAATGTGATATGACGGAACCCCTTCTCTCCTTCCAAATTTCAAAGCTTCTGAGTTACTATTATTACTTATTACAACACTCGCATTTGCTGATAAGCTCCCCACTTTAATCGCTTCTACAATCGATTTCATATTACTACCACCGTGAGAAGCTAAAAACCCTACCTGTAATAACTTCTTTTCTACCTTCGGCTCTTGATTAATTTGCATGTTAGATACACCCCATATAGAAACTTCACTTAATTTCATAACGAACTTACAATGATGAGATTGACTATATCATTCCACTGTTAGTTTACCAGCAATATCCTAGTATTAACAGGGTATTTTTACCTTTATTGGTATATTTATAGAAATAACATGTTGTTTTTTGTAAAGGGTGTTTTGGCATCAATTATTGTTTTTCTTATTGAGATTTAAACAGCTACACTACTTGAGTTCGTGGCATTTACACTTTTCTAAAAAGGTGACCAAGGTATATAACCATATGTTTCAGTTCAACTTTGCTAACCGCAGCAACAAAATTTACGATAAAAGCTTATGTAAATAATAAGTGCTTTGAACATAAATGCTATTTATCGGTTTTAAATAAATATTTATATACACTTTTAATATTGCTTCATTAAGTTTCAACAAGTACTTTTTGATAATAACCAACTTCAAAAACACTTGATCCGTTGTCTAAAGCTTCTTGTTAAAACACTAGTTCATTAATAAAAGAAAGATACGATATTGGTGATGGAATCAGGTGAAATGCGATATTCGTGTCATGATAAATTAGCGTATTTATTATTTGCAGTTTTTAGACCATCCAATAGATGTACCCCTTTATTAGCTATTAATCAAACAATTCCTTAAAATAAAACTCTCGATTTTCTATATATCTTCTCGTAATTTGATAATGGCTCGTTTGTTCATAATCAATTGTGCTTATTGGTGAAGTATCAAAAGAAAGAATTTGTGCATTTGGGAATCCCAATAATATCGGAGAATGTGTTGCAATGATAAATTGAGAATATTCTTGTAGTTCATGAATTATACTTAATAATGATAGCTGCCGTGTAGGAGATAAAGCTGCTTCAGGTTCATCTAACAAATAGATCCCTTTACGATCAAACCGATTTGTAAATAGAGTAAGAAATGATTCACCATGAGACTGTTCGTGTAATGATTTCCCCCCATATCCCTGATAATGATAAGCTCTATCCTCTCTTGCTAATTGATCTAAGTAACTTGCAAAATGATAAAAGCTTTCTGCTCTTAAAAAAAATCCATCAGTCATTTTCGGAAGCCAAGAAAGACGAATGTATTTACTTAAATGTGACTGCGATGCATCTACCTCATATATATTATTCCTACTCCCACCTGCAGTATGAAAATCACATTTATCAGCAATTGCTTCAAGCAAAGTTGATTTTCCTGACCCATTTTCACCGACAAAAAAAGTGACATTACTCTCAAAACGGATTTGTTCCATTGATCGAAATGCTTGTATGTTAAGGGGATAGTTAGCTTTTTCTCCATTTTTTTCTTTTAAGAAAGTTAATTCTCTTAGATACATGATATTCTCCCTTTTAATTATTCCATTATATATGTGAGAGTTCATTTTACCATAGTCAGCAGTATCAAATGAACAGAGACAAGGCTTCAAGATACATAAACCTAGTAACAATAGGAAGGTACACATTGATGTTGGCACACTATTGTTCATTTAACTATTTTTTATTAAGAAAGAATTTGTTGCGCTAAGAGGTGCTTTTACACATTTGTACATTGTTGCATCCTATTCAATAAAATACCGCTGTTTTCCAATTGATTGTTATTTATAGTTCTAAGAAATAAACGCACACTTACTTCTCTACCCTTTCAAAGGTGACTAGTGTGGCAAACTTTCTCTTCAAATAAGAAACAGAGGCAGCAAAGCTTACGAAAGAACTCTAAATAAAACACTAAGGAGAGAGGGATGCGAATAAATGAAACCCAAATTATCTGACGATCAAATGCTTCATATTATATCAGCTGGATTAAAAAAATCACATATACCTAAACACATTATTATTATCGGAGCAGGGTTAGCAGGGCTTGTTGCAGCATCATTATTAAAAAATGCAGGACATAAAGTGACCATTTTAGAAGGAAATGATAGAGTTGGAGGTCGTGTACATACGTTACGTTCCCCATTTAGTAGTTCTCAATATTTTAATACTGGTTCTATGCGGATTCCTGAAAATCATCGATTTGTCTTAAGCTATATTAACAAGTTTAAATTGCCTACAAATCTATTTATAAATCAAACCCCGTTGGACAAAATTTATATAAATGGGACCCATACTACCTTGAGTACGGTTAAGTGTAACCCACATATTTTAAACTATCCTTTGGATGAAACTGAAAGTGGTAAAACTGTAGTAGAACTGTTGCTTTCAGCCCTTCAACCAATTGTCAATTTTATTCAGCAAAATCCAGAGAAAAATTGGAAAATAGCAGAAAAAAAATACCGAAAATATTCATTTGGTTTCCTCCTACAATCTTATTTTTCATATGGTGCAATTGATATGATTGATACCATGCTTGATTTAAAAGCATTTTCTGGCGTATCTTTAATCGAAGTATTACGAAAAATGAGTTTCTTCACCGCAAACATACGTTATTATGAGATAACTGGTGGAATGGATTATTTACCACGAGCATTTCTGACACAATTAAAAAGCGATATTCTATTTAATCAAAAAATGATAAAAATCATTAATAGAAAATTTAACGTAGGTATTGAAACTCTTCATCAAAAAAATTTAACGCTAAGCACTTTTACAGGTCATCTTGCAATCGTGACTGTACCCTTTTCAACCTTACGCTTTGTGAAGGTTGAACCTTATGATTCCTTATCCTATGAAAAAAGAAAAGCCATTCGGCAACTTAACTATATGCCTTCAACAAAAATCGCTATTGAGTTTAAAAGTCGATTTTGGGAATATGCAGCTCAATATGGAGGTAAGTCGATTACAGATTTACCAATACGCTTTTCGTATTACCCCAGTTATGGTATTGGAACGAAAGGGAATGCAGTTGTTTTAGCGAGTTATACATGGGCGGATGAGGCATTACTATGGGATAGCTTAAGTGAAGAAGAACGGATTCAATATGCTTTAATAGATTTAGCAAAAATATATGGGCAACAGGTTTTCCTTGAATTCGTTTCTGGATCTTCCTTTAGCTGGAGCCAGAATCCATATTCTTCAGGAGCTTTTACAGCATTTGATCCTGGCCAAGAATATTCATTGGCACCCTCTATCCCTACACCCGAAGGAAAAGTACACTTTGCTGGTGAACATACGACCCAAACTGTCGGTTGGATGCAAGGAGCAATTGAATCTGGAATTCGGGTCGCACACGAAGTGAATGATTTACCTAAATAGTTACAACAATCCTTCTAGCATAAGCTCTATTTTTACTCCCTCATTTAATCGTTTTGATATAATATGAATATTCTAAAGAAGTTTTCCTTTCATTGATCTGCTTACATAATTACAGGTTATTACCGTCTTTCAAGTGGACTGATTTCACAGTTATTGTTACTTTTCTTAATGAGAGCTGGACACAAATATAACTAACATTCATCATATCTTTTCCACTCTAAAGTCTATAAAGTCATATAATACATACTCAAATACAAGTCCTATGAAAAGAGCCTTAGATTAAGCGCAATAAATCGATAGCCACGATTGCATAATGCACTGCATGTCAAAATTAATAACCAGAATCCTCTGATGTGAGATTGTCAATCATCTTATAATCATACTTTTGTAGCGGTTTTTCAGCTGGTCCTTCAATGACCTCACCAGTATATGAGAATCTCGAGCCATGACATGGGCAATCCCATGAACGCTCCCCATCGTTCCATTCAACTTCACAACCGATATGTGTACAAGTTGTATCTATAATATGTAGCTTACCTGTATCATCTTTATAAGCTCCCTTTCTATGTCCGTCGACTGTAATGACAGCCCCTTCCCCTGTAGATAAATCACTAGCATCTTTAGATAAGATTTCAAGTTTACCTTTAATTAAATGACCTGCAACATTCGCATTATCAACTAAGAAGTTTTTCAAGCTAGGATTTAAATGAAATCTAGATGGGCCAAACATATGCTCATCGACTCTTATTTTCTTCAAGAGTATATCTTTAAATAACAAAGCTGCAACTGTTCCATTTGTCATGCCCCATTTTCTATAACCTGTTGCAATCATAATATTTGGCTGACTTAAAGTTACAGCTCCAATGTATGGAATATTGTCTAATGTATATAAATCTTGTGCAGACCAACGGTAAGCGATGCTTTCTATGTCGAAAACATCATTCCCAAACTTCTCCAAGGCATTGAAATGTGCTAACGTGCTTTTTCCTTCGCCCGTTTTATGCCCTTCTCCACCAATTAGAATCATTTCCTCCCCAGCTATAGTTGCCGAACGAAGTGAACGTATTGGTTGATCAGCACTAATATACATGCCTCCAGGGTATGCATCTTTAGCTTTTACAGCTATGATATACGAGCGTTCAGCATGTAATCTCGTAGAATACAAACCAGCACCTTCGTAAAACGGGAAATGCGAACATGACAAAATATAGTTTCCTGTTATACTAGCCCCTTCCCGAGTAAGAACTGATGGTTTATCCCCTGTCTTAATATTGACAGCAGTAGTGTTTTCAAAAATAAGTCCACCCTTTTCGATGATAACTTGTACTAGATGAGTTAAATATTTCACAGGATGAAATTGTGCTTGGTTCTTCATGACAAGCCCATTTTTAATTGTTATATTAAAAGGTATATTATCAACTAATCCACCCTCAATGCCAATTTTTTCATATGCTAGCGCCTCTTTCTCAAGTTTGCGTCTATATTCTTCAGTTGTAGCGTATATGTATGAATCTTGCTCACAAAAATCACAATCGATTTTGTTTTCTTCTACTGTTTCTTTAATAAAAGCTAAAGCATCTTTGTTCTTTTCATAATATAATTTAGCTTTATTCATCCCTATGTCCATACTATGTATAAACTTATCGTATATTAAACTGTGTTGTGCAGTAATTTTTGCTGTTGTATGCCCAGTGGTACCAGTAAATAATTTATCTGCTTCTAAAATAGCTACTTTAAAGCCTTCATTCACTAATAGGTAAGCTGATGTAATTCCTGTTATACCACCACCTACGATAACAACATCAACTTCTGTATGTTCATCTAATGTTGGAAAATCCTCCATATCATTAAAGTTCATCCATAATGACTTTGAAGACTTAGGAAGTTTTGTGTTTTCATCATTGTAAGTCAATTTGAATCCTCCTACTACTATTTTTAATATTAGGTTTACCTACCATTTGATGACTATTCTTAAAAATACAACAACTGATGCTATTTTTAACCAAATAAAATATGCTTTGTAATGAATGTTTTAATTTTTAGAATACATTGACGGTAATAGCAATCTACTGTAAAGTAGACAATCATACTATTCGGGAAGTGGAACATTTTGACTACCTTGACTAAATCAAAAACAATGATGATGTCACCCATCTATTGGGTATTATTTGCAATTAGCGCTGGACATTTTATTAATGACTCACTACAAGCAGTTGTCTACGCCATGTTTCCTATCTTAGAACAAAATTTACATTTTACTTATACGCAAATTGGCTGGGTAGCCTTCGTATTAAATATGACATCTTCGATCATGCAGCCAGTATTTGGATCGTTCGCAGATAAACGTTCTGTTCCTTTTTTATTACCCTTTGGTACATTCCTAAGTTTACTTGGATTAGTGGGGCTAGCACTTTTTTCAAATTTTTTCTTTATTTTAATCGCAGCACTATTCATTGGCTTAGGATCAGCTATCTTTCATCCAGAAGGGTCAAGAGTAACTTCGATGGCCGCTGGAGGTAAAAGAGGACTTGCACAGTCAATATATCAAGTGGGGGGAAATACCGGCCAAGCAATGGCACCTATATATACCGCATTTATACTTATTCCTTTCGGTCAAAAAGGTGGTCTTATCTTTTCTATCTTAGCAATAATAGGGATTTGTATACTTTTTCTTGTTTCATCATGGTATAAAAATCAGTTAAGCCATATGAATTATCACACAATGAAAAAAACTCAAGCTAAACGAAAGAAGCATAAATTAAATAGCAAAATTAAAACAGCTATGATTTTATTAGTGTTTTTTGTCTTTGCTCGTTCTTGGTACCACGCCGGTATTTCAAGCTTTTATCAGTTCTACCTTATTGAAGACTATGGTTTGTCTGTAACTGAAGCACAGTTTTACTTATTCACATTTATGATTGCAGGTGCAATTGGCACTTTATTTGGAGGACCACTAGCTGATCGGTTTGGAAATAAGAATATTATTATGATTTCTATGCTAGGCATCGTTCCGTTTACTATTTCATTACCGTATGTTCCTATACAGTTTGTTATGCCTATGTTCTTAATTGTTGGATTTATTATGATGACAAGCTTTAGTGTTTCTGTCGTCTATGCGCAGGAGCTTATGCCAAAAAACATCGGAATGGCTTCTGGTTTAATTGTCGGACTTGCATTTGGAATGGGAGCGATTGGCTCTGTTTTCTTAGGTACGTTTGCTGATATGTTTAATATTAAAGTTGTCATGATATTTTGTAGTTTCCTACCAATAATCGGGATTATAGCTATGTTGTTACCTAATGACAGTAAGGTTCGTGAGATAAATCAATCTATTTAAATAGCTAAGGCTTAAGCTAATTTTAATCTTAATAATATTGAATAACTGAAGGAGCTGTTTAATAAGTCAGAAATCAGACTTATTAAACAGCTCCTTTGAAGTAAATTATATTTCCTGTGCACCAAAATCTAGTGTTTTTCCTGATTCTGTATATGTTTTTATATTACTTAAAATCATCCACCAGTGTTGTTGTGCATTTTCATATGCTGGATGATTCTCTGTCCATTGATCATTAACTAATGTTAGTTTTGTGCATTTTCCAACTTGTTGCAATGAAAAGGATACTCTTGATTCAAGTTCTGAATGATTTTGATGATATGATGGACCAGGGTGTTCAATAAAGCTTAACAACTTATTTGGTTCACATGCTAAAATTTCACCATATACATGCACTGTTTTTTCTCCATCATTACCCGGTCCCACATACTCAAAAGACTCTCCTTTTGTAAATGTTGATCTAAGTTCACTTCCAAAAAACGTACTTCGAGTCCCTTCAGGTGATACAAGTGTGTTCCACACTTTCACTGGTGATGCATCAATATAAAACTGGTATGATAACTTCATATGTTCCTCCTTAACTCTTCGTATTAGCATTTACGCAAACGTTTAAGTAATGCTAATATGGATTATAATCGTATATACATAACAAGTATTGTAAAAACACGACATAATAAAGAAATGGGAGGGGTTTAATTGAAAGCAAATTCACCTAAACCAAGTATGGGTGTTTTAAAGTTTAATGACAGTGTGAAAGATTATACACTTACACGTTATCCACCTTCTCTTGAAACTAGCTTCTTTGTTAAACACTTTTGGATCGTTAGTTGGGATTTAAAGGAAAATGAACAGTTCTTTCAAGATGTTATTCCGAATCCTTGCGTAAATTTGATTGTTGAGCAACATAAAACAGGTATTTTTGCTCCAACAACGAGTAAATTCTCTTACCTAGTAAAAGGAAAAGGACGTGTTGTTGGGGTAAAATTCAAACCAGGTGGATTTTATCCTTTTACAACAAGATCAGTGGCTGAGTTAACGAACAAACCTTTGAAAATTCACGATGTTTTTGATATTGAACAGGAGTTGGTTGAGGAAACTGTTCTTTCATGCAAAGAAGAACTTGAGATGATTAAATTTGTGGAAAACATAATACGAAAAAAACTGCCGCAACAAGATAATAATGTGACACTCGTAAATCAAATTATTGATCACATTATCTCAAATCATGAAATTACTAAGGTAGACCAGATATGCCATCAATTCAACATTCACAAAAGAAAGCTACAACGCCTTTTCCAACAATATGTTGGCGTTAGTCCTAAATGGGTTATTAAACTATACAGATTACAGAATGCTGCAGAGATGATTGAGAAAACCCCAAATCTAAATTGGCTACAACTATGTAATGGTTTAGGATATTACGACCAATCGCATTTCATTAAAGATTTCAAAGCAATCATTGGCAACACACCAGATGAATTTGCCAAATTATCTTAGTAACATATGTTCGTTGTAGTTTGGAATGTTATTTCTTCCTTTTACAACTTGTAAATATATCCCCTCTCATTTCACTGTTCTATTATTTTGTTTAGTAACAATATTTATAAGAAAAAACAATAGTGAAACTTATTCTCTGGATCATACGTATATATGTATATGAAAGGGGCTAACGCTATGAATAATAAAGGCTGTATTAAATGCGGAGGAACTGAGGTAGGATCAAAAGAGATTGCTACCTCTGGGACTGGACTTTCCAAATTATTTGATGTTCAACACAATACGTTTAAAGTTGTTTACTGTAAAAACTGTGGCTATTCTGAGCTATATAACACAAATTCTTCTACTGGAATGAATATCATTGATTTATTTTTCGGAGGTTAAGCAAGAGTCTATAATGGACTCTTTTTTTACTGCTTTTGTGATGGTTATTGTTTTCGTGGCACTGCATAAACAAGAACTTAACGAGTTGTGGATCTGCACTTAAATTTCTCTTGTATTTACGCTATTGTTATGATATATTTTGTAATCTCGCCACAAATAAAATTGGCGAATATTCTCACAAGGAGGTAACTGATCTTGACTAAAAAGACTCAAAGTGCCTTTGATAAAGAGAAGCAGCAACTCAGTACAATAGCTGCAGAGATTGAGCGCCAGCTTCACTTACTCAACTCTATACCTCAATATCATGGCAGTGATATCACAGAACAAGCGTTAGAGTATGCAAGAGAGACTAACCGACAAAACCTTCAAGCGTCTCTCAATGAACCTTATTTTGGAAGATTAGATTTCCAGGAGGAACTCAGCCCAAAACTAGAAGAATATTACATCGGGAAAATAGGTATTTCTGATGAACAAACTGGAGAAGTTCTTATTGTTGACTGGAGAGCTCCAGTAGCTAGCATGTTTTATTCGTTTGCTGGTGGTGATGACATCGCTTCATACAAAGCACCGGAAGGGCTAATTGAAGGTATTATTTATTTAAAGCGAAACATTGCTATTAGAAACAAGGAACTTGGTCGTGTTGTTGATACTTATGTAAAGGGACAATCTAATTTTTCAGGAAGCGATGAATTTTTAGTTTATAAGTTAAGTGAACAAAAGGATAATCGTTTAAGAGATATTGTCTCAACAATTCAAGCTGAACAAAATACCATTATACGATCAGAAATTAATTTACCTCTTATTATTCAAGGAGTAGCTGGTAGTGGGAAAACAACGGTCGCATTACACAGATTAGCTTATTTACTATATCAATATCAACATAATACTCAAGCTGAAAAAATGATCATCTTTGCTCCTAATAATATGTTTCTCGATTACATCTCAAATGTGCTTCCTGAACTTGGTGTAGGACACATAGAACAAACTACATTTACTGATTGGGCATTAAATATGCTAAATCAAGAAGTGCAATTACTAGATGAAACCAATTCTTTTTCAAAATGGTTCACTCTCCACGATTCAAGGCAAGCAATTAATGAAAATACACCAGGTAGATTTAAAGGTTCGGTTCGGTTTTTAAATAAAATTCAACACTGCCTACAATTCTATGAAAAAAACGTCATCCCAAATAAAGACTTTACTGGCTTAGAACATTCATTACTTAAAGCTGAAACGATTAAACAATGGTTTTACGAAGAATATATAACATACCCACTAGTGAAAAGAACAGAACGTACGATATCCCGCATAAAACGTTGGATTGAGACAGAGCTTCAGCACATTGCTGACAAAAATGTCAGAGCTAAGGTAAAAAGAAAAGCGACTCAAGCATTACAGACATATACAAAGAGTTGGAACATCCAAACGCCATTATCATTTTACAAACAAATCTTCAACCAAAAACATGTAAACTATTTGCCTGCAAATATTTTTGAGGATATCCCTGATGAGATTCGAAAAACTACCAACAAATTACTTAATAAAAAACGAGTTGAAGTTGAAGACCTTGCTCCGATTGTTTATATTTACAACTATTTCAACGGGATCGAGAAACAAAAACGCTATCACCATGTTGTACTAGACGAAGCACAAGATTTCTCTCCTTTTCAAGTAGCTGTTTTGCAGGAAATGACTAGAAAGAATGCTTTTACAATCTTAGGTGATTTATCACAAGGTATTCACAGTTATCAAGGGCTAAATGACTGGCAAGAAATCTTTCAGCTGTTCGGTGAAGAGAGCAAGGAAGGCTATTTTGAACTAAACAAAAGTTATCGATCAACACTGGAAATTATTCAGTTCGCTAATAAAATTAAAGCTAACAATTCTCAAGCCGTTAATGACGCTGTTCCAGTATTTCGAAGCGGTGATAAAGTCAAATTGATAAATACAACACCATCAAACCGTATCAAAGTAATCACAAATATAATTCAAAAATATCAAGAAGACAAAGTAAAATCAATTGCCATTGTCGGGAGAACCGAACAGGATTGTGAGCATCTATATAAAAATCTTAATATATCTAAAAAAGAAATGACACTCATTACGACAAAACAAAATGAATTCAAAGGTGGCATCTCAATTATCCCTATTTATTTAACAAAGGGCTTGGAATTTGATGCAGTCCTTATCACCGATGTGGATCAAATAAATTACGGCTTAAATGATGTTGATGCCAAACTGCTTTATGTGGGCTGTACCCGTGCACTACACAAGCTAAGCATCCAATATTCAAAAACTAAATCACCCTTGTTGGGGGACTGACCCCCACCACTTTAAAGTAAAAAGTTTAATGGGCTACCAAAACCGAATGAAAAAATAAATACTCCGAACCTACCAACCGAGGACGAATTATTTTTTCAATAGTTCATATATACGTTTATCCGACAAATGTCAGAATTAAAAATATGTTACCTTAATACATTTATAAAAAGAGAGTCCTCGGGACTCTCTTTTTTTCAAGCTGCCATAACAGCTACTTATTCAGAAACAAAAGAATTATAAAGTTCATACTCGAGACTATCATTTAATAAGACGAAAAATATTTCTGTTTTATTTAAGCTGTTTTCACATTAGATTGTTGCTTTTCGTAATAAGTGCTAAACACGTTCCACATTTTCCACCTCAAAAGACGATAAAAATGATCATACATATTAGTTGCTCATATTAAAGAAAAAAACACTAAAAGTTTACTAAAAGATCCTTTATTTAGCGTCAAAGCTCCTTAAATGCTAAGTCTAACAAATACACGTTTTTCTTTTCTTCCCTATTAACTCTTTTTTCTCCATTTTCTCAATATATTCTTTAGCTAGTGGAACTTTACAAGCTGTGTTCCCCATATTCACCTTAACCTTACCAATTACTCCTGCTATCCGCTTTGCCTCCCCATGAAGTGGCTCATAATATGCTCCAACTGAGATAACAAATCCATTCATCACATAACGAACTCGATTTCTTTCATCATGTATCGTGTGTTCCACTTTTGTTAATAGTCTCATTATTTCATCTTGATCAATTAGTTCATCAGGTGTAATTGATAAATAGTTTGAAAAAACACTCCACCCTGCACAAGCAACATTTTCACTTGTGGAAGCAATCCATTCTCTAGCTAGTTCTAATGAAAACCGAGACTCCGCTGTAACTTGGGCTACTGAATATTCACTTATCATATACCAATTTGCTTGCTTCACCCAGTTCTGTAGTTGTTCCTTCGTCATTTGTTGAGGACTTACAGAAAGACCCGCCAAATACATAGCATCACTATTCCCCGAATTGTATAGTTTTAATGCTAAGTCTTGATCCTTCTTCACCTTTTTCACCAGGTGCTTTTTTAAGTCACCAATTTTCACTCCATATAACGGCTCGCTTGCTCCATGTCTTAGCAACGTATTTTTCGTTTGTTCATTTCCAAGTTCCGATAGCTTTGTCATTACTTCCTCATATGTAATCAACGTATAACCTCCTTTTGAAATTTAAGATAGCTCAATTACACCAGAATCTTCACCATTCACTTTTGTTCATAATCAATAATGTTAACCTAACACATCAACATCAAAACCAACTATTCCCATATATTTTTTTAATAAATCTCTTTAAATTCCTAGTTGTTGGATATATAATATATCTTGCATAATACAGTATTATCCATTATTGCTCTAATCTAACTTTTAAGGAGTTCCTATACTAAATGAATATATCAAATTACCAAACTGAACTATTGCAGGAAATAGAGGAATTGAGGATTAAAATGATTACTATGGGCCTAAAAAAAGGACTTCATCATGATGATACGATATACATTAGTAAACATTTAGATTTGCTATTAAATTTATATCAAACATTATCAATTCAAAAATGATGAAAGAAATGCTTCTCAACAATTCTACCCACCTTTTACCTTTTATCATGCGCTACATTTAGTACTTTAGTATGATTTCTCCTTCAAAAAAATATGCCCACCTTGGCTGTTATCCATGATGTCATGAAACATAATACCTACGAATCTCTTTGATTAATATTTATTACCTTCCCCTCATCTTGTAACAATTTTCTTTCTATGTTAATTAACTTATCTTCAACTGAAGAAATTCTGTTATTCATCCTTATCAAAACTGGCGAATACAATAAAACCGTTACTAGTGCTGTTAGAAAAATTTCCATGGCTAACTCCCTCCATCATAAGTCTTCCTTTTAGACTCTTATTGTAAAATTTGTTGCTATAGTATCTAAACTAGTAGATAAAGATGTCATTTTTCTCAACATTTATCGTTTTATAGTAAGACTATATAAAATCTAATTGTATACGTGTTTATTTTTTCTTACAAAAAACAATAATCTATGCAAAAATAGCTTTATTTTATGTATAGCTATTGCTTATATATTCTCTATGACTAGAACAAAATTCCTTCCTAGAAAGCATCATTAGAATAAAAATTAGTTTTCTCTCATATGAATAGCTAGTATGAATACACATCAACAGCTTTTATACATTTCAATCCTTAATTGCTATTTGCTTAGTAAATATGATAGCAGAAAGTGTGGCACCAATTGCTTGTATCCAAGTTCCAATCTTAGATATTTGTAAACCAACTTCATCCATACTAACTAATAAGTATATGCCACCTATCGCTCCTAGCCCAGCCCCTAAAGATTGCAATATATTTCCTACAACTGCAAAGTCTTGTAGAGGAGCCTTAATCATGTTAGATCCAACTGCCGCAAAAGCAGCTCCTAGAGATTGAAATGAACCACCTAAAATACCAAGTTGAGTTCCCTCATCTTCTTCAATAGTGGTTGCTACAGCACTTGCTGTATTACCGGATGCCTGTATCCAACTTCCAAAAATAATTAAAGAATCCGCCTCAGTCCCATCACCCTGAATATTCATTGTTCTCCCTATCGGCTTAAATGTGTTCCCGACTGCTTGAAGACTATTTCCAACTCTAATGAACTGATTAGATAATTCATTATCATTTAAAATAGGTTCAGTTCTGCCAATTGCCGCAATAATGTTTCCAATAGACTGAAGCCATGAACCAATTAATTGCAAGTCAGTTCCTGTCCTTATCACCTCCAAATCCCACCAATCCTGCTTTTAGTTATTTAAGGTATTGTATTCAATTGGAGAGATATAATTTTGTGAAAAAGCCTAAATTATTTACAATTTATAAATATAGTTCATTATCGCTAATGGCGATTACCTACTTCAACACGCTTAATATGTCTTTCTGATTCACCAAGCAATTTTATGTCCTTAATTTACATTAACTTCATTAAGTACGAATGCGAAGAATTGTTAATTATTTATACAATAAATTCTTCAATAACTAAAGGTCAAAACAATCCAAAAAAGAGCTGATTCCTAAAGTAAATCAGCTTATTGTTGAACATAATCTACATTAAAATTACTAAAACTAACAAGAAATAATGGAGATTTTTTATGTATACATAAAGTCCATTTCATTTTATCGAACTTTATTTGCACTGTTAATCCTAGTTCACATGTCATTTTCTACATAAAATTTCTCAACTTCTTGATCTATCGCTTTAACTACTTCTGGATTAGCGTACATAAATAAAGTAACACCTTTTGAGCCATCTTCGTTTTCGACTTCTGCTTCAACACTTATCCTAGTTTTTTCCTCTTTAAAAATAACATTAAATGTACCAATTTTTTTATCCTCATGTCTTTTTTTCATCATATGTATTTCTTTATTGATTAAATTAATATCATCTTCAGTAAAACCTCTATCAAAGATTGATGAAGATAATTGCATAAAAAAAGGTTGTATGTCTTCAGGGTCACAATTAAAATCAGATAATAATGGCTCATTATCATTGGTTAATACTCTCTTTTTAATTAACAGAACAATCATGCTTACTAAAATGATTACCCCTAGACCAAATATTATAGATTTCATCCCCTTAATCCTCCCTTTCATAGTTGAATACAATACTATGAACCTTATTATTACCATATACCCTCAACAAATTCCCTTTTGTAAATTAGTCGCTCAACTTATAAGTACCACTATATATCGTCTAAAAAGATGAACGAATAATAATTGGAGAAGAGTTTACTTAACTTACTTGAAATTACGAACTAAACATTGAATGGGAAGTTAAAATCTTAGAAGTGTGAAATATAGTTGAAGACTAACATATACAATAAAAAAAGGACTAGTGGTAGCCCAGTCCAAATTGTTGTAATATATCTTTCTTAATAAAAAACATATCATAAGATTACAAATGTTAACAATATAGAATTAATGGATAGATAACCATTTTTTTCGTAATACTAATGTCCTTGAATATCGTGTGATAGAATCAATTAACAAACTGAACTTATTAATAGAATTAAGTTCGAATTATCTCACCTTGCATCTGATCTAATGGATACTATACTGATTAGCTTCTTTTAAAGCGTTCTCGACCTCTACAATATCTTCAAAAGCTCTATCGTACCCGAGGTTACTCGGTTTCTTCTAAGCACTTCTTAGTCAAGTCTACAAACGCCTGTACAACTGGTGGAGCGTGTTCAAACGAGTTTGCTACTAAACCAATAGAGCGATAGTAATTTTCTTTTAACCTTACTGAAGTTATTTCTCCAATACAAACGGATAAAACCATTTTTGGAACAATACTTATTCCTAGGTTCTGTTCAACCATTGCACTTATTGTAGGATTATCTTCAATTTCACAATATATATAAGGCTTTACATTGTTTTCTTTAAATACTCTTTTAACCAGTGCATCACACCCACCCTTTGGCATGATAAACGGATTAGTAGCTATATCATGTATACTAATGTTCTTCTTTTTTGCAAATGTGTGATCAGCTGGTACAATGACATAGAGGTGTTCATCAACAAGGTTAATAAAGTCTAAATTATCTATTTCTGTTGCTGGTAAAAAACCGATATCCACCTCTCCTTGTAGAATCATTTTTCTAATTTCATCATACCCACCCTCATAAAACTCCACTCGGATTGCTGGATACAACTTGTGAAATTTTTTAATAATAAGCGGTAATAATTGAACAGATACGCTACTAAAAGTACCGATACGAATGGTTCCTATTTCAAGGCCATTCATTCTCCCTGCCTCTTGCTTCATTAGTTCAGTTTTAGCTAAAATCTGTCTGATGTAATCAATGATTACCTCTCCCTCTTTCGTTAAAGTAATCCCTGACCGATTTCTATATAAAAGGGTTAAGTTAAGTTCTGATTCTAAGCCTTTTATGGCATGGCTAACAGCACCTTGTGTGAGACCTAATTTTTCCCCAGCCTTCGTAAAACTCTTTGTATCAACAATTGTATGAAACACTTCATATTGAAGTAATGTCATCAAACAAACCCCTTTCTATTAATATAATTAATACATATCATTATAAACATTCGTTTGATTAATCCTAATCGTTGTAATAAGATTACAGCAAAGGGGGGCAATAAACAATGCAAACTTTACATTACACGTTAATAGACGTATTTACAAATCAAGCATTTGGAGGAAATCAATTAGCTGTTTTTAAAGAGAATGGCAATCTATCAACTGAGATGATGCAAAAAATCGCCAGGGAATTAAATCTTTCTGAAACGGTCTTTATGAGGCCTTCAAGAAGTGCAGCAGCTGATAAAGAATTACGTATTTTCACACCGCAAATCGAATTACCTATCGCAGGTCATCCGACAATTGGAGCTGGTTACGTTTTAGGGATGGACCGCATTTCTACAATGAAAAGTAGACTTAATCAATTAGTATTCGAAACGGGTGTTGGCAATATTAATGTAACAGTAAAAAAAGAAAATGATATGATTTCTTTCGTAGAAATGAATCAAAAAACACCGGTTTTTGGACCTGTTTTTCATAATATTAAGCGCGTTGCTGAACTTTTAGCAATCTCTTCAGAAGATATTGATTCAAACCTTCCTATACAATCAATATCAACGGGTGTACCTTTCTTGTTAATTCCCATCCGTACGTTGTCTGCAATGGAAAGAATAAGCCTTCAAACAGACGTTTGGAATAAGTTTTTTAGTGAAGATAAAAATATAAAACATATTTATGCTTTTACAACTGAGACTATTTATGAGAGTTCAGATGTCCATAGCCGCATGTTTGCCCCAGCAATGGGTATTACAGAGGACCCTGCAACTGGTAATGCAAATGGCCCATTAGGAGCATATCTCGTTGAATATTCAGTAATTCCAAAATCTGAACAAACGTATAAAATTAGAAATGAACAAGGGATTGAAATGAAAAGGCCGAGCTTTATAGACATATCAATTAGTAAAAAAGGAAATGTATATGAAAACGTCTCAATTGGAGGTAGTTCAGTAATGATGGGTTCTGGTCAACTTGTTTTTGAAGTGTAAAATACGGAAACACAATACCTATGAATATTATACAAAGGTTATAAATACACGCATACCCGAGTTATTCAAGATTTAAGAAAGTATGCACAAAATCAGGACGAAAACTTATTGTACAAAACTAATATAGTTAAGTGAGGATTTTTTCGAAAGTATAATGCAAAGAATCCCAATGCCGACATGAAAAACAACACCTATAACGAAGTTGGTCTTAGTATAGTATTCTAAATATTATAAATAGGAGGAAAATTATGTTTTCTACAACTACACAATTAGAAAATTATTTATTATCAGTTCCACAAAAAATTAAATCTCTTTCAAATATGGAATATAAACCTATACAATCAAAATGGTCTAAAAAAGAAATATTAGGGCATTTATGTGATTCAGCCAATATAAATCACCAACGGTTTGTTGAAATTTTATCTGCAACGACAGCTTCAGTTTCTATCAATAACTATAACCAAGATTTATTGGTTAAGGTTCATAATTATCAGCATTCATTCAAAACAGATGACCTCATTATAGTTTGGGTTGGTTTAAATACACAAATTGTCAACCTCCTAAAACATGTTACGAAAGAACAGTGGGAATTACCATGCTTATTAGAAAATAAACAACCTGTAACTTTAAAATGGTTAGTTAATGACTATATAAACCATTTGAGCCATCACTTGGAACAGATATTTTCATAGTTTGCTCATGTTAAATATACTAAAACATTGGTTAACCAAGTCAATTGCTTCTCCTACGATAGAAGTCGACTTTAGCGGAAAGTTTTGTAATTATAAATGAGACGACATATACCTTTTAATACACCTAAAGACAAAACCTATAACCTACTATTTGTAGGTAGAGAGGTTGTGGAAAATTGGAAACATCTAAATATCATTCAACATCGATATATTTTTTACTTTTGTTAGTTCCCCTATTTTGGGGAGGGGCTTTCGGTGCATCTAAACATGTCGTTACAGAAATACCTCCTATGACTGCTGGTACGTTACGTTTTGGTTCAGCAGCAATCATCTTACTATTACTTGTCATCTACCGATCAGAATGGAATACAGAAAAGCTCAAAAGACATTGGTTCGGATTAACATGTATGGCCCTCACTGGTATATTTTTATATAACGGTCTTTTCTTTTTAGTAGGCTTGAAATATACGTCGGAAGTAAACGGCGCATTAATCATGGCTACAACCCCTGCTTTTTTAACAATGGGGGCTGTATTGTTTTTAAATGAAAAGTTTAATAGACGTTTAGGGTTAGGCTTATTTCTATCATTATCAGGCGTTCTAATCGTCATCTTTAAGGGGATTGATACAATTGGTTCTCTCTCTTTTAATAAAGGAGATTTATTGTTTGTTGGTGGCTTAATTTGTTGGGTCATTCACGGGTTAATCGGCAAAGTTGTTATGAGAGACGTCTCATCAACTCTCACAACATGTATAACGATGTTAATTGGCACTATTTTACTGGCGGTTTTTTCTATTATTGAAGGTGGTTGGATATACGTTGCAACTATGTCAGCACAATCATGGATTGAAATAAGCTACATGAGTATCTTTGCTTCGGTCATTGCCTTTATATTGTGGAATGAAGGAATCAGACGAATTGGAACTAGTAAATCTAGTATTTATATGAACCTCGTACCTATAAATGCCGCTTGGATAAGTGTAGTTTTGTATGGTTCTACACTTACGTTGCAACAAATTATTGGTATGTTTATCGTAATTTTAGGTGTTTATATTGCTACATCTAATGAAAGAAATGTTGTCAAAAGCTCATAATATAACAAATATAAAACACAACTGCAATTATTATTTAATCAGTAGTATTGAGATTCTACTAGATCATGCTTTGGTTTTAGTAAACCCCTATTTGCTATGAGCAATATCGCCCCCACGCTTGTTTGTGGGGGCTTAAATATCTACTTTTCAAATCCAAGCAATAATACTTGTAGATGGGAATATGAATAGCAAGATAACTTCTTACATTTTTTGTTATGATGAACTTTATAAGAGGTATACTTTTGGAGGACAATACGTTGATTATTAACAAAATGTTGTTAAATGATGCATATCATATAAGTAAATGGGAATATGATGAACCATTCACACTTTACAATTTCGATGATAGTCCTGAGGATATACAAGAACTGATGGATGGATCATATTTCAGAGTTCAATTGAACAACGAATTAATTGGGTTTTTATGTTTCGGTTACAATGCCCAAGTACCAGATGGACGAGCTGCTGGGTTATATAATGATAATGGAAAAAATTTTATAGATTTCGGGCTAGGTATGAAACCAGAGCTATGTGGACATGGAAACGGCTTGTCATTTGTGCAAACAGGACTAGAATTTGCCATAAAACGTTTTAAACCTAAATTCGTACGGTTAAGTGTTGCTACTTTTAATATCAGAGCCATATCGGTTTATAGTAGAATTGGTTTCCACAAAGAGCAGACATTTTTTATTATGAAACTGAATTTCTAATTATGAAATATGAGGTATAAGGAACCAATTGTTTTTAGGGCCTTCGTAGAAATCTTGTAACAAAATTGGAAAAGCTATATGGTGGTTTTTTTAGATTTCATGCTTCCGAGAAAAAATACCTCAAACGATAATTTCATACATGTTCATAGATCGGAAGCAACAATATTCATGAAAATAGCTTTTCAAGCTGTAAACTTTGTCGATGCCTGATAGATTTTTTTTATTACACTTGTTTACATTTACATATTTATCCCTTTCTTAAATATAAAATAATTTATAGGGGTGTTTGGTCTGCACAAGTCAATTAGTTTTGCTATTATCTTATTCATTATTGTATTTACAATTAGTTTCTATGTAGGCATTAGTTGTCTCGTTATCTATTTACTTAGTTTAATTTCTTCATTGGCAATTGAAATTTATAATTGGCATTCAATGATGTTAATTTCTTTGTTAAATTTCTTCTGGTTACTACCGTTTGATATCATTAGCAGCCTATTTAATGTATCAACACCAAATAAAAAAATTAATGACTTTGTAAAATTGTTGGGATTGTTAGTAAATGTAGCAGTATTTTCACTATTTGTTATTTGGCTCAATAATACCTTTACTGGCGTTTCATTTTCAAAGATAGGCCTCGTTTGCTATATCCTTGCAATGACTATTATTGTTCACCTAACCATGATTGGTGGCACAATAATTGAAGAACAAGATAAGAGAGTCTGACTCCCTTCACTTTAACGCGTTACACTACTGGTAGTCAGACCCCACATTTTATTCTTCTGTTTCGATAACTATTCCTTCTACGTGTTTACGGTTTAGGAGGTTATCTTTCTTTCGATAGTCTTTTGTTTTAAAAATAATATCAAAATCATAGTCTTCGGGATATAGTTCATCTCTTGCTATATACAACTGCATACGTTTATGATTAATTTTTCTTTTTTCATCCTTCACTTGAATTATATAATTCCCATATTGGTCAGGTCCTTTGTACACTATACCAAGCTCTCCTGTTGACCCAATTTTCACATTATCTCCCATCTCAAAAAGCGTAAATTTTTCCTTAGCTTGTTGCGTGTTTTCCTGCTTATCTCTTCTTACATATTTATTTGATGCAATTTGCTTATCAAGCTCTCGTTTTTTTGACAGTGATGGTTGTTGAATCTCGTAGGATTTATGTTCTTTATAAGTTATAGAATGAGCTTTTTCAATAATTTTCGGGTGCATCCCTAACTTTAGTGCAATGCTAAATGCTTGGCTGTCACCACCTTCTCCAATGAGCAAACGGTAAGTTGGACGAAGTGTTTCGATATCAAATTCCATTGAACCATTACGGAAGCCTTCTCTCTCTGTCGCAAATTCCTTCATTTCACTAAAATGCGTAGTTGCAAAAATAGTAGCTCCTTTTTCGTATAATTCATCTAAGATAGAAATTGATAATCCCATACCTTCACCAGGATCTGTACCAGACCCAAGTTCATCAATTAACACTAAGCTTCGATCATTGGCATTTGCTAAAATGTCAATAACATTTGTTATCCGAGAACTAAACGTACTTAAATTTTGTTCGATACTTTGACCATCGCCAATATCAACGAACATTTGTTGGTATATTGCTAGATGGCTACCTTCATCAACTGGAATGAATAACCCACATTGAACCATTAATGTAAGCAACCCAATTGTTTTTATCGATACTGTTTTTCCACCAGTATTTGGTCCTGTTATAACAAGAGCGTGGTAACCACTTCCTAGCTGGACAGATAAAGGAACAGCATCTTCTCCAAGCATTGGATGTCTAGCGTTTTTTAAATTGATAAAATGTGATTCATTTAGTTGAACTTTGTTACCCCCAATTGCTTCGCTATATTTCCCCTTTGCAAATAAAACATCGTAATGAATCATCGTTTCTACAGCCAAGCCTATTTCTTGTTGATGTGCTTCAACTAGCCCTGTTAAATAACTTAATATAGCCTCTATTTCAATATCTTCTTCAAACTTCAGACTGTCGATACGTTCTTGAATATTAGCAACTTCAGCTGGTTCTAAATAAATTGTTGAACCTGAAGCAGAAGCATCTACTACATTCCCTTCAACTTTCCTTTTGTATTCTTTTTTAATTGGAATAACATATCGTCCATCACGTTGACTCACAATTGGCTCTTGAAGATAAGGTTGATATTTTTTTGATTGTAAAATGTGTTGGACCTTATCTTTCAATCGCTCTTCTTCAATCAATAATTGCTTTCTAATTTTCTGCAACTGCTTTGTTGCGTAATCATCGACTCGCCCATGCTTTATACACCGAATGATTTCATCAGCTAAGTTAGGCAGATCCTCCATCGCATACACATATGTGGTGACTCGTGGTGCAATAAATTCCTTATCCTTCATAAAACGTTTAAGCTTCGTACTGCTGTCTAAAAATGAATAAATTTTCGTTAACTGCTCAGTTTTTAACACAACACCCTTATTCATCTGCTCAATAACCTTTGTAATACCATTTAGTCCATGAATTGGGACTGATGCACTTTTCCGCAAAATATAGACAGCTTCTTCTACTTCATGTAACCAAGCTTCAACTTGCTTCAAAGATATCGAAGGAGATAGTTCCAATAAATGTTGCTTACCTTCCTCTGTTAATGCATATTGTGCTAACTCATTTTTAATGAAATCAAACTGTAATGCTTGAAATGTTTGTTCGTTCAATGTATTCTCCTCCAAATAAATTTATTTATTGTTATCCCTATAGCAATTTCTTCAATCGTAGATTCACGGTATAAAAACCACTTCACCTTCATAAACTCACCCTTTCCTTACACAAAAAAGACCACAACGAACAATGTTCATTGTGGTCTAACTTCATACGAGTCCTTAAATCCAATTCGTCTATTATCTTACATTAAAGTTGTAATGGTTTCCTAAAAGTACACGTTCCACATAGATGAATGAACAATAATAATAATTATTATTACACATCTCATCAACATGTCACCTTATATGTTTAGACAGTAACTTACAAAGAAACCTAACTTTAATATACATAAAAAGCTGTGCCAAAAGACACAGCTAAACGAATAAACGGATACTGTATGCTATGACCATTGTCCTTAACATTTCATCCAAAAAGCATACTTAAATAAGCTAGCTGAAAATTCATTTTCAGCTTAGGCTTTTTGAATGACCGTATGAAATTACGGATTAGTTAAGAACGACCCCTAACATAAACAGAACTCCTTTATTATTTGTAATTTAATCAAATAAATAATACATGTTGGTTAAAATAATGTCAAGTGTGTTTTTAAGCACAGGACTGATTATACTAACTGTTTGATGGAAAATAGGGATTTCTAGAAAGGCATCAAGAAATTTTTAAATACACGTGTTAGTATTGTAAAACAATAGTTGTGTGTCCACCTAATATTCTGTTTTACAGAATTTAAAACTGAAGAATACGGTTAAAACAAGGTAGTAGAAAAGATGCTACACATACTAATAATTTTCATTTTTTAATTATTAATACGAAAACAACAATAAATGTAATATACCCAAAGGAAAAGAATGATTATCTCCTATATTAAAGAAGACAACCACCCCTACTTAAAGTTAAAGTCATGACTATGAAGATATACTCTAATTGCTATGTTCAATTATATACTTGCTAGGTGAAATGCACGATAAAAACGGGCTCATCTCACCAATGAAAAAAATATGCAATTTGTGCATTGCACGAGTACATGCAGTATAAAATAGCATACGCTCATTTTCATCGACATAAATAGAACTAGAACCATTAAAAATAATTACAGCGTCAAATTCAACACCTTTCGCAAGGTAGGATGGAATGACAAGTACCCCACTTTCAAATGAACTAGTTGTTTTATTAATAAGGCGGAGAGTCAAATCATTTTTCAAACGATCGTATGCCTTCTTACTTTCATCAGCGGTTTTACAAATAACCGCTATCGTTTTATGATCTTCATGTTGAAGCTTGTGAATTCGTTGTTTCACTTTATCAATATGACTCGTGTCATTGTCGACCTTTGTCATGAAAGGTTTTTCACCCTCTCTGTTAAAGGCATCAATCGCTACATTTCCAACAAGGATCTCTTTCGTGAATTCTATAATTGGTCGAGTTGAACGATAACTACGTGTCAAGTCTATACACTCAGTTTGATTTTCTCCGATCATTTTCGTCAATAATGCAAATCCATCTTGAGAAGCTTGAGAATGAATTGTTTGATTCTTGTCACCAAGAATGGTCATTTTACTATTTGGAAATAAATATTTAATATAAGCAAATTGAAAAGGTGAATAATCTTGAGCTTCATCAATAAAAATGTGTTTTACAGCCATATTTTTTTTGAAGCCTTCAAGTTGTTCCTTTAAATATAAGTATGGTATTGTGTCTTCAAAAGCTAATTCGAATTTTTCAATACGTGCGACTGTTTGATCACACATTTCTTCCCACTGATACTGAATACTTTTTTCCGCTTTCGGCATATTCATAAATTGATTAGTTGTAAATAACTGCATATATATTTTACGGATATCAACAAAACGCAAATGTTCAACTGCAGCCATCAAAGGTTTAAGATGTTTTCTAACAACTATTGCTGCAAGTAGCTTTTGCTCGCGTCGGTAATCGTCAAATGTGTTATTAGACTTGTTGTTATCTCGTTGAAGTTTTCGGTACACCCGAGCATACACATCACGGTCTAATAATTCTATTTCATCTTCCACCCACGGCTTCTTACGTTCTGCTTTTTCAATTTTTTTCAGCTCTTTAAGCAACCATTCCACCATTAGCGTTAAACGGTTAGGAATCCGCATAGATGGATCAAACGAATAAAATTGTTCTTTTATTTGATCTGCTGAAATAACAACCTTATTTCTAAATGTTATATCTTTAAAAACCATGTCTCGTTTTTTCAGTTGATTAATATAATGATCTATTAGTATCATAAATTCCAAACTGGCTTTATATCGTATATTGTTCATCCTAACCGAATATATTGAATCTTTTGTAGCTGTCAATGTATATTCAAGCTGTTCATACTGATCTTCTAAGTCAAATTCTTCACCAAGTTGATGGTCTATATATTCTTGAAGAGTTGTTTGCTGCATATTATCCTCACCAAGCTCTGGTAGTACAGTGGAAACATAGCTGTTGAACATTGAATTAGGAGAAAACAGCAATATTTGCTCTGCTTGCAATGTTTCTCGATATCTATATAATAAAAAAGCTACACGTTGTAGAGCAGCTGATGTCTTTCCACTTCCTGCTGCACCTTGAACAATAAGTAAGCGACTGTTTTCATTACGAATGATTAAGTTCTGCTCTTTCTGGATCGTTGCGACAATACTTTTCATCTGAGAGTTAGATTGATTACCAAGCACTTCTTGCAATAGTTTATCACCTATCGTAACACCTGTGTCGAACATACTTACGATTTGGCTTTCATGTACAATAAATTGACGCTTTAGGTTCATCTCTCCTGAGATTACACCTTTAGGGGTTAAAAATTGAGCTTTTCCTAATGAATAGTCATAATATAAACTTGAAATTGGTGCCCTCCAATCATAAACGAGAAATTGTTCCGACTCTTCATCGTAATAAGAACGAATACCGATATAAATGTTTTCCATTTTACAATCTCCATCTTCAACAAAATCAACTCTTCCAAAATAGGGGGAATCTTTTAATTTATTTAAGGTTGTTATTTGTTGAAAGGCCTGTTTGTGGTTCCGTTCCCTTTCAGAAAGCATCTCCGCCTGTTGTTTAACACTAATAGCTGTTTCAGTAGCTTCGTTTGTATCATCTAAATTAACTGTCACATCATCCCAAAAATGCTTACGCATATTAATAATTTCAGCTTTAACACCACCTATATCTTTCTTAAGAGATCCAAGTTCTGCCGAGATTTTTTCGACTACAAAATCAACACGATGCTGTTCTCCTTGCCATTCCTTGTTAACTTTATTCATATAAGCACCTCTCAAATTAGATATTTTCCACTGAAAGCTTGACAGAAATCTAAATAAATGTTAATATTAAATTGGGTAATTGTAATTATATTTATTTTTTATTCTGATCAAATCTTATTCTAACACAACCTTATTTTCGAATCAATATAAATTTACATACAAAAAGGGGCATTTCTAAGTCAAAATAAGACATAGAAGTGCCCCTTAATTTGTTATAGAAAGTATCGATGTAATTTAATAAGATTTTTTTCAAAAACATCGATGCTTTTGTTACTAAAAATGCACAGCATAATGTATACTATGCTAGATGTATACGTGCTTTTATCCTAGAACGAAAGCATCAATCAGTGCGAAAACAACCTTATGTATCAGAAGTAAATATTATGGCTGTTAGGTTATCCAGTAGGTGATGTCTGCGCTTGGATTTGTTTTCCACTACGTTTTTCATTGAATTTATGTTTTAATTGCTCCTTTTCTTCCTTCGTCATCTTCTTATAATCTTTTATAAACTTTTCATATTGAGGTATAATCTCTTCTTTTAAACCATATGCTTTGATTTCACCTGCTTCTAACCAAAGAACCTTTTCACAGAAGTCTTTTATTTGACCCATTGAATGGCTAATAAAAAAGATGGTCTTTCCTTTTTCTTTAAAGCTATTCATTTTTTCTAAACATTTATCAGCAAATGTTTTATCACCTACTGATAGCGCCTCATCAATTACTAATATATCAGGATCTATTGACACTGAAATTGCAAATCCTAAACGAGACTTCATACCACTTGAATATTTTTTAACGGGTTGATCAATGAATTCCCCGAGTTCAGCAAATTCAATAATTTCAGGAGTTAACACTTTTATTTCTTGTTTCGAGAAGCCTAACATTAAACATTTCAGCTCAATGTTATCTCTCCCAGTTAATTCATTGTTTAAGCCAGATGCGATTGCTATAAGAGAGGCTTCACCGTTTATTTCAATACCTCCTGAAGATGGTGGTATTACCCCTGAAATCAAATTTGATAATGTCGATTTTCCTGAACCATTAATACCGACAATACCTATAGTATCTCCCTTTTCAGCTTTAAAGTTAATATCCTGCAACGCATAAAAATCCTTCCCATAGCCTTTAGGGAGGACGATATCTAACAGCTTATCTGAAGTTTTTTTATACATTTTATACTTTTTTGCAACATTGTTAAAAATAACAGTACTGTTCATATTTGCTCCTTCTATTAACCATAAAAATGAATATAGGCACTTTTACTATTCACAATTTTTATATCCATATTAACATAAATTTTTATGAATAGATATTCATTAACAACATACTCACCATCATGATTAATATTAGCTAGGTATCGTGCTGCAAACAGATCATAAAATAAACTGATCATACATCAGACCTTAAAGTAAATGAATTTTGTACATATTATAGTAAATGCGAACACCCTAAAGATGCTAATTCTTCCTCATATTTATCCTTAGGTAATCCCTTAAAATAATGACTAAGAGGATTAGATAAATTGTCACTTAGTTCTAAAATTTCTAATTCTTCGTAGTATAAAAATGCATCTAGCTTACCTTGAGCTCTCACCCATACACCAGCCTGATCTTTTTTTATTACATCATATTCTTTGCCAATCATGTCGTTAGGTGTAGCGATACCATTTTCATCAGTTATAGAATTTATAACTTTTATCCTCATTAATAGTCCCCCTTTTCCAACTTACGTCTTCATGAACAAATCAATTACTTTCTTATATCAGGCTATCGAACTGTAGGGAAACAGTATCATGAACGTTAGTTGTTTTTACATATTATTTCTTCTTACGAAAACAATAATTAGGGTAAGCACAAGCAATATAAATCTTCGTGGTGAATGCTACGCTGTACCTGAACGAAGTAATAATGAACAATTGGCATATATTAAGTTTTCCACACAGACAATATAAATATAAGTGTGATTATCGAACTATTTACTTTATTATACGGATTTGATTTGCGAAAAATACAGTAAGCTTTTAAAGATTTTGATAAATTTTTGTAAATACATCAAAAGCTCATATAAATTAAAAATGCCATTGCAAGATTGTTTTTGTTAGATATATAAACCTAAGCAAATACTCCTGCAATAGCATGAAATCAGTTATTTATGTTTCGTCCATTTTGCTTTCTGACAGCAAACCTTTGTAAATAAAACTCCTTAATTTATCCCTCTTCAATAACTTCTTCCTCAAGCCCTAAAATCAATTGGTCCACCACTCTTGTGCTAGACATCCCATCTATATCATCAAAGAAATACTCTACAAATGGTTTTATTTTATGCATTTCGAAATTTTCATTTATAATTGTCTCAATTAGTTCTTTTGTAGAGCGTACTAGTGGACCAGGAATAAATGATTGGTACTCAAAGTAAAAATCTCTTTTCTGCACATATTCTTCAACATCATAAGAAAAGAAAATCATAGGTTTATCAAGCAATGCGTACTCAAAACATACTGAAGAATAATCCGTTATTAACACATCTGTTATAAATAATAAATCATTGATCTCCCGATACGATGAAAAGTCATAGAAAAAATCACCATACTGATAAGGTATACTAAAGTCATTTTTTATAAAGGGGTGTAATTTAAACAGAAAAACATATTCATCACTTAATGATTCGTATAGCTTATGTAAATTCAATACTTCCATAGGATAATAAGCGGATTGTTGACCATTCCCTCTGAAGGTTGGTGCAAACATAATGACTTTTTTACCCTTTAAAAATGGATAATCATTGTATAATTGTTCTTTTACTTCCTCTTGATAAGACTTATCAAAAAACACATCTGTTCTAGGGATTCCTGTTGCTACAACGTTTTCCCTATCAATACCAAAACCCTCAGCATAATATTTCCCAATATGATCAGAACTTACAATTGCTTTAGTATAATTTCTATGATTTTTTGATTTTGGTGAAGGCCCACCAGGTAGACCTATCCGACTAAAACCAAATTTCTTGAAAGCACCCACTGCATGCCAAAGTTGAATGAGTTCAGCATTTTTACGAATTTTCAAAGGATAAACCATCGGGTAAAAGTCATCAAGTAAAATAACTTTCGATGTTGCCAAATGATAAGCTAACTCAACTATTTCTCCTATTGTCTTTTTATCAGTAATGCCTTCTTTAAATAAAAATCTGTATTTCCAATCAAATTCTCGACTTTGCATTTCTTCATAAACGAATTCGAAATTACCACTCATTTCAGTTCGACTATCTGATGTAAACAGCACTTTATTCTTCTGCATTGGTAACAATTTAAAAATGCTATACAGCCCTCTAAAACCAATTGTTTTTATGATTTTATATATTAAGCCATTGCTCTTATTTTTTTCTATAATCAGCCTAGAGGGGTCGATATCCATTAACTGTGTTGATCTTAATGTCAACGTCTTTTCATGTTCATCATAAGATGCTAAAAGATTATATCTCATTTCTTTTCTGTTAGAAAAATACTCCATTTTAGTTGTATAAAACTGATGATGTAAAAACCTTTCTATATTACCTAACGGATACATTCTACTGTACTTTTTACCATTATAATCTTGAATCTCTATTTCAATAAACATTTTATATAATGACGCAGGAAGAGGGTGTGCATTTTTAGAAATCGTCGCAAAATTTACCGTCCCAACAAAACCTGCCCATTTGTATACATCTACATCAATATTTTTTGATTTATCATCGTTAAATAATTCAACTAAAACATCTCTTAAAGGAATCGCTATTTTCTCCTTCTCTTCGTTAATTAAAATGAGACGTTTCTTTACTAAATCTTCATCACGCAAAGGAATATCCTGCAAATAATAATATCCCTTAATTTCCATAATTGCACCGTTCCAACTTAAATGTGATATGGTTCTCTTAGGTATAATCTCTTTTCCTGCATCTATCATACGTTTTGCAGATGGTAGCATATTTTCAGCATGATCAATATTTTTTACTAATAAATCTTCGGTATATGTTGTATTCTCATCATTAATATGTGTGTGTGAAGTTGCCGTAGGAAGATTTTTTCCCGCAGCAATCATCTCTTTTGCAGCACGTATTACCTCTTCATCATATTCATTGGTTTTGATAACCCCAACTTCTTCATTATAGTTTGTATTGTCATCATTTATCTTTAACTCATTAGGTGCTATTTTTTTATGTAAATTACTCTCTTTTAAGCCTGGTGAGTTCATTAAAGTAAACCCCCTTCTTTCTCTGTAATCATCCTGAGTGTGTATCAACCGAAAATATGAAATCAGTCACCCTTTTGGATACATGACCATCACTGGTTGGTAAAAAGCGTTGTCTAAACGTTGATATTAACTGATAATCAAATTCACCTTTTTTAATACAGTAAGCCAGTTCTTCGGAGTTATTGAAAAACGGACCAGGGATAAAATTTTTATAAGGATAATAGAAGTCTCGTTCTTTCCTATACTCTTCTAAATCGTTCGCATAAAATAAGATTGGACGTTGTAAAATACTATAATCAAATATAATAGAAGAATAATCAGTAATTAACATATCTGATAATAATAATAGCTCTTCAATACTATAATTCTTCTCAATTTGATAAATAAAACAAGAATGTTTTGGATTTATTGCTATTTTTTCCTGTACATAAGGATGCAGGTGCACGAGAACCGCATAGTCCTCTCCTAAAACTGAATGTAATGCATGGAAATCAATTAAATAGTCCAATGATTTCTGATGATAACCATTTCCACGAAAAGTAGGAGCATATAATATCAATTTTTTTCCTGATAGTTCTGGAAATTCACCGATAAATCTTTGATAAACTGGCCTATGCTTTGCATAATCAAAAAAATAATCTGTTCTTGGTATACCTATGGGGTATATTTTATTTGCAGACATATTAAATGCTTCAGCATAATATGGAATAACCTCTTCCGCACTAACTAATACTTTAGTATAATTGCCGTGTACTTTTATGTATTTTAAATATTCTTTAGATGGGCCATAACTCTTACTAGTTGTACTATGTCCAAAGGTCTTAAACGCACCTGCTGCATGCCATAGCTGAATAATATCCACACCTTGTCTAGGGCTTATAATATACACAGGAAAAAAATAATCATCTATTACAAAGTATTTTGAAGTAGCCAGATGATACATTACCTTAGTCATATGTACTAAATATGTCAACTTCCCTATTTTACTTGCTGAATTCCTTTTAAATAACAATACATAAGAGATTCCTTTGTTTCTAGCTAATAGCTCTTCATAAACAAATTTTAAATTTCCACTAATCTCCTCAGAACGACTAGATGCAAAGGTTATTTTATTGGGATTGATCGCATAAAGCAGTGCAAAAATTTGATGCAAACTACCCAAAAAAATTTTCACTAATAATGTTGGCAAAAGCTTCACATTTATCATTGAAATATCCTTCTTTGAATATTAGACATTTATATCTTCCATTCCAGTACAGTCTTGCCCCAAGATGTAGTTAAGTCTTTTTCAAAGGCATTGATAACATCTTTAATGGATCTAACTTCATTAACAGAGCCTACAAGTGTTTCTAAATAATCCACGATGTCAAGATTTGCTGCTAAAAAATCAACTGTATTCTTAAAGTCAATATAACCACTTCTACTGCTTCCAATGACTGTAATACCTTTTTCTAGAATCATCCTCGTATTAATTTCCACTGGATATTCAGAAACTCCTAAGATTGAAATGGAACCTTCAGGAATAATATAATCAATAATTTGGTTAATTGCATATTGACTACCAATTCCACCAACACATTCAAAGGCATGGTCGAACTGAACATCATCTGGTATGTCATTAATATTGTATACTTCATCTACAAATGAGAAGTTGTCTAACTTATATTGCGTTTTTCCAGCTACGATGACATGACAATCTCTATATTTTCTTTTTAATAGGAGTGCAGTAATATAACCTAAATTTCCATCTCCCCACACACCAAACCTTTTTCGACGAGTATGCGATAACCTCTCAAACCTTGACATGGCATGCATCGCAATTGTTATTAATTCAGTAAAAGCAGCAACAAATTCATTAATATTGTCAGGCAGAACTACAAAGCGATCTCTTTTCAGAAAAACATAATCCTGCATAAAACCGTCATAACCGCTTGACAAAAACCTGCTTGAACGTAGATAATTCTCAGCAATAATTTCATCCTCTTCAATAGGAGAGTTTGGAATCATAACAACCTTCGTCCCAGGACGATATTCACCATAAGGGTCGTACACGATCTCTCCCACTGCCTCATGAATTAATGCCATGGGTAGCTTTTTAGATAATGCAGCTTCCCCCCTAGTTCCAGTATAATACCGTTGATCTGCTTGGCAAATCGATAAAAATGTTGGACGAACGATTAAACGATCTGAATTAATTGAACTATCCTTATATGAAATTTCAAATTGCCTTGGAGATACCAATCTATATACTTGATTAATCATGCTCAATATTCTCCTGTAATATTGCATTAGCAACCTTCAGATCATATGGAGTCGTAATTTTTATATTAAAAACCTCACCTTTAACTATTTTTACATCTTCACCATACAGTGAACATATTTTGCAAGCATCTGTCAGCTGTTCTTTTTCTGCTCGTGTTAATTTATTGTAATAGCCAACAAGTGTTTTTATATGGAAGCTTTGCGGAGTTTGTCCTTGGTACATAATACTTCTATTTGGTATATCAGAAATTAAGTTTCCGTCTTCAGATTGAATAATTGTATCAATTGCTTCTATTACTGTATCAACAGCATTATAGTGTTTAACTTGTTCAATATTCTCTTTGATGATTCTATGTGTTAAAAATGGACGTACAGAATCATGTGTAACAATATAGTCATCATCAAAGATCCCAACCGTATCTTCGATATAACGAATGCCATTCATAATTGACTCGTTGCGATCTTGACCACCCTCTAAGACTATAACTCGATCATTATCACCAATGTACTTATTTATAATGTCCTTCGAATGATGAACCCACTCTCTAGGAGTCATGACTAATATCTTTTCAAAATCTGAATTTAAGATGAATTTTTCAAGTGTATGAATTAATATCGGCTTTTTGTTTAATGGTAGAAATTGTTTTGGCATATTCACATTACCCATGCGAGTTCCTTTTCCACCTGCAAGTATTTCTGCATAAATCATATACGAAACAACAACTCCTTTCATTTAAAATAGATCTTCGTCTAACGCTTTCAATCACTCTGTGAGCATTCATGCCCACGAAACTGACAAATGCTTATATCTAGGTTATAATTTCTTCTACTAATTTATAATAAATGCTTATAAAAGTAAATCTTTCCACTTACTTTAATTAATCAATATAACCAAATATTTCGAAACAAGTTCTATGCGTGAAACTGGCAATTATCATAAGGAGCACCTCTATAAAAAGTCCACGAAACGATCTCGAAATTTTACATGTAATACAGAACCGATTAATAATAGTATGAAAACAACCCCCCAAAAATATAAAGTGTAAGTTAAATTGTCGATAAAGTACCAGTTTAGTCCTAATAGAGACGATCGGTAACCTTCAACAATATAATAAAATGGGTTTAATTTCATAATTAGTTGAATAAACTCTGGTAATTTCTCTACTGTCCATAATATCGGGGTTAAATATAATAGAACTCTGACGACTGATTGAACAACCATTTGTACGTCACGAACAATCGTTGCTAGTGTGGCTGTTATTAAAGATATAGCAATTAAAATAGCTATCGTAGCAGCCATAAAATAAGGTAGCTGTAAAAAGTATACCGATATTGAATAATCGTAGAAAAACAATATCACCATAATAATGCCAGTAAGTATAAGATGAGAGTAGTACTTAGATGCGATAACAAATGTAGGTATGACACTCATCGGAAACTTCATTTTTGCTATGATCCTTACTCTTGAATAAATAGATCTCGAACCTTGTAAAATGGATTGAGAGATGAAAAACCAAACACTAATACCCGAAAGCATCCAAGGCAAGTAAGCGATGTCACCCACTCCTTTATCGCCTCGTATACCTAACCCAAAGACAAACCAAAAGACACTAATTTGAATCATTGGGTTTAAGACCTCCCACAGGATACCTAAGTAGTTATTATTATTGGTACTTTTTAATTCGTATATAGATAAACGTACAATTAAATAGAAATTGTTTATATGTTCATTAATAATCGTCAATACTGATTTCATGCTGTAATCCTTTCCATAAAGCTCATTTTAACTTTGTTCTTACATGAACAACCACGATTGTCGAATAAATTAGGTTATTTTGGTTAGTATGTACTGAACAAGTCTGTTTGATGAATTTCCTTTTGAGTGTTCATTCCATTGATGATAAAATCTTAATATCAACTCGTAATTAAATTGATGGGTTAAAATAATACCGATAATTTCATCAGTATCATTCGCTACAGGCCCAGGGACAGTAGTTTCGTAATCTTGAATAACACCCTGCTCCTGTTGGTAGATTGTTAAATCATAGGGGTAAAAAATCATTGGCTTTTGTAAAATTGCATATTCAAAAGGAATGGATGAGTAATCAGTAATTAAATAATCAGTGATCATCAATAACTCATTTGTACTTTTATAAGAAGATAAGTCAACAACGAAACCTTTGTATGTTTCCTCATAATCCACATTTACTTTAACCATTGGATGTAGCTTCAATATTAAAATATATTCCTCTTGCAGCTTTTCGTAAAGCTTGTCCAAATCCAGCTTAATATTGTAATTATTTAATTGACCATGCCGAAAAGTCGGAGCATATAATATAATCTTTTTATGTTTTAACAGAGGAAATCTAGAATAGAGTTTTTCTTTAATTTGACTTGTAAGTTGGTCATCATAAAAGAGATCTGTCCTTGGAATTCCAGTTGGGAGTATATGATTAGCTGGAATATGAAATGATTCCATAAATATTTGTGCCATTTCCTCTGAACCAACAACTACCCTGTGGAATTGCTTATACACTTGTCGAAACCTTCTTTGAGCATTGTTACTCCTTTTACGAACCGATTTGTCTTGTAAGCCAAAGGTTTTTAACGCTCCAGCGGCATGCCAAATTTGAATGCACTCAACATTGTTCTTAAATGTAATTGCCGATAAAAATGCAAAATAATTATCTATGATGATTATTTTGGATGTAGCCAAATGATAAATAGACAAAAGCCAATGAATTAAATTCTTTGATTCAAACGTATATATTTTTGCTTCTTGAAAAATATGTTGAAGGTCTGTTTTTGCTGACGTTTTACACAAAATGATAATGTCAATTGACATAGATTGTTTTATCAATTCTTTATATAAAAAATGAGCATTTTCTTCATACGAAATAACGAATGTAATTTTTTTCTTCAGCTTGAATTGTTTACATAAATTAAAGACCAGCTTAAATAGTAGTAAATAACTCGAAATTAATAATTCCTTACCCATTATTCAGTAAATAACTCCATATTTTTTTTTATCATAGTTGTAGAAATACTCTTTGTTCTTGGCAAATAAATAACATGACAATAATCCTCTAAATAGTCAAATTTCCCCTTCCAATCATCTCCCATAACAAAAATATCTACATTATGAGTAATGATATCATCAGCTTTCTGCTCCCAATTTTTTTCTGGAATTACTTTGTCAACGTAACGTATTGCTTCAATTACTTTTTTTCTATTTTCAAAATTATGATAGGATTGCTTATTTTTCATTTTATTAAACTCATCAGTTGATAAGCCAACAGTAAGGTTGTCGCCTAACTCGCTTGCTCTTTTCAGAAGGTTAACATGCCCCCAATGCAACAAATCAAACGTTCCATAGGTAATAATTTTTTTCATAACGTCTTACGTCCCTTCTTTTTAAAAGGCATAATATAGATGCTAGTATTGCAAATGAATGTATGAACAGGTTTCCACTAGCATAAAAAACTAATTATAAGATAAACATCGCTTGACAACAATACAAATATTATCAAGTGCTTATTGAAGTAGGCTCTTTTCGCAGGTAGCTGAGGCATCTTGTATACAGAGAAAAAGATGATAACTACAATTGTTAATATGCTTGTCTATTTTTTGGTATAAAAAATTAAAACCTTAAAAACAGCTTTTTAGTATCTAGGGCAATTCCTTTGTATAGAATAACAATTACACATCTAGACTCAATATCATAATTTTTAAATTTTGTTAAAACATGAATAATTATCCTCTCTCACCAATACTTACATTATTGTTTATGACATCTATTTTACCAAAGGTTGCTGTATATATTAATTATTTTCTACTGATTAGCGGGATTTCCAAAATAAATATACTCATAATACTAGTATATTTATCCGATATCCCCTTAACTATACAAACATATAGTTCATTCATATATGTAAAGAAATTAATAGCTTCACTCAATTCCAAATATTTTGATGAAAGCAAAAATATGACTTTCATGCCAATAACACTATATTTTTAGTTGAATTTATGCGAAAATAACATTCTAGTGTATCTATATTATAAATTTTTTTCTACCAGTTTTAAGGGATACAATTATTGGATAATTATTATGTAAATATATCGGGGGATATTAAAAATGGTTAACTTTGATGAGGTTATGGGATATGAATTTGTTAACAATCGAATGGAAAACTTCTTAAAAGAAGTTCACAATAGAATGCAAGTTTCTCAAAAAACCTTTATCGTTACAGCAAATCCTGAAATTATTACATATGCTAAATCAAATCCATCATACGATTTAACCCTAAAAAAAGCTACCTACATTATCCCGGATGGAGCAGGCATTGTAATTGCTTCCAAAATCTTAGGTAAACCTCTCAAAGAAAAATTAACGGGTATAGATTTTATGGAGAAGCTCTTAAATATTGCAAACGACCATCGTTACAAAATATATCTTTTAGGTGCAAAACCTGACGTTATTGGCCTAACTGCGAAAAACATTCAACAACGATACCCACATGTAGATATCGTTGGATTTCACCATGGTTATTTTGATGATAATGATGAGACGATCATCTCTCACATTAAGGAAACTGAGCCCGATATTGTGTTAGTAGGTCTCGGGTTTCCAAAACAGGAAAATTGGATTGCAAAAAGCATGCATAACTTTAATAAAGGGGTTTTCATCGGGCTCGGAGGAAGTTTTAATGTATGGGCTGGTGTAGTCAAAAGAGCACCAAAAATATGGAGGGATACTAATTTAGAATGGCTATATCGATTAATTAAAGAACCATCTAGGTTAAAAAGAATGATTGCCATTCCGAAATTTATGGTGCGAGTACTTAAAAAGAAATATCATCGAAGATAAAGTAAGATTGTTAGCGAATATTCCCTCGTATTAAACTTCATATTTTAAGATTTTTCTTTTTCTGCTACCCTTCATTATTTTGAGTTGTTCAACACATTCATAACAGTTCTTAATTTCCCATCTCTTTTCGGTCTACTGACAAGCTCACCTCCACAGTTCGGACAAATATTTTTGACTTCAGCGCTACATTGAGGACAAAATGTACATTCATAAGAGCAAATATAAGCATCAGCATCCTTCTTTAACGAAATATCACACCGCTGGCAAACTTTTTTCATTTTTAACCCCATCTTGCTTCATCCTCTCTTTTTCTTTTTACATTCAATTTCGCTGGGTTACATAGCTTGTTACTTTGCATACAATAAACATACTCACCTATCATAAAGTTTATGAGAAGCTTTATCGTACACTTTGTTGCTCTTTTTACTTAAATTTGAGAGAACTGATACCTACTATATGATTTTTATAGTCTTGAAAAATGATAAGATGCCGCGCACATTAAATGTATCCATTTTTAGTTTTCATTACGAAAAGCAACAATTAATGTGAATACAGCCTTTATTAAATAACTAATAAGGTCAGTCATCGAGCAAATATTTAGATTTTGCTATTTATCAAACTACAGTTGAAATTCATAATTTCTGCAACACCAAAAGCTCTACAAAAAGTCCCAACGAAATCATTGGTTGTTATTACTTGCAGTTGAACTTTGAAAAGCAAAACATAAGAATACAAAGTATCTTATTCAGTCAGTTGTTTATTTCCTAAATAAAGAAGCCCATTCCCTTCCGCATGTCTGCTATAGCCAATTGGTTGAGTATGCTCAATTAAAATATCATATAACTCGTTTTCACATATTTTTCTACCTAACTCTTTTTCTTTCTCATTTAACAACAAGGCTGCTGCACCAGAAACATGTGGTGTAGCCATCGATGTCCCAGACAGCCTAGCATATTTATTATTTGGATATGTTGACAAAACCTTAACTCCTGGTGCGACTAAATCAATTTCCTCATGTGTATTCGTAAAATCAGCCAGTCTTTTGTCAAAGTCGACAGCTCCGACCGACACGACTTCATCATAATAACCTGGGTAGCTTTTTTCTATTGTATCAACGTTTCCATCCCCCTCGTTCCCCGCTGCACATACGACTAAAATATCGTTATTGACTGCATTTTTTATTGCGGTATGTAGACTAGATACATTTTCTGGCCCTCCAAGAGACATGGATATAACACGAACTTTTTCACCATAGGGTCCACGCCAATTTATTGCATAATCCAATGCATCAATTAATCCCTTATAGCTACCAGATCCATCTTTGGATAATACCTTCAAAATCAATAGTTTTACTTCTGGTGCAACACCAACAACGCCATTATTGTTTAATGTAGCCGCTATTGTACCGGCTACATGCGTACCATGATATTGGTTATCATCAAAATTTGATACATCTCCACCATAATCGTTAGTAAAATTCCTTCCATCTATTATTCTATCTTTTAAATCAGGGTGTTCAATATCACATCCTGTGTCAAATACAGCAACAACAACATCATTTCCCATATATCCCTTTTCCCACATACTTGGTGCTTCTATTAATGCTACTCCTTGTGGTATTTCGGTTGTTTTGTCAACAATTTGGTCAACCTTATAAGGTATTAGTCGAATTTGACTCATTGAAAGTACCTCCTATCGATAATAGCACTTGCCTAGCTTTTTTTATTATGCCTCTTTTCGTAAATAGTGCTAGTTGTTATTGATACAGACTGTAAAAAGAGGTCTTATATGATTATCATCATATTATAGAAGAAAAAGATGCTACGAGTACTAGTTGTGTTCGTGTTTATTGATTAGGATGAAAAACAACAATATATACGAAAACAACCCTAATTATAAATGTAAGCCCCCATATTGAGATAAAAATGGACTGAAAGGAATTGTAACCATAGCTGGGATTTTTTTATTTATTGAATTTTCAGATAATTAAAACGAGAATTATTCTTATTTTATACAAATCATAAGTTGGATACACTTAACAATATACCATATTTACCTATTATTTGCTATTAAATAACTTCTAAGATTTACACATAAATGCTCTTTTTACAACGGAATTTAGGATGTGTAAAAATCTTAAGGTTGATACAATCAATTTGGCTAATGAAACTACCACCTTCATAGAAAGAAGTTTTAACATGGTGTAGGTGCTTTGCTTACTTTTTTCAGTGTATAACACATAGCAGCTATTTTCTAGTAGCTCACTAAAATGGTTTAAATTAAGCATATTGACTGCTCTCATTAAATAGCTAACAACAATTTGTATAATAGATAACTTTACACAAAAAAGAGACAGAATAAAATCCTGTCTCCGCTTTAATGTTTCGTTTTACTTAATTATCACACAGCTTTTTTCTTGTCAATTTTCTCTTCTTCTCCCCAACACTCAACATTCTGCAAACCATCTACGTTTGATACGTGGAATACTGGGTTTTTACCGACTTTGAGTTGAGAGACATAATCATCCAATGTTTTGAAAGCAATTTTGCCTAGAAATGCGATTGCAATTAAATTGGTTATAGCCATTAATGCCATTGATAAATCTGCTAAATCCCATACGATTTGTACACTTGCTAACGAGCCAAATAATACCATTCCTAACGCTGCAATGCGATATAAGAATAATACCGTATTATCTTTCTTAATAAACTCAATGTTCGTTTCACCATAGTAATAACTACCGATAATTGAACTAAATGCAAATAAGAAAATTGAAATCGCAATAAATACGCTTGCCCAAGGACCAACATGTGAAACTAACGATGCTTGCAGTAAGTTGATTCCCTCGAAAGTTCCTGTTTGATATTCATTTGATAATAAAATAATAAATGCTGTTGCACTACATACGAATAATGTGTCAACGAAAACACCTAATGTTTGAATAAGACCTTGTTTTGCAGGGTGAGAGACTGTAGCTGTTGCTGCTGCATTTGGAGCACTACCCATTCCAGCTTCATTAGAGAATAAGCCACGTTTAACCCCATAAGAAATAGCTGCACCAACTGTACCACCGAGAGCTTCATTGAAGCCGAATGCACTAGATATAATTAAACTAAATACTCCAGGTATTGCTTGGAAGTTTGTAACAATAATAAATAAGCCGATGAGAAGATAGAATACCGCCATAACTGGTACAACAACTTGAGACACTTTTGCTATGCGGTTTATGCCACCAAATATTACGAGTGCCGATACCCCAGTTATAATTAAACCCATTACGAGACGACTTGTGCCAAAGGCTGATTCAAATGCAACTGAAATCGTATTTGACTGTACTGAGTTAAAAATCAACCCAAAGCTAATCGTAATGAATATCGCAAAGATAATCCCTAACCAACGTGCATTTAAAGCTTTTTCAATATAATAAGCAGGCCCGCCTCTGAAACCATTTTTATCCTTAACTTTGTATATTTGTGCTAACGTGCTTTCGATAAAGCTTGTTGCACCACCTACTAAAGCAACGATCCACATCCAAAAAACTGCACCAGGGCCCCCAAGTCCTATGGCAATGGCCACACCGGCTAAGTTACCCGTTCCAATTCTTGTTGCCGCACCGATACAAAACGATTGAAAGGATGAAATCCCTTTTTTACCGTCTGCTGAGACCGTAGCTTTATCTGTCAACAGTCTAAACATTTCACCTAAAAGTCTAAATTGTACAAACTTCGTTCTAAAAGAAAAATATACACCTAAACCGATTAATAAACCTATTAAAATATAAGACCAAAGATAATTATTTAGTTCGGTAACAATGGTATTGAATAACTGTCCCACTTATTTTCCTCCTCTTGATGCATCACTTCTCCGCTGTTATGTACTAAATTATAAACAACGAAATAGAATATTGCAATAATTTTTTTAATATATCAAAAAATTATATTTATTAAAGTGATTTCTTATATTTATTATTTTTACAGTACTTTCATAAGTAAACACCTACATAAATAGTGTATAAGCGTTGTATAAAGAAGCTACAAATCTATTAATCAAAACAATATTTCCTAATTTTACAATTATCTTTAATATAGTAAAATTAGTTTACAAAGGAAGGTGTTTGTATTATGACAATATTAAAAAACTTTAAAGATACCATTACTACTGAAGAGGAATTACGTACAATCATTGGAGAACCTAAACAAATGATTAATGATAAGGTCATATCTTTTGTTGATGAAAATTGTAAAAAGTTCATTTCACTATCCCCTTTTGTATTAATAGGAACTGCAAACGCTGATGGCTCCTGTGACGTGTCTCCCCGTGGTGACGGTGCTGGATTTGTTCAAGTTATTAATAATAAAACACTCCTTATTCCTGAACGTAGAGGAAATAAGAAGATAGATTCATTACGTAACATTCTTTCAAACAATCAAATTGGTCTTCTCTTTATTATTCCTGGTTTAGGAGAAACTCTTCGTGTGAACGGTAAAGCTGTTATTGTTAAAGATCAAGTTTTGCTAGAAAAGATGGAAGTGAATGGTGTAATACCAAGTTTAGGTATTGGTGTTGAGGTTGAGGAACTATACATACATTGTGCTAAAGCTATGATACGTTCGAAAATATGGGACCATCAATCTTACCCTATGAAAGATGCATTACCATCAGCAGCTAAAATACTTGCAGGTCATTTACAGCTACCAAAAGATGCAGTTGATGATTTACAAAGTAACCTTGATGAAGCTTATGCGAAACGGCTATATTAACTCTATTTCATACATAAAACTAAAACTTAAAACAAGCTATTACCGTGAGTGAGTTTTGGAGAATACAATGCTCACTCACTATGTTGAATACCGTAAACAGCTTCTTCTCTGTCTTGCCTAGTCAAAAATTTTCCTTGTTTCTGAAACAGCAATACTTTTTACTACTTTTACCTTTTTACGAAGGTTGGTAACTTCCGAGCAATAAACCCTAACATGTTCTTAAATTTATTTTTGCAATGGCTGCTCTAGCTTTTCTTCTAGTAGCTTGCTTAAACGACATACTCATACAACTTTCTACCATTTATTAGACTTTACCCTCTTGATTGTAATGAAAGAAACCAAAACTATGCCCCTATAGCTACAAAGGAAGATATACTATTCATCATGATTATACGATTAATATGGACGCCTACAATTGATTAGTTGTTCATATGTTATGCTATTCCCCCACCCGATTGAATAACTACATCTATATTACTCATGATCTCATTCGATTTATTTATCATTTTCATTCTGAATTTTTTACTTATTCACTACAAACAATTGCTGCTTCTGAAATTGTGATATATTAGAATTAAACAAGCTATTTGTTGCATGGCATAATTTTTATAGGTTACTATGGTATATATGTTGAGCATAACATTCATTATGAAGTAGAGTTACTTCTAAAAGATGAGAACAAACTTACAGACTTTTTTATATTTGTAGCAAAATTGAGGTTTGTATGAAAAACACTAATCAACGTGAAAAGAGCAAATAATTGTATAGGAGGAAGCGTTGTTGATTGCATTTACAGATCAAATTGTAGTGAGTAAATCCATTGAAGAAACGTTTGATTATGCATCTAATATGGAAAATTCACCTAAAATATTAGCAAATGTAGTTGAAGTAACAAAAATGACTGATGGACCAATTGGTCAGCATACTAAGTTTAAGGAAGTTAGAGAAATTCGAGGAAAAAAGGCAGAGGCTATCATAGAATACATATCTTTTTCAAAGAATAAATCTTACTCTGCTAGAAGTGCCCTACAAGGTCTTGAAACCATCTATCATTATGAATTCTCAGAAACTGAAGGTGGTACTAGAATAGACTTTTCCTGTGAAGTTAACACGAAAGGCTTAAAAATGCGAATTATACGCCCTTTCTTTATAAAAATTTTAAAAAAAGAAGACCGTCAACATTTAACAAAATTAAAAGATGCTCTTGAAGCTAATTCTTAATAAAAACCAAGACAAGCAAAACGCTGTAATGGAGCTTTTTAATGGAAAAACTGCCAAGACTATTTAATGCGCAGTAAAATCATTATGTAAAATAGCTTAATTACATCACAATAACAATGTAAGCACTAAATTATTAACAGTTATTACATGCAATAAGCTGTGAATGAATATTCTTTTATAAAAGCTTGTTTGCGAAAGATTGTTGTTGTTTGTACTAAACATGTATACAACTAGTACTCGTAGCATCTTTTTTTCAATTGATCGATGACTTTTACGTAAAATGACATCTTTATCTTCTAGTATAAAAACGATAACAACAAAGTTTACAAAAAAAGTCCTTATAAAAATTAAAATGATCAACGGAGGTATTTATATGGAATTAACTGTTTATCTTGCAGGAGAAATTCATAGTAATTGGAGAGATGAAATTAAGGAAAAAGCAAAAGCTTTACAGCTTCCATTAACATTTGTTGGCCCAATGGAGAATCATGACCGCTCTGACAATATAGGAGAGGACATTTTAGGTGAACAGCCAAATGCGATTTTTAAAGATGATGCTGCCTCTGATTTTAACAATTTCAGAACACAAGTGTTAATGAATAAAGCTGACATTGTCATTGCACTATTTGGAGAAAAATATAGACAATGGAATACAGCAATGGATGCAAGTGCGGCAATCACTTTACATAAACCACTTATTCTTATACGCCCTTCATCATTTCACCACCCTTTAAAAGAGCTATCTAATAAAGCTAATGTAACTGTTGAAACTGTTAATGAAGCTCTAAAAACACTTTCTTATGTTTTTGAATCATAGAATGAGTTTCAAGCGTATTTCTACACCATTTGCACTATAACATAAAACTGATTTTGAAATAGACCCAAAGATCGAAAGGGTCTATTTCCTTTAGTAGGTCCAAGCGATGTTGTTATTTACCTTTTAGGTCAAATGCTATTATGGTGAAAAGCGTATACAGGGTATGAACAGTTTCTTTCAAATCCTAACTTTGTTGCTAATTTATGTGACGCAATATTATCGTGAGTAGTTTCCCATAACGGAATAAAGTTTCTTGCCAATCCATACTCAATTAATTTTGCTCCTGCAACGGTCGCATAACCTTTTCCTTGCTCGTTTTTATCAAAAGTTTCAACACTTATAAAATATGATTCATTATGAACGAAACCATTATTTTTACATACGGCAATGATTTTATTATTCTTTATAATTTTTGATCCAAAACGTGTCTCATTTATTAATTCACAGTCCTCTTCTTTACAGCTAGATGTTACAATAGGAAATTGGTCAATTTGACAATCAACCTGCGATTCTATTTGCCTCGTATCAAGCTCTCTAAACTTACCAATATTTAATGTATAAAGAGATTCCCAATGCTTTTTCACATCGAGATTAGATAAATTTGCGCTAAACTCTTTCTCCCACTCTTGATTTTCACTTTTATAAATTTCAAAAATGCTTTTTCCCTCTATTTTAAGAAACTGCCAAAGCGAATCAATTATGCTTCCATAAGTATGATTTTTAGGAATGTCCCCCTCACAATATAGCCATCTTCCAAGAGCCCAAACAATTGCAAAATTCGGTTGGATAACTGAATCAACGAATATCTTACCAGGGTAATTTCCGTAGATAACAGAAAGTGCTGGAATATATTGTTTATGACCTCGAAAGAAATGCTCGACTATTTCATACTGATTCTTGTGTAATTGTTCTAACATCATTTTCCTCCATTTGACTGCTATGAATTTCAAAAGGTTTTATGGATAGTATGTCACATTTCGAAAGAAAGAACTAGTTGACAGTTTAATAAAGTTCGAGTCTCTATACCAAACTGAAAAATAATGGCTAACTATCGTATTCATTACTGTCTTGCTTAAACGGTATATTTAATAGCTACAAACTACTGACAAAATTTAGAGCTAACATCCACCATTATGAATATAAAAAACCATGTATACAAGGGCTACTAGGATGCCAACACACTTTATATTTTTTTTTGATCTCAAAGTCACATTCGCTAGCTATAAAGTAAAACTGTTTCTAACAGTGTATACAATTTGATCATGATCAATATTCTTATGTATTTTAATTAGTTACTCTATTTATAGTTTTCAACCAAGTCTTTTAACGAAACATAAAAAAACTGTTGTGACTTCACAACAGTTTCTTCAATACATTGTTATTCAGTTTCCTTCAGTCACCACTACATCTTTTACATAAATAGAACCAGCTTGACCTGTTTGAAAGCCTGCAGGATATATAGTTGCTCTTAGCCAATCAGCATCATCATCAAATGTTTGGGTGATAGTTACCCGTTGCCATTGACCTGATGCCACATTTACCGTTTTGACTTGATCATTATTTCCATTATTCCCACTATAACCTTTAGCTCTTAAACGAATACTTAACGCTTGTTCCACGTCACTTTTCACGAGCATACTATAAGTGTATGTATGGCCGTTCGGATTTAAATTAATTGTATTGTTAACATACCCGCCATTACTTGTGGCTGTCAGTTTTAACATTGCCTCTCCATTATCAGTGCCGTGCTCTACAACACTGTTAGTCGTGTCAAACACCTGGCTCCCCCACATGTAAATAGTACCTGTTTCACCCGATTGGTAACCCGCTGGATAGATAGTTGCTCTTAACCATTCTGCTTCTATATCAAAAGCTTGGGTAACTTCAACACGTTGCCATTCATTAGCTTGAAGATTTACAGTTTGAACACTATCATTATCTCCGTTACCTCCATTTAAATTACCCTGACTTCTCAAGCGCACACTCACTTGTTGGTCTTGTTCAGACATTAGCCAAACGCTAAAAGTATACGTGCGGTTGTTTGGATTAAGCTGAATTGTGTTATTTACATAACCATTCTCGTCCTTTGCAACTAGTTTTGCAACACCGTCACCATTCAGATATTTCACGTTTTCATCAAATTCAAACGATGTATTATTTCCTTTATTCCATGAATGAGGACTAAATGTATTTAGAGGCTGTTCCCATAGATTATTTACACTGTATTCAAACATAGCAGACACAGGCTTATGGTCTGATAGACCTTTCCCGTTGCTATCTAAAAAATCATCATGAGGAACATCATAATCAGTTACGTTAAGTGTAAGACCGTCACTGCCTCGAAACAAAATTTTATCAATACGTCCACCGGATTCACCAATATCAGGTATTTCACCATTATTTTTTATTTCCGCCCAAGCATCTGAAAAATTAGCATCAACAAATTGCCTTACTCCATCTGAATCTTTCCAATGGCTGTTAAAGTCACCCGTGACAATGACAGCATGATCTTCTGACCATTGTTCAATTTTTGACAATAATTGCTGAAAATTTTTCTTCCTGACAGTATAATCATCATTACTACCACCAGCATCTGCATGAACATTATACATGTCTATAAATACGCCTTCTGCAACTTCATGCCTAGCAAATGAAAATCCTTTAGGCGTTAAACAGTCAGAACCGTCCCCAAACACACCATGACAGTCATTCCAATCTTCACGTTTAAATTTAGTAAATGGGTAAATTGACATTCGATTTAAACCATCTCCAAATCCCATAATCCCTGAATGTGAAGACAGGTATTCATGTTCGACTGCTGAAATCAAATCACTATGATAATTAAAATCCTCTTGAACTAATACAACATCATAATCATTTAATTTAGGACTGATTTTCTCTGTGTTATTTGCGGGATTAGAAGATGATACAGGATCCCATAATCCAGCAACGTTATAAGTTAACAGCGAAAAACTACCTGTGTTATTACTAGCTCCTACAACTATATTCTTTTGACCAAAAAATGATAAACTAATGAGCATTGATAAGAAAAGAATAGTTAATAGCTTTTTCATACAAAATCACCCTTTTAATAGTTTAGTAGGCGTGTTAAGAAAATGAGATAAAGTACCGCATAAACACTTTCATTCGCTAATTCCTATTATATTTTGATAAAAAATATTAATTCTCGAGAATTAACTACATCCTACCATTATGTACATATATATGGAAAATTCTGAAATCGGTATATTTCCGCTAAAATCCATAGAAATATTCGCTTTTTCTTCATAATACTTAATATTTCGAATATTTAAATAAATATATTAATAGTACATAAATTCTTTCATTGTAAAGGTTAACTACTTTTCAAGATCTACTTTAATGAATATATGACGAATAAGTTTTTTCTTCAAATCTATGTTTATCGTTTCTAAAAAACGAGTCTTATTTTTTTCGTATTATCTTTTTTCCAAATATGTTTTATGGATTTTGTTTTTTTATAAAGGTGCTAGGTGGTTAAATCATTGACTACAACTCGCACAAAGTAACAGTAGCAACAGAAGTATATGAACAGAGTATTTGGTAACAATAACATTCAAATATAAGTAGTAATTGCTATTATTAACTAATTCTTAAGAGGATAAGGAGCAAAAAGATGTCGGTGACTTATGTCATGCTTGCTGTTGTTTGGATATTAGGTTCATTGTTTGTTCTAGTAGATGCATCCTATAAGAGAGGGCAAAATCTAGGCTGTTTATGGTCATTAGTAGCACTCACGTTAGGTCCGATTGCAGTCATTGGATATATTTTGGTTAGAAACACCGAATAACTTTGTAACAGTGTGCTAAATAAAAACAATATTAAGTACATTATATTTACCTTGAGCATTAGATAGTGGCTAGTCAAGTTAGCTAGTTCATTCGTTCGTATTTCTATTAAACTACTAAAAAAGATACATTATAGAAGGATGGTTTAAAAGAAAGGTTTTATATAAACTTTATTGCTATTTATCCTAAGTTCGATCACTAAATATTATCAATAATGGCTAATATGCTACAAACATTAGATGTATACGAGCTTATACCTTAGTACGAAAAGCAACAATCTGTGCCAGAACAGCCTTTTATAAACTTTGATTCTTTTTTTACCTTGGTAGGAGTAACTGATGTGGATGTTATAATTTTTATACTGTTTAGCTTCTTATTATAAAATGGAACAATTAATGTCAAAAAAGCAAAAAGCAAAAAAAAAGGTGACGAAAAGCTGTTAACTTTTCGTCACCCTCCAAAGAGGAATAAGTAGTGTGTAATTACATATTAACACGCTAACATCGACAATTAGTTACAAAAAAGTAACAAATGTCACATTATTGCATTACCCCTTTTTGTTGACTTGAGAGCTAATGTTTGAATGCTTGCTGTAATAAAAATCACAAGGTGCATCAGCTTTAACAGTTTGTCCTCGGTATGACACAGCTGGAGTAACGAATGACTCATCGTAATCGTTAATTCCTTTTACTACACATGATGTAATTTCTTCGCTTGTTAAAGTGATTATTGCACAACCTTTTGCAGGAAGTGAAATAGATATTTGTTCACCATCTATGCTCAGGTTATGTTCTTTTTCAATTTGTGAATTACTTAAGACATATAATGATTTTTTACCGTCTAGCTCATATAAAAACGTATAACATTCGTCTCCAACGACACGCGACTTGTCAATATGAATATTCATTAAATGTGCAAATGTAGGTGAGATTCCACATGATGAGAATGGATTTTCTGGATAATACACAACAATTCCATCTCCATGTTCAACTGTATTGTATCGTTTAGAATCAGTAATTACACTTGCTAATATATCACATTTATCCATTGCTTCATCGTATTGTGGAACTTCACCGAAGAAGAATAGTTTACCACCGTTATTTACATATTGTAATAACTTCTCCTGTACAGCCCTGTGCATAAAGAAGCCACCTACAATTGAGATTGCACCTTGCTGTTGTAATTCTTCCAAAGAAGCTGTTTCTATATTAACAATCCCAAATTCACGCTGTTCTTTTAACATTGTAAGCATAAATGATTCCATTGCTTTATAGCCTGAATGTGGTGCCTTCACGCCCAATTTTTCAAAATCACGATCCTCAATACCAAATGAAGCTAAGTAACTATAAGGTGCATATAACCCCCACGCGTTTTCATGTCCGCGCTTGCCTTCGGTAATTAGCTGTTCATTTTCTTTTAAATACGAAACTAGCACTTTTAACGCTTCGTATTTCTCACCTGTTTCACCCTTTTCTGAAATAGGTGAGCAGTCGGGGTATGGACGTGCATGAATTGAATCAAGCTCATCAGTCCACCCGTCAGTGGAAATACCAGTATATACATTAAAGCCTGTAGCACCTAGTCCCATAGCTAACACTGTTTGGTAAAATGGTACATGATGATAAATATATCGCCAATCATATAGTGGATCTGAAAAGCCCCAGTTTTCCTCTAGATTTATACCTCTATCACGTTTTACGAGAAGTAAGTATCGTAAAAATGCTGTTTCATCATGAGAAACGACACCAATCCAGTTTGTAAAACCATAGCTAACATCCCAATGTTCAGGTACTACACGTGTTAACCAAAAATCAAAGCCTTTTGCCTCATTTAACGGAGGGTTTATATTGTTGAAAACAGGTAATGTTGAATCAATTGCACTACCCCAATTTGTGTATAAATCACCTAAATAACGATTTTGTGTCTCAGCCCAGTGTAAATAAGGTAAAATTTCTTTAACGTTCTCTTTCGTATGAATATCAAAAGACCTAGGCACAGGGATATCTTGATATGAAGTATAACTTGAACCAAACATGTCATTATACTTGTCAATTGAGCCAAACTGTTTTTGTAGTCTTTCTGCATGATATTCCAATCCACTTGGAGAGTAATCATATGCTAAAACACTATGTTGTCCGTCTGAATATAATCCTTCATTTAAAATTTGTAACGCGATTACAGGTCCTGCCGGGTACGTAAATGGCTTAATTACAGTTTCATCACATACTTTATACCAATCCTGCACTGCATTTGTAAAAGCTGCATCAAAAGCAGCAGGTAGGTTTTTATGCCATTTTCGCTCATTTCCTTCATTATCTAGCATTGCTTCAAACTCTTTACCACCTTCAACAAAATCAGGTAGTCCACCAAAATCAGTTTCAGCATGAATGAAAGGCCCCGGTTTCACAACTGCAAACATTTCTTTTTCTTCAACTAGTTTAATAAATGAAAGTACGTCGCGATTCCCTTGAGTTTCCCCAGAAAAATCTATCACATCTTTTCCATCAATCTTTAAATGATGGTGTCTCCACGGAACGTAAAATGTAACGACTTCGATTCCTGCTTCTTTTAATTTATCCAGTCGATCTGACCAATTCTCTGGATAGTCTCGGTAGTACGGATAATCTGCTGAAATAAACACAAATGGTTTCCCATCGCGATATAAAACTCCATCTTTTACATTAATCATTTGGGTATCCCCCATTCTATATTGTTTGTTCTAGTTTGTTAAAGCTTTTATGAAAAGCTACAGTAAAGGTGAGTAACAAAGGCATAATTCCAAACAGTGGTATTATGGTCGGGAAATATCCATAGATAACTCGTATTGATAATATTACGATAAATATCATTAATGTTACTACCGGATTGGCAACCCCTAATAAAAACGCATTTTTTATTACTTTAAAGGCTGAATCTGTCGTGATTGATATTAATGGAAGTGAATAAAAAATCGTTATTAATAAGAACATGCTGACAATTACTAGCCCTATACCAAAGATCGTCACTACCATGTTGTCAAATTGCTGTATGATTTGAAAATCGAGATACAACATAAATGAAACAGCTGCAGTTAAAACGCCAAGGATATTTCCTCGAACAAAGTTTTGTTTATATATTGCCCAAAATGTTGAAAAAATAGGGATGTTATCCTGTTCAACAATACGTTTTTTCATAAGATAACAAACAGCTATTGATGCTGGAAAAACTCCAAAAGCAACTAAACCAACGACTGTAAAAAGAAACCATAGTAAATTCAGAACGATGAACTGAAATATCATATCAGTAATAAAATAAAGTCGTCGCCCAGCTGAAGATTTAAGCATCTGTTTTCTCCCCTTTTTTCACCATTCAACTTATAAGTTTGTTAGTTTTTTGTAGTCCCGTTTTAAATGATCAAATACAGGCTTTGTTGTTTTGCGATCCATTTCAAATAGGCCCATCGTTTGATAAAATTGATTATGGTTTATATACCAGTCATAGACAGTCCAATAATTAATACCAGTTAAAAAACCCTCATTATTTTCATGACCATCTGGTGTAACGGTAGCTTTTTCGAGCAAAGCTCGCAATGTTTCAGTATAAATGTGTACTTGTTTATCCTTCTCACTGCCATCTTCCCTGGACCAATATCCGTATTCAGTATTTAAAATAGGTTTGTCTGGCCATGCCTTATGAGCCTGTTCTAAAAAGTTTTTCGTACCTTCGTACGGTGTACTGCCATGGAATACACCAAAATACATCGTCCACCCTGCTACGTCGAGCGGTTCTACGGATTCATCCCAGTATCCTGGTTGGTCTGCTGCAGCGCTCTGGGTAATGAGTCGATGATCGTTATACTTCATACGTAAGTCATTCACTAATCGTGCATTATGCTTCTTTCTTAATACGACCTCAACAGATTCATTTTGCGTACTCCACAAAATAATAGATGGACGATTATAGTTTGACAACACCATTTCGCGCCACATTTGTTGTGCATGAAGCCTTGTTTCTTCAGCCTCATAATGCTCTTTCTCAAATTGCCATAATGGTATTTCACTCTTTGCTGTAAGACCTAATCGATCAAGGATAATGTAAGTGTAAATGTGATTAGGATAATGTGATGTTCTCACAAAATTTATTGATAGGTCTTTCATTTGTAATAAATCATTAACGATACGATCAAAAGAAGCAGTTCTTCCAAAATTAGGCCATTCTTCATGCCTTGCTAAACCTACAAGAAAGATAGGTTTGTTATTTAATGTAATCTTTGTACCATTAGTGGAAACCGTACGAATTCCAAACTGGGTAAAAAACTGATCTACAATAGAATGCTCTTTAGTAAGCTCAACCTGGCAAACGTATAAATTTGGTTTTCGAATATCCCACAGCTTTGCATGGTCTATAGTTATTTCCGTCGTCCAAATCGCCACACCATTCGCTTCAACGTGCAAGGTTTGCTCGCTCGTACCGACAAAATGCTGGCGTTCACCTTTTATATCCTCTGCATACGGCGATTGCAAATAGGATGGCGCTTGTTCATTACCTTGAAAGAATTGTAATGAAACTGATATATTTTCTGCTATTTCACTATGATTTTCAACAACTAGTTTCACCTTTACTTTTCCTGATGTATCAACTGGTACAATATCACACCTGCTGATTTGTACCGGAGAAGATGCTTCAATAAATAAGTCATGAATAATGCCTGTATAATTGAAGAAATCAGTTCCTTCTGTAGCTGGAATAATGTCATAGCGACTCCCCCAAGGTGGGTTATCAACTCGAATGACTATTGTATTAACTTCACCAGCTCGTACAAAATTTGTAATATTAAATGCAAATGGTGTATAACCACCTTCGTGAACACCTACATACTTACCATTAATCCAAATATCAGCAACATAACTGATAGCGTATGCCTTTAATATTGCTTGTTTTTCTTCCCAATCCGAAGGGACAGAAAAAGTTCGACGATACCAAACACCATCCTCATACGTTTCCACACCGTGGATACTGGATTCTCCTGTCATCGCATTTTCCGGCAAAGGTATGCTGTGGGTGTTCAAACGTTCATCATTAAACTGTACGTTTGTGATACCTTGAGCATCTTGTTCTGTAGTTTTGACCCACTCAGCCGTTCGTTCAGCCATCGTATGTTCATGATTGGCTTGAAACCTCTCTTTTTTCCATTCACCTGCTAAAGAAATTGATTGCCTCTTTTGTGGATCAAATGAGGGCAATACAGTTCCATTTTGGAATGGAACTTCATGACCATTGATCGTTTTAAATGACAACGTTGATTGTAAATACATCATTATCCAACCTTTTCATATACCAAATTAATTAACCTTTTACTCCACCAATATTAATACCCTTCATGATGTGCTTCTGTAAGAATAAGAAAACAATAATGAGTGGTAATGCAACCATAACCGAACCTGCAATCATTACAGGATATAATTCGGCATTTTTATCTGCTGCACTTATAAGTGCGCCTAAACCGAGAGATAATGTGTAATTTTCTGGTGTTGTTATAACTACTAATGGCCACATATAGTTATTGTAATTCCACATAAATGTGAAGATCCCCAAAATAACAAGAATCGGCTTTGCTAATGGCATTGCAATTTTCCAGAAGATAGTAAACCAACTAGCACCATCGATGATTGCTGCTTCTTCAAGCTCTTTAGATAAACTATAGAAATGTTGGCGCATTAAAAATACATTATATACACTCATCGTAAACGGCAAGATAAGCGCCCAAAGTGTATCATATAGACCCAATTGGTTTACAATGATCATATTTGGCACAAGTAGAACTGTACCAGGGATCATTAGCGAAACTAGTAGAATTTTAAAAATGACTTCCCTACCTCTAAAGTTCAGTCTTGCAAAAGCATAACCAGCTAAAGAATTTAAAATTATGTTAACGAAAGTTGCAATAACCGCTACAAACAGTGTATTAAAAAATAGCGTACCTAAATTTAAATATTCAAAAGCGTACTTGTAGTTATCAAAGCTGAAATATATACTGCCATCATCGTGTCTTGGCAAAAGAGAAAAAGTAGTTGAAAATATATCTTTACTTTCTTTAAAAGACGAGGAGGCTAGCCAAATAAATGGACCCACAAGAATCACTGCGAATATTGACAGGAAAATATACAAAAATATTCTATCAAGTTTAATCTTCATCACATTCACCTACTCATCCATCTTTTCTGGAACAAACTTAAAGTTGATCCAAGTTACGAATAATATAATTACTAATAAAATGTAAGACATTGCTGAAGCAGTTCCCATTTCAAAATATCGGAAAGCATGGTTGTATAAACTCAACATGTACGACATCGTTGACCCATCAGGACCACCCTTTGTCATTAAATACATCGGGTCAAAAATTTGAAAGCTTGCAATTAGTCCTGTAACAAGTAAAAAGAATATCGTCGGTTGAATCATAGGTAATGTAATATAAATGAAGCGTTGTATTGGATTAGCTCCATCGATTTTGGCTGCTTCATAAACACTATCTGGAATTCCTTTCATCGCTGAAATAATAATCAAGATGTTATAACCTAATCCTGTCCAAATGCCCATCACCGCTAATGCAGGTAACGCAGTTGTTACACTACCCAACCAACTATGATTGATTCCCAATAGTTGGTTAACCATCCCAATGAGGGGATCCAATAAAAACACCCACATAGCTGCGACAGCAACAAATGAAGTTACATTAGGAACGTAATATGCTGTTTTAAAGAAGCCTTCTCCTTTTACATTGGAATTTAACGCAGATGCCAAAATGAGTGCAAGAAGTATCCCAATTGGTAAACTAAAGAGAATATATTTTAACGTTACCAGTAATGAAGGCCAGAAATTTGGATATTTCACCGAATCAAAAAGTAAATTCGTATAGTTTTCAAAGCCAACAAACTTAGGTGTGCTTCTCATGTTCCATTCTGTGAAACTTAGCACAAATGATAATAAAATAGGAAGTAATAAAAATATACTAAAATAAATGATCATTGGTAAAATGAATAAATAACCAATCTTAGTTTGATCATTAAGGGAACCTTTTTTGATGCTTTTACCTTTTTTTCTAGACGTACTCATACTCTAGATTCACCTCTTTTTCCCCGTAAATTAATTAATAATTGTCTTATGTTCACATGAATCTCATTTGCAATTTAGGAAAATGCCAAGAACTTTTCCTAAATTGTGAACTAATCATACAAACAATTTAATTATTTACATTACTAAATTTTGTTAAGTATAACTATAACGTTTTTGCATTGATTGTTTTCGCCATATCACTACAACAAACAAATATAACTTACCCTCGATGATCATAAAATATCAAGCCAATTTACAAAAATGAGTCTTTTGAAAAGAAGGGGATGTCCAAAAATCAATTCACGACTTTTAGACGCCCCTAGTTAAAAGTGTAGAGCATGGATATATCAGTGTTTCTTTATCAATTGGTATATCGCACCAATAAACAACTTATATTATTCGCTAAATAGAATATCGTTGGCTCTATCTTGTGCTGCACCTAACGTTTCTTTTGCATCTTTACCACTTAATGTTATTTCTTCTAAAGCAGTACCAATAACCTCATCATTAACTTTTAACCAATCTGTTAAGCGTGGACGTGCAACAGCTGTTTCCATTTGTTGTAAAAATACTGATAGATTTTCATCTTCTGCATACTTAGGGTCTTCAGCTGCTTCTAATTGAACAGGGAAATTACCTGTAATATCAGCAACAGCAATTGAATGTTCTTTAGATGTTAAAAATTTCACTAATCCCCATGCTGCTTCAGGGCTATCACTATTTTCATATACTACGATGTTATCTCCACCGATATTTGAATAAGACTGAACTCCTTCTTTAGAAGGAATTAATGCAACACCAAAGTTTAAGTCTGGGAAGTTGTTTTTGAATGTGTCAATTTCCCATGGGCCACTAATTTTCGTTGCTAGTTTACCATTTCCGAAAGCATCTTGGCTGTCACGAACTGCTAAATCCGAGTATTTGTATAAGCTGTTCAACAATTCAGCAGCTTCAACTCCTGCCTCTTCACCAAACGTTGCTTCTGTTTCATCTGCATTTACCATACTTCCGCCACCACTATGAACAAAAGCAGGGAATAACCAAGCTGCCCAGCCACCAGTACCGACTCCTTCATAAGCACCGATTTGATCCTTCGCATACACCTCTTCGGCCATTGCTACCCAATCATCCCAAGTTGCTGGTGGTGTAGGTACTAAATCTTTATTATAGAAAAGAGCTACAGTCGTTTGGTTAAGTGGTAATCCAAATAAATTTCCATCTACTACATTCGTGTCGAATGCGCCTGTGAAATATTGCGTACGATCAATACCATTTTCACCATCTGCATATTCATCTAGTTGAAGTAACGTACCATCTTCAGCAAACTTTGGCACTAACGGTTGGTCTAAGTATGAAACGTCAGGGTTTTTCCCAACAGCAATTGAACTATTTAACTTCGTATTAAAATCATCCTTTGGAATATATGAAGTTTTTACCGTTACGTCATTTGCTTCTTCATACTCGTCAATTAGTGCATTTAAAGAGTCTTTATGCTCTTTTGAACCTGGCTCATAAGCCCAAAATTCAATTTCATTGCCTCCTTTGGCACCTCCAGCTTTATCTCCTTCATCAGCAGTACCACAACCAGCTAAAGCAATTGTTAAAGCGACAGCTGACGCAAATGGCATGAATTTTTTCATGTTAATCATTGTTAAGTTCCTCCTTATAGTTCAATATTTTCTATTAGTTTGTAGAGATTTCACTAATGGTATTCACAAATGTGACAAACATCTTTAATAGGACGTCCTACCAAAATATATGTTATCCACCTCCTTAAGGTGTTAACGTTAACATTTAGTGAAAAACTTTATAGACTCATAACATGAATCCAAAAGTTTTTTTTCAGTAACTATTAAGTATCTACTAATGATGAATCTTTAATCTAACTGACTCTCGTTAATACTGCTAACAGAATTTCGTTTAACTAATGACGGCTTCATCATCTTTTGTACGACTTCACCTTCTGGGTTCTCAATTCTTTCTAAGACCAGTCTAGCCAGTTGTTTTCCAGCATCATAAACAGGCTGCTCAATCGTAGTTAGTGATGGATAAGATAATAAATCTATACCTAACCCATCAAACCCTGAAATCGATATTTCTTCAGGAACTTTCCTTCTTAATGTCCTAGCTGCCCTCATCGCACCTAATGCGAGTACATCGCTTGAACAAAAGAGTGCGGTTACATTTTCTTTTGTAAGTAAATCGAGTGTTTTTTCATATCCGCAATTTTCTTCATTAGCTGTAAATCTCATAAATTTATTCTCGACTTTAATTTCATGATCATGGAGTGCTTCGCAAAAACCGTGCAATCGATCAGTTGCAAAACGTTTGTTTTCATTAATACCAATGAAACCAATTCGCTGATGACCTTGCTTAATAATATGGTCAGTCATTAAATAAGACCCTTTTTTATTGTCAACATCTAACCAATCAATATCAAGGTCGGTGTGTCCGAATAAAACAATAGGTATATCCATCAAACTAGCGAGCCAATCGTCATCTGTCTTATCTAAACCCATTGCAATAATACCATCACATTTCAAAGGGATGTCACGATCTCTTCTCAAAAGGAATGAATAGTAAGATTTACTTAACTCCTCACTAATACCGGCAATCACATTCATTACGAATGGATTAGCAGCCTCAAGCCTAATTGGAATGTATACGTGAATCACCTTTGTTCGATTAGATACAAGAGCCTTCGCAGCATGATTCGGTTTAAAGTCAAGTTCTTTCATATATTTCATTATTTTTTCTCTCGTCTCTAGCTTCACCTTCTCAGGTGTATTAATCACCCTTGAAACGGTTATTATCGAGACACCCGCGGCTTTCGCCACATCCTTCATTGTGGCCATGTTTTCCCCCTATGTGACTGTTAACGTTTACATTGATATTATACTCCTGGCGATAATTGACGTCAATAAGTTTCACTCGTTTTTTTCATACAATTATATGAATTGAATTTTCTTTTTCACCTGATCGACATATATCATTTCCATTTTACCGTAACAACACTTGCAGGTGGAACTTTATATTCTCCTATGTTTCCTCTCCAACGAATTGATATATTTTGATCATTATCTGAATTCTTATTTGCAATTGTAACTACTATTGATTGATCAGCATTCATAAAGGCAACTACATCTAATTGTGTATTATCATTTTTTGCGTCTATTCGAATAGGGTTTCCCTCAATTGTCGGATGAACAAATTTGCTTACTTGCCCAAGCGCATAATATTCGACTTCTTTCCTTACTATACTCTCATCATTATCAACCGTATACACACCACGACAATTACCACAGCCTCCTAAATGAGGTCCAGATTGTTCATCTAATGCTAGGTTCCATAATAATACCATACTAGAATTATGCAACGGAGTACCTAAAATGATATTTTCCATATTCCACAGAAGATTGTCTTTAAAATTCGTAGCCCAACCTCCACCTGTTATTTCTGTCATATATAGTTCAGCATTCGGAAATTGTTCGCTTATTTTATCAAAGGCTTTACCGAAATCTTTAATTCCATCAGCTTCATAACCATGAAATGCGATACCAGAAATATAATTTGATGCATATTCATCTTCAAGGAGAACCGTACCATAATTCGCGATGTCTTCTTCAGCTCTAGTATTGTTATCTGTAAAATTGTGATCCCAGCCCATAATTTTTGTTTTAATCCCATTTGCTTCAAAGGCTGGACCTAAATAATTCCCAACAAAATCAGCCTGTTCAAAATGCTCCATATACATAGTTGGGTAATCTCCATGCATAAAATGAGGTTCATTTTGAACAGAGACATAATCGATCGTAAGCCCCTCAGTTTCATATGCCTTAATATATTTGACAAAATAATTTGCATAAACATTATTAAATTCTGTCAAATAAGCTCCACCTAATAACGAATGCGTTGTTTTCATCCAAGCAGGGGCACTCCAAGGAACAGATACTATTTTTACATTAGGATTGATTTCTTTAATTTGTTTGAGAACAGGAATGATAAATTCTTTGTCTGGTTCAATTGAAAAATTTGATAATTCATTGTCAGTATCATATGGATCCTCTAAATCATTATAAGTATAATGCTTTCTTTCTCCAAATACAGGTCCTACAAAATCACTTGAGCCCATAGGCACTCTAACAACTGAAAGCCCTATTCCATTTTCTATTGAAAATAAACTTTCTAATATTTCATTACGCTCGGGGGAATTCACTATATTGTACGCAGAGCTATGTGATACAGCAGCCCCGTATCCATAAAATTCTTGATATTGTTTTTTATCATCAACAAGGATTTCTGTGTAATCATTATCCCCCTTCGATAAACCTTTACCCCACGCAAGGTCTTCTTGACGTTCTAATAGGGTGCTTTCATCACCTTTCGTTAGCCAAACTTCAGCAGGTTCCGCTTTTTTATTACTAAACATATTATTACCAGATACAATCACTACACCTATACCGACAACAATACAAGTAAGTAGGATCGTTATAACCAAACCTCTCATCTTCTTTATCATCAATAATCCTCCCTCGACTCACCTTATGATAACGTTATCATAATTAAATAAATGTGTATGCAAAACACGATTTTATTACATTTGAATTTTATAAAATGGATGTCACAACGTCAATACATATTTTTTCTAATAATCTTTTTTTGACTATGGAATTCAATAGTTCTAAGTTTTACTTTCATTTTTAGAAATATACGTATTGAGTAAAAAAAGCCGGTACTTACCAAAACTAATGGTAGACCGACTCTAATAATTAGGCTTGTAGCTTTGCTTTATCTTCGTCCACTAACGCTCTACGTAAGATTTTTCCAACTGCTGTTTTTGGAAGTTCATCACGGAAGTCATAAATTCTAGGTACTTTATAAGCTGCCAAGTGCTTTCTACAATAGGCATCCAGCTCTTCTTCTGTACAATGTTGACCCTCTTTAATTACCACATATGCTTTTACTGTTTCACCTCGGTACGGATCTGGTATACCAGCAACAATCGCTTCTTGGATCTTTTCATTTTCATATAGAACCTCTTCTATTTCTCTAGGATAAATATTATAACCACCTGCTATGATCATGTCCTTTTTACGATCGACAATGAAGAAAAATCCATCTTCGTCCATATAGCCTAAGTCTCCAGTGTATAACCAGCCATCTTTAAGCGTTGCTTCAGTTTCTTCTGGCCGATTCCAATACCCTTTCATGACCTGAGGTCCCTTAACTAAAATTTCACCAATTTCATTTACTTCAGCAGACTTGCCAGTTTCCATGGAAAGTATCATTGCATCTGTATCTGGCCAAGGCACACCAATACTCCCCACTTTCCTCTTATCCCATACCATGTTAGCAATAACAGCAGGTGATGTTTCAGTAAGTCCATACCCCTCTACTAGACGTCCTCCACTAATTTTTTCAAATTGTTCCTGAACTTCAACTGGTAATGGTGCAGAACCACTTATACACGCTTCAATGGATGATAGGTCATACTCATTGATTTTAGGATGGTTTAATAAAGCTATATAAATTGTTGGAGCACCTGGAAAGATTGTAGGTTTGTGTTTATCAATAGCTTTAAGTGTATCTTGAGCATCAAACTTTGGTAATAATATCATTTTAGCTGCATACATTATCGAATAATTCATAACGGTTGTCATTCCATAAACGTGAAAGAAGGGTAGTAAACCTAAAACGCTTTCATTTCCTTTTTTGGATTTATATATCCAGTAATTACACATTGTTGTTTCAGATACTAAGTTCATATGTGTTAGCATTACTCCTTTAGATAAACCGGTCGTTCCTCCAGTATATTGTAGTAATGCCAAGTCTTCGTAAGGGCTGAATTTAATATTGATTTCTTTTGGATCATAATTTTTTAACACGTTCTTAAATAAATTTGTTTTACTATTTTCTTCAATTTTAACTACAATTCCTGATTGCTTTTTTTGTATATAAGGAAAAATCATGTTTTTTGGAAATGGAAGATAATCTTTGATGGAAGTTACAATGACGTGGTCTATATTTGATTTCCCTTTTACGTTCATTACTTTTGGATATAATAAATCAAGACACAAAATGAACGTAGCACCTGAATCAATAAGCTGATGTTCTAGTTCTCTTTCCATATATAAAGGATTTGTTTGAACTACTACTCCCCCTGCAAGTAGTACTCCATAATATCCAATAACCGCTTGGGGACAGTTCGGAAGCATAATTGAAACTCGATCCCCTTTTTTTAACCCCTTGTCGACTAAAAAATTTGCAAATGATAATGACTGATCATAGACTTGACGAAATGTCATTTCTTTCCCAAGAAAATGAAGCGCTTTCTTTTCTGGGTACTCTAATGCCGATTCCTTCAAATACTGGTGTAATGTTTTTTCCTCATAAGCAATAGAAGTCGGAATTTCCTTCGGATAATGCTGAAACCAGACTTTTTCTTTTCCCATCTTTTTTCCCCTTTCGACATTACAAGACATACACACATTACTAGTATAAAACAAAATTGTTAGTTTTTTAATATATTTTTGAATTTTTTTAATATAATAGAACTAACCCCCAGTACTTTATCACATTAACGTACTGGGGGTCAGACTCTTAATTAACTTTTTTCTGTTTTTCTTTTTCTTCGTCAACTAAAGCACGACGGAGTATTTTTCCTACTGCTGTTTTCGGTAATTCATCACGGAATTCATAGATTCTCGGTACTTTATAAGCAGCTAAATGCTTTCGACAAAATGCATCTAGTTCTTCTTCGGTACACTCTTCACCCTCTTTAAGTACAATGTATGCTTTCACCGTTTCACCACGATAAGCGTCTGGAACTCCTGCGGCAACTGCCTCTAATATTTTGCTATTTTCATATAGCACCTCTTCTATTTCACGAGGATAAATATTGTAGCCACCAGCAATAATCATATCTTTTTTGCGGTCGACTATGTAGAAAAATCCTTCTTCATCGACATATCCTAAATCTCCAGTTAAAAACCAACCATCTTTGAAAGAAGCCTCATTTTCTTCTGGACGGTTCCAATAACCTTGAGTAACTTGCGGTCCTTTAATAGCGATCTCACCAATTTCATTAACTTTTGCAGGTTCTCCTGTCTCCATAGAAAAAATGATGCCATCTGTATCAGGAAATGGGATACCAATGCTTCCTAATTTGCGTTTCTCCCACACGGTATTTGCTAGAGCAACCGCTGATGTTTCAGTCAGTCCATAACCTTCAACAAGCCTTCCACCACTTACTTTTTCAAATTGTTCTTGTACTTCTAATGGCAGAGGTGCTGAACCCGATATACATGCTTGGATCGAAGTCAAATCATAATCCTTAATTTTTGGATGATTCAATAATGCAATAAATATTGTCGGTGCCCCTGGAAATACAGTTGGCTTATGTTTATCAATTGCTTTTAATGCATCACCAGCATCGAATTTAGGTAGCAAAATCATTTTTGCTCCATATAATGCTGAAAAATTTAAGACTGTGGATAAGCCATAAACATGAAAAAATGGTAAAATACCTAAAACTATATTTTCTTTATCATTATTTTTATATAACCAATGATGGCACATAGTTGTAACTGACGTTAAATTATTATGTGTGAGCATAACTCCTTTGGATAAACCAGTTGTACCACCAGTATATTGTAGTAAAGCTATTTCATCTGGAGATACTTCGATGCTCAACTCATGGGCTTCATAGTTCTTGAGAATACTCTTTATTTTATGGGTATTACTATCTTCTTCTATAGTAACTACAATTCCATGTTGTTTTTTCTGAATGTAAGGATAGATGAGGTTTTTCGGAAATGGCAGATAATCTTTGATGGAAGTTACAATGATGTGTTCAATTTTTGTCTTACCTTTTACATTCATTACTTTAGGATATAGTAAATCAAGGCATAAAATAAAAGTTGCACTAGAATCTACTAGCTGATGCTCTAGCTCTCTTTCCATATATAAAGGATTTGTTTGGACAACTACTCCACCTGCCAAAAACACTCCAAAATAACCAATAACAGATTGAGGACAATTAGGAAGCATTATGGAAGCTGTGTCACCCTTCTTAAAGCCCTTTTCTTTTAAGAAGTTAGCAAACTTAAGCGCTTGTTCATACAGTTCAGCAAATGTCATTTCTTTCCCTAAAAAATGAAGCGCTTTCTTTTCTGGCATTTTACTAGCAGTTTCCTTTAAAAATTCCTGCATCGTTTTTTCTTCATATTTAAGTGATTTTGGTACTTCCTTAGGGTAATGCTCAGTCCAAATCTTTTCAACTTGTTCTATATTCTCCACATTTCATCCCCCTTTTTACCTATTTTCAATTAGGCCCTTATTTTAAGTATAAATGAAATTTGAAAGTTGTCTATTATATTTTGAATTTTTTAATTATTTAGTAATTAACATCCCCCATCTCACTGGTGTGAAAACATCTTAGTGGGATGAGGGACTACCCTTTAGAACCCGAGAGCTTTTATAATTTTTTGTCCAGGCATTCTATTCTTTCCTTTATACGGGAAGCTATGGATGTGTATAGCAGGGTTAAAGTTCAATTCAATGATTGCATAGTTTTCTTCAATTTTATCTTCAGTTATATCAGGAATCACCATGTCAACACCACAAATAGTTGCACCAGCTGCTTTTGCTGCCTTTATTGCAACCGTTTTATACTCGACTGGAATCTCATCAGTGTAATCAATACTGTCACCGCCCGTGCTAATATTAGAATTTTCTCTTAAAAATATTCGTTCACCATACTTAGGTATATACATAAAGTCTTTTCCCTGTTCTCGTAAAAACATCTTTTCAGGCTCCCCTAAATCCATTCTTTCCAATGGAGTCTTATATCCCTTTCCTCTCAGAGGGTCTTTGTTTTTTTCTACGACTAATTCTGTTATGTTACTATATCCATCTCCAATTACATTAGCAGGAACTCTATTAAGTATCCCAACAACATCATCACCGATAACAAGAAATCTGTATTCTTTTCCTCCAACAAATTCTTCAATAAGGATAGAACCGTCATGTGTAAAAGCCATTTCTACTGCTTTTTCAAATAAATGTCGTGTGAACCCGTTTTTTAAAATTGTAATTCCTAGTCCAAAATTTGTTGACTTTGGTTTAATAACTATTTCTTGATTGCAAAATAAACGATACGCGTTTTTTGCCTCATTTATATTATTATAGTATTCACCATTAGGAACCTTTATCCCCGCATGGTTTAGTACTTTCTTAGTCACTAGTTTGTTCTCCATAATTAAGACTGTGCTATATGAATCCAAAGACGTTTTGGTTGCTTGCTTCACATACTCTTGTTTAAATCCATCGTCCAATAATACAAAATTTTCCTGTCTATCTAAAATCTCAAAATTAACGCCCGTTTTAAGCGCATTCATTAGTAGTATTTGTGTGGACAATTCAAGATCTTCATGGTGCAATAAGTTAAATTTCTTTATTTTACTTTCCTTCAAATGAACTTCTGCTAAATTTAAATGATAATCAATATACGAGTGCTCCTTTACCCCCTTCGATATCACAGAAGAAATAGTTATTTCTGGATTATCAATCTTCTCTTTGGCGCTTCTAATGATTTCTTTGTACTTATTTTCTTTTATTCCAAGTTGGAGAGCTAAATCTAACATCATATCCAATATGTTATGTCCCCAATCATGCATACTTATTTTTTCGTGTTCATTTTTTAGCAACATTAACTGTGGCTTTCTACCTAAACTTGCAACGAGATTATGATTCTTTAACGCTATATTTTGATCAATGCCCTTCGTTTCCTTTTCATTGATAAAGAGTGTGAACAGGATAAAAAGATGGAAAAATTCTAATGTATTAAGATCTATTCCCACTTTGTGCAATGGATTAAGATCTAAAATCCTAAATTCTACATAAGCAATGCCGTCTTTACTTAATGAACTTAAATAATTTTTTTTATCATGGGGTTTTAATTTTACTGGGCTGTAATATTCTTCAACCCTACTTATCTCTCCGGTTTTAATTAACTTATTCAGGTCACGTAAGTACTCTTCAACATTACGGTGAGAAACATGAAAGTTTGTTTTATTTCTATAACCACAAAGCCCATTTCTGAAAGAGCTTCCATATTCTAAATTATTATGTGAACGATCATCACATGTCGAGTCAAAACATTTTTCGGACACACTGGCCCCAAATAAATAGATAAGAAGCCATCTATATTTCAAAAAATTTCTACTGACTTTTAGATAAACCTCATTTTTAAACTCTTTAAATGAGAGCCCAGTGCTTAATTGTTGATGTATCATTTGTAGAAAATGTTCTGTAAAAGAAAAGTTAAAATGGATACCAGAAATGAGCTGTTTTTTCTTACCATATTTTTCAGCCAACTTCATTCTATACTCTTCAGCTTGGTGGCCTTTTGCAGATGAATCATATCGAGCTATAGGAATCGTTTCTTCATTAGGTAATAGAGGCGGAGCGCTTTGAGGCCATAAATATTCATCCTCAAGCTCAAGTGAGACGATATGGTGAATATTTTCAAGAAAGTTATAGCTTTCTTGTATTGTGCTACATGTAGGTGTAATCATTTCTATTTGACTTTCAGAGAAATCAGTTGTGATAAAAGGGTTTTGAAGCTTATTTCCAAATCCTATTGGATGAGGTGATAAAGCTAATTTACCTGTACGATCGACTCTGACATTTTCCTTTTCTAATCCAAAATTCCCTTCAAATACATCTTTTTCAAGACCCAATGTTTTTATTTTATTTATCAAGTTTATCGTTTCTAACATCCTCATACTCCTTCTGATGTTTTACATCTATATATGTTGTTCTTTTAGTAAGGCTGTTTTCACATTGATTGTCGTTTTTCGTAATAAAAAGGTAAATACGAATAAGCCGAGCGTTCGTGGTACCTTTTCTCATTTAAAATGAGAACCATTGCATAAATTAATTTTTATGTCAGCCCTAAATGTATCTCAATAGCAACAATGTTTACGAAAAGAGACTTTTGTAAACTTTTTTATGGTGACAACATTGTAACGAAGCAAAATGCAACGTGCAGCTCGTTCATAGTAAAAAACAATCAATGCACATCAGCTTTAATACAAAATCCTGTATATTAATCAAAAATATTTGATGATCATCCCAAAACTTTAAGTTCCCTCAAGTTTAGTACACTTAGGTTATCAAAGTCGATTATGATCAACTAAACCGTCTGTTTGATGTATAAACTGACAGGTACTGACGAGGATTCAAGCCTTAAAATCCTAACCATTTCATATGTATAAAAACACTGCAATCTTTAATCTAAATTAATCAAATATTTTTGATGTATGTACTCATCTTATTATGATAACCTCAAATAGTCAACTATAATTCAACTTAAATTACTAGATGACTTTAACACACTACCGTACTGATGTTCCGATACTAAATACATATTTCAAATTGCTGGGCATACAATCTAGTGTTATCTATCTATTGGCTGTTTTCGCATGAAGCGTTTTTCTCCCACCTAGCAAGTATTTCATTCAACCTGTCTACCTATAATATTCGCTGTAGCTTGACCTAGCATTTAACATTTTCTAAAAATAACATTTATCGAAAAGAGCCTAACTATCTTTGAAGGGGGATAATTTCTTATGAGTAGATTACCTGAACCATACAAAATAAAAATGATAGAGCCAATTCGGTTGATTTCTAGAGAAGAAAGAAAACATAAATTAATAGAAGCTGGTTACAATCCTTTTTTATTAAAAAGTGAAGATGTATATATTGATCTGTTGACAGATAGTGGAACAGGTGCTATGAGTGACAGACAATGGTCTGGACTCATGCTTGGGGATGAATCATATGCCGGGAGTCGTAACTTCTATTACTTAAAGGAGACAGTCCAGCAATTGACAAATTATCAATATGTCATCCCCACTCATCAAGGTCGTGGTTCAGAGCAAGTTCTATTCTCACAATTAATTAAGAAAGGGCAAGCTGTGTTAGGAAATATGCATTTTGATACAACAAAAGCACATATAGAGTTGAATGGTGGAAAGCCAGTGAACCTCGTTATTTCTGAAGCATACGATACATCAAATCAGCATCCTTTTAAAGGGAATTTTGATACAAATAAATTAGAATCCTATATTCAACAGCACGGTGAGGAAAGTATTGCTTTTATTAATGTGACGATTACGTGTAATAGTGCTGGGGGACAACCTGTTTCTATGGAAAACATAAAGGCTGTTTCCAAAATCGCTAATAAATATCACATACCCCTCATTTTCGATGCAGCTCGCTTTGCAGAGAATGCATATTTTATCAAAATGAGAGAAGATGGCTATAAAGACAAAGATATACGTGCCATTGTAAAAGAAATGTTTGCATACGGAGATGGCTTAACGATGAGTGGCAAAAAGGATGGGCTTGTCAACATTGGTGGACTCATTGTAATAAAGGAAGATGAGAAATTATTTCAACAGTGTACATCAACAATCGTGCCATTAGAAGGTTTTCCGACATATGGAGGGTTAACTGGTAGAGATATGCAAGCTCTTGCTGTTGGATTAAATGAAGTTGTTGAAATTGATTATTTACACCATCGCATAAGCCAAGTACAGTTATTAGGAAAACTATTAGTAAGTTATGATATCCCCATTCAAGAGCCTATCGGAGGCCATGCTGTTTTTGTTGATGCAAAAAAGCTGTTACCACACATTCAACCTAGCCAGTTCCCAGCTCATGCGTTGGCTTGTGAATTATACATTGAAAGTGGTATTCGAGGTGTTGAAATCGGCTCTCTTTTATTTGGAAGAGATAGCGAATCTAGAAAGGACGGGTTATCAAAGTTAGAATTACTTAGATTAACAATACCGAGAAGAGTATATACTGATAATCATATTCAATATGTAGGAGAATCGTTTGGAAAGCTGTCTCATAAACGTTCCCAAATAACTGGTGTTCATTTTACTTATGAACCAACTATACTTCGTCACTTTACTGCTCGCTTTAAACCTATCTAGCCTCAACATAACACGATAATCGCCTTTTTCTATGAATGATCCATTCATTAGAAAAAGGTTTTTTTATTGGATGTTTTCACCTTAATTTAAGCTATCCGTAACAATATCTAAATACAAATATAACTAACATTCTCGGCAATTTCTCTTTTATAAAGAATATAAAAATCATCTCCTTCGAATGTAAGTAAAAAAAGCAGCAAAGTATACGAAAACTTTCATGTAATCCCTCCTTTGAATAAAGGCAGAACAGCCTCTCTTCCCACACACAACTAATGAACGTTGATCTATTTAGAACAGCTGACATTTTTATTCATCTAAGCATGAAAATTTTTGCCTGATGTTAACCACCCTATACAGTAAATGTATAAATACAATTCACTGTTCTCATATTAATTGGACTCAATTACCGTTTCTTAAAGAAGAATGAAAGGTCCCAGTTATATTCATAATGTAAGTGCCTTCCCCTTAGTAAGAGTTTATATATTAAAAGGTTAGTGATTATAAATAGTTTAAATTATTAGAAAAGTAGAAATATTTAAAATAGTTATAAAAACCTAAGGATTTATGAGCAATCTTTGCTATTTATTCATAAAATGAGGAAATTGTAGTGTTGACTCTCAACCGATAGAATGATAAATTTTAAGAAAATTACAAAATAAAGTAAATTCAAGGATACCTACATGTGAAAGCGGTCTATTTCTTTATTTATGCTGCATGAATGATCGTGTTCCTTGAATGAATTGTGAATAAATATTTCCCAGTGAAGTAAGCGTCTCTGTAGCCAAACACCAGAATGTAATGCCATTACGTCGTATTACAATTAAAAAGATGCACAATTATGATGAACTATTAGAGTTCAAGAATTGAGTACAAATTTTAAAGAATTATGATATACGGTGACAATTGTATAAAACGATGTTTTTTTGTGGAATTTTTATGTTAATAACAACAAAAATGCTAAAAGAGCCTTTGATAAAGCATCAAATTTATATGTTCTATTTTCTTTCGCTGTTTTCTCATGAAGTTTGTATTTCGAATACCTAAACAAAAATTATAGCCCTTATCCAACGTATTTTAATAAATAGTAACAAAGTATACGAAAAGAGCCACATTATTTTACTCTTAACGAATGGAGATGTTATGTATGCTTTTTAATGACAAACCTTGTGGAAATTATACGATTGATCGAATCGAAGGTGCGATAGCTGTCCTATTATATAGGGAAGATACTTCTAAAGAAATAAATTTACCATGTACAATGTTACCAGTTGATGCAGTGGAAGGAAGTTTGTTGGAATTATCTCTTGATAACCAAGATCATGTACAAATTAAATTATTTCTCGAAGAGACAGAAAGTGTACGAAAGAGTGTAGAAGCACTACTACAGAAGTTAAGAGGTTGAATTAAAACAAGCTAGCATCGTTAATATTTCATGCTAGCTTCAAGAAATATATGGAAACATCCAATACATTTTTCTTCCATCTTTTAACCTATCTCCAAATTACCTTCAAATTTTTTATATGTTACAAATAAACATTGATACGTAGCTCTTACTCCATGCTCATCTCGATAATTATTATCATATTGTTTAATTACTTCTTTAAAAAACGATGGTCTCTGACAGGATTTTCCCGCATTGCTATTATTGGCTCCTATTTTCTTTATTGCAGTAAAAAATTCATGCACTGTCTGAAAATATTCTATTTCAAGGTCTTCTTCGACCCGAAAATTTTCACTAGGTATTTCATGACTATTATTAAACGCTCCCTTACTGAGGTTTGATAGCTCTAACATCGTCAAAAATGATTGCCCTGGTGCAGTTTCCATTTGAAGATTTAATACCTGTTTTGCGCTATCGTAGCTTGAATGAAGTTCTCTGAAAGTAAGATTTCCAAAGGTGGAAAATGAGATTACTCCTCCTTTATTTAATGCTTTTCTCAGCTTTGTTAACATAAGAGGCAAATTATTTAACCATTGGAAGGTCGCATTCGAAATAATTATATCGTAACCTTCTAGCATTTCTATGTCTTCGATATCTGCGCATAGAAATGTGACGGCCTTGCCATTCAATCGCTTTTTCGCTATGTCAATCATACCTGGAGCTAGGTCTACAGCTGTAATTTTTGCATGAGGAAAATTGGTATATATTAAATTTGTTAAATAGCCAGTTCCGCAACCAATTTCTAAAATATTTAACCTATCCCCATATGTAAATGATGAAAGCTTATTCATTAATTTTTGTGCCATCTTTTTCTGTACGATTGCGTAATTATCATAGGTTTCTGCTCGTTGACTAAAGCGCTTTTTTAATAGCTTCTTATCAATCATCGTCTTTCCCTTTCTTCTATAAATTCCTTAATTAAATTTGCACAAGTTTCTTCCTCGGTAAAAAATGGTATATGGCCAGAATGATGAAGAATGTGTAGAATTGAGTTTGTTATCTTCGTGTGAATATACTTGGAAGCTTCGACTGGGCATATATTATCTTCCACCCCATGAATTAATAAACTCGGGACATCAATGCTTGCTAATTGTTCCCGAACATCTTGTTCAATGAGGTAATCTAACCCTTTTATGAGAGTATTTAAGTCGTTATCAAGAGCACCCGCTATACACAATCGTAAAAATTTATCATAATCTCCCATTTCATGCTCATGTACAGAAAACATTGAGTGATAAAATGCCTGTAATGTTCTGCCTTTATCTCTTCTCAGTTGCTTCTTCATACGTTCTACAATTCGTGGATTCCACCCCGAGAGATAATTGTCCATAATCGTAAAACGACTCGTTCCTCCTACTAAAATTAAACCATCAATATTTTTATGTTTAGTAGCAATATTTATTGCAGCTATTGAGCCCATTGACCATCCTAGGAGATAAACCTCTTTAGTTTTATCATTTAATAAAGAGCCCACTCTTTCTTCCAGGTTTGCTCCAGAGATGATGTCTTGCCAGTCTATAAAATTAAAATGGAACAATGGTTCTAAAAGATGGGTCAATGGTATAAATACTTCCTTTTCCATCCCCCAACCTGGTAACAAAACAAGATGTTTTTTTGACATATTAAATCACCCCTAGACTTTTCCCAACATAAATTATCCTATCCAAAGCCCATTTAATATCTTCGCGTGCTTGAGCTGAAGTAATAGTAAAACGGACTCTCGACTCCTTCTCAGGAACTGTAGGGGGTCGAACCGGGATTGCAGCAATACCTTCTTGTTGAAGCAATCTAGCAAAATGTATTGACAGGTCATTTTCCCCAACAAGTATCGGCACAATCTGTGTTTCACTACTACAAATATTAAATCCATTTCGAAATAATTCACTACGAAAATGATAAGCTAGGTCGTGTAACGACTGTCGCTTCTGACCTGCTTGTTGAGCAATTTCAATTGACTTAATTATCGAGCCTAGCACAGCAGGTGGTAATGCAGTTGTATAAATCAAACTGCGCATTCGGTTGATTAAATAGTCTATTAACCACTTATCACCAACAACATATGCACCATAAGAACCGAGTGCCTTGCTAAAGGTCCCCATTTGGATGTCCACCTTACTTTGTAGGTGCTCCATTTCCGCATAACCTGTGCCATTTTCCCCATAAACACCCGTTGCATGAGCTTCATCAACCATTAACAATGCATTATAGCGTTCTTTTAATTCAACAAGTCCTTTGAGGTCAGCAATATCCCCATCCATACTAAACACCGTATCTGTAACTATTAATTTCCTTTTCTCTATTGGTTCCCTTTGTAATAAAGCCTCTAAGTGATTTAAGTCTTTATGTCGATAACGTCTATGCTTTGCTCGACTTAAAACAATTCCATCTACTATACTTGCATGGTTTAATTTATCACTAAACACTACATCATCTCGCCCGGTCAAGGCTGAAATAACTCCGATATTTGCTACATATCCACTATTAACAATTATTCCCGCTTCAGTGTGTTTCCATTTTATGAGTTCTTTTTCAGCCTTATCGTAAAGGGGATGACTACCAACTATTAATCGTGACGATGTAGAGCCTACACCATAATGTTGAATAGCTTCAATCATAGCATGTTTCAAACGTTCGTCTCCAGCTAGTCCTAGATAGTTATTTGAGGCAAGGTTTAACATTCTTTGCCCCTCTATCGTTAACCATGCTTGATCAGCATTTTCTGTCATTACGAGAGACCTTCTCGCTGATTCGTTATCTAATGCTAATAATTCATCTGTAATGTCTTTTTCCCAACTACTTACGTGTTCGATCGTTATTCTACCTCCCACACCATATACGTAAAGAGGCTTACTCTGAATACCTGAGCTCGCCTCTTCTTTTCTAATATTCTATATTGCTACTAAAAGGAACCTTCCTCAATTTCAAAGCCTAGATCTTCGATCATTTGATGATCAATTGTCGCTGACTGCCCTTCTGTCGTTAGATAATCACCTACAAAGATTGAATTCGCTGCATACAATCCCATTACTTGAAGAGAACGTAAATTAATTTCTCTTCCACCTGACATTCTTATTTCTTTAGATGGATTTATCAAACGGAACAAGGCAAGAACTTTTAAACAAAAGCGTGGATTTAGTTCATCCATTTTTTCAAGTGGCGTTCCTTCAATAGCATTTAAGAAATTAACTGGTATTGAATCAGCATCAATATTACGAAGCTCTACAGCTATGTCATATAAATCGTTATGTGATTCTCCCATACCAATAATACATCCAGAACATGGTGAAATGCCGGCTCTTTTGACATTTTCCACGGTCTCAACTCGATCATCATATGTATGAGTTGTTGTTATTTTTTCATGATGCCCAGCACTAGTATTCAAATTATGGTTGTAACGGTCTACTCCCGCTTCCTTTAATTGGTCCACTTTATCATTAGAAACAATACCTAAGCAGGCACATATCTTTAGTGGCATATCTTCCTTAATTTCCTGTACCGCAGCAACTACTTGTTCTACTTCTTTATCTGTTGCACCACGTCCGCTCGCAACAATACAATATGTTCCTGCTTTTCGTGCCATAGCTTCACGAGCTCCACTTACAAGCGTATCCTTATCAAGAAGTGTATATTTTTCAACTGGTGCATTAGAAACAATAGATTGAGAGCAATAACCACAATCTTCTGGACATAACCCACTTTTAGCATTAATAATCATATTTAACTTCACTTTATTACCGTAAAAGTGCTTTCTAACTTTGTATGCTGACTGTAAAATAGGTAATAGCTCTTCATCTGGAGCCGATAGTACACTTAGTGCCTCGTCTCTCGTAATTAATTCCCCTGCTAACGATTTTTCTGCCAACTTATCCCATTGTGTAACATGAACTAGATTTTCCATATAATGTCCTCCTATTTACCCTTATCTTTTATCATAATTAACATTTTTATAGACTTCATAAATGTATTGCTTTTGAGACTAAATTAGGATATTAACTATTAAATTTATACAAATGAGAATAATGCCACAAACGCTTGATTTATACGTGTTGATTTCTTAGTATAAAAAACAATGAACAGCCTTTTTTTATTAAGTAATTTACGCGTACGTCGAATGTTTGTAACCTTTTCTATAAACGTAACAATTGAATGAATTTACTTCTTGCTTGATTATTTTGAACTGATTACGAATTTATTGCATTTAATAAACTAGTAACCTTTATTTTTTCATTTACCATGTCCACAACTTGTTTTCGAGTGGCCCCCTCCATCCAAGGTATAACTCCTAGTACAGGAACATCAGTAAACTCTTCAATTAAAGCTGGGTTCGTTTCTTCAGCAATGCCGTATTCATCTTCTTTCAAACCATTAATAATAATACCTAAAACATGAAGCCCAGACCTTTTGGCAAATTCTATTGTTAGCAACGTATGGTTGACAGTACCTAGGTTGGGTCGTGCGACGATTAATAAGGGCAGACCAATCTCTTTTGCAACATCAGACACTAAATAGTTTTTGCCAAGAGGAACTGCCAAACCACCAGCACCTTCAATTAAAAAAGTACTATGTGTTTTTTTTACGCTATGCCATGCTGCAATTACATCATCGATCGATACATGTCTTCCTTCTCTCTTTGCCGCAACATACGGTGCAAGTGGTTCTTCGAATTGATAGGGATTAATTTCTTCTAATGAATTGCCATCAAGTGACATCTGCTTTAAAATTGCTGCGTCACTTTGTGGATCATCACGACTCATTCCACTAAGCATTGGCTTAAACACACCGACGTCTTGACCTTTATCTTTTAATACAGCTGCTAAAGCACCCGTAACGAAAGTTTTTCCTACTTCTGTATCTGTTCCCGTTACAAAAATACCGCTACTCATTAAATTGAGACCCCTCAGTAATCATATAAATTGCTTCTTTCATAATTGACATCATCGCTTGAAGATCATCATTAGTGCTCGCCAATGGTGGCATAAATACGACGACATCTCCTAGTGGTCTCGTAATCATTCCTAGCTCCCTCATTTTCAATGTTACGTTGTAGCCGATGCGCTTTTCCCACTGAAATGGCTCTTTCGTTTGTTTGTCTTTTACAAGTTCAATTCCTGTCATCAAGCCCACTTGCCTAATATCCCCAACATGGTTTAACTCATAAAATTCTTCAAACATTTGATGGACATCTGCAGATTTCTTTTTAACATTGTCAACTATATTTTCACGCTCAAATAACTTGAGGTTCGCTAAAGCTACAGCACATCCTAATTGATTTCCTGTATAAGAATGACCATGAAAGAATGCTTTCATTTTCGTATAATCATCATAGAAAGCCTCATAAATTTTCTCGCTCGTCAGCGTAATTGCTATAGGAAGATACCCCCCTGTCAGCCCTTTACCAGCTGTCATAATGTCTGGCACGACCCCTTCATGATTACAAGCAAACATCTCTCCAGTCCTACCGAAGCCAGTGGCAACTTCATCAGTAATGAGGAGTACATCATATAACTTACAAAGTTTTTCGACTCCTACTAAGAATCCCTTTGGCATGTTAATCATGCCTCCAGCACCTTGCATCATTGGTTCTACTATTAAAGCAGCAATTTCGTTATGACGCTCTTCAAGTAGTAATTGCAGCTTGTGTAAGCATTCGTCACGACAAACATCAGCATTTGCAGATGGATGACGATATATGTATGGATACGGTGTTTTATAGCTGTCAAACATTAATGGTTTATACACTTTATGAAATATATCTATGTCGCCAACACTTACAGCACCAACAGTATCACCATGATATCCGTTGTTCATTGTAATAAACTTTTGCTTTGATGTTTTACCAATGTTTCTCCAATATTGGAAAGCCATTTTTAGAGCAATTTCAACTGATGTTGCACCACTATCTGAATAAAAAACTCTATCAAGTCCTGGAGGTGTTAGGTTGATGAGCTGTTCAGCAAGCTCCGTCGCTGGTACATTTGTCATTCCTAGTAAGGTTGAATGTGCTATTTTGTCTAGCTGCGCACGAATGGCATCATCTAGCTCTTTTTTTCTATGTCCATGAACGTTTAACCATACAGAAGAAAAACCATCATAATAGACCTTTCCTTCAGTATCTTTTAACTTAACCCCCTCTCCACTTTCAATAATGAGAGGATCCCTTTCATAGTCTTTCATTTGTGTAAAAGGTAGCCACAAATGCTTTTTGCTTTTTTCAATTAATTGCTCATGATCATTCATTAAAAAAACCCACCCCTTTTGTTAACTAAAATTAAAATCAAGTTAACATATAGCTATTTTAATCTAACCATGTCGCAATAAATCTGTCAAGATTACTTACAATTATATGGAAGACAACATACGTTTATATACTACGATTATTTAAACTGAACCCTTCCTAAAACGCTATTAGATAGTAAATTAACATTGAGCAGCTGATATGTTCTATTGCTTTGAGGCTCATGTTAATAGTTGTGGTTTAGTAGAACATTTTTAGTATGATACAATTCAAAGTTTAAATAATTTCTAAAATAACATAAGCAGTAATTGTTCAAAAAAATGATTGCTAGCAGCTAAACGAAGAGAGTGGTAAGGGTATGGTAATAAATGTATAAAGTACCATTTATAATAGTATCGTAGCCAGTTTTATGGCTTTATCTAAAAGAATAAGGGGGAAAAAGACATAATGATCCAAAAATGACCATCTATTGGATGATAAATGTGCTTTAACACGTTTACACAGCTACTAGTAGAAAAGGAAGAATCGCACCTCTCCCTTGTGGATTGGTGTTGAAATGGTCGCAACTGATTTTCTCAGACGTTTTCTTTTTCATAACGAAAAAATTAGCCAATTTTTCATCATATTTTATGCAGGGAATTCTTGAAATAAATGTAATAATTTCATCCTCATTTTTTTAAAAAACATGCATTGTATGACGGTTAATTAAATCAAACCGTTTCATAAATTATTTGACATACTTCATGAAATTGATATAAACACCCTAGGACAGAGATACATACTAACAAAAATATTTGGCATATAATATAACATCTCCTTTCATTTTAAGACCTTCCTAAATTTTTTTCATATTTTTCTGGGGAGGTCTTTTTATTTGTTCATCAAATTAGTTAAGGAATTTCTTTTTGATTTCTGGTGTAGGTAACATACATTCTGTTCTACGCCCAAACCATTTATAGCGGTTTTTTGCTACCCAATCGTAAACATAATCACGAATTGGTACAGGTATGATCCTACATAGATAGAACACCTTCCATAAACCCGGCAAATATTTAGACACTTGAAGTGCTGCAGTTGATTTTAAATAAAAGTTATTCCCATCTATCAAAACGAAGCTATCAACATTGGTTGGAATTTGATATGTGACTAACAATTCCTTTGCAGCTTCTGATTGCATAGCAGTAAAACGCAATGCATCCCTCTTATCTCTCTTTAGTAAAAACTGGACAGCTCCGTTACATAAATTGCAAACCCCATCAAAAATAATAATCGGAGTGGTGTTGTCATTATTCATCATTACTCTCCACCTAGTTGTTTATTATGTTGAACTTATTATTCTTCTGATTAGATAACGGGATCTTTCTCAAATGGTAAGTTCTAATCAGCAAATAAAATTTAATGCTTAATTCCAAGAATCTCATCCTTCTTGAAACAATTCATGAAACAGATTGTTTTCACTATGGTTGTTATGTACTTCGTATTGAAATAAGCAATAAGAGAACTAGCTCATAATGGCATTTTTTACAGATAATTGTTTAACTTTTTATTAAGTACTTTTCGTAAACTTTATTGTTATTTTCAAAATGGGCATTATGATGAGTTTTAATAGAGCTCCATAATTTTAAGAGAGACCTGATGTCACGAACGCTAGTTGTATACGTGCTAATACGTTAGAACAAAAGCAACAATCAATACGAAAACCACCTTAAAATAACTCCTATCGAAAAAAAGGATGAATATCTACAATACATACTTTATACATTAAATGTAATATATGTCCATACACTAAATAATACTTCTACAACTTAGACTGATGATTGTGGATGATTTATTTAAATATGGAGGGAAAAATTGTGACGAAGAATACGGTAAGCTTGATCGTTACTATTGTTGTTGTAATTATCATAGTTATTTTACTTAGATAATGCTTAAACATAATGTATTATCATTCGATTTATATACGAAATTAATAACACCTATAATATATATACTCATAAAACGTAAAAAAGGGTATTCCTTAAGTTGATTATTAACGACTTGGATACCCCTTTTTATTTATATACTTTGTCAATATTCTTCTGTACTTAAAACCTTCTCCGTAATAGTATCTTTCGCTATCGTTTACTTAATTCAGAAATGATGTTTTGGGCATCGACATATTCTTTATACATATTGTTTACAATCGTATCTACTGATTCAACAGCTTTAATTGACCCTACACCATGACCTGAAGACCAAATATCCTTCCATGCTTTTTTATCAGATTGTGGATTATTAAAGTCAACACTTGCTTTTGCTGCTAGTTTATCTGGATCGAGACCTGCTAATTTAATACTAGGTGCTAGCATATTTGCAGGGATACCTGTAAATGCGTCCGTACAAATTATATCCTCACATGAAGAGGAGACTAACATGCCCTTATAATCTTCTGTCGCCATGCTTTCGCTAGCGGAAATAAACCTTGTCCCCATATAAGCGAGATCAGCTCCAAGAACCTGTGATGCTAAAATTGCCTTCCCATTAGAAATTGATCCTGCTAGTACTAAAATACCATCAAAAAATTCACGAACCGCTTGAACAAAGGCAAATCCAGATATTTCGCCAGTATGTCCTCCAGCACCAGAGCTTACAAGTACAAGTCCATCCACATTAAGAGAAGCTGCTTTCTTAGCATGTTTTATAGAGTTAACATCCGCAAAAACTTTACCTCCATATGAATGAACAGCTTCAATAACTGCAGCTGGATTACCAAGCGCCGTTATAACTATTTGTGGTTTATATGTTTTTATTAATTGTAATTCTTGATGCAACCGTTCGTATGTCGAATGAACAACTAAGTTCGCTGCCCAAGGCGCAACTTTTTTATTAGGATTTGCAGTCTTATAGTCACTTAACTCCATCGTAATGGTAGCCATCCATTTCTCTAATATGTCAATTGTACGAGCATTAGGTGCTGGAAATGATCCAATTATTCCTGCTTTACACTGTGCTAAAACTAACTCAGGTCCAGAAACTAAAAACATAGGCGCACCAATTACTGGTAGTTTTAGTTGTGAGCTAATTTCGTTAGGTAATTTCATTTTAATCACTCCTTTATCATTTACTTACTTGTAAGTAAATTTGTTATTATTCAGAAGATTAACATAATTATTATTATTGTGCAATTATTAGTTCTTCATATTAAAAAATCTATAGTGTTTTTATTCACTGCAATTAAAATTAGACCAGTGAGATATTCGAATGGTAATTAGGTCGTAATTGTGCTAAATTGGACAAATGCCATGAAAATTTTTGTCCCATTTTTAGTAATCTCATGTACAATAGGAATAAAAGTATTTTTCAATAGATTTTGGGCAAATGGGTTGTGGATAAGCTTGCCTACTTCGTAAATTGCCCTTTTAGAGTTATTAAATTTTACAGTTCTTCACGAAACACCGGAGAAGAGAAATTATAAAGAAGGATGAGAAATTTGAAAAGAGGATCAAAAGACGTAACTCCTGAAAAAATTATAGATGTAGCAAAAGAATTATTCTTTCGAAATGGATATAAAACGACTAGTTTAAAAGAAGTAGCTGATGCTCTCAATGTGACTCGACCAGCAATTTATCATTATTTTAAAAGTAAAGATGAAATTATTTTTTCAATTATTGATAAGGTTACTTGGAAAATTACTGATTTTGCAAAAATCACCTTAGCAAGAGAAGATATAAAGGATCATGAAAAATTTCATCTGCTCGTGAAACAACATATTTTATTAATCTTGGAAAACAAAATGGACATTGGTTTGTTTTTTGATGAAAAAAAGAATTTATCAAATGATTTAATTAATAACTCATTACAGCATATACGTTTGTATTATAAACATGCTACTGAACTATATAAAAATGCTGTAGCATCAGGTGATTTCGTAGATATCCCACCGTCTATCGCAGTTCAAACGATTTTCGGATCATGTAATTGGGCTTATCAATGGTACGATGCTAACGGTCACCTTTCAAAAGAAGAAATAGCAGAAATGATGTCTTCATTGCTATTAAACGGTTATAGAAGTAAATAAAAATATGAAGGAGGCGGGCAATGAACAAATCGATACTAATGGCTCTCATTTTCGTTTTGATCTCCACTTTCATTTGGAATGATAGTGTATTTGCTCAAATTGATAAAATTGAAAATGCAAAAATCATAAACTTAAATAGTGAAATTGAAACGATTCATGAATTAGATGGGTCAGTATACTATTATTCATTTTCAATTGAACAACATGGAAAATTCATACTGGAACTACTAACTGAGACAGAAATATTAGATACATATACAATCCTAGATCAGAATAAAGAAGAAATACTATCAAACCCTGCACCCTCAACGTGGATTTTAGGATTACCTAAGGGCTCATATTATTTAGCAGTTTCTACAAAACAAAATCCAGCTACAAATGTCGAATCATTTACTTTACAATTTAATTTTGAGATAGACAAATATTTCAAAAACTCTTTAGGGACAAATGAAATAGCAAGCGCAACACCAATTGCATTAAATACAACCTATCAAGGTTTTCATTATGCAGACGAGAATGACTACTTCACATTTCAACTCACTCAAAAGGAACGAGTTGGTATAAAAGGAACTTACGCTAATGCAACCTTGTATGATTCTTTAACTTTTAAATTACTAGACGAAGAAAACAATATTATCAATTATACTTTAGCTACACCTGAAGGCGGCTTTTTTGAAGCTGAATTAAGCGAAGGAACATATGTTATTGATGTGTGGGGATCTTCTCCAGAAGGATATTACGACCTTGAGGTAACAACAAGTGATTTTAAAGACTTAGCTTTAAATCATTGGGCAGTAAAGGAAGTTCAATTTTTATCAGATTTTAATATTATTAAAGGCTATCAAAATGGTAACTTTGGTCCTGATGATGAGGTTAGACGTGGACAGGCAGCACTTATGTTCGTAAGAGCTCTGAATCTTGACTTGGATAACCGTCCTAATCCAGGGTTTGAAGATATAACAGCTGATCATATTTATTACAAAGAAATCGCAGCAGTTGTTGATGAAGGAATCTTCCCTAAGGGAGAGAAATTCAATGCTTTCGATCCACTGAAACGAAGTGATATGGCCTTTGCTCTAGTAAATGCTTATGATTTGCAAGGCACTTTTAACGGGGACATTGTTGATGTTGATAAGGCAGAGCCAAATTACCTCTATATCAATACATTAGCTGCTAATCAAGTCACTAACTTATATAGTGATGGCACATTTAAACCAGAAAGTGTAGTCAATAGAGCACAGTTTTCAGTGTTTTTTGCTAGAATACTTGACGAAAGATTTAAGTAAGAAAATGATTAAACATGAACTTGTAAAGGTCCAAACTACATTTCGGTCATAAATTTGTGAAGGAATGTTGCATTAGCAACAACCTCCTGAAAGCAGCAGTTTGCACAGAAAAAGCATTTAATGAAAAAGATAACATTTTTCATTGGATGCTTTATTTTTTAGAGGTCCGATCGGACAGCCTCTTACTTACCTATGCCTTTCTCTACTTTAATTTTTAATACCATGACAAAAGTCTCTTCTTGGATCATTTCGTCAATTCCAGCCTGAGTATAGTAGTCATAGGGGCGTAAAATTGTTTCATTATTATGCCGGAAGAATGCTAATACTCTTGTTTCGCCCGATTGTAATCGAATCGTATCTTCTAAAAAAGCATAATAGAATTGACTAGCACCTGTAGAAAAATATGAATCATTTACTTCAAGGGCTTGTGGTCTCTGCATTGTCGCTGGAGAATATAGAAAGAACAAATCTTGATCTGCGGATTCAATCATACCAAACCCCATTGAGCCTGTAGAAGTATTACGTGGAGCCCTCCCATAGGATAACTGTATTAACGGAGAAGCTTTTATCTTTTCTCCATCCTCATATCCTTCAAGCCAAATATTAACCCAGCTTTGATCTGCATACGGAAGTTCAAGTTCAAAATCAAGTAACCAACCTAGATTTAGCTCCATAAAGATTTTCTGATAAGATGAATCTGAATCTTCTTTTTTCGAAATATATGCGACATAGTCAATATTTTCCTCAATTGTTGTTTTCTTTGAACATGAAGTTACAGCCATTAAAGATAGAATTAGTAATATTCCAAAGATTTTTCGAGCATTCACACGCCTATCACCTCTTAAGAAATTAACATCAAGTTATTAATTTTATTAAATGTACTTCCATTCTTATTATTAATATGGCTATTTATTTCACATCAATTTTATGCTTTAATGTAGTATAAGCAAAATATATACAGGTATTTTCATCCTCTTATAAAACACGTGTAACGTTCTTCGCAGAAAATTCACCAATACTTTTCTATAAAAAAAGCGCCTCATACCCTACACTTAGCAAAGTGAAAGCTTGAGACACTTTTATCAAAAATCCTTAATGGTAACTTTTCTTCTCGCTAACCACCTGGACAGTACACCATGCTTGGGTGATAAGAAAAATGTGATAGCAAAGATAATCCCAGCAGAAGTTGCCATTGCTCCAGCGATTGATACATTCCATAAGACGGCTGCATAGTAGCCAAGCACAGCAGCTAGCACACCAATTAGAGCACTTATGACGAGCATGATACTAAGCCTTTCTGTTAATAAATAGGCTGTTGCTCCAGGGACGATGAGCATCGCAACAACAAGAATCGCCCCTACACTATCAAAGGATGCAACAGTTGAAATGGATACCATCCCCATAAGTAAATAGTGTATAAACATAACTGGAATTCCTAATGCTAACGCCATTTCTGGATCGAAGGAAGCTATTTTTATTTCCTTATAAAATAAAATAATCAAAATGAGGTTTATGACAAATACAGAACCTAACATCCATACTGCCTTTGGACCTAAATTGTAACCCGCTATTTCAATTGTATCCCATGGGATAAATGTGATCTCACCCATCAATGCATGATCAACATCTAGATGCACATTATCAGCGTATAATGAGAGTAGAATGACGCCGACTGCAAACAGCGAAGTAAAAACAACACCAATTGCTGCATCTGATTGTACTCCACTTGAATCAAGAAGCTGAACAAAAAAAGCAGTAAGTAAGCCTACTATAACAGCCCCTATTAGCATATTTATTCCGTCTAAGCTATTGCTTATTAAATAAGCTCCAACAATCCCTAATAAAACTGTGTGACTAATTGCATCTGCAAGCATAGCCATTTTACGCAATATTAAAAAACATCCGATCATGCCACAAGTAATACCTACAAGTGAACCTGTAATTATTATCCAAGCTGCATAACTCATGAGCTTGCCCCTCCATGTCCTTTTACCTTTTGTCGATGCGTTTCTGTTGATGTAGGGCTAAAAACAGTGTGTAAGCTGCCTTCCGAACTAGGCACTAGCTTTGGTTGCCTTCCGTATTGAATTAATAATTTCTTCAACTCGTCAACTACATTTTTCGGTAAATCTAATATTGATGAATGGTTATCATGCTTTACATGAAATGCTGCAAATTTCATCTCGTGCATTAAATAAATTTCCATTAATCTATGTTTCAATACTACATCATAAGCTTCATATAAACCTTTTTCGGTTAAACGCCATGAAAGATTATGTTCTTTTTTCACAATACCTTCTTTTGAAAATTGTAATAATACTTTGTTTAACTGTCGACTCGATAGAGGCCGTTTTTTGTTAATCTCTCTTTCTTCAATTGCACGGAGATAATGACTATTGTCAGTATTAATCATTTCTTCAGCAAAATCATATAAAGATAGTAATATATTTTCCTTCGCTACGAGTTTTCTAAGCTTTAGCAAACGAATTCCTTTCATTAATAAGCCGCGATTTGGTGCAAAAATCATTGAAACAAGAAAGATGATAGTTGCCGCGACGATAATTAACGGACCTGTAGGCATACCTGTTGTTGTCGTACTAATTAAAGTACCTAATATACCTGAAACTGCACCTATTGCTCCAGAAATAATGACCATGTAATCAAGCCTCTCTGTCCAATAACGCGCAGCTATTGCAGGTGTAATAAGCATAGCTGCCATGAGGACAACTCCAACTGCTTGTAAACCAATGACAACTGCCCCAACTATTAGTACCATGAGTAATGCATTTAAAACACCTGTTGGTAATCCAATCCCCTTTGCAAACTGAGGGTCAAATGTTAGAAGCTTAAATTCTTTAAACAATAGTAATGTAATAACGAGCATCGTTATAGCTACACCAGATATAACTTTTACATCCGTACCTATTAGCGATGCAGCCTGCCCAAAGATAAAGTCGTCTAAACCGCTTTGATTCCCTGAACTGTTTTGTGCAATAAATGTTAATAAGACAATTCCAAAACCAAAAAACACAGATAGAATTAAGCCAATCGCCGTATCTTCCTTAATTCTCGAAAAGGATATAATAGACTGTATAAAATAAGTTGCTATTAAGCCTGAAATTGCTGCACCAATTAGAAATAACACAATTGACTTTGAACCGTAAAGTAAAAAAGCTATACATATCCCAGGTAAAGCAGCATGTGCCATCGCATCCCCTAGTAAGCTCTGCTTTCGAAGTAATGCAAAGCTCCCTAACACACCGCTAGCTATCCCTAATAAAACGGTTCCTATTAACACCCATTGAGTATTTGCATCTGATAACGTGCTAATGAGTGTAGCCCACATAATATTTCACTCCTATTGTTCAACTAATGCATTTCCGTGTTCAAGAAATGCCAATCGTCCACCATATGTTTTTTGTAAATTATCCATTGTAAATACTTCTTCTGTAGGACCAATTGCGATTTTCCTCATGTTTAAAAGCAGCACCCAATCAAAATATTCCTTTACTGTTTGTAAATCATGATGTACAACGAGCACTGTTTTTCCTTGTGATTTTAATTCTGTCAATAAAGCAATGATTGCTTTTTCAGTAGCTGCGTCGACTCCAACAAAAGGTTCATCCATAAAATAGACTGTTGCATCTTGGGCCAAAGCTCTTGCAAGAAACACACGTTGCTGTTGTCCACCTGATAACTGACTAATTTGTCTATTAGCAAATTCCTTCATCCCAACTTTATCTAGACAAGAAAGAGCAAACTCTACATCCTTCTTATGCGGCCTGCGAAACCATCCAACGTGACCGTATCTCCCCATTAAAACTACATCTAATGCATTTGTTGGGAAATCCCAATCAACAGAGCCTCTTTGTGGTACGTACCCTACAAGCTTGCGTTGAGCTTTATACGGCTTTTTATAAATTTGAACGTCTCCACTTGCCTTAGGAATTAACCCCAGTATTGCTTTAATCAACGTCGACTTCCCAGCTCCATTAGGACCGATTACACCTATAAGCTTTCCCTCTGGAACAGTGAAGCTCACTTCTTGTAATACAGGCTTGCGATGATATGCAACTGTGACATTTTCTACTTGTACTGGATTCATCATTTATACTCCTTTACACATTATTTCAACGCTGAAACAATCGTATCAATATTATGCATATACATTCCTTCATACGTACCTTCTTCAGTTCCTTGTTCCCCCATTGCATCTGAATACAATGATCCCCCAATTATTACTTCATGTTCTTCTTCTTTTGCACCTTCAACGACAGCATTAATTGATTTTTCAGAAATACTACTCTCAATAAATACTGCTTTAATTTTCCTATCAACTAATAAATCTACTAAATTTTGAACATCTTTTAGACCATACTCTGAATCAGTACTTAACCCTTGTAAACCCATTACCTCAATACCATATGCCTCGCCAAAATAGCCAAATGCATCATGAGCTGTAACAAGAACACGACTTTCTTCAGGTATTTGAGCGAGCTGTTCTTCAGCGTATGCCCTTATTTCTTTTAAAGTGTCAATATACTTTTCAGCATTGGCATGATAAGTATCAGCATGCTCAGGGTCCAATTGAGCTAACCCCTCACTAACGGCTTTTACAGAGTATGCCCAAAGTTCAGTATCAAACCAAACATGCGGGTCTATAGCTTTTGTATCTCCAGGTTTTGCTAACAGCATATCTTCAGGAACTGTCTCACTTACAGCATACGTAGGCTTTTCAGCTCTCATTTTTTCAAATATTTCGTTCATTTTCCCTTCTAAATGTAGTCCGTTATAAAAAATAATATCTGCTTCACTTAATTTCTTAATATCCCCTTGAGAAGCTTGAAATAAATGGGGATCTATCCCAGGCCCCATAAGTGGTGTTACTTCCACATACTCACCGCCTACATTTTCAACAATATCTGCGATTTGACCGATTGTCGTCGTAACCGTAATAAGGCTATCTGATTTATTAGTTTGTGATGTATCATCACTACATCCAGTAGCTAAGATGATAAAAGTTAACAAACTAGTAAGCAATAACATTAGTTTTTTCTTCATATTAAACCCTCCGCTTTATCTGTTTTTGATTAACGCTATTTTATTGGACTAGTGCAACTTTTGAACAAAAAAATAATGTTCTTTATCTACTTTTGTATATCATGACAATAATATAGGAAGTTTAAAATACATTTTTCATTACCGCCAATTAAATAGTCAAAGACAATTGTTTTTCCCTAAGGAAACTTTATCAAAAGATATGCCCATTTGTCAATAATGAAATTCATTATTAATCAATGAACAACATATATTCATCTGGATCATGGATAATGCTAGGTCTTCATATCTGTATCGTATGATTATAGCAAGTTAATAGCTATGTACTAGAAAAAACTATTTTAATAAAGTTCATGTCTATAATTCTACATCTCTCATTAATTTATTATTATTACTAATTAACCTTGTTGTTTCTAATAACTGTTTTCGTATTCGATTGTTGTTCCCCAATAGGTACTAAACGTACACAACTATATGAGGGCATTTTTCTCTTATATACAATGCAAAACGAAGATTTAAATACAATTTCTAACACTGATATTTGGTAACAATAGCAACAATCGTTGTAATATAGTCGTTTTATTTCTAGTCCTCAAATTCGTATAACCTCGTCCTAATTTAAGGGTGAGATCAATTGTTGTTTCATTATAGGAATAATCAAGATTATAGAAATAGAATCATAAAGTTGTTAAAATTATGTTAATCAGAAAATAGCGCTTGTTTGTTGAATAGCATTTAATTAATAAACAGAACTCAACTTGTGTTTTGGGGTACTCAATTTGTAATAACCTTTTACTCAAAATATTAGGAAATAGTTAATTGTTTTCTTTAAGACTCTTTTCGATAAGATTGTTATTTTTATGTAAGTTCTCTATTTTGTATAATTTGGTAAAACAATATCAAGGAGTGCGTTGATATGCTAAAAAGAAAAATTTTAACATTGATTTTTGCTTCATTGTTATCTATTTCACTTATCGCTTTTTGGTTTGTATTCACAGATGGAGAAGAACTGATAGCTTTTTTTCCATTAGCGCTTTGGATTAGTTTAATTGCAATTCCTGTAATATTAATTTATGGGCTTCCTGTATCATTTTTGTCAGAAAAATTAACTAAACAATTTACAAATAACAAACGAATATTTTGGGCTCTTGTTATCCACGTTGTCTTTGGTTTCGGATTTGTATTTATCGCTGGGCTAATATTTGAAACTGAAATGTTAATATGGGATTTCATCCAATTCTGGCGAAAGTATGAAGTGTTTTTATTCCCCTCGTTAGTCACTTCTATATGTTTTTGGGGAGTAGATGAAGTAGTCAGGTTTTACTCATTAATAAAAGATACAAAATAACATTTTCGTATCATTATTTATATTTGAGGTCTTTTTTTAGCACTCCTTAACATCTCAACTGTATAATGGCTCGATTTTTGACACAATGAATAAGCACTTGTTCTACTCGTTTAATTCATAACTACTTTCCTTTACTACCGGAAGGCCCAATTTCTCCTCTTAATTTGTTACAGTATTCCCAATTTTGAAAGCAAACAATCTATAAAAAGTAAAACATAGTTCCAATTATTCATTTCTGAAAAACGGGAACTATTCTTCTCAATAATCATTGTGTTGAATAAAATTGTAAGTTAATGTGTTTTACAAGGAACTGTCATCCCATCAATAATCAATTGCCCCATACACATACCATCTGGCCCTTGTACTTTACATGTCGCTTCTACTGTCGTTACGTTTTCAAAGGAAAAAAGTTTGTTAAAACTAACTGTATCTAGCGTTACGGTTTGTACTATACCGTTTGTAGTAAAATTTACGTCTAATTCTCCTCCTTGTACTACATTACTCACCAAATTGAAACAGACTTCACCATGAAGGTCTACCGTCCTACCATCGTAAATTTGAGCTGTTTGTCCTTGTTGTAGCATGTACATTATAACAGCATCTTCCACAATTAACTGACACGGACAATCACACTTATTTTCTTTTTGAATTGAACTTCCACAACAAGAACTAACTTTCTTATATTGACTCATCATTTAACCTCCAAATTCACAGATTAATATGATATCTTATGTCTATATTCATAACTTGACTGGGTGTATGATGCGTCAATACTTTTTTCATGTTTTATCATTGAACACAGTTTTTAATATGTTTACTTAATAAGAGTCACAATAATCCACAATACAATTACGCGATTACAAGGTATAATAAGACCCCTTAATACTCTAATTTATCCTCGTTTTTCTGAGTCGGATAATTCATCCCATTTCTTTTTAAATTCCTCAGTATCACTTTTTTCTAATTTGCGAACCATGTTTATGAAAAGATGAACTGCTCCTACATTTATAGATACTCTTTATTAATTTCCTTTGATCGTTTTGCAGCTGTTTTGACTGCTTGCTTAATTGCCTTGCCCCCGCCAAATTTTTGTAACGCATCTAACCCAGCTTGTGTTGTTCCATTTGGAGATGTTACATTTTCTCTTAATTTTGATGGAGATTCGTCTCGTTCCATAATCATTTTGGAAGCACCTAGCATTGTTTGAACACTAATTTTTCGTGCTGTTTCTTCTTCTATACCCCCGTCAACTGCTGCTCGTTCAATTTGTTCTATTAAATAGTAAAAATAAGCTGGACCACTGCCGGCAATTCCAGTAAATAGATCCATTTTCTCTTCCTCAATAAAGTAAACTTCACCAAAGCACTCTAATATTTGCTTTACTATCATTACTTTGTCCATTTCAACATTAGATCCAGTAGACACTCCTGTTGCCGATTCTCTTACCATACTAGAAGTATTTGGCATTACTCTTATTACTGGCTGTCCTTCATTTAATCGTTCCTCTATAAAAGCTGTTGTGATACCTGCCATTACTGATAAAATAACTTGATTCGGTTTTATTTTATTCTTTAAAAATGTTAGAGCTGATTCCGCATCTTTTGGCTTCATAGCTAAAACAAAAAAATCTATTTCAGAAAAATTGATATCATCCTTTGTATCTCCACGAATCCCGTATCTATCCTCAAGTGTGCGTAGTCTTTCCATATTACTTTTATTACTTACAATGATATGGTTATTTGGAATCTTCTTTGTATAAATCAGCCCTGATATCATAGCTTCCGCCATTGAACCAGCGCCTAAAAATGCAACCTTTTTGTTTTGTAACATCTACTCTTACCACTCCAGTTTTTATTAAAAATGTTTATTTTAGGTCTCTTTCAAAAGATACAGTTAATAGTCTACAGAACTACTTAAGTTTGAGAAAACGCTATTTACACGCCTAACTAGCAACCTCATTGAATTGAATACGATCATTAATACTCATATGAGCCATTCTTACAATTGCTAGCAAATGCTTCAACATCCTACCAAACATATATTGTAAACGCTCTATATCACCTATATGCCATATAAATGTTTTAAATTTCTATATAAACTAAGGTTCTTTTCGTAAACTTTGTTGCTATATAGATAAAAACGTCGTTTTACTCAACTGTCATCGTTTTATAAAAGTAAAGATGCCACGAAACCTAGTTGTATTCGAGTTTATTTTTTTGTATAAAAACTGTCTAAACTAAAAAGCAGACCTTCAAAATTTAAAGTCTACCAATGATTTTCTTTTTATTAACAATTCAAAAGAATTTACGGAATGAAAAAGCCATCCCTATATGGAACGGCTACTTTTATAAATCCATTAAAGAGCTCCGTTATGGTTAATGCAAATTTAAACCTGTACATTTAATAAAGCTAACTCCTTTATATAGTTTATATTTCACCAGCCATTTTCAAAATAGCTTCAATAATTGCATCAGGTTGGTCAAACATCATATTGTGACCGCTATTCGGAACTAAAATAAGCTCACTATTATTTGATAAATCGGTTTGTTGTTTTTGAGCATCTTTCCATTGCTGATCAATAATATTCGCCTCTTCTTCTGAAAATCCTAATCCGATTGTACCTAATATCATTTCTCTATCTATATCACTTGGTGTAATAATTAGTAGGGGCTTATCATCTAGGTGTTGAGTATCCTTCAATAGCTTCTCTAATGATCTTAATTGTTTGAATTCTTCATCGGTTATTTTGAAAAAATCAGAGTCGTATTGAACATTGACCTGCTTTTCTGCTGAAAGGTAATCGGGAATTGCATCGCCAAGCATTGCCTCCCCAAATAGGCGTATAATTCCAAATTGAGATAATATACGATATACTGTTTGATCTTGTGACTCAAAATACACATCATTAAATGTTGTAGCTTTTTCTGTAAAATATTCATTTCGTGCATCAACAAGAATTAAGCCTGAAACCTTTTCAGGATATTTATCTGCAAAGAGACGAGAATAAAGCCCTCCAAGTGAATGACCCACTAATATTACTGGGGTATCAATATTAGAATATTCAATAATTGCACTTAAATCATCTATCGTCGTATCGATATTGTATCCATTAGGATGTGGCTCACTCCACCCAAGCCCTGCTCGGTCATAAGTAATTACTTCAGTATGCTTTGCTAGCTCTTTCTGGACGTATGACCAATCATAGGACCATGAACCAGCTCCTGCTTCAATAACAATAGATGGTAGATTCGTTTTTTTCCCTTGAATATTCACATGTATTTCTCTATCTCCTACATCAACCATTTCTCCATCTGGAGGAAAGTTGTTTTTAAGATTTTTGTAACTCGTATATTCATACAAAAAGCCTGCTACCAATGTAAGTAGAATGATAGTAATTAAAGTTATACCTATTAATTTTAACTTTCTAAATGTTTTAGTAGCATTCCTATATTTAATTTCCAAATTTATTACATCTCCCTTAACTAAGCTACTATTTTATAGCTTATTATGTCTCTTATTTCATAACTTTTCTGAACCACTATTTGTTTCACTTTCCGTTAGAAAAAGCTCCTATGTACAGTTGCAAAAATACTAATAAGTAATTGTCGCCTTGTTACACTCTTCTTTCGATGGCTAATACTTATTTCTTCGAACAGAATCGTAAAGTTTCAAATCACCATAATCCTTTTAAGAAATAATCGTTCCTACCCTTTCTTTTAGTAAGGCTCTTTTCGTAAACTTTGTTGCTATTATTATCAATTAAATACAAAAAAAGTGGTTATTATATTGTTAGTCATCGTTGTACTGAAAAAAAGATGCCACGAACTCTAGTTGTGTACTGTTTTATTTCTTAATACGAAAAACAATAATCAATGCGAAAACAGCCTTTAGTAATTTGCTATCTACCTTTTCACCTCTTTTATATTATTGTTAATAATTATCTATTCTAGGATCTTCCATATATCCCTGCATTAATAGTTATCATACTTCAGAATGTAATCTGGGAATATTTTGCCCTTCTGCTTTGTTATCCAATGATGCAGCTACATACTATGGGTAGGATAAGCAAAAGTGGCTATAAAGCGTTAATAAAATTACAATATTAAAAAGCCCAATCTCTCAGTATTAAAAATGAGAAAATGGACTTTTTTCGTTACTAAAGAAAAAGTTTAGTTATTTCTGGTTGACGTATTAATATGTATTATTTTTATGGAAGTTGCAATAAGAACGTTACTAATTCCACTTTATCAAGAATGCATTTTCTATATAGAATTGATATAGCCATAGCAAATTTTTAAAAAATAACTGACCCTAACAATTAGATTGTTATTTGCCACCTATCTAGTAACAATATAGTTATACAGTGCGCATACAATAATGTATCGTGTAGAAAACAAATCCATATTTTGAAGGTAGGTCACTCTGGTATCTTTCTTTTAGATGTTTCTAATTTAAAACTTATATCCTTCAAATACTTTTAATCCCTCTTCATTTAATATTTTCTCTACCACTACTGGTTTTTGAGGACTTTTATCAAATACTTCTTTGCATGATATCATAATGTTACTACCTGCTATTTTTGCTAATTGATCATGAGATACACTGTATACTATTTTTCCGAGATTCGACCAAACCATAGCTCCAGAGCACATTACACAAGGTTCACAACTGGTATAAAGACTATATTGACTTAGATCAAAAATATTATGTTCAGAACAAAATTTTCTAATAAGTCCAATTTCAGCATGGTGAGTAGGATCACACAAAGTATTAATTTTGTTTTCCCCAATCATCACTACTTCATCACCTTTTACTAATATAGCTCCAAAAGGTTCATTTCCTGCCGTTCTAGCTTGAAAAGCGATATCCAGTGCTTGTTTCATAAAATATTCATCATTTTTCGTCATTTTATTAAACCTCCATCCAAATGTTTAGAACTACTTATTTTCTATTATGGTTTCCAACATCAATTTTTACTTAAGATTTATTAATAGAATATGTAAAGTAACTAAGGGTTGGCTCTAAGATTAGAATTATATAGTTCTTCAAGCTCTTATCTTATCAAAAATTTCGCTCACATGACCTCCTGATGTAGGGTTTGTGTAATATGATAGCTTTTATTAAATACCCATACATCATAAATATCATTATTAACATCCTAGGTCCTTTCCAAAAAAAACTTTTCCTTACTGAAATGCTACAGCTTAGGTAAGGTCAATTTTCGAATTGTACAGCGTTTTATTCTAGAAAAGCCCATGGGTTTTTGTACTACAATTCACTTCGTATCCTTTACAATCGATTACGTATATATTTGTATTATTCCTTTTATTATTAACCAAACCTGAAAAAGAAGTATCTGGACCGGCTACACTTAGTTAGACAGAAATTTTAAGGTCAAGTAGAATGAACTTACTATATAAATAATGAGGAGAATCTACATGACAAAAAGAGCACGCCGTACTTTTACCCAAGAATTCAAGCAACAAATTGTACAACTATATGAAAACGGAAAACCACGGAAAGAAATTATTCGAGAATACGACTTAACACCTTCCTCTCTTGATAAATGGATTAATCAATTTAAAAATTCCGGGTCATTCAAAGAGAAGGACAACCTAACTCCTGAACAAAAGGAACTGCAAGAATTACGTAAGCGAAACAAGCAATTAGAAATGGAAAATGATATTTTAAAGCAAGCCGCGCTGATACTAGGACAAAAGTAAATGTGATTAAGCAAAACAAACACAAATACTCGATATCAGCAATGTGCCAAGTCCTACAACTCCCAAGAAGCACTTTTTATTATGAAGCAAAACAGCGAACTCATGAGGATGATATCACGTCACATATTGTTCGAATCTTTCATGAGAGTCGACAGAATTACGGGACACGCAAAATTAAACATGAACTTATAAAGCTTGGGAAAGCTGTTTCTAGAAGGCGCATTGGTAGAGTCATGAAAGAACAAGGACTGGTTTCTAAATATACTGTCGCACAGTTTAAACCCCATTCAGAAAAGCCAAATGAGGACCACTATTCCAATGAACTAAACCGTAAATTCACGCGGAACGAAGCGTTATCCGTTGTCGTAAGCGATTTAACATATGTAAGGGTTGATAAAAAATGGCATTACATATGTGTATTTGTTGATCTCTTTAACCGAGAAATTATTGGATATAGTACGGGATCCAATAAGGATGCGTTGCTTGTTTATCGTGCCTTCGCTTCAATAAAGGAAGACCTTCATCATATCCAATTGTTTCATACTGATAGAGGAAACGAATTCAAAAATAAGTTAATTGATGAAGCTTTAAAAACGTTCTCTATTAAACGCTCCTTAAGCATGAAGGGATGCCCCTATGATAATGCCGTTGCAGAAGCTACATTTAAAATTATTAAGACAGAATTTGTCAAAGGGAGGCAGTATGAAAGTTTAGAAGAATTAACACGAGAATTCCATGACTACGTGCATTGGTTTAACCATATTCGTATTCACAGCACACTAAGATATGCCAGTCCTATTGAGTACAAAAATAGACACCTTAAAAAAATTGTCTAGTTTGGTGTTGACAGTCCATATCTTTACCACCTAAAAACTCTTCAAAGAAAGAGGTAGTTATAACATTTACCTTTTGAAATACTCAATTAATCTATGATCAAAAAGGAGTTACCTAATTTCGTTCTTAATCTTTCAAAATCTCTAATGGTTAAAAGTTTTAGATTTATCTCGACTTCTTTACCATTTTGTAAAATTAATATGAATCTATTCCCTATCACTCGCCCTTCTTCAATCTCTGAAAGAATTACCTTTTTTCTTGGTAAAACTAAACCTTTATAAATAGAAAGTATCTTGTCGTTTAACCTAAGATAAACTATGGCAGTAATTTTAAAGTAAAACACAGCCAATAAAAAACTTAGTATGATGTTGATTAATAAAACAGGGCTAATCAAAAAACCAAACCCACCAGAAATGCCATTTATCAAAAAGATCATCAACCCCAAATTCATCACCGCAACTATCAACCACACAATTCCAGCAATTCTCCATAATGTATTTTCTTTATATTTTAACTCCATTTTATTCTCCCTCAACATTTTATATAGTGCCCCAACTATTCTATTGTATCTTCAGCTCCGATGAAAATTTAAATGTAGTCTTTCTAGGAACATTTCTATTCAAACTGCCACCATATATAAAGACGCCCTTCTCCAAAAAAGACGCCATTTCGTAAAAAGCGCAATGTTAGGTCATTCCTTCCATTTTGCTAAAACTCAATTATCAATCCATTTAGTTACGGTAAAAGAAATTTCTTTCGTATTTGGGTCGTGCTCTAAATATCCTCCATAACGTCAAACTAATAGACCATAATCAAACGTTCTACTAAAAAACCAAATATCTTAATAATTTATTCTTTCTCATAGAACTCTAAGGTTCTTCATTATCCAGTTTCCATCCTCAATAAATATTGGGCTATTATCTATACCTAAATTTAAGTATGCTTCATTGGAAACAGTGTATTACTTCTTGTCCCCATATGTATCACTAAAATGAAAAAGAGGCTTACTTTTTTTCATTTTAGTACTAAATAGATGAGGCCTGTCAGTCATTTCTGTTTATAAATTCTTTTAAGCTATTAGTCTAAAAGTAGCCAAGATAGTATTACATTCTTGTGCACGATAATTGAACGTCATTATATTTTTCAACACTGTCAAAATATAAATATGGTAATCTCCTATCCTATGACAAAGAAACCATTAAACATAATATAAATGCAATACTTGATAAAGGTGTCATTACATATCTTTCTTTTTTACTCTTAGATATTAGATTTTTTATCGTATTTAAGCCAAGATAAACTGTTATTACCCAAACTAAAATACTTGTAGGTAAAAAATTAAAGTTTAAAAAGTTAGTATGCTGTAAAAAAACAACTCCCATAAACAAAAGAATGATAGCATTGATAAAACTTATTAAACGTAATTTTTTTGGTAAAACTTTATAAAATCCACCCATCGCAAATTCGCCTAACGGTACCCCTAGTGCAAGTAACACTTGAAAAACAGCAATAAAAGCAAACATTATAGCAACAATAATGGATAATACGTAGAAAATATCCCCGTCCATAAAATTCGCCTCCTCCAAATATTATACTTCCTATAATACTCAGATTCTTCAGCCGGCAGACTAAAATAATACAAATTCCAGTAACAATTCAGCTTATTAAGTTGGATTGACACTTTTTGAAAAGAAAGAACACGTCTTTTTTACAGACACCATCCATAGTATTAAGTAGCATTTAATTATTACACACAACACAACTTGTGTTTACTTCTACCCAATTTAACAATAACGTTTTTATACAAAAAAACGAGGATATAATTTTAATTTTATACAAGGAATCATCAAATATTAACAATATACACAGCCATTCATATTCCATAAATTCCAACTAAAAGAGTGCTGTTATATCAACGTTTGTATAAATTGATTGGTTCTAGCTGCTATTATGTAAACTAGATTTAAATTTTATATTCATTAATATACAAAAGAAGAAAAAAACTCACGGCTAAAGAAAAGACATGAGTCGTATGTGTGTGAATTAATTCTCAGCATACTAAATAGTAACTTGGATTTCTGATTCAGGAATTGCCATCCCGTTTTGACGTATTACAAATTCTACTGATTGACCTGATTGATCTTTTCTATGATACTTTATGTCATCTCTCCCTATTAGTTCTACTGTTACACATTTTTTCTATTGTGCTTAATTAATAATTCTATTTTTACAATTCAATTAATTCTCCTAATTTTTTAACCGTTTTCATTTTATTTTTTACACTCAAAAGAATAACTACTTGTTATGTACTCGTGTATCTCTAGTACCACTTCTCCACCAGATTCATAGCACTTTGAAGTCAGTAAACTTATTTCCTTACTATTAAAATAACCAAATGAAATAATTAGAAAAGATACTACCAATATGAGGATTACTAGTATTATTAATAACCCTATAATGTGTCTGCTATGTAAAATTGACATTTTACATCCCTCTTTTACGATAAAATAATGGATCAATATTTTTGTTTATTGAAGTGGTAATTCATGCATATACCAATGCACCTTTAATGGCTTATCTTGTATGTTGGCACCACCATGTTTTCTATAATTTTTTATAAACATAATATCACCATTGTTTCATAAAAAGTATCACCCAAACTAACTTTTTTCATATCTATATAGAAAGTATACTCGATGAGAAAGAGGCGGTTTTTTGACGACAACGGTAATTGATGTCAAAACACATAACGTGATCACTACTATACCTGTTGGAGATAATGTTGTATCTGCCCAACCTATCTTTACTCCTGATGGAAAACTGGCTTATATAGCTAATAATGATTTAGAAACTGTTTCTGTCATTGATGTGAAAACACATAGTGTAATTGCTACGGTGCAGGTTGGAGAGAATCCAGAACTTGTAAACTTTACACCCGATGGAAAACTAGCTTATGTAATCAATGAGCGGGGGAACTCTGTTTCTGTTATTGATGTGAAAACTCATAGTGTAATTGCTACGGTGCAGGTTGGAGAAGAACCTAGAGATGTCGCCTTCACTCCTGATGGTAAATTTGCTTATGTGGCTAACATGGATGAAAACACTGTTTCTATCATTGATGTAAAGACACATAGTGTAATTGCCTCTGTTCAGGTTTTGGATGAACCTAGAACTGTCACCCTAACACCTGATGGAAAGCTTGTTTATGTAACTAACCGGAACGAAGATCCTGGACTTATTTCCGTCATTGATGTGAAAACGCATAGCGTTATTGCTACTGTACAAACTGCGGGAGACTCTAGAGATGTCGCCTTCACTCCTGATGGAAAACTAGCTTATGTGACTAACCGCCTTTTCAATAATAACATTGTTTCTGTCATTGATGTAAAAACACATAGTGTAATTGCTACTGTGCAGGTTGGGGAAGAACCAAGAACTGTCACCCTAACACCAGACGGGAAACTTGCTTATGTGGCCAATCGAGACGATGTCTCTGTGTCTGTCATTGATGTGAAAACTCATAGTGTGATTACTACAGTGAGGGTAGGGGAAGAACCTGGTGTTATCGCTTTTACACCCGACGGTAAGCTTGCTTATATAATCAACCGGGACGATGATCCTGGCACTGTGTCGGTTATTGATGTAACAACGCATAGTGTGATTACTACTATTCAGGTTGGAGAAAATCCAGGAGTTGTCGCCTTTACTCCAGATGGAAAACTGGCTTATGTAGTTGAGGGTTCCTCTTAATTAAATGCTATTGTTTTTTGCTCTTGATTTTTGTTAAAACAATAAACAAAATAAGACTTATAACTAAATCATTCACGTCTTCATCCACAAGGTCTTAGCTAATTCTTATAGCCCGTGTTGGCTGCTTTTCCTAAGTATAGAATTTTAAAAATCCCACTTCTGTAACGAAGATGGGATTTCATTATTTTTCAGTATATTTACAGGAGAAATCCAACCTTCTCACTTGATACAATAAGAATCAATTCTTTGCAGTTCATTTTTATCATTAAAAATATACACATCACAGGCTGAAACAAAAGATAATTGTTCACCATTACGAATAAATTCAGCTGTTCCATTCACTGCAACGCAATTTTTTTCAGAAATTACATTTAATGTAGTGAATTTAGTGGTAATCGTTTTGAAATAATTTGAAGTTTGCTTGCATTCATCTAATACAGCCTCCCTACCTACCAAGGTTTTGTCACCTACGATATTCCATTCAATTTTTTTCGCTAGAAATGGAAAAGCAGGCTCAAAATTACCATTAGAAAACGACTCTGCAATTTGTTTTTGTGTGAGAACATGACTTTCTGAAGCCATAGTTCAATTCCTCCTTTAATAATTAGTTTAGCTAACAGATGTCTTACCACTATTTGCTGTATTAAATTAATACACAGAAAAGGAATCCTTTTTGATTCATTTAGCTGTTTTATAACTTCCATAAATTCATCATAATTACCTTCATTTATAAAATAATTGTTGTATAACTCTTGAAACTTTTTCGGAATTGTTAGAGGTTCCTATTATAAATACTAGAAAATAACATACTGCTATACTGTACAGTCATGATATACAATCAAAGTAATTACATCAAATTTGATATCCGATTATTTTATTACTTTAAGGTGTATGTACATGATGGACATTTTGCGTGATATACTTCCCCTTCTTTTATCATCTAAATATCCCCTTATCAAACACAATAATCTTTAGTTTATTAAAAACGTTGTATCAAACGAGTTATTTTTACATATTTTTGTTATACGAATTAATTTATTGAGGTGATTTTATTTTGACAACCGCTGTAATTGATGTAAAAACCCATAGTTTGATAACTACAATACCAACGGGGTTTAGTTCTTCATCTGCCTTTACACCTGACGGTAAAATTTTTTATGTGGCTAATGGCTCTAATTCAAATTCTGTTTCAGCTATAGATACAAAAACTCATTCAATTATTGCTTCCATTGCAATCGGTAGTATACCAATAGTAGTAGCTATTACTAAAGATGGAAAACTGGTTTATGTTATTAACCGTGACGATAATACTCTTTCTGTTATTAACTTGAAAACTCATTCTCTTATTTCTACAGTTTTAACCGATGAACAGCCTGAAGGTATTGTTTTCTCTCCAGATGGGAAATTAGCTTACATTGTTAACTCTAATCCAGCCGGTACCATTATTGTCATGGATGTTAGCACACATTCTATTATTTCTACTGTATCTATTGGTGACATTCCTATTGGTGTTACTTTCACTCCTGATGGACAGCTAGCATACGTGACTATTCGTGACTCCAATACAGTTTCCGTTATTAATGTAACTACTCATTCGGTTATTGCTACTACCACTGTTGGTGTGCAACCGAATGTAGTTGCTTTTACTCCCAATGGAAAAATAGCTTATATTGCTATTTCTAACATTAATGAAAATCTTTATGTCATTGATGTTAAAACTCATTCTGTTATTGCTACTGTTCAAATCGATGGTGATCAAACCGATGTTGCTTTTACTCCGGATGGCAAACTTGCTTATGTTGTAAGTAATTTTACTGGTATTGTTTCTGTTATTAGTGTCAAAACTCATTCTGTTATTGCTACAATACCTGTTGGTACCGAACCGATATTTGTCGTCTTTACTTCTGATGGCAAGTTAGCCTACGTAAGTAATAGTAGAGGTAAATCAGTTTCTGTCATTGATACTAAGACACATTCAATTATTGCCACCATTAACATGCCTTTTAATGAATTATCTGGTTTTATTTCCTTCACACCTGACGATAAATTAGCCTACGTCGTCGAACTATCCGATGAAGCATAGTAAATAAATAACAGGTATAATTTACATTATGTTGACTAACCATCAACAAATTAGAAATAACTTATAATTACTAAGTGTTATTAAACATGTTATGAATATCCATATAGCGGTGTATTATGTCAGAAAAACCTCCTAACAAAGAAATTTAGAACCTTAACATAGAGGAACTTACAAACACTTCGTCTATTTCTTATGTTTTGATTCTAGTTTTTTCCTTTTTATTGATTTTTTTCCTTTTGAGTGACTAGGTTTATGAAGATTAATCATTAGTGTATTTTTTTGTTTAGGAAGCATAGCTTTTTGTAAGGATCAGTATGGCTTTCATCAACAATTGACTTAGTTCATGTTAGAGAGTAGGTAATTTCATAACCATTAAAATAATAGTTTTATATACAGGATTATCGCGCTTGTATACTCAATGTACATCTTTTTCAAGTGTACTTTTGTTATAATAGACAATATGTTTATTTTTCACATCAACTTTTTTAACAGGAGTGTGTTTTAAAATGAGATTTGATGCATTTACACCAATGATTGGGTTTTTTTTTAATTTCCTTTCTTTTATAGTCGGAATGGTTATTTTATATTGGGTGATTAAACTTGCTGTTAAGAACGCCATCAATGAATCAAAAATTAATAAATAGAAAACAAGTAGCGTTTTTTTCACCTTCAGATTTTTTTTAGGTGTTTTTATCAAACATTTTTGCTATTAAGTCTGATAAAACTTGTGTGTTTCATCTAGTACATACATAAGTTATTTGCATAACATATTGTAAGGCCATCTACACTCATATATGAACCTCCCTAAGGCAAGCCTCCTTTCTCAGACCGGAATAGGGAGGTTACATATTTTTAAAAGGGATATGACATAAATACAATTGTTTTTTAGCACAGTTTCATATAGTGTAGTAAGTCCTTTTTATTGGACACCATCTCTCTACTCATCTTCCGCGTCCAGAGTAGAGAGTATTTTTTAATTATGATTAGTTAATAGTTTTTTTAACAAATGCCTATTCCAACTTATTGAAATTTTGCATATAACACCCTATAAAAGGCAAAAAACACACCCAAGATTTCAAGAAAATGATTGTTGAACTTTACCGTTCTGGTAGCTCAATCAAAGAACTTAGTAATGAATATGGCGTATCGGAAGTAACCCTTTATAACTGGAATAAGAAGTACTCTCCTATTGAAACAGAAGATGGTTCAAGCCTTACGGCTGATGATACTTCAAAGATGCAAAAGCAGATGCTTCGTCTTCAAGAGGAGAATGAAATCTTAAATAAGGCTATGGCCATATTCGCGAAAAAGTAAATCCAGACGAGCTAACGGGCTTCATCCAAGAGAAAACGACAGAACATCCAGTGTCACTTATGTGTGAGGTATTGAATATACCTCGCAGTACATATTATCAATCATTAAATAAGGTTGAATCAAAACGTGAAAAAGAAAATAGACAAATCACTGAGCGAATGACAGCCATCCATAAAGAGAGTAAAGGACGTTATGGGGCTCCAAAAATTCACCATCAACTAACAGAAGAAGGAATACATATCAGTTTGAATCGTGTCCAAGGTTTAATGAAAAAAGCTGATATCCACTCTATTGTTAATAAGAAATTCCGTCCATATAGTTCAAATGAGAAAGTTGTAAATCGAGAAAACATCTTGAAAAGAGATTTTTCAACTTCATCAATTAATGAAAAGTGGGTAGAAAGGATGCCCTTATGATAACACCTGTATTGAATCATTCCATGCTATATTGAAGAAAGAAGAAGTAAATCATGTTCAATATCTAGACTATAATACTGCCAATATCGCCATCTTTGAATTTATCGAAGCTTGGTATAACAGAAAAAGAAAGCATAGTAGCATTGCTTATAAAACACCTCAAGCAATAGAAGAACTATTCAAAGACTCTGCATAAAACTTAATCTTTTTGTGTCCAAGATATTGACTCAAGTCCAAAATATTTCAAAGGAATTTCTTAACATTTAAAGAATTATATAGTGATGAATGTAAAGAAAGGACTTTATAAAATGTTTAATTCTCTCGAGAAAGTAGCCACCATTTTTCTTAGCCTGTGGGGAATTGTTATCATTATTGGATTCATTTTCAACCTAGGGATAACAAATTATCCTATATTCGTTAACCCCATATTTGGTTTAGTTTCATTATTTTTTCTAGTGGTTTTTATATTTTCAAAAATAAAAAAGTTGTTAGTTAAAAAAGACAAGGAACTAAAAAGCCTATAATTTGATTTTATGGGCTTTTTCATATTCAGTTATACATGCTTGTTATCAAGTAACCTCCATTTACTCTTGTGTTTCATAAAATTTTTTCCTAAAAATATATTTTCGAATTATCCCAATAAACTCCTCATACCTTTGTATTAATAATTACTTTGAAGAGGGTGGATTTGGTTTGACTACTACTGTGATAGATGCAAAAACCCATAATGTGATAGCAACTTTACCAGTTGGAACTGCAGACTTTTCTTTCGTACAGTCTGTTGCCTTTTCCCATGATGGAAAAGTCGTTTATGTCACTAATAATGACGATCGTACAGTTTCTGTCATTGATGTCAAAGTTCATTCCGTGATAGCTACTATTTCTGTCGGAAACAACCCCTCTGGTATCTCCTTTTCTCCTGATGGAAAATTTGTTTATGTAACTAATACTGGAGATAACCCTGGTACTGTTTCGGTCATTGATACCAAAACACATTCCGTTATTACTACCATTTTGGTTGGGGGAAATAGTCCATTTGTTGTATCCTTCTCCCAAGAAGAGAAATTCGCTTATGTGACTAATCCCGAAAGTGGAATAGTTTCGGTCATTGATACCAAAACACATTCTATTATTTCTTCTATATTGATTGATAATGCCCCAGTAGATGTAGTTTTCTCAGATGACGGAAAATTTGCTTATGTCACTAATAATGATGACCTTGGTACTGTTTCGGTCATTGATGTCAAGTCTCACTCAATAATTTCTACTATTTCGGTTGGAAACTTTCCACTTGCTATCGCGTTATCTCCAAAAGAAAAACTTGCTTATACGGTTAATAACGATGACCTTGGTACAGTTTCAGTTATTGATACGAAAACACAGTCTCTAATTACTAGTATTTCAGTTGGAAGCTTTCCACGTGATGTTGCCTTCTCCCCTGATGGTAAACTCATATATGTCACTAATGAATCTGGCACTGTTTCGGTCATTGATGTGAAGACTCATTCCGTGATAGCCACTATTATAGTCGGCGGGAGTCCTATTGATGTTTCGTTCAACAATGAGGGAAAATTGGCGTATGTTACTAATTCTGGCGATAGCACTATTTCGGTCATTGATACCAAAACTCATTCCGTAACTTCCTCTATTATTGTAAACACTCCTGTAGCTATTGCATTCTCTCCTGATGGTAAACTTGCTTATGTGGTTGAAGGAAATTAGTTTTTTAACCTTAATTACTCACAAGTACCCTTAAATAAATAGGTTTGTTGTAATGGTCATTTATCAGTTTCATCTTCATACTTTCTGCATTTACTAATAACAACTAATTCTGTATAGGGACTGATTAACTATGACTAACTGTAAATGTAAAGACGATAAATGCCCAGAGTTATTTAAAGTTCAATCCAATCAAGAAATTGACTACGAAGAGGCCATAGATCCAATTGATTTACTCCAATTACCCGTATTGATTAAATCTAAGAACACTGAAGTAAAACTTGATTCAACTGTTGAAATTTTCACAAGTATTATCAATCGTGACCGAGATAATATCGGTTTTGCATCTTTCTCTTACGAATATATCCTTCAACGATCAACAAACGGTGGTAACTTCACAACCCTTGCAACTATGACTCCCGCACAGAGTCTCAATGTAATACCTGCTTCGGGCGCCGGACCAAGTAACTATAGTGGATCTCTAGTTACTAATCTTACATGGGTAGATAAACCAGAAATAGGTTGTTATATATATAGAATTCTTATAGACAAAGGACCAGCACAAACCTTTATAATCCAGGCCCCCGCCGATCTTTCCCGCATGATTAGAACCCGTTCTCTAAATGCTTCGGTATTTACTCACCAAACATAAATTTTGTTAGTAACCACAATACAAAATGAGTCATATCCTTCAGGGCTTCATCCACAAAGTCTTAGCTGTTACTTATATACCTAGTTTGACTGCTTAATCTGAGGAAAGAACTTAAAAATCCTCCCCCCTATTACCGAGATGGGATTTGATTTTTTTATAGTCTGAACAAGCTAATTATCCTGCTAAATATACTGCAATTTATAACCTAGAAAATAATTAATCAAAGAAACTTATTATTCCACAATATGGCCCAAACCATAAATAACGGCGCATCTCATAGAGAAATGCGCCAGTTCTGTTGAGTTAATTAGTAAACAGAACTTAACTTGTGTTTAGTAGTAATTAATACAATAGTATACTTCTTTATCTCATTAAAAACTTTTATGGTTTATTTATTGATTTGTTGGGATCTAATAAAGCACATAACATATGGAGTACCTAAATTCTACATTACCCCCTGAGTTATTAAACACCATGATTTCCTTTATATTTTCAAAAGGAACTGTTATTGACTGACCATTAGCTAAACGTACAGGTATTTCAATTCCAACAGTCGGGACAAAAGTTAGATTTATAGCATCCCCTCCATCTTTCTTCATAGAGACCATTCCTGTTTTGCCCTCACCAAAGATATCCTGAAAGTTAATATATGTTGTGTGCTCAAATGAAATTTAGATTGTTAAGAATTCTTTATAGAATTGATCAGAGAGGTGAAATGAACTTAATCGGTCAGGTAGGTAAGTTGTTTATCTGAGGCTGAAATTGCATGTTTAATTTACTGTGCAGGGTCAATAATGTGATGATTATTCATTTTTTAATCCTCTTCTTTTTTCCCTAAGTTATAATAATATGAGGTTTTTTCTTCTACACTTGATCACAAAGTTAATTAAGCAATAAGGCATTCATTGATCTACTATTTACAAATGCTCCAGCCACACCACCCTGCGTCTCAACTACAGATGCCATAAGCACAAGGTCTCCTGCTGCACATGGTACTGAAACTGTAAAATTTGGATTTGTGTTATGTTCTACATTAAATTCAGCAGGCTGTTGTACTCCACTTACAGTGTCCAATAATAAAGGAGAAGCCGGTGTATAGTTTGCTTCAGTTGATTCAACCATAACTTGATAAGCTACTTCATATTTGTATGATAGACTTGACTGCTCTGTATTTTCCAAACCAACTACAAAGAAATTAGACTGAAAAAAACCATCAAGCTTTGTCTGTCTTCCATATAAATATTTAGGTATTCTTAACCTTAGTAACTCAACTCTAGTTCCGTCTAATGGTAATTCTATGGGCTTGGTCTCTTGTGTAGAGAGAAATTCTGTACAATGATTTTTTGTCATTTTTCCACCCCCTGTCCCGTTCAAAATTTACAAATTTCCATAGTGTATAAACTGATTCATTGGAAAAGGTTCTCAGAATATGATATTCATAGAAATACGCAATGCTTGGATTAACTTCTTAGATCATAAATGGAAAAATATCAGAAAAGAAACTCACTTAACCTTTAATTATCTAATAAGATAAAAAAAGGTTAATTTAAGCTGAAAATGAAATATGAGTGATAACATTAAAGTAGATTTAAATAACGTATACGACTACGAAGAATTCCCAGACAAGCTGGTAGCAGCTGTAATAATTGCAAATCCACTAGTTTTAATTGCTCTGTAGAAGAACTATTTTTTCATACGTGAGTGTATTAATTATGGGAAGAATCTCTAATCCTAGATAATGGAGCTATTTTAAATAAACTATGGTTGATGTATATAGAACATAATCCACTTTTATATATCCCTCTATAAGGAATGGCTTATAATGCGCTATTTTTATTTAGCCACTTTTCATTATTCTATTCAAAAGGCTGTCCTTTCAGGCACTATCTCTGATAAACCCTCATTAAATGCATTTAGGATTCCCCCATATAGTCTAGGGTCTATGCAAGTTCATTATGATAGTCGTTATATTCTCAATTTGAACAGTCAAAAACATATAAATCAAATCCTTTACACTGTATATCTGATATGAATTTATCTAGTATTACTCCATATTAACTTAACAGAGCCATTTTGCAGAAGGTGTCTCCATAATTCCCTCATTAATACATTCTTTAATCTTACGTAATTAGATCACAACTCGTATTATTTCCCCTTCTTAAATATAGGAATTTAGAAAGCATCCATATTTCATTGCGGATTTGATAAATTTCGTGTAATCGAAGTTACATCATCATTAAATTCACTTGTATTCTATAAAAATATTCGTTGGTTTTAAATAAGTTGTAATCACATTATTCCTAAGTTTCATAGTGAGCGAATTAACTAGTTCACTTTTCCATATCTTTGTTATAACAAGTATTGAAAAGAGGTGGTTTTGATTGACAACAACAGTGATTGATGTAAAAACACATAGCGTGATTGCAACGTTGCCTGTAGGTGATACAGATGAATCCTTTCCTGTTGCGTTTTCACCTGATGGGAAACTAGCTTATGTGATAAATATTAGTGGCAATATTTCAGTCATAGATGTAAAAACTCATTCTGTTATTGCTACATTGCAAGTTGGAGGTCTTCCAAATCGTGTCGCTTTCACATCAGATGGGAAACTTGCCTATGTGACGAATACTGCAATCGCTAATGTATCAGTTATAGATGTAAAAACTCATTCTGTTATTGCTACTGTGCAGGTTGGAGGAGTTCCAAACGATGTGAATTTCACTCCAGACGGGAAACTCGCTTATGTGACGAATACTGATATTCCCACTATATCGGTTATAGATTCAAAAACTCATTCTGTTATAGTTACCGTCCAAGTCGGGGTAAATCCACAAAATATCTCTTTCACACCAAACGGGAAACTCGCTTATGTGACGAATTTTGATGATGCCACAATATCGGTTATAGATGTAAAATCTCATATTGTGATTACTACTGTACAGGTTGGGAATGGTGCAACAGATGTTGCTTTCACTCCGAACACAGAACTGGCTTATGTAGCGAATGAAGGTAATGCCAATATATCGGTTATAGATGTAAAAGCTCATTCCGTTATTGCTACTGTCCAGGTTGAGAACCAACCAAAATCAGTCACCTTCACACCAGATGGGAAACTCGCTTATATAACGAATTCTGGGGATGCTACTGTATCGGTTATAGATGTAAAAACTCATTCTGTTATTCATACAGTGCAGGTTGGAGAAGATCCAAACGATGTCGCTTTCACGCTAGACGGGAAACTCGCTTATGTGACGAATACTGGTGATGCCACTGTTTCTGTCATTGATGTGAAAACACACAGTGTGATCGCCACAATACAAGTTGGGCTTTTTCCATGTATTGTCGCTTTTACACCTGACGGAAAAATCGCTTATGTAACTGAATAATGAACACAATGTCCTTGTGTCTTATAGAATTTTTAAAATCCCCCTCCTGTAACGGAGAGGGGATTTGAAATTTTTTATTTAAGTGTAAGCACGTTAATTAAGCATGTCTAGGTTTAGGAACATTCCTGCAATTTTAAATCTACAAAATGATTAATAAATACTTGTTACGACCTGGCTCTTGTGCAGAAGAAACTTACTTTTTCGTGTTACGACAATGCCTTCCTTACACTTAAAATATACTTGGACTGATCTAATGGATTGACTCCTCTTCGAGTTCTTGTAGCTAACACTTCTTCGGGACATTCTTGATAACTATGAAAATTAGTCGTAATTGTCCCTTGGCCTTTTGTATAAGACGCTAATTGAACCGCATATTCCATAGAAGTTGCCAAAGGTATTATTCCTTCTATGATCATTCGATCTTCAAGTTGATCTGGTGAATCAAATGTTGCACGCATTAATGATAGATCATGAAGAACCTTCCCTCCAAATTGTTCTGGCACAGATATTCTAAAGTTCAACATAGGTTCTAGTAACTTCGTACCTGTATTACTTAACCCTTGCATGATACCCATAGGTGTCGCGACAGCAAAATCCAGAGGATGTGTGTGAACAACATGATGTTCTCCTTCAATTAAGGTAATTTTTAGATCCACTACATTCCAACCAAATAACCCTTGCTCCAAAGCCTCTGGAATTCTTCTGGCAACCTCATTTTGATAGCGTTCTAATAACTCTTCTTTTCGCACAACTGAATGATAGGTTACCCCACTTCCTCTTTCGCCTGGCTCTATTTTAAAACGCAATACAGCCCAGCATGGTTTAGGCATCGTATAGCGTATAAGTCCTTCACCTGAATTTTTCGGTGTCTCTTGATAAATAACAGCAGGCTGTCCAAATCCAACTTTCAGCTGATATCGGTTTTCCATAATAGATTTAAGTATCTCGAGCTGAATGTTACCCATCACTTTAATATGTAGCTCTCGATCCTCTTGTTGCCACTGTAGATTTAATAAAGGATCCTCATCAACAAGTTCCTGAAACGCTTTTACAACAGCAGGATAATCCTCCGCTTTTTCCCATTCAACTTTTACAGTCAGAAGAGGTACCGCCATACGAGGATGTTCTGGAATCCCTTTTGTATCCCCTAATATATCACCTATCATCACATGATTTAATCCAGTGAGCGCAGCTATATCACCTGCTTGAAGCTCTCGTAAATCTTCACTTTTGTTACCTCTGACTTTACGAATTTGAGTCACTTTCTCCTCAATATTTTGAGTAACATTTGTGATCGTATTCCGATTTTGTATACTTCCTTCAAAAAGCCTAACGTACGCTAGTCTGCCTAATTTCTTATCTCTTTCTATTTTAAATACCACCCCAGCCAAAGGGGCATCCTTTGATCCTTTTGGCTGAGGTAGGTAATCGACCATGGCATCCATCAGTTCCTTTATCCCAATACCTTTATTTGAGGCACCAAACAAAATAGGAAATAAATCACAGCGTGCAGATAACAAATTGATTTTCTCTTTTAAAAGGTCGTTTGTTATTTCTTCTCCTTCTAAAAATTTATGTAAGATCGAATCATCATGTTCTGATACTGCTTCAACAAGCCGCTCATAAAAATCATGTTTATGGTTAATTAGCAAAGAGGTGATACCTGTAAAAGTGTGTTCATACCCTTGCACAAACTGTATAGGTACACAAGAATTAGTTAAGTTACGTTGAATTTCAGCCATAACTCGACGAGGATTTGCTCCAATTCTGTCAAGTTTGTTAACATAAATTAATGTTGGAATGTTAAGCTTCCGAAGTGCATGCCAAACAACTTCTGTTTGAGGTTGAACACCTTCTACTGCGCAAATGATAAGTATTGCTCCATCCATAACTCTTAGGCTACGTTCAACCTCTGACAAAAAATCAACGTGACCTGGAGTATCAACAATATTTATAACCGTATCTTTCCAAGTCAATTCCGTTGCTGCAGCAGTAACTGATATACCTCTTGCTTTTTCAACTTCTAGCCAGTCAGTTTGGGTTGTGCCTGTATCAACACTCCCTAAGGAGCGGATTTGACCACTTTGATATAACATCTGTTCTGTTGTAGTTGTTTTCCCGGCATCAATGTGTGCAAAAATACCGATATTTCTTCTTTTCTGAGAGGTTAACAATTCTAGATCACCTATTTCATCATCTTATTACTTCGTTGTTATCACATGTATCGTTGTTCTTAAAAGAAAATTAATGTATAAAGCGTATACTTTAATAGAAATCGTGGACTCTTTTCTTCATTAAAACGATGAAACTTGCATCAAATCCTATAATATAGAAACAAGAGCTACAAAGTTTACGAAAAGAGCCTTTGACTAATATATCTTCATTTCATATTGTATCAGCAGTTAGTAGACAATGTCATTGTGAAACAGCTTCATATCGGTATTTTTTCTCTTCTAAACTTCCTATTAACCTAACCTGTGTATCCCTTGTTCTAAAATGAAACTCTGGGAATATCTATATTTAACTCCATCACAAGCTGTTTTATGATGTGTAATAATTGATAATCATTCCACCTTTTCCCCACACACTGTACGCCTATCGGTAGGTTTTCATCACTTAACTGAAGAGGAATCGTAACTACTGGATTTGCTAAAACATTAAATAAATTCGTATATGCAGTTGTTGCTTGCCAATATTCCATCGGTTTGTCATCAACATACACAGGTGTTTTATATATCGGTTGATACCCTATCATTTTTTCTTTTGTGATATGCTGGAATGCTGGTGTAACACTAACAGGTAAAATAAACATATCATAAGGGTCAAGAAACATATCAAATGATGTAATGAGATCTTCTCTTTGAGTTAACGTTCTCATATAGTTTTTAAAGTTTAGTGGCATCAACTTACTAGATGTCGGGTATTTCCGTTGAATTTTTTTAGTAATTACGTGTTCAAGCATCCTTAGTAAAACAGGTTGATTTGAATTCAGTTCAGCATCGATGATTTTACCCCACGTTTCCCAAACTTTTATAGTACTGACTGGAAACTGCTCTATTTTAACAGTTTGTATGCCTACGGATTCTAGCTTTTTTACATATTGATGGATGGAAGTTTTCACTTGCTTACTGACAGGAACATCTGGTAGTTCATCCATCCAGGCTATCTTAACGTTTGCTAGCTTTACATCAACCTGTTTTTCAGTAACTAAATTGGGTACCTTCACGTCATTACTGTCTGTCCCAGCAATAATACCATAAGATAAAATTAAGTCATCAATAGACCTTGCTATCGGTCCGTAACACGCTAAATGCCTTGAAGAACGATAATTTGGTTGCGTTTTTACATTTTCCATTGGTAAGTGGCCGAAAGCTGACACTGAGTGCTCTGTAGGTTTTAAGCTATACACTCCACAAAAATGTGCAGGCACTCTTAAAGACCCTCCTATATCACTTCCAATATCTAAATAGCTAAAACTAGCTGACACTGCGGCAGCTCCACCACCACTACTTCCCCCAGGGGTACGTTCCAAGTCCCAAGGGTTATTGGTCCTTCCGTAAATATCGTTATCTGTTTGTAAATCCATTAGTAAAGGTGGGACATTTGTTTTACCTATAATAATGGCTCCTGCTTCTTTTAACCGACGTACAACAGTAGCATCAAAATTTGTCTCATAATCTTTGAGTGGAGTAAAGCCACTTGTTGTTTTCATTCTTTTGACTGCATACGATTCTTTTAATGTTATTGGAACACCATGTAAAGGTCCAAGCTTAGTACCTTCTTTCATTAGTTGATCTGCTTTTTTGGCATCATTTATAAGTTGATCAATATTTACATTCACAACTGCATTTACTTTCACATCAAATTGTTGAATTCTTCGAATGATCGCACGTACCACCTGCACAGAAGTCAACTCCCCATTTGCAATTAATTTAGCAATCTTATTTGCTGATAAAAATAAAAAATCATCTCGTCTCATGTTTCTCTCTCCCTTCATATTAAAGATAAAGGTAACAAGAAACAAAAACTTGATGATTAATGCTAAAGTGACCATATTATGCATTAGTATAAGGCACGTTACTTACTTGTAATTGGAATACATATTTGTATCGCATGCTTTGTACCTTCCTCAAAAGAGCGATATCTCTCAAAATCATATAAGCCATTAGCAACATATTTAGATTTTGGTAACCATACACCATAAATGTATTCATACGATAGTGGTAACGCCTCTGCGGATCCTTGATGATTAAAAATGAGATAATTACTTTTAGGCAATGTAATCTCCTTTAATTCTTGATTAGGAAGTTGTATAATTTCATCTTCCTCCACAGCAGCTATATATTTAAAATCAATTTCTAATCCAAATGACTTAGGGTAGTGCAAAACGCCATAAAAATACGTATCTGTTTTATCATATTTATGGATATCCCTACGTAGTTTAGACCAGCTTGCATATATTTCTTCGTGTGATGTATTTGATGCCATATAGCCTTTAAGTCGAAGATCTTCCAACGTGACTACCTCAATGTCTCCTAATAAATTCTTATTTTTATTTGTAAGATATTGTACATCAATTGGATTTTTGTAGATAAATTCTGTTGTTACTCCAAGTTGTCTAAATTGATACGGACTCATTTTATACCTTTTATTGAAAGCCCTAGTGAAAGCTTCATGTGATTCATACCCGAGCTCTAAAGCAATTTGCAAAATATTCATAGAATCGTTCACTAAAAGGGTTGCCGCTTCGGATAATCTTCTATTCATGATATATTGACCTACAGTTTCCCCAACCACTTGATGAAAGAGTCTTTGAAAATGAAACTTTGAGTAACCGCTATAATGGCTAATATCTTCTATCGTTAATTTGTTTGTTAAATTATTTTCTATGTAAATAATAGTTTTTGAAAGGTTTTCTATATATTCCATAAACAATCCCTTCATATAGAATTTTTTTATATGAATTTATCAGCACATTATGAAAGGTTGGTTTCTATTAATTTTTATATTTCGTAATAAAACACTAAACACGTATCAATTTTACCTTCACACCATCTTTTTTTATTTGAATATAATGGTTACCGATACAATCACCAATTAGCTGTGCAAATTTAGTTTCAATTACAACAAGGTTTACGACAAGAACCTAAAGAAAAAAGGATAGATGTTTATATTTTATCTATCCTTTCCACTCATATCTTATACAATTATTTATACATAGTTGCAATTTGACGTTGCAACTCATCATCTTCAATATATTCATCAAAAGTAATTTGTTTATCGACAACTCCGCTCGGCGTCACTTCAATGATACGATTTGCAATCGATTGAACAAATTGATGATCATGTGACGTGAACAACATGGATCCTTTAAAGGCAATGAGGCCATTATTGACTGCTGTAATAGATTCTAAGTCAAGGTGATTCGTTGGCTCATCAAGAATTAATACATTTGCACTGCTAAGCATCATTTTTGACAACATACAGCGAACCTTTTCTCCTCCAGATAAAACACTAGCCTTTTTCAATACTTCTTCACCAGAGAATAGCATTCTACCTAAAAAACCGCGTAGGAAACTTTCACTTTCATCTTGTGGTGAAAACTGACGTAGCCATTCAACTAAATTAAGATCACTGTTCTCAAAAAAAGCTGAGTTATCCTTAGGGAAATATGCTTGTGAAGTAGTTACTCCCCATTTAAACGAGCCGCTATCAGGCTCCATTTCACCCATCAGAATTTTAAGTAATGTCGTGTTTGCAACTTCATTACGACCTACTAGCGCAATTTTATCATCTTTGTTCATTGTAAAGCTAACGTTATCTAGTACTTTTTCACCATCAAGTGTCTTTGTCAAACCTTCTACTCGTAGCAGATCGTTGCCTATCTCTCTTTCTGGAGAAAAGCCAACAAACGGATATCTTCTAGATGAAGGTTTAATATCATCAAGTGAAATTTTGTCTAATAGTTTTTTCCTAGAGGTAGCTTGTTTTGATTTAGATGCATTTGCACTAAAACGTGCAATAAAGTTTTGTAATTCTTTAATTTTTTCTTCTTTTTTCTTATTAGCATCCTGAGTCATTTTTAAGGCAAGTTGACTAGATTCATACCAAAAATCATAGTTCCCTACATAAATTTGGATTTTCCCAAAGTCTAAATCTGCCATATGTGTACAAACCTTATTTAAAAAGTGACGGTCATGTGAGACAACAATCACGGTATTTTCAAAATTAATTAAGAATTCTTCTAACCATTGGATCGCTTTCATATCAAGGTGGTTAGTAGGCTCATCTAGTAATAGAACATCAGGTTTACCAAAAAGTGCTTGCGCTAATAAAACCTTTACTTTTTCTCCACCTGCTAAATCACTCATTTTCTTCGCATGAAGGTCTTCACCAATACCTAGGCCATTTAATAATGTTGCTGCTTCTGACTCTGCTTCCCAACCATTTAGTTCAGCAAACTCACCTTCAAGCTCTGCCGCCTTGATACCATCTTCATCTGAAAAATCAGCCTTCATATAGATAGCATCCTTCTCCTGCATCACTTCATACAAACGTTCATGCCCCATAATAACAACTTTTAAAACTTCATGTTCTTCATACTCGAAGTGATTTTGCTTTAACACCGCTAGACGTTCCCCTGGTGTCATGTGTATATCACCAGTTTGGGCTTCAATTTCTCCAGATAATATCTTCAAAAAGGTTGATTTACCTGCACCATTTGCTCCAATTAAGCCATAGCAATTACCAGGCGTGAATTTTATATTAACATCCTCAAATAGCTTACGGTCACCGTAACGTAAGCTTACATTTGTAACTGTAATCATTTACGTTCCTCCATTTTATAATACATCCTTACTATTATATCACCGTCAGTTATAAACTACTAGGAGTGATATTAAAAAAGACGATAACGCTAATAAAATATGCGTTATCTACGTATTTCATCAATTAAAGGTATTTTTGATCTTTTCCGCACTTAGTGTCGTTTCCTTCATGATAGTAACAATCTTTTGATTAACTGTAGTTAATGTTTCAATCATAACACTCATTTTCTCTAAGCTAGCTGTTAAAACAATGTAATTATAACCAAAGAAGAACAAAGAATATTCTCTCAAAAAATGAATTCTGTACTGTATCGAATTTACTGTCTAATAATTAAGCATATTATCTACCGCTATATATCAATAACACAAACTAGGCAAAAACTGCTTATAGACTCTAGCATTTAATCCCATAACACTAATGCTAAAAAAAAGTAATATTTGTAGCTATTTTCATTATTGCAAGCTTCATAACACTATATCCTTAAACACAAAGCAGAAAAACACTTTAGTATTTTTTGAATATATAGATTACTCGATCGTTTATTGTATACGTGTATTTTCACCTTAGGACAGGTAGAACAAATGTAACCTTTTATACAAAATTTTCCAAAAAAATAACCACTTAACCCCGTATATAAGCAAGGTAAGTAGTTATATCTATTAAGGTTGTTTTTCATCTTAACATCCTAGTTATTTCACAATGCTTGATTAATGACTTCCGATATAATCAAATGTATTTGAAGGGTAGAATGTCCAGTCGTTACTATTATAAGTAGCTGCACCAGATGTTATATCACTATTCCTTAGCAACGTTTTATCTTTTGCAAAGCTAGCGCCTTGAACACCAATAACATCAATAATAACGCCATTATGCTTTAAGACAATTGAATCATCACCATTAAAAACCATATTTGTTTCAGTCATATCTGCTTCTACTAAAATAGTTTGGTCCGCGTTAGGGTTTGCAATAACAAAAACTTCCCCACTGCTTATTGTACCAGTTAATGAAATACTACTAGAAAGATTGGATAGCTCAATTGTATATTGTGATAGATCAACAGCTACACCTGTTCCATTATAAATTTCTAGTGCTTTATTATAGCTGCTTCCTTCAATATATTCAGAGAAAAACACATTGGATGTAGGGTTTTGATCACCTTCCACATAACCAAATGACCCTTTCGCAAAAGTCGATTGATCCCACCACTTATAACCTGGGTCAGGTAAAGACCATGGCTCAAATTCAGGCTCTGTGGAATTTTGTGGTGTTTCAAAATGTAATAATGATGTTGGTTGATCCAGTTCAAGTCCAGATATATCAGCAAAGCTTGTATAGCTTTCTTGAACCGTTAGCCAATTTACCATATTCACAAGAAGCTTAGCGTCATCAACTTCAAGAAAACCGTCATAGGTTCTTTTAGATGATCCATTTTCCTCACGTGCATATTTAGGTGTTGCATCTTCTACTGGAGATGAATCTCCGATAAACGCAGTTTTTCCTAACCCATACTTCCCAATCGCTGCATAAGGGCCTTCTTCGATTCCTCCACCATTATATACGCCCTGATCTACTGCATAAGACCATTTTTGGTTTGTGCTTGGTAAATATACAATTCCCTTTGCTTTTGTTGGATCTATTATAGCTAAGGTTGACCCAGCATGCATAGCCACGTTGTTTACCCCTTCTGTAATTCCGAAGGATTGGTCTGGTGTTACTATTTGATTAGCGGTAACATCACCTATAGCATTATAACGAAAACGAATCCCAAAATTTTCTGAGAGCCAATCAGAGCTCGTTACATCCGTCATCGCTGTTGAATTACGCTCTTCAGTACTCATCCCTTTTGTTGGATCATTCCACGCACCACGACGATAACCGTTAAAAATTTCAGATGAATCCCAACGGTTTTTATTTCGATCAGCATTATAATGGTCAGATATGAAAAAAATACTTCCTCCATTTTCAACATACTGTACCATGACCGCTTGCTCAGAACTTTTATAAGGTATATTTGCCTCAGGTATTATAAAAGCATCATATGTAGCTATGTCTTCATAAGTAATTGGGGTAGATTGTCTAAGTTCTTTAACGTAATAGCCGTTATCTGCGAGAGCATTCGCAAAATCTGAAAATCCCCCGTCTATTACCCAATCAGCTGCACCGGCAGTTTGTCCATGAGTATTGTCAAATAAAATCCTCTTCCCATTTACATTACCTCTTGCTTCAATTTCTGGTGCTGGATCCCCTACTCCTTCTGCAAAAATAGCAACTTCTACTTGTAAAAAAGCAACAAGGGTCAATAAAGCGATTACACTAATACAAATCCTTTTTCCAACTTTTAAAATCATAAACAAAACAAACCTCCTACCATAATTATTCTCCCTTTTATAGATTATCATATTAATATGAAAATTAAGTTAAAAATCGGAATAATATTAAAAAACTATACATTCTGTAATGAGATTAATAGAATTACTTTTTTCAGACTTACATTGTAAAAACAAAATTTCATGTAAATTCTCTTTTGCTAACAGGAGACTTTTGTCTATTACCTTTTCTTCCTATTTTTAAAATACAATATAAAAAAGGATTTTCACCGACCTTATCGAATAAAATGAATGTCATACTTTCACCAAAGCGTTTTTCACAAACTTATGATACAAACTAAAAAATTATTATTGACCTTCCATCGCTTTATTAAAGAAAAGATGCTTTGAGAACTATGTTGTACCTTGTTTAATTCTAAGTTTGTATAGCATTCATTTACATCAAATGTGTATCTTTGGAAAGAAGTTTTACAAAGGTAAAATTTATACACTGTCATATGAGCTATGTATAAGGACCTACCATAACCTCATATAGGATTGTTACCTACATCTAAACTAAGGAGAAAGAATACAATATGAATACATTACAACTAATTAGTGATTATAAAAATAATTCAACGTATAGAGAGAGTTTTATTAAGCTAGCTAAAGATGTTTTTGGCATAGATTTTCAACAATGGTTTGACTTAGGATATTGGGATGATAGCTATATATGTTATTCATTTATTGATCAAAAACAAGTTATTGCCAACGCTTCAATAAATAAAATGAGTATCACGCACAAAGGGAAAGAGTTTAACGCGATTCAAGTTGGCACTGTTATGACACACCCCCAATATCGAAACAAAGGTTTAGCTGCGAAACTAATGAAACATATCATTGCAAAATATGAAAACGATTGTGATTTCATTTATTTATTTGCAAATGATTCTGTATTAGATTTCTATCCTAAATTTGGATTCAATAAAGTCTTAGAAAGTAGCTTTACTATACAGCGCGCTGACTTAAGTCTTAAACCCATAAATCCTTTAACGATAAAAAAATTAAATGTGAATAAAAAATCACACCTTAAAATTATTGAAAGATTAGCTAGCACAAGAGTTCCTGTATCAAACACATTTGGGGTAAAAGATTGTAAACATCTGCTAATGTTTTATATTATTTTAGCTTTTAAAGATGCGACTTACTATATTGAAGAGGAAGATAGCATTATTATTTTTGACCAAAATGATGGCGTGTTAAATATTTACGACATCATTAGTAATGATAAGATTGATGCTGTGAACATTCTTAGTAATTTGATGTCAGATGAAAAAGCAATTCATTTTCATTTTACTCCGGACTTCCTACAAGATCTGTTAAAAACTGAACTCAAATCAACCATTGGTAATGATACGTTGTTTATGCGTCCTTTAAATAAGGATTTTCCTAGCCATTTTTTATTTCCACTTACATCTCATGCGTAACCTTGCTATTAAGATTTGTAACCGTATTTGTTTAATCTACATGAACGCACTAATCGAGGTGGAAATAATCCCCCTTAAGTTAATTAAGCTTAAGTATAGAATATGGTCTAGAATCAAAGGATCAATCCAACTACATGTTAAATAATAAAAGGTGTTGCCTAAGTCATATAAATGCTTAGGCAACACACTTTTTTCAACTTAAATGATTTTACAGCTTAATTTCCCGTAGACTAACTACGACCCCGTCCTCATCAGCATAAACAAAATAGCCAGGCTTCCATTCAATTCCACCAAAGTGTAATCGCTCATTCCTTTTCCCCTTCCCTTCCTTTTTACTTTTCAAGGGGTGTGTTCCTATAGCTAAAATACCGATATTAAGTGTAGCAAGTTCTGCCGAATCACGGACACACCCATTAATAATAATGCCACTTAAATTACGCGACATAGCAATACCACCTAGTCTATCGCCGAGCAAAGCACAACTTCTCGAACCAGCACCATCTACTACTAAGACCGATCCTTCTGGAACTGTCTCCAATGCTTCTCTAACTAAAACATTGTCCTCAAATACATCTACCGTTGTGATTGGACCAGAAAATATGTGTTTTTTTCCGAAAGAACGAAATGCTGTTTGACAAATTGATAATTCAACTCCAAATTTATCACATAAGTCTGCAGTTTTTACCTCCATAATCACATCTCCTTTTTTACTCTTGTTTTCTGCTTATTCGACAATCCGCATATAAAATCCTGTATTGGGAAATCATTTTGTCCGCTAGCACTTTTTCTGTCAGTGTTAGTGGGAAATGATACCTCTCCAATGATATTTAAGTCCGTTTTCACAATGATTGTTCCTTTTCGTTGAAGATATTTACACGTATATAGATGGAGATCGTGCCATCTTCTCTACTATTACAATTTTTTGACCTCTCATAAAACTCATCATATTGTCCATTTTTAATTAAAAGATTTTAGAAAAGACCCATATAAAACAATTAAAAACAAACGAAAAAACCGTGGTCCATCATTTGATGAAACACAGTTTTTCTACTGTAACTTAGATAATTGCTATTTCATTTATTTTTTCAAACCTCTATATGTTGCTGTTCTCAGCTCATCAATATAAGGCTCAAGCTCTGGCATTCCTTCTTCTCTTGCTTGGCGAATGGCAAGCTCAATATCGTATGGTACTCGAACTAACTGAATCGCAAAGGAGCTTTCTACATCAGAACCGTTGTCCCCTTCTAGGATGACATAAGATGCCTGTGTCATATCTAAAGGATTACCTACACTTCCAACGTTTATAAGCACCTTCTCTTGTATATGGTGGATAAAGGCATAATGAATATCTCCATAACAAACAACGTCTGGCTTACGTCCATTTAATCCACCAGTTTTTTCAGTATTCGTAAACATTTCCTTCCGCTTGTCTAGCGAGTCCCAAGGATAGACTCGGTGATGAACGCTCGTAGATGAAGCATGAAACAGCCGGATTTTTCGACCACTCATCATAAAATCATGCGAAAATGGTAAAGATTTTATATACGAAAGTTGTTCTGAACTTAAACGATGCTGATACCATTGAATATATGTATTATTTGTTTCATTTGGAAGAAAGTCATCCCAATTACCTTGTACAACGATATCACAGGTGTCACGTATGATATCGATGCTTTTCTCTGGATGTGGCCCCTTCCCAACCAAATCACCTAAACAATAAATTTTTTCAATGCCTCGTTGTTTAATATCTAGCAATACCGCTTCTAGCGCCGGAATATTCCCATGTATATCTGAAACAAGTGCAATCCTCTCCACCAGCATCCCTCCATAAAGCTCATTATGGTTAAAGCCCAATTCTGTTGGGCGAGTTTAATTGAAATTGTACTATAAACTTCCCATTAGTACCTAACAAAAACAATTCCTAGTTAACTTTGAGATCATTTGTAAAGGCTGTTTACGCATTGATTATTGCTTTTCCTACTATGATATACACATATCCACTATATTTTCAGCATCTTTTCCTTCTATCCAAATATGAGTATGACATTAATCGCCTTGTGTTATGGTTATTTTCATATAAATAACCATATTACAAAATGAGCCTATGTTAACCTTTACATAAATCATTGACGAACTGAAATTCAATAAGCTACGATAGAATGTACGTGACCTTAAGGAGAGAAAAAAACAGTGAAGAAAAAAATAGATATTATCATTTTGTCTGGATTTCTTGGTAGTGGCAAAACGACACTACTTACAAATTTGCTACAACAAGAAAAACAACTCAACCGTAAAGTTGCTGTAATCATGAATGAATTAGGCAAAATATCAATTGACTCACAAGTAGTCCCAGATAACACACCTTTGAAAGAACTGCTAAATGGCTGTGTTTGCTGTACGATGCAAGGCCAATTAGAAGCACAACTTCAAGAACTATTATTAACCCAAAACATAGATGTTATTTATATAGAAACAACTGGAGTTGCACATCCAATAGAAGTGGTTGATGCGTGTATGTCACCTATTTTTGCAGATAAATTAGCAATACAAGGTATTATTACAATTGTTGATTCAAAAAGATGGTTTGACCGTGATAAGCTTTCTCCACAGATGCAGCAATTATTATACGAACAAATTCGTCACGCTGATACATTACTTTTAAATAAAACTGACCATTTAACAGATGCTGAACAGGCAAATCTAATATTTTCAATTCAAGCCTACAATACTCATGCGACCTGTTTGTTAACTACTTTTGCAAATATCTCATTACAACAAATTCAGGCAGTTCCAAAAAACAATCGTATTTCAAAACAAACCACTCATGTTCAACATGATTTAAAAGTAAAATCATACGTGTACCAGTTCATGCAACCATTGGACATAGATGCTTTTGAAAACTGGCTACGGGAGATGCCCGAAACTATTTTACGGATTAAAGGCTACTTGAAATTTACTCATTCTGAATCGATGTTCTTATTTCAGTATTCGTATGGGATGCCGATTTATATGAAAGAACCAGTACAAATGCCGATGAATCTCGTCTTTATAGGTGAAAATTTGAACACATCATGGCTTGAGAACGAGATGATTAAACTTGAGCAAAAGAATCTATAACATATATGTTTAAAAATTCAATATTTTCAGAAATTAACAATAGTTATTTTCGCATATACCCTTTATAATAAAATTACAAAGCTTTGTTATTACTTCAAAACAACTGGAGGTGTGGCGCTAAAGCGATTAATGTAGACTTCAAATCGTATGTTGCTTGTTTATCTTTGTAAAAAGGAAGTGATTGTATGCGATTATTTAAAACGTTGAAAATACTTCTGTTAGCAAACGTAGCGATTATCGTAGTTTTTATCTTCCTTCCTGCTTTATTAATAAGTGACATTAGTGTCCTAGAATCAATCCTTGAAACATTATATAACAATGATTAACACTAAGAAATTTTAAAAAGCCTGTACACAGATTTTTTGTGACAGGTTTTTTTATTGTAAATTTGTTATACATAAGAATATTGCTGCTTTGGGGCATGGACGTGTCAGAAAGTTCCCACTTTTGCACATATGAAATCTTGCGAATTTAAAATTTCACCCAGCCTTACTTAGCGCATATATATAATCTGCTAATATGAAACTTTATTTTCTAACAACTCATATAGCATAATACCCTTCATTCAGGCATTTGTACATTTAAGCTGTTGTCAAGTAAGTTAGTGTTACCGCGGAATAATAGTCAAAGCGCGCTTTCGATAGGAAAATTCGATGAGCGATAATACACAGTTTGAACAAATGATCCATCAATACCGACCGATGATACTAGCAATAATGAGAAAACTTCATCTTTACAAAAACTTTGATCACTATTATCAAAGTGCCTTAATTGCTTTATGGCAAGCTTATGAAAGATACGATCGTGAAAAAGGAATTTTTTCAACTTATGCTTATGCAACAATTCAAGGAAAATTATTATCCGAATTGACAAAAGAAAACCGTGTAGAGAGTCATTTCATCTGTATGAGTGATGAAAACCTTCAGTTTCTTGCCGGTTCGTACGTGGATAAAGAAACAGAGCTTGAAAGTCTGCTCATGTATTGTGAAGTATTAACAACGAATCAACAAAAATGGCTATTAGGTACTTTTCTTCATGGTAAAAAACTACAACGCATTGCTAGTGAAGAAGGTGTTTCAATTGCTGCAGTTAAATCATGGCGAAGACATGCTTTAGCAAAATTAAGAAAGAATTTCGCTCCACCTTCCAATTAACCTTTCATATATGTTTCAAGTGAATATCTTTGTTGCTTAGTTACAAAGAGCAGATGTTGTATATACCTTCTGATGATGATCGCATTAACAAACAATTCCTAGTAGTTTACATGAGTAATAACGATAAATTATTAATGCGGTAAGAGCGGCATAACACGATTATTAGAGACACCCGGAGTTTAACTACGCTCTTCTGTTAGATAACGATATATGACGTCCCCACCTCTTTGAGCAATTCCATGAAAATGCTTAAAGTCACTGCGACTAACTATTACGTTTCGATAAGTATAGAACTGGTCCTTACTAACTCTAAACTCATTTAATTCTCCATCACGCAGTTTATCTAATATTTCTGTTATATATTGTTGATCCATATGGACATTCCCCCTCTAATCATAACCTGTTGTCAAAATCTTATTGTTGGACATAAATGATGAGATCTATATAATCATTGGTAACAAAACTAAAAAGTATGTAAGCTAGCCTATTACATCGTAGTAATACTTCAAACCAGATATTTTAGTATTTTACATGTAAAGTTATTTAATGTCTATATGAGAGCGAACCTAGTAAAAAATAACCTTACTAAAATAGTCATATTGACTCATTTATAATGGTAATTTAATACAATTATAAGATCAAACGTATGAACTAACGATAATAAATGTCAATTATCCAAAAAATTGCTTTACTGATTATCTATTTTAGGGCAAAATTGGAAGTATAAGTTTTTAAAGGAGAGATAACATGAAAAAAGCAGAAGTGGGGAACATCATCGAGTTCAGAGGTGGGCTACAAGGTATCGTTGAGAAAGTGAATGAAAACTCTGTTATTGTAGACTTAACTTATATGGATAATTTTAATGAACTAGAGCTTGAACACCGTCGAACAGTTATTAACCACAAAAACTATAAAGTTATCGCTGAAACAAACTAGCTCTTTATATCATTACTTACATATTCTTCTCCTCTACATACTAGAGCCATTTCACTTGAAGGTTATTGCCTTTATGTGAAATGGTGCCAAAACCTCGGACCCCAATTTTCCTTTTAAGCATTGACAACATGCACATCAATATTGCATCCCTAATAGGTATGCTGTTTGGTATATTCTCTTAATCATTATTGTGTTCTCCTGACTTTCTAGTATTTCAAAAAAGCCCCTTAGTTTTGAAAAGCTCAACTAAATTTTTCAACTTCCCTGTCTCTAAGATTCTCAATCTTCCATCCAATGTCATAACGAAACAAAAAACGCTACACTTCAGTAACGTTCAAAAATAATACGGCTACGTAGCAGGTAGAAATTTGTTTTACACAATCATTTATAATAAAATCAAAATCATGATTTTTTCTTGAAAGGTTAGTTACAAGAACATTTTTACATTTTACTATTGTGTTTGTAATTTCTAAGGAGTTTATATATATTTATTTATCAAAGGGATCTTTGAGAATCAAAGAATCTGTGATGTGTACGTCTTTTTCTAACGCTATATCTGCTTCCCAGCACGTGTTTAAGAAAGCATTCTCATGAAAGATGTTAAGAGTTTGTTCAATAATATCTTCTATTTCTCTTTCAATTTGTTTTTGACGTTCAGACATGAGACTTCACTCCAATTATTAAACTAATATGTAAATTAATTGCATTTTCGTATTTTCTTTTTCATGTTTTGGTTATTCCGAGCCCCTAAAACGAAGGATGGACAGTGCTCATATAGAACACTGTCCATCTTAATCATAATTTAGTTTTAAGTTCCATCTGGCTCTATTGGAGATAATGACTTACTCGTTACTGGTGATTTTTTCTCCAAATTATGACCTGCTATTTCATCAGCCCCTGATGTCAAATTACTACTTACTAGGATAATTGCTAAAGCAAAAAGTGTAATTAATAATCGCTTCAATTTACTGCTCCTTCCTTTTCTAATTTGTGTAATTCAATTATGGACAATTGAGCATAATGTATATCACCAACCGCCTCAAATAAGATAATAGATTGCCTAAAATAATCCCTCTTTGATGTTACATTAGTTGAGATTAAACCTCTCAGAAAACTAATAAATGGAGCTTCGTAATCATCGTATGTAGCTTTATTAAGTAATTGTTCTGATTCTGCAATTAAACCTTTCTGAAAAAGGTAATACGCACGGTCGAAATCAGTTATGTCACCAGTCGCATTTTCCAAATCAACTTTATGGTAACATTTCGCTATAAATAGATGAGAGCTTACCGCTTGACTATCTTTAATCATACCATTTTTTTTAAATAAATATGAAGCTTTTTCTAAATCCGCTTCACATTCTTCAAAATGAGTAAAGAACTTTGCCATTCCTAAAGAGAAATACGCTGAAGCTTTAACTCTGTCACCCGCATCACTTTTTAATATCTTATCTGAAATAAGGTGAACTTCATCATGTTTATGCAGTTTCATCTTTGATCTCATAGAAAGCTCTAAAGCCCTCATACTAAAATTAAGTTTCAAGTACGCATTTTTTAAATTATGAGCATATGTCAATAAATCTTCACTTTTTTCTTCTAATTCCTCAAAATTATTAGTTTCTAAAGCTACTAAAGCTTCAATAAGATATAATAAACAATTTATAACAGGATCTCTTGAATTAACTAACTTAGCCTCTAAGATGATGCTCGTCCACTTTTTATTTTGGGTCTTTTTTATCCTTAGCAAATCATATAATGTAGCAGCTTTTTGTAAATTTTGACTTTTCCCTTCACACCGTTTAATTAAGTCAGCCAAAAAGTCAAACAAGCTATTATCATACGCATAATCCATTAATTTTAGTAGATTAGTTGCACCTATATCATTTTTTCCAAAATCTTGGACAATGGCATCGATATTAGTAGGATTATTAGCATATAGCCTAGCTAACGCTAAAATATTTTCAAGCTTCGGTTCATTTTGAGACCGATTTTTCAAATAGTTTTTCATATTTGCTATCGTTTTATCACTTACTTTTATGGCTGCACCTAGCTCAACATTACTACGTTCATCAAAGATCATTTTATCATAGAGATTTTCCAATGTTATCAATAGAAATTACCTCTTTTCGAAAACATTTGTCAATAAACTATCTTTTGTTACAATATTCAATCATTTTCATCGCTAAAAATGTGAGATTTCGTTTATGATTTAACTAATAATCTCATTTTTTTACATAAAAGTAAATAGGAGCTTATACATAACTACTTCATTTTGATCGTTATTTTATATTAATAGTCTCTTTAAGCATCACAAAAAATTTGATACATGTCTCTACAACATGATGTTTTATTACATATTTTTTTATCTAGTTAAGGCATAATACAACACATAAATCCAGCTTAATAGACCGTGTATACAAGCCCAAATAATTGATTTATGAAGACTCCAAGATATTGCAATTGCTAATGCTGACCCAAATGTAATACCTGTTGATACATAATTTGACTTACCTTTCTCTTTCACAATCTTCATATGCATCACCTGTTCTTATCAATTTTTAAGATATCTAGAAAAAATGTTCTTTTCATTATTTTACCATACATAGATCATTTACTTCTTAATCGTGAAAAATTTTGCATTAAGCAAATTACCTATTACATTATTATTATAAAGTAAGCAATAATATATCTTGAACTAAAAAGTGTAGACAAAATTAGTTCGAAAATTGATTTCTACAGCAAGTAAATAATAAAGCCCTTTCTTCTTGAAACTTTATGTGGTACAATTATTTCTGTTATTGTTGTTCCAATATGATTGTTAAAAGGAAATATCTGAAAGATTTTCATCTTTAATATATATTTGGAGTAAGAATAGTAATATAATGTGGAATTATCCACCCAGGAGGAAGCGAAAAATGGCACAAGGTAAAGTAAAATGGTTTAATGCAGAAAAAGGTTTTGGATTTATCGAAGTTGAAGGTGGAGATGATGTATTTGTACACTTCTCAGCTATTCAAGGTGACGGATTCAAAACATTAGAAGAAGGTCAAGAAGTTTCATTCGATATCGAAGAAGGTAACCGTGGACCTCAAGCTGCTAACGTTCAAAAGTTTTAATAAAAAGAATCGTCTTTTATAGACGATTTTTTTTTATTCTTTAACATTTTGTTTGAGCTTGTACTAACAGAATGCTACAGCCAGGAAACAAGAAGGTCTTGGCTAATTCCAATATTCTTCATTTTGGTTTTTGTTTATGTACTAAAATCCCTCATACTTGTAACTGATTTGTTAAATATTCTGATTATCCAATATAAAAAGAGTATTTTGCTAAATTCCCAAGCATAATGCCTCCTCTTTATCCATTTGTTTGAATCCACCCCTAAAACGCTATCCATTAATCCATGTGAAATGACAATTACTTTCTCCATATCCTTTATACAATTAAGCCATTTCAAATTCTTATGTTGTAAAAGAAAGTAGGTTTTTATCGTCACTATCTACAGAAAAGACGTCGTTTCTCAACTAAAGTCCTTTTAAATATGATTGTGTAAATCTTTCTTTGACAAAATGAGCTGTTCATTGAAGTTCTTACAAAGGGGTATTGAGAGCTAAATGATTGGATTCGACGTATCTCCAAGTCTCTCTCTTGAAGTTGATATTCTTTATCAATAAATTGCTGAACATGTGGGCTCTTGTTAGGTGATCCATGACAATATAAGCTCCATATCATGCGCAGTTGCAATACCACTTTTATCTTCATAGGCGGCTTTTAACATATTTCTTTATTTTTGTATCAAAAAATTTCACAAATACCCGGATATAATATATAAAATATACAAATATTAACAAACAACTATTCAAATACCTACAATATTGTTATCTTGTAATTCAATTACATTGGAGGAAATACTCTTGAAAAGATTCGTGTTTGTAGTTATTTTTATTTTTTTTCTAGGGTTTTATTTAGAATATGGAAAAGGAAAACAGCTTACAACGACCTCTTATATTGAATTTTCTGAACAAGAACATATTCGAAACATTATGATTAACGAGGAAAAATATGGATTTGAACAATCTGATACAAAAGAACAGGTTTATTTGAACAGTAAAGATACAATTTATACTTATAAGATACTTACTAGTCCAAATTCTTTTCTTATAATTACAAAAAGAACTTTGGATAATGGCGATTTTTTTATCTTTACCTCCCTCGAAAATAATAGTACAAATCCAATAGATGTGACTGTCACATTTCCCATACCAGAAGTATCACACTACACATTGCAGCCATTTGACCAATTTTTGGCAGGACGTAGATACAATGAAGATATAGGTTTTGATCTAACCACTAACCCACTAGGTTTACTAACCACATACAATGGGAGTGAATATTACTCAAATGTTATGATTAGTAAAATATATCATTCAAAAGAATTATCTCAAACCTACGAAGATGAAAGAGAAAGTATCGTCAGAGAACTTATATCTGAGAATCGGGATGTTGATGTGATTGTAAAAAAAGACCAGCTACACATTAAATTAGATATGGAGTCTTTAGGAGAAGACATTGTAGATCATTGGTCTCTTTTTTCTGAAAAAGATTTATTTACTTCTGATAGTTCTTTTGACGAATGGATAAAAAAATCAAATTACCATAAATGGAAAACTAATAGTTGGTATACTGCTAAAGGACCCTATAAAAAACTTGTAACTACTGTTGAGCCTCTACCAGAGTCTAAGCTGAATTACGGAAGGAATTTGTTGCTCGTAAAGGATTTTTCTGCATTAGAGGAATACAAAGAAACAAAAGAAAGGTACTTTTACGATTTGGTTCTAAATTCAATAGCAAACTTAACAGTTTTTAAAGGAAATAAGGAGTTTTGGGAGACTGAAATTACAAGCACTTGGCTTAAAAGGGAATACGGTATAGAAGCTCCTTATATTGATACACGTCATAATGAAGGGATAGCTCTTTTCCTAGAAGAAACAGGAGATTTACTAGAAATTCCAGAATTAAAAATTGACTTACTAAATTATGCTGACCTCTTAGTGGACCAAATTGAATCTAGAAAAGTTCTTGAAATTGCACCAGATGCATTTTTAATTAGCGATTATTTTTCATTTTATCAAGATACACTACCCACACACAGTTCACTTAATCATGTGTTAGGGGGATTAAACCTGTTATTAAAAAGTTATATTGAAACAAAAAATGAAGAATATTTAAAATCTGCATACTATATTCAAAATGCAATAGACATTATTGGAGAGAAATGGTTAACTGACGAAGGTGATACATGGTATCAAATTGGACCCGATATGACTTTTCAAGGTGAAGATTATACTTTACTTACACTTAAGGACCTTTTACACACTTACGAACTTTGGAAGGAAATTGACTCTAAAAAGATAAATACTATAGAAGTTCTTGTGACTTCAAAAGCTTCTTATTTGATTAATAAAGAGATAGGGTTATCACAAGAAATAGTAAAATTATTAATAAACAATGGATTCGGTGAAGTTATTAAGAACTATAATAATATCCTTCCATACTAAGTAAAATTTTTTTTAGTAATATAACATTTGCGAAGAGTTGTTGACACTTCCACCTCTATAGAAGCAAGCCGATAGCCTTACAACGATATTTGGATTTTTGAGCTCATAATCCAAAATGCATGCTATTTAGATGTGAGCTTAAGTTTACGTTATGTCATTCTTTTTAAGTCAGTGCACATAGTAATATTACAAAAACCTGGCAAAACTAATGACATATTTCATTGAGAACAGCTCTACAAGAGTTACCTTAACCAAAAATTTGAGCCGCAATGCCGAATAATGTATTGTTCCTAGGTGGCAAATTTTCAGAGTTAATGACCATTATTGGTGGTTCACTAACTTTGTTAAAACCACTTTGCTCTAGGAACAACATAAATTGATCATTACTCTTTGGCACATCAATTCTTAATTTCCCTTGATGTCCAAATGCTAGCTTGTCTAGTATTAAAGTAGCTGTTTCATGATCCGGAGCTACTATAGGTCCTAATATTAAATTTACGGAACCTCTTATAGATAAACCATAACCCAAAATTTTGCCGTTGTTATCTTTAGCTACTATACATTGCTCCGATTGATTTATTCTATTTTTAAGAAAATTACTTCTTTTATCTCCAAATGCAGCTTTATCTAAGTCAACAATTCTATTAATATCAATTTCATTGAAAGCTCCAAGGGTAACATTATTTAGCTAATAACTTAAGATTATTAGTATAGTTTTCACAAAGATACTTATGAACATAATTTACAGTTCTAAAACCCATTTTTTCATATAAGGCTTTCCCATCTTGTGTTGCAATTAGCATAATTGTTTTGTCTTTGGAACAAGCATCTATACATTTTTGAGTTACCTCTTTCCCTAGACCTAACCCTCTAAATTCTTTAGAAACAATAACCATACCGATAGAAGCTAAATTTTTATCATACGGGATTATAGCTGCGCAAGAGACTACTTTCCCTAAAGCATTTTTGTGGCCAAATATTGTACCAGTTGACAAAACTGTACCAATTTCATACTTATCATAATCCCAGTCAACTGAAGTAGATAATTCGATTAAACTATTGATATCATCAGTATTTAATTCAAATAGTTCTAATTTTATTTCATCGTATGTAGCCATAAAAGTCACCCTTTAAAATACAATTTAAAATTACTTTAGCTTAATTTCTATACTTAGTTGGTTACAGTTGACTCTAAAGGTTCGTTTTTCATTTCTAATATGTATTCTTTAACACGTTCTCGTCCACCATATTTTGCAAACCAATCTGTAATACGCTTAACATGAGCAACATCACTCGTTACCTTGGATTCAATCTGTAAATAATCTTCATAACTATCATATTCCCAAATAGCGAAAACCTCTACCTTGCCATCATTATTATCCTTCATCCAACGACCTACTAAACGAGAACCGTATTTTTCTATACAACAATGAATTCAACATAAAGCCCATTTTTGTGGTACTAATTTGATAAAAAACAGCACCTTCATTATTAAACTATCCTATTCTTTCACTTACGCTATTTAGTAAATGTTGTTGCTATATGTGATTAAGGAACTTCTAACTCCTGGAAGTTCCCTTTCTTACAAGTTTTATATTTCTATTGTTCCCAAGATTGTTTTAATACGTTCTTGCTCTTCATTCTTATCTAAATATTCAAAAAATCCAATTCGGTTTCCCCACGGGTCAGTGAATGTTCCCCATTTAACTGGAACTTCTGGTCTTGACTGTATTTCAAAGCTATCAATTTTAAGCTCTTCTACAAGTCTATCTCTTTCAGCTACAATATTAGTAACTCCTAAACGTAATGGTCCGTTACCCTCAGTAAGAGTTCCTTCTGCGACCTGCAACCAACAACCAGGAATTAGTTCCCATTCTGCAAATCCCTCGTGTGGAGTAAAATCAGGCTTCTTATTTAGCAATGTTTCATACCACTTTTGCCCTTCTTTAATGCTAGAAACTCGAACCTGAGTAGTTATTTCTAGGATCATTTGTAAACCTCCTATATATGTATAATCGAAAATTATTATACCTTAATTTAGCAATTAATACTGTATAAATTTTCAAGTAGCTCCCAACATCTGAACTATTGTATCATTTGATTGTTGGTAGGCAGAAATAATTGTTAAATAATATGACGCAATGTGGTGATTAATTGAAAAGATATATATGGTTATTATTCTATATGGTAATAAGTTTGACATTATTGTCAGGATGCGGAAGTACTAATTCTGATTGGGAACCTACATTATATGAAACTGTCAACAACTTCGATGGTGTAACTATGATTGCACTAGAAGAAACAGTCTCCTCTACTGGCTTGATTGTGGCATTTGAGAATACCTCCGACGAGGAATACACCTATGGTGAATATTTTTTGTTGGAAAAGAATATAAACGGAAGCTGGTATCAAGTCCCTGTTGGCTTTGATGGTAACTATGGATTCAATGATATTGGCTATGGCTTGCCTTCTTCCGATGTTAAGGAATGGACTGTTGATTGGAGTTGGCTGTACGGAAATTTGAATACTGGTAAATACCGTATAGTGAAAGATATACTGGATGCTAGAAAAGCAGGAGATTATGATAAGTACCATTTGACAGCAGAATTTACAGTGGATTAACCATCAAATTAGAATAAATATTAGATTGTGAAAGGTTGTCATAGAGCAAAGGTGAGCTTTATGAAATTACAAACAAAGAAAAAGCCTATCATCATGATAAGCTTTTTCTTTTGGCATCTATTTACTTTACAGCTTCCTTTAATTCTTTTCCTGGTTTAAATGCCGGTGCTTTACTTGCAGCGATTTCAATTTCTTCACCAGTTTGTGGATTACGTCCTTTACGCGCTGCTCTTTCACGTACTTCAAACGTTCCAAAACCAAGTAGAGAAACTTTATTACCATCCTTTAATGAGTCACTAATTGCACTGAATACAGACTCTAGTGCTTTACCGGCGTCTTTTTTACTAAGCTCTGCTTTTTCAGCTATTGAATTAATGAATTCTGTCTTATTCATTTCACTACCACCTTTCTATGTACCAATCTATATTTTACCAAATACAATATATAAAGGTAAATAGCTACAACTAATCTTTTTATACATTTAGTTAAATCGATATAAATTTAATATACTCTATGTCATGCATAAGGTTTTATATAAATAAATCTATTTGTGTACAAAGCTTCTAATTCATGGTATTACTGTGTTTAACCCTTTTTCAAACTTTGAGGCACTTTTTTAATGATGACAAGGGACGGTTAGATACCAATGAATAAAGTTGCTAGTCAGTTCATTATCTATGGCACAAATTAAGATTTTCACTAAAATAGATATTTTGAGATTTTCGTTTTTTAATGTTAGCAACGATGCCACAATATCAAGTTATGCAATAGCAGCCTCATCTAATTACAAAACTCTTTTATTACCTCATTCTTAATTTTTTCTAAAGGATAAAGGTTAGGGTATGTCGAATACATGAGCATGATTCCTTGAAGGGTAGATGAAAAATGTAAAGATTTCATCTTGGCATTTGATACGCCAAGCTTTTCAAAGATCTCAGTTTGTACCTCAAATTGCTTCTCATACTCCTTTTGTAATTTCATAGTATATTTTGAAAGTACTTTATCTCCTTTAGCTTGAGTAAGTAAATTTATATAAAATCGAAAAATCATCGGCTGTTCACGAACATTTTCCAAAGAACCTTCAATGATAAATAACAATTGTTCCACAGGCGTCTCTTGTAACACTGCAGTCTCCATAACCTTGATAAGTTCTCCCACTCGCATTACAACCATTGCATCAATTAGATTCTCTTTCCCCTTATAATAATGATAAAGAAGACCTTTAGAAATATCTGCTTGCTTTGCTATTTCGTCAATTGAAGTAGAATGAAAGCCTTTTGATATAAAAAGCTCCATTGCTGCTTGTAAAATTTTTCCACTTGTAATCCGACGGATTTCTTCATTTGTTTCTCTTGTACGTGGCATCCTTACTTAATCCTTTCTGTAAAAACAACATAATTTCATAAGCTATATCTTTTGGATGAGTTAAGGTTAACATATGATCAGCACCTTTAATCATAAAAAAATGAACTAACTTCACTTGTTTGAAGTGATCAGCGATTCGAGATATGTCACTCCATTCTTTATCTCCTTGAATAAAGAGCAAAGGTACCTTTATCTCATGTAATCTATCAATAGCATGTGGAACAGGCCAAATAATTTCAAAGTTCTCCCATTCTGAAAATACTTTGGTCATATAGTGGATAGTCATTTCATAGAGAAAATCCTTTTGCTTACTTGACATCGTTACACTGTAATTAGGACCACTTAGGGACAAATTAGCAAGCTTTTTAATATTTGGGGCAGCTGCGTTTACCTGCTCCATCCATTCAGTAAATTCACGTGAATATTGAAATCCTGTTAATGAAGGAGCAATTAACACGAGTTGTTTAACTCTTGATGGAAAGGTAAGCGTAAAATCGGTTGCAATTTGTCCTCCCATTGAATGACCAACAAGAGTAGCTGTATTTATGCCTAGGTGATCCAGTAATTTCCTTAAATCATCTACAAAATTAGATGGTGAAATTGGTGCGGGTGAATTCCCTGCACCCCGCACGTCGAAAATAACGACCTGATTAGTCTGAGATAAATATGGAACAATATACGCCCATTCACGCATGTCTACACCAGGGCTATGAATCATCACAATGGGATCTCCGACACCATGAACTTCATAATTCAAATCCATCTGTCACCCTCCTTATAAATAAGCCTCAATCAAAATATTTAATACGGAGCTTTTCATTCTATAGACACTGTTGTTATTAACATTATATTTTTGACTGAATATACAGTCAATAAAAAAGATAAGCTATTTTTCGACAAACTAATACTTTATACGTGCTCAGTTAGGACAACAAGCCGTTTACGAAATGAATTCCTATTACAAGCAATATTTACTACACATTAATAATTCACATATTATTCAATTTATTACCATTTTTCTCAAGCTATCTCATTTTATAATTACTATATAGACTATTTTTCATTCCATTCATAGTTGTTTTTCAAAAAAAGAATAAACACATATTTAATAATGCTCGTTGCACCTTGTCTTCAATTACGACAGGAGCTTTAAATATTCACACGAAAGAGAGGTGAGTACTTTGGAGCAAGTAGACTACAGTATCCCGCAGTTTTTCTCGGATTACTTGTACAGCTATAATAAAACTACGCGTGATTTTGATCTACAGACAGTCGATTCTAGTGAACTGTATAGTACAAAATTCATTAATAAATATACAAAATTTTCATGCCATGATGAATTTTTTAATAGCTCTCCTTTTGCTAAAAAACCAAGTGTTAACATCAATAATTTAACTGAAGCATTTATTAAAAAGCTTGATAAATTCACACAAGAAAACACGTCCTTTAACTCATTTGAAGACATGCACGATACTGCCGTAAAATATTGGGAAGAACGAATTTATTTGGGTGACTAATTTAAGGTCACCTTTTTATTATTGCACTTCGACTGAAGTGAGAGAAGTATACTTTTCGATAAAAGGTAATTGAAATCCTACTGTTAGAGGTTAAATATCTAGACCACTCACAATGCTAACTGGAATAAGAAATGCTGTTAAGATAACTAGAAGTATGAAAAACAACACTAAGAATGTATATATGATTCTCTTTCTCAAAAATATCCTCCACAATAATTATGTTGTTCTATCTAAGGTAGCATGAACTTAGCATTGTTAATTCGCATTTTCTGTCGGTACCCCTAACTTAAACACTACTATGCTATGAGTTAAGAGAACTGGGTTATAAAGTTTTACTAAACACAAAGATTATTGAGATCACTAAGGACTAAAATGGAGTCCTTTTTTGTTGCTGTTTAAAAAAGAAAAGGTGTCACGAAAGTTAGTCGTATATTCTCAGCAAGCTCCATACATAGGACATCTATGGCATAATTGGAATACAATAGCGAATATCTAAGGGTGGTCATCTTCATTCTCCATGAGAGGGGGTGAGGCGTATGGCAGTATTTGAATCATTAATATTTGCTTTAGCATTAGCTATGCTAATCATTTCGATACTGTCCTTCAACAAAAACAATAAAAAAAGCATAATTAGTAGCTTACTGATTGTACTTTTATTCGTTATACCATTTGCAACATATATAATTTATCAGAATCAATTAAACGGACTTAAATGAGAACAGTCATATAGGAACGAAAGCACTTGAACAAATTTTAGTATATCAGTGGTCGGCCAATTAGCTATAAAGATTTGAGCATTTGCCAAGTGTTTATCTATACCTTACTGGCTCTTTTATATATCAAAACTTAGTTACATAAATTGAGATTTTATTATTGACTTCTAGGATAAAACACCTAATAATGTTTAAGTTGGAAAATTTACCTAAACTAAAGGGGATGCATAGTTTGGAAAATCAAAACTCATTTTGGAAAATGATTGTTATTTCTATGTTTGTCGGTTTAGTACTGCAAACCAATCCTACTATCGGTCATTCAGCAAATGACGACTTAAAGGCTAAAGGTTCATTCACTGATGTAACACACGATTATTGGGCAGTCGAAGAAATTGCATATCTAACTTTAGAAGGTATAATTAAAGGCTACAATAATGGGGAATTTGGTCCAAAAGATAATGTTACCAGAGGACAGGCTGCAGTAATGGTTACACGTGCCTTGGAAATAAATACAGAAAATATTACAAATCCGAAATTGCCTGACGTAAAAGAGGACCATAGCGCTTATAGAGAAATTGCTGCTGTAATTGACCAAGGTATTTTTGATATAGTAGACAGTTTTCACCCAAACGAGCCACTTACAAGAGGAGAAATGGCAAAAATTCTAGTTCGAAGCTATGACTTAAAAGGTGACTATGGAGAATACTTTACAGATGTTTCACTAGATAATGAATATTACCCATACATAAACAAATTATTTGCAAATGGAATAACTACTGGATTTCCAAACAAAACATTCAAACCGAATCAACCAATTACAAGAGATCAATTTGCTGTATTTTTTGCTAGAGTATTAGATAGTAAGTTTAAACCATCTTTAATTAACAATAATTTTTTAGAATTAGCGAAGAGTGGGATATTAAACGGATGTAATTATTCGTTAAATGGTTATGTAACGTCAAAAGACATTCTTGGTGACAATGGTAAACCTGAAGAGGAAGGTTATATGTTTGGTCTCAAAAGAAAACTCTTTGGTAATTGTTATTACTATACAGTGGATTATAAAGATGATTCAGACGAATTAATTACTGCAATTGATTATTATACAGATGAAAGCAATTTAACAATACAAGATATTAAGAAGTTTCTTGGTGAACCCCATGATGGTGGTTACGATGAACATAATGGTTTAAGTACCATGATTTATAGAGATGAAGCATATTTTCTCACCTTTATGATTAGTGATGAAAGTTCAAAGCCATCAGTTATTTTCTTTACATATAAAATGTCTGAAGAAAAAGCACGCTATCACCTCTTGAATGAGCTAGGGTTGTTAAACAACCCTAACGTATTTGTAAGGCATGAGGCTACACAAGATGAAAGTTCAGATGAATATTATTTTGAAGTCTGCCAAGATGAGCAACAGACTGAAGAAGAGGCTCAATGTGTACCGATAGGGTTTTATTATGTAGATAAATTTATTGGGGATATACGACAGGAACTTACTATCATTCCATAGTATTAGCAGTGCTTACAATTATAAACTATATCTGTGTGATACAGCATGAAGGTGTAGCTACCCTACACCTTTTTCTCACTTCGTTCAATAATTTCTGCCACATTATTCTTAATCTTTCCAGACTCAATTTTTTTACGAATATGTTTAAGAAGTACTCTCTATTTCTTATTTTCTACAAACTTATCACCTAATTACGTTACTTCATATTATAAATTCCATTATATATAATTTATTATATTCAATGACTATTCCTTCTGAAACACGTCAATGAAAATCCATAGTTTTCATGTTTTAGGTTAATAAAATGATCCGAAATAAACGTATAAAATGTTAAGCAAGTAGCCTAATTCATAATTTCATACTAATAAATAATCTAGGAAGTCGAAAATAGCTTTGACTCCCTGTAATAGTATGCAGAGCCATACTCTATACTGGCAATAGTAAGATTGTAAGCCTCTCCTAATACAATTTACGCAATGTTTCTAAAATTTCACAGATGACTAGAAATAATATGATCCATTAATAAGTGTATTTTTTCATTAACAGTTAAACTATTCCATACTTTTGGACAAATTTTCATGTTGTCAGCCCCCTTTTATCATGATTTTTACTTTGTGACCAAGCAAATGTACCATTAGTGAGCCTCTTAGTTGTTTTTCAATCAATATATATCCCCATTTTCAAAAATTATGCAAACTAAACCAAACTTTTTTAAGTTTAAGCACCTTAACATTATGGACAACCTAATATTAACCGTTAATTACCTTTTACAGATGATTAGTGAATGACAAAGTAGACAAACAAAGGAGCTCGAAGTATGAAGATTTTAATGATAACCATTGCTGTTGTAGGGATACTTTATTATGCTGGTTTATTAAATGATAAAGGTGAAAAGCTATTTGAGGATTCACGAGAAAAAGTGTTTGAAGTTGCAAAAAACGTTAAGATTGATGATCAACGCATCATTGATATGTCTTTAATGGATATTTATCATTCACTAAGTACAAAATTTAAAGATGGCAACATAGAAAGACATAATGATGGGTCCGTACAAATACAGCTTAACGGAAACGAAGTCATTTATAACAGCACTACAGGAATAGTTGAAATCTTACAAACGGGAGATGAAGAATCTTTACAAGAAATTCTTCATATTTTCGAAAACAATTGAGTTTGCAAAAAGTGAAAAAAGCCTATCGTGTTAGATAGACTTTTTTTATGCTGGATTATTTCTTTAGTTTTTGACAGCGTCTTTTAATTCTTTTCCTGGTTTAAATGCCGGTACTTTACTTGCGGCAATTTCAATTTCTTCACCAGTTTGTGGGTTACGCCCCTTACGCGCTGCTCTTTCACGTACTTCAAATGTTCCAAAGCCGAGAAGAGAAACTTTGTCACCATCTTTTAGTGTTTCACTAATCGAGTTGGTTACTGCTTCTAATACTTTGCTTGCGTCCTTTTTGCTAAGTTCTGCTTTTTCAGCTACTGCGTTAATAAATTCTGTTTTATTCATTTTTTTTACCACCTTTCTATGTAACGAACTATATCTTATCAGATTTCCTATCAAAAGGTAAATACTATCCTGCAATAAAAAGAAAATAAAGGCTCTTTTCGTAAATTTTGTTGCTAATGTTACTAAGATAGAACCGCAAGAAATAATTTCATATGGTAGCCTTCCGTACATATTCAACGCCCTCTCGTTATGTACGATGGAAATACTAAGTGTGAGAAACTACAAACCATATGAAAGGATCTAAAAAAATCAATATTTAACTATACCTCTCCAAAAAACTTCCCACGTATTATTGAGTCTTTTTTCATACTCTTCATAAGAAAAATTTGCTAAGTAAAAGAGCATCCCATCCAACATACAAAGAAAAGAGTTAACAATCTTCTCATCATCAATAAATTGACTGTTGTCTGAATGATTTTTTAGTATAGTATATAGTAATTTCCTTATTTCCTTTTCGCATTCATTATATTTTCGGTTTAGTAGGTCTTTAAACTTATCTGGCGGAACAATACCATACCTTTTAATAAAAAGACCTAAGCTATTATTATTAAAATATTCATTTAGTTCATGTAACAAAAAATACAGCCGTTCTTTCGTAGGAAATTTTGCTGTAGCTACCTCTTGCTCTTTAATAAAATTGATATACTCTGACATAACATATTCAATTACACTTATAAATAATTCTTCTTTACCAGAAAAATATGCATAAATGGAGGGTGCTTTAATGTGAATACTAGTCGCTATATCTTTTAAAGATGTCTCTTCATAGCCCTTTGCGGAAAACAAAATTAAAGCTTGATTTAATATTTTTAATTTTGTCTCTTCTCCCTTACTCAATTGACCACCCCGCGATTAAGATACTAGTTTTAGCCCTATAATACTTATGATGATACCACTAACCAGTGCCAGTTTTCTGTAATCTTTAGGATCATTAAACGCAAACATACCAATTAATACACTTCCAGCTGCACCTATTCCTGTCCATATACCATAGCCAATACTAATAGGAATTTCTTTTAATGACATTGAAAGGAATATAAAACTTAAACTCATGAAAAGTACAAAGAACAATGAAGGTTTTAGCCTTGTAAACCCTTCAGATAATTTAAGAAAAGTTACTCCTCCTATTTCCATGAATCCAGCGAGTACTAGTAGAATCCAACTCATATTATGCACTTTCTCCTTTTGCTTGTTCTGGTATTAATTTCAACCCAATAATACAGCTAATTAAGGTTATTAATAAAATGATTTTTAGTACACTAACTGCGTCATTTAAAAACAGGATCCCAACGATGGATGTACCAAAGGCACCAATTCCAGTAAACACTGCGTATGCTGTTGAAACAGGTAAATATTTAAGTGATTTTGAGAAAGCCCAAAAGCTAAAAATCATAAGTAAAACCGTCGGTATAACGAAAGGGATATTTGTAAAGCCTTCCGAAAATTTCAAACCAAACGCCCAACCTACCTCTGATATACCACCGAGAATAAGATATAACCATGCCATGATTTATATCCTCCTTATTAACATCTTTAAGCATCTCTAGGATAATTAGTGTTTCCCACCTAACAATACTTATATCAATTCCAAAACGTAAGTCTATAAAAAAAAAATATAATCTAACTAACGTTAGTTAGATTTTAGGACAAATCAATTAAATATGCAACTATTTCGTAGTTTTATTAATATGATTAATGTGTGTATCCTCTCTTACTTATAAATAATAAATTTCAACAGATTTTTCATAAGAAGATCCAAAAAACATATTTCAACTCCGTTCTAAACTATAACCAAAGTAAAGAAACGATTAATAAAATGAAAACTATACAAAGTAAATCATATGCTATGTAACAGATAGCCTTATTGTGGCTATCTTTCGTTAATCGTTCACAACGTGAACGTTGCAGTAACAGGAAAATGGTCCGAAAATCCCTCAGAGTTATCTACTGTAGCTGCTGTAACTGATGTCCCAGAAAGAGTAAGAACCCAATCAATCGCTGCTCCACGTTCAGTTGTTGATGGTTTTGGATCACCTTGATTTGCTATATCCCATGTGTCTACTATATTCATTGGATTTGGTGTACCATCTATCGGTATTTGATCTAATAAATATTCCATAATAGCATTATTTCTTGTTGCATTAAAATCTCCTACAACAATAGCATGACGGTTGTTATTTCCTACTTGATGTTGATTAATTAGGGACACTAATTCAATTGCATGATCCTCTTTACTCGAAGTAGGGCTTACACAATAATGATTATTATAAAAATAAAACTCTTCACCCGAATCAACTTCTCTTAGCAATAACCAAGTTATATATCGCGTGTTGCCACATTGCGCAGCTTCAACAAAACCAGAGTCTAAAATAGTAAATCGATTACTCCTTATTAATATAGGATTGCCGTAATTAACTGGAATATTAAATCGTATTAAATCATACATGCCAGATAACCCTGCTTCTAAATCTCTTCTTTGTGTTGACATAGCTTCTTGAAGCCCTACTATATCAGGATTAATGTCTAATATTTTATTAATTATACCATCCCTGCGATTTCTCCAAGTTCTCCTATCAGCTAGTATATTGAAGCTCATTGTTAACATATTTTCCCCCCTCTCCTACATAATTACTATATTATATGTAATAACAGAGAAGATGCTTGTACAGGTAACATGTATTTGATCTTTTTTAAAGGCTGATTTTGTCTTAATAGTTGCTGTTCGTAATAGGTTGTTCTCAAATTAATTGGTGCTTTTCGTAATAATAGCAAAACTCGTATGTATCTAACTTTCGGGGCATCTTTTTTTCAATAAAACTATAATCACAGTACATACCAGTTAGTCAAATGCAAGTGAAAAAAGCAACAAAGTTTCAGAAAGAGACTTTTTAAAATGCACTGACACACTTTTTCTATGCTCTAAATGTAATACCCTATTCATGTTTACTTTTATTTTTTCGATCTAATTCAATATCATTCACTATTTCTCAGTTTTTCTATAAATTTACCATTAATGATAAATTATATTCTCATCTTCATTTTTATTTTTGGTAGTCCCGTAGATATATTTTACTTTCTTATTCGTACCCATTTATGATTCAATACCTCAAACTCTCCTTTTTCTTTATGCGTACAATGTTGACAAGAATATGTGTATCACTCTTTAAAATGCCCAATTTTAAATATTAATGTTTTATTAGGCATTTGCCGTTGGGCAAAGACATATACCTCATATAGTGTTCTTGAAAGAATTAAATTAGAGGAGTGTTTAAATGTATAATTTTGACCTTCACAGACTTTATTATAGAGATCACCATAACCCACATAATGGTTACAATAACAATTTAAAGCACATGGTATTAGGTACCGTTGAGCCGATCGTTTAATATGGTTTAAAAGAGGCACAGCATACTTCATACATTCACGCAATACGCGAAATCGCAGCCATTGCCTACCTTATGGGAAAGGGCTACGATCAAAAGGCTGCATGGCAAACTGTTGAATCTTGGGAAACAAATGAATCATTTTATCCTAGATATCCATGCAGAGGCTGGGACAAAACCCAATTAAAATGAAGAAACCGCACGAAATCATATTTATAAACCTTGATTTCGTGCGGTTTTATTTTTGCTTAATGTATAAAAACCAGTTAGTTTTCCACTTATGTCCCAGCCTCTTTTTCCTCATATATTAACTTCGCATCTCCTCTACGACCCAGAAATGCTAGAAGTACATTTATGATAATAGCTTCCACGAAATTCCTTTGTTGATTATCTCTTTTCCATATATTTTGTAAAATGTTACTGAACTCAGAGCATTGGGTGGATATTTATGTAACTATAATTACAGCAAACAATTTTACGATTACTATACTTGTTTCTCTCAAAATTACATAAAGCAAAAGCTATTCTAAAACTAGTTTTATAGGTAACAGCCTATAGTATCGTTCCTTCAACTAAATAATGAATTTTAAGATTATCTATTTAAACACTACTTCTACAATTTTTCTACAAACAAATAAAAATAATCACAATACAAAAAAATGTAACCGTTTCCAAAATAACATACCTACCTAGTTGAAATTAGTATTATTAAAATAAATAATGTAAAAAACTAATTTAGGAGGTTTCAAATGAAAAAATTACTAACTTTTTTATTATGCTTACTAATTAGTATCCCAACTCTAACTTCTGCAAGTAGAGCAGAAAGTCAAATTAATGTACAAGCAGCAAACAGCTCTGAATGGAATCTTGTGTGGAGCGACGAATTTAATGGAAATGAGATTGACAGGACAAAATGGACTTATGATTTCGGAAACTATCTTGTTGATGAAAATGGTAATGTAATTACTGACGCACCAGGCTGGGGAAATAATGAAGAGCAATATTATACAGATGCTCCCGGGAATTCATATATTAATAATGGCAATCTAGTTATTGAAGCAAAGCAAGAGCAAATATCTGATGAATATGGTACATATGACTATACATCTGCCAAGCTTAAAACAAAGGGATTATTTGGGCAAAAATATGGAAAATTTGAAGCGAGAATAAAATCCCCAAAAGGTAATGGATTGTGGCCAGCATTTTGGCTTCTTCCAACTGATAATGTTTATGGATCATGGCCTGCTTCTGGTGAAATTGATATAATGGAAGCTTCTGGAGGTAAACCCCATGAAGCTTCAGGTACGATACATTATGGTGGTTTATGGCCAATAAGAGAATACACAGGTAAAGCATATCATTTCCCTGAAGGTGGAGCGATTACAGACTTCCATACTTATTCAGTAGAATGGGAACCTGGAGAAATTCGTTGGTATGTTGACGGAAATTTATATCAAACTTTAAACAACTGGTTTAGCCTTAATCCTGCTGAAGAACTGAATCCATTTCCAGCACCGTTTGACCAAGAATTCTATATCATTCTAAATCTAGCAGTAGGAGGCCAATTTACAGAAAATCCTGATGATCCAACTGCGTTTCCAGGAAAAATGGAAATTGACTATGTGCGCGTATATGAAGCAAATGACGAAAATGGTTGCATTCCAACAGTAGATAGGAACTTTGACTTTTCTTGTGGCTTAAGCGATTGGTCACCATATGTGCATCATGATACAGTAGCTCAAATATTAGCAGAAAATGAAGAAGCTAATGTTGTTATTTCTGAACAAGGTAACGAAGAATGGAGCGTTATATTAGAGAAAAGAGGGTTAAATTTACAACAAGACCTGGATTATCTCGTATCCTTCGATGCAAGATCAACAATTGATAGGGATATGGTCGTTTCTATAGAGAACTCACAATATAATAGATACTTGAGTGAAACAATTAATTTATCCAGCAATATGAATAATTACAGCTTTCAAATGACAATGCCACAGTCTGATGCAGTCAGTCTAAAATTATTAATGGGCAAATATGGCGCAGGTGCACATAATATTTTCATAGATAATGTAGTCATCGAACCCATCGGAGAAAACCTTTTAAAAAATGGCGATTTTGCTACAAATGATCATTTTTGGACAGCATGGTGGGGAGATCAATGGACGGGTGTTGCAGAGGGTAATAAATCAGTTGTAAATGGTGAATTAGCAATTGAAATGCAAACAGTTGGTAATGTAGCTTATTCTCCACAAGTGTACCAAAATGGTATTGAATTTAACAACGGTAAATTGTATACGGTTACATTTGATGCTAGAAGTGATACACCAAGAAAGATGAATGTTAATATCGGTAAAGAACTTACAACAGATCCATGGTTTATACCGTATGCCAATACAGAAATTTTTGATTTAACAACCGACATGCAGACATTTACCTACTCTTTCCAAATGACAGAGCAAACATATACTAACGGAAAGATAGTATTTGAACTAGGAAATATCGAGGGGGGAAATGCTGCTACAACAGTTTATATCGATAACGTATCTATCGTACAGCATTAACAACGGTTATGAAATGATTAACAATGTAGAGAAAGGATAACTCGACAGTTATCCTTTCTTTAGCTTAATTTGGCGTTTTCGCATAAAATTGCTGCTTTTAACTACTAGAAATCACAAATACAATTATTGTTCGTGGTTCTTTTTTTCGGCAAAAACTTCAACAAAATATACTTTCTCTAACGGTTCAAATTTTTTGTATTAACTGTTTACCAAAGAAGCTTTCAACTTATCTAGTAAGATATAGCATATTATGTTGAACATAATTAGACAATCGCTTCTCCCTTTGCATATATTATTATGGCGTCTTTCGAGATTTTTATCTTGGCTATCATTTAAGTTAGCTTAAAACAAAAGAGCATTCATCGATCTAGTATTTACAAAAGCGCCTTCTACACCCCCTTGTGTTTCAACAACAGAAGCCATAAGCACAAGATCTCCTGCTAGGCAAGGTATTGAAATTGTAAAGTTTGGGTTTGTGTTATGCTCTACATCAAACTGTGCTGGCTGCTGTACTCCACTTACTGTGTCTAATAATAACGGAGAAGCCATTGTTAAATTAGCTTCTGCTGATTCAACCATTACTTGATAAGCTAACTCATATTTATATGGAAAACTAGAAAGTTCAACATCATTCTCAAAACCCGCTACAGCAAAATTCGACTGAAGAAATCCATCAAGCTTCACCTGTCTTCCATATAAATGTTTTGGAATTCTTAACCTTAGCAGCTCTACTCTAGTTCCATCTAATGGTAGTATAGCAGGCTTATCTTCTTGTGTAGAAAGAAATGCGATATCATGGTTTTTAGTCAATTATTCTCCCCCCTATCTATTCTAGAATGTCATAAGTTCTGTGAGAATCTGAGTCCTATTCATTAGACTACAGAATATATTATTCAACTTAAAGCAGCAGTGCTTGGATAAATTTCTCATGCAAGACAGAAATGCTATAAAAAACCCAAAAACCTTCATACTGTTTCAGACCATTACTAAATGAATTTTAGATTTATACCGTACAATACTACTTAGAATCGTAATTAATTTGTATGATAGTTTCGTTAGAGAGAGTAAAAAGTATTTAGCCTTCTAAAGTGACTTGGTTTTTGTGTAACAAACATGTATATAAGTAGCTTAGGAATAATAGCTTAATCTCCATCATTTTCCCATTCTCTTTATGAGCCACTAAAGGACTTTTTCTGCACTCATCGAATTCAAACACCTTATTTGGCAATTCAGCTTGACTTAGATATACATACTCTTCTATTAAGCCTATTTAACTTTTTTATCTGAGGTACACTGTTTTACTAATTGATTATTTCCGTGTAATAAAGAATTTCATCTACATAACGATGATGTATCTATTGTAATTCTTCTTCCCTTCTCAATTATGTCGCACAACTATAAGTGAAAAAGAAATAAAACGTTACAAATAGTAACGTTTTATCTACAAAATTAATGCTATATAAGTGCATTAGGGGGAAATTAATTTCTATAATTATTGTATCAAATTTCGCAAAAGTATGATTTTGATCTGAGGAGGGATTTATTGATATTTGATTATATATCCTTTTAAAATGCTACGTATTTTAACATTTTATATAAATATATTTATTTTTATAAAAACCATTGTATTAAACACGCCACCTATAATATCCATAAACTGGGTATTGATTTCAATACACATTTTATTCGTTAATTACCGCTTTCCAAGTAGGAAATTTAATATTTAAGACATCCTCTTTGTTATTTTAATAGATCTAAGCTTAATCACACAAAATCACATAAACATCCCATAGAATCCACACACAATTTTAGTTTAATATTAATACAGTGTTAATGAACTTTTTCATAACCCACCTCTTTTCTTTTAGGCACACTTACTCTCTAGTGTGTCTTTTTTTTTTCGGTTTTGAATTGAACAATCTTCAAGGAATAGTAAAGGCAGATTATGATTTAATTCTCATAGTGCAGAAGTTTTTTCAAAACTAGGTGATTATTTTTATGTTGTTCTATCAACAGGTTGTCCTGTTATTTATTAACCTAAAAAATGATTTCCTATCCCTACTATATAGTTTTATTGTTTTACACTTATTCTGATACGAACAAGCAAAGAGGAGTAATTCAGTTTTTCTTATCCTAATCCTTTAAAAGTTTCTCACTCTCAAATGATATTTACCTCCTATATTACCATTAGGAGTATACACCTTTATTTTATACTCACCTGACCCATATTCATTCAAATCTACAGAATATAGTCTTTCCTGTGAGCCAGCAGTTATTGATTCCCCAATTAAACTTCCATCGGGAGCATATACTTTGTACTTATAATTGTAACTATTATGTAAATTATTTAGCCAAAAATTACATTCTGAGCCTTCATGTATGTCTAAATTCACGTAATATTCTACAGAGTCATCATTAAGTAATTCTTCAACACTTAGTACAGCATCAGCTATTTTTTCGACAGGTGCTGAAGCATTTCCCGCTTCATTAATATCGTTTTCCAGCACATATGGAATTAACAGAATACCCATCATGCACATTGCAGTAACAACACCGATTATTGGGAGTAACCTTATTTTGAATACTTTTCTCTTATTTTTTTTATTAATGTTATACTCTAACTTTTGTCTTAACTCAAATTGTTTTTCTGGATTCCATTGTATGCTTTCATCCAACGTTTTTATATGCTTAAATGAATTTTCTTTAGGAAAATTGCTCATATACATATCCACCTGCTTCTAGTTTCTGTTGAAGTTCCTTTAGCGCTCTAGATAATGTAGTTGTCACTTTACTTTCTTTCCATCCTAAAATTTTACTAGTTTCTTTAATCGATAATTCTTCTATCTTTCTAAGAATAATAACTTCTCGGTATGAAGGTTTCAGCTTTATAAGAGCTTGGTACAATTCTTTAAAATGTTCATTGATAATGATTGTATTCTCTATTGAGGGTGCAACTTCCTTCTCTTTTGAAGATGACCTCATACGCTCAACTACATTTAATTTCTTCCTTCTAAAATAATCAATAGAAATATTATGAGCAATTTGAAATAACCAGGTTTCTACTTTTTCTTGTTTTTTTAACTGATAATATGAGTTATCAACTTGCATAAAAGTTTCATGAGTTAAGTCTTGTGCAATATGGTAGTCATTAGTAAGTACAAAAATAAATTTAAAAATCCGACCACTATATAGATCATAAAGATGAAGTATATCTTTTGCGATATTATCTCTCCGCATATTCCCTCCTCCTATATTTATTTTACAAAATATTAACATAAAAATTTCAAATATTCATTTGCCTTCTATCAGCATTACAAGACTTTAATATAGATAAACCTTTAAAATACTAATGAAATCAATCAAAACCATTAATATTTTGATATTCACATATAGATCCCTGCTTTATAAATTATTTGTGAAAAAGTGACAACCATCCAACACATATACATTTATGACTGATAATTTATGTGTAACAAAGATCAACTGTGATTTGCGAATAAGCTTGAAATGAACTTTTTTGGGGAGGTTTACAGCTAGGTAAAATGTAAAACACCATTATCATAATGTCTCATAAAAAATAGCTGTTATCTTTTTTGAGTAGTTATTAGTTCTGAAATCCATTAACTCACATTCTGAATTTAACTCTTTCAGTATAGTTACAGTTTCAAATTATTAAAGCGATATACAACAGTTTTTAAGCTTCTGTTTATCACTAACCTCCTTAAACATTTCATTTCTCGTTGAAGAAACAATGCGTAAAAATCTATCTTAATGTTAGTACGGAAAATAATTTTCGACGAAGCAAAGTTATAAAACTAGTATTTACAGTTGTTTAAGCTCTAGCAGGTTTGTATAACTATAAATACTATTTGAGAATATAGTTATTATATGAAGAGTATGGAAATCTAAGCTGTATATTCTTCAAACAGTTTGTTTTGATATGTACATAATAATATTAATGAAAAGTTGTTATTTACAACAAACGTGTTAGTTAGTTAACTTCAGCAAAGCTCTGTTAACAAGTATTGTGATCTTAAGATCCAAAAATACCCAATATGGTTGCATATTGTTATCATTGATTCTTAATATAATATAAAAAAGCCCCTGCTCCAAAAGTAGGGGCTAATGTGAAGTGAAGCAATCCCATCCATTTTAAATTATGTTCCCCTATCCTTTTTGGTGTGGGCCAGACAAAAAAATAAAAATAGCTATGAACAAATCATCAATAATTTCCTAATGATGTTGTTCTTGTTGCTAAGCGTGTTTTTAATAAGGTTCTTTTCATAAACTTAATTGCAATTGAGACTAAGTTAGAACAGCAATAGATAATTTTATGAAATTGACCTACGAGATAAGGTACCACGAATCCTTGGCTTATACCTAGTTATTTCTTTGTTTAAAAGCAACATATAAACAACCTTTAGTAGACATCACAAGGGTTTTCTGTTTTCCCACCGCAATTACCTGATGCTTCGACATTACCTGCACTGAAAGGTGCTAATAATCCGAATATCATAACAAGCGTAATTAGTTTTTTCAACAGTCACACCTCCTAATTAAAATATCCTGACAATGCGAATTATAGTCATCTTCATATTAATCAGTCTCATTATATAGGGCATTTTAAAGCATCACAATATAAATTATCCAAAATAAGGAAATTATACTAATAAGAAGTATTATGGCAATTTATCTTACTGTGACAAATGATCTATTAAATAAAATCGTATGTAAAATGATTTGAAAAATTTAACAATCTAAGCTTTAGATACTTATCAAATTACTCAACATGTGAGCCAATCAGTACCATCAATGTTAACCGGCCTCCCAATTTATCCTTTACATAATCCATGAGTAGTAAGCTCTTTTATGTCTATATCCACTTATTGAAACAAAAGAGGTTGTATGTTATCTCATGTAGAATGAGCTACTTGTAAGAAGAAACATCCAAATTAGTAAATTACTTAAAGAATTCAAAATCGATGCATATGTTTAATAACAGAATTCACAAAATTAGAAATACAGCTGATATTTACAATCATCTCTCTTGAATTCACCTCCTTTATTTTGAGGCTGGGACATAAGTGGAAAACTAACTGGTTTTTATACATTAAGCAAAAATAAAACCGCACGAAATCAAGGTTTATAAATATGATTTCGTGCGGTTTCTTCATTTTAATTGGGTTTTGTCCCAGCCTCTTTGTTAAATCGACAATGAAAAATTACTAAGGCTATTATGAAACAGAGCCATATCATACTGTGCCCTTCATTTAGGAATTTAGTCAATATTAATTAATCAATAAGGCATTCATTGATCTAGTATTAACAAATGCTCCAGCCACACCCCCCTGAGTTTCAACAACAGATGCCATCAGCAAGAGGTCTCCTGAAACACAAGGTAAGGAAACCGTAAAGTTTGGATTTGTGTTATGCTCTACATCGAATCGAACAGGCTGCTGTACTCCACTCACAGTATCTAATAATATGGAAGAGGCAGGAGAGTAGTTAGCTTCAGCTGATTCAAGCATTATTTGATAAGCGATTTCATATTTGTAGGGTAATTGTACGGGCTCGATATTATCTTCCATACCAACCACAAAAAAATTTGACTGAAAGAACCCATCAAGTTTCGTCTGTCTTCCATATAAATGTTCTGGTATTCTTAATCTTAGTAACTCTACCCTACTTCCGTCTAATGGGAGTTCTACAGGTCTTTCTTCTTGGGTAGAGAGAAAAACTGGAGAATTGTTCTTAGTCATTTATTCACCCCCTACATCATGTCAATTGACACACCCTATTAGAAAATAAAAGTTCTCATATAAAAGAATGTCTCAAAATAGTTTATTCAGTAAAAAATACAATGTTTGGATACATCACAAAGGTTGTATATGGAAATAGAGATCTATGACAGAAGAAAACGTACTGAAAAGGAGATGTTTTTAATAAATGTTCTAGTTAAGTTGAATACGAGTTAGTCCTTCGTCACTGCCATTGATATTTGGTAATCATTCAAAAGCTTATCTAACTCTTGACTACATCGAATAACCTTATCACTTGTAAGTCCCTCTCTTTCAGCTATTTCTTTCATTTCTTCTCTTTTGTTTTCAATCATTTGTAGTAAGTTAGTCATCAAACTGACTCCTTCACACCCAAAATCTACTTAATACTATAGGAGTAGTGTAAAGTATAAAAAGATTCAGAATAGTGATATGAGTCACTTAGGTAACTTAACCTACTAGAGGAATATTGACATGCATATAAATTCTTTGGTCCTTAAAATAAGGTTTGATCTAAACGTTTAATCTATTAGTAAAAAAATTTTCAAAGAGCACTATTCAACTTACCTTATTATCCGCTAAACTACTTTTCGTTCATAAATGTTAAAACAAACATTTCAAATAGTATTAATATACAACCAATTATCTTTTAGAGTGAATAAACTGTAAGTATCCTTTAATCTAGGAGGTGTACAGAATATGTCTATAAGCTTTTATACAACCTTAGATAACACAATTATTGTTGATGAGCAACAAGGCTTTTTTTCGTGCTTTCAAGCAACTGTTGATCAAGTCCCTAGTGAAGTGACAGTGTTTTCTACATTAGCAGACCCTAACCAAGGAAAGGATATAGAGACCTTTTCTTATGATTCTGAAAGTGGACAATTTTTCCCTCTTAACTTTGATGAAAATGGAACAATAATCTTTAACTCTACCATTAATGAAGAATTATCATGTGGATTTCTTCTTATAACTTTTAAAAAAGTAGGTATTTATACGATTGAAACACAAATTGCTGAAAACAACACATTCATACCGTTATTTTCTTCCACAGACGTTTATACAGTATTAGATGCTTAAGAGTTCCCTCTTTTACGTAACCTACATTGTTCATGACGGTGCTTTCTATAATAATTTTTTTTTGAGAATAACGAATTTAATTATATATAGTTTCATTAACAATTGATTTATGCAAGGCTGTTTTCATAATAATTGTTGTTTTTCTATGTAGGAAATAAGCATATCATTTACACAACTAGAGTTTTTTGCATTTGCTCTTCGTCTGAAACAAAATGCCTAACACCTAAATCCATTTCTAAAAATACAAATTTGATGAAAATAACAACAAAATTTACAAAAAGAGCCTTATGCAAAGATATAAATTCGAAGCTTAGCTAATAGCGATAACTTTTTTATTATCTTAAAATTGGAGGATAGAAATTTGACTTCTTAACTTCTTTAGTAGGTCTGGTTAATATGATAAGCTAGGCCTCTTTTTTATTTTGGCTGTCTTCTTATTCATCTAGACATCCTGATTTATCATATGATTTATTGTAAAGAATAGAATAAATAATACAAGGAGGTGTATACATGACTGATATAAATTCACTTGAAATCCATTGCCAAGAATGTTCATTTTGGTTTCCTTCACCAGTAAAAATTTATGATAGAAGAACATATGATTTTGCTATCATAATAGGTACTACAGTCACATGCCCCAAATGCAAAGGGTTAATAACCTGTAATAAAGAAAATCTTCGTTTTGATAATGGTGAGACCCTCAATATAAATATTCATTGACCAGCGTGCCTTGGTTTTTAACCACGATACTCCCATTGTGAGCACTTATTTTCGAGACAACCTGTTCAAAAAGGGGTGATATAATTTAATTTTGGTTATTCAATTGATTTTATATTTATTACTTTTTTTCTTATGTTTTGGGTTGTCAATCTACTCGCAATGTATTGGGTTATTACAAGGGCTGTGAAAAATGGCGTTGATAATTCTATGACAAAGAAAATGATTGAAAAATTACTAGCAGAACGAGATAAGATTTAACTATTTTTAACACCTATGCTTAAACAGTGAAGGAACTTGATGTTAGTAAATTTTTAATCTAGTAAATATTTACTATTTGTTAGGAGTGAATCTGTTGGAGTTTTTGTTTTTGATTTTATTTGCTATCCCTATCCTCTTAATCGCCTTATATGAAATAATAAAACGTGCTGTAAAAAATGGAATCGATGAATCCATGATGAGTAAACTGGTTAGACATGATATTAAAAAAAGACACAAGTCAAATTAGCCCTTAACGTAAATGTGAAACTTCTTCATGTACCCTATCCTATATCAAACACATATATGACTATCAAAGCTGTGAATTTCATTAGTGAACATTAGAAACGATGACTCCTCTCCTACTCCTAAATGTATATAATTAATATAAGGTTATTAAGTAAGAAGGAGATGTTATAAAGAGACTAAGTAACATACTGATCTATTTAGTGATGATTTTTATGCTTGGGCTGCATTTGGTAAGCTTCTGAACATTCTTTCGGAAAGCTTTAATAGGTTCTACCTCGCAAGTGTAGGAGTTGTTCTTATTTGTTCAGGAGCAATTTATAACGGAATGGATTCTACTTTAACCTTAAATTCGAGGATGATCATTCAGAAAGAGTAATGGGAATTTATCACTTATTCTTTATAATCAGAGTAAATGTACATAATTAGCCCTACTAAAGCCAAACCAATAGAGAATTGAATTAATAAATCTACCTGTTCATCAGATAGATAAAAGAATACCAAATATGCATTATTAACTGGTTGATGATTCGATAATGATAGAGCATTTAGAGTAAATATGGTTATTAGAGATATGCCACTCAACCTAAGATAATCTTTATTTTTACTCTTTACAATACCAACAATAATGAAAATTAATACAAATAACAGAAAGAAAGCTTTCATTTTATTTCACCCTCCTATATACAAAAACACAATTGAAAACTCCTTGGCATTTTTTATTTGTATAACAATCATTAGTCTGTGTAATTCTTAACAACATCCTCTTCAAATCCAATATAGTCAGTCCAAAAACCTAAGGCCTTATTGTCCTTAAACTCTTCACATTTATTAAGATTGTTTTTTCGCATTGATGGTTGCTTTTCGTATTACAAGTAAACCTAGCATCTTCTCTCCTGTACAACGATGACTAACAATTAAAACTACCTTTTATAGTACTAAATTGATAACAATAGTAACAATGTTTACGAAAAGAGCCTTTATTAAAGACTTTCTTTTATTTAAAGTCGTATTTCGATTTATCATGATTACCGAAAAGCCAGCATATTTGCTGGCGCTCATTGTGGTGTAATTGCTATTGCTTGAGGATTAGTACCAACGCTAACAGTTGAGATTACAGAATGCGTTTTTACATCAATTACTGTTACTGTAGCACCGAGGTTATTCGCAACATATGCTCGTTTTCCGTCGGGTGTGAAGGTGACATCTGCTGGAAAACGACCTACTTGAACTGTCGCAATGATTGATTGCATTTTTGTATCAATAACTGTTACTTCGTCTCCGAATAAAGTAGTTACGTACACTAATTTCCCTTCTGATGTTATTGCAATATCATTTGGTAGGTCTTCGGTGTTCCCTACTGGAATTGTAGCGATTACAGAATGAGTTTTAACATCGATTACAGATACTGAACCTATGGCATTTTGGTTTCCATTTAATAAATATGCCATTTTCCCATTTGGTGTAAATACGATATCGCTTGGCATATTCTCAACTGTCACAGTAGCAATGATCGAGTGAGTATTCGTATCTATGACGGAAATATTTCCTGAAGAATTATTTGAAACATAGAGTAGTTTCCCACCCGGTACAATAGCTATAACCCTCGGAAAATCTCCAACAGGAACAGTAGCAATCACATTGTGAGTCTTTGTATCAATAACTGACACACTCTGAGATTTAGAAACAAAGACCAACTTACCATCTGGTGAAATAGCAATACTTCTTGGCCCTATTTCAACATCAACAGTAGCAATGACCGAGTGCGTCTTAGTGTCAATAACTGATACGTTACTAGAGCCAAGGTTCGTGACATACGCTAATTTACCACTGGGAGTAAAGGCGATATTATTTTGGGAGCTAGCATTATTATTTATCGGTATTGTAGCAATGATTGAATGTGTTTTGATATCTATTACAGATACAGTGCCCATAAAATTTCTATCGGTTTTCAGAACATAAGCAAATTTGCCGTCAGGAGTGATTGCTATATTATTTGGTTGATTTCCAACAAATATTGTAGCGATCACGGAATTCTTCTTAGTATCGATAGCCGACACGGTGCCATCTCCATTTGCAACATAAGCCAGTACCATTGTACCGACCTCCTTTAGTTGTTATAGTTCAGTGTATGCTCGACAGGTTTATAAATGAATTTACGATAAAGGAAAATTTGCGAATAAGGTCCCCCCTTTTGTACTAATTTTTTTCATTTAACTATTTGATTCAATGATCAACAAAATAGCGACAACTTTCTATAATAATAAACATGTCAACAACTGCAAATAAAAAAAGGCTTATAAATATAGAAAAGTGTATAAGAAATTAAAGAGAGAGAAATTAAGTCACGGGGTCTATTAATGTAATGACTATTACTTAATTTTGAACGAGGAATATTTTTAGCATATAAGGGTAATAGAAGTGTAGGTAAGTACGGATTTGAATCATTAGATACTCATTGATAATCTACGAGATTGAATATGCATTTTCTCAAAAGAAGGTAAATCCCTGTACGCTGTAGTATTTACCAATCCTATTTTTCTAGTATGCACCCTATATAAGGTTTATAATGATGTAGGATCGAGGTGTGTTTATGATGTTACATAATCCAGCAAGATTTTTTCAGCGTTTAGGTGCTTTAATACTAGATATTATATGTGTATACTTGCCACTTGCTCTTTTCAGTCATTATCTTATTGGGATAGATCTATTACATATTGATTTTATTTTCGTCCTATATATATTTTTAGCTCCAGTACTTTGGTACGGTTACAATGTTGGAAAAAGACTATCAGGTATTAGAATTATTAAAAAGAATGGTGCTGATGTTACTTTATTCACCATGTTCATGCGAACTTTCCTTGCACAATATGTATATATTTTAACGATAGGAATTGGTTTGCTAATTAGCATATTAATGGTGTTAATTCGTAAAGATTGTCGTTCTCTTCATGACTTTATCGCGGGTACATATGTAACTAATGATAAACCAGAAAAAGTATAAAAATACCCGGGTACATGAACTTGTGCCCTCACCCCAAAAAACCATCCTATTATTGTAATTCTATTTCTTTCTTGTCACCACGATCCCTTAGACAGATATTATTACTAATCAAGGTAACAATCATCTAGGTAATTTTGCTTACATTACTATGTGAATGTTTCCACGCCACACTCTTTGTTAGTGATGTAAAACTCACCGAACTTTGATGATATGATAGCTACCGCTCTGTTGTTATTACGATGAAATAATGGCAATGAGGCAACTGTAACAAATTTCCAGGGACACATCGGAAAATGAGTTTTAACTAAGTAATATTTTTTCGTCCACGGTATAATTTTCATAGGTTCTCAAGGCGTGATAGTTAGAGCAAATATTCGCGAATATTTGCTCTATTAGGTCTATTGGAGATTTCCAAGTGTCATTAAGTGATCTGGATAATTATTAACAGCTGTAATTCTCTCTACATCTGCATTCTCTCCGATAATAAATACTTGATCGTTACTTAACCCAATATTTAAATATGCTTCTATATCTGTTAACGCATTTCCGTAAGCAAAGTCTACCGAGCCTTCTCTATTCAATACACTTAGTAAATAGTCTTCTTTATAGCCTGCTGCGTCATTAGCAAAAGATCCTTCCGGATACGTATGTAGCAACCCAAACGGAAAGTCATTATCAATCAACCATTTTTGTGAAACACTTGATAACCAATATGGTCTAGCAGTTAAGTAAATAATATTGTAACCTTGTTCAACATAAAATTTTACAACCTCATTAGCACCTTCATACATTTCTGCCCGATATGTCTCTGAAAAATATTCATCAGCATACTCTTTTACCGACTCAAGGTCATCAGTTGTCAACGTACCATCAATATCAAATACAACAAATTTTTCATTTTGGTCAATGACTTTAATAAGCATATTTGTAAAGGTTGCATCACCTTCAACATGTAATCTAACTAGGTGCAACCCCCTATCTAACTTTTGATCTTCAGGGATATTATATAATATTCGACCATCTGAATTAGTTTTTTCCCTACCTATCTTTCTCCAAATAGCATCGTCCTCAGCAAATGACCATAAATAAATTGAAACCCATTCGCCTTCAAGGTCTTTTCTTATATCACCATATTGGAATTTTCCTTCTATTACTTGTGATTCAGTCGTGTTATAGATTTTGTCATACCCATTATGATGTGGAGTATGAGTTGTTATGAAATATTGATTAAAAAAACCGGTAAACCCCTCCGGTTCAATGCTAGGAAAAGCATCTGTAGATAAGTCAAAATATAGCTCACTAGAATTCTCTGAAGCGTATACTTGACCTTTTAGTGTAATAATGAATGGTACTAGGACGATTAATGAAAAAATGATTTTTTTCACTCTACCATATCCTTTCTATATGTTTTTTATTTACTATTAAACTACTCAATCGTATCATAGAATACACTACACAAACTACAGATTATTGTTAATTTTTTGTATTTTCAAAATTTAAGTAATGTGCTAATACTTGTTTACAGTTTTTTTCCTTACTCTACGAATAAGTGAGAAGAGTTTACCTATTATTCATGAATCCCTAAAGAAATAAACTTGCATACTTACAAAAAAAGACTACTTTAAGGCTTTAGTATACAAGTGAATCATTTAGTTTACTAAGTTAAACTAGGGCTGTTTCCAACCCTAGTCTCGTTTTGATTATTTTCATTTATCCTTCTAAAACTCCTGTAATAATTGAATACGAAAATGGTAATTTCTTTTCTATTATGACAACTCGATCACCTATTATAATTACTTTCTCAATGTCAATAAACCCCGTAATTGCTGTTTCAGTTAGTCCTACTCCGACATCTGATTGTGTTACATCTGTTACAATTTCAATAGTTGGTTGTCCTAATTCAACAGACATAAACTCACCTCCTTTTGTTTGATAATTTCATAGTATTCATGTATAAAAAAATAGCTTGGATCCTAGTTTACGAAAACAAAAAAACCCTGCATTCAAATATACAAATGCAAAGTTTTACTATACTTTTTAGTTTTAAAGCTCATTCTAAGGTACATTTTTCAACTGTAAAACGTTAACACACGTATTAAACAGATTCGTATGAATGTAATTTAATAGCAACAGCAACAAACTTTTCAAAAAAATTCTAAATAAAAAACGTTATGTTTTATGATAGTGCTTTTTATTGGTGACTTTTGTTATATTTATTAAAATTTATATATAAACATAGACAAGAAAATAAGAGCCCCACGAAAAACATTACTCCACCTAGTGTAATATAAGAATATAAGTATCCCTCTTTAATGATTAAGAATTCTTCAGAATTCATACTTCCTCCCCTTTTCTCTCTCAAGTATTTATTTGCAGTAACTGAACCATAATTAACACTATTCATTAAAAGAAGCAAACCCAACAATGTAAGGGATAAAGTAAAAAGCAAAAAACCGTACAAGTTCATAAACCTCTTCATATCCTCTCTCCTTATCATCGTGTTAACAAATCAAAAAGAAACATCATAAAAGGCTGCTCTCGCATTACTTGTTGCTTTTAGTAATACGAGCTAAACACCGGTATTTTTTCTTCACTAAAGGCTATAAATATTAATACACATCAGTTACTAAAATGTGGAGTTAGTATAGTTTTATGGACACAAAAACGTTAAGTACTTAAAATGTACTTAGAAAGGTTGTGTCCGGATGGGAAACAAAAATACAGGCAAAAAATATACCCAAGATTTCAAGAAAATGATTGTTGAACTTTACCGTTCTGGTAGCTCAGTCAAAGAACTTAGTAATGAATATGGCGTATCGGAAGTAACTATTTATAATTGGAATAAGAAGTACTCTCCTATTAAAACAGAAGATGGTTTAAGCCTTACAGCTGATGATATTTCTAAGATGCAAAAGCAGATGCTTCGTCTTCAAGAGGAGAATGAAATCTTAAAAAAGGCTATGGCCATATTCGCGAAAAAGTAAATTCAGACGAGCTAATGGGCTTCATCCAAGAGAAAACGACAGAACATCCAGTGTCACTTATGTGTGAGGTATTGAATATACCTCGCAGTACATATTATCAATCATTAAATAAGGTTGAATCAAAACGTGAAAAAGAAAATAGACAAATCACTGAGCGAATGACAACGATCCATAAAGAGAGTAAAGGACGTTATGGGGCTCCAAAAATTCACCATCAACTAACAGAAGAAGGAATACACATCAGTTTGAAACGTGTTCAACGTTTAATGAAAAAAGCTGATATCCACTCTATTGTTAAAAAGAAATTCCGTCCATATAGTTCAAATGAGAAAGTTGTAAATCGAGAAAACATCTTGAAAAGAGATTTTTCAACTGCATCAATTAATGAAAAGTGGGTGGCTGATATAACTTATGTGCATACGGTGAAAGACGGATGGTGCTATTTAGCATCGGTGATGGATTTACATTCGCGAAAGATTGTCGGCTATTCCTTTTCAGAGGAAATGACAACAGACGTCGTAATAAAAGCTCTAGAAAACGCTTACGTAACTCAATTACCACCCGAAGGGTTAATTCTACATACTGACCTAGGTTCACAATATACAAGCCAAGCATTTACTGATCGTATTAAATCTTATGGTATAACACACTCCTTTAGCCAAAAAGGATGCCCTTATGATAACGCCTGTATTGAATCTTTCCACGCTATATTGAAGAAAGAAGAAGTAAATCATGTTCAATATCTAGACTATAAAACTGCCAATATCGCCATCTTTGAATTTATCGAAGCATGGTATAACAGAAAAAGAAAGCATAGCAGCATTGCTTATAAAACACCCCAAGCAATAGAAGAACTATTCAAAGACTCTGCATAAAACTTAATCTTTTTGTGTCCAAGATATTGACTCAAGTTCAATGTGACTAAAAAAAAACAAAGTATACGAAAGGAGCCAAATAAAAGAAATTTACAACCTGTCATTAGAGTTTGTTTTTCAATTATTCCTACCAGCTTAAGTAAGAGTTGTTGTTTCAGTTAATCATTCAAACTAATCTTGTCATATCTTTATAGTAATAATTATATAACAGAGAAGTTCGAATATGACGACAACAGTGATTGATGTGAAAACTGTGACCACTACTTTACCTGTTGTAGATCATGTTTATCTGCCCAACCTATCTTTCAATGGAAAACTCGCTAACTAAGCTAGCAATGACGAAAGAACTGTGTCGTCTTTGATGTAAAAATTACCACTATTCTGATGAGGATATTTCCATTATTCGCCACCTTTACTCCAGATGGCAAACTGCTTGTGTAGTTGAGAGTTCCTCTTGGCTTGACAGTCATGATTATTGGATAATTATCATTGGTCTAGAGTTATTGTCTATCAAGGTCACCTCTTTTCAACAAACTAGTTAATTATAAGAAACGCCCAACTCTACACATAGAGTTGGGCTGTTTTCATATCATCCAGTCAGTGAAATACATTGTATGTTTTTAAGGATAACAGTATATTTCAACGGCTTATTTTTTGTCCACCTTTTGTCCATCTTAACCGGTTTAAACTCCAAGATTCTCCTTCAAAGTCATCTTCAGCTTTAAGAGGCGATAGATATTGTGTAAAATTAATAGAATTTTAAGATATTGTTCGTCCTCTTCTTGAGTTTCCATTTTCCAGTTAATCACTTTTATACCCTCATGGAGTGGGATACTCGGAACATTTCTGTAAATCCCGTTTCATTACTAAATGAGTTCTCTTTGATACAACTTCAAGCTCATCAACTGCTATGGAATAAGTTAATGAGAAAAAGCAGATACAGACTTGAAGGAGATTAAGAAAATTCCCCTTATTTCATAAAGAGCAAATATCTCTACGGTAAGTTATTTATAATGTCTAATAGAAATACAAACGATCGCCCTTGAAGAAGAATATTTATTTTGAGGGTGATTTATTAAGTCAAATCTGCAGATTAGGGTGGAGGAGGGCTAGGTAACGAAGGACTAATACATCTATCGATCAGTTTATAAGAATAATTACCAATACAATCTCCACCCCCATCACTCATGCAGGCAACAGTGATATTAGATACATTTGTATATGCAATACTTAAAGTATTGCTATTTTCCGGATCATTTGGAAGAGGGATATCTAGTACAACATCTACACCGTTTGTCGTGATAGTAACACGAAGGCCACAGGCAGAATCCTCTCCTACAGCAATTGACCCGGACAATAGTCCTCTAAAGTTCCCACCAAAAACCGTCATAGATTGACCACAAGTAAGGTTGATATTTCTGGTTTGCGAATCAATTTCCATCGGACAATCGCAGCAAGCTATCTTTTCCGTACTGAGCGTCTTGGTACTTCCGCAACAGGAGGATTTTGAAACATAGGCACCCATAAAAGAACCTCTTTTCATCATTTGTTTGGAGTATTGTATGCAAAGTTATATATTTTTGATTAGACGGGTAAGTAAAAATTCTTTGGTGAACTGACGTCAACAAGTAAACTGGAACGTACAGCGATCACCGTTATTTTATCTGTAACCATGTTGCCAACACAACTGAGTTTTATAAATAGGATTTAACTGACATTACACAGTTAGAGATTAATAGACACAACATCCATTATGTTGATTAACTCAAAAAGATCCCCAGATAATTCTAGGGATTAGAAAAATGAAAAAGAGAAATATGGTTATGCATAACCATATTGTAATTTATCACATAAATGTTAAATATAGGATTATAATATTGAATTTATTAAGAACTTTTCAATTTTAGGTAATTGTTATTTTAACATTAGTGCTACAGACTCTCAGACATAATTATTATTGTTTTCACACTTCAGTAATCACTCTGCCTCATAGGTATAAATACATTTCTTATATTATGTACTAGTATCTACACATAAGTGCTTTATGAGACATACTATAAATTTGATATTTATATTAATTAATTGAGAGGATGAGGAATAACATGGCTCATAATTGTACTTTTTTAAGTTTATTCACTTTAGCATTCTGTGATTCTTGTAAAGAGGATTATGATATTGCGGGTAAAGTTGAAGGTGCCATTGATAGTTTAACTAACGTTGATATTGCTAAGCAATTTGAGAGAATGCTTGAGATTAGTGATGCAACAGACGATGCAGATTGCAGATTTCTGAGTTTATTCACTTTAGTATTCTGCGACTGTAAAGAAGAAGACCCTAAACCTAAACCACCTTGGGTTAAGTAAATATATATCTATTGTTATTCTTTACAACTGAAAGAGTACTCGAATTTGGGTATTCTTTCAGTTTGTCTAAGATTTTTATAATGATTTGAGACAAAATTTACTTTTCTTTATCGAACTATATGATAGATAAATGCAAAACTTTAACTCCTCTATTCATATAAATACAGATAATTAAGTTGGAAATTCCTTTCCGACTACAAAATATATTATTCCCAATCATTTGTGAGGATAGATAACTAGATTTTTTATAACTTATTTCTTTACTAAACGAACATATTTTCGTATATAATAAGTACAGAGGTGATACGTTTGAAAGATCGAGGAATTATGAAATGGATGCCCGCATTTATACAACCTGAACATATGAAGATGATGAAAGAAGCAAAGGCTGATTATTATAAGGTGCAAAAGCCTGTCTTAGATGAGCATGAGATAGAGGAAATTAATAGTACAGTCCTGGAAGCTTTGGAGTTTACACAGGAAGTGACTGTGACATATTTTGAGAACGGGGCTTTTAAGCCATGTATGGGATATATTCATTTTATAGATCAATTCCACAGGCATATTAGAGTAACCGATAAATTCGATGAAATACATATAATTAAATTTGAAGACATTATTAATGTACAAATAATATAACAAACATCATGATGTACCCGACAGAGTGAACACATAAAAAACCTACCTATAATGGTATATGTTATTTTGAGTAAGGATTATCTTTTTATATGGCTGTTTTCGCATTAATTGTTGCTTTTAAAAATAAGAGCACTCCAGCTCAATACTGGAGTGTACTCATATTTGTTACCCAAATAAACACCTTGCAACTTTAACTTCATTTTCTAATACACATGCTTCAGTTCTAATATCCACTTCAACAAAAACAAATATCTCGCATCCTTCAAACCTATCAGCTCTACATTCTGCCCTAGCTTCAACAACTCTACAGTTTTTGATTTCACAAGACTCAAATACATCAGGGATGTCTACAGTAATATTTCTCGTACAAACTGCAGGACATAATTCTCCACTAGGTGCTTGAGTTTGAACTAACACCGAAATTTGGAAAGTAGCACTTACATCTGCTGTTTTTAATCCAGTAATTGAACTATCCTCTTTGACCTCACAACAAGAATCTATAAAACATGCTCTACAATCATCTATACGAACAATTGGAAAATCATTGCATGTTTCTAAACAACAAATAATTTCTTCTTCACTCCTACATGTTCTCTCTTTTTTAACAGCTACGTTACATAATGTTATACAATCTAATTCTTCAACTGGCTCTGCTATTATTTGTGAAGGTTCACAAAATGTCACTTCTTTTTCCATAAATGTTTCCAACCCTTTCTTTTTTTTGTACACTATATAAGTATTGTTATTAACTAAAAAAGGGGATAGTTGGTTTGTACATTTTATGGAAAATCAATTAATTTACTAGTTGTTAACATGGAATATTTTTTTAAGTTGTTTTTGTTACACTCATGCTCTTACTTTCTTATCCCTTTCCATCTTTCCGTAATGTTCGTACCTTTCAAACTTAGCTAGTATTTATGCTTTCATGCAAAATTGCACCAAGCATTTGATTTTTTTCCAAATATTAAAACCATTTTTGAATCTTTGTATGTATTTATGTGATGAAAATAACTTTAATTACACTTCATTTTATATCACCTATTTACCCCCTATTACTTGGATTGGCTACACTTCATTCAAGTGACTAAGTCATTTCATTGCATACCAGCAATTAAGTATTTCAAAATACATAAAACCTCCATATTTATGTAACTATGTCACTTACATTATCTTGATTGAAATCATTTGCTTCAATTAATGAACAACTAAACTGTCATACTTCCTCACACAATTCCAACCTTTTACCTCTATACTAGATATTATGCTTATCTTGAAGAAGATTACATGGTAAGTATTTATGAATTACCGTTTTAGAGAGATTAACAAACAATTGAAGTCTAATTTAAGTAAAATCCTCATGTTTTTTTACAATTTTTTAACATCAATTTTATTCCTGTATACAAAAATGGAATCTTCATCATGATAACAAGGTAGTCAACCGAAAACCTCCTCATTATCTACAAATAATAGTAATTAGTTCTTATATCAATCCAAATTTACTAGTTCTAACAGTTTATTAAACTCCTATAGCATTCTTGTATACCGTTAATTGCTAATATTACTTTTTGCAAAATCCACCCTTTACTTAGAATACGGCTTTCAACTATTACTTTTTGTGATTCAAATTGATGAAATGTACATAGGACAAACATACACACATTACTAGAATTAAAGAATAGAATATGACAGTAATCATTAAATTTTATGAAAGATGGTGAAGTTTTGACAAACCCAACTTCTGGTTATGTCACAGATAACCGAAATATTACAGGCAAGGGAACACCAAACCTCTTTTTTGATATAAACCAAAATGTATTTTTTGAACGAAATCCTGAAAATATTGCATTTGCTTTAACTTCAACACAAAATCCCTCCATGATAGGTGGGGCTGTTGTAAGTTTAAATTTGTCTAAAGGCTTTATAAGGGAACCACACTGGCATCCAAATGCATGGGAAGTAGATTTTCTTGTTTCCGGAAAGGTCATTATTTCTGTTTTAGACCCCAATACTCCACAATTAGTAACATATACTTTGGATAAATTTGGTCAAACAGTTTTCATTCCTATGGGATGGTGGCACTGGATTTCAGCGGTTGAAGATGATACTAAATTAGTTCTATTTTTTAATAATGATCAATTTGAGTCTACGGAAGGATCAGTCTCACTAACAAGAACACCTCCTGCAGTGTATGAAAATGCTTATAATATAGATCCCAATTTAATTTCCAGAGCTCTTGCACCAATTGAAGGAACAGATGGTGTAATAATAGGACCTCCTCCAGAAAACTAATAAAACAAAATGATTCTATAAAAATTGATTCATAGCAGTGACCAGGATTCTCCAGGTCACTGCTATACTTACATGTATTATAACTAGAATTGTATGAAGAAACAGAAATAACTACCTAGTAAAACAAAGACGTGTTTCTATAAGCATTCACTGAAAAATAGAACACGCAACAAGGTTTGTGTTTATAGATTATGCATAGATAATTTAGATGTCTTACACTTTTTGTAAACCTATATTTGGTATATTTATTAAGTTATTCATCTGACCTAGCATCGAGGTCATTTTAGAAGAGAATCAACTGGTTATTTAGGAATCAAACAGCTAATGCACGGAATTGATTTTTACTAACGATCGTTTGAGTAGGGGAAATTAGTAGAGGGGGAGAATAACAATACTACCCTACATTTAAAACAAGTTGACAATATATCTTCACTTTGACCATAAGGTGCATTGTATCTAATAAATCATGCCATTCAGTTTTCTATTAACCTCCATATAAAATACTCGTTTTTTGTATCTTTCCCTTAATTTACTTTATATGCAGCACATATTAAATTCGTTTACATATATTGTTTTTGTAAATCATAACTTGATTTTCTCAGTATGCAAGGAGGCATATAATGGCAACTTGGAAAGAAACTTTAGCATGTGTTAGAGATTGCATTGATGAATTTGAACCAGGTTCTCTGGATCGATTCGCTTGTATTTTAGATTGTTATGAAGAGAAGGCAAAACAAATTTTGACTACTAGCCTATTCCCTACAAACACACCTGCTTTTGTTCAAACTGTAGAGATTCCTCCCAACGGTAAAGATACTATGGAAGTTTTTTTATTGTTAATTGATCTACTTCCACCTCAACAGTTTGAATGTGTAGATAATCTTGACGACCTAACTGAATTGGAATTTAACAATGATATTGTAGATTTAACCTGTGGTAAACCTAAAAGTAATAACTCGTTTTAAGAATCTAGCTCCTCTTTGTTAGGGGCTAGAATTTATTTAGCTATAATGAGAGTTTTATTGTGTCATAGCTTAATCGTACTTTTTAATAAAACATATTATATTTAACATGTAACTGTTTTATGGACACAACTTCCTTAAGTACATAAAATGTACAAAAGGTGGTTGTCTCTATACAAGAAATAATAATACAGGCAAAAAATATTCTCAAGATTTCAAGAAGATATCGTTAAACATTTAGTTCTGGTAGCTTAGTTAAAGAACTTAGTGATGAATATGGTGTAGCTGAAGTAACCATTTATAATAGGAATATGAGAATACACTCATATTGAAACAGAAGATGGTTCTAGCATTACGGCTGATGATGTTTCAAAGATACAAAAACAAGTGCTTCGTCTTGAAGAGGAGAAAGAAATCTAAAAAAAGGCTATGCGCCATAACATGAAAGAGGAAATAGATAAATTACTGAGCAAATGACAACCATCTATAAAGAGAGTAAGGGGCGTTATGGGTCTCTAACAATTCTCCATAAATTAACAGAAGAAGGAATCCACATAAGTTTGAAACGTGTCCAACCATTAATGAAAAAAACCGATATCCACTCTATTGTTAGTTTAAATGAGAAAGTTGTAACTAGAGAACACATCTTCAAAAGAAACTATTTACTTCTAAATTAATGAAATTGGTCGAAGATATTACTTATGCGTATACGGTATAAGATGTATAGTGCTATTTAGCATATGTGATGGATTTACATTGACTAAAAATTGTCGGCTATTCCTTTTCATCGGAAATGACAACTGAAGTTATAATAAAAGCTCTGAAAATGCTTGAACAACTCTATTGCCACCGAAGGGTAAATTCTACATACTGACCTAGGTTCACAATAAACAAGCCAAGCATTTACTGACTGTATTAAATAAATCTTACAGTATAACTCACTCCTTTAGTCAAAAAGGATGTCCTTATAATAATCCCTGTATTGAATCAATCTACCCTATATAATAGAAGGAAAAAGTGAATCATGTTCAATATCTAGTCTATAAAACTGCCAATATCTCCATCGATGCATGTTATAACAGAAAAAAGAAAACATAGCCATCGCTTATATAGGCCTCATTCTTATCACACTAGCAAATGATTTAAATTAAATAGAGCGTTTTATTGATTAAATTTAATGGATAAATCCTATGTAAGAAGATATCCTAAAAAACTAGGTTATCTTCATTTATATTCTAAAATTCAAACGTAGCCGTTACTGGAAAATGATCGGAAAATCCATCTGAGTTTTCTACAGTTGCATCAGTAACATCTGCGCCCGAAAGTGTAAGAATCCAATCAATGGCTGCTCCTCGATCTGTTGTAGGAGGCTTGGCTGTATTAGGGTTTGCAACATCCCATGTGTCCACTAAATTTACTGGATTAGGTATGCCTTCAATTGGAACTTGATCCAACAGGTATTGCATTACAGAGCTATTCCTATTCGAGTTAAAATCTCCTACTGCAATGGCGACATAATCATTACTGCATGACTGCATTTGATGCTGATTAATTGTTTCAGCTTGTATGATGGCTTGCTCTTCTCTGCTTGATAATGGCTGAAAGCAGAAGTGATTATTATAAAAATAGAATTCATTGCATGAGTTATTTTCTCTTAAAAGCAGCCACGTAACATAGCGTATAAAATTACACTCAGCAGCTTCAACAAAACCTGAATCAAGAATTGTAAAATAGTCTTTTCTTATTAAAATAGGGTTATCATAGTTACCAGGAATGTTAAACTCAACTAAATCGTATGAGTCAGATAGTCCATCGATTAAATCTACTCTTTGAGTTGCCAAAGCTTCTTGAAGCCCTGCAATATCAGGATCTATTTCGAGAATTTTGTTAATAATGCCATCTTTACGACTGTTCCAAGTTCTTCTATCAGCTAGAATATTAAAACTCATTGTTTTCATTTATTGCTAACTCCTCTCTTAATTATTCACAACATTATATGTGAAAAGAGAGAAACTGCTTGTACTGATAACTTACTATATTAATACAATTTAAAACGCGAACAGGTAAAATCATCATTTTCATATATTTTTTCACTTGTAAAAAGCAGCCACAATAACTCCTATTTCATTAAAATTCAAGTTTTATTTTTATATCAAACGACTTGACTAACATCATTTTAAAAATTCTCTCATATTCTTTTATTAATCATCTAATGAAGAGTTGTATAAATATGGATATTAGTAATTGCTGTGAAGATCCATATTCTAATTTCAACAATTTCAGTCGTGAAACTCCACTTGCTATTGCTATTGCTCCTATTAGAAAAATCGCTTATGCTAACTACATTAAATGTGTGGACAGGACACTATATTTTTGTAATTTTTTTCTTTATTAAACGAACGTATTTTCGTATACAATAAGTACAGAGAAGATACGTTTGAAAAATCGAGGGATTATAAGATAGGTATCCGCAGTTATACAACCGGAACATATGAAGATGATGAACGAAGCAAAGGCTTATTATTATAAGGTGCAAAAGCCTGACTTAGATGAGCATGAGATAGAGGAAATTAATAGTACAGTCCTAGAAGCTTTTGAATTTACACAAGAAGCGACTGTGACATATTTTGAGGGAGGGACATTTAAACCATGCATCAGGGAAATTCATTTTAGAGATCAAATAAATAAGCATATTAGAGTAATCGATAAGTTCGATGAAATACATATAATTAAATTTGATGACATTATAAATGTACAAATAATATAACAGCCCTACATACTCTGCAGGGCTCTTTTTGTCGTGGTAGTCAATCGTGTTGTTTTGTTAATATATGTTAATTCATAGTTATTAATGTATCCATTCATAATAAAAATGGTCTTTTTATTATAAACCTTATAAACGCAACAATATAATACTCTTTTCTGTTGTAACTAAAGGTGACGATTTCCATCTTTCTTCTATTATTTCTTGCTCTTGGTATTATCTCCAAGTTTCAGTCCTACAAATATTGAAGCTTCAAACCACCCTAATGTCTCTTCATTGTGTTGTTACAGAAAAAAGCCTATCTTATGATAGACTTTTCAAGGTTGTGACTAGATTTTCACAGCATCCTTTAACTCTTTACCTGGTTTAAATGCAGGTGCTTTACTTGCTGCGATTTCAATTTCTTCACCTGTTTGTGGATTACGTCCTTTACGAGCTGCTCTTTCACGTACTTCAAATGTTCCAAAGCCGAGAAGAGAAACTTTGTCACCATCTTTTAGTGTTTCACTAATTGAGTTGGTTACTGCTTCTAATACTTTACTTGCGTCCTTTTTGCTAAGTTCTGCTTTTTCAGCAACTGCGTTAATAAATTCTGTTTTATTCATTATATTTCCACCTTTCTATGTAACAGACTTATATCTTATCAGATACATAGTTATAAGGTAAATACCCTTTCCCATCATGCTAACTAGCTTTCGCAAGCCCAGCCATCTTTGTCACGATCATGTTTAGATGCATATGCAGGATGGTCGGAACCAACTCCGTTTGGATATATCTTTTTAAGTTCTGTACAATTTATAAATGATTCTACGCCTACTTCGTTTGATGAACTATCATAATCTTGTTCAGTAGATGTTGAATTTATTTTTGAAGCTTCCTTTTCTCCATCTAGATCTCCTTTGGTAGTTCCGTTTTCTCCGAAAGCCCACAGTCCGATATTATTTTCACGCGCTTCCCTTGCAAATTTGATAAAATAATCACTATATTTTACATCTGGAGTATATGTAGAAGGCTCTGCAAAACCATTAATGACCAAATCAGCATTAAACATTTTTTCTCTTATTTCTGATTCATCCATATCATCTGTAGGAATATCGAGCCAAATAATACGTAAGAAACGATCATACCTGTCAGTATCAGATACGTCTTTTTGTAACCACACTTGTCTTCCTTCTAATTGTGATTGTGTGTATTTACTTGCTTCTTTTCCATACTCTTCAATTCTAGACGTCGATTCTGGAGTATTTACACCAACCAAACGTATTTTCCTATTGTCAGTCAATTCAACCGTATCACCATCTACAATTCTACTAACAGTAGCTACTTCTAAATGAAAACGTTGAGCTAATTCTTCTTGCTCTTTTTCTTTTTCAAGTTCCTCTAATTGTTTTTTAGCTTGTTCATCCTGTTCAGCTAATATTTCTTTCTCATTATCTTTATTTTCTATTGTTGTTTCGATCTTTTCTTCTGATATATTGTCCAATGGTGCTGAACTTGACGTATTAGTACAACCAGCAATGAATATAGATAGCAACAAGCCTATAATAGTTAACAACCAATTTTTCTTCACGATATCCCCCACCACATCTATAAATCATTAATAATCATCTTTGTTTTTTAGTAGTTGTATTATTCACAACAGTAGAAATAGCATGTTTATATATTAGCTGTTGTTTCCCTTCTACGTCTACAAGTACAGTGAAGATGTCAAAATCGATTACCTTACATCTAAACTGAAAGCCCCCAACCAAAATAATTGTAACAAGCAATTGATTTTCTTTCGCTTCTAAAAGTTGAGTATCTTGTTGATTGATTTGACTTTTATTACTTTTCATTTTTTGACCCTCTTCCTTTGTATAATCCATATGTAGTCTTTAACCAAATAAAATGGTCATTTTATCTGTAATTAACTATTTCTGAATAATCTATATGAAATTTTATCTCCGGTATCCTTTAAAAGAATTTGGATATCCTTCCTTATAAGGTTGTTAAAACCTTCGAACTTCTCTATTAATTCGTCTATATTATTCACTTCAAATAAATCTTTAATTTTGTCGAAGTGCCTCTTTGATTCTAGCTTTTCCAATATTTTATTGTTTGAAGTATAAACGTATGAAAAAGGAAACCCTGGTTGATCAAATTCACCGTTAAACTTCAATGATGATAAGTAATAAAGAATAATATCAGCTTTGAAATGTTAATTTTTTCCACTTACCTTCTCCTCCTTCAACAATAATATTTTCTACATAATTTTGGTATATCCTCTAAAATAAGATATGAAAATACATTATATTTAATAAAATATAAGCTTAACAATTCAGACTTTAATCTAGTATTCTGGGAAACTATTCATATAAATACTTCTCTATCTAACGGGAGATACATATGAAGAAAACGAGGAGATTTACACGAACGGGAGTAATAGAAGATTGCAAATTATATGAGTTAGATAATTATCATGAGGTATGGATTGTTAAGTGGATTCTATATCGTATAGATGGGAAAGGTGAAATGCACATAATAGGTCAAAGATAAGTCGTTTATCTGAGGTTTAAAAATCATGTTTATCTTGCTTGCATTTGGTCAATAATTAATATGATGATTTTTCATAAGTTTTTCCCCTTCTTTCTGCCCTAGATTCAAATAATCTAGGGCTTTTTTCAATAAAACTGTTTAATCTTTCAAAAGTCTTGAAATTTTTCCCGCAATTTTTTTAACAGTCTGCTACTCTGATATTTGTAACTTCTTCCGCAAGCTCTTTCCCATCTGATATCCTAAAAACAGTCACTTGAAATCTATAATTATCTTCTTCAAAAAATGTAATGAGAAACTGACTACATTTATTATCAAGAATCGTTGGGTTAGATAAAAACACGCCGTTTTCATCAAAGTCTACTTCAACAAATGTATCATTAACCAACACTTTAACCTCGAATTGTCCTACTTGCTTTGGGTTCCCTAATGAAATTAATGTTCTCACTTCTGTACCAGTATCTGGTTCTGTTGAAAGGTCACATGATTGATAGGAATATTGCTGATTAGCTAAAAGGAAATCAGGTAGAGTTGTATCAATACATACAGACAATGTACTCACCTCCAAAATATTATATCCATTCCTCAATTTTAAAAGGAATCTCAGAATATTTTATTCAATTAAATAATATATGCTTGGACAAACTGCTTAGAGATGATTTTGAAATATTGAGTCGGTTGTAATTTAACATGATGCTGGAAACAATTTATCTTTTTATTGAAAGTATACTAAACTAATAAATAGAGAAAACAAGAACATCTACATACTGCTTCCCTAGAATTATTTTATTAGTCTCATACATATTCATTTTCAAATATTTGGTATAGGAATAGCTATGTCATACATAACGAGCAATATTATTGCCTGACGATGGAAACGAGGTTACCCTTTTAGAATTAAAATTACCTGAATACGTTCATGGTAGACAAGTGAAGATTGATGGAAGTTTTCAGTCGAATTTTTTTATAGGAGCATTATCAGCAGTAAATGATACTCTACCTTCCCAACCTGTTTCTTATAAATTTGTAATAAATTATCGTTTAGCTGCAATGTTTGAAGGCAATAGAATTCAAGTTTCTCCAATTTTAGCAGATACCGTAAGTGGCGTTCAACTTGAATCAGATTTCCAAGTAGAACATAGCACTGCTCCTAATTTTACTTTTGGTATGAATTGTTTAACTGCCGATACTATATTTCTAATGGCTTCTGCGGCTGAATGCAAGGCGATGTCAGAGATGCGTTTGTTCGGACTCGTGCTATGAATTTAACTGTTTTTTAAAAGTTCCATTCATCAGTTTTGCTTGTATTCACCTATTTTTTCACCCCAACTATTTCAAATTAACGTTTTATAATCTGTTATTATAAAATAGTTAAATTTATTTTAAGTTGTGATGTAATATGACTAAAGTATACGACTACAAAGTGGATCGGCTACACTTAGTTAGACAGAAATTTTAAGGTCAAGTAGAATGAACTTACTATATGAATGATGAGGAGAATCTACATGACAAAAAGATCACGCCGTACGTTTACCGAAGAATTCAAGCAACAAATAGTACAGCTTTATGAAAATGGAAAGCCACGGAAAGAAATTATCCGAGAATACGACTTAACACCTTCCTCTCTTGATAAATGGATTAATCAATTTAAAAATTCCGGGTCATTCAAAGAGAAGGACAACCTAACTCCTGAACAAAAGGAACTGCAAGAATTACGTAAGCGAAACAAGCAATTAGAAATGGAAAATGATATTTTAAAGCAAGCCGCGCTGATACTAGGACAAAAGTAAATGTGATTAAGCAAAACAAACACAAATACTCGATATCAGCAATGTGCCAAGTCCTACAACTCCCAAGAAGCACTTTTTATTATGAAGCAAAACAGCGAACTCATGAGGATGATATCACGTCACATATTGTTCGAATCTTTCATGAGAGTCGACAGAATTACGGGACACGCAAAATTAAACATGAACTTATAAAGCTTGGGAAAGCTGTTTCTAGAAGGCGCATTGGTAGAGTCATGAAAGAACAAGGACTGGTTTCTAAATATACTGTCGCACAGTTTAAACCCCATTCAGAAAAGCCAAATGAGGACCACTATTCCAATGAACTAAACCGTAAATTCACGCGGAACGAAGCGTTATCCGTTGTCGTAAGCGATTTAACATATGTAAGGGTTGATAAAAAATGGCATTACATATGTGTATTTGTTGATCTCTTTAACCGAGAAATTATTGGATATAGTACGGGATCCAATAAGGATGCGTTGCTTGTTTATCGTGCCTTCGCTTCAATAAAGGAAGACCTTCATCATATCCAATTGTTTCATACTGATAGAGGAAACGAATTCAAAAATAAGTTAATTGATGAAGCTTTAAAAACGTTCTCTATTAAACGCTCCTTAAGCATGAAGGGATGCCCCTATGATAATGCCGTTGCAGAAGCTACATTTAAAATTATTAAGACAGAATTTGTCAAAGGGAGGCAGTATGAAAGTTTAGAAGAATTAACACGAGAATTCCATGACTACGTACATTGGTTTAACCATATTCGTATTCATAGCACACTGGGTTATGCAAGTCCTATTGAGTACAAAAATAAACACCTTAAGAAAATTGTCTAGTTAGGTGTTGACAGTCCAAAGAATTCCCCGACAAAGCTAGTGATCGCTACGATAATTGTAACTCAACAAGTTTAAAAGTTTTGTAAAGGATTATGTTTTCTTACGTGAGTGTAATAATTGTGGAATGAAGAAGAGTTTATAGCTCTATCCATTTGGAGGATTTTCTGCAATACAATTAATTTTGTACTTGAAAATATTCCTTAAAATCCAACTTTAAAACCTACCTTAAAAGAGGAGTTTATGAGAAAAAAATTAATTATAATAATATTATTATTTGCTTTATTTTATATTTTTTGGTTCGGCTTTTATCTTTATGAACGCTATTATTTTGAAGATACCTTCAATGAATTAGTAGTCAGCAAATCTATTGAAGAACATGAAGATACAATAACAATTACAGTGAATTTTTCTAATACACTTCCACCTTTTTCAAATAATGAGCTAATTATTCTTAATTCTAATCCGAATCATTATATTTTTGAAAAGAAATCTCTTGATCCGAATCTAAAATTTGACGACCAGCAAAGGATTCAGAGCCCTGATATATATATGAATATCCTTTCACGGTCTCCTGACTCATTAAAAATCAGATATAAAAAGGTAGGCAAGGATATTGATGAATCAACTTTTAATGTAGTTATAAAGTCTACATTTAAAGGAAAAGTACAGTTTAAATATCTAGAGGAGTAGCTAACAGAATGTAGGATCACTGTTAGCTACTTTTTTTGTTGTATATAATGCGTAATGGGATTTATCCCCATCCATAAAGTACAAATATTGTATGTATATGAAATGAATTTGGGATCCTCTGTTTAAGTGGAATCTCAATTATGTTTATAGAAGCATAGCTACCTATAATAAAATGTAACTTTTATTGTGAAATCAAATTCAGCACTAATATGAGCTTTGTTTTTATAAACAAAAAAGGACTAGTTTCAGTCCTTAATCACTTCAATAAATAATCATTGTGTTATATAAATTTTCCTTTTTTCTCTGTGAGTGAAATACCCTAACGTTTCAAATGTGATTTACAAATTTAACATTAATTTATTAACATTCAGCCCCTCTTATCCAATGATCGAGATTAGAGGGGATACATAATTCAGAGTTGTTATTTACTTTACAACAGACTGTTTGCAAAAAGTGTTATACATTACTTACTTAAAAGAGAGGGTTTGCTTATATTACTTTTAGTTAAACTCTCACATCTATCAATACTGTAAAATATTGTTATTATCGCTGGTTACACTGTTATTTTTTTGAAGTACTTTCAATCCATTTCCAATATCAGAAGCTAGAATATAGTTGCGATCAACAAACACTCCCCAAATATCAGAATTTTCCGGTGTATAACGTGCTATTTCTGTTGGATTACTAGCATCTGTAATATCTACTGCAAGCACTCCTCCTGCGTAGTATGAGAGATAAAGTGTGTTTCCTCTTACTTTAGGGTCATGAACTGTCTTAGCAAATGTAACATTATTAGTATCGGGAATGTCATACGTTAAATCAGTCGTAAATTCACTTAGTAACTTTGGATTCGTTTTATCTTTTATATCAAAGATACGTGTATATCCATAAGCTTGTTCATACCCCTCTCTTACTGGCGCATAAACCTCACGAGTCTCAATTAAAATTGTACCACCCTTTGCTAACGTGGATGAATGAGCAGAACCTTGTTGATTAGAAGCGAATTCAGTACGCCCGAGAAGGATAGGGTTTGTGGGATCTTGAATATCAAAAATAACGGTTCCTAAATCCCACATTGAAACATAAGCAAATTTTCCAGTCTCATCTACCATTGTACTATGATTAAACAGAGGTCTTATTTTTCCATCTGGAGATTCCCAATGGTATCCATTAAATGTCTCAGATACTTCAGGTAATGTTCTAGGATCAAACTGCCAAACGGTCTCTGGCTTTGTTGGATCACTCACATCAACAATTTGAAAATCTCTTTCCTCACCATTGCTATAATAATCAGCGTAAGGATTAGCAGCCAATACAACTGCACGATTACCTTGCATTGTTAAATATAATTCATGAGTTCCATTCGTTTTCTTGGTTACTTCCCAGAAACCAAGTTTTTGGGGATTCGCTGGGTTTGTGACATCATATAATAAAAAGCCTCCTTTTGACTCTGGGTTGTTACGAGACATTTGCTGAACCGAAACAACCGCCAGATCTCCATGAAAGTAAGGAGTAGTTACTGACTTGACAATAACCTTTTCCTGCCATGTACCAGGAACGGCATCGTTTGCAAAAACAGCCACCTCCTTTGGGTTCTCAGGATCCTTAAGATCAAACACTCTTACCCCACCATTTCCACCATTTCTCCTATGTGTTCCAACGTAAGCATAGCCTTTGTGTGCATAAACATCTGCATATGAATTTTCCTTACCATCTTCTCTAACTATTTTCATTTGAGGAGTAGCAACTTCTTTCAAAAACTTAAGGTTTTTGCTCCTTTCTAAAATTGGAACTGCTAAGTTCTCATAATTCGTTCTCTCCCCTTTTTCAACGCTTACATCTCCTATTTCATCATGTGCAACTACTTGCCCAGTCATTAAGAATATCAGCGCTCCAGTTAAGGTAAATTTAAGAAATTTCTTTTTCATCTCTTCCTCCTTATTATTTAAAATATTTTTAATCTTATGTACTATTCATAGAAAAATGCGTTATTTTGTTTTTTTTCACAAAAAGCTCTAACTAGTTAAAGTATTACTAGAAATGAAACGAGAGGACTATATCATTATAAATAAATGAAGGTTTTTTACATGAAATAATGACTCACTTTATCAAAACATATTTACATTAAAATATAGCTTTTATAGAAAAAGTAATCATTCAGATTACAAATAGAAAAAGGACTGGCTTCAGTTCCAAATAACCTAATTAATCATTATGTTTTCTTAAGTCTACTTAGAATCTCAGAAACCCCAATCGCAATAATTCCATTTAACATGCATAGTACCGACAAAATTAGAGTAGAGCCATCATTATCTCGGAAAAAGTTCATTAAAAAAAGATAGCATTAGGGCAAGCTGATAACTTACGGAAACAGTGGGATTCTCGAGTGATTGTTAAACAAGTATACAGAAAATCACCAAATTTTTTTGGCTTTTTCCAATTCATCCAGGTTTATTTGATTTTTTTAGCATGGGGCTAGGACATATTGTGTTATGTTTACTAATTTTCTCATTAATGACTATGACATCCTGTTCTGTTTTACAAGAATGTACTAATTGAGAGATTTTTTTTTGTAATTTTTACCAAGGAGGTAGATATCCCGCATCCTTTGCTATTTTTTGAAAGTGTTGATATGTGTCCATTTCTAGCTTCACTTATCCTCGATACATTAAAATGTAGCTTTTGATTATAAATGGAAATAGAACTCAATTCAGTCCTATTATAAACACAATATACATGTTGTTAATAGATTTATAAATGTTATTAGACAAATTAGCAAAAATGTTGATATAAAACTTCTTCCAAAAGAATTGCATATTTTCTATTTATTAATTTTTGATTCATTGATGGCGTTCTTAACAGCAAGTTTAATCACCCAATATAAAATAGTTATTCCGATTACGTAAAAAAGAAGTTGAAGATATAAGCCTGCATACAACATTTTATAGTCCACTCCTGTTAATAAGATTTATGTGATAGAAAAATAAACATATTGTTTATTATAACAAACAGGCACTTGAAAAAATTAAGGAAATTGAATTAGCATTCTGTGTCCTAATAATAATTGACGATGTAGACAGTTATCAGTTGCACATTTAAGTAAACATGCATTCACTAGTTAGAAGAGTCTCTTTAGAAAACGAAGGGAATGAGCATAATGACAAATTGTCAGTGCAAAGGTAAAGACAACGAAATATTCTGTAAGTGCGAAAATACTCCTTTCACATTATTAGACGGTAGTCCGACTCCTTTTATGCCGATTATTTTGACAACGAACAAGATAACAGTCACAGAAAAGGATTGGGTTGCAAAGGTTGATACGATGGTAGACTTACAAGCGTCTGTGGGAAATGGTGAAGTTGTTGATGTAAACTATGTAGTTGAGCGAATTACTGGTGGGGTTACTACAACATTGTGTAGTTATAATATATTAGATGAAAGGGATAATCAGTCTTATACATTAACCCCAAACAATACAGTTTGTGATCACCCACCACTCGGCTGTCATATGTATCGTCTATCAATATTGGATAATGGAACTGGTGCATCCGTGGTAACTCTTGACAATAGTTGTAGATGTATAAACGTCACTACCTTTCAAAAAGGTGAGTAAAGTAAATAAGCATTCTGTATTAAATACTATGTCTTCTTCGCTCTTGGTGTCTGCAAAAATTAAATTAATTTGATATCACAAATGTTCATTGGTGTTAAAAAAATAGAAAATGAGAATATACTGCCTACAGTATGATGGGTTTTAATAAGAGTTAAAATAATTTAATAAGATGGCTATTTTACTGTGTTTACGTTAGTGCATAAACTTTCTGTAAATACACCTTACTAATTTATACTAAAAATGGTATAGTTAAATCAATTATTGTTGTTCTTATTATTATCGTTAGAGAAAAGACAGGATATATGATTACATCTTTAGTAATAGTTTTGAGCAAGAATAGTAATATACTGTGGAAGATATCCACACAGGAGGAAACAAAATGGCTCAAGGTAAGGTAAAATGGTTTAATGCAGAAAAAGGTTTTGGATTTATCGAAGTAGAAGGTGGAGATGATGTATTTGTACACTTCTCAGCTATTCAAGGTGACGGATTCAAATCTCTTGAAGAAGGTCAAGAAGTTTCATTTGACATAGAAGATGGAAACCGTGGCCCTCAAGCAGCAAACGTTCAAAAGTTTTAATTTAACATTAAACCACCTATCATTATATAGGTGGTTTATGTTTTATTATTGTAGTCAAAAAAGAACACCGTATCAGTCGTAATAAAATCCATATTCTGGCTATATTTCGTGATTTCATTTCTATTTAACCTTCATGAAAGAGTATTTTTTCAAACAAATCTTCAATTAAACCTTCTGATATTTCTTCATATTCTTCAGATCCAATATTAAATCTAAAGTAACCATCTGAATGTAAAGTCACTTTAAAAGTTGCTCTAACACTTGAAGGATTCTCCTTTTTAAATTTCTTGAATTGCAAATGATTTTGTGTAATATCAAATGAAATAATACAATCAGGGAAGAGAATATTATTTTCAACAATTCTAACTTCCTCAATTTCATGTTGTGATAATTCGCCATTAATTTCTTGTATAACCTTTTCTAAGTTCGTCTTTATTAATAATTCATCAAATGGTTTGTATTTTTGTTTAATAGCATATCTCTTTTTCCAACTCATTACATCATCTCCCTTTTATCAACTATATTCAACAATGGGGAGAAAATACTCTTAAATTGTCAATTATCTTTTCAAAATTTATATTCACATCAATTATCACAATTTCTCGAAGGGTAACCATTTAAAATCAGCATTTATTGTTCTTTCAATTGTATTCATGAAATCACTTTAATTTTGGTATTAATTCACTATAAAATTGTCATTTTATTCTGATTTACTAAAACAAAAAACCGAAAATTAAGTTCCACGTCCTTTTGTTGGGAAATTTTTATATAATAGACATATATTATATTAGGGGTGAAAATCTATGAAAGAAAATTTAATAGCAAGATCATTATTTACCTTAGCAATTTGTATTGTAATAGGTAGTTGGTTTATTTCAAATGGATTAAAGGAAGGTGATCGGTTAATTGCAGAACAATTGTCTGATGGAATTGAAGCCACACAATCAAACAAAATTGATGCAGAACAAAATCAACTATTAACTGCCAAACAATTATCCAATTACTTGGGTATAAGTAATGAACAAGTAACTCAGTTATTCCCAGATTCAAATGGTAAAAGTGTAATACCTTATATAAAAATTAAGGGTGAGCTCTTCTTCCCTAAAGCTGCCATTGATAAATGGTTACAAGAAATTGAAGCAATCTCTATCAATAGATGAGCCAAATGAAATTTGGGCTTATCTATATTTTCATAAAATGCTCCATTTATTGTAAGTACAGTCCAATAAAAATGACTATTCTTACCGTATAAATGCGATCCCTCTAGGAGTTCTAGTTGAAACTGTTGCTATGACTAAATGAGTTTTTATTTCGATCACTGATACAGAATTATCGTTAATATTTCCTACGTAGGCAAGTTTTCCATCTGGTGTGAAGGCTATTGAACGATTTAAACTACCAACTTGTACTGTTGCAATAATTGATTGTGTATTAATATCAATAACAGTCACGATTCTACCGTTAATAGTCGTCACATATGCAAAATTTCCACATGGAGTTATTACAACTCTATTTGGACGATCATTATTATTACCTATTGGTACAGTTCCAATAAGGGTATGAGTTTTTACGTCTATTACTGAAATTGAACCCGTAGATCCATTATTTAAATTTGTGATGTATGCAAACTTCCCATCAGGAGTAAAAGCAATACCCCGTGGATTATTTCTTACTCCTACAGTTGAGATAACAGAATGGGTGCAAGTATCAATTACCGACACGTTATTAGAATTTTCATTTGTTATATATACAAGCTTTCCATCTGGAGTAAATGCAGGGATTCGTGGATTCAATCCGACAGTAACAGTTGCAATAACCGAGAGAGTCTTTACATCAATTACTGATACCGTGTTCCCTTGTAAATTGCTTCCAACATTTGTGACATATGCGAGTTTCCCATTAGGAGCTATAGCTATTCGATTCGGGCTAGTTCCAACAGGAACTGTAGCTATAACCGAGTGAGTTTTCGTGTCTATTACTGACACGCTGCTACTTGTAAGTGCACTGTTTATAACAAATGTTGTTTTACCATCTGGTGCTATTACGACATTGACTGGAAAATCTCCGACAAACACTGTAGCTATGACTGAATGTGTCTTTGTATCTATTACTGATACTGTGTCTCCAGGATCTGAATCCGTGCCTGTGTTCGTAACATATGCATGTTTCCCATCTGGTGTGATTGCAATATTCCTTGGAAGCCTACCCACATTCACAGTGCTAATTATTAAATGCGTTTTTGTATCAATGACCGTTACTGTACCGATATCTTGACGGTTTACAACATATGCAAGTACCATATCGTATCGGCCTCCTTTTATCGTTTTAAACAGTCTATGCATCGCACTATTCATAAATGTTTTCACGGTAAAAGTCTTGCTTTACCTTAAATCTATAAACATATTTCCTTAAGGTTGATATTTACTCTATTACCCTTTCAATCCTCCACTCACCAGAGTACGTACTGTTCCTCATTACCTTAATTAACTGTCGAGAGATTCAAACGGTACTGAATGAGGGATACCTCTGTATCGTTCAGGTGTATTCCAATCAGTTGGAACCCAGCATAATTTATTCATTAAACATCCTCTTTATAATGACTCACTTTATCAAAACTTATTTACAATAAAATATTTTTTTATTGTGATAACTCTTATTTTTTCATGGAACTTGGATAATAGAAGATCCCTCATTGAGGACAATTTCTTAATATTTCCCTCCTGTAAGTATTTCATATAGTTGTGCAGATTTTTCTTTATTTAACTGAACATATTTATTTACAGCTTCTATTACGAGTTCAACTTTATCTTTATTCGGACTTATCCAAAGTTCATATAATATCACTTTGGTTTCTATATCAGGATTTTTAAATTGAAATACAAATTTGTAATCAGCAGGGTGTTGCATATTTACTTGTGCAATTTCCCAATTAATATCGTTTAATATATCTTTTACCTTTTGAACTTGCTCATTATTAGTAATTTCTTTGAAGTTTTCATATTCGTTTTCATCAACGATACGTTTTTGAACTTCTATATATTGTTCTTCATTTTCTACTAAGTTTGAACAACCTACTAAAAAAATTGAAACTACCCCAATAATAGCAAATATATATTTTAAATACTTCAAGATAACCTCACCCCTTTATATAATTAGACGTTGGTTACTAGAAAATGTCTCATATTTTACCTTTTTAATAAAACACCACTTTTATTGCAACGATCCAGCAATAAATTACGGTAGTGTTATATAGAAATTACCTTTTAAACTCCTCCATTAATACTCATGATTAGTATTCAAATAAACTATCGGTCTGTAATACATTAGATACATTAGAATACTTCAAAAACAGCTTTCTTATAGTCTTCTATTACCGTACTTAATTTATATATTTTAAATGCAACTGCAATAAAAAGACCTCACATTTTGAACAGAGGTTTGAATCAAAAAATAATAAAGAAATGTGACCAAATTGAGGTCACATTTCCTATTTTAGTAGTCATATTTTCAGTCAAAAATTTTAGTCACATTGGTCACAATTTACTTGATGGTCACACATTTGGTCGCAAAACTATAGCTATTTAAAGGATATTTTAGGATAATATAGGAATTATCTGTTATCAATTTTCTCAGGATATAGGTCATGGTTCATTAATCTGTAGTTAGCCATTTCTTCATATTTAGTGCCAGGAATGCCGTAATTACAGTATGGATCAATGCTGATACCACCTCTTGGAGTGAATTTACCCCATACCTCGATGTATCTTGGTTGCATCAGTTTAATTAAATCATTCATAATAATATTCATGCAATCTTCATGGAAATCTCCGTGGTTTCTAAAACTAAACAAATATAGTTTAAGAGATTTACTTTCCACCATTTTTACATCTGGGATATAGCTAATGTAAATCGTTGCAAAGTCTGGTTGACCGGTTTTTGGACACAAGCTCGTAAATTCAGGAAAATTCATTTTTACGAAGTAATCTCTATTCGTATGTTTATTATCAAAAGCCTCTAAAATATCAGGTGAATATTCAAATATATAGTTTGTTCCTTGGTTCCCTAACAGAGTTATATCCTTAAGTTCTTCATCTTTTCTTCCTTGCATTTTACATCTCTCCTATTGATCATTATTCGTTCAAATTATTGTGTCATAGACAATCATTTATTTGCCCACATACATGGGGTTAAGTAAAATGAGTTTATACCCCCCGTTTATTGCCCCATACGAGTGTATGTAGCTGTGGCAATACTTTTACATTATTCAATTCAGCAGAATCTATTGTTTTTTGAATTAACCATTCATATTTGTGAAGTAGTTTATTAATAATTGCTGGATCCTCCGACAGAACGTCCTCATTACCTACCTGTAAATAAAATTTAATATGCTCATAACGCTTGTGTACCATTTTTGCATATGCTAGGTCCTTATCATCAAATACTACCACTTTTAGACTTACATGCTGTTGTCTACCTCTACTTACTAACCCGTCAATAATAAAGTCTAATTTCTCAAAATTCGTCTTCATTTCAGAACTAGGTGGTTTCGGTGATATGGTTAAATCATCGATTAGTAGAAACCAATCCTGCCAAACACTTCCCTGTGTTTCTAACCCTACTCTAACTCCCTTTTCTTTAAACAAGATTAGTAGGTGTTCAAGGTTCTGAAGTAGTGCTGGATTTCCTCCAGAAATCGTAACATGGTTAAATCGATTTCCTCCAAGTTCCAGAAGTCTCTGCCATATTTCCTGCGAAGTTAGTTGCTCTATTTCATTTTTTGCAGACCCGTCCCATGTAAAAGCAGAATCACACCAACTACATGCGTAATCACATCCTGCTGTACGAACAAACATCGTTTTCTGACCGATAACCATGCCTTCACCTTGGATGGTGGGACCAAAAATTTCTAATACTGGAATTGTTTTTTTCATCATCGTTCACCGGCTTTTGGACGATATACAACATAGCTCGTAGGTGTTTCACGAACAAATACTTGAAGACATTTCGGGCTATTTGATAACGTATTTAAATGTTCTTGAATAATTTCCCATATCTTTTTTGCAACAACTTCTGTAGTAGGAAAATCATTTGGATTTTGATCATTAAATATTTCGTTATGGTCGTTCATTACAGTATGATCAAATTTGCCGTGAATTAGTTTTTTTACTTGCTGAAAATTAACAAGGAAACCAGTATGATCAAGATCATCACCCGCAATTGTTATATTCACAAAGTACGTATGCCCATGTAATTCCCTACATTTTCCTGCTTCATCATGCGGAACGAAATGCGCAGCTGCAAATTGCATATCCTTATTTAATTCAAATTGATAAGGGTGTTGTACTTGAGGATAGATTTGTTGAATCATTACTTGTTTTCACCCCTATTTTTCGTAGAAACGTATTGATCAAGGCCTCTTTTACGTAATTTACATGCAGGGCACTCCCCACAACCTTCGGCAATAATGCCGTTATAGCATGTTAGAGTTTTCTTTTGTACGAAATCAAAAGCACCTAATTCGTCTGCCAATTCCCACGTTTCTGCTTTATCAAGCCACATGAGTGGTGTATGAATAACGAATTGATAGTCCATTGCGAGATTCAGCGTAACATTTAATGATTTTATAAACACATCTCGACAATCTGGATACCCACTAAAATCTGTTTCACATACACCAGTAATAATATGTTTAGCTACATTTTGTTTTGCTAGCACAGCAGCGAAAGACAGGAATAATAAATTCCTGCCATCAACAAAAGTAGAAGGCAATTCACCTTCCTTTTCTTCAATAGCAATATCATCACGTGTTAATGCATTTGGAGCCAATTGGCTGAGAAGGCTCATATCAAGAACTGTATGTTTTATACCCACTTCATTGGCAATATTTTTTGCCACTTCAATTTCATTGTCATGTCGCTGATTATATTGAAACGTAACTGCCTCAACAGTCTTATATCTTTTCATTGCCCAGAAAAGGCAAGTAGTACTATCTTGACCTCCGCTAAAAACTACAACAGCTTTTTCATTCTTCATTATGCGTGACCCCTCTCTTCTGTTAAATTCTGTCCATATTCAATTTGTCAAAGAGTTTTATATCAATCCATTATTAGGTGATTTTTTTAGCAATGTTATATTTACTATTTGAATTCCTTTTAAGTTAGTAAAACAACTGGCTTTTTTCGTTTATTTTGATGCTATTTATCTGAAGTGAGCAGAAAATAGCCAAATAAAAAAAGCATTTGTCAAACACGATGTAGTTTTTAAATTTGATTGCTATAAAATCAAATAAAAAAACTCCACCCTAAGGACGCAGCTATTTCCTTAGTTTTTTATAGAGGGTGTTCTAGAACCTCTCCCGTAAATGATGGATAATTTCATGAGTGCTTACGGTATTCTTTTCAATTTTTACTAGGTTAATATATCACAACTACAAGAAAAACTCCATAGAAATTATTTGCATGTGAGTTGATTCGGTCAAATATTTCTAACAGGATTGTTTTATTATCCCTAATATAACGTATTCACAAACGATTCTTCTCATACTGAAATTTCGATATTGATTGCTTACTATATATAAATTAAGGCTGTCTTCGCGTGGACTGTTCCTTTTCATTCTAAAAGATAAGCATAAACCTAGCGTTCGTGGCATCTTTTCTACTTTTACAATATTGAGGTCCATGTAAACCCTTCATACTGTCCTTTTAATAAAAATAACAACAAAGTTTAAGAAAAAAATGCTAAAACCAAGGGGCTCTTGTAATAAATTTTGTAACAACAGGATGGAACTTATGTCTCATTTCTAAAATTCTATAGAAGTAAAGATGCATTTAACATATACTCCAGAGTATGATAAACAGCAAACATCCAAAACAGCCTAAAAAAGGGTAACTTAGGATAAGGTAACAATCATTCAACAACCTTTAACTTAATATCACCAGTCACCCTTTGTTAATTTATTTATACATTTTGTTCACTTCATGTTTAAACGAGAGCAAATTCACCTTGCTTCTTCATTTTCACAACTCGCTTCACATAAACGTATGCATATGCCCCATTAGCTACTAAACTAATTACAGCTACTGACAGCATTAAAAAATCGTTGCGCGGTACGAGTAATTCCACTGATTCTGTGAATCTTGGGAATGTAAAATAATACATAAACCAAGCTGCCAATGTGAACGCACGCGCTTGTAACCATGTCCCTTTCTTAATGAACATTGCAGGTAATGTACAAGATAGTAACACCATAAATTGAGCAGACGCCGATCCTGGGAAATTTAAATAAACAAATACCCAATTCCAAATATCATAAGCGATTATCCATAAAAGAGGCATTTTGGGCCATAGCATATCCTTATCTTTACTATTATCAATATATATTCCTTTAAAACCATAAAATAGCGTAGCAATTGACAACACACCTGCTATACCATTTAAAATGTTAGGTAAATAGCCCATAGTAAAATCTTGTGTTACTGCCTCTCCAATGTTTAATGCTAAAAACAATGCAGCTACTAGTTTTGCAGATGTAAGTCCTCCAAGCTTCGAATATCTCATTAAAATAAACCATACACTTGCACCTACAACAGAATATACTTTTACCCATTTGAACCAATAAGAAACACCGTAACTTGTCCATATAGGCAATAAGGCTATCGGTAAAACGAAAAAAAAGACAATTCCAGCCCATTTTGATTTTCTAAACAACTCGTTTAAGCCCATTAAAACAATTAGAATCATTACCCAATGAAAAATTGATAAGGGACTATTATACTCTTTGGCAACGCCTTCATAAAAACCATTTTTGTATGATATATCTCCGTCCTTATTAACAATAAGCGGTATATTATCAAACTCAGTAATCAGTGCACCTGTTTCACTAGTCATACTTAAAAAAGTTTCGTTTAATGTCCATGACATTTCTTCTTCTACATTATGACCACCATATTGCTTAATTACAGTCACTTTATTGTTATCCTTAAATTCAAAGCGATAAAAAAATGCCCCCTCTCCAGATTCTCCATCTACTATCATTTGCCATGTTCCTAACATTTCATCTGCATTAGCTTCACTTGCGAATACAACATCAGTAGTTGAAAAACTAAAAAATAACATAAAAATTAGTCCAGAAATAAAACTTAGTTTCAAACGTGTCAGTTTACACATGGTGTACCCCTCCTATACTTTATTAGGATAATATATGATATACTATTCAGACTTTTTACTGAACAGGTATATCTGGAGTTTTAATCATGCTTCATCTTCACATTTTATCTATTGTATATACTGTATATTTTTATTTTACTATAATGTGTTCATCGGGTAGATCATTCCCCATAAAGTTCATAAATTCCTCAATAATACATATTAAATAGCCACAATGAAAGGATTATTATATATATAACCCTTTCATTGTGGCTAACTTAAATCAGCTCATAGATTTCTTCTCATAAGGTTTTTTCTTAAACTTTGATGTTATTGTTATTAATAATGCGCCATATGATGAGCTTTATGAGAGCTCAATAAAAGTAATTTTGGAAAAGATGCCACGAAAGCTAGAGGTATACTTGCTTAAAACTTTGAACTTTAAGAAACAATTATTACGAAGGTAGTCTTTGCTAAGGCTCTTTTCCTTAAATTATTCTTTTTTCACTTACATTTGACCTGGTATGTATTATTATAGTTTTAGAGAAGAAAAGCGCCCCGAAAAGCACCGATTATTTCGAGAACGGCCTATTCAAAAAGCAACAATTAATTCAATTCGAATATAGCCTTTCATAACTATATTGCTCTTTAATAACAATCCCTCTAGTAGAACATCTACTTTCCCTATAAGTTTGAATATAAGGTTTTGATTAAATTGAATTTAGTTCTTAACGATTGGCATTTTAATTTTAATATATAAAGATGGTGTATCATACGTGTAAGTTATTTTACCGTGATACTCATTAATAATATCATTTATAATTGTCGTACCGAATCCTCGATGTTTTCCTTTTGAAGACTGACCATATGATGTAAATAATGAATCGATAATATGTTTTGGAATAGGCTCGGTGTGATTTACTGACTCAAGTATGTAAAAGCCACTTACCATTGATGACTTTAATATGACAGAACCTTCTTTATGAACTCTTGAATATCCGGCGGCAGCTTCGACACTATTTTCTAGTAAATTACTAACTAACTTACTTTGATCTAAGTTACTCATTGGTAATAGTGTTAGTGGAACTTGTAACTGATAGGTTACATCTACCCCTTCTTTCATAGCCTCGACAAAATAATGATGTAAGTGTGCTGTGACATGTCCTTTTTCACCTTTAATGGTTAAATTAACATTTTCGTATTCACCGATCAGTGATTCAACGTATGATCTCGCCTCTATTAATCTTTCTTCTTCCAGCATGTATTGAAAAACATTCATATGCTTCATCACGTCATGCCTTTGATTCCGTATTTCTCGAAAAGCATCTTGTATACCCATCTGCTCTTCTTGCAAAACTGACTCATTCATTAATAAAAGCTGTATTTTACCCAATGATGACCATCTGAAACATTCAACTAGCATATTTACGACCCATAAACTAGCAAATACGATAGGCTTATTACTATAAAATTGAAGAAACACTATGATAATTTGAATGAGCCAAAGTATGCTACTTAACAATAAAATAGTCTCTACTTGGAAGAATATTTTTTGAACCTTCTTCCATAGAAACAACCACACAACAGCATAGACAATTGAGAATGTTATTATCGCGTTAATAGATAGAAATAATTTATGTATGACTGTTAATGAAGATAATAAAAGGACAATAAAGATCACACTCGTATGAAAAATCCTTAAATACACAATTGTACCCCTTTAAAAATAATTTTCTTGCACGTATTCAAGTTTACTTTTGGTAATAATCGCTGTTTGATTCGTATGCTGAAAAGAGATAGAAAAAGAATTTTTAGCATATATTGAGAAATTTTTTACGTAATGTAGGTTAATAATAAAAGATCGGTGAGAGCGAATGAAATTTCGGTTATTCAACTGACCTTCTAAATCACTTAGAGATTGGTACGTTTCAAACTCTCCTTCTATAGTAACTAACTTTGATGATCGACCTGTTCTTTCAATAAAGAGAATGCTTTTTTTATCAATGAAGTTCATTTCAGATTTTTGTTTTAACACTAACTTTCCTTCATCTTTTGTAGGTGCCAAATGCCTTGTATATCTATTCATACCTTTTATTAATCTATCTTTAGAATATGGCTTTAAAATATAGTCAAGAACGTCCAATTCGAATGCATGAACAGCGTATCCACTATGACCAGTTAAAAAAATTACTTTTATGTCCAAGGCATAAGTTTGAATAAAATCAGCTAATTCATAACCTGAAAGCTTAGGCATTTCAATATCGGTGATCAGGAGATCTATCTCATTCTTCTTTATCAACTCATAAGCTTCTTCAGAATCAGTTGTTGAAAAATGAATCGAGAACATCTCTTCATTTCTTAATAATGCTTCAAGTTTCTCCAAATCGTACTTATGATCGTCAACTAGACCAACCTTCACCATATACTCACTCCGAAACTTATCTGTTTTTTATATCCTAACATAAATAAAATACCATAAATGGAATATTCACGACAGGAAAAGAATGTTTCACGACAACATGGTTGGTAAAATTCATAAGGTTTTGTAAAGTGAAGACAGTTACAAATGAAGGGAGCGAACGATAGATGATCGAAGTGAAAAACGTATCCAAACAATTTATGGAAAAGAAGAAGACGATTGCGGCTGTAAAGGATGTTTCTTTTTCTATTTCAAAGGGTGAGATCGTTGGTCTATTAGGAGAAAATGGTGCAGGGAAAACAACTTTGTTAAGAATGATATCAACAATTATGGAGCCTACAAATGGATCTATAAAGATTAATGGTATTGATATATCCAAGAAAACAATGGGTATAAAGCAGCAAATCGGCGTTTTATTCGGCAGTGAGACTGGATTGTATGATCGCCTTTCAGCAAGAGAAAATTTAGCTTATTTCGCTTCACTTTACGGTATTAGTAAGCACGAAACGAATGTCCGTATCGATCAATTAGCTGTACGTTTTGGTATGAAGGATTATATCGACAGAAAAGTTGGCGGATACTCTAAAGGAATGCGCCAAAAGGTAGCAATTGCTAGGACACTCATTCATGATCCTGACATTATTTTATTTGATGAACCTACTACAGGTCTTGATATTACGTCAGCAAATATGTTTCGTGAATTAGTTCATCAGCTACGTAAAGAAGGTAAAACAATTATTTTCTCTAGCCACATTATGGAAGAGGTTAAAATGTTATGTCAGTCAATTATTATGATTCATAAAGGTGAGCTCGTATATCAAGGTGCTATTGATGAACTTTATAAACAAGAAGAAAGTGATGATTTAAATTATATATTCATGTCAAGATTAGTGAGAGGTGCTTAAAGTGATTTGGACAATTTTTAAGAAAGAATTAATTGACTCGCTTCGTGATCGTAAGACAATCATGCTTAGTATTCTCATTCCAATGTTATTTAGCTTAGGAATGGTGTTTTTCTACGAGGCATTCTTCTTTAAAGATTCAACCGAAAACTATACAGTTGCTGTAGAGAACACGATAGATGATAAAACATATGATTGGTTTTCAAATTTAGAAAGTATTACAGTGTCCAAGGTGACTGATCCTATCCAAACTGTGAAAGACGGAGAAGCAACGATTGCCTTATATCCAGATCAAGGATTTCTTGACCAGATTGAACAAGGTGGCTCACCAACTATTGATATATACGTAGATCAATTTAGTCAAAAAGGCGAGCTAGCTACCAGTACGATAAACTCTCATCTAAACACTTTAAAAGAAACCGTCCAGCAAAAGAGGTATGAAGATTATAATCTAGACGCTGACGCATTTGAGCCATTTCATTTCTCCATTAATAGCATTTCTGAATCTGAGGAAGATACATCAAGCTTTCTCCTAAGCATTCTTGCTCCACTAATTATTGTGATGTCTATTATTACGGGTGGTATTCCTACTAGTAATGATTTATTTGCAGGGGAGAAAGAAAGGAACACGATGGAAGCATTATTAATGACACCAGTGAAACGCACAAACATACTTTTTGGTAAATGGCTAACCGTTTCTACCTTAAGTACGTTTAGTGGAATTTTTGCGACAGTGATGTTCGTTATTACGACGAAATTATTTACCGAAGGACTAACGAATGTTATACCAGACGACAAAGTGGCTCCATTCATTGGGGTTATGAGTATCGGAATTTTAGCTTTTGCACCCTTAATTTCTAGCATAATGATGATGCTAAGTCTATTAGCAAATACCGTTAAGGAAGCTGGAAATTACATCTCGCCTTTGTCTATGTTAGCGATGATTCCATTCTTTTTACTAATGGGCTTATCTGTAAATGAATTAACTACAATCCATTTCCTCATTCCTTTTTTCAATATTTTCGCCTTAATTAAACAATTAATTTTCGGCGTGTATTCTATTGAAAGCATAGGAATGGTAGTAGGAAGCTCAGTTCTTGTCATCGCTATCTTGTTCTTACTTGGCGCACTTATGTTTAAAAAAGATCGATGGGTATTAGGAAAAGGGGCCTGACATACTAGCTTCACCTATATGTGATCATTTAACATCAAGTCAGTGAACTCGTTCTAGTAAACATAAAGATCAGTAAATCAGGTGGAGACTGCTCCGCCTGATTTAATAAGATTAGGGTGAAATGATGTCAAACCTTTTAGAAATTCAATATCTGAGGATTTCCATGTGCTAAAGTTGAGTGATATTTTTGTAGTGTTTTAGTAAAACCGAGTAACTTGATTTAATAGACTCTGTAGGTTGGGTAATTTCATTGAACCAACAGATGCTTGAAGGAACTAAAAATTATAGAACGTAAGAAAAGAAGGGGTAAAATGTCAGGTACAAAAAAAACATATAATACTAGCCTAGCAAAGCGCTGGATGATAACGATTGGGGTATTTTTAATTGTTCAATTGATCTTTATCGCCATTGATGGCACTTTCCTAGAGCCAAATATTAATGATAGTGATAATTTAATTGCCAAGTTTGGGAGATGGATTCTGGATTCGAAACTATTTACACAATGGATTGCTCCCTATTCCTTTCCATTTTTTAATATGTTCATGACAATTTATGTTATTGCTTTGCTGGTTCATGCAGTACGGGACATGTTGTCACTTATGTTATCAAAAAAATAAAGAACCAGATACAGATACCTATTATTAAGTGAACATATATTGGGTTTTTATTAGCAGACAAATACAAGTTTTTCATTTCAGGAAGAAGCTAATCTATTGATGATGGGAATCAACTTTTCCGTAGAACTATTTAAGAAGTGGGATCCTACGTTACAAATGGTTTATGCAGATGTTAGTGGTGAGCAATTAAAAAACGATTGTTCTGTTATAGAAAAGGTTTTGATGTAACTCTATTGCTTGCATCACTACTATGCTGTTAAGAAGGAGAGTATATATGGCAAATGTTTTAGAAGTAGAAAGATTGTGCAAACGTTATGTAGATAAAAATTTTATGTTAAAAAATGTATCTTTTAGCATTCCTTATGGTACTATTATCGGATTTATCGGAGAAAATGGGGCAGGAAAATCTACAACAATGGGATTGATTTTAGGTACATTACATAAGGATGAAGGGTTCATCAGGATTTTCGGAGAAGAACTTGATTCAAATAAGTTCTATTTAAAAGAAGATATAGGTGCTGTTTTTGATGAAATGTACTTGCCTGGGCAATTAAATATCGAAAAATTAGGAAAAGTATTTCGGCATATTTATCAGAATTGGGATCAAAAAACATTTAATCAATATATTGACCTTTTTTCTTTACCGAAAAATAAGAAGATTAGTGACTTTTCAAGAGGGATGTCTATGAAGCTATCTACAGCAGTGTCCTTGTCTCATGATGCGAAGTTACTCATTTTAGATGAAGCAACAGCGGGTCTTGATCCATCGAGTAGAGAGAATTTATTACAATTGTTAAAGGAGTATGTGAAAGATGGACAGCGTAGTATTTTGTTATCGTCGCATATAACAAGCGATATTGAAAAAATAGCAGATGCTTTAATTTTTATTAGAGACGGCGAAATTCTGCTACAAGTTAATAAAGAGACGTTGCTATCACAATATGCAATCTTGCAATGTAAATATAGGGAGTTTGAGCAAATTGAGTCAGATGTGATTGTTGCTTATGAAAAGAATGATGATACAGTTGATGTGCTTATTAGTGATCTAGAGCGAGTTTCTCCGTCAATAACGAGAAAAAATTTTTCCATTGACGATGTGACACTTTTATTAATGCGAGGTAAAAAAACATGAAAGCTTTGTTGTTAAAACAGTATTATACTGTTGAAAGAAGTTTTAAGTTCTATTTGGTGTTGAGTGTTGTAATAACTGCAATTTTGCTCTTTATACAAAATCAGCTAACTTTACGTTTTGCTGGAATTCTTCCAGTTCTCCTCATAGCCCAAGCTGCATTTGAGGGAGTCAAGCATGATGCGATTTCTGGATGGAATAAATTTATGAATACGCTACCATTGAGAAGAAGTCATATTGTGCGAAGCCAATATCTTTTTTATTCCATTATGGTGTTTATTGGTTCATTAGTTGTGGTTATCGTATTCGTGTTGAGCGAACTATTTATTGGGGATATATTAAATGTCTATTCAATTACCTGGTTACTTAAAGGTGTTGGATTGGCTCTTTTATTAGGTGGTTGTTCATTTCCACTTACGTACCATTTAGGAGTAGAAAAATCCGATATGATACAAATAATTAGTGTAACTGCAGGAATTGTGGTGTTTTTTCTTAGTAGCGGGTGGTTTGAATTCTTTTGGAAAAATGTATCATCTGAATCTATGCTAAGCGTAAATGTGGAGTTGTTATTTTCGACTCTTTTTTGGATAGTTGCACTAGTACTCTTCATTGTATCCTATACGATAGCGCTTCATATTTATAAAAGAAAAGAGTTTTGAGTGGCATAACTTGTATATCTAAAATGAGAAAGATAGGACATCAAAGTCCCAAGCGTCAAAGCGTGTCCTAATTGTTGTAGACAAAATCCCTACAGGGGGTGTTCTATTAGAATAACCCATCTGTAGGGTTTATTGTGTTTACAAGCAATTATTCTAGACTTCTCTGTAAAATAGCTTCCTGATAAAAAAGCAGGTTAAATAGAGTAAATCTATTTGTTGTAATGGATACATTGAACAATTGTATTAAACTTTAGATTTTTTAAAATAAAATATGTTGGAGTAATTTACATCGCCATCATTAAAACAAGGAGAAATTTACTTAGTAGCAAAAAAAAAGTGAATAAAGTCATCTGAATTCACTTCATTCACTTTTAAAATTGAACTCTTAAATCTACTCTTCGGTCATCGCCTGCTTTTTGACAACAGAAAACCGAAGCGGATTGCATGTTCGATTTCGTCTGTGAATGCTCGAAAGAATGTATCACGAACTCTTAAATCTTTTGTTAACAAGTAGCTATTACGGTATGATTCATAAGCTTTTAGTTCATCTTCATAAGCAAGCTTTAACCCTTCACGATATGTTCTAAAAACGACCTTATCAATTTTGTATTTAGGCTCATTACCAGTTAAAACGGTGTACAAGTCTGCAAATAATTTGAGGTGATCTCGTTCATCTTCTAAAGCATGTGCAAGATCTTTCTTATGTTGCTCATTCGGTGCAGCCTTTAATAATCTTTCATAAAAATCAATTGCTGTTGCTTCACCTATTACAGCTTCATTTAAAGCTTCAACAACTTGCTGTGTATTGACTTCATGATCAGATCGATTATTTACTTGTGTATTTAAATGTCGTTGTTGAGGGTGGACAAGAGCTTGTTGATTCGGGTACTGTGGAGTGTAATAATACATACAATCATCCTTCCTTCATTTTCATATATGTATCATACGAAAAAAAAACTAGGCATGTGCCTGTCAATTGATAAGATGTTGATAATTAATATTAAGCTAATCTTTGAGGAAGCGCAAAGACTATTTACGTAGTGACCTTCGCCTCTCGTCCAACTTTACATACTAATCTCATTAACAATCTATGTGCAACCGGGAACAACAAAAACATAATATCTATCGTTCTTCGCATTGGCAGTGGACAAATTATCGGTTTATTTTTGTGCACACCGTCTATAGCTACTGTTGCTAGTTTCTCTGGAGACATCATTTTTTGTTTTTTAAGTTGATTAGTCATCATTCGTTTGTCCATTTTAATTGCTTTTGCATTGTCAAACGCTGATGTTCGAACGAATGCAGGACATAGTGTGCTTACGTTAATTCCGTAATTTTCAGCCTCATAATGAAGAGATGTAGTTAAACCAATTACTGCATGTTTTGTTGTAGCATATGCTGCACTTAATGGAGAAGGGCCCAGTCCAGCAGCAGATGCAGTGTTAACTATATAACCCCAGCCTTGTTTCTTCATTAATTGATAACCAAATTGCGTTCCATAAATAACCCCCCACACATTTACGTCCACAATGTCTTCCCAATGTTCAATGGACATATCATATAGTTCACCATACATCGCAAAACCCGCATTATTAAAAATATAATCTATCCTGTTAAACTCACTATATATTTCTGAATAAACGCTCCTTACCATTTTCTCATTTGTTACATCTAAACATATAAATTTAGCATTTACACCATCTTTGTTTAGTTCATCTTCAGTACACTTTCCGTTTTTCTCATTAATATCTGTTATGACTACAAACACGTTCCTTGAGACTAATTCATTGCAAATTGCCTTCCCTATTCCTGATGCACCACCAGTTACAATCGCTACCTTTCTACCGCTCATCATGTAAAACCCTCCGATTTAATGAGATTTATAGCTTGCTGTAAAAACAGATCTACATCAGAAACGATTTTTTATTATGACTATAAACTTTGTAGAAAATTGGCTTTCATACAAAACTAATCAGCAGTCTAATATGTTTTTCGTAACAGGATTTCTAATATATACACCCATTGAAAGGAACAACAATTAATAACAGTACTAATTAATAACATCAGCCTTTTGTACATCATTTTGTATTGACGTGTTGACCATTTTCTCATATTGCTCAGCGACGAATGTAGCTCCTACAGAATTTAAGTGAACGCCATCAAGAGTTAGGTATAACCCCCTTTTTGATGAAATATGATCAATTCGTACAGCTTTTTTATAAAGGAGAACATCAAATAAAATTTTAATAGCACTAGTAGATATATAATTTGAAGTATTAAGACCATGGAGTTCGTTTTTGAAGAGGGAATGTAAATCTAAACATGCTACATTATCGTATTGTATAGAGATCGTATGAATTAAAGAAGATAGTTGCTTCAATGTGTTGTTAGCATCATTGTCCAATTTCTCCCCTATAACTGAAGGTGTGACAGTGACAATCTTAGTTGATGATTCAGACAAGATATGAAGAATCTGATGATAGTATTGCTTAAATTCTTGATGATTTTTTGCAAAAGGCTGTGGTTTGACACCTAATAATTGTGAATATACATCATTGATTCCTATCCATAAAAACGTTAAATCGTATTCGTAAGGAAAAGTTGTATTTGCTAAACGTTTGTTTAAGCTGATTACCGTATCCCCTGCTTTTCCATAGTTATCTATTAAGATATCTTTATTTCTCTTTTGTAGAATTGATGAAAAAGAAATACCTGGTTTTCCTTCAGTTAAACTATCTCCTATTAAAGAAATACGCATTAATTGCTCCTCCTTTAAATTGTTTTAAAAACACAGTTTCGTTCATCTCATTAAAGTTTACGTCAGAAATAGCTGGAGCCCAACTCAATTATTCTTTCATGCATCAAGTAGACGACAAGAAAGGGCTAAGAAGGAATGATGATTTCACATGTATATTATTTGAACGTTCGTTCAATTTCTATTAAAAAAATATCGTTGTTGTTAAGGTTTAATTGATTCCAAAAATATAGTCACGGCTTCAATAAAAAGTTTTTCTAAAGTTTCAAATTCAAGAATACCAATTGATGCACATAAACCGCCCATCCAGGAGCTAAATAACATTGTTGTCTCTTGGATGTTTTTTATAAAAAATTCTCCAGCCTCAAGACCTTCTTGAAATATTTCAAGATAAGTTTCAAAGGGAACAGCAGCAAGGTCTGTATATAAGTTTTGAACAGTATTAGGATCCACTTGATCGTTAGTAGCCATTTCTCTTCCTGCTTGTAGCAATGGGGTTTCAAAATTATATAACACATGTCTAGCTATTCCATACAGTTTCTCAGTTGCATTTTCAAATGAAATTGATGTGCGTTGCCATTTCTCCCTCCATTCGGTCATTGATTTTTTAGCTAAGAATATAAATAGCATCTCCTTATTTTCAAAGTAATAATAAATATGGCTTTTGCTTAAACCAGTTGCTTTGGATATATCGCTTATCGAAGTAGACGCATAGCCTTTTTGAGAAAATATTGAAGTTGCATGTGAGATAATTTTCGACTTAGCATCTTCTTTTGGCAAGTTTTTCTTATCCAAATAATCACTCCATAATGAAATTTACATACATTTGAACGATTGTTCAAAAAAATAGTACCATATCATTAGGTACTATTCAAGAATTTTCAAACAATTAAGCATAGGATCATACTATTTATATTATTTAATGAAGAATATTTTTTAATTGCTGAACATGACTCCTATCTTCATCAATGATTTTCTCAACTATTTTTAAGCTTTCATCATCCAAATCTCCTCTTACGATATCCTCTGACATTTTAATTGAATAGGTATTTTCACCCTCAATAAGCCCTTGAACAATTCCTTCTTTTGTATCGGGAAATCCCTTGATTTCACTTACAAGTTCTTTTACATTACCTACAATACCAGGATTATCTACAGGCTTACCTCCTAAGTTTTGAATCCTTTCAGCTAGTAGATTTGCATGTTCTTTATGATTTTGTTGTATTTGTTGTAGATCCTTTCTCAATTCATCATCTTTTACATTTTGCATATAGCTTTCATAAGCATGTATACCCATATATCTTCCTTTCAATAATGCATTTAATTCTTTAATAACTACGTTGTTCTCCATCATATATCCCTCCTTATATGTGCATAGTATGATCAAATCAATATTTATCATATACATAAGTTGTATAGGACATGCTATACATACCTCATCTCTTTTTCTCGCACAATTATTAACTACAGGTTGAAATAAGAGATAAATATTCAATTCTTCACAAAAAAATACTTGATATTAAAAACCCAAAATTAAATGATTGTTTGTAATTTATATTGTTCCTATTTTAATATAGAAATGACAGTTCTATAATTATCACGAAAACCGAAGCTGAACGATTGATGCATGCAAAATACGAGTCATTGTGAAAAAAGAGACGATTTAAGGGTTAGAGCTGAGTTACATATTCTATTTTTCTAGATTGGGGTACAATGGTCATTCCCTATTTAACCTTCACTGTCTTCACATAGTTTCAGTTTGAAGTGAGTGCCTTTTGACCGATAAATGATAAAAACACGCACTAACAAGAAAGTGCGTGTAGAAATTTTACTTACTGTTTTTCATTCCTATTTTTATTTGTTGTAGCTTCATTCACTAGTTCATCATACGATTTTACTTTGCCGTGTGGATTTTGAGATTGCTTCCTAACAGACCATTGTCTTTCTTGTTGCCCTTTTGACTGTGTCATAAAAAACCTCCTATGAATACTTGTCCTTTGTTATGATGTCAATGTAAGTACATTATTATTCTTTGTTACTAATTTAAATCGGAGATTCATCGTCTTAAAGAAGAAAAACATCATGATTCGAACTGATTATATCGTTATTAATTAATATGAAATACAATAATCAATGGGAGCATTCTTTATAAAAATCTGTCTGATTGATCAGGATAATTGATTATTCAGGAGAATTTGTTCTTCTAACCATTTTGTAAGCACCATTCATTTGAAAGTGGGGGTACCGATATTAAAGATCGCAAATTTTTATACATCATCCTTTTGGCACACTTATTATTATTTATAGCCTTTCGTTTTCTACCATTATTTTGGTACACACTTCCAATATCGCTGTTCGTATTATCTTACATATCGATAAATATTGAAAGAATGCACTTTGAAGGTAGTTGGATAAGGAGTTTAATAATAGGTTGCTGCTCAGGAGTAGCGTTGTACTTGTTATTTGTAGTTGGAAAGGTAGTTATAATAATTTTACAATTACCATTCATTAATCAAATTCAAGCCCTTTATGAAACAGTAAATCCAACCCTTTGGTGGCACTATATTGTATTGTTTTGCGTTATTATCCCTGGAGAAGAACTTTTTTGGCGTGGCTTGATTCAACAACGTCTTTCATATTTAATTAAGCCAGAACAAGCCATATTTGCAGGAGCTATTTTATACGCATCTGCACACATTTATGCAGGTAATATTGTTTTAGTTCTTGCAGCTTTAATCGGAGGTATAATATGGGGTAGTTTATATGTTTGGAAAAGGAATATGGTTTTACTTATCAGTTCTCATATAATTTTTGATTTGTTTTTAGTCATACTTTTCCCACTTTCATAAAGTTTTTTTCGAAAAGGATTTTTAGCAACTAGATGGTGGTTTGAACCAACGTCGCTGTAATACATGGAAAGGATGCTAAATAACTACGTGCTTTTCTTGCTCGTAAAGACATTGTCTCCTATGTTCTATGACAACATATAGTATTAACATTCGTTTTACTTGCTCAAATCGCCCATCTAATTGCAGAGCTTTAAATTAGTGACCTTTCAATGAAAATCACTCGGCATCTTAGGTATTGTATGGATAAATCATATTCCAAAGAAGCCAATTGATATCCACGAAAAATGATGGCTAGACAAATCAGCCACCTTTTTCTTATATTAAACCCAATGTTTAATATTACTATACTACTGATTAGTCATAGTACGTTTATTTGAACTATCCCCAATTCAATACTCCTTCTATTTATAAATTCATTTTAATGTTATGTAAGACTATTTTAACTTTGTTTCTTTAAATGTTCGTATTCCCTTCAATATAGAAGAAGACATACTCTCCCCTGCTCTTATCTGTTATTCTTCTTCTTTCAACTTTATACGCTTAAGGATTGCCCTCTTACGATACATCATGGTTCCTGCTTCGGCTATATCATTTACTGCAGAGCGATTTATAAAAGCACCAAACAGGAGTCCAGCAATCGGGATCATTTGAAAAAGCTTCTTCCAGCCAATCTGATCACGATATGAAAATACAACCTCTCTCCATCCTTGAAGTTCTGAAACAACTTCTCTGCTTTGTTCATTTTGATTAGAGTCGAACATCGACAACTGCTGTAAAATAGCTTTTTTGCCAACAATATCAGCAGAAATAAATTGCAAAACCTTCACGATGAAAATTCTTTCATTTTTATCAGCAGGATCAAAACCATAACAAATCGCTATGTCTTGAAGAGTTTTTAATTGGATGCCGAGCAACATAGGTATATCAATAGTTAGAGTGAATATACCTCCAACTCCAGTGCTTGCCCCCTGCAATGTGGCTGCTCTTTTTCGATTTACTGAAAGCCTTGCAGCAGCTTCATCCATACTCGCAATAGGCAGGTTTTCTACATCCTCTAAAGTTAGAATATTTTGATTGGGATAATAATTTTTCAAAGCAGCTATCGAGCTTAAATACGTGCCTCCTGATTGGATATATGACCCTAGCTCATCAAGAATCAATCCAACCTTCTTTTGGATGAATTTAGGTGTGAATCTGTCAATCAGTTTGAAAGGTAGCCGTCCGAGCTTATCCCAAAACCATAAATCACTCTGATCTTTTTCCCAGTCTTCACAAGTCTTTAGCTCGTTTCTTAAATATGCTATCGTTTCGATCATTTATGTGCATCCTTTCAAAGATGGAATTATTGTTGATTTACTAACATACGTACTAAAATAATAAAGGTTTAAAGTGTGTTATACAATCCCTTTATACTGTCACACTATCAATCAGACAAAACCAATTAATTCAAACTCTTAACTCTATGTAATTCTACAATTTGTCCTATAAGTCAGAACAACGAAAAAACTATACTTCTCCATCAATCGCCTTTATTATTTTAGTGTGAATTTTTAACGGTTAGTATCGTAATTTTGTAAAAATGAGTAAAAAAGATTTACGTTGGGAGATTGTTCCACTAAAATACTCTCTAGGGGGGGATTGTATTGTCACAAAAGGATCTTTCAAAGATTATTATTATTGTTGCAGGAACTGGTTTAATATTATTTGGTATCATAATTATATTTAAAAGCTATAGTTTTGCAGATTATCTCATGCGTAATAAATTTTTTAGTCGTTCATCCGTAAGAAGCCCTGAACCGAGTGAAATGTTATTGGCTACTAAATTATATTTTGCTAGTTGCTTATCTGTTGGGATCTTAACTACTTTAGGAGGGATGTTCACAACAACTATTGGTCTAGTTAAAAAATATTGAGCTAGACCTCATTTTTTGCTTTCACATTAATTGTAGCTTTTCCTATTTAGATCCTAACAAGTATATAACTAACATTTGGGGCATTTTGCCTTCTCCAAAGACTATAAACATCATGTAACACACATCAGTTAAACATATATATATGTAAAAAAAGCAACACTGTTTACGAAAGGAGCCTTAGTAAAGACTACCTTCGCATTAGTTGTTGCTTTTCGGTCAATGTTTTAAGCACATATACCTCTTGCCTTCGGGGCATCTTTTCTTCTCGAAAGATATAAAAACCACTTAACACACATCAGTTAAATATATATAGGTAAAAAAGAAACACTGTTTACGAAAAGAGCCTTAGTAAAGACTATCTTCGCATTAGTTGTTGCTTTTCGGTCAATGTTTTAAGCACATATACCTCTTGCCTTCGGGGCATCTTTTCTTCTCGAAAGATATAAAAACCACTTAACACACATCAGTTAAAAATATATAGGTAAAAAAGAAACACTGTTTACGAAAAGAGCCTTAGTAAAGACTATCTTCGCATTAGTTGTTGCTTTTCGGTCAATGTTTTAAGCACATATACCTCTTGCCTTCGGGGCATCTTTTCTTCTCTAAAGATATAAAAACCACTTAACACACATCAGTTAAATATATATAGCTAAAAAAGAAACACTATTTACGAAAGAGCCATAGTAAAAACTATCTTCGCATTAGTTGTTGCTTTTCGTAATTAGAGCCGAGAAATAACTCCAAAACTTTCATATTGGGACGTCTAAATTTTCAGATCCACAATTAACAAACAATATGAAAATCTCCGTAAAAAAACATGATGACTTCATGTAAGAATATGTATTTTCCATTCAAAGGCTTATTCCTTCACTATTGTAAAAAATAGTCTCTTTTACGGTTGCGGCTGTTCCTTATGAATATCACTCAAATCAACATTGTACAGCTTCTCCCATTCATCACGTAGAACACCCATCTTAATAGAATCATAGTAAATACCGTTATGGTAACGACACTTTCTCAAACGTCCTTCAAGCTTCATTCCAAGCTTTTCTGCTGATTTCATCATTCGTTCATTACCTGACCAAGTTGTTAAACCAACCCGTTCGATAGGAAAACGTTTAAACATTTCTGTCACCCACAATACTAAAGCATCCGTTCCATAACCATCGCTCCAATAATTTGGGTCATAAATAATTATGCCAACCTCAAGCCATCGAGTTGGCTTATATTCCCAATAATAAGTTGTTGTACCTACTAGCTTGCCATTCACCTCGATTGCAAACAAACTCGCTTCTTGCATTTTCTTTGACGTACTTACTTTAAACTCTTCTAAACTTTCTTTTGCTAAAGGAAAATAAGGTCCATCCCATTTTTTCCATTCTGGTTCATCTTCACCGTAGATAAAATCCCATAATGTTGGTAAATCCTGCTGTTCAATTGATCTTAATTTTACTTTATTTCCGACTAGTTTCATTTGCAAATTCCTTTCAAAGACTGTTCAACTTAGGAGTAATCTTCTTTTGTTGAACATACGCAATACATTAGATGTCCATATTTTTATTCTTTTTGGTACTAAATAACATACCAAGTCCAATTATAATCAGCACTACAGGCCAAAACTCAAAAATTGATATTGGTAATAAGTTATCGATAAAAAAGAAGATACCTAGAAATGATAATATAGAGACTGGGATTAGTAAACCGTTTTCCCGACCTCCAAATAGCCATAATTCAAATAACCCTAAAGCAACTGCCAGCAAATATATAGGCCAAGTATTTACAGCATAACCCCAACCGAATGTTGTGTGAAAGAGCATTACTGAGCCAATAACGAGTAAGATACCGCCAGGAACGAGAACCCCAGCAGAGCTCCTTTTAGCTCCCCCTGCGAAAAATCCAATATGAAATCCAAGACCAACAATTACTAATGTCAAAGGCCAAAGAGTTACCCAAAAATTATTGATTACATCAAATGTATCTAGCAAAAAAAAGATACCAATAATTATCAATAACAAGCCGCTAGTTATTCTACTCATTACTATCTCCCCCTCTTGATCGTACTACAATCGTATGTTTATATATTTATTATAATTCATATTCTTGGGAATTGTTAGTCTACAACCCATAATCATCCAAACAAGCTTTTTCATCATTAAGAGCTCTATACAACGATTAAGTCTTTTCCACTTCATATGTTAATAGTAAGTCTTTTCCACTTTTTTCTTTATGATATACTAAATTTAATTAGTAATGATCGTTTTATATCAACCTTGCACTCCTGACTCCATTTCTTCTCACTGGTTGTTGTTTTATGTACTAAGAAAACTAAGCGGGTTACACCTTGAATTTCGGGACATCATTTCTTCTAGATACCTTGAAAATGCACCTTCCTAACAGGGTCTCAAATGAAGTCAAAAAAACATTAATGTTTACGAAAAGAACCTAACGAAAAAAGGTTATTTATTTATTATTTACATAAATGGAGGTTTTGGTTATGAAAATCGGATTGGCTCAAACAAGGTTTCCAAAATCAGCAAACGAAGGGTTAGAAACAGTTAAGCAAATGATACATCAGACCTCTCATCATCATTGTGACCTTATTTGCTTTCCTGAATCTATCATTCCTGGGTTAAGAGGAGTAGGTTATAAAGTTGATGAATATAATCACAGTTTTCAAATCTCTGCATTAGAAAAAATTTGTTCATTAGCTAAGCAAACAAAAACTGCCGTAATTATCCCCATGGAGTGGCAAGATGAACTTGGATTCCATATCGTTGCATTTGTAATAAATAATAATGGTGAAATACTAGGTTATCAAACTAAAAACCAAATTGCTCCAGACGAAGACTTTTTCGGTTATGTCCCTGGAGATGGGCGTTATATATTCGAAATTAATAATGTGAAATTTGGCATTGTCATTTGCCATGAAGGTTTTAGATATCCAGAAACTGTTAGATGGGCAGCTATGCGTGGTGCAAGCATTGTGTTTCACCCACAATATACAGGTTGTGTTGATAATCCCGAATTTTTTAATCAAGCAATGGTGTGTAGAAGTTTAGAAAATGACATTTATTTTGCAAGTGTAAATTATGCTTTAGAAAATCAAAAAAGCACCTCTTCTTTAATCTCTCCATTCGGAGAACGATTAATAGTTGGACAACAAAATGCACAAGAATTATTAGTTTATGATATTGACACAAAGCTAGCGACTAGGTTGCTAGCAAATCGTTTCAAACCCGATTTATTATCATAAGCTCCATATTAAATCAAAACGCTTTGATTCTATTTTTACTAAAGTAGCTTAGTTAGCTATGATTTAATAGCATTATCCTTGTTACAAATGTATATCGTTTGTTTCTATGTATGAAAATCAACAGTCAATGTGTATAAAGTAGAAAATAAGGTTTTATTTTTAACCATTCAATAATAGTCCCTTACCTTTGTTTGGGACTATTATTACCTTAATTGTGGTATGATAATCTTTACTTCTGTGCCTACACCAGGTTGACTTTCAAAGCTAATTCTCCCATCCATTGATTGTATTATTCTAATCGAAACCATCGTACCTAATCCAGTACCTTTATCTTTCGTTGTATAAAATAATGTTCCTATTCTATTAAGCTGTTCTTTAGTCATCCCTTTTCCAGTATCCTTGATTATTATATAGAAGTACATACCATCACTCGTTACAGTAATATTTACACTTCCTCCGTTTTCCGAGGCCTCAATAGCGTTTTTAATGATATTGACGAAGGCTTGTTTGATTTGATTTCGGTCGGTTAATACATGATCACTAGAGTTCAACGAAATTTTCAATTGTATATCTTCTTTAAAAGCAAATGGCTCTAGTAGTTTACAAACATCAATAATAACCTCATTTAAGGGGAAACTCTCAACTTTTTCAAACTGTGGTTCCGCAAAATTCAAATAATCACTAATAGTAGATTCTGCCCTTCCAAGTTCACTAAGGACGATTCTGAGATATTCCAGATTTTCACTCTTTTGTTGTTTTTCCATTAACTGAAGAAACCCCTTAACCACTGTCAATGGATTTCTAATTTCATGGGCGATGGAAGCAGCTAACTCTCCTATTGTGTTTAATTTCTCAGCATTTTGTATTTCTTGTTTCATCCTTTCTCTTTCTATCACTACTTCATACAGCTTAGCTGCAAATCCAATGCCTATGTTAAGGATGATTCCAAATATAATAATATATAAAAGTAACTGTTTAACATCCCCATCTATACTTCCATCAAATATAAGCCAACTAACTAAGATCCCAAGCTGAATAAACGCAGGCCAGAAGCTTACTATGACTGCAATAACAATACGTTTACTCTTCTCAAAATTCCAAAAGCGCATAGAAAAGAGCATTGGAATGGAAGCTGCCAACAGCACGCTAATATATCCGTAAAATAAAGCTTCTCCACCCATATATGTTCTAGTCATAATAATAAAAAATACTACAATGCCCCCGCTAATTGGTCCTCCGTATAGAAATGATAATACGAGAGGGACATATCTTAAATCCCAATACAAACCAAAATTATATGTTGAAAATAACATACAAAGCGCTGCTGCTGTACCTTGCATCAAACCATATATATAAGGATTAAAGATATTTAGTTTTTTGTTTTCGAAAATAACAAAATAAAATAACACTGGTGCAAAAATAATTAATACATGTAAAAATAACGTTTCTGCTAACATTAAAATTTTCTCCACATCATTTTTTTTACTTTCTTCAAAGGGATTTTGTCCATGGTACTTGTGCTGTTTACATATTAATTATTTTTGCACATTATTTTGTTTTTATGGAATTAGTCCATTATAGCCCCATGTTTTTTGCTATAATTTGCTTCATTATCTCGTTTGTACCAGCATATATTGAGCCCACTTGTACATCTCTAAACCTTCTAGCAATCTCATATTCTTCCATAAAACCATAGCCACCATGTAACTGCATACATTCAGTCGCTACCTTTTTAGCAAGGTCAGTTATCCACCATTTTGCCATTGAAACTTCAGTAACGACATGTTCACCATTCATATGCTTGCTAATCAAATCATTTACAAATGTTCTACCAATCTGTATTTCAGTAGCCATCTCTGCCAATTTAAAACGCGTGTTTTGAAATTTACCGATAGGTCTACCAAATGCCTCACGCTGTTTCACATAGTTTATTGTTATTTCAAGCATCCTTTCGCATGAAGCCTGAGTTGCGATTGCTAAAACGAGTCGTTCCTGCTGAAGTTTTTCCATAAGATAATAAAAGCCATTTCCTTCTTCACCTAATAAATTCGTAACTGGTACACGACAATCCTCGAATATTAACTCTGAAGTATCATTGGAATGTAGCCCAACCTTCTTTAGTTGCTTTCCTTTTTTGAATCCTGATGTGCCATTTTCAACAACGATTAAACTTACACCTTTATATGCGGGTTCTGCTTGTGGATCTGTTTTACACACGACGATGACGAGGTCAGAGTGTATCCCATTTGTTATGAATGTTTTTTCACCATTCAGAATGTAAGAGTCCCCATCACGAATAGCTGTTGTTTTTACAGCTTGTAAATCTGACCCAGTGCCAGGCTCAGTCATTGCGACTGCTGAAATAAGATCACCTGTTAAAGCTGGTGGAAACCACCTTTTCTTCTGTTCTTCTGTTCCATAGGAGTCGATATAAGGCATAACAACATCATTATGTAAGCCTATTCCTCCTAGGCCTCCCCCTATTTTGTCAAGCTCTTCTCCAATGATAACCGAGTAACCAAAGTCTGCATTGATTCCACCATATTTCTCGTCAACCCATGGGCATAAATACCCTTGTTCACCCATCTTCTTCCAAAATGTTCGAGGAATACATTTCTCTTCTTCCCATTGTTCAAAATAAGGCAAAGCTTCTTTCTCCAAAAATTTTCGTAATGAACGGCGAAATATATGGTGTTCCTTGTTAAACAATTTATGATCTTGCATAACTGTAGTACTCACTAACATTCCTCCTTATAATGATTATCTTATACAATAACAATGGTTCACTTAGCCATGTTATCGTTTCCATTAATCTCTATGGCTACAATTCTACACATCTAAAAGGTGTGTATAGTTATACTCGTTCAATAATCATTGCTGACCCTACACCTGCTCCACCGCTTATCCCTACTGCGCCAAGCTCATAATCTACTCTCTCCATTTCGTCCAATATAGTAGAAAGGAGCATTCCCCCGGTTGCACCTAATGCATGCCCCATTGATATGACGCCGCCATTGCTGTTTACTCTCTCATGATCAAGATTATATTCATTAATGAAGTGTAAGACAGTAGCGCCGAAAGCTTCATTATACTCATAAATATCTATGTCTTTGGCAGTTAGATTTGCATTATCAAGTGCTTTGGCAAGTGCATGTTGTCCACCTGTAAGAAATAGAGGATGCACCGACGTAGTTGCAGTCATGCGTATTCGAGCTCTCGGGTGTAGCCCTAGTTCTTCACCTTTTTCTTTTGAACCTATTAAAATGACAGAAGCTCCATCAGCTAATGCAGGGGAACTTCCCCAGTGGTGTGTAGGAGTGAACTCAGTCAGCGATGGTATAGAAGATAATATGGTTTTGTCTGTTTCACCTCCTTTAAAGCTCGGTTCTATGGAAGAAAAAGTTGTATCGTTAACATGCTCTAAAAAACATTCATCCTGTGTTAATAATAAACTACCATCTTGTGCGGACACAGGTATGAGAGATTTAGTAAAATATCCTTCTCTCGTAGCTCTACTCGCTCTTCGGTGCGATTCGATGCTATATAAATCAACGTCTCTTCTTGAAATTGAATACAATGATGCCATAATATCCGCAGCAACACCCATATGAACGAACTGAGTAGTTTGCATTACTTCACTATCCGTGAACCAGGCCCCTTCATCAGAAAACATTGGCACGCGAGAAACTGATTCTACACCTCCTGCAATGATTAAATGATCAGTTTTTGTTGCAATTTTTTGTGTTGCAATACTGATCGCATCTAATCCAGAAGTACAAAATCGATTTACCGTCATCCCTCCAACAGAATGATGTAACCCAGCATGAAGTGCAGCTACTCTAGCAATATTTGCACCTTGTTCCTTCGTTTGGGTAACACAGCCTAGAATTATATCATCGATTGTCTTAGCATCGAAGTCGTTTCGTCGGACAATTTCTTTTAACAACAGACCAATTAAATTGATGGGTTTGAACGAACGTAAAGAGCCATTTTTTCGGGCTGAACCTCTCGGTGTTCTAATTGCATCAAAAATATATACTTCCATTATCTCCCCACCTTCATATACAAAGAATTGATGGTGTATTACATAGGGAAGTAGGCTACACCCCTACTACGAAGCTTGCACTTGTAGTTGTGCTACCACCTATGTTCAGCGTAGCAACATTTTTTGAGCCCTCTATCTGATAATCTCCTGCCGTGTTCGTCACCTGCTTATAAGCATCTAAAAGCATTCTAACCCCTGTTGCTCCAACTGGATGACCTGCCCCTATCAACCCTCCACTTGGATTAATTGGGAGCTTTCCATCTATTGCTATCATGCCAGATTCAATTGCTTCATAACTTCTCCCTGGAGCTGTTAAACCAAAATGATCGATAGCCAAATATTCTGAGATCGTAAAACAATCATGTGTTTCTATTACATCTAGTTCATCAATGCTCTTAATATTCGATCTAAACAAAGCATCTAAAATTGTTCTTCTTACATGAGGAAATACATACGGTGAATCGCTACTTTCTTGCATTTTATCCTTTAACAGCATAGTAGCAGTCCGATGTCCCCACCCTTTAATTTTAGGTATTGTTGATAATCTAATGTCTTTACGCCTTGCATATTCAATTGCATAAGCTTCTGAAGCTAGAATAATACATGCTGCACCATCGGTAATTCTTCCGCAGTCTATTTGCCGTAGCCTCCCCTCAATTACCGGGTTTTGTTGTTCATCTTCTAGAAAATTCTCTTTATCTAGTTTCCAGTTTCTTGTTTGTGCATTTGGGTTACTTTGTGCATTATACAAATTTTTCTTAGCAAGTTCAGCTAAGTGCACATTAGACAACCCGTACCTTTTAGCATATTCTTCAGCAATTTCACTAAAGAGATATGGCCATGGATATGTTGCATTTACCGCCTCTTTGCCTAGCCAACATGCAGACCCTAAGTATTCTGCTGCCTTCCTTGCTGGAACATTTTTCATCTCTTCTATTCCAATAATACAAGCTAAATCGTAACGTCCTGCCTCAATTTCAGGAGAAGCTGCAAGTACCGCCATACTACCTGAAGCACACGCAGCTTCATGGCGTGATGTTGGGATTCCAGCAAAATCTGGATGGATAGCTGCAAATAAACCTCCTAATTGTGCTTGTTTATTAAATAGTTCCCCCGCAAAATTTCCTATATGAGCAGTATCGATTTCAAGGGGGGAAATATCTGCATTCGCCAATGCTCCTTCTACTACTTCCTTCAGCATGTCAAATACAGCTAAATCAAGCCGACTCCAATTTTTCGCAAAATCTGTTTGGTAACCTCCTAATATATACAATAAATTGCCTCCTATATTTTCATCTAGGCAGTAGTCATCGTGTATACAACTAACCTTTGTGGGGCCCGTAATTATTAGTAACATTAGCATTAAAGTTCACGAAAAAAACTTAGTCAAATTGTTTTATCTATAGCACCCTATTTAAACGAAATTCAAACAAGCAAATCTTTTTACTGCTAACTAACTATTCAGTATCTTAATCAATCTTTTCACCCGGGACCCAGCATGCATGAAACCCTATCGGAATGTTTACTGGAATTTTCACCCTTGCGATTGCCCCATTAGCAAAATTAAGGGCATCAATGATTAATAACTCAGATTGATTTTCTACTTCGTCGTGAACAAACGTAACTAAGTAACCGTCATCCTCTGAATTTGAATACTGCCGTGGAGCAAAAGCTGCTTCATTTCCGTATCGTCCTTTCCCAAACATGAGCGTTTCAGAGTTCTGTTTTTCGGTATCATATTTTACAAGGCCATCAAACGATAACGTTTGTTCGTTAGAAATATGAACATTGTACGTATAGCGTGATTTTCTGCCTACGAAGTTTAAATTCACAGTAGGAAATTCCGTATTAATATCATCAAGTAATCCTTCTTTAACCACGCCCGTCGTTAAATTAAAACGCCAATAGTATAACCTAGCATTTAACTGTAAATAGGCTAACATTCTTGCAAGCGGACAAGCATTTTTTGTTACTTCAGGCATTGGTTCCTCAACCCTGCAACCGAGTAAGACAATTTCATCTCCCTCTTCCCAAGAATTGATCGTGTGATATATATAGCAAGGCTCGGCTTCGAACCATCGAATATTTTCATTTGACCCAAAACGAGGAAAAATACCAAACCTACTAGGAACGTCTCGATGAAATTCGACTTTGTATCGGCCTTTGCTAATTGCGTTTGAGTCCGCAAATAACGGTAAGTCCATTAATATCGAGTAATTTTCTGTAATTGCCATATCATGAGGAAGGCGTGGACCAGGTAAATCAACATCTACACAATGCATTAAAATCCCCGAAGCAGATACAACTCCATATGTCAACGATGACCTTAATGGTCCATAATCAAAAAACATTAAGTCACCTGTTTGTTCATCTACCTTCGTATGCGCTGATATATTATTTTTATATTTTCCTCCAAAATCCTCAATCCCTAACGTTTCAAGCGTTTGAGGATCAACTTTGTATGGTTTACCTGACATATACCACAAGGTCATCAGTTGTTTATTATGGAAAACAACATCGGTATTTGATGTGTCCTTCAGTGGCATATCCTTTGGGTTTTTCACCATAGATTCCATACGCCCAAACCATATCGATTCTCCTACAGCGGCTTCTCTTTCAAAAGCAGCTGTTTTAATCCATCTGTTTCGATAGCTTACCTTTCCATCACGAAGTTGAACTGAGTGAAGCATTCCATCACCGTCAAACCAATGATATCTTCCTCTCGTTTCATATTTAGGATTAGGACCATTCCTCACATAAATTCCATTTATATCTTTAGGAACCTCCCCTTCAATGACTTCTAAATTTTCAACAAAAACTTCATCATGTATAGGTTCATATTTTCCTAATAAATACGGATTCACATTAGTTTCTAGTGCGAAATCAATCATATCATTTTTCATCTTCATCCTTTTTCCCCCTTTACATAAATAATTACCTTGTCAATACGTGTCGTTAATCGGAATTATCAGTTATATAAGAAATTTTCTGAAAAAGCGACAAAAACCACACAAACTAATTAGTAGTCATCATAAGCGTTTAGAAGATTCATCTGCGTAAGTCCTACTTAAATCCAGTCTGTTTTCATATCGGTTGTTGTTACAGATTTCTTAGATAAAAGTACACATACATCTAGTGTTCGGGGCATCTTTTCTACTTTTACAATTATTAAGCTCTAATAATACTCATCATATTGTCCATTTTAAAAAATAGTAACAACGGTTACGAAAAGAGCGTAAATCAAAGTTGGAGAATAGATGTTATAATGGTTGAAGTTAATAAATTTGTAGGTAACGAGATAGGTGATTTTTAATAATTAGAAACAACCCTACTTACTCTTGAGTAAATAACTTATTATTCATAATAATGACATAATAACGAAGCTATATCTAGTAAAAAAATTCGAGTTTTTTAGACAAATAAGCTCATTTAATAAATGCTGATTTATGATTATGAGACTTTTTTATCATGCTTTACTTTCAATATTTAAACCTTGATTAATAATTTTGAAATTTACCCCCCCAATATAATACAATAAAATACGAGGAGAAACGGAAAATGAAACTTTGATATCAATAAAATTTAACAAAGCATAAAAAACGCTTTTCCATCAAGAAAAGCGACATAATATTATTCCTATTACTTCCCTGATTTACAAATCCGTTTATGTAAAAAGCATAAAAAGGGCTTTTGATTAACAGATGAATCTTAAATCATTCAATATTTTCCTCAATTCTAGTTCTCAATGTACTCACTTTTTTGATACGACTTTAAAAATGATAAAGTGAGGATTTTTCATTAAATACTTAAATGCATCATGATAATCTTTTTTCATTATTTCCAACGGTTGAGGTTCTACCACTTCTTCTATGTTAAAAAATTTTACCGTATCAGCTATAATTTGCTGTAAAGGTCTACCGCGATATTGTACCTCAATTGCAATCTTTTGTTTTCTCCATATATCAGTTATCACCCGCTGCTCAAAATAGTCCTCACATTTGAAATGAGTAAATTCCATAAAAGGGTGGTGTACTGAAAATAACAAAGTTCCATGAGGTTTTAATACTCTATTAAACTCACTAAATGTGAATTCCCAGTCTTTAATATAATGAAGTGTTAATGAAGAAACAATAACATCAAATTCATCATGTTCAAATGGCAAGCTCTTTTCGAGATCTTGACACAATATACTTGCTTTATTATTTAGCCTTTGCTTAGCTACTTCAACCATACGAGGGCTTATATCTATTCCTGTTACACTAGCTCCTCGTTTAACTAATGCCTCTGAATACCAGCCAGCTGCACAGCCAGCATCAAGAACATTGTTATGATGTAAGTGTTTTGGCAACAATTCCATCATTGCTGGTCGCTCATAAAAAGCGTTATAAGGACTGTCATTATCAACATTCTCTGCGTATATGTTAGCTAAAAGATTGAACGTTTCAGCAGTTTTATTGGGCATGCTCATTCCTTCTCCTAAAGACATCAAAACTCATATTAAAATTATAATTGAGTACTGCTCCTAAACAAAAAAATACGTTTATATTCTATTATTCTTATTTAACAATTGAACAACGATACTATTTTCTCATTCCTATAGGGTTAAAAAGAAGAAGTTAAAAGCTAACTTCAACTAGAAAAATCCCAAATAATAAAAGGGCTCGTTTTTAGCCCTTTTATTTTCTAATTATTATACAAATAGTAGCTTAGATTATGAAACAATTGGAAGCGAATATCGTTCATACCCATCTACATCATAGTCGTATTTTTCACAAATTCGATACTCTCGACCGTTAGAGCTTAACTCTAGGTTATTTTTTTCTACAAAAGAATAAAGTGCTTCTCCCGCAGCATTAAAATCATGATCGTTGTTTGCTACTACAACACAGCTTTGCTTAGGTAGAGTGATTTTCGTAAACCACTCAGGTATGCCATCATAAGATTTTACTTCAACACAGAGAATATATGCATGTGTTTCAGGATGATCCTGTAATTCTGTTATTGGCCAAATTCCGTAATGAATCCGCTCGTTCACAACTTGTGGCAAATGCTGAGATATAGCAAACAGGCTTTCCTTTGCATTTTCATATTTACTCTTCATGTCCTTTAAGCTTATACACGGAATTCCTATAAGCTTTATTTCTTCATGTTCAATAAGTACGGGCTTCATATGGTCTTTGTTTTGCATATTTCCACCTCCGAAAAATTGTTAATTTATACAAGTTTTAGTCTAATTGATTCATGAAGTATTGTAAATAATTTTCTGAATATTAAATTGTTATAGCATGATACTTTGATCTACAATACCAATGCTCCCCACTTGTTTTATTTCTGTTCCAAAGAATGATGAATTAATCTTCATAGATTTGCATAAATTTTTCCTCAGCTTCATTAGCCACTGTGGTTCATGATTCCACTGTTCATCTAGTGATCGTAAGACACGTACATACCCATATAAGTTAGCAAAACGTTTACATGCAGGAATGATTGACATCATATCTTCTGAGATTTCATATTCAGTAAGATACCCTGCCAAAAACTGTTTCTTCTTCACCTGATAGTTGTCACTAGACATACATTCTTTTAAACTATCAAGAGCTTGAACTATATCCATCACATACCAGTGATACATAGCATCGTCAAAATCGATGATTAGACAAGATTCTGAAGGCCCATCGTAGAAAACATTATCGTATTCAAAGTCATAATGAACTAAACCAAAGTTGTGTTTTGTTAAAGGAATCGTTTTAAAATATTGCTTAAGCATAGCTGTTTCCACCATAGCTGCAGTTTCGTTTGGAAAATGACTCAACGTATTATCTATCCAATTTAACACATCACTATGCGACCTGCGCCTGTTCCTTATTGGCTTATAATCACAAGCTAACTGATGAAGCTTCCCTAATGCTTTACCATAGCTAAATAAGACATGATCACTAAAATCAGTTTTATTTATAGGTACCCCTGCAACTCGTTTAAATACAGAAGCATAATAAACACCCCAAGGAGTTTGTGCCTCAATAAGATCCTCACCATTTTTTGCATTTACGACCTCTAATGCATCGTATCGCTTACTACGTAAGTAATTAATAAATTCAAGCTCTGCTAGAGTGTTCTCTCTACACTTTTCGGTTTTTGGTGAAAATCTTAAAAACCTTGTCTCACCTTTGTATTTAAACGTGTAAATAGCATTAGAGGATATTCTGAAAGCAGCTATTGAACCTATATCATTTTTCCAGTATTGCACTAACATCTCTGCCAAATCTACATTAATAAAAAGATATTTAACTTTCATCATAATAAAAGGCTCCTCATTTTCTTTTGTTATTTATTTTCTTCTCAAAGTTTCTTCTCTTTATAGCTAGTCTTTGTAACTCTAGTAGTTGCTTTTCGTAACTATCCACTCTTTTTCGACTTAAACTTCCCTTCTCAATCGCTGTTAGAATGGCACATCCAGGTTCTTTTCTATGTTGACAATTTCTATACTTGCAATAGGCACTTAATTCCCTTACATCCTTAAAACTTTGTTCAAGAATATCTTCATCTCCCCAAAGCTGTACTTCTCTTACACCAGGAGTATCAACAATCATCCCACCTGCCGGCAGAGGGATAAGCTCTACACTAGTTGTTGTATGCTTTCCTTTGCCTGATGTTGAACTTATAGCTTGTTTTTGTTGCTTTTCTTCCCCCACCAAGAAGTTCGTTATTGTCGACTTTCCAACTCCTGAAGATCCAAGTAAAATAACTGTTTTTCCGAACTTAACATATTCAAAAAAAACATCCATATTAATATCTTTTTCAGCACTAACATAATGAACTGGGACTTCGTTATCTATTTCATTTAATTGTTCTTTAATTTGATGAATGTCTGTACACAAATCTATTTTATTTAAGATAATTACTGGTTGTATTCCACTCTGATAAATGAGCGATAAAAACCGTTCCACTTTGCGAATGTCAAAATTTCCGTCTAGCCCTACCACAATAAATGCAGTATCTATATTTGACGCAATAACTTGTTCTTCAGTTCTTCCCCCTTCAATCAAACCATTATTTATCTTTCTTCCTCCTGAGATGGGGAGTTTTCTTTCGTATGCATTCTCTCTTGTTAAAACTCGATGAATGAAAGCATGGTTGTCATTATCAAATATCATTTCATACATAACCCAATCGCCAACAACAGGAAAATCTTTTGTAAGTTTAGCATTATATCTAAACTTACCAGAAATTTTTGCTGTAAGAGGTTGTCCGTTAACTGCAATTAAATAATGATCTTTATTTTTCTTTACGATTCTCGCTACTTGATGACCTTCTTGTTTAAAATCTTTAAGCTGCTTCTCAAAATAAGGATTCCACCCATGTGAATATAACTCCATTCTTTTTTCCTCCATTTAAAATTTATTTGACTAATATTATTGAGGAATAACTGGAAATGAAGCTAAAGTATTTACTGTTTTATGAGTGCATTAAAAAAACCACAGGGCTATATCAAATAACCTTGTGGCTTCAAAACTCATTCTTCTCATAGTCACTGTTACTACTCTTTGGTACTAATCTTCTTCGTACGAACACCAAATTGACTCATAACAGCTTTCTTAAAAATCCATACTCACACCATACTCATTTCTAACACATATTAAAAAACAAGCTAATGATTTATTCCGCATGAGTGAGAGGCAATACATATAATTCCCAAGGTTATCCTCATTAAATTAGTCATCGTTAACTCTCACTCCCTTCTATAAGAATAAGAAAATTATACCAATTACAATAGAATAAATCAACCGTTGAAGTCTGAGACTAGTACTATTTAATACATATCACCAATGAGTGTGGAAAGAGTTCATATATCCAAGATATAAAAAAATAATCCTTTCATTTGTTAAACAGGCTACTATCCTATTATGAAGTTCTACTTTCTTTCACGAAATTAATCTATATCCGCTTAACCATAAACATACCTACACTTTATAAAATGATTTTTTAGTTATTCTTCTTGACTTAGAGTATACTCTAATATTTATAATCAGCTTGATTAGCAATGCTTCTTTATAATAAAAGGCTCTTTTAGTAAGCTATCTTGTTATAAATACAAATTGACAAACCAAGGGTTTCTGAAATTCTCATCATTTTATAAGAGAAGACGCGAAACTATTATTAAAAACGTGATTATTTATTAACAAGAAAAACAGCCTTAGCAAAAGAATATGCGTATGTCTAATGTGGAAAGGACAATATGCCATGATAAATTATATAAGTATTTTATTATGTACAGAATAAATGGATGTAATTAAAATATCCACGTCAGTATAAGCTAAGCATTGATGTCCAATATCTGAATGTATTGCTAATCCCTCATTTACATTACTAGGACAGTACAAGTTAGTTAATAAATTAGAAAGAAGGATAATAATGGAAAAACAAATTGCAGTAATAACAGGAACCTCGACTGGTCTTGGCCTTTCATTAACAGAAAAGTTGGCAAATGAAGGCTGGAAGGTCTACGCAACAATGAGAAATTTAGAGAAGGGTCAACCTATTAAAGAATTACAACAATCAGGTTTAGAAGTTGAGTTATTGCAGTTAGATGTCCAGTCACAAGATTCAGTAGATCAAGCTATTCAAACTGTAATTAATCAAGAAGGACACATTGACTTATTAGTAAATAATGCAGGAATTGGATATATCAAAACGACTGAACAATCTTCTGAAGAGGAATATATCAATGTATTTGATATAAATACATTTGGTGCAATTCGTTGTACAAAAGCTGTACTTCCTTATATGCGTGAGAAGAAAAAAGGAAGAATTGTAGCAATTTCATCGGTGGGTGGTTTAGTTGGACAACCACTAAATGAAATATACTGTGCGACAAAGTTTGCTCTTGAAGGCTACTATGAGAGCCTTGCTACTTATGTAACTCCTTATTTTGGAGTCGAGTTCATGATTATTGAGCCAGGTGGTATTTCATCTGAATTTGCTAACAGTGTTCTTGCTGGTGTTTCTAGTGGAGGTGGCTTCCCTAAGGATGATTTTGAACAAGTTGTTAATGACTATATGGGCTCAAGGACAAATCGATCAGATAATATTTATCAAACCCCATCAGAAGTTGCAGATGTGATCCTATCTCAACTAAGTATGAATCCGCTACCTTTAAGGGTAAGAACATCAGACTGGTCTGAAAAATTTTGCCAGTATAAAACAAAAGAAGATCCAACTGGCCTACTTCAAACAAAAGATGTTGTAAAACAAATGTTAGGAAAATAACGAGATGTAAGGTAAAAAACAACCATCAGTAATAGGTTCAGCTTGTTATAATTAAAATAATTCATTAATGAAGGCTTTTTCGCATTTGAAGTAAAAGAACTTACACAATGAGGGTTCGTGGTATCTTTTTTCTCTATAGACAATAAAAATCATATAATACACAAATCAGTTACTCAAATGTAAATGAAAAAAGCAACAAAATTCAGAAATGAGCCTTAATCATAGACAGGTGGAAGCTCAACTCTACCTGTCTAAAAAGGCCAACCTTGATAGAGCTAAAGCTTAATCTACCTACCCTCACATGACTCCGCAACAATAAACATCTAAGCTATAATTAAAACACTTCTCCATGCTTGACCTTGTATAGTTACTTCTGCGCATCCATTTTTTCATTCATGACTACGTTATTTTTAAAATAGACTATAATAGTAATTATTTATAGAAAAGGTGAAGATGCGATGAATCTGCTAAAATTTATCGATAAATTACCATTACCGAGAGTATTACAACCAGTTCGAGTGAAGGATGGGATAAAATATTATGAGGTAACAATGACAGAATTTCACCAGTCCCTCCATAGTTCAATGCCAAAAACACGTGTGTGGGGATATGAACACACATACCCTGGACCAGTGATCGAAGTGTCAAAAGGTGAGAGAATTAGAGTAAAATGGATTAATGATTTACCATCTAAGCATTTTTTGCCTATCGATAAAACCGTACATGGTGCAGGAAAAGATACTCCAGAAGTTCGAACAGTTGTCCATCTACATGGAGGAATAACCCCTGCAGATAGCGATGGTTACCCAGATGCTTGGTTTACAAATGGATTTAAACAAGTGGGGCCTTTCTTTGAACAAGAAGTCTATGAATATGAAAATCTACAAGATGCCACAACGCTATGGTACCATGATCATGCTATCGGTATAACGAGACTCAATATATACGCGGGATTAGCCGGCTACTATCTGATCCGTAGTAAACATGAGCAGTCATTAAACCTGCCAAAAGATAAATATGAAATACCATTATTGCTCCAAGACCGTACATTTAATAAAGACGGATCTTTATATTATCCAAAAAAAGAAGCAGATGACCCTACAAATATTTACCCCTCAATTGTTGCAAAATTCATGGGGGAAAATATTCTTGTCAATGGAAAAGTATGGCCATATTTAGAAGTTGAACCACGAAAATATCGCTTCCGACTTATCAACGGCTCGAACGCCCGTTATTATAAAATAAGACTTGACTCTAATCAACCTTTTTATCAAATCGGTACCGATGGAGGGTTATTAGAAGAGCCTGTTACTATAAAAAGCATTATCCTCGGCCCTGCAGAAAGAGCTGATGTCATTATCGATTTCTCTTCACAAAAGCACAACAAAATTGTCTTAATAAATGATGCGAAAGATGAATTCCCAGAAGATCCCAAAATTAATCAGTCAAATACGAGGTTTATAATGCAATTTCGTGTAACCTTACCTTTATTAAGCAATGACACTAGTACCATTCCACCAAAATTAACAGACATCAATTTTTATAAAGAGCAAGAAGCAATTAGAACAAGACATTTAGAGCTTATCGCCCAAGACGACCAATATGGCCGCAGAATTCGGTTATTAGATTATAAAACTTGGGATGATCCAATCACAGAAAAACCAGCATTAAACGATATTGAGATTTGGAGCTTGAGTAACCCAACAACTGGGGGCCATCCGATTCACTTACACCTTGTGAAATTTCAAATACTAGATAAACAACTATTTGATGTTGAGCATTACGAGAAAACAAAACAAATTAAATATATTAGTGAAAGAATGCCCCCAGCAGCTAATGATCACGGGTGGAAGGACGTTATTAACGTTTTCCATGGTGAGACCGCTCGCATTATTGCTAAGTTTGCACCTTACACGGGAAGATTCGTTTGGCACTGTCACATTTTAGAGCATGAAGATTATGAAATGATGAGGCCATTTGATGTAGTTATTAGAAAAGAACAAAGCAGGTTAAAAAAGCTAATTTACAATAAGACATGGAGCCATATATTTAAAAATACTTAATGTACATTTACCTTCTATACAATATGTATTATTTTCAAGCATATGTGTGAAGCCAGTGAACCAGGTGGAGCTCGCTACTCCACCTAATTCCAATCATGCAGTAATACGATATTTGTTTCTTCAAATGCTACAATAACAAACTACCATGTATAAGTTAAATCCTTTTCATCGTTTAATCTAGACACTCGGATTTCTACTTTACGTACTTTTAGTAAACCTGGTTCAAATGTATGACCATCTTCATTTTTAAAGGCATGATATGCAATGCTAATTTTCCCTCTAGGGACATAATCTATATGATAATAATATTCATCGTTTAACGTTATTACAGGATTCTCCCACACAAAATGATCTCCGTTTTCAATCATAAGGTGTTGGTTTGTAGACTGAATTGTAGCAAGTAACAATTGTTGATCATTTGGCTGACCACAGCCTTGAATCAGAATTATCCAACTAAGAAAAAACAATCTCACTTTCTCCATATTTTCATTCCCCAATTATGTTGTCTAGTTCATATGTAAAACTTAAATCAAAAATAAAGTTGGAAGCTTTCGGGTGACTACTATGCACTTCAACAGAAAGTACATTTTCACCCACAATTAGCTTATTGCTATGATTAGATATGTCTTTTGTTTCGTATAAATGTGTTTCGTTTGGCTGAGCCAATGTTTGGTGTGTAACTAAGCCCGTTTTCATTCCATCACGGCTAATTTCTTCACCATTTAAGTAAGCTACGTACCCATCCTCAAAAGTTATGTGTAAAAATAATTTTTTTAATTGCTCAAGGTCCTCATCAAAGTCAAATGTCTTACGAAAAAAGTAAGTAACAGAATGATGTATTGGTGGTAATTGTTGATTGATTTTCATATGTATAGGCTCAGTCATGTAACCAAAGGGACCGTAACCAATTTTCCATGAAGAATCATCATACATTTTACTGCGCCAGTCTTCAACGGGAACTTGATAACGATTTGTGATTGGAGTTTCTCCTGAAATATCATACCCATCATGAATAAAAGAACTTATTTCATCAGTACCTTCATGATACTTCCACATTGCTTGAATCGGAACGGCCGTATGTTTATGGACGAGGTCGAGCTGTTTATATGCGACATCATATATCATTCTATCTACGCTTTCTCCCTGTTGATTTAGTGCTTTTACAGTTATTTCACTGCTAGACATTTCAAGCATTAAGTACATTATTTGTGGATTAGTATTCAATTCCCATACAGCCCATTGCGATTCATACGCATCGTTCCAAGCAGAAGGCTCCTGCATCACAACAGACTTCCTAGTAAAAAGTTTATTTTCTGTTATGACTAAGTGAATATCGAGATCATTTATGCTATCCCAAAAAGAAACATCACGAGGTATGTTATGTATAAACACAATATGATGCATTTGATTGCTAGCTTTCACCTCTGAATTTAGCCAAGTTAATTGTTGAGATTCATCCATTCTCAGTTCATCTCCACGAAGGAAAATCATCTTCGTATCTCCATAATTAATAGCATAGACAGTCCTCCCATATTTTCCTGTCATATCATAAGGTAGGTAACTATATTTGTCATTAAACGATTTTACCGTTGATAATTCATCATAAATTGGAAAAAAGCTTGAATGTTCTTTTTTAGTTGCATTCGTAATTACTCGATCTGCACCCGCAATAACAGAAACTTCTTTTAGCTGTTCCATATGTTCATCCATATTTAGCGATTGGTCAGATGATCTAATAACACCAACCTTGAAGGAAGGAGATTCATGATCATCAACACTTAAAAACCCTGAAGTCGGAACGGTTGTAAATCTAAAAGAAACTAGTAGTAGCATTATCACAATTACCACTGCAAAACTCATTTTATATTTTCCATAAAATAACACCAAATATGCCCCCAACTTCATTACGGTTTTGTCGGTAGCCAGCCCCAAATTGCATGATAAATAGGTGGCCATGTAATGATTAACAAGAAAAGAATACTAATCAAAAAAATATATATCCACTTAAATAATGAAAGCTGTACATTCCTTAACATAAAATGCATTGCAATCCAACTAAACACCCAAACTAGTAATGCAATCATTTCTTTCCCGGCATATACTCCAATTCCCCACCAACCGGGCAACCAAGAACCGATTTTTAATAAATATGCATTTGCTACTAACGGATTAGCTATGCTCCATATGTGACTAATAATTAATGCAAATAAGCCAACAATAATGGAGATAAGTACCGCTACGATTTCACCAGATTTCCGCTGTTCAGTCATTGAATCTCACCTAAACCCCTTTTATTTTTACCATAGTTATTCCAAAAACAAATCCAATTATTAAACATATCCACATGAGCGTTATAATAACAGCTATGGTGGAAGAAATAAGATTATTTGGAGTATGTTCCATTTCTTTTCCAAACCGATGCAATATCCATAGTGCGCCTACTCCTAGTGGTAATGGAAATAGTGCAACGAATTCTTTATATTCCATTAAAATTAAATGAATAGACGGCTGGTGATAGATAAACCATTGTCTTGCACCATCAGGTGCTCGATAGCCAATGTATAACCAATTAGCAGTAATAATTGTAGCTGCAATAAGAATATTTACTATCATTAAAACAAACTTCAAACGTTTGACTGCGTCAGCCCTTCTTCTTAATAATGGGTACAATAGGTGGAGCATGTAACAACTTACAAGCATTGTTAACGTTGCACCCACACCATGTAAAACTGACAACCATTTATAATGACTATTATCTATGAAATGTAAAATAGGCATTATTAAAAATAAAAGAGCAGCTACACCAGCCTGTGTAACCGCTAAATCCCGTGCAGAAAATACTGGCTTCATTTATAGTTAAACCTTTCTATTTTCTTTTTTTAATAGTAGAAGAATCTCGTAACTCCTTAATCCACCGAATGACAATTACTCATAATCGATTGTAAGTTTAGGTCGTAAACCTTCATCTGATGTTTCACTTGAACTAATATCAATTCCATTTCGGTTATTCGAATTTGCAATAATTATTCCGGCATTCATTAAAGGGTTTTCAATCCAAGATTGGACAATTGAAATACCTGATTCATTTAAATGAATTGTATGTGCTCCAGAATTACTAGCAGTTATCGTTCCAATTATAGAAGATTCACGGTCAGTCATCCCCCCTGCTCCTGGCACATCCCAGTTAGAATTATTTGTGCTTTGCTCCCAGGTTACTTGAGACTCTGACCAATCACGCTTTAGCCCATATATTTCATATGAACTTGAACTACCATCCGTTATATTAAAGGTAATATTAGCTGAAACGACCTTTTTATTATTCGGAATAGTTGAAATATCCCATTTTATCAATGCATATTTATTTTTACTACTGTTAGAAGGATCATCTCCATCTACTAATAGAGATTGTACTGAACCGAAGTTTTCTGTGGGATTTTGTTCTGATAGATACGAATCTATCGCCCCTTCATACGTTGAAGTTGGATACAGCCCGTTTTGAAATTCTGATGTAGTCGTAGTTGTAGAAGATGTAGAGTCTGAATTACGTTCAACAGTAAACGAATCTAATAAGTTACTATTGATGTCATAAAGCTTAAAAGCAGCAATTTCGCCAGCTACATCTACAATCATATAATGATAGCTCGATAATGGACCAGCTTCGACATTTTTCGAATCCCTTACCGTTGATGATAACGGTGCCCCTGCTCCTCCTATCGTGAGCTGATATATACTATTGCCAAATGAATAGCCGTTATCATTAAAAGAACTATTGATTTCTCTTCGATTGTAGTTATGTTCATGACCTGTCATAACTGCAGTTACATTATATTTATCAAATATGTCCCATAATGCATCTCGTTCTCTGTCATTTGCATCAAGCGACCTACCGTAATGTGCACCAATCGGGTATGCAGGGACATGAAACTGCACAAAATTATGTATTTTTCCATTATTGTCAAGAACACTTTCTAGCCAATCTCGTTGCGATGAGTCAACGACATAGTTTCCACGGTTATCTTTGCGATTTGAGTTTAAAGTTATGAATCTCACATTCCCATAATCAAAATAATACGCTGATCGTTTATAACCAGATAGTTGATTCGAAGGTAAATGGGTAAAAGCATTACTAAAAATAGTTTCATCATCTTCATGATTACCGAGTGCTGGATAATACTTGTTTAACGGAAAATAATCATCTACAATGTCATTCCAATCAGATAGTTCTTGAGCGACATCGGATCCACCCATAACTTGATCACCTGTGAACAAAATGAATTCAGGTTGTGGAGTTATATTTTGAACCTCGGTTAACAATGAACGTAAAGTTGTTTCATTAATTCCATCACTAGCGCCTCGACTATCCCCCATCACTACGAACCGAAATGATGTAGAAGCTGCATTTGCTTGGTCATTGTCTTTAAAAGAAGTCAAAAATAATGTTAAAACCATGATACAACATACACCGATCAGTACTATCCTCTTACTTAAAATGTTTTCCATTTTTCTCCTCCCTATAATACAATCTACAAAATCCACTGACCTTAATTAAGCCTAGGTGCTATCTTCACCCGACACCTATATTATCAAATCTTTTCTTGCATATGGCATTTTATTTAAAAACTTTACAATAGCTTAACTTTTTTTAACTATCTTAAAAAAATTGCTAAGAAAATAACCACATACAGCTTCATAGCATTTTCCTGCTTAAAAACTATGACAACCTACTACTTGTTTTCATTAAGTTACACTAAAAGGTGGATAAACATGATACATCGTCCGTATGCCTATTAAAAGCTTGGTCTATAATGATAAAAACAAAAAGCAAGGATAAGAATGAGGTGAACAAGTGGCTAGGATAAATATCGCTATCGACATTAATGAAGGCATGGGTGAATTACAGATGATAAAGCAAGAATTAACAAAGCGTTTAAATAATGAGGATATTAACTATGTAACAATCGTTGAGGATGAACACGAACAATTAATATTAAGTTTTTCACCAGTGATGTATACTTCACAAATTGATCTGTTAGAAAGCTTCCAGAAAGAGGTTCTAGATCCGTTATTTAATAAGTGTTGATGAGTTTTTTTATTGGCTTAACAATAACTCTTTTAAAAGTAAAGTATGTTCTTCGTCAATAGTTCCAAGAGAACTTTCAGCCTCCTCAATAACAATAGCTGTTTGATTCAATTCATCAAACCAAATATAATAGTCGGTTAACAATTCTGGCATATTTTCATCATAAGTATAGAAAAAGGTAGCTTTCACATCTTCATGTCTAGATATTTTAGTATCCACATTTCTCTCCCATTTAATATTTTTAAAGACATTTCTTATTACTTGAATTGTCTCATTTTTTGTAACCATCATAACTTCATCTTCATAGCTCCCATGCGATGTTGGCCTTTGTACATCCACCCTTGTTAGAAGATTAATATTTAAATCATTATGCTGCCCTTTCGGAATTGAGTTTGTACAACCAAATAATAAAACTAAGGTACAATAAATTGATAAGTTCATTATTTTTTTCATCGGTAATCAACTCCTTAACAATTGTTATAATCAAGTACTAAAATACTAATCCTCCTCAATATTCACTCGATTATAAAACTCGTCTAAAATTGGAAACATATCAGGCTCTGTATGATCATATACACCGTCGACCTTTGTTAAACTAAAGTTAAAGGTTACATCTTCCATCTCATATAAAGTAATCGCATACCTAAAGCCATCTCTTTGTTCTTGGTTTTCATCTGGAATAAATTTTACATACTGTATATTTTCTAAAAAAGCATCAATCACTTGTTGATCAATGACTGTCTTCTTATAGCCTGTACTACCATCGACAATTGTTACTGTTGATACTTTACTAAGTTGATGCTCATACAATTGCATTAAAGTCTTTGTTTGATGGGTTTGTCGATGATAGACAACAATAGATATTGTTTAAAATATGGTAACTACTATTGTTAAAAGGACAAATTTTTTCATAATCTCCTCCAAGGATATATAATATATTTACTGTAAACTGATTTGTAATTTCAACTTAAAGTAGTTTTACTCGTTGGTTCCTTTTTTTCAATTAGACAGTTTTCATCTTTTCTCATATAAAATGAGGGCAATTGCATAACATTATTAATTGCTGTTCTAAATTAGTCTCAATAGCAACAAAGTTTACGAAAAGACCCTTGAATTAAAACACAAAAACAACATCCCCATAAATTCCAAGCATGCTATAATTATACTATTCATTTTTTAACGAGGAGAACATATATGGAAACAAATCTGATAATTGAACATAAAAATGGTCTGTTGTTAAATAGGACAACTAAGTTAGGAGAAAGAAGCTGGCGGAATGATCCTGTTTACAAATTCATTTTTTCAATAAATGGAAAGAGTCATTATCAAATGAAACAAACAGATGTAACACTACATGAAAATAGCTTTCTATTAATTAATCCAATGGAAGATCATAAACAATTATCTATAGAAAAAGAAAAATTGCTAATTGAATTAGATGTTAAAGAACTTCAAGCTGCATCCGAGTCTCTATTACAATATGGTGGGAATGATATTTACTTTGCACAAATGCCCCACTACAATCCGCAATTGACAAAGTGGGTACAATTTGTGAAAGATTTCGTGAGCCTTGAAAATGATAGTCTAGATTCATTACAGAGTTTTATAGATCATAGTACATCACAGCTCGCAATAATGCTGATGAAATATTCCATTAATAGCCACTCACCGAATTGGCCAAGTCAACTATTTGAATCTCCGAATGAACAAATCCAAAAGACGATTAAGGCCATGAAGGAAAGCTATAACCATAAATGGACGTTAGATGATATGGCATCTATCGCTCATCTAAGTAAATACCAATTGTCTCATATTTTCAAAGAAAAAATCGGCATATCGCCTTATTCATGGCTTCAATTATATCGCTTATATAAAAGTCAACATTTACTCGTGCATTCCAAAAAAACAATTATCGAAATCGCATTAGCTTGTGGTTTTTCATCAATTCACACTTATAATCAATTATTTAAGAAAGTGTACAATATTACCCCAACTATGTTTAGAAAAAAGTATGCGCGATAGAGAATATAATGAAGTTAATATAATTATCAATCCTGATAGCAAAAAGATTGTTTGGATGTTAATGAATAACGTTAAAATTCCGAATAAGCTTAACGATAGAACATTTGCTAAATATAATAGTACAGCATTAAAGCTAAAGCCCCTTCCGTGCATGTGTTCTGGAACTAACTTTTGAATGAGAAATACTCGAGAAAGGCCAGACATTGGCATACCTATACCAATAATGATGATAGCAATAAATATCGTATATAACTGTGTAGTCCATGTTAAAATTACAATACCTATTCCCCATACAAGTGACCCATATAAATACGTTTTCAAATTCATTTGTTTAAAGATAAGGGGAATAAGTAAATTTACACTTACGACTACTAACCCAAAAACCCCTTGCAGTGTAGAATAGATCGTTTCACTCTTATCACTGAGTTCCACTATCATTAATAGTATCCCTACATCCCAAACCCACGTATTAAAAAAAACAACGATGAAAGTAATAGTGAACAAATTCCTCACTTGTACATTTTTCTGTACCCACATAAAAAACTCTTTAATTGATCCATATGCTGCAAACAAACTTTTCTTAATAACTATTGATTTTGTTTCATTTATTTGTATTTTAAAAATGAAGAAAGCACTAATGAGATATGAAAATACATCAAATGTAAAAAAGTGTATTACACCAACCGTATTTATGAACAAGATAGCTATAAACGGGCCTAATACAGAAATCCCTCTAGACACTGTATCAATCAAGCTGTTTGCAACTGTTCTCTCGTCAATTGATGTAATGGCTGGGAGCATCGCTCGATGACACGGATTAAAAAAACAGCCAAAACTTTGGATGATAAACGCGAAAACAAGTAATACAGGGTATGTTAATAAATTCATATATTCTATAATAACCAAGGATAAAATAATCGGTGCTCTTAACATGTCAATTATAATTAACAGCTTCTTTTTATTTACCTGGTCAGCTACCACACCGCCAATTAAACCGAATAAAACGTATGGAATTGTTTCTGCAATGACCATCCCCGTAGTATGAAGAGCAGAACCTGTCATTTCTATTGTCAAAAATAAAAATGCCCATCCAGTTAACCGATCTCCTAATTGTGATACAGCTCCTCCTAAAAAAAAGCGAAGGAAATTACGATTTTGAAATATTTTTTTATACATGATCATCACCTCAATATTAATGATAGCAATCACCATGTTTTATTCCTTCATAAATATTGCTGTATATTTCCACAATATTTATATATATTTTTAGTGATAACTAAAAATATATAAGTTAACGAATAATTAGATGCCCTTTGCTTAACCAATCGCATGACAAGAATGTTAATCCCTTCTACAACTTATCCATTATTCTTTCTGACGTAAATATAGCAACTGTTTACATATATGTAAGTGCTGAGTCAATACAAACTTAACACAGGCAGTTAGCATCCTGGATTAAACAATGTTCGTCTAATCGTAACATTAATGCTAAATTGTGCATTCACTATAGAGTGTAGAAAATGTGTTATTTCATTAAGCAAACGGGGAGTGAATTAATTGGGGGATATTAATGCACCTGAATATAAAAATTCAAAAACACTCTTTGACTTCATCGTTTCAGTAAAAAAAGCAGAATCAATGTTCATTGAAACAAATGTTACACTCAATAAAGAAGGCCAACTTTTACTCGACTATAATTCTTTTAAACAAATGTATTCACTAAACTATGCTATTATAAAACACCTAAAATCAAAGGAATGGAAAGTAAATGGGAAAGAGGTTTTTATGTATACAGATGAGAGAAAAAAGAGAACCATACTTACTCCGTACGATATTATGCCTTATGTAGAAAGCAAAAAATAGGTCAATGTATCGACCTAAATAAAATTAGTCTTCTAGTGAGGTTCGATTTAAAATAGTCAACCTCACTTTCACATGACAAATATAGATTTTTATGTAGAAATGGACATCTGCTATCTTTTCCTTTTTTTATGTATATCTATTTGTCTAAAATTGTAATATGATAGCATTAGGTGATTATATGTTTACAATAATTTCTATTATTATTTTTTTTACTATTGTTATCCATAGTGTTGAAACATTATCTTATAGCATACGTTTAGGAGGGGTTCGACTTAGAAAACTTGCAGTTTCATTATCGTTAACAGGTGTTGTTTTATTAGTTGCAAGGACATCGAATATGTTTCATGTAGTTTTACTCGGTGGAATTGTTGATCAAGCTAAAGTGAATACAAGTGTTGATATCGTACCAATTTTACGATTAGTACTTTTAAGCGCAACTATTGGAACATTTATTGCGATATTGTTATTTCCTACTATGACAAGATTATCAGTTAAGGTCATAAAACGTTTTGAAATAGAGGGATCTGTTATCAGGCTTTTTAGTACGACAAATATTCAAAAACTAAAACATACGGATAAATACGTAAAATACCCTAGATTTCAAATGATACATAGACTCCGGATTGGCGGAATACCGAAAAGAATATTACTTACTAATATGATAGTAACTGCTATTTATACTTCAGGGGTTCTCGCATCGTTATATGCTTCTTTACTAAATGATGAAACATCAACAGCTTCGTTAATGACTACAGGGGTTATAAATGGCTTTGCCACAATTTTACTTACTATCTTTTTAGATCCCCAGGTTGCATTGTTAACAGAAAAATCAATGAATCATCCTAAAGGTGCTGATAAGATGGCTGAAACATATGGCTGGTTAATGATATCAAGGCTCTTTGGCACAATATTAGCGCAATTATTTTTAATTCCATCTGCGTATATAATTGTATGGATAACTAAATTAACTAATTTATTAATATATTAATGTTAACTTGGGTAGTAATTTATACAGCTGGTAAGATGATTAAATTACTTGAGAAAGAAACAAAAGGGTCAAGCTCCACTGTAATTTAGTGGGGCTGACCCTCTTTTGTAAAACTCTTACAATTTAAATGAGCTTTTTAATGAAACAATTAAGTTAAAAACAGTATGTTCATCAGAAGTATGTTTAGGATCTACATTAAAATATCCGTGTCTAAAAAACTGAAATTTATCTTGTGGTTTTACATTTTTCATATTAGGTTCAATAAACCCATTTAAGATTTGCAAAGAATTAGGATTTACACGATCAATAAATGTTTTTTCTTCCTGAATTTCTTCTTCTTGCTCTTCCTCATCTAAAATCAAAGGCTCATACAAGCGGAATTCTGCAGGAATAGCTTCGTTTGCATCAACCCAATGAATGGTTCCTTTCACTTTACGTCCAGTAAAGCCTGAGCCACTTTTCGTTTCAGGATCATACGTACAATGTATTTCAACAACATTACCGTCATCATCCTTGATTACCTCTTCACATTTTATGAAATAAGCATGCTTCAATCGCACTTCATTACCAGGGAATAGTCGGAAATATTTTTTTGGCGGATTCTCCATAAAATCCTCTTGTTCAATGTATATCTCTCGTGAAAATGGAATTTGTCTTGAGCCCATCTCAGGATTTTCAGGATTAATTTCAGCATCTAACATCTCTACTTGTCCTTCAGGATAATTGGTAATGACAACCTTCAATGGACGAAGTACCCCCATCGTACGTGGTGAAGTTAACTTTAAATCTGCTCTAATAAAATGTTCAAGCATTCTAGAATCTACTTCACCTGTTCCTTTAGTTACACCTAATTCACGAATAAAAGCACGGATAGATTCAGGTGTATACCCTCTTCTTCGCAATGCAGAAATAGTTGGTAAACGTGGGTCATCCCACCCATCAACATACCCTTCTTCAACTAATTGCTTTAGTTTTCGCTTACTCATTACAGTATTCGTTAAGTTCAGACGCCCAAACTCAATTTGCTGTGGCTTGCTGTCCATTTCACTTTCTTCAACGACCCAATTATATAAAGGCCTTTGATCTTCAAATTCTAATGAGCAAAGTGAGTGAGTTACATCTTCTATCGCGTCTTCTATCGGATGTGCAAAACTATATACAGGATAAATACACCACTTATCTCCAGTATTATGGTGTGTCGTATGTGAAATACGATAAAGAACTGGATCTCTTAAATTTATATTAGGAGAACTCATATCGATCTTGGCTCTTAACACGCGTTCGCCATTAGCAAATTCACCATCACGCATGCGTTTGAACAAATCAAGATTTTCTTCCACAGATCGGTTCCGGTATGGACTATCTTTACCTGGTTCAGTTAAAGTACCACGGTATTCACGGATTTCATCTGGGGAAAGGTCATCTACATATGCCTTACCTTTGTTAATTAATAAAATAGCACGGTTATACATTTCTTCAAAATAATCTGAAGCAAAAAATAACCCATCCCAATCAAAGCCAAGCCATTCTATATCTTGTTTTATTGAATTGACAAATTCAATATCTTCCTTCAATGGGTTTGTATCATCAAAGCGTAAATTGGTTTTCCCATTAAATTCATCAGCTAAATCAAAATTCGTAATAATAGCTAAAGCATGACCTATATGTAAGTAACCATTTGGCTCTGGTGGAAAACGAGTAGTAACATGATCACGCTTTCCAGTTTCTAAATCCTTCTTTATCATTGGTCTAATAAAATTAGATGAGTTATTGTCCACAATTTTTCAACCTCTCGTATGAAATAAATATTTATGTACCATTTTAGATTTATTAATATTTATATCATATATATTTATATTTTGCCAATAAGGTTTTCTACAAGAATTATTACAACCTTATAAGAAAGAAAGGTTGTCTCACTTTAATATTACATGTGAGCCATTTAGCTTATTTGGAAAATACAAAAGCTACACGGAAAAGGCTGTTTTCGCATTAATTGTTGTTTTCTAAAATTTAGTAATAAACAAGCACACAACTATCGTTCGTTGCGTCTTTATTTTGAAATATGTCAAACGTTCTAAATCCCTTTTTACTATACTAATTTAGTGACAATAACAACCATCGAAAATAGCCTAATAAAAAGAGCCTGAAGCTTAAGCTCAATTTAGTGTAATAATAAAATCTTATTACACATATTGCGAAGCTTAACAACAGACTCTGTTCATGTATTAAATTTATTAGCAATGATACTTTATTACAACATTTGATCTGTTGGACGAACGATGATTTCATTTACATCAACATGATCAGGCTGTTGAACTGCATACGCAATCGCATTTGCAATGTCTATACCATGTAATGTCTTTAAATCAACATATCTTTCTTGGAAATTACGGATAACATCCTCATCTGTAATTGTATGAGTGAGTTCTGTTGCAACTGCTCCAGGGCAAATAATTGTTGTACGAATATTTTGTCCTGATTTCATTTCTTGTCGCAGCCCTTCGGTAATAGCTCTTACAGCATATTTTGTGCCACTATAAACAGAGCTTCCAGGCCCAACTCGATGCCCTGCTACAGAAGAAATATTGATGATGTGCCCTGATTTTTGTTCTTCCATATACGGTAGAACCGCTCCGATCCCATAAAGTACTCCTTTTATATTCACATCAATCATTTTATCCCATTCATCCACTTTTCTTTTGTTCAAAAATGACAACGGCATAATCCCTGCATTGTTTACTAGTACGTCTATTTTACCAAAAACATTGATCGTTTCTTTCGCTAAAGTTTCCATTTCCTCAAACGATGTTACATCTGTCACATGATATGAAGCCTGACCACCAATTTCCTTAACTTGTGCTTGTAATTCCTTTAATCTTTCCTCCCGTCTTGCAGCTAACATCACTTGATATCCTTGCTCTGCTAACTTTAAAGCTGTTGCCTGACCAATCCCACTACTCGCTCCTGTTATGATTGCCACTTTGTTTGTCATAATAAAACAACTCCTTTAATATTTTAACTTTTTATACTAATAATGTTTTTTTAGTCTAAAATGTATTACATATGTAACTATAACACCATCACCCGACATTGTAAACTAAAAAAACTTTTTTTGTCTAAAATGTTTATTATAAGGCTATATTAGTATATGTTATAATTAAGTTGTTAAGGGGGATTTTCTATGCGTAAGATTGATCCTAAGTTAAGGGAACAAATGAGAAAAACATATGCACAAAAATTAATGAGTATCATTCGAGTTCAAGGATTTAATTCACTTAAAATTCAAGATATAGCTGAGCATATGCAAATTAGCAAAGCGACACTTTACAATTATTTCTCTTCAAAAGAAGAAATCTTAAATGAAATAACGGTTAACTATATTGAATATTTTAAGCAAGGCGAACAAACCATTGAAAATAATCAATTTACTTATATAGAACGTTTCCAAAAAGTTTTTGAGCAAGAAGTACTAACGGCTATATATATTTCTGAATTGTTTTTAGAAGAATTGAAAATTGGTTTTCCAAATTTATATGAAGAAATTATTTTTGCAAGAAGAAAACGAAAAACGACCATTAAATATTTTTACGAACAAGGGATGAAAGAAGGGGTTTTTCATTCATTAAATCCCCAAATTCTGCTTATGCAAGATGAGGTTGCATTAAGAAAATTACTAGAACCATCCTATTTATTAGAAGAAGGCTTAACGACTAAACAGGCTTTATTAGATTATTATGAAGCAAAAAAAATACAAATCATAAAAAGTGAAACACTGCTATCTGCAAACGATGAAGCAATGACAGAGATCATTGAACATCTTTCTCGCAAATTAGCAACGTCATATTTATAAATTTTTAGGGTGAGATTAAATATTAATCTCACCCTTTCCCATCATCATAAATTATCCATCAAGTAATAATGATTCAGGGTCCTCTACCAGTTCTTTTACATGGACAAGGAATTGCACTGCTTCTCTGCCGTCAATGATTCTATGGTCATAAGAAAGAGCAATATACATCATTGGTCGAACTGCAATCGTATCATCTTCATCAATAACAATCGGTTTTTTTTGAATTTTATGCATCCCTAATATCCCTACTTGGGGTGCATTTAAAATTGGAGTTGAAAACAATGAACCGAACACACCACCATTAGTAATCGTAAATGTACCTCCTTGTAAATCCTGAAGTGATAATTTTTTTTCTCTAGCTTTAGAGGCCAAATTCCTAATTCCCTTTTCAATGTCTGCAAAACTTAATTGGTTTGCATCACGGAGAACTGGAACAACTAAGCCCTCTTCTGCTGACACAGCAATACCGATATCATAATATCGTTTTAGTAAAATTTCGTTGTCTTGAATTTCAGCATTTAACATTGGAAAGGCTTTTAATGCACCTACAACTGCTTTCGTAAAAAAAGACATATAGCCAAGGCGAACATCATATTTTTCTTCAAACCTTTGCTTTTTCCTATTACGCAAATTTATAATTGCTGTCATATCTACTTCATTAAAAGTAGTCAACATCGCTGCTTGTTGTTGCGCTTGAACTAAATGGTGTGCAATTGTTTGACGGCGCCGTGACATTGGAATCCGTTCAATTTGTTTAGGTTGAGTAAGGTCAGTGAAAGGTGGTTGAGCATAGTCAGTTATCGTTGATTTATCTTGCTTTTCTTGGATTGAAGTAGCATAGTTTATGACATTTTCAGGTCTAATACGACCGAGCAAATCACTTGAATCAACTTTTTTTAGATCAATCCCTAATTCTCTAGCTTTTTTCCTAGCGGCTGGTGTTGCTATCGGACGCTCATTTTGTGATGACATTTTGTTCGTTTGCTCTCCCTCACGTACATCTATTTTCGGTTGATCACCATGAACTGTTTCTTCGGTAGCAACATTAGAAAATGACTCGTTTGAAGTAAGAACTTCTCTGTTATCATTTACTTTCGCAATTACTTGATCTACAAAAACAACTTCACCTGGCTCAGCTAAAATATCCTCTAATACTCCATCATATTCTGCATAAATTTCTATATTAATTTTGTCAGTTTCTAACTCTACTATCGCTTCACCTTTGGAAATGGAATCACCCTTATGCTTGAACCACTCAGAAATCGTACCTTCTGTAACAGATTCTGCGAGTTCCGGTACTTTAATTTCTTTCATTATGCCCACTCCTCTGTTATTTTCAGTGCTTGTTGGATAATTTGCTCCTGTTCCAACTTATGAATTACATGATCTCCTGTTGCAGGACTTGAGTGATACGGTCGTCCTATATAATCAAATTTCACACGCTGTAAGGAAGGTTGTAACAACTTATAAATGAATTCCCAAGCCCCCATATTCTTAGGTTCTTCCTGTACCCAAAAGATCTCAGCTAAATTTGGAAAGCGTTGTATTTTTTGAATAATTTCCTCTTTTGGAAAAGGATATAATTGTTCTATACGTAATATATGAATATTACGTGATGCTATTGTGGATCTCGTCTCCAACTCAGAAACTATATCTACGGCAATTTTTCCTGTACAAAGAATAAGCCGTGTCACAGCCTCATAATCTTCTCCAACAAGCGGGTGTTCAATAACTTCTTGAAATTGCTGATTAGTGAATTCCTCAATATATGACATTGCCTTTGTATGACGTAGTAAACTTTTCGGTGTCATTATAATTAGTGGACGAACCCCCTCATCACTTAACATAGCTGCTTGCCTTTTGAGAATGAGAAAATATTGCGCAGAGGAAGTTACATTAGCCACTGTCCAATTATTTTCCGCAGACAAGGTTAAAAAACGTTCTAACCGAGCGCTTGAATGTTCTGGTCCTTGTCCCTCGTATCCATGTGGAAGTAGCATGACTAACCCTGACTTCTGTCCCCATTTAGCTCTCCCAGCTGATATAAACTGGTCAATGATTACTTGCGCAGCATTCACGAAATCTCCAAATTGTGCCTCCCAAATAACCAATGTATCTGAAGCATAAACGCTGTATCCATACTCAAAACCTAGTACGGCCGCTTCAGACAATGGACTATTATATACCGCAAAAGATGCTTTGCTATGGTCCATGTTGTGTAAAGCAGAAAATTTTCTATCAGTTTGATAATCATTTATAACAATATGGCGGTGGGCAAATGTGCCCCTTTCAATATCTTGGCCTGTCATTCTTATCGGTGTACCATCAGAAATAATTGATGCAAGCGCTAACACTTCAGCTAACCCCCAATCAACTTTTCCTTGTTCGTTCAACGTTTCCTTTCGTCTCAGCAGTATTTTTTTTAATTTCGGGTATACATATAAGTCTTCAGGCCATTCGACTAATGAAGTATTAATATCGAGTAGTTGTTTTTCAGTTATTAGAGTTTTTTTCTCTGAAAAGTTAGATGATAACCTTTCATTTATGCTGGTCTTATCGTTCGTATTTTCTTGTGCAGTTATTTGTTTATTACTATCGGATAATTTGTTGTTCATAAATTGTCTATAATTATTGAAGCGCTCAACACTGAACTGTCCCTTCTCATATAGTTGCTCAGCATACTTTTCAGCTACTCGAGTGTGCTTATGAATCAAGTTATACGTTAAAGGCTGTGTTGCCATTGGATCATCTGTCTCATTATGGCCATAACGACGATAACCTACCAAATCTATGAGAAAATCTTTCTTAAATTTCTCCCTATATTGTGAAGCGAGGCGTACAGCTACTAAGCAAGCTTCCGGATCATCAGCATTTACATGTATGATAGGTATTTCAAAACCTTTGACTATATCGCTTGCATACAATGTAGAACGAGAGTCAACAGGGCTTGTAGTAAATCCAATTTGATTATTTGCAATAATGTGTATCGTACCGCCTGTTTGATATCCTCTTAATCGGCTTAAATTTAATGATTCTGCTACGATACCTTCTCCTGGAAAGGCAGCATCACCATGAATGAGAATACTTAATGCACTACTTTGGTTTTGTATCGGGAATCCTCGCTTCTGTCGATTTTCTTGGGCTGCACGGGTAAACCCTTGAACAACAGGATTAACAAATTCTAAATGGCTAGGATTATTCGCGAGGTGTATTTTTGTGTGAATACTTTCTTGTTCGTGAATATTAAGATCTGCACCTAAATGGTATTTAACATCACCCGTCCAACCGTAATTTATCCCTGTTGATCCTTCAGATGGGACAAGATGTTTATTCGGTGCATGATGAAACTCAGCAAAGATTTTTTCATATGGTTTTCTTAAAACATGAGCCAGCACATTTAACCTACCTCTATGTGCCATCCCTATCAGAATGTCTTTAGTCCCTGTTTTTGCATTTGCATAAATAATTTCATCTAACATTGGAACTAACATATCAAGCCCTTCAATTGAAAACCGTTTTTGAGCTGCGAATGTTTTGTGTAAAAACATTTCAAAGCTCTCAACTTCAATTAAGCGCTCAAGAAGACTTACCTTTTGCTCTTGTGGCAACTCTTCATACAAAGACTCAGTTTCAACTACTTTATATAGCCATGCCCTTTCTTCTAAGTCTTGTACGTGATTAAATTCGAATGACAATGAACTTGTATAGAGCTCTTTTAATTTTTCGATAGCAGAAAGTCCGGTACGTATTGAGTGAGGTGCATGCTCCCATATAATATCGGCAGTCATATTGTTCAGATCATTTTTCGTTAAATGATACGTCTCTAAGTTTAGAAAGTTAGGTGAAGAAGCATTTTGATTAAAATGCTTATGGAGCGGATTAATTTTTGCATACAAATGTCCCTTTGTTCGGATCATTGTAACAAGCTGGATTGCCGAAGCAACTTTTGATAATTGGTCTGATTGGTTGTTTTGAGATTCACAATGCTTATTAATTGAAAAAGTAGGCGGTCCCCACTTAACAAATAATTGTTTAATACTATCATCCACTTGATTAGGATTATTACAAAATAACTCATATTGCTCTTGAACATACGCCATGTTTGGTCCAGAAAACGATTGCCATTGAAAGCCATGTTTTCTGTTTGTCATGTTAGTTACCCTCCCATTTATATGAATGAATATGATGTAACTATAAGAAGTGTTGTAGTATATTTAATTGAATTTAATTCTCAATTAAAAAATAACAGAAACGCACACATATTACAAAAATAATGCTTCAAATAATAAATAAAGTTGACAATCTTCTTCTCGTAAGCTTCATTATTATTTTTACTATTATCGTACACGGTTATGCCTAACTTTAAGCGACAACCATTTTGACATAACCATATTGTTATCATTAAATTTAAATAGTATTAGTTATTAATAAAGGCTTTTTTCGCATTATTTGTTGCTTACCTAATACTAAAGACGAATTTAACTAACGTTATGGCATCTTTTTCCCCTAAAGACTTAAAAATCAAATTCAAGAGAAAAAACGGCAAAATTCACGAAAAGAGCTTAATAAGACAGTAAAAGATACCTCATTATAGTCAGATGATTGGCTGTAGAGGTATCTTTCTTTTAGGCTTTTTATTGTACTTTTTTGTTAATATTACTCAGTAAAACGAGGTCACGTACCGAGGAATAGTTATTTATTTACCTGCCAGTTGTTGTGCCTTCTTTTGTGTTGCGATAACCGCTTGCTCAATAATATTTGTAAATTGATTTTGATCTAACACTTCTATTCCTGCTGCTGTAGAACCTCCAGGTGATGTCACTTGATCACGTAGTTCGTCGGGAGCATGTCCTTCCTTCAACATAGCAGCTGATCCATATATCATCTGCGTAACGAGCTTGCGTGCTTGGGCTTTTGTAACACCGTATTCTAACGCCGACTGTTCTAACGCCTCAGCAAAACGATATAAAAACGCTGGTGCACTTCCAGTAATAGCAGTTAAATCATGTATTTGTTGCTCTGTACATAGTTCTGCATCACCTATTCCAGTTAATACTAGCTCTAACTCTTGGCGATGCTTCTCCTTAACAGCTTTGCCAAAAGTGTATAAAGACATAGATTGAGAAATGTTTGCAGCAGTGTTTGGCATAATCCAAGCAACTGGCGTCTCCTCAGGCAGAATATTTTCTAGTAGCTGTATGCCTATTCCACCTGCTATAGTGACAACTAATTGTCCTTTAATCCATAAAGACAAATCTTCTAGTATCTCTTTGTGCGCTTCAGGAGGCATAGCCAAAATAATGATATCTACATGGGCGACCTCATCCTGCCATTTTGTTGATGTTGTGACACCATATTTTTCCTTCAAATCAAATAATCTTTGTTCATCTGTTCGATTCGTAACAATAATTTCTTCAATATACTCTTTTTTGTATGTTAGTAAACCAGAAAAAATGGCCTCGGCCATTCTGCCTGCACCAATAAATAAGATCTTTTTTTTCATTAGATGTTCCACTCCATTAATAGACATATTTGTTGATCTAATCAATATTTCTTAAATTCAAATTTGTTTCTTGATCTTTAACTACCACAATAAACGATTATAACGTAGTCACTATTAATAATGAAGTATTTAATTATACTCACGATAAATCTTGAGGGACTTTACTTCCTTTAGATCAGTAATAGTATTTATTTTCAGCCTAAAAACTATTTCATTCCTCAAAATAAAATAAAGGAGTACTCTTCTTTTTATAAGAGTACTACCTTAAAAGCCATATAGGCGATCAACCTATTTATAGATCCAATGCATTTACGCTATTGAACATCTAATTTCATGAATGAAAGATGCTGTTATCTTGTATACTCTAATAAGGACGTACCACAACTCCAAGTACAATGATCAACAGTATGAATAATACTACAATAAACGCAAATCCACCAAAAGGTCCTCCACCATATCCATAACCACCATAACCATACATATTACCATTCCTCCTTTCTAGTTATATGTTCAGTTTATGTGTATAAAAACAAACTGACTGTACGAATGCACATGATGAAAACACCCAATTTATGGTGATCTTTATTATTTTTCATATAGCTGTTGTTTTCGTACTTAGAAACAATGGCAAATTTAAATTTGATTTGAGGGATCCTTGTTACTTTAATACAGTTAAAGCCAAATAAACCATTGCATAGCTGTTTTTATTTAATAACAACAAAATTCCTTTTTTCTGATTGTATAAGCTTGTGATTTTTCTTAACAAAAGACTGTTATCCAATTAATTGTTGATTATCGTAATAATAGCTAAATTCTAATACATCTAATGCTCGAGGCATCTTTCTTCTCTATAGACTATGAAAGTCATATAAAACCATTCAGTCTCTCAAATGTGAGGGAAAATAAGCAACATAGTTTTTGAAAAGAACCTTACTTATATCAACCTTAATGAGAGCAAATGCGAATACAAAATAAGACTTTTTACTTAGCCCATAACTTACATTACTTGTGAAAATATTATCAATCTTGATAAATACACTGAATATTTGTAATATTACAATTAGATATATGCATTTACTATATAGTAGTAAATATGAATTAAAGGAGTTGGAAAAATGAAAATCCGTACTTATCTATTAATCGTGCTATTAACTGCGATGCTAGTATTTCCATCAAGTATTGTAAAAGGTGCTATTGTAACAGATGCAATTCCAAAACCAATTAATGTAACTAACACACCTGGAACTTGGTACTTAGGTGCATTACCTGACAATGTGAATATGAACAAATCTCCTCTCGTGTTCGTCCAAGGTTTACACGGAAACGCTAAGGATTGGTGGGAAGAAACAGTTTATTACGGTGAAAACGATATGTACAATTATGCATATGCTAATGGCTATCGAACAGCTTTTGTACAACTTGAGGATGCAACTGGTGGAGATGCTGCGGATATGTGGCATAATGGTCAAATGCTAGCACCGATGTTAGAGGAAATTTACAACTATTTTGGAGAGCAAGTTACTATTATCGCTCATAGTAAAGGAGGGGTCGATTCACAAACAGCGCTCGTCCATTTTGGAGCATGGCCATACGTAAACGATGTCATAACATTATCTTCTCCACACTATGGTTCTCCTTTAGCTGATTTGGCATATAGTTCTTGGGCAAATTGGTTAGCAGACTTGATTGGCAGAACTGATGAAGGAACATATGCAATGCAAACAGGGGAAATGGAAAAATTCCGTCTAATTACCGACGAAAATGAAAGCGCATACAAAAATAACTATTATACTGCTTCAGGCACTGGATGGGGGCCTTTCTTTTCTGCTCTTTGGTTTGGTGGTGCGTATATAGGCGGTGATAACGATGGTCTTGTTCCTGTATGGAGTTCTAAGCTTCCGTATGGCACTCACTTTTTTAGTGGAGGAGACGACATAGATCACGATAATATTCGGATGGGCAACAGTTCCTTTGATAGAATTGCAACTTTGTTAAATGATACATCTGCTCACACATCGGCAAATTGGTTCACAGCTGCTTCATCTGACTCGCAATATGTACCTGAACAATTATTAAGAGGCGGTAGTTTATCTACTAATCAACTAGTAGAAGAACTTATCCCCGTAGAATCTGATAATAATAGAGTTGTATTTCAAATATTAACAGCTAGCGAAGATGTGAATGTAAAGCTTATATCTCCGAAAGGAAAAGAATATACAAAAAAATCAAAGCAATATATACAATCTGAGGGAGAGAATTTCTTTAAAAACACTTATATTCAAACATTTACTATAGACCAACCTGGTGCTGGAGAATGGCAAATAGATATAAATAGTAGCAACGAAGATGCCTACTTTATAGTTACAAATTTTCAAGGGTCAAATGCACTTAACTTAAATTGGAGAGAGCTTGAAAAAGAAGCGAAAAATAAAGATAAAAAAGATAAAAAATTAAAGATTGATAAGAAAGTGAAGAAAAATAAATCTAAGCAAAAAAAACCTAGAGATATTTCGAATGAAATTCTTGATATAATCCAAGCTGATACGTACAATGTCACCTATGAAATTGTTGGAACGACCGAGGATGGTGAAACATTTTACCGAACTGCTGTGAAATCTTATTATCAATATGATGAAAATTAAAGTCAATTTGTTTTGTTGAATTAGGTTCGAAGATAATTTATTCAAGAGGATTTAGAATATAATAATTTGCGACTTTATCCTTTATTACAAAATAAGTAAAATTAGGTTATTCTCGTATTTAACATTAATCTTTTATCTATTAAACTAATCTGTTGCGTAAAAGAGCTTGAAACAATATTCAAGCTCTTTTTTCTTCTATATATTTTACGTACCCATTAAATTTCTACTCATATATCATTCAAGGACAGTACCAGTATCATTTACGTATAAAATATATGTTTGCCGATCCTCATCTGCCTCTACCGACGACCTTTTATACTCTTTTCCTTCTATATATATAAATGAATTACCTATATATCCTAAAACGTCCATATGATCACGACAATCATATATTTTAAGAAGCTTTTGCTCTCCAATCCTCCTATACTCCCTTACTTCCACACATAAGTTTTCTCTCACACGTGCATTGGGATCGATCGTATCATCTCCAATTTTGTTCACATATAAAACGAAACGGTCCTCTTCTAATGCTGATGATACTTGTTCATATACAATGCCGTCCTTCACATAATACTCACATTCACGTCTGACAAATATTTGTTCTCGATCGATATCTTTATAATGATATAGTGCAGGATAGTCTTTATAACGATCATTTAGCCGAATTTCTAACACTCTAATTTTTTGATTCATGTGCCCTCTCCTATGTAAATGTTATTACATCCATTATATAGAAAATACCTATAGCTATAAAATGATAATACTTAATAAAAGGTTTTATATTTTGCCCTATTACGAAGTCATTGTTAAGGCTCTTTTTGTATATATTACACGACTATCATAAAAATAAGAATAAAAATAGCACAAAGGCTGAATGTATGTGTGGTTATTCTTTAGCATTAATAAACAACCTATACGATATCATCATTACTCAGCTATACATTCTCGTTTTTCACATTAATCAATCAATGCTACAACTAATTGTTTTCCTTTGTAAGATTCACAAATAACTGGACAACTGATTTATTCATCCTCTAACAATATTTTACATGTTAGGCGGACCCCACAATCAATATTTATTGAATGCAAAAGGTTATCTTGACTGTGGGCTTAATCCCCTCTAACATTAATTTTTATTAGGCTCTTTTCGTAACTTTGTTGCTATTGTTATCAAATTAGTACCAAAAAAGTGGTTTACATTGTTAGTTAACGTTGTAGAAAAAAGATGCCCATCGTGTTTATTTCTTAAAACGAAAAACAACTATCAATGAAAAACAGCCTTTTAGTATGTGGTAATTAGAAACGGCGACGACGGAATAATGCACTTAACAAAAAGATCGTTGCGACAGCCCGAAAAGGAAAGAACCTTCTTCCACCACGACCACGAACAAATAAACCCGTTCCAGTCCTACCTTCAATGACTCCATCATAACTCCAGCCGCCAACTCCCATCACTCTAACTGGTTGATAATAGTATCTATTTGTTAAATTACTGATGTGTTCTTCGTGTAGCATATTTATTCCTCCTTTCTAACTAAATCTTGCGAGAAGGATAAATAGCAATACTAGAAAAGGTTTATTAATACTCAATTACTGTGATTTTATTTAGATGTTTATTACCCATTCTAAAAAGATAGCCTAAATACCGATCCAAATAGAAACTTTTTAATATAGGGTAACTGTCTGAACATATTTTACAGCATCCTTCCGCTTCTATCTATTATATGTATGTAGTAAATAATCGGTATGGACATCCCCCTATGCCTATCAAAAATTTTCTTAGTCTATGTTTAGGTGTTTGTAATAGGAAGTTTTCACATTAATAGTTCCTTTCCGTAAAAAGAGCTAATCACAAATATAACCACCGTTCGGAGCTTCTTTACTACTCAAAGGTTATAAAGTTATCTAAAACACATTAGTTACTTAAATGTAAGTGAAAAAATAACAACAAAGTTTACGAAAAGTGCCTATAACAATGAGCAGCATAGTTATAGACTTCCAATATAATTTCTATTACTTCCCTAAATACACGTTTCACCTATTTTGTTTCGATCCTACATCGTATTTGTTCTTTGAATAGTTAAAGCTCAATTGCTAATACTAATCAAAGCTCCATAAAACATGTAACAAAATAAGGAGATACAACATGCAAGAAAAACTTCATCCTTATCAAGTCACTATCGTTGTTTATATGATACAAATTGGCATTACCATCATTACTTTACCTCGTATCAGTGCTGAGACTTTTGGGACGAATGGATGGATTGGGGTAATAATTGTATCTCTACTAGTAGCAGTGAACATATTAGCAATTGGTTTAGTCTTCTTTTATAGCAATGGAAAATCAATTTTTAAGATTTTGGATGAAGGACTCCCACAATTTTTATTGCGGCCATTTTATCTTTTTTTAGCGTTACTATGGAGTACTCTTGGAGTATTAATAGCAAAAGATTTCGAATTGCAATTGAATTTATTTTTCTATCCAACACGTACAGCATATATATATGTATTAATGTCTCTTTTTTTTACATACTGGCTCGTTCGAAGAGGAATTTATCACATCGCCAAAGCTTCAGTTGTTTTCTTCGCTGTCATCTTAATGACATTATTATTAGGATTTCTTCTACCCGAGTTTAGATTTACAAGATTAACGCCATTTGTTTTTAAAGGTGACAAAGAGCTATTCAAAGGTGGGATACAAGTTGTATCGGCTTTTTTAGGGTATGAGCTAACCCTTCTTTTTATACCTTATATGCTGAAACTGAAAACAGCTGTAAAATCAGTATTACTCGGACATGCCATAGTCACTTTTGTCTATGTTAGTACATGTTTTGTTGCTTTTGGCTTATTTAGCTATCGTCAATTGTTAAATGAAAAATTTCCAATTCTAACTATGCTTGAATATTTGGAGTTTCCATTCATAGAAAGGGTTGAAGGCTTTGTTTTTCACTTTTTTATATTAGAAGTGATTATCACTGTTGTGTTTTTTTATTGGGGTGCTGATCAAGTTCTTAGACAAGCAATTCCAAAAATTTCTCCTAGAAAATCGATTTTAAGTTTAATTATCGTCTCATTTTGTTTATCGCTTTTTGTTAAGGGCTCTCTTGAAGTTGATAAGTGGTTACTCGGTCTCGGTTTTGCTGAAGCAATCATTGCAGTATTACTTCCTACACTACTCTTATTAACATTAGGAATATCTCATTTACGTCATAAACAAAATGTTTAATTAATCCCAATCTTCTAGTCAAGATTCTAATATGACATATTGGTATATCCTATCTTGGAATAGAGTATCTATAGAAGTCCATACTAAGGACAAAACATTTATTGAGACTAATTTATTCGCATAGTTAGAAATTACTATAAATTCGGGGTGATAAAGTGTTTACATTTTTTAAAAAGCGGATGAAAAATGATACAACTAAAAAGAAGACATCCGACAATGAATTAGAAAAGCATGATAGTAACCCTGAACCTACCTATTCACATATTGAGCAGCAATTTACAGATTGTACTGACATATCTAAGAAATATTGTCAACGAGTCGATGTAAGGCTAATCTATTTCGAGTATATGGTTGACAAACAAACACTAAACAGCGATGTTATTGATAAATTAGAAGATCTTGACCCTGAAGAAGTGCACTCGTTTCTACAGCAAAGCCAATTTCAGCCTAGCCACGAAAATAAAGAAGTAGTAAAGGCAATCTTAGATGGTAACGCTGCTATTTTCCACGAAAATAATACGTATATATTCGAAGCTACAAAGTTAGAAACACGCGCGATACAAACAGCTGAATCTGAGACAATTATAACAGGACCACATGATGCATTAAATGAACTAATAGATACAAATCTATCTCTAATTAGGCGTAGAGTGAAAAGCTCTCATTTAAAAGTACTAAAATTGTCGGTAGGTGAAATAGGAAAAAGTAACGTGTATTTATTATATATTGATGGCATTGCTGATCAACAAATTGTCCAAGATGCTAAGACAAGGATCGAAAACATAGAGATTGATGCAATTTATGATGTTAACATGCTTGTTCAATTAATCGATGAATCTCCAAACTCACCTTTTCCACAATTTCATACGACAGAACGTCCAGATGTCATTTCGTCTAAACTAACTGAAGGAAAAGTTGTCGGCATGATGGAGAACAGTCCTTATGCGTTCAGTGCTCCAACGAGCTTTTTTGATTTCTTTCAGTCAACAGATGATTATAACCAGCGGTGGCTCGTTGGGTCTGCTACAAGGTTGTTACGCCTTTTTGCTTTATTTGTAACTGTTTCTTTTACAGCTCTGTATGTGTCAATAACTACATATCATTATGAAATGGTACCCGACTTACTATTAATTAGCTTAATTACATCAAGAAGTAATGTGCCCTTTCCACCAATAATGGAAGCATTGTTGATGGAATTTACCATTGAGTTGTTAAGAGAGGCTGGAGCACGTCTACCGACGAAGATTGGTCAAACAATCGGTATTGTTGGAGGAATTGTCATTGGGTCAGCATCAGTAGACGCTGGTATTACGAGTAATATTTTAATTATAGCTGTTTCAATTTCTGCCATCTCTTCTTTTGTCATACCTAGTTATGTCATGAGTAATTCTATTAGGATTATTCGGTTTGGATTTATTTTATTAGCTGGTTTGTTAGGTAACTTAGGCATTGTATTTGGCATAGCTTGTTTAGTTATTCATCTCACTGGATTAACTAATTTAAAAGCGCCATATTTTTGGCCTATATCACCAACAAATCTTAGTGGTTGGAAAGATACGATCATTAGAGGGCCTCTTAGTATTTTTAATACCCGTCCTAACATAAGTAGCCCTACAAATGATACAAGAAAAAAATTAAAATAACGACAAAAGCTAGTTGAGAGTAGCTTAAACAAGATTTTGTAAGAAAAGGGGACTTATGAATGCAAGAAAAACTCCAACCTTTTCCAACTGCTATACTTATCCATATGGTTCAATCAGGGATTATTTTATTCAGCTTACCTCGTGTAGCAGCTGATGCTTTTGGAACTAACGGGTGGATTGGAGTTTTACTAATCTCCATAATCGTCATGTTAAATATAGTGCTCATTAGTCTCGTGTTTCATTTCGGTAAAGGAAGGTCGATATTTAACATATTTGAGGATGCTTTACCTATTTCATTGCTGCGGCCTTTTTACCTCCTTTTAGCTCTGCAATGGGGTACTTTGGCAGTTCTTATCGCAAAGGATTTTGAAATGTTGTTGAGAATGTTATATTATCCGACGATGCCATTTACTGGATACGTATTTATATCGATATTATTAACGTATTGGCTCGTAACGAGTGGCATTTATCATATTAGTAAAGCAACCGTTATTTTCTTTTTTTTATCAATATGGACTATGTTTTTATTATTTTTCCACCTTTCCGAATTTAGGTTGTCTCGATTTACACCATTTATTTTTGAAGGCAGCAAAAAATTAGTTGAAGGTGGTAGCGGAGTGTTTACTGCTTATTTAGGGTATGAAATTATCTTGCTATTGTTTCCTTATTTAGCTGTAAAGAGATCTACAATTAAATCATTTTTTTATGCAAATGTTATTACAACAACGGTCTATTTCTTCGTTTGCTTTGTATCTTTTGGTTATTTTAGCTTTGAGTACTTAAAAAATGAATCATTTCCTTCGTTGACATTGCTTGATTACATTAGATTTCCTTTTGTGGAACGAATTGAAGGCTTTCTATATAATTTAGCTTCTTTATCCGTTTTAGTTACTGTTGTCATGTATTATTGGTCTGCAAATGAAGCTATAAAGCACGCTTTGCCAAAAATAAAGCCAAATCGCTCATTTGCATTATTGTTAGTCGTTACGTTTATAATTTCTTTGAACCTGACATTGATGAGAGAGGTTGAATTAGCCTTAACAATACTTGCACGAATTGAAATCGGAATAGCTATTTTATTACCAATTATCCTTATAGTACTTATAAGCATCACACATATGAGGAGGAAAACAAATGCGTAACATATTCTTTGTAACAATATGCATTGTCCTATTAAGTGGCTGTTATACTAGTTATGGAATTGATGACTTAGCTATGATCAATGCAATAGGTTATGACCTTTCTGAAGAGGAGGATGCTTATCTTGATGTTACAGCCTTATATCCTCGCGCTACAGAAACTGGTAACGTTTTTGAAACACTGCAAGCATCTGGGAATTCAACGAAAGATATTGAGATTGATACGATGGCGCAATCAAGCTTTGAGATCGTAAATGGTCAGCTTGAGATTATGTTATTTGGGGAAGAACTCGCAAAAGAAGGGATTTTACCGATTATTCATACAGCATTACGAGATCCTAGCATTGGCTCTAGAGTAAAGCTAGCTGTGACAAAAGGAAAAGCAGATCAAATCATTACAAAGAAATTAGAAAAAGAACCTAACTTAGGTTTATATTTAGATACAATGTTAAATAAGTTCGAAAAGACATTTGTTTTTCCATCTGTTAATTTATATCAATTTTCTAGATCTTATTTTGATGATGGCATTGACCCCTTTTTACCAGTATTTACAGCAACTTCAAATAATATTGAGTTTGACAGCTTTGCCTTGTTTAATGAAGATAAACTTATTACGACGATCTCAAGAAAACAAGCTGTCTACTTATTTTTTTTAAGAGAAAACTTTCGTAAAGGATTACTTGATATCGATTTAATGAAGGGAGATATTGCAGATCATATTCACCTTTCATATGTACGTAACAAACATAAAATACATATTACCAAAAAAGAAGATGATCACTTTTCAGTAGAAATTGATATCCATGTTACTGGTTCTTTAGAAGAGTATACCGGTGACTTGAATATTGAAGAACCTAAAGAACAAAAGAAACTAGAAAAAATAATAAAAGAGCTCGTTGATAAAGAAACTATGGCTGTAATGAAGTTTCTACAAAAGAATAATGTTGACGTGATAGGCTTAGGCCAAAAAATAAGAAATAGTCTTACATATGAAGAGTGGAAAAGCCTTGATTGGGATAAAGTGTACCCAGAAATTGACGTCACAATTAAATCAGATGTAAAAATACGAAACATAGGTAAATTTAATCAGGATGACGTGAGCAACTAGTTGAGGACTGATCCACGCTGATTTATAGTGTTACAATAACGAATGGCAGACCTATCTAAGATCTGCCATTCGTTATTTTTCGTTAAGCTGTTTTCTCAATCACTGATAAAAGTTTACGAAAAGAGCCTACATTATTTAAGTTAGCTTACAATTATACATTGCATGGTGAAAGGTGGTCCTCACAATTTTCAAATAGATGTTGTACATCAATATTGAATAACTCTGTAAAAGAGTTAATAGGGAACCTCTTTACATAAGACATAACAGTATTATAAGCAAATGCCTGTCCAGTATATGTAGGTATATCATCGTCATAATACCCAAAATAAAATTTCCTATTTAATTGTACATTTGTTGACTGTAACATCCCTTTCACACTAGCCCAGTATCTCCCTTCATCTATTGTGTAGTCAGCCCACCAACGCTTATCTTCAAAGAAGGATAGGCTAAAATACTGGGCTGCCCCCTCCAATTTAAACCAATCAGCTAAAGTAAAAATGCCGTTCAATTGATTAACTGGGCTTTGTGGAGAAGAGTAAAAAGCCTGGTGTGCTAAAACGTATTTTAAGTAATCGAGATCTGGGTTTGGTGGAACGAAAATGAGTATATTACCATGATGATTTATATAGGCAAAAATACAAAGTGACTGAGGTATATGATGAGGTTTTGCAAGAGCTGGGACTACTGTTATTTCTAGGTTTTCGACATAAATATATTTTGACACTAGGCTCATGACATTTTGGGTAACAGCTTCAATTAACCCTTCATTCCATTGTAATCCAACAAGCTGTTCACTTGTTAATGTTTGCAATTTATGAAGGTTTATATCATCAATTAAAGAGCTACTACCTTTACTGCTCTCCTCTTTGAATTCGAAATTAAAGCCATGACCGCGAACTAAATGTGCTAAGTAATCCTTTTTTTCTATTAAGCTGTAGGGGGCGAATTGAGTAATAGATACCATAATGAAATAAGCTCCTTCCATTATTATCTTTAATTTTCCAATGCCATTCTAACTGTTTGAAGCACCTTTAATCCAAGCCAAGCACCTAAAGTATTTAACAAAATGTCATCAATATCAAAACTACCTAAGCTAAAAACAAATTGAAGTAATTCGAGACTGCTAATCAACCATATGAATACTAAAATTAATAAACCGCTTTTTCGCAGCTTAGGGATCAATAAAGACAAAAATAATCCGAAAGGTATAAAAACAATGATATTCCCAATTAGATTTATCATGATTACACGTGCACTATAGTATCCAATATTGTTCACATAATTACCTATTGTTTTAAATGGAATAAGGTTGTACGAAGATTCTTCAAAACTACTTCTAGAAAATCCAAAGAACATCATGTAAATGAGCATCAAAAAATAAATGCCAAATAACAACCATGCAAATATGATTTTCTTATCCTTTGCCAAATGTGTCGTATCCAACATACCTATTCCCCTACGTTTTTATAACTAACAAAGCAGCTAAATTCATAAATAAATCTCTTCATATCATACCATATATCCTTTGGTAAAATTAGTATAATCAAAAAAACACACAAAATTCAAAAATAATCTGTATAATTTTTAATTATTCAAAAATATTAGAATACAAGACAGGATTTCTTTATTAAATATTGAAATATTATATTAATCATTAAATAACACGAATTCTAACACATATATATTATTAAATTAATTAAGGAGGTTCTAGCATTTATAGCCTAAAACGAAGCATTTATCTTATGTTTTCGTGCATACATTATTTAATAAGTAAAGAAATTTAAAATTTCTTTATCACACAACAGCTTAAAAGCGTTTGTGTGATATAATATTAACCGTCACCATTTTGACACAAATAACTTATCTCAACTTTTTATTTGTAAGGGAGGAAATAACAATGAATATAGTAAAAAAAAGCGAGATTCCAGCTCATTTAAGAGAGTATGTTATTGAACAGCAGTACGATGCGTACACTCCTATTAATCACGCTGTTTGGCGTTATGTGATGAGACAAAATGTAAATTTCTTTAAAGATGTCGCTCACGAAGCTTATACAAATGGTGTTACAGCCTCAGGCATGAACATTGAACGTATACCTAGAGTGGAAGAAATGCATAATAGCCTTCATCCATTTAATTGGGGTGCGGTTGCAATAGATGGATATATTCCAGGAGTAATTTTCTTTGACTTCCAAGCCCATGGGTTACTCCCGATCGGAACTGATATTCGGAAATTAGAAAACATCGAATATACACCTGCTCCTGATATTATTCATGAAGCTGCAGGGCATGCACCAATTCTTTGTGATAAAAAATATGCTGAATACGTCAAAACATTTGGTGAAATTGGGCGAAAAGCTATCGCAACAAAGGAAGAACATGATGTTTTTGAAGCTGTTCGTACATTATCTAATTTATTAGAAAAAGGAAGCACAACTGAAGAAGAGATTGCTGAAGCTGAAAGAATTCTTGCAGAAAAACAGAAAGCTGTTACACAAATCTCTGAAGCTGAAGAAATATCACGACTTTACTGGTGGACAGTAGAATATGGACTAATTGGAAGCATCAACGATCCTAAAATATATGGTGCAGGCCTATTATCATCTGTTGGAGAAAGTAGCAGTTGTTTAACAGATGAAGTTAAAAAAATTCCATTTGATCTAGATCATGTTATTTCAACTGGTTTCGATATTACAACAAAACAGCCTCAACTTTTTGTTTGCGAAGATTTTGATCAATTAATTGATGCTGTCAAAGAATATTCAAAGCGGATGGCATTTTATGTCGGTGGCACAGAGAGTCTAGAAAAAGCTGTGCAATCTGGTGCAACTGCAACAGTTGAGTATAGTTCAGGCTTACAGTTGACTGGGACTGTTTCAAAACTAATAAAGGATGAAAAACAAGAAGCAGTTTATTTAAATACGTCAGGCGAATCCATCTTATCATTTGATGACAAACAACTTGCTAATCATGGGAAAGATGTTCATGCTGATGGCTTCGGATCACCAATTGGAAAGCTAAAAGGAGAAGATAAACCTTTAGAAGACCTAACTGATGTTGAATTAGAGCAGCATGGAATAATTATTAATGACAAAGCAACACTACAGTTTGAAAGCGGTGTCATCGTTGCTGGAGTTGTTCATGAAATGATAAGAAAGAACAGTAAAGTAATTCTCATTCGTTTTAAAGAAGCCTCAGTCACATATAACAATCAAACGCTTTTCCAACCAGATTGGGGTATGTATGATATGGCTGTTGGGTCACACGTTACATCTGTTTATGCTGGTTCAGCAGATCCTGAAGCTTATTTTTCATCAGAAAGCATAGTAGAGGACGAAGAAGTTAATTCTAACGCAACTAACTCCTTAAGCCCATTAGATCATTTATATACAAAAGTACGTGAAATAAGAGAAGATATCAGTCTTCATTCAAATCCATCTGAAGCTATACTAGAAGTGATAAATCAACTAGATATAGAATTCCCAAATGATTGGTTATTACGCTTAGAAATTTTAGAGCTTCTAGCTGAAAATGATCTGAATCCTGAAGGACAAGAAAAACTTCATAAAGACTTAAACCGCTTAAAAAGTGAAGAAAAGGCATTATCTCAGCTCATCGAAAACGGTTTGAAATTAATCTAGTTGACGGTATGAAAACGAGCGCTATGAAATTAAATAGCTGCTCGTTTTTTCTATTGATCATTTGAAAATGAGTTTTATGACACACCTTTTCTTTTCTTTATTACGTGAGAAATACTAAGTAACAATAATAAAAAAATAGGCAGAGCAATCGATACCACTCCTTCTATTAATCCTAACCAAATATCCCATTCATCTAACTCTCTTGAGAGATTTGGTATGAAGGACAAACAAAAAGTTAAAATTATTAAAAACAAGAGCGTATAACGAGGCTTAATTGATGGCACAGCATGTCTAAGTACTAAATCTGCAGACCAGTAATAAACAACGATAGTTATCAAAACTCTTAGGAAATATAAGCTAACAATAAATCCATCTAAGCGTTGGAAAAAAGGCAATTGAAAATATTCAATCATAGTTATGAATGGATACGTGTCATTTACCAATTGGTCATAACTGAAATAACCGTAAGCAACAAAGCAATTTACAAGAAAAATAAATGTTGTAATGATATTCCCGAATATCAATGCTTTAAAAGCTGATTTCTTTTTCATCATAAATGGGATGATTAAAATAACTAGCTCATAACCTAAAAAAGCATCTAACACACCAAAACCGCCGTCAATAATCTTTTTCTCCCCTTCAAAAATAAAGGGTGTAAATCTTAAAATCCTAAATTCAGGTGTTAAATAGAAAAACAACAACACAATCCATATAGTAAGCCCAAAAAATACAACAGTTGTTTTCCCGATATGGTATATTCCACTTCTAACTAGCCAATATGTAATAACTAAAGTAAAGATAATAAATAAAAGTGAGGGCATAGTTGGATAATATAAGGTACGTAACAATAAGTCATAATACTTTAAAACTAAGACCCCAGTTGTACTCCACAACAAAGCTAAAAAAACATATAGTGGCTTTACAAGAATTGGTGATATTACGTCTTCTAATATTTCAAATATGGTTTTATCTTTTCCAAAACGAAATACTAACGCTATAAGTATTAAATTCAAAATGACAAGCACGGAAAATATTAAAATTCCAACCCACCCATTTGTCCCAAACGCTTCTGCTGTATAACGTGGTAAGCTTAATTGATCAATGCCTGTTTGTATCATAAAAACCATTATTGCAACCTGAAATGTACTGAGTCCCTCTTTCATCATGTGCCTCATTTGCTTATTGATTTTGTTGCCCGTTTTTTAGCTTTCATTGTTGCTCTCCCTAAAAAAAACTAAACACGATAGGCGACTTTTTTCTTTAAAGACTGCCAAAATGACATACTACCCAACAGTTGCCCTAATGTAAGTTAAAAAAGCAACAGAGTTTTCGAAAAGAACCTTTTCTTTTGAAGTATTAAACTGAAAAGAATAAATGAGCTTGAGTTAAATAATTACATATTTATTCCTTTGATGTTAGTATGATGATAATTACCTAAATTATTCCTACTTCTCTCCATTATCCACATTTAATGCATCACTATCACTTCTTAAATAGCCTTTACACTTCCAATTTTTCAGCTAGAATCTTCATATTCGTTTCGCATCGATTGTTGTTTTTTTAATTAGGTATATACACGGGAATACCAATTGTTCGTGATCTTTTCTACTCTTAAATTAATGGAGTTGTAAAACTTATCATACTGTCCATTCTTAGTAAAAAGAGCAACAAAGTTTACGAGAAGAGCCTTGGTTTATATAGACAATCAATTTTACCGTTGTTCATGCTAATGAGAAGAAGATCACTCATGTTTTCTAATACGACATTCCAATAACATTTATGGACCTTAAGTAAATTATTAGAAATCAAGACAAAATAGTTGAATGTCAAAAAAGGTCAGAGTATAATAAAGTCAAAGTTAGTCAAACACACACCGATTCAATCGGTCTATTTTTCATATTAAAAGTCAAAGTTAGTCAAAGTCTAAACTGAATTGTATTTCAACTGATATCAGAGTTTATTAATAACAATAAATTTTAAATATGGAGGTTTTATGTTATGGAATGTCAAGTTTGTAAAAATAAAGAAGCTGCTATTGTAGTTAAACTGAACATAAACGGTAACCAGGAACAATTACCTTTATGCCAAGAATGCTTTATCAATGAACGTAATAAATTAAATACACCCTCTGGCTTCCAAGGGTTTTCGCAATTTCCTTTTGAGCACATGTTTCAAGGTTCTCAATCATCATCCGAGTCCAAAGAACATAGCAAACAAACTCAACATGGAGGTAGAGGAGGATTATTAGATCAATTTGGACGCAACATCACACATGCTTCCAAAGCAGGCCTAATTGACCCTGTTATCGGTAGAGACAAAGAAATAAATAGAGTAATTGAAATTCTAAATCGACGCAACAAAAATAACCCCGTACTCATAGGTGAACCGGGTGTTGGTAAGACAGCAATAGCAGAAGGTTTAGCGTTAAAAATAGCTGACAATAATGTCCCGACTAAACTGTTAAATAAAGAGGTATATTTACTTGATGTTGCATCTTTAGTAGCAAATACTGGTGTGCGTGGTCAATTCGAAGACCGTATAAAAAGAATCATTGGAGAGCTTCAAAGAAGAAAAAATATTATTCTTTTCATTGATGAAATCCATTTATTAGTTGGAGCTGGTTCAGCCGAAGGCTCTATGGACGCAGGTAACATCCTAAAACCAGCACTTGCTCGGGGCGAGTTGCAAGTGGTTGGAGCAACAACACTTAATGAATATCGCAAAATTGAGAAGGATGCTGCTTTGGAACGACGCTTTCAACCGGTTACTGTAGCAGAACCAACAACTGATGAAGCGGAACAAATATTACATGGTATTAAAGAAAAATACGAAAACTACCATCATGTAAAATATACTGACGAAGCAATCACACAATGTGTCACTTTATCACACCGTTACATCCAAGATCGCTTCTTACCTGATAAAGCTATTGATCTACTTGACGAGGCTGGATCGAAAATTAATTTAGAGTTTGGTCACACCGATGAACAAGCTATACAAGATCGCCTATCTCAAATAACAAAAGAAAAGGAGGTTGCAGCAAATCAAGAAAATTACGAAGAAGCTGCAAATTTACGACACGAAGAAATCAAGCTAGAAAAACAATTAAAAGATCAAAATAATATAGAGAAAGCATTGGTAAATACGGAAGTTATTCAAAAAATTATTGAAGAAAAAACAGGTATCCCTGTTGGGAAGTTACAACAAGATGAACATAATAGAATGAAAAACTTGGAGAAAAACTTATCATCAAAAGTAATAGGACAAGAGGAAGCTGTTAAGAAGGTTGCAAAAGCCATTCGTCGAAGCAGAGCTGGACTAAAAGCAAAACATCGTCCAATTGGATCATTTCTATTTGTAGGTCCAACAGGTGTCGGAAAAACGGAACTAACAAAAACTTTAGCAGAAGAATTATTTGGCTCTAAGGATATGATGATTCGTTTTGATATGAGTGAATTTATGGAGAAACATTCGGTATCAAAATTAATAGGTTCACCTCCTGGATATGTTGGGCACGAAGATGCAGGTCAATTAACAGAAAAAGTCCGCAGAAATCCTTATAGTATCATTTTATTAGATGAAATTGAAAAAGCACACCCTGATGTGCAACATATGTTTCTTCAAATTTTAGAAGATGGCCGTCTTACTGATAGCCAAGGTAGAACAGTTAGCTTCAAAGATACAGTAATTATAATGACCAGTAATGCTGGAACATCACATAAAACAATTACAGTAGGCTTTGAACATAGCGGAACCGATGCTATTAAAGAAAGTAATATTCTAAATACGTTAGGTTCATTCTTTAAACCAGAATTTTTGAACAGATTTGATAGCATTATCGAATTCAATCAATTGGAAAAAGCACAGTTACAGAAAATAGTAGAGCTATTAATTTCAGAACTAGAACAAACATTAAAAGATCAAAACTTAATATTAACTGTTTCACCAGAAGCGATTGAAAAAATTGCTGAATTAGGCTATCACCCTCAATTTGGAGCTAGACCACTTCGTAGAGTCATCCAAGAACAGCTTGAGGATCAAATCGCTGATTTACTGCTCGAAAACCAAGATGTTACAGAGTTCCACACAGATATAAGAGCAGAAAAAATAACAGTTAAGGTAGTTGAAAAGCAAATTGTATAAGTCTAAAGGCTAAAATCAGCTTTTTAGAAATATCTCACAACGACAAATCTGCTTCGAACAATGAAAAAACAATCTATACAACTACTATACGTGTCACCTCTTTTCTATCATAAGACGATGACAGTCGTATATAACACCAGCTTGCTTTGCTAATTTTAGCAACAAAGTTTCACTAAAGCCTTTCCTTAATAGAATCGAAGATTAAATGATAAATTTGTACCGTATAGAAGAGACAATTCTCTCTATACGGTATTTTTTTTGTTAACCTTTTTCCTATCATATGAAAACTAGCTCTCTTGTTGAATGTGTTAATCGCTCACTACCATTATCTGTTATGACAATGTCATCTTCAATTCTTACACCGCCAAGATGAGGGATATAAATTCCAGGTTCTACTGTTATAACCATGTTTGGCTGTAAGACATGGTCAGCTACAGCTGATAAAAAAGGAAGTTCATGTAAATCTAGACCAAGGCCATGACCAGTCCCATGACCAAAATATTCTCCATAACCTCTTTCAGTAATGTAATCTCTAACAATTTTATCACCGGCTTTACATGATAAACCTGATTTCATTCCTTTTACACCTAACGATAGCGCTTCTTTAACAATAGAATAAATTTCTTTTAATTGTTCATCAGGCTCACCCATAGCAATCGTACGAGTAATATCTGATCGGTATCCCTTATAAAGAGCACCAAAATCTAGCGTTACCATCTCTCCATACTCAATAATCTTTGGAGTAGCAACACCGTGTGGAAATGCAGACCGATAGCCCGATGCTACTATCGTATCAAATGATGACGAGTCTGCCCCTTGCTTTCTCATAAATAATTCTAATTCATTAGCTATCTCTTTCTCGCTAATACCTGGGCGTATAAATTCTAGTATATGATTAAATGCCCCATCAGCAATTTTTGCTGCTGTTTTAATCGTATCAATTTCTTCATCTGTTTTTATCATCCTTAACTTTTCAATAATCCCTGATGTTGGAACTAGCTGAGAGGAAAGAGTTTCTTCATATGTTTTAAATGCACCAAATGATAGATGCTCTTGTTCGAAACCTAACTTCTTGATACCGATAAGCTCCGACTGCACAGACACACTATTGGCGATCTCATTTATCGTGTTGCTTTTGTGTTTAACAATGTCAAACCCAATTGCCTGTTTGGTCGCTTGCTCTACATAACGAAAATCCACATGTAACTTAGCTTCATTTGCTGAAATAAGTACAACTCCTGCAGAACCAGTAAAGCCTGTTATATACCGCCTATTTTGAGCACTAGTGATAAGAAGTCCATCTACATTTAGTTCTAGAAGTAGTTTCCTAAGTTCTTTAAGTTTATCCATCATATCTCCCCCTCTTTTTTTAGCTCTTTTCGTAAGGATCTTCTCATAAGCTTAGTTTATTTTTTCAACTTACATTTGAGAAACTGATGTGTACGACATGACTTTTATCATTTAGAGAAGAGAATATGCCCTTAACGGTAGTTATATTTGTGTACAACTCTTATTACGAAAAGCAATAATTAATGCGTAAAACAGCCTTTCGTAAATTTTATTGATTTTTACATCCTACATCTAAGTCACTAAGTCAATGAAATGATTTTTATCATTTTTAGATAAGAAAAGGTTCAACGAATGCTAGTTGTTTGCGTGTTTTTTCTTGGTATGATAAACAAAAATCAATGTAAAAAAAACCTTTACTAAAACTATATATGCAGTTATTATGCCAAGCAGATAATATTTGCCTAAATCACTTGAATTCCTTTACTAATAAAAAATTACGAGAGAAACTATCAACGTTCATGACTACCGAGTCTCTCTTAAGACTCAAAATTGAATCATAAAGGCACCTTCGTTAACAAGAAAAACTTACGAAAAGCGTCAATGTAAAAATATCTTTACAACACTTTCTACTCGCTGTATAAATTAGTGCATACATTTTTCTTTTCTTAATTATTAGAAATTTTAGATTTTTCATATCATTATACTTCATAATTATGGTAATATTAAGATACTTATATAAATAGGACTGATGACGAGTGAATGTACAAGAATTTATCCATAATAGGAACAAGTTTTTAAGTAATATGCTATCCATTGTTTACGCAATAGAATTAGCTATCTCCATTTATATAAATGAGTTTCACACTATCATGCTGATTGGAATAGCCCTACTTTTTTTAATATATAGCTTTATATTTCTAGCTGCCAATCCAACTTTGACGATGTATGTAATCATCATTTCATTGTTCACATATTTTTTTGTTCTAAACTTCTTCTCACCTAACAGTGGGAACTATTTTCTAATCATATTTGGGATCATAGTTACCACCCTTTATCATCAAGTTCTACCTATCATTTTTTCTGGGGCAATTGCTACCTGCATGCTAATATTTTTCTTTGTAACAAATTACGAAGAAAATTTTGCAACTCCTTCGACAACAACAGATATCTATTTCGGTTACTTCACCGTATTAACTACGATATTTTTTATTTTTTTGGCAATTAATACGAGACAGCTCTGGTTAAGCGCTCAACATAGCGAACAAATAATGAAGCAACAATTGATATCTATTCAAGAATACTTCCAATCTTTTTTTGAAAATTCAAATGATGCTATTCTGTTATTAGATATAAATGGGACTATAATTATGATGAACGATGCATTTGAACGAATTTACGGTTGGACCTACGAAGAAGCTGTAGGATTTCACATTGAAAAAATCAACTTCAAACGTGAAGAAAGAAATGAATTATTACAACGAGTCCTATCTGGAGAAAGGATTGTTGCATTACCATTCAGTGATAAAGGTAAACATGGGAAAGATGTAGATGCTGAAATCACATTATCACCCATTTACAATGACCAACAAGTAATCATAGCTATTTCAGTCATAGCCAGAGATATTAGTAGTAAAAAAGAAACAGAAGCAAGGCTTATTCAGTCTGAAAAACTTGCAGTAGTGGGTGAAATGGCTGCAGGAGTTGCACATGAAATCCGTAACCCATTAACGGTCATATCAGGATTCATGAAAATTATAGATAGTGATAAAAATAATCCGTATAAATATTATTCCAAATTAATATTAGATGAACTCAAACGTATAAACTTAATTATTAGTGAGTTTTTAATCTTAGCCAAGCCACAAGCAGTAAAATACGAACAAGTAAAAATCAATACAATTATTGAAGACGTCATTCTACTGTTTCAATCAGAATGTAATTTACGTGACGTCAATATCCATTACGAGAATTCAAATAAATCTACTCTCCTTACATGTGAGGCGAACCAGTTAAAGCAAGTGTTTATAAATTTATTAAAAAACTCCATTGAAGCAATGCCAACAGGTGGAACCATTCACTTACTCTGTACGAGCACAAGTAATAACCTGCTAATTGAGGTACAAGATGATGGACAAGGTATACCAAGTTCAATTATTGAGAACATAGGCAACCCGTTCTTCACTACGAAAGAAAGTGGGACAGGTCTTGGAATGATGATAAGCCAAAAGATTATTCAAGACCACAAAGGAGAACTATCTATTACTAGCAAAGAGAATGAAGGAACAACTGTAGAGATCCTGCTTCCACTACAATAGACGTATTTTTTTGTTTGTGAACAATATTATTAATAGTTTCATCTAATCATTTCTCTTTTAACATCTGTTGTCTTAGTTAACTATTACATACTTCAATAATATAAAATCACTAAAAAAAGACCTCATAAAAGATGAGGTCCTTTTTATCTTATTCAACCTTTAAAAGTTGTATAGCCTTACCGCTTCATCACTTGGTTATAATTTTTTGGAATAAACTTAAAATAAATATGATTTACCTTTTCAATTTGTGCTTTTTTCTGTTCTAGATGTTTTTACTTGTTCATAAGATTATGGGTGAGGTGTTTACATGAAGAACATACATATATGTTTGTTATTTACATCCTACATTATCCTATTCTTAAATGGTTCAACACTCGGTTATTTCCTATTAAAATTATTAGATGCAAAGAATGGTCACTTATTCTTCAGTACACTTTCTTACTTTGGATCGTTACTTGCACTGATTGCTTACCATATTTATAAGAAGAATTCATTTTACTGTACAATGTCTTACCTCGTTAATATTATTATAGGCTTGTATCCTGCTCTATTTTTATTTAGTGCAAAATATTTTTTTCACAACTTACTCAAATGAATTTTATAATTGAAGTTACAGCCACTACAATTGACTCTTAAATATGTTTAATCAAATTGGCTGTTATTCTCTGGAATATATCTTGTTAACAGCTCTTTCAGGTTGTAACAAACCACTGTAGTCACCCTTAAGTTATAAGTATCTATACATTAGTTCTTTCTTGTTGGTCAGTTAATATTTGAGGTCCATCTTTTGTAATTGCAATAGTATGCTCATATTGTGCTGATAGACTCCCATCAATCGTACGGGCAGTCCAATGATTATCATCCATTTTTGATTGCCAAGCACCAACATTCACCATAGGTTCTATGGTGATTACCATACCTTCCTTTAATCTCAATCCTTTATGTGGTAAACCAAAGTGAGGCACTTGAGGCTCCTCGTGAATAGTTGGTCCAATTCCGTGTCCAACAAATTCTCGTACGACTGAAAAACCCTCATTTTCGACAAATGTTTGAATAGCATGACCAATATCACCCATTCTATTCCCAACATGTGCTTTTTCAATTCCTTTGTACATAGCTTCTTTCGTTACGGATAGTAATTTTTCTGTTTTGTCATTGATTTGTCCGACTGCATATGTCCAAGCTGAATCTGCTAATCCCCCATCCAAATTAACGACCATATCAATCGTGACAATGTCCCCATCATTCAAAGGCTTCTTGCGAGGAAATCCATGACAAATCTCATCATTTAGGGATGCACATGTAGCAAACTCGTATCCCCGAAATCCTTTTTGTTCAGGAGTAGCTCCGTGTTCCTTTAAATATCTTTCAACGAATTGGTCTATTTCATATGTTGATATACCTGGTTTAATTAGTTTTGCAATCTCTTTATGACATGAAACTAATAAAGCACCTGCCTTTTCCATTAATGCTATTTCTCTAGATGTTTTTAACTGAATCATCGCATGTCTCCTTTTCTGTTGACTTCACTAATATTCATATTGTTATGATTTAAAAAATGACACCAAAGACTTGAATTTTTTCTTCTGGAAGTTTCTTGTTAATGTTAATTATAACAACAAGTTGAGGTTATATGCGAACTGTTAAAGAGAAGAAATGATGCCACAAGCACTAGTTAGTATACTCGTTTATCTCTAAGTACGATAAACAAAATCAACCATTGTAAAAGAGGCTGTTGTATAGATCAACAGCCTCTAAACACATTACAACGATTACAACTTTTTATCTTCTACTCCACTTAACCATGCATCAATTTCACCTACAACTGATTGGACACAGCCCTCTTCGAAAGGAGATGTTAAATTCGCAACTTTTACAAGATTTGTAAATGATTGACTTCCTCCCTGTTTGCAAAGATGAACATAATCATTCCAAGCAGATTGCTGATCCTCTCTTGACCTTTTCCAAAATTGGAAAGAACAAATTTGCGCAAGCGTATAATCAATATAATAAAACGGAGTTTGATAAATGTGACTTTGACGTTGCCAAAAACCACCCTGTTCTAAATATTCATTTCCATCATAATCTCGATGTGGTAAATATTTTTTCTCTAAGTCTCTCCAAGCCAACTTCCTTTCTTTCGGTGTAGCTTCTGGATTTTCATAAATAAAATGTTGGAATTCATCAACTGCAACTCCATAAGGAAGAAATAATAACGATTCACTTAAATGAGAGAATTTATACTTTTCCGTATCTCCTTCGAAAAATAGCTCCATCCATGGCCAAGTGAAGAATTCCATACTCATTGAGTGTATTTCACAAGCTTCAAAAGTAGGCCAATTATATTCTGGGATCTCATAATTTCTAGACTCATACACCTGAAAAGCATGCCCCGCTTCATGTGTTAGTACATCAATATCGCCTGAAGTACCATTAAAATTTGAAAAGATAAATGGCGACTTATGGTTTTCTATATAGGAGCAATACCCACCACTTGCTTTACCCTTTTTAGCCACGAGATCCATTAAATTATTATCAATCATATAGTTGAAAAACTCGTTTGTTTCAGGAGATAATTCTTCATACATTTTCTTACCGTTATTTATAATCCATTCTGGACTTCCTTTTGGTGTTGCGTTACCAGTTTTATATTGAAAGCCTTCATCGTAATATTTTAAAGCATCGACCCCAATGCGCTCTTGTTGACGTTCCCGTAATTTAGTAGCTAATGGAACAATATATTCCTTCACTTGGTCTCGGAAATTTTTAACCATATCTGCATTATAGTCAGTTCTTGTCATTCGATAGTACCCTAACTCAACAAAATTTTTATATCCGAGTTTTACGGCAATTTCTGTACGTACTTTAACTAGCTTATCGAATATATCATCCAGTTGTTCAGCATGCTCTTTGTAGAAGCCAAACCGTGCTTCGTTTGCCTTTTTTCTCATTTCTCGATCAGTGGATTCAGCAAATGGACCTAGCTGAGCAAGTGTACGCTCTTCTCCTTCAAACATAATTTTTGCAGAAGCTATCAACTTTGTATATTCTGTGGATAATTTATTTTCTAATTGTAAATCTTCTACTACTTCAGGTGAAAATGTTTTTAATTCAGCATCAGCTAAGGCAAATAATTGCTTACCCCACTTCTCCTCTAGCTCAACTCTAAACTTGGAATTGACAAGTTCTTTGTAATAATCCGATATTAACCCTTGAAGCAAAGGTTGAACTTCATCTAAATAATCCTGTTCCTGCTTGTAAAATTCGTCCTCTGTATCGATGCTATGACGGATATAACAAAGGTTAAACATTGAACTCACATCATTACGAATATTGTTTATGTCGTTCATCGCTAGTTCTTGCTCATCTACATTACTAGCATTTTTGAATTTGTTAATAGCCAAATGATATTGGGCTTCAATTTCTTTCATATTTGGGCGTTCGTATGTATAAGTTTCAAATTTCATATTTTCCCCACCTTATTTTTATTTTGAACCACTTCTACTATTCTACATTGTTTATGAAAGTCCTTCTAAACAATATTCGAAAAATATCAATTTAATACCCAGAGTAAGGAAATTACGATTATGATGCAAAATATAAAAGCCTTCTTTATTAACCCGATTAATTGAGCTCATATGAAAATAATGTTAATCTTTGTGATTTTTTCTAACTAAGTATGATAGGATAAGAACGAATAATTAAGAAAGTTGCAATTATTGTAAACGTTGTTTATTTTAAGGAGGATAAAAAAATGCACGAATTAGACTTGCACCACATTTTTGAACTTGGCATGATTTTAATCATGCTTGCGGCAGGAATAACTGCAATAGCAAAGAAGTTTAAGCAACCATATCCAATTGCGCTTGTTATTGTAGGAACTATTATTGGGTTAGTAAATATCCCTGTACTTGAACCATTGAAGGAGTTTATTACCGAAGGAGAAGTGTTCAACTTTGTTATCATTACACTGTTTCTACCTGCTTTATTAGGGGAAGCTGCACTTAAACTCCCATATACACATTTGTTGGAAAATAAAAAGCCAATTATTGCATTAGCATTTGGCGGAACCTTTTTATCTTTCCTTATCATTGGTTTTTCATCCCATTACCTGTTAAATTTATCTATACCTGCAGCCTTCGTATTCGCCGCATTAATGAGTGCTACAGACCCTGTAAGTGTATTATCAATATTTAAAAGTGTTGGTGTTAAAAAACGCCTTGCTACTGTAATTGAGGGTGAGTCTCTTTTTAATGATGGCTTAGCAGTTGTTCTATTTAATATTTCTGCATTTTATTTACTCTCTTATATTGATCAAGGTTGGGTAGGCGCTGGCCTAGGTGCTTGGGAATTTGTAAAGGTAATCTCACTAGGACTCATTATTGGTGGTTCATTAGGATATGCATTCTCTCTATTAACTAAATATTTTGATGATTATCCCCTCGAAATTATTTTTAGTATTATTTTATTTTACGGATCGTTTTTATTAGCCGAAAGCGTACATGCTTCAGGAGTTATCGCAGTAGTTGTAGCTTCACTTATCTTCGGTAATTATGGATCAAAAATTGGGATGAGCCCAACTACAAAACTAAATATCAATAATTTTTGGGACGTAGCTGCATTACTTGCCAATTCACTTGTCTTTTTAATGGTTGGATTAGAAATAACAAGAATAGACCTAACTGACAAATGGGGCATGATTGGATTAGCGTTGCTCATCGTATTAATCGGTCGAAGCATTGCGGTCTATACTAGCTTGTCAATCGTCAAAAATTTCCCATTAAATTGGAAACATGTGTTGAATTGGGGAGGGTTAAAAGGGTCGCTATCCATTGCACTCGTATTAAGCTTACCGCGTGACTTTACGGGACGAGAAGATATCTTAATTCTAGCATTCAGTGTTGTACTATTTTCCCTTGTATTCCAAGGTTTAACAATAAAGCCTCTTATAAAAAAACTAGGCGTTATTTCTACTAGAAAAGGTTCTGATGATTATGAAAGATATTTAGCTCAACTATACCGATATCAAGCATCAAAGGATGAGCTATATAATGTTAAATCTAAACTATATATCCCTCATCTAGTTTACAAGGAGTTATTAGCTACTTATGACGCACATATAGAAAATATACAGAACGACCTTAACCAATTATTTAAGGAACACCCTGAATTAAAGGAAAACCAAATGGCAGCTTTAAAAAAACACATTCTATATGTGGAGCATGAAGCCATTAGTAGACTTGAAAAAGAAGACATTATTTCAGCCGAGATTAAGACAGCAGTACAAGAAACGATTACAAACGAACTGGTCAAGCTAGAAGAAAAATAACACAGCTCTATAAAACTTTGCTCGATAAACATAAATATAAATCACATCACAGTAATGCAAAGCTGTTGTAAAAAATGCAGCTATAAGTATAAGGCTGTTTTCGAATAGATTATTGTTTTTCGAACTAAAAATATACACACAACTAGGCTTAGAAATGTCTTCTCTTCTATAAAAAGATGACTGTTGAATAAAATGACATTTATATCTTCTATTTTAGGAACTATAGCAACAAAGTTTATGAAAAGAGCTAATCATAAAAACTAATTATCATTGTGTATAAAAATCACCTCGTATTACAAACTATTTAGTAGTTATTTAACTCCAATACGAGGTGATTTTTTTATGGTACAAATCTTACGACATGAAGTTGAAACACATGAAAACAACACAACAATTACAGTTTATGTAAATGAGAACCAAACAGAATTTGCAACAGAATTTGATTCAAAACAAAATGATGATAAAAATGATTTAGAAGAAAGTGTACAGAACTATGTCAAAAAGAGATTTCCAAACCTAAAAAAAGCTACTGTTAAAGTCGTTGTTGGCTCAATGCTAGTTACATCTTTTGCAGTTAGCCCAGCCCTAGGTATAATTGGAGGAGGAAATCAAGCTGAAGCAGCTGAAGCAGAAGAAGTGACTGAAGAGGCACTTGAAAGTGATTTTTCAGATGTTTCTCTCGAAAACATGGATGAAGAAACTGTTTCAGCTATTAACGATTTAGTAGATATGGGTGTCATCACAGGATATGAAGATGGCACATTCCAACCTTGGGAAGATATTTCAAGGCAGCATGCAGCAGTAATGTTTGTTAGAATGATGGATTTGGACACAACTGATGTTGAGGACCCAGGGTTTGAAGATGTAACCCCTGATGATTTGTATTACAAAGAAATTGCAGCTGCCGTTGAAGCTGGATTATTCATAAAGGCGGAGAATTTTAATCCAACTGCTACTTTCACACGGGGTCAAGCCGCTACTGTTTTGGTTAGAGCATTTGATTTAGAAGGAGATAAAACAACACCATTTACAGATATAACAGATAGTGGTCACGATGATATGATTGGAATTTTATTCAATAACGGTATAACCAAAGGAACGACTGAATCAACATTTTCACCACATTCCGAAGTAAAACGTTCACAATTCGCTCTATTTTTGTTCAGAACTTTTCAATTAGATGAAGATGTAGATGATGATACGATTGGTGAAGCTAATCCAGACGATGAGGGTATTGTCGACGACGAGACTGGTAACCCTGATGATGAAGGTAATATCGATGACGAGGCTGGCAATCCTGATGATGAAGGTAACGTCGATGACGAGACTGGCAATCCTGATGATGAAGGTAACGTCGATGATGAGACTGGCAATCCTGATGATGAGGGTATTGTCGACGACGAGGCTGGCAATCCTGATGATGAGGGTATTGTCGACGACGAGGCTGGCAATCCTGATGATGAGGGTATTGTTGACGATGAGGCTGGCAATCCCGATGATGAGGGTATTATTGACGACGAGCCTGGTAATCCTGATAATGAGGAAAACGTCTAGGATGAGGATGAAAATACATGTGGGTGGAAACAAAAATGTTTCCACCCACTTTATTATTCCATTTTATAGCTTTTTCTTTAAGATTTGATATAATACTATACGTATGTTTATAACAAGGAGCAGGTATATCTTGAAGAAAAAACATGGATTATATAAACACATTTCTTTTTACATTTTATTAGTAATCATTCCATCAATATTAATTATTACGGTAGTAATTAACTATGTTGTAGATGATTTAAAAAAAGATTTGTATGATGAAACGAAAGAGATTGTCAAATTTCATGAAAATCATATAGACAGTTTTATCGGTGAGGCAAAAGTTAGTCTAGAAACGCTTGCATTAGTCTATAACATATTAGATGAGAGCGAAAGTAATTTAACTCAAATTTTACAAAATACACAACAAAAAGATCCTCGATTTGATGGATTGTATTTTGTGAATAAAAGTGGAGTTATCACAGTAGGTTCGACTGCTATGCTTGAGAATGTTCCAATCTACGATCGAGAGTATTTTCTAGAGGCACAAAAAACTAAAAAAACAACAATCTCAAAATCCCTTTTTAGTAGAGTTAGTGGTGATGAAGTCATAGTAGTTATCACACCTATTACTCAAAATAACGATGAAATAAAAGGTTATTTATTAGCGAGTTTACGCCTTAATTATATGGAAAATGTCATGAATCAGTTAACCCCGAATATGATTATTAAAGTTTCTGATTCCAATCAGCCATTTTTATTTGGAACGAAGCAAGCTAAAAATATTAACGAACCTTTCCCAATTAAGGAACAATTTAATGAAGTACCTTGGGTAATAGAAGCTCAACCTCTAGCTTTGGAGAAAAAAGAGCTCATTCAAACAAGTTTGTTAATTATAGGGCTTACGTTCTTTTTTACTAATATCCTTTTTTTATTTGGAGAATATGTTTTACTTAAAAGAAAAGCCAAAGTTGAACGCCTACAGAATGATGCACAAAAGCTTGAGTTAGTGGGAGCATTAGCAGCAAGTACTGCACATGAGATTCGCAACCCTTTAACTGGGATAAAAGGGCTCATTCAACTGTTAAGTGAAAAATATAAAAACCAAGAAGATCAATATTATTTCTCCGTTATCCAAACAGAAATTAATAGAATTAATGAAATTTCAAGTGAATTTTTAGTTCTTGGTAAACCTACCATTCAAAAAAACGAAAAGTATTGCCTAGTAGATATCTTAGATGAACTTGACCCTATTCTGCGCTCAGAAGCAAATTTATATAATGTAGAGTTAGATGTTATTACGCCAACACATAAAGTTTATGTTCGCCTTTCAAAAGATCATATTAAACAAGTCATATTAAATCTAACAAAAAATGCTCTTGAATCGATAAAGAATGATGGACAAATTAAGATACAATTATGTACAAGAGATAAATTTTGCAGACTTGAGATCACAGATAATGGAAAAGGTATGACGGAAGAGGTATTATCGAAAGTATTCACACCATTTTTTACAATGAAGGATAAAGGCACTGGTCTTGGCCTTGTCGTATGTAAAAGGATCGTTAATATGTATAACGGACATATAAAGATTCATAGTATTGAAAACAAAGGAACAACCGTTGAGATTTTATTCCCATTATGTACATCTAAGAAATAGCTATTCTTGCTATAACCTAGCAGAATCTCAAAAGAAAGAAAGTAGGTGAAATTGTTGTGTCTAATACACACCTAGAATTCAATATGCTTATAGGTGCAAATAAACCAGAAAATATAATAAATAAAAATGCATCATGTCCATTCTGTGATCGTGATAGCTTGGAAAATATTATAGACGAAGACGGAGCAATCATTCTACTAAAGAATAAATATCCAGTTCTAAAAGACGCATATCAAACTGTAATAATTGAAACTGATGATTGTCACTCAGAACTTTCGACTTATTCAAAGGATCATTTGTATGGACTCTTATCCTTTAGCTTAAAGCATTGGATAAAATTAATGAACACAAATGAATACCAGTCAGTTATATTTTTTAAAAACCATGGCCCATATTCGGGTGGATCGTTAAGACACCCACATATGCAAATTGTAGGCCTTAATTATGTTGATTACTCACAAAATGTTTCAATAAGGGATTTCGAAGGCATTCATATTGCTTCAAAAGATGGTGTTTTGTTCAACATTTCATCCTTTCCCCGAATGGGCTTTGTTGAATTAAATATCAAGCTACCATCTTTTGAGAAACATTTACTGATGGCTGATTATATCCAAATTGCAACCCATTATGTATTAAATCATTTTCACAAAAACTGTAATAGTTATAATCTTTTTTTCTATTATGTAGAAAATGAGATTTACGCTAAAGTCATTCCACGGTTTACTACATCACCGTTGTTTGTTGGATATTCAATTCCACAAGTCTCAAATCAAACTTCAAGAATTGCAAAGAATATACAAGAAAAGTACTTTAAATGACTTGCTTAAGTTACAAAATAATAATAAATGTGAACTTTTTCTGAAAATTTAAAAAATATGATATGAAAATTGTATTTTTTGTCATATAATATAGTCACAGCCTTTTAATCATGTAGATTCTTTTTAGATAGAAAGGAGTGGCGAAATGAATACACATCCTAATTATCGAGAGTTTTATCAAAAATCATGTATTTGTATGGGCGAGAGTGATCGTAGTAAATTTGTGGAACAAATTAAAGAACATGTAGATCATACGAATATGGCTACTCATTGGCTAATAGCTTTAGAAGGTGAACCTATAGACAACAATTCAGAAATATATATATGGAAAGTTATAGTGTTCCCTGCATACGTTGATGGAATGTTTCATTACCGAAATCCTCAGGTTCTTATCAAATCTATTCATTCCATGCATAAGGCTTTTGAGTTAGCTAAAGAGCTAGAAACACATATAAAATCTGATTGCCTTTTAATTAACTACTCAAACAAACAAGTCGGTTAATTTATATGCTTTACTCTTTTTATTCAATTATGTGAAAACTAACACATAACTGATTTACATACCTTATTCACTTCTTAACAAGTGGATGTTTACGAATTGATTGTTGTTTATCGAATTAGGATAAACAACTCATATAAAACAATTTACCCCGTTCTTTACGAACGGGGTTTTTTTGCGGAGGATCGGAAAAGATAGTATTAATTCCCTATCGTTTGTAATTGTAGTAAACTTACTAAATATACCTTACCACCAATGTCCTATTCAATCTCTCAAATCAGAAATAATTTCCAAACAATCTCCAACCGTCAGCTCTACATCAGAATGTATTTCTTCTTTTGCTCGACGATCACCATCACAAAGCAACATTATATCTATATTTACGTCATTCATATGATTACTCCTTCCTTCTATCCAAACATTACAAATTCAAATTATACAGTAATATATTAGTTAACATTTTTTCAATACTATTCCACTCTTTATCCTAGTTGCATAAAGTTTCCCTGGCATAACAATTTCTTTGAACAGATTTTGTATACCTTTCATGCCCTCCTATATTAATTATCGTAATTCTCATCTTGTTTTTCAGAGTATTTCATCCTATCTTAATTTACTATTTTATTATTCTTTTTCATTCACTATTACCTTTGACTTATAATTAACTGAATTCTTCACAGTTAACTTTCGATTAGTTTAAATGTCCTATTATATCATCCCACGTTAATAATTTATTGCGATAAGTTTTAAGGTGGGCGACAAATACAATATAGATTTTCGGCAAATATACTCCCCCTGACTTAAACTAACAGTTTCCCAGGGACATTTAACAACCGGGCTTTTAAAACCTCTCGACTAAAATTACTTACACTGACCTATACGAAAAAAGATGTCAAGTTACTAAATGCTACTTGCAAACTGTAAACAATACTCCTAATGGAACAGTTTTATTTATCGATACTAAGACCTATTCCGTTATTGCTACCGTTTCAGTAGAGTGATTACCTACCGATGTCGCAAATAATGCCGAGGAAAAACTCGCCCATGTTACGAACCAAGGATGAAGCGAAAGTAGCAACTGATAATCCTACTGAAGTTAGGGTTGAGATTGCGACTGAAAAAGCAAGAAAAGAGATAACTGAGGAAGCAGTCGAAGAGCAAGCCGAAAAAGATAACGTAAATTTATTGATTCGGTATGTATGAAGTTGGCGAGGATATTGAGGAGGGACTTTATAAAAGTGATAGGTTGGTTCGGTATTATATTGGGCGCAGTTATCAAGATCAGTGTTGAGTTTGACGAAATTATTGGAAAGTTAACCCGGTGGAATCAAGTCTGATAGAAACCCTTGAATCAGACGTTACTTTAGAAACTCAAGTGTCCGCTATTGGTATAAAAATCCATGATACTTACCCGACTGAAATCGTGACGTCTTTCAGCGTCGGCAAATATATTATTGGGAAGTCTGTACTACTAGGGAGTATAAATCTTCTGAAGGTAACAGAATGGGGTACTTGGCTCGATAAACCGATTTTAGTGGTAATTTTAATATGAATATAACGAATGTCAACCCAATCGGCTCTGCAAACGTTGAGTTCAATGCTAAAGCGTTCGGTAATGAACCGCTTGACATAAAGTTGAATAAAAAAAATTGCCCCGCCCAATAAAGAACGGGGATTTCTCAGAGGACTTGAAAAGAATAGGTTTAACAGCTATCTAACGTAGTATCCCCCGCGCTCCTAACTCTTATTCGGCAATGTCCAATCAAAATTGTAACCACTTGCCGTCTTGTACACACCTGTCTAGACGCCACTATTCGAATTGCCTTCCACCATTGTCAAGTGAAGTACCTAGCGTATTGATTCCCGGTTCGTTAACTTCTTTGTCGAACAGTATTAACATAACATCAATGATCTGAATTTTCCCCTACTAATCCTTTAATACCTTGTTTATAATGTCAATCCATCGATCCCAAATATAATTGATAACGACGATTATAGGAGTATGTAAAAAGCCGGCACTAAGCCGACTTAATTTGTAATCATATCGCAAGTTACGAAGTATACTTTCCATGGTCACAAACATGGTCACTATCATAATCACGAACGATCATTTTTCACTTATTATGCTAGTCTAAATACTACACCGTGCCCACCTTTAGGATATTCCCATTTGATATTTTGGTATGGGCAACCAATACGGCAACTTCCACATTCATGACAACCTTCGTACCCTACATGCATCCGTATATCCTCCCATTTGTAAACTTCCGCTGGACAGAATACGGTACACAACTTATCTGGACACTTTTCGATACATACATCGTGGTCTAATACTGTTAAGTGGGACTCTGTATCTGCTTTAAACCGTACTAAATACTGTTTATCTTCTATTGTATTTGACATTATTTCACCGCCTTCCACGCACGATACATATCAGACATGAGTTTAAATGTACCTTTTTCACCTCTAATTGTTCGAATAATTTCCTTTTGTTTATCCTTCTTAGGTGTTCCATCAACTGTGAAAAACTTACTTGCAGCTTTATTCATCATTGGTAAATATTCCTTGAAATATTGTGGATTATTTTCGAATGTATGAGTTGCATCTTTATATTTCTTTAAATCTTTTCCAATAAAACTGTTATAAATATTCTCACGATACACATTCAATGTAGCTTCAGAGTAGCTATCTCTTTCTTTTGCGTACAGAATCGCTTCTGCTGCAAGTCGTCCAGATGACATTGCCATATTTGATCCCTCTCGATGAATTGCATTTACGAATTGTGCTGCATCACCCGCAACGAGAACACCGTCACCAACGATTTTTGGTATAGAATGATATCCGCCCTCAGGAATAAGATGCGCCAAATATTCTACCGATTCTCCGCCATCAACATAAGGTTTGACCATCGGATGTGACTTTACATAATCGAGTAAATCATATGGCTTCATCTTTGCTTTAATCATACTCGATAGTGTAGTCCCTACCCCTAAATTTAGACTATCTTTATTTGTATACAAAAAGGCTGTACCTAAATTTCCTTTAGTTGAGTCTCCAAAGATTTCAACTGTACAGCCTTGATTATCTTCGAGATTAAATCTTTCATTAATTTTAGCCTTCGGCAGGTTAATCACCTCCATGACGGTTAACGCTACCTCATCAGGCTTAAATTCTTTATGAAATCCTAATTGTTTTCCTAATAAAGAATTAACTCCGTCGGCTAAAACAACAACATCTGCGTATACATCTCCATCCGGTCGATCAGTCCTTACACCGATAACTTTACCATTTTCTACGATACATTCTTTCACAACGGTTTCATTAATTAATAGCGCTCCAGCTTCTACTGCTTTTTGAGCAAACCATTGATCAAATTTAGCGCGTAAAACCGTAAAGTTATTATAAGGCTCTTTTCCCCATTCAAGACCCTTATACCCAAAGGAAACCATGGATTCTTTATCCATCATCCAAAAGCGTTGTTCAATAACCGGCCTTTCTAAAGGAGCCTCTTTCCAAAACTCTGGAATGATCTCTTCCATTTGCTTTCTATATAACACGCCACCCATGACGTTTTTACTGCCAGGGTATTCTCCACGTTCAATAAGAAGTACATTTAAACCATTTTTTGCACAAGTATATGCACAAGAAGTACCTGCTGGTCCTGCTCCTACGACTATAACATCAAATTTTTCAGACATAGCTAACTTCACCGTCCTTCTGAGTACGTACCTTCTTGAATTGTTCGATTAGTTTTGGAACGATTTCAAGCGCATCTCCTACAATTCCATATGTTGACACATCAAATATAGGTGCGTTTTCATCCTTATTAATGGCAATGATATATTCAGAATTTTTCATTCCAACAACATGTTGAATTGCACCTGATATTCCTATAGCAAAATATATTTTAGGAGTTACTGTTTCTCCAGTCTGTCCAACTTGATTTTCGTGTGGTAGCCATCCAGCTTCTACTACATCACGAGTACCCCCAACTGTTCCCCCAATGACATCTGCTAATTCATGAATGAGTTGAAACCCTTTCTCATCACCCAAACCTTTCCCACCAGCTACAATAACATGCGCTTCAGCTAGTGCTGCCTTCTTGTCAACATCTTTCACTATTTGCAATACCTTAGTACGCAATTGATCTTCCTGTAAATCAATTGTTTCTTCGATCATGTTACCTGTACGACCGTAATCTGGTAATAGCGCTTTCATTACCTTCGGACGCACAGTAGCCATTTGTGGTCGATGCTTCTTACACAAAATCGTTGCCATAATATTTCCACCAAAAGCTGGACGACTAGCTTCTAATAATCGCTTTTCGACATTTACGTCTAGCATCGTTGTGTCTGCCGTTAACCCAGTACTTAAATCTGTTGCTACAGCACTTGCAAGGTCCTTCCCATTCGGAGTTGCACCATATAAAAAAATCTCTGGTTTATATTTCTCACTAACTTTCACAACCCCTGCCATGTAAGTTTCAGTACGATAATCTTTCAAAATCGGATCATCAATGACATAAACCTCATCTGCACCAAATGCAAATATATCTGAGCTCTGCTCCTTCACACCATCTCCGAGTATAATTCCTGCCAAAGAAACATCTAGTTTATCTGCTAGCTTTCTACCTGCTCCTAGCAGTTCTAATGAAACTCCTTCTATTTTTCCATCATTTTGCTCTATAAAAACCCAAACACCTCTGTTTTCTTCCATATAGCTTCCCCCTATTCATTCTTTGAAAAGTAGTCGTTATTAGAGGTTATCTCATAGTTCAAGCAGCTTTCTTCAGCCTTCAACTTTTTCTTCAAATAACTCTTTCTTTTCCAAGAGTAGATTAATAATTTGATTGACTTGTTCATCGACTGTTCCTTCAATTATTTTCCCACCTTCTGGCTTAGGCGGGGTAAACATTTTGCCAACTATCGTCGGAGAACCTTTTAGCCCTAGCTGCTTTCGATCTACATTTTCAAGATCATTAACAGTCCAAACTATAGGAGAATAACGCGCAGCCATTATCATGTTAGGTAATGGTGCATATTCAATGTCATTTATTTCTTTTTCAACTGTTAAGAGTGATGGGATAGTTGTTTGAATAAGTTCATATCCATTAGATAATTTCCTTTTAACTAACATCGTTTTTTCTGGCTGATTAATTTCCACCACTTCAATGACATTGGTAATTGGAGGTATATCTAACCTTCTTGCTATTCCTGGTCCTGTTTGCCCTGTATCACCATCTATTGCATGCTTTCCACATAACACCAAATCTATTGGTTGTTCTTTCTTAATTTTCTCTAGCGCTTTCGACAAGGCATAGCTGGTTGCTAACGTATCAGCTCCAGCAAACGCCCGATCAGAGATTAAGTATCCTTGATCTGCGCCAATTTCAATACATTTTTTAATTACGGCATCTGCTTGTGGTGGACCCATTGATAATACAGTAATTTTCCCACCTACTAGCTTTTTTAAGCGGACTGCTTCTTGAACAGCATGAGCATCATACGGGTTCAAAATAGCGGGAGCACTCCGGCGGTCTAACGTATTGGTTTTAGGATTAATTTTAATAATCTTTGTGTCTGGTACTTGTTTAACGCAAACTACGATGTGCATTCGTTACCCTCACTCCTCTAAAAAATTTATAAATGAGTTCATTCGAAAAGCTATTGCACTTTTTGAATAAGCTCTATTACATCATTCAGTTGTACGTCTAAATCTTGCTATAATATTTGAGACATAGTGTAATGAATAACAATTAGCAACAATGCTGCTGATTAACCAACCTGACGTTTCTCAAACGAATGCTCCAAAACATTTTGTTATTATTTTCACAATAATGTCTATAAAAAAGGCTTTTTTACGTACTATAGTATTCGAGGCATTATGTTATACGATGAGCATAGCCTCAAAGTCACTATTAGCTGTTCTAATGTAGGAAAATATAGAACAAAGTTTACGAAAAGAGCCTTAAAAAACCAAATAAAAGACCTAATTCTAGTCAAACAGGAAAACGGCATATAGTTTCTGCTTGTTGACAGGGTTATTCAGGTGTCCATTAAGCTTTATTTATCGGTATAAGAATATTGAGTGTTCTACGGCGGTTTTAACTTTATCTAGGTGAGTTTCTTTGGAGAGTCTCTAACATGCTGTATATGATGTCGAATAATGTAAGCGTTATCTCAATCTTTATTTGACCAAATCTTCGCAAGATAGTCTGTGACGTTCATCACAATACATCATATATAAATATAAATTAGGAGGTGAAATTATTATTGTATTAGTTGGAGTTTGGTGAATATTTAAATTATTATAAACATTAAAATAATTAATATTATATAAACTTATTTTAAGTATTTTTCTACCGTTTGTAAAGTAGTAAATCCAATCTTATCTTCTTCAACTAGACGCAATCACCCTGTTTTAGTTCCAGATTTCACTTTACCTTTCTTCATAGGCTTGTCCCAAAAGAAAAATACTTGATAAGATAGACGCTCTTGTTTCTTCAACGTTAGTTGTTGGTACTTATAAATTAACTTATCCAATTCTTGACTGCACTTAACAACCTCTTCACTTGAGTAATTTCTTTCTGAAGCTAACGTTAACATTTCTTTTCTTTTTTTATCAATCTTTAATTGAAGACTATTAAGATTATTCATAAATTTCTCCACCATTCTCCCCTCAAATGCGATCTTTAGACGAAGTTGTCACAAAATTGTATGAAATGATCTGCTTCACTCTAAATGTCGTTTTCTAAACATACAAAAAAAATGAGTACTTGTGAATTATTACAAAATATTCTTTTCTTGTAAATAGATTCGCAAAATTAGACAAAATCTCTTAATAAAGATTATATTTCTATGCTCAATAAATGGCATATTAACAACAAAAAAGCTAGGTGAACCTATATTATTCACCTAGCTTTTTGCTTTATAGCATCTATCAATATTTAATTTTTTTGTTGTTATTTATTTTTGTAATGATTTCTTCTTGTTCCGCTTTTGATATGATACTCATTTTTGAGCAAAGTAGTGTATAAAAACCAATTTTTTGTTTGATTTTCATGTATATAACCCCCTTTTTACCTAGACCAACATTTTTTACTTTAGTTAATTATATGACAAGGTATATACAAATGTTAAATAAAATAAGCTCATTTCGTAAACTATGTAGCTATTGTCATTAAATTAGGCAAAATTGACTTTATTATAAATAAGAAAAATTCCTCGAAAGCTTGATTTATACGTATTTACTTCTTAGTACAAAAAGCAACAAACAACTCTTATACATCCTTTTAATTGAATCTACAGTTGCTTATATGCTAAAGTCATCCTCAAAAGATAAAAGTTTAGGCACTTACATGCTAAGTTCAAAATAAAATAACAATGAATGCGAATTGGAGTCGATCATTTCTCGACTGGTAATGTAATATAGAAAGTTGTACCCTGTCCTTGCTCACTTTCAACATGTATACTGCCCTTGTGTTCTTCGATAATCTGATAACTGACCATCAGTCCTAAACCTGTTCCAGACTCTTTTGTCGTAAAAAATGGCTCACCTAATCTTGATAACATTTCTTTTGGCATGCCGTTACCTTCATCTCGAATTGTAATCATCAGTTCAGTTTGGTTTCTCATTTCCGTTTTAACAGTAATCGTTCCACCGTTACTCATCACTTCAATGCCATTTTTTATAATATTAATAAATACTTGCTTCAGTCGATTTGGTTCACAATACATAAAAGGTAAACCATCTTTAAAAACTGTGACAAATTCTATATTATGAAGCAATGCCTGTGCTGATAATAAGTCAATTGTTTCTTTGACAATTGTTGATACATCCTTATGTACAAATAATTCATGCTTAGGTTTTGCCAACATCAAAAAATCAGTTATGATCGTTTCTATACGATTGATTTCAGAAGTAATGACATCAAAATACATTTGATAATTTTCTTTAATACTACTTTCTAGTAATTGTATAAAACCTTTTAATGCGGTAACTGGATTTCTAATTTCATGAGCAATTCCTGCAGCAAGTTGACCTACAACACTAAGTGTGTCTGATTTTCTAATATGCTCCTCCATACCGATACGTTCAGAAACGTCTCTGACAATTGTGATATTAAGCCCTTCTACAACATTTTGCTTTGCAGCAAATTCAAGATACTTAAGTTGTTTCCTACTATCCCTTATCTTTAATCTACCCTTTGATTCGCCTTCTTCGTTAAAGTTAACTAAACCTCCATTTTCACATTCTAGGTCATCAATAAAATCGGATAAATTCGAGTTTGTTAATTCTTCTTGACTTAAACCGTATATGTCACATGCTGCTGGATTTACATCAACGATATTGAATTGATGATCCCAAAAAACTATGCCATCCAACGCCCAATTAAATGTATTTCTAAACCTCTGATCACTTTCTCTAAGCTGATGTTCAATCTCAATACGTTTACTAATATTTCTGAAGACAACTACGTTTAAGCCATCTATAATTCCCTTCTTAGTTGTAAATTCAAGATATTTCTTCTCACCATTAGGCATATAAAATACTAAATCATCTCTAATCTCGATATTATCACGGAATTTCTCCAATAAATCCTTCATTTTAGGATGTTTATTGTCAACAAAATCGGACAATTTTTTTGAAATAAGAATATCAAGAGGTAATTCAAAAGTACGACTTGCAGCATGGTTTGCTTTTTTTATTTGAAAACTGTCATCATACAACATAATCGCTTCATGGGCGTGCTCAAAAATCGCTCGGAACCTTTCTTCACTTTTTTCAAGCTCTATTTCCATATCTCGTTTTTGAGTGATATCACGTATGATCGCTATCCTAGATCCACTATTTACATTTGCTGCAACTGAGTATTCTACGTATATCTCTTTACCATCAAGGAGTACAACATGCAGTACACCCTTCTTTCTACGATTTATGACAAGATTCTTTAGCACAGTTTTTATGTATTGCTGATCATTCATATGTACAAATTGAAAAATATTAAAAGAACGTATTTGACTTTCTCTTATATTTAAATATGTTCTCATAGGTTCATTCATGTCAATAAATTGACCTTCTTTGTCGAAAATGAGTATACCATCTACAGTATGGTCAAACAATTCTAGTAACATTTGTTCATTTATAGAACGTTCTTGCTCTATTTTTTTACGTTTTGTGACATCTCTAAATAGCGAAACGCAATAATCTCCAATTACATTTATGTTTGTTCCATATTCTATATATTTTAATGTTCCATTATTCAATCTTATCGGAAATTCATTAGTTACGTGCTTATTTGATTCAAAAATGGTCAACCTCTTAATCATAGTTTCTTTTGGAACAACAGTTAAAAAATCTCTCATGTTCTTAGTAAGTAATTGTTCTTCGGGAAGTTCAAACATTTCGCATGCCATCTCATTTACTTTCACAAAATTACCTTTATTATCAAATACAATGATAGCTTCATTTGCTTTCTTATAGTATGTACGAATGTCAAGTAGTTGTTGTTGAAGCTGCTTATTATTCTTTTCAAGCTGTGATATGTATTTTTTTAACTTTTCAACTTCGTTATCATTAGTTGTTTCGTTCAAGTTCATTAACCCTCCCCTTTAAAACAAATACTGTCTCAATTAGTCGTTTTTAATCATAAGAAAAAACGCTTCTTAGCCCCTTCCCTACTTTAAAAAGATTGTAGTAGCATAATACTGCATAGAGCTTTTCTTATGTAGGATACACCGTTTATGGGCTTAATCAAAATGTGGCAAGTAACAATCATGTTGAATAATGTAGAATTATTCAAAATTGTCGAATTTTTAATATAATATATTATATCATAGTTAAAGTTTGTATTAATGTAAATATTTTGTATCACTAACTATACCTTACACTTCTTTGCCTATTCACTATAGAACAAAACAAAAGACTAACTCTTAAAGTATAGTCACTCGATATAATCAATATCATCAATGGACTATATCGAGCAAACAATGCTCTTCTCGTGAGTTAGTCTCTTGTTTATTTACAAATATGGACTGTCATTAAATGCTTTTAAACGTTGCCATCTTCTTTCTACCTCATCTTCAAACTCGCTAAGCATCTCACTATTTTCTTCCTTTAATAGATGCTTAGTTTTACCCATAAATTTCAACCAATCTGTTAATGGAATTCGCTTTTTCTTCGTTTCTGGATTATATGTTATTGTTGTTTCTCCACGTTCAATTTCATAAAGCGGGAAAAAGCAAGAGTGAACAGCTGCTTCCATAATTTTCTGACCGAAACGATCCTCAGACTTCCAATTTAGAGGACATGTGATTAAAATCTTCCCATAAACTGTGCCAACATTTTGTGCATACCATTGTGCTTTTGCAGCCTTTTTTACCAAATCTTGCGGAAATGCTTCTGTACCAGTGAAGACATATGGAATATTAGTAGCAGCCATTATTTGAGCGGTATCCTTATGATGAAATGCTTTACCACTTTGTATTTTACCTACACCTGTAGTACTCGTCATATGACCCAAAGGTGTTGAATAGGACATTTGTGATCCTGTATTCATATACCCTTCATTATCATATTCCAGCATAATTATTTTATGGTTACGTAGAGCGGTCCCTATTGCAGATCCCATTCCAATATCCATACCTCCATCACCTGTAACCATTACGAATGTTAAATCATCTGCAACATCGATCTCTCCACGTCTTTTCATTTCGAAGAAGGCTTCTGCTGTACCTGATAGAGTTGCTGGGCCATTTTGGAATAAATTATGAATCATTGTTTGCTTATGTGAGCTATAAGGGTATGCCGTAGTTACTACATACGCACAACCGGTTTGAAATAAGACAACAATGTCGCCTTCAATGCCTTTAAAGAACAACTCTAATCCAGAAAAAATCCCACAACCTGGACATGCACCATGCCCTGATGCTATACGTTTTGGCTTACTAGTTAATGCTCTTAATGGTGGGATTTTAACTTTTAATTTATTCGTTTCTGCATCTTCAGTTACTTTAATGAGTCCTGATTTAAACGTTTCACCGTGCATTGGTTTTATCGCTTGCTTAAGTGAGTCTTCTGGATATCCTTTTATATGTCCGTAGTAATCGAATACTTTATCGGCATATCCTTTTTCTACCGCAGAAATTGCCTCATTAAAGAAAGCCTCTGCATCGTCAACAAAAAAATCCTTCCCACCAACTCCAAACACACGACTCAGTACAATCGTATCATTATCCCTATCTTCTTGGAGGGCTGATTTCACCTCATGCGTGATATTTGGTCCATTAGCTCCGTAAGAATCAGCTCGTTCACCTACTAAAAGCGCTTTTACACCTCTCAATGCATGCTTAACCTCTTCTGTAGGAAACGGCCGAATCATATTTGGACTAATTACCCCAGCTTTAACACCTTTACTACGAAGCTTATCCACTGTATCCTTTGCTGTTTCAGCAGCAGAATTTAATAGAAATAATGCCACTTCTGCATCTTCCATTTTATATAAATCTAGTATAGGGTATTCTCTCCCTGATAACTTTGCATACTCACAAGTAATTTGTTTATATACTTCTGATGAGTTATAAAGCGCTTCTGATTGCTGGTAGTTATTATTTATTAAGTCATCACCATTCATATGTGCACCAATTGTAACTGGGTTATGTAAATCAACTGCTCGTGGATAATCAGTAGGACATTCTCCAACAAACTCTTGCACAACATTCCTATCTTTAAAATACTCTACCTTTCTTTTTTGGTGAGAAGTAAAGAAACCATCATATGCAACAATTACAGGCAACCTCACATCAGCATGCTCGGCAATTTTCAGCGCGATCATATTCATGTCGTACACTGCCTGAGGACTTCTAGCCGTTAATATAACCCACCCTGTGTTTAAGGCATAATATAAGTCAGAATGGTCGCCTCTAATATCAAGCGGCCCACTTACAGAACGTGTTACGAGATTCATAACCATAGGGAAACGAGTTCCAGATTGTACTGGTAATTGTTCAATCATATATAATAATCCATTGGCGCTCGTTGCATTAAAAACTCTGGCTCCAGCAACAGCTGCCCCATAGCATATTCCTGCTGAACCATGCTCACCATCAGCAGGTATTAGCTGGATGTCATGTTCTCCCCTTGATCTCATTTGATCTAAATATTGAGCAACTTCTGTTGACGGCGTTATTGGGAAATACCCCATTATATGATAGTTAATTTGTGCAGCAGCCATTGCGGCCATTTCATTTCCTGATTCAAACGTGACGACTTGCTCAGCTCTATTAGCTTCATTTACTTTTTCTTCAATCATTGCCACTATAAAACACCTCCTGATACTAATGGGAATTTATGCTTTACTTGATTCTTTTCAGCGAAACCAATCTCTTCTCTCAAATCTGCTAATGCAGAAGTAGGACAAGCTTCGACACATTTAAGGCACCCCTTACAATATTGATAATCAATTCCTTTAAGAAACATTTGCACTCGACCACGTTTGTCTTCACCTTTTTCCCATACAAAGCAAAAATCTGGACAAACTGTATCACAAGCAGCACAATTTATACATTTATCTTGGTCAAATTGAGGTAAGAAACCTTGTCGAGAACCACTTAGATCTTTAAAAATACTATTTGCATTAGCGGTAATTATTCCTCCGGAAGTTTGTGTATCATACCCTAGTTTTGCTTCTAATCTAGTAAACTGTTTTTCAACTACTTCGCCTGGGACATCGTAGGTCTTAAACTGTACTTGCGCATATCCACGATTAAATGTTCGAATATTCGGTTCTACTAAATGTGGATATTTATTTTCAAATGTCTTTCGAATAACGTCACGCATAGCGTCTGCATCTAAGAAATCGCATATTCTAAACAATGCACCAAGCATAGCAGTATTGACCTTTGTTTTTTCTTCAACTGCTATTCCAAGAGCATCAACAATCGCCAATGTTCCATATTTAAGTTGTAAATCACCTTTAACAGCATCAAACTCTCGAACTGAATTAACTAATACGATTCCATCCGAAGCCAATCCACTGACCACATCGACCATTTTATATAATGCTTCATGAAAAACTCCGATGACATGCGGCTGTTCGATCGGACTATGTGCTCTAATTTCTGTATCTGGATCACAAAAACGAACGAATCCTTTTACAGGCGAACCTTTTTTTTCTGAGCCGTACGAGGAAAAGTTGGAACCGTTCAATCCAAGCCCTAGCACACCTGCTTCTGCTAGCATTTTTCCAGCTAAATTAGCCCCAAGACCTCCTATTGATTCTAATCTAATTTCATAAAAACCAAGTTCATTTTTCTTTGGTAGTATTGACATTACATCACCCCTAATCTTTGTTAATGTATTCCCCTATATCTAATTGTAGTTTTTTATATGGTTTTTGACTGTGACAAAAGTCAAACATTTATTTATTTTTTGTAATACAATTTTTATCTTTTTAAGCAATTGCTGAATTTTAAATATTTGTAAACGCTAACATAATATGTAACAGTTTATTTTCTGTAATAATACAGTTGGAATTTCTTCACTAAAATTTTTATTTTTTTTCATGCAAATCTCATATAATTTGATAACTTATTTATTGTGAAAGGCTGTTTTCGCATTTATTGTTTCTTTTCGTAATTAGAGCTAAACACGCTTGTAACAAAGTTCGGGGCATGTTTTGCAATATAAATTATATAATACACACAAATATAAATGAAAAAAGCAACAAAGTTTACGAAAGAAACTTTGAGAATAGACTCTTTTCGTAAACTTTGTTGCTACCATTCCTAAACTAGGATTTAAAGATGACGTTTTATAGAAAATGATATTGTGTTTTCTAGTTATATACGTGGTTATTTATTAGCTAGGAAAAACAACAAGTTATCAGAGAACTACCTGCGAAAAAAATGAAAATTGCTCCTTATATGCAGATTTTGTATTAAAAACTAGCATTTTGTATTCTCTTTGTTACTTACTTGTAACTTTTATGTTTTTTGCTTATGTTATTATTTACGAATAGTAGAATTAATTTGGAGGAAACTAATGCTAAAAAATAAAAAACATCGAAAACTACTCATATACGTGACAATTCCTTTGTTGTTCCTCATATTAGCTGGTGGGGTATACGCATCCGTTCTATTTAATAAAGCACAAACAACTGCTGAAAAAGCACATAAAGAGCTTGACAGAGGTGAGCAATCAGAAAGACGTACTGATGGGGTGAATCCTAAATCAGACAATATTTCTATCTTATTAATGGGCGTTGACGACAGTGAAACTAGAAATATTGGAGACAGATTAGGTGAAGGACCACGAACTGATGCATTGTTACTAGCTACGTTTAACGAGAACAAGAAATCAGTTAAACTTGTGCACATCCCTAGAGATTCTTATGTTCCTTTACAATTTTATGATGGAGAAAAGCATCGAATTAATAGCGCATATCATTTTGGTTTAGCAGATGGCGCTGTGCAAACAGTAGAAGAATTATTTGATATACCTGTTGATTATTATGCTACTGTTAACTTCAACTCTTTCATGGATATAGTAGATTCCCTCAACGGGATAGAAGTTGATGTACCTGTTACATTTACAGAGCAGGATAGTCAAGACCGTTCAAAAGCTATCCACCTTGAAAAAGGATTACAAACACTAAACGGAGAAGAAGCTCTCGCCTTAGCAAGAACAAGGAAAATTGATACCGATGTGGAGAGAGGGAAACGACAACAGTTGATTTTAGAAGCTATAGTGAAAAAAGCTGCATCACTTGGTTCTATAACAAAATACGGCAATGTAATTGACGCAATTGGAGATAATATTATTACAAATTTGACATTTGATGAAATGTTATCCTTCTATGATTATGCGACGGGAGATGTAACGATAGAAACGTACACAGTGCCTGGTTATTCAAACGAACAATACGACTATATCGTTGATTATGATGCATTCGAAATAATAAGACAGGATTTAAAAGCACACTTAAATATTGAAACAACAAATATAGAGACTAACACTGCAGACAACCATTCACATGATGAAGTACAAAATAATAACTAACTTAATATAAGCTCTTTTCACAAACTTGTTGTTATTGAGACTAATTTAGGACAACAACAAATGAACTTATGAAAATGACCATATTTATAATGAGAAAAGATACCATGAACACTTGGGCTTAACGTAATTAGCAATGAGGAATGCGAAAATAGCCAAAGTAGAAAAGACCTCGAATGCTAAATTTATAAGTTATTAAATTCTTAGTAAGATGAATTTCAGTCAATGAAAAACAACAAAATAAGAGGGTCTAACTCAAATAGAGCTTAGACCCTTAAAAAATTATAACGACTTTAGTTCGTTAATTACTTCTGATGGTTCCATTCGTTTCGTATAATCAGGGTTAACAGAAGCTAATCTAATTTTCCCATTCTGATCGATTATAAATGTTGCTGGAACAGGTAATGACCAGTCACTATCGTTAAATTCTTCTAAGTTAATACCGAAACCTTTGTACACTTCAACTAAATATGTTGGTAATTCAAATAATAAATTATATTCCTTAATTACGTGAGAACCCACATCACTTAGGACTGGGTATGCAAGTTCATTTTTTTCCTTCATTGACAACGAATGATCTGGTGTTTGAGGACTAATAGCAATCAATTGCGCACCTAGAGCATTTATTTCCGGTAATGCTTGCTGATATGCCCTAAGTTCTAGATTGCAATAAGGACACCATTCACCTCTATAAAAAGTTAATATAACCGGCCCCTTTTGTAGTTGCTCATAAAGATTAAGTTCTTTTCCTGTTGGGTCAGACAAAGTAAAATCTGGAGCATGATCACCAATTTCTAATCCTTTTGCAATATCTGATTGAGCAAGGTCTGTAGTAGCCTGAACCATTTTATTTAAAACCTCTTCAGGCATTTTTTTTACTGCATTTTCGTTGTATGCCTTTAGTTGTTCTGCCAACGTTGTCAATATACTCACTCCTTTTAATAAATTCACTTTAATGATAACAAGTATCATCAATAGGTTAGGACTTTCTAAAGAACTAACAATATGATTTTCCTAACACTATTTTTTTATTCTATATCCACCTTCGATTTTTTTCTGTAAGCTTGCTTACAATTTATATTTTTTAAATTCATATCGTAATGCTCTTTTCGCAAACTTTGTTGCTATTGTTATCAAATTAGTACCAAAAAAGTAGTTTACATTGTTAGTTATCGTTGTAGAAAAGGTTTCACGAGCTTTAGCTGTGTACGTGTTTATTTCTTAAAACGAATAACAACCATCAATGCAAAAACAAGCTTTCGGACTGATTCTTTCAAGCAGCTTTCAACGATCGGATGGATGCTCAGCATACTTACGGAGTGAAATATATTTGTAATGCAACTTCACTAAAGTAACAAAAGAGCCTGTTCTTATCTTCAGACTCTTCTATTATGGCTAGATATCTTTTAATGTAAATATGATGCATCTGGTAACAATATGGGCTCAAACTAATTCTTTTTCAATAATATTTTGTACATTTGTTGCAAGATCATTGATCGTCATACCATCGTACTCTTCTTTTGAAATAGGTTTAGAAATAATTACTTCAACATTCGCTCCTTTAAGAATATTCTTGTTAGCTTCCATGATTTTATATGAGCCATTGATCGTAATTGGGACAATTGGCACGCCTGATTTAGTCGCTAACTTAAAGCTACCTGGTTTAAATTCACCTATAGCATTTCCTTTGCTTCGAGTTCCTTCAGGAAAAATAACAAGTGAATGTCCTTCTTTTAAATTGTTAATCCCTAAATTGATTGCCTTAACTGATTGACGAATATTCTTACGATCCATAAACACACATCTCATCAATAACATCCAATGAGAAATAATAGGATATTTTTTAATTTCCAATTTAGAAATAAACCCCATTTTTTTGTCTAGAAAACCTAATATAATAGGAATGTCAAAATTCCCTTGGTGATTACTTACGAAAAGAACAGGCTGATGATCTGGAATGTTTTCCTTACCTTTCACATTGATCGTTGAGCTTGTAAGATTGACTAATGTTCTAGACCACCGTCTTGTTTCTCTTAAAACGATTTGGTCTCTTTCTGAGTGCAATTCTCTTTTATCTAGCTGTCTCGCTTTTAGTAAGGCGGGGACAGTAAATAGTAAATGTAGCCAAAAATAGATAAACCATACGATTGTACGAATCATGTTGACACCATCCAGTTCTCATAAATTATAGAATTATCTTGCTCACGTCTATTTATATTAATGATAGTTTAATATTTTTTCAACTATAGACTACAATTGATTCGAATACATTGACATATTGTTAATAATGTTATACATTTGGTTTAAAAGTTTAAACGAAAGAACGAGGTGTCGTCATGAAGCAACATAAAGCAGAACCTCAAGATATTTTAGCAGTATTCCGTGAAGCGATCCCTGCCTTTCAAGTCCTTTCAGATAAAACACGACAAGATATCATACTTTTATTAGATGAACATGAAGAAACAGGGCTTAATGTAAATGAAATAGCTGAAAAGCTCCCATTATCCAGACCAGCAATTTCGCACCATTTAAAAAATTTAAAACAAGCTGGTCTTGTTGATGTTAGACAACACGGCACAGGTAATTATTACTACTTAACCCTTCTTCAAGCTGTAGAGCATATGAAGCATCTTATTTCATTACTGGAAAACAACTGTGAATTGAAATAAAAAGTATAGGGGGAATTTTACATGACTGAAATTAGCGATTTAGTAAAAAAACAAAAAAAGTTTTTTTTCACAGGTGAAACGAAAGATGTTACTTTCAGATTGAACGCCCTTAGCAAGTTGAAAAAGGCAATTCTTGAAAATGAACGTGGGATAACTACCGCATTAAAGACTGATTTAAACAAATCTGAAGCTGATACTTATATGTCTGAAATCGGCTTAGTATTATCTGAGATTTCAGTTATTCAAAAAGGCTTGAGGTCATGGGTTAAACCAAAAAGAGTTAAAACTCCTATTTCTCACTTTGGCGCATCAAGTTATCGATATGCTGAGCCTTACGGTGTTACCCTTACTATTGCTCCGTGGAATTACCCATTCCAACTAGCACTCACTCCTATCCTTGGTGCAATTGCTGGTGGAAATACTGTAATTTTAAAACCTTCAGAGTTAACACCGACTGTTTCAGCAATTTTAAAAGAACTGTTGTCTTCAACCTTTGATGAAGAGTATATAGCTGTAGTTGAGGGCGGAGTAGAAGAAAGTACACAACTTTTAAATGAACCCGTTGATTATATCTTCTTCACAGGTAGCGTCCCAGTTGGCAAAATTGTGATGGAAGCTGCATCAAAAAACTTAACTCCAGTAACTTTAGAACTTGGTGGCAAAAGTCCAGTTATTGTTGATGAAACGGCTGACTTAAAACTTGCAGCAAAACGAATTGTATGGGGTAAATTCTTTAATGCTGGGCAAACTTGTGTTGCTCCAGACTACATGCTCGTTCACCATAGTGTAAAAGACGAGCTCATTAATAATATGAGGAAAATAATCAATGAGTTTTATACTGATAATGCTCTAACTAATGAAGAATATACTCATATAGTCAATGAACGCCATTTTCAGCGGTTAGTAAAATATTTAAGTGACGGTAATATTATCGTTGGTGGAAATATAGATGAAGAATTGCATGCGATTGAACCTACCATTTTAGATCATATTACATGGGACGATTCAATAATGCAAGATGAAATATTCGGCCCAATACTACCTGTCATTGAATATAGTGATGCGAGTGAAGTGATTAACATGGTAAACGACCGACCGAAACCATTAGCCCTATATTTGTTTTCTAGCAATAAACAAGCTCAAGAGCACATCATTAACAACATCTCTTACGGTGGTGGATGTATTAACGATACGCTCTATCATCTAGCTTCTCCACACCTTCCATTCGGGGGCGTTGGAACTAGTGGTGTAGGTGCATATCATGGTAAACATAGTTTTAATACGTTCTCCCATTACAAAAGTGTTCTAAAACAAACGACTAAATTTGACATACCATTACGTTACCCAAATATGAAAAATGGACTAAAGCTTGCAAAAAAAATATTAAAATAAAAATTCTTGTAAATGAGGAAGGTGCTATTATATGTCTAATAACTTTGTATTAATTACTGGAGCTTCTGGTGGAATTGGCTTTGAATTAGCCCATCTATTTGCTAAAGATAATCATAACGTTCTACTTATCGCGCGAAATGAGCAAAAGTTAAATGATTTAGCAAACGACTTAATGAAAACCTACAATATTAAAGCAAAGGTACTTTCAAAAGACTTATCAAATCCTGAATCGCCACAGCAAATTTACGATTATTGTGAAAATGAAAAGATTGATGTTGAAGTCCTTGTAAACAACGCTGGATTTGGAAGTTTTGGGTTCTTTGCTGAAACGGATATCAACAAAGAATTGGAATTAATTCAAGTGAACATCACAGCACTTACTTATTTAACTAAACTGTTCTTACCTCAAATGGTCAATAGAAAATCTGGGAAAATATTAAATGTAGCATCAACAGCATCTTTTCAGCCCGGACCATATTTATCTAACTATTCGGCATCAAAAGCATATGTATTATCTCTTTCTGAGGCCATTGCAAATGAAGTAGAAGGTACTGGCGTATCAGTTAGTGTTCTTTGCCCTGGACCAACTGAAACTGGCTTTCAATCTGCTGCCGACATGGATCACTCGAAAAATTTCACTGGTGGCAAAGTGATGGACGTTAAGTCAGTAGCAATAGCAGGATATGAAGGTTTACAGAAGGGCAAGACGGTAATCATACCTGGTTTAATGAACCGTATTATGGCGACATCTGTTAGATTTGGACCTCGCAAACTTATTCCTAAAATTGTTCGACGCATGGTTGAACCAACTAAATAACATGAAGCAAGCTGTCTCAAATTTGAGACAGCTTTTCCTTTTAGATTTTTAGAAAGAACTTAATTTGACAAATAAATATAGGAAATTGACCGATAAAACTAATAATTTGACCCGTAAACACAGGAAATTGACTGATAAACTTTCAATTTGACCCATAAACATGTAAATTTGACCTATAAATTTGCTCGTGTTCATAAAATTCAGCTTATGTTTACCTTTTCACCCGCTGTTATAGATTGAAAACATGCATCGATGACTTTCATGTTTTTTAGGCTTTGCTCTCCGGTATACATAGGTTGCGATTTGTTCAATATACAATTAGAGAAATGTTCTATTTGCAGAACATATTGGTCTGCTTCATAGTACTCTACTCTAGACTCTTCTTGCTCATTTGATACGATTATTTTGCCTACGTTATTATATAAGTTAGGTGTAAATGCCCTCGGTAAAACCAGTTTGCCTTTCGTACCTACCATTTCATAATATGCGCTAAAAGACCTTTCAAAACTACAATCAAAAGAAACCATCACATCGTTTTGTAATTTTAATAGAGCATATGTTGACATATCTACATGATATTCTTCGTGTATATGGGCCTGAGCAAAAACTTCAATAGGTTCCGAATCTAATATGTACTGAATTGTATTGATGCAGTAGCTACCAACATCATACAAGCTCCCCCCTCCTAATTTAGGCACCATACGGATATTACCTTCAAGATCATTTAATGTAAATGAGAAGCTTGAACGCATTAGTTTAATGTCACCAATTTCACCAGATGCTATAATTTCTTTTGCTCTTTTATGTTGTGGATGAAATTGATACATAAATGCTTCCATAAAAATGACATTATTCTTCAGACATGCTTGGATGATATCCTTCATCTCCGAAGAATTCAGTGCTGCTGGTTTTTCACATAAAATATGTTTACCGTGTGTAGCAGCCTCCTTCACCCATTCTGCATGTAAACCATTAGGTAGAGGTATGTAAACAGCATCAACATTAGAATCTAATAATAAATCCTGATAGCTTTTATATACATTAGGTATGGCTAATGATTCAGCAACACTTTTCACTTGCTCATTGGCGCTAGCAATAGCAACTACTTCAGCATTAGTTGCTTTGTGAATCGCTGGAATAATGGCTGTTTGAGCTATATTTGCAGTACTTAGTATTCCCCATCTAATCTTTCTATGCATTCTCTCATCTCCTAAACTTTTATTTCTATTATAATAGAAAAATTAAAAGACTGTATGTGAATTGAATGTTTGTTTTTTTCATCTTTAAAGTACAACATATAACACCGTTAAATATTGGTTAGTGTTGCAACAATTAATACGATATGTGCATTAGAAAAAGAAAAAAATATATATAACATAAACTGCTTGTTTTTAGAATGCAATTTTCGGCTAAAATTATGATAGAATAAATCGACGTGTTATTGCTATAGCGAAAGTAAAAGGAGATAAAAAATCTAATGAATGTAGTTTTAAGTACATTAAATGCAAAATATATTCACACAAGCCTATCAATTAGATATTTAAAGGCATATGCTGAACCAGAGTATGATGTACAGCTTGCAGAATATACTATTAAAGACCCAGTAATGAATATCGTGACTGATATATATAGAAAAAAACCAGATGTAGTTGGTTTCAGTTGTTATATATGGAATATAGAAGAAACCATTAAAGTGATAAAAATGCTAAGAAAAATAAACCCAAAGCTTACAATCGTGTTAGGTGGTCCCGAAGTGACATATGATGTAAGTGAATGGTTAGATAAAATTCCTGAAGTTGATTTTATCGTCATCGGCGAAGGTGAAGAAACGTTTAAGCAATTACTTGACGAACTTAATTATGACAATAATTTCGAAAAAATTGATGGGATTGCTTACCGACAAGAAAAACAAAAAGTTATAAAGCGTCCACAAAAAAAGCTTGACCTAAAGTTATTGCCCTCACCTTTTCGTTTTGAAGAAGACAGGCTAAGTCTATCCAAGCGTGTAACCTATATTGAAACAAGCCGTGGCTGCCCTTTTAGTTGCCAATTTTGTCTCTCATCAATAGAAGTTGGGGTACGTTATTTTGATCGCGAAAAGGTAAAAGATGATATTCGTTATTTAATGGATAACGGTGCTAGAACAATAAAGTTTGTCGATCGAACCTTTAATATAAGTAGAAGTTATGCGATGGAGATGTTCAGATTTTTAATTGATGAGCATAAGCCAGGTACCGTGTTCCAATTTGAGATTACTGCTGACATTATGCGTCCTGAAGTCATTGAGTTTTTGAATCAAGAAGCACCACCTGGATTGTTCAGATTCGAAATAGGTGTTCAGTCAACAAATGATGCAACGAATGAGCTTGTCATGCGCAAGCAAAATTTCGAAAAACTGACACGTACTGTGACGATGGTTAAGGAAGGTGGTAAGATTGACCAGCACCTTGATCTAATTGCCGGCCTACCAGAAGAAAACTATGGATCATTCCGGAAGACTTTTAATGATGTTTTTGCTATGCGACCTGAAGAACTACAACTTGGCTTTTTGAAAATGCTACGAGGAACAGGTCTTCGACTAACAGCAAAGGACCACGGATATAAATATATGGACACTTCACCCTATGAAATTCTGGAGAATGATATTTTACCTTTCGACGACATTATGCGTATTAAACAAGTTGAAGACGTGTTAGAAAAATATTGGAATGACCATAGAATGGATCAAACGATTGAATTCCTTGTATCTAATAGCTATCCAACTCCATTTGACTTCTTTCAATTATTCGGTACGTATTGGGATGAACAAGGTTGGATAAGAATTGGACATCAATTGGAAGATTTATTTAAAAGGTTATATCAATTTTTGCACGAAACAAATGTAAAAGATTTGGACATCATTTCAGGATTAATGAAATATGATTACTTACGTAAGCAAAAGCATAAACCGCGTAAACCGTGGTGGAATGATTCATTAGAAAAACCAACTAGAGCAGCATATTATCGTGATATTGTTAACAACCCTCACGTTTTCGGACGTCAATTTACACATTTACAACTTAGTGAAAAAGATATACACAAGCATACCGTCATTGAAGAGCTTAATTTTAATCTTTCACACTATTTGTTATCAGAAAAAATTGTTCATGAGCAAACATTGTTATTAGTATATTTTGATCCATCGACAAACAAGACAAGTTACTTTACATCAACAATAGATAATATAACTAACACCAAATAAATTAACATAAGGTGGAGATGTCCCTCCACCTTTGAATAACAAGTTGCTACTCTTTGTCACAGTTCTTGTTTTTCGACTCAAGTGCCCCTTCATAGGGCTTCATTGCATTATAATCCCCTAACTCCCCACCAAACTCTTCACGTAATAAATCTTTAGACATCTTATGGTTTTGATCACCTGCGTGCTGTTTTTTCTGCATTCTTTTTCCCATGGAACTTTACTCCTCCTCTTGTCTTTGCTGATACCCTTTTTTAGAGTTTCTATTGGCCCCTTTTATTGGTTCCTCATAGTCAGCTTCAGCTGAAAATTCAGTATCAGGTAGACTTTCCTTTGGTGTAAAATTATTATTTCTTGCTGCATTATATTTTACTTTTCGTTTCATAACTATTCCTCCACATATACGCAAAGATTGAACTGCTTTTATTACTTCATGTTGATGGTATTTTTATATGCAATTAAAACGATTTCTTCGCCTTTTTCAGCTCTAAGCTCTTTTTCTACTTGCTGAACCTTCGTTAAATCTTCACTGTCAAGTTGAGCAAACGCAAAAGAATCATCCTTCATATTTTCACCTACCTGTACTCTTTAAATGATATGCTTCACCTTTTATCTTGTTCGAACGACCAAAAGGTATGCATGATAATTGAATTGTTCGCTCATAATAGCTCTAAAGGAGTATACTCTTTCAAGAAAACTAGATCATATTTTGAAGCTTCATTTCAAGTAATTGGAATATAATGCATATGAAGCACAAAAGCACATAAAAAACATTAATTTAAAGTTTAGTGATTTAGTGAGGTGTTAACATAAATGACTAAGAAAAATGAAAAGGAATCATCATCAATATTTGATGAAACTATGCCTCATCAAATAAATGCTCCAAACTTCAAAGGAACTGGCGAAAAATTGCAAGAACCATTTGTTAATAAGAATGGTGTAGTTATTGGGGATAGCCTGTATAATTCTCCAAACTCACCATTAAATCAATGGACTGACGATATCGACCCTGCCATAATGGCAGGCGATGACTGGGTACATCCTACTAATGATATAGGATGGAATACACCAGAAAATAGAGAATTAATTGAAGAAAAAAAGAAGCCAAATGGTGCACCTTTCATGCACCCAACAGAAGATGTCAGTTATGGTACAGATTAATTATCTTGTATAAGTCGCTAAGGGGGATATTTTATATCATTGAACTATACTTATTGGGAGTATTTCACAAATGATATTTATGATTTTCGCCCCTTTAGCTACTGTTAGCTTATTCGTTAAATTATTGTTATATACTATTCAAAATGTATGATTACAGGAATTTTATAAGGATAAATAGAAAATATCTCAAGATACCTTTATACAAAAATGTATTTATTTTCTTCTCCTAGTATAATTATTTTCAACTCGTATTATTTAACACTGTCACCTATATAACTTTTTCTTATTCTATAAGTAAATTCTTCACACCACCTTCTTAATGAAAAATCCATCTGTTATTTTCTACCTAATTAAATATACATCCTTCCTATTATTAAACAGCATTACTCTTAATAACTATAAAAGTTTCTGAAAATATTGAAATATAATAAAAATTATATTATATTAAGATTATCAACTTTATTACTATTCAATATTTTCGGTTAATTAATACGATTGAACTAGTTAATATTGTTGAAAAAAGATACATAAGGGGGAAAAAAATGAAAAAAAGATTTGGTATCTTCACAGTGTTTCTTTTATTAGTAGTTGGAATTATTGCTGGGTGCTCGGACGATGCATCAAGTGAAGAATCAAAATCAATACTTGATACAGTAAAAGACAGAGGAAAATTAGTTGCCGGGGTTAACGGAGAGTTACCTGGATTTGGGTTTGTAGGTACTGATGGTCAATATTCAGGCTTTGATGTTGACTTTGCTAAAGCAATTGCTGTAGCAGTTTTAGGGGATGCAAACGCGATTGAATTTCGCCCATTAACATCAGAGGAACGTTTCACAGCTGTCCAAACAGGTGAAGTTGATGTATTAGTTCGTAATACAACTTGGACGACAAACCGTGATTCAGAGGTTGGATTAAACTTTGCTCCAGTAACATTTTACGATGGTCAAGGTATTATCGTTCGTAAAGATAGTGGAATTAAAAGTTTAGAAGATTTACAAGGTGCTCGTATTTCCGTGGAACAAGGAACGACTACTGAGCTAAACTTAGCAGATGTGTTAGATGCAAATGGAATTGAATACGAGTCAATCGTTTTCGATACGCAAGATGCAGCTGTTCAAGCATACGAGGAAGGAACTGCTGACGCATACACTACTGATAAATCCGGATTAATCGCACGACAAGCAAACATGGCAAATCCTGACGAACACATCATTATAGATGAGACTTTATCAAAAGAACCGTTAGCTCCTGCTGTAATCGGTGGAGATGATACGTGGTTTGATATTGTAAAGTGGGTCACATTTGCAACGATGCGTGCTGAAGAATTAGGTGTTACTTCTGAAAATGTTGATGAAATGCTTAATAGTAATAACCCAGAAATACAACGTCTATTAGGTGCAGGTGAAAATAATTTAGGAGAGCAGTTAAAGCTTGACAATGATTTTGCTTACAAAGTAATTAAAGAAGTAGGAAATTACGGTGAGATTTTCGAACGTAATTTAGGTTCAGTTTTCGGATTAGAGCGCGGAATAAATGATATGTATACAAACGGTGGATTAATGTACTCCCCTCCGTTTCGCTAATTGCTGGTTTTGCAATACATTGATAATGAACGAAAAGGTCTGCTTACTATTGATTATATAATGCAGACCTTTTCCATTGTGAGGTGGATATATGAAAAAGGAAATGTCAGTTTCAACTCCATTTTGGCGTGACAAAAGAATAATTCCAATATTATTACAGCTTATTTTTGTTTTCATTGTTGCCTTATTTGGAGCATATTTTATTATTAATGCAATCAATGGGCTTGAAAAGATTGGTATTGCCTTTGGCTTCTCCTTTCTTGGGCAACGGGCAGGATTTGGGATAACCGACTCTTTAATTGAATATTCATCATCTGATACTTATGGACGGGCTTTGCTTGTTGGTATTTTAAACACATTGAAAGTTGCGTTATTCGGTATCATCTTTGCAACGATTATTGGGATTATTGCAGGTATTTCAAGGCTATCTTCTAACTGGCTCGTAAGTAAGCTTTCAAGCATTTATATTGAAATCTTTCGAAATACACCTTTATTAGTACAATTATTTATTTGGTATTATGCTGTATTACTTCAATTACCATTAATCGATGATGTTAAAACAAGTAGTTCATTTATATTTACTAATCGTGGTGTTGCTATTCCATGGTTTCAGCAAAACTCTGGCTCACTCGTTTGGACAATCCTTCTGTTAATAGGTATTATACTTTCAATTATCATGTGGCGCGTTCAACTAAAGCGACAAATTGATTTAGGAAAACGAACTTACCCTTTCATTTGGGGAACAGGTGCAATTATACTAGCGATTGTAGTATCGTTAATTGTTACACAGCAGGCTCCATTCGATATTTCAAACCCTTCAATTGAAGGTAGAGGATTTACTGGTGGTAGTCTACTAAGACCTGAGTTTCTTGCACTACTTTTGGCATTAAGTGTTTATACTTCTACTTATATTGCAGAAATTGTTCGAGCTGGTATTTTAGGTGTCAAGCAAGGACAAAAAGAAGCTGCTAATGCACTTGGTTTAAAACCGTCTACGACGATGCGTCTAGTTGTCTTTCCACAAGCAATTAGAATAATTATCCCTCCTGTTACAAGTCAATATCTGAACTTAATAAAGAACTCAAGTTTAGGTGTGGCAATTGCATACCAAGAAATTGTGAGCGTAGGGAAAACTACACTTGGACAAAATTCACGGGCAATTGAGGTTGTCCTTATTTGGATAGCTGTATATTTACTTATCAATTTAATTACAGCATTAATTATGAATATATTTAACAAAAAAGCACAAATTGTTGAAAGGTAGGTGGTAGCGATGGGAAATATCGGTGTTGAAAAACACGAACCGAAACAAATTGACATTAATTCAGATACACAACCTAACCGTTTTTTGCAATGGCTTAAGGCAAACCTTTTTAGTAGCTGGTTAAACACAGCGTTAACAATTTTATCTATCGTTATTGCCTATTTTATTATTAAAGGTTCAGTATATTGGATATTTGTCACTGCAGAGTGGCGGGTTGTGGCCGATAACTTTAAGCTGTTTGTTGTCGGACAATATCCGATCGACCAACTTTGGAGAGTCTGGCTATTATTAACATATGTATCTATTATGTTAGGTTTTTCATGGGGAATATGGAAAAGTATTGTAAAACCTATCGCATTGACGATTGGTATCGTTATGCTAGTTGTTGGGTGTTTACCATTTGTTGAAGGTATGACAAGAATATGGTTAGGTATAAACATCGTTATCCTTATTGCGACTTATTTTGTGGGAGCAAAATTTAATAAACTAAAAACATTAACCTTAACTGGTTGGTTCTTATTGTTCCCAGTCTCTATCTTCTTATTATCTGGATTTGGTATTTTACCTGAGGTTAGTACGAGTGTCTGGGGTGGATTTTTATTAACACTATTAATTGCATTAGTTGCAATTGTTATATCCTTCCCTATTGGAGTATTACTTGCTTTAGGAAGACGTAGTACACTTCCAATTGTAAAATGGTTTAGCATTTTATTTATTGAAATCGTACGTGGAATTCCATTAATTACATTACTATTTATTTCTCAATTGATGGTTCCATTGTTTTTAGGTGATGGTATAGAAATAGATAATGTGCTACGTGCTATGATAGGGTTTATTATGTTCTCAGCAGCTTACTTAGCAGAAAATGTTCGTGGTGGACTTCAAGCAATCCCACGTGGACAATTTGAAGCAGCTCAGGCATTGGGATTAAATAAGACTTTGATGACTAGTTTTATCATTTTACCACAAGCATTAAAAATCGTTATTCCACCGATTGTCGGTTTGTATATAGGTATTTTTAAGGATACAGTGCTAGTAACGATTGTTGGGTTATCCGATTTGTTAGGTATATCCAAAAAAATAATAGCAAATCCACAATATTTAGGGACACATATGACAGCTTACGTCTTTGTTGCATTGGTCTTTCTCATTTTCTGTTATTTAATGTCTTACGTAAGTAGAAAGCTAGAGGCATCCCTCTCAGTTGGGAAACGATAGGAGGTATATTTAATGGGTAGTATTTTTGCTGTTGAAAAATTAACAACACCACTTGAAGAACGAGAAGATATTATAACTGTTAATAATTTAGATAAATGGTTTGGAAAGCTTCATGTGCTAAAAAACGTAGATATGAATGTGAAAGAAGGAGAAGTTGTCGTTATACTCGGACCTTCCGGATCAGGTAAATCAACCTTTATTCGAACAATCAATGCTTTGGAAGAATTTCAAAATGGTGAGATTGTTGTCGACGGAATTAGCTTAACAAATGATGTAAAAAACATCGAAGAAATTCGTAAAGAAACTGGAATGGTATTTCAACAATTTAACCTATTCCCTCATATGACAATTTTGAAAAATATAACATTAGCCCCTATTTGGGTTCGTAGATGGAAAAAGGAAAAAGCAGAAAAAATTGCTCATGAACTCCTTGAACGTGTTGGAATTCCTGAGCAAGCTGACAAATATCCAGGACAGCTTTCCGGTGGACAGCAGCAGCGTGTGGCGATTGCTCGAGCACTAGCTATGCAACCAAAAATAATGCTATTTGATGAGCCAACATCAGCCCTTGATCCTGAAATGGTTCGTGAAGTGCTTGATGTTATGAAAACATTAGCAGAATCTGGTATGACAATGCTCGTCGTTACCCATGAAATGAATTTCGCAAGAGAAGTTGCAGATCGTATCGTCTTGTTTGACCATGGTGAAATTGTTGAGACTGGTACTCCTGAAGAACTATTTGACAATCCTCAACATGAGCGAACAAAAGCATTCTTATCTCAAATTTTATAGCATAATCATTAAATTAAAAAAGTACCTCGTCTATCTACGAATCGCATTGGGGTCATATATATATCTCTTGAAGTTACGGTTTTACCTTCAAGAGATATATCGAAGTGACCACGAGGGGGCGCTAGGTGCTTAAACTAACAAATCCATATAACACGGCAAAGCCTGACCAATATAAAGGTCAGGCTTTGCAATGTCTTCATGTGTGTGATTATCCAATAATAACCCTCTCTTTCGGAAAATGATAATTCGGCTCTTTTGACCGTTTTCCTATTAAAAAGAGGAATGTTAACAACCCAATTCTTCCTATAAACATTAACAAAATGATGATTATTTTACCTATCACACTTAACCCTGGTGTTATCCCCATTGATAGACCAGTTGTTCCGAATGCAGAGCTCACTTCAAAAATAATCTCTGTTAGTGTGAAAGGCTCGGTTAAAGTTAATATAACAATTGCTAGTGAAAACATCATAAATGCCATCATCGTAACTACCAATGATTTAACCACATCTTCCTCATGAAGCTCTCTTTTAAATACTTTAACTGTTTTACGACCTTTAGCAAAATGGAATAAGAATAACAAATTTAACGCAAAGGTTGTCGTTCTAATACCTCCACCTACTGAGCTCGGTGAAGCTCCGATAAACATAAGAGCACACATAACTAACAAGGTAGGCTCGGTAAACTCACTAACGTTCATCGTCGATAAACCGCCACTCCGCGTTGTGACTGACTGGAATAGAGCATAGAAAAAAGATTCATGCCATGATTTATCAGCGAAGAAATGATTAAATTCAAATAACAAAATGATAAGTGTACCAAAAATTAATAAGCTAAAATAAGTTATTGTTGTGATTTTTGTAAAAAGTGAGAAGCGATAGCTCTGTCCATTCTCCCTTTTGTTTAATAAATAATCTTTGACTTCAATAAGTACTGGAAACCCTATCGCTCCTAAAGTAATTAAGATAATCGTAATAAATTGCACGAAATAATCCTTAGCGAACGGAACGAGTGATTGTCCAGTAATATCAAATCCACCATTTGTTGTCGCACTAACTGCTGCAAATAAACCGTGTAAATATGCCTCCTGCCAAGTTGGATAATACTTCAAAAAGTATGTTCCTAAAATAACAGCACCGATGAGTTCAATAATAATAATGAGCCAAAGGATTTGCTTCATTAACATGACTAATCCAGATAAATTTGACTGATTATGATCGGTCATAATTAATCGACGTTGCCTCAAACCAATCTTTTTACCGATTAAAACATAAATGAATGTCCCTAAGGTCATAATGCCAATACCACCAACTTGTAGCATTAACAAAAGGATAAACACACCTGTAGTGCTGAATGTATCTGCGGTTGACACAACAGTTAATCCTGTAACACTTACTGCACTAACTGCTGTAAATAATGCATCCAAAAAAGATAGTTCAATACCTGGTTTATGCGCAACAGGTAAACTGATTAAAAATGTTGATATTGAAACTGCTAAAAAATAATAACTGACAATAATTTGAAAAGGTGTTAAGCCACTTATGCGTTCACGAAATTTTTTCAACATTAATTCTTCATTCCCTCATTCATTACATATACACATAATCATATCATAAAAAAATATCGTTGTTACATGAAAAATGGATGTATTCATTAAGTATAAACGTACAATCAATTTACCACATTTTTAATAAAGTATTAATATACAATGAAAGGAGGAATGGTATTTATGAGTGATGGGTTTGGATCTATCTTTGCTTTGGTTATCGTTTTATTCGTGCTGTTAATCATTATCGGTTGTGCTTGTGTAAGACCACCAGCTCCTGTGCTTCCTGCACGAAGATGTCCATTATGCTAGAACGACAAGCATTAATCTGCAATTAGGCAATTTACCACCTTCTTTGCGGCATGAACAAAACTACCATTCTTTTTAGTTGCTTAAGAGAGGGGGGCAAACTCCTCTCTTTTTATTATGCGTTTTTCCACCTTGATCATTACAAAGAGATAAACACCAAACGAATAACAAGATCATCTTTTGCATCTGCTCTTCTCTAGAGACTATAGCAGGCTATAGTCCCATTGTTCTTATTCGTATTATGCACACAGCTGTCTATAGTTTTATGGCATCTTTTTTCTAGAAAATGATGCTAATTACAAAAGACTTCGTTTTGATGTAGTAATTTTTATAAAAAAACAACGTGTTATAAAAAAAAGCCTTTATATAAAACGTACCTAACTGTAAATTAGCTAAACGATTTTTAAGATATTGTAACGTTTTATCGGGATTTGCAACAAATACCCTTTGTAAGCACCATCACTTTTACCTCCGAGCATAACTTTTGCTAAAATAAATACACTAAAAAATAATAAACGTTGAACAGATGTTTTTATGATGTTACACATAGCTCCTAACATACATATTTTTTTGTTCTTCCAAATATTTATTGCCTGTTGAAAAGATATTTATTTCGTCCTACCGCATAAAATTTTTAGAACGTTTAACACTATAATTAATAAGAATATTTCATTCTTATGATGTTTTACACATAAACAAGGAGATGATTTAAAATGGGGCGTAGTAGTAATAAATTACTTGTGCCTGGTATAGAACAGGCGTTAGATCAAATAAAATTTGAAATAGCTCAAGAATTTGGCGTGAATTTAAGTCCAGATAGTGCTTCACGAGCGAACGGGTCTGTAGGTGGAGAAATCACGAAAAGACTCGTCACTCAAGCTCAGCATCATATTAACGGGCAGTTTCCAAAATAATTAGGTGAGGGTTACCCAAATACAAAATTTAATACCAAATGGATAAAACCGAGTGATATTATCACTCGGTTAAATTTCATACAGACTTATGTATTAACTGTGTTATTCAGATTCTGGTGAAAAAGAGCGGCCAGAAAATTCATTATCTAACATAAAGATAGCATTGCTGTCATTTTCAATACGCTTTAATTTTTGAATAATACTATCAAATAAATCCTCTTCTTCAACTTGCTCTTCGATAAACCATTTCAAAAAATTAATCGTTGCATGTTCACGCTCATCCAATGCAATGTCTGATAATTGGTATATACGCTTGGTAACTTCTTTTTCATGGCTTAACGCTTTTTCATAAGCGTCCAACAGGGATGAAAATTCATTATTTGGTTCAGGAAAACCGATAATTGTTGCACGTTCACCTAAAGCATTAATAAAGTTATAAAATTTCATCGCATGAAAACGTTCTTCCTCTGCTTGGACTAAAAAGAAGTTCGCAAAACCATCAAAGCTTTCAGACGAACAGTATGCTGCCATTGCCATGTATGCATGTGCAGAATAAAATTCAAAATTCATTTGTTCATTTAAACCTTCAAGTAATTTTTTACTTATCATTGTATACTCTCCTTCATTGCTATGTTTTCCCTATTTATTATAGCACTTTTACGTAGAGTATTCATAAAATGAGTACAACCATTAAGTAAATTTGAACATGTGTAAAATCTATTCCACCTGTTTGTAAGGTCTAACAAGATAGAATTCTAATTTCTATAATTCAAACAAACATTAAACAACATCACTAATCTTGTGGAAATTACTTTTTTATTTAATTATTCCTACTTAGTTAGTAAAAAATTTGTTCTTCTATTCCTTTGTGTCGTTCTTTCTATTGTCATGATCTCTTTAATCTTCTTTATCCTTTATGTTCTCTTGGTCCCTTTTATCTTTTTATATCCTTTATGTTCTCATGATCCCTTTTATCTTTTTTGTCTTTTTGGTTCTCATGATCCCTTTTATCTTTTTTATCCTTTATGTTCTCATTGTCCCTTTTATCTTTTATGACCTTTTTATTTTCATGATCCCTTTTATCTTTTTTATCCTTTGCTTCTTTCTTTTCTCTTTGATTCTCTAACTTAATAATGCTTTCGTTTTTTAAGTGATTAGAGGATGTTTTAGCATCCTCACCTTCCTTATGCTCTTTATCTCTATTTTCAACTTCTTCAATTAAGTATTTACCAGTAGAGATACCCTGTTCCTCTGCTTTCTTACGTGTATTTTCATCACTTTTAACAGAAGTAACATGAATAATATCCTTTTCTAATGTTTCAGATATTATCACAATTTTTTCTTCTAATTTTTTTTCAATATCTTTTGTTGTAGATCCTTGATGTATTTGTACCGTTGTGATAAGTAGATTACTACCTTCAATTAAATATCCATACTTCTTGCTTTCATCAATGATAGAATTTGTGACAAACGTAATATCTTGTTTTTCCCAATCTGATAAATTCTCAATAATTCTTTCACCCTCGGTGTTAAGTGCTGTTACACTTAAAACCTCTAGCTTATTATTTATAGATAATTCTATACTCGGGTTAATATCAATAGACATATAAGCAAATACCTTATTTGGTGTATAAAATGGTAAAACAGAAATGATAACTAATAGAGTGGCTATTGTGCTAACAAGTGCAAGCTTCCATTTATCAATTCGTGAAATGTTTAACAAAAATGAATAACTTCTTTTCCCCTCACGAAAGGGCAGAAATATGATCTCTTGACCAATATCATATTGTTGTTCTAGCAGCTTATTTGTCCGTAAAAATTCTCCTTCATCTGTTAATACTGTAACAAATTTACTGCTTATTTCCATAATGACCCCCTTTTTCAATTTTAGATCACCTCCTTCAAATATTCTTTAAGAAACAAGTAATCACCAGTGAGAATGACCGAAATGGCAATTATATATTTGCGGTTTCTCTCTATCGTTTTTCGGCTCACTTTTACTTGTTTTTCTAATTGTTTTATTGGTAACTGTTTCTTTGCCAACAGACTAGCTCGAAGCTCTTCATGATCAACAAGAATCTTCGCTACAGTAATGGCATTTTGTCTAGCATCGGCATGCTTTGGTGATTGATTTACTAAATCTTGAAATGTTAAGCCAAATGTTTTAAGATCCTGCTTATATTGCTCAATCTCTTCTTTTCGTCGTTCTTGTTCAACTTGTTTGCCATATTCTTCGAAGGATAGATGTGACTCTAGTGTTTGAGGACGTACATCGTTTTCACGTTCATGTAAATCATATGGTATTGATCGGTTACGTGCTTGTTTCCGAATGTAATCTATGACTCTCCTCTTAATAATTAGCTCAGCGAAAGCTAAAAAAGAACGACCTTTTTCTCTTTCAAATTTTTCAATTGCGTCATTGAATGCAATAAGACCAATGCTAAACTCATCATCTGTTTCATCAATATATCGTTTACATACAGAGGAGACAGTCTTGGCAATAAAAGGATGATATTTTTTTATAATCTTGTAATGTAATTGACTGTTACCGTTTTGGATTTCTCCAATTATTGCTTCTAATGATTTTTCTTTCTTGCCAATTTTAAACAACAGACTGAGCACCGATTACACCCCTCTTCCTAATATGAAGTTCGGTAGCTCTGATTTTTTTATAGGGGTAGAAAATAGAAAAATAGTCATTTTTTTTGACTATTTTTTTTCATACCACTATATTCATTTAACTTATATAATCTACAACACTTTTATTATAACAATATGGTACGTTCAGCAACATAAGTCACTAACAATTACTATATATTACCTAAGTAGAATCAAGAAAAAAGCACTCAATTATATTGAGTGCCTTAATAACTTGACAATTGTTAACAATATTTCTAGTTATCATTGTAGGATATGTATTTTCCTCGCTTAGTGTTGGTAGCACTTTGTGTTAACACGGATAATTATATCACGTATTATTAATGAAATGGTTACGAAATGATTACAATACATCAATTACATGATTTACTATCTTTTCACTGTTGTTCTATTTTTTTGCTTTTTTCCTCTTTCCTTAGTTCCTTCTCCTTTTTTTTCTGTTCTTTTTTCATCTCATGTGCCTTTTTCTTCTGTTCTTTCTCTAATTCTTTCTGATCTTTGTGATTTTGCTTCTTGTTCTTGTCATGTTTTTGATCCTGAGCATCATTTTCAATATCTTCATACAACTCATTCATTATTAGTTCTATATCATTTTCAATATTTTTTTGTTCTTCTTGTAATGCTCCAAGTTTTGTCATCTTGTCGTCAATCCGCTTGTAACTTTTTTTAATATTTTTCTTTAGTGCTTCTTGGGCATTATTATTTCCAACTTTCTCTAACGCAGCAGTTAAAGATATAATATTTTGTGCGAGTTGTGTTTTAATACCCGTCAATTCATCTTGTTGTTCTTCGCTACTATTTCCATTATTATCTATTTTAGGTTGACTTGTATCTCCATAAATATCGTTACTACTATCTTCATCACTAGGACTCTTTGCTTCTGCATCCTCTCTATCTTCAATTATACCTTCAGAATCATCTATGAGCTTTGTAGCCTTAAGGATCAATTCCTCAGCTAAATCATTGTCACCATTAGCGATTAACTTCTCGGCTTCTAACAATCTTTCAGATGAAAACCGTGCTAATAACTCAGCATCGTGCATATCATCAAACGAAATTGCAAGCTGTATTTTTTCAAGTGTAATTTTGACAAAATACCAAAAGTCTCCTGGTATTGAATTTGGATCTTCATTGTTAGTGTTTAAGCTTGTAGTGCTATCAATGTCGGTATTATTTTCATTTGCATGTGCAATAGTACCTGCTACCCCTATTACTCCTACTAGAGCACATGCAATCATGCCATTTCTTATAACTTTTATCAAAAACTACACACCCCTATTGTTAAATTTTCATTTACGTTATAGTTGTACGAACTTATCCACTTCTTTTTGGGGTGAAACTTAATATATTTAGTATTCTAAATATTTCAATGCGGCATATTGGGTATTTACTTAATTAATCATTTCTTTACGACATGCTGCTTTTTACTAGATCGTAACCAACCGCCACCTGCAAGCAATAACAACCCTAGACAAAAAATTTTTTTCCACAAAACCGACTCTAGAAAATGGGATGAGATCAGACCAACCTCCTCATGTGTTAACGTGAATACTTCATTTCACACCTACCCAACCTACTATCAGAAATACGGTTGTCTCAAGACCATGGCTGTTTTTAAATAACCTAACAAACCAGCTCGCAGCAAAACGCATAATGATTAAACCAAACATGCCTCCAAAGATCTAAATTATATCCCTCCTAATGATCATTTGATTCTTCAACCTATTACAGATCAAAAAGGTGGTCAATCACTTTCAAACGACGACCGGGCATAGTTAGCAAACACAAAAAGACCTTTGCCATATTAGGAAAAGGTCTCGCTAGACATGAAGTATTCCAACAAAGCCGATAGATTTTTATCCATGTATTGACGACTTTACGTTAAGGGCATCCCTTAACGCTACTCCCCTTTGTCGAAAAAACGAACATTTATTATGTAGAGACTGTCAAGTTTTTCGATTTTCTCGAGTATGTAACATAACATAAATTATGATGGTGGCGATAATAATAATAACTACAATATACATAAACCTATTAGCTATCTGTGCAATATCTTGCCATCTAGTGCCTAATTTGAACCCCATATAAACATAGCAGTATGTGATAGGAAGTGTAGCCGCAAACGTATATAAACTAAAGCTTGTCACATTCATTTTTGCCAATCCACAAGGTATTGAAATGATCGTCCTAATCCCAGGCAAGAACCTAGCAGTAAAAGCTACAATCCCGCCGTGCTTATCAAAGAATCGCTCTGCTTTTGTTAGCTCCTTTTCACGTATAAAAAAGTATTTTCCAAACGATGTAAGGAACCGCCTTCCACCAAAACGTCCAAGTGCATACAATGTTAATGGACCAAGCGTTCCTCCAACGGTTCCAGCTAACACAACTAGCCAAAAATTCATTACTCCTTGATACACAGAATAGCCCGCTAAAGGAAGAACTAATTCAGCAGGTACAAACTCAAATGTTAATGCAATTAAAATTCCAAAATACGAGAATTCTCTTAGCCATTCAATAAATAATAAAATTAATTCTTCCATATATATCACCAACATTCACTATTTTCGTTTTTAGTAATACAAAAAACTGTTTTCTAAAAGTTTGTTGTGCTTCGTACTAAGAAATAATCATATAAACAATTGATTTCGCAGCACCTATTTTCTTACTAAATAGACCTATGTTAGCTGTGTTAACAATTAAGAGCAAGTCTGCTATTTTAATAAACAAGTTGAATTTAATGACATGACATATAAACATAAAAAGAAGCATTATTTGTAATAATCTTCGTACAAAGCTGTTTTCATATTAATTGCTGTTTTTCGTAATGAGAGCTAAACAGCATATAACTATTGTTCGGGACATATTTTTTTCTCTAAAGATAATAAAAAATCATATCAACACATCAGCTACTCAATTGTAAGTGAAAAAGCAGCATAGTTTACGAAAAGAGCCTTGTACAAAAGTATATTTTTAAGCAATTAAAAAAATGACAAAAAAAAAGCAGGATGCAAACAGTTCCTTTAGGAGCTTTTTTGTTATTGGAAATTATTTCTTGAATATCAAATAACTATCATATATACTGTATATATACAATATAAACAGTTAAAGGACTTTGGTGTGATATTATGCATTTATCTGTATCTCTAAATTCAAAATTACCAATATATTCTCAAATTGTGGAGCAAATTGAAAATCAAATTCTGACAGGACATCTTAAAGAAGGGGAACTTCTTCCTTCTATTCGAAACCTTGCTCAGAATTTGAAGATAAGTGTGATTACAACGAAAAGAGCATATGATGAGTTAGAAAAAAAAGGTCTTTTAACATCCGTCGCTGGCAAAGGAACTTTTGTTTCAGGTAACACAAAAGAATTAATCAGAGAAGACAAATGCCGCGGGTTAGAAAATCAATTAATGCAAGTTATTATGAAAAGTAAAGTTTTAGGAATCAACCGCGAGGAATTAATTAATATGCTCACATTTTTGTATGGAGAGGATGAATAATTATATGCATGTAATTGAGTTTAGTGGCTTTTCTAAATCTTATAAGGATTTTAATTTGAATGATTTAAATTTTAAGATTAACAGTGGTTTTATCACCGGTTTAATTGGGCCGAATGGCGCTGGTAAAACAACGTTAATTAACGCAATTATGAACCTAATTCCCTCTGATAAAGGAGAAGTTATTGTATTTAACAAATCGATGGGAGCATGGGAAAGAGAAATTAAACAAAGAATTGGTTTTGTATACGATGAAGACTTTTATTATAACCATCTTTCAATAAAGGAAATGGGTAAGATCATCGCATCATTTTATTCAAACTGGAACAATGCTGTTTTCAAACAATATCTAACAGATTTTAAATTGCCAGAACGAAAAAAAATCGGTAACTTATCAAAAGGAATGAAAATCAAATTCTCCTTAGCAGCTGCACTTGCACATGAACCTGATTTATTAATAATGGATGAACCTACCTCTGGGCTAGATCCAGTGTTTAGAAGGAGAGTATTATCGATATTAAGTGATTATATCCAAGATGGAAATCGATCTGTTCTTTTTTCAACTCATATAAGTACAGATCTAGAACGAATAGCAGATTACATTGTTTATATAAGTAACGGACAATTAATATTTAGTGGTAGTAAAGAGGAGCTGTTAGATGAATATTTTATATTAAAAGGGCCTGTTGCATCCCAACCAATGAAAAAACATTTAATAGGTTTACAGCAATCACCTCTAGGGTTCGAAGGTTTAATTTCAAAAAACATCTATTCTGAAAACTCATTTGATAGTCAAGTTGTTGTAGAGAAACCTACATTAGATGATATTTTGGTTTATACACAGGGGGATTGTTAAAAATGATGCAGTTACTTTTGAAAGACATACAAATTCAAAGAAGGTTTATATTTCTTGGTTTTGTGTTTATCGGTTTTTTCTTTTTTCTATTAGGCGCTTTTGAAGGTTTACCTCTTGCTGTTCCAGCAGCACTATTTAGCCACTTCTTAATTGTACTAGCTAGTAAATCTGATGAGAAAAATAATAATAGTCGATTGTTGGCTTCTTTTCCACTTCGAAGAAGGGATATCGTAACCTCAAAATATATAGGAATTTTTATGTTTATGGCAATCTCCTTCTTTCTAACCACGTTATGGTGGTGGATCACCGGTTTTTTTCTTCCTGCAAATGAACTCCCTTGGTTTAGCGTTCAATCTGTAATAATATCTATTCTCATTTTACTTCTGTTTTATAGTATTTATTTTCCTATTTTTTTCATGACAGGATCACGTATAGTACAGGTCCTAGATTTAATAGTTATATTGACGATAGGTGGAGTGATCATATTAGGTTTACGAATATTAGAATGGATAGATATAAACATCGGTTTAATACTCTCCGACTTATTGAGATACAATGTAATATCTCTGTCATTTTGGATATCAACCATATGTTTAATGTTAATAATCATGTCCTGGGTTCTTTCTATTGTTGTTTACGAACGTAGAAATATATAAAAAGGGGGGAAATTATGTTTGTACGAATATTCCATAGAATAGGTGAAAAATGGATTAATGTAATATTCGTTGTTGTAATAATACTACTAATAGTTGGTGTTTATTATTTCATAGTATAAAGAGTATTTTAAATTTATGTTAAATGACTCTTTATTTATGCAATTGACCTCATTTTAAATGAGAAAATATCCCACGAGCGCTTTCCTTATAAGTATTTATTTCTTAGTACTAAAAACAATGCGAAAACAGCCTTATGAAATATAAGAATCCATTTTGATCAATCAATTATAATCAAAATGGATTCTATCTATTTTTTACAAAGTACTCGTTTATAGTATTTTTGATCAAACTTTATTCCAAACTAACAATGAGTAGTAAACAAGCTAACAAATCATGTCTCATTATGGTATGGTACTATCTAATAATAAGTTGTTTATTTTTATCATGTTTATGTTCATTATAATAAGCGACCATTTCTTTTACACCAGATTTAAAATCAGGACATGTAATTCCACTACCTTTTAAATCATTTTTAGCAGTAGAACAATCAAATCTTGCTTCATACGAAAAATAGTCTAGAGATTCTTTCTCCACTCTTAATACTTTACGCAAGTTTTTAATCTGCAAGAAAGCTCTTGTTAAAGAAATTGGTATTCTACCACGCGGTTTCTTGTGTAAGAGTTCACCCATTAACATTGTATAAACTTCACTAGCCTTATACGGAGAAGGGTCTGTTAAATGATATGTTTTCCCCTCCCCAACACTAGCGTGACCTAGATAGCAGGAAGCAGCAATAATATAGTCAACAGGCACTAGGTTCAGCTCTACTTGACCTCTGCCAATGTTAGGCAAGATAGGTAAAAAGCGCAAGCGATCCAGAAAATTCAAGATAAAATACGGTCCATCAAACTTTATTGTTTCCCCTGTTATAGAGTCTCCTTTAACAATTCCAGGACGAATGATGGTTGTAGGAACTTCATTGAAAATCTTTTTAACAAGCACTTCTGCTTCATATTTCGTCTCTTCGTAGTAATTTTGAAAGGTTTGATTTTTTTCTAATTCAGATTCCAAAACTGTTCCTGCACGGTCTCCTGCAACATAAGCTGTACTAAAGTAAATGTATCTTTGAAGCTTGCTCATTTCTTTTACAAATTCATTCACCATACTTGTACCTTGTACATTTACAAGGTATGCAACATCTTTTGGTACTGCTAGATCATAAATAGCTGCTAGGTGAAAAACATGTGTAACAGTAGTCCTTAATGAGGCCATATACTCATCAGCTATACCTAGATTATCCTTAGTAATATCACCAGGTAAAATGGTAAATTGAGTCTTATCAATTAACTTATCTTCAGATAGCCTCTCTATTTCCTTTTCAGCTTCGTTAATCATATCAGGCAAAACAAGTGCATAAATATGATCAATTTCATAGCTCTCCTTCATCATATAGCGAATAATTTGACTTGCAATAAACCCAGGAAAGCCTGTGAAAAAATAAGTATTCCCCATCGTTTCTCCCCCCATACAATATACCTTATCTAAACATTCAGAATTCATTTCCTAACTTTAGTTTATCGTATTTACGCTATTTTGCAACCGTTTACAAAATAGATTTTTTAAAACTGTACTCACATTGATAGCCATTTTTCACCCTTTAACATAAGCACACATACATCAAACATTTATGCCACCATTTGTTCTATAAAATCAAGACAAATGGCTAAATCCATCGTTTATCTTATGAAAAGGATCTTTTCATTAACTTTCTTCTTATTTTCACTTACATTTGAGCAACTGATGTGTATGATATGGTTGTTATTGTGCATAGAGAAAAAAAGATGCCACGAACATGAGTTATATTCGTGTTTAGCTCATTTTACGAAAAGCATCTAATAGTGCGAACAGCCTAATCAAAATAATCATAAAGCTTTTGAAGAAAGCTCATTTTCTGATTACTGCTCTATTTGTCTACACTTAAAAATTATCAAGGAAAAGATTGTAACTTATCATATTCCTTTTGTTGTTAATGCTAACATTATATAATCTTTGGAAGGTAGGCGTTGTCATGCACACAATTTGGAAGGGGTCAATTAGTTTTGGGCTTGTAACGATCCCAATAAAACTATATGCAGCAACTGAAGATAAAGATATTAAATTCCGATCGTTACATAAAAAATGTAAAACTCCAATTAAATATGAGAAAATCTGTCCAATATGTAATGAGGAACTAACAAATGATAACCTAGTAAAAGGTTATGAATATGTTAAAGGTAAATTTGTCATTTTATCTGAAGAAGAAATGAAAGAATTAAAAGAGGAATATGAGGAGAAAAGTATTAAAATTATTGATTTTGTTAATTTAGATGATATTGACCCTATCTATTTTAATCGCTCCTATTTTATGGGTCCAAATGATAATGGAACTAGAGCATACGCTTTATTAAGAGAAGCACTTGTAAAATCTAAACGGATTGGCATTGCCGAAATAACTATTCGTTCAAAGCGTCATCTAGCTATTGTTAGGGTATATCATGATGGCCTCCTCATGGAAACGATCCATTATCCAGATGAAGTGCGAAATGTTAGTGACGTGCCAAATATACCAGAACAAATAGAGATTAATAATAAAGAGCTTGATACAGCTATGTTATTAATTGATCAGTTAACGACAGACTTTGACCCAAGCAAATATAAGGATGATTATCGTACTGCATTAATGAAGCTTATCGAGGAAAAGGTTAACACCGATGAAACGACTAGTGTTGACGATATACCAAGAACAAATGTAGTTGATCTCATGAGTGCATTGCAAGCAAGCATTGACAGAACTAAGCAACAACCACAATCCGCAACACCAGCTAATAAAAAAGGTACTACAAAAACAAAACAGAGAACATCACGAAAAAAAGTAACATCATAGGAACAATTACTAAAATCAGGCGGGAATTTTTCTCGCCTCGGTTATCTCCATTACGTCACACGTTCTCCTTCGTCTATAATCCACTTAACAGCAAGTAATAAATTTGCAAACCACATATCAGCTAATCCAAGCTGTTCATCATTTCCAACTAAGATGGTTTTTGTCCCTGCCGACTTACCTGCAAAAATGTCCACATCACGATCTCCGATCATATAGCTATCTTTAAGCGCGATGTTATGTTTTTGAGCAAGATTCGTAATCATCTCTGGTTCAGGCTTTCGACATGCACATCCCTCATGAGGTTTATGGGGACAATAAGCAATATCATCAATCATCGCTCCGTATTCCTTCAAATCAAGCTTCATTTTCTCATGTACACGTATTAGCTGTTGTTCCTTCATATACCCTAACCCAACCCCACCTTGGTTCGTTACGACAAAGACTTTGAAGTTATCTTGATTTAACAACTTTATCGCCTCACCTACGCCATCCAATAAATAAAAATCACTCGGTTTATTTACAAATTTCACACGATGTGACAACACCTCATTAATGACTCCATCTCGATCTAAAAATACGGCTTTTTGCATATAAAAATCTCCTTTGTTATGTAGTAAAAATGAAAAACATTCAACGTTCCTATTATTAATTAATATGTAAATATCCAAACTAAGTTTAATCACAATACAAATAGATCATATATAATATCAGAATAAAGCACCTTACCAATCATTATAAGCATCCTTTAATATGATGAGTAAGGTTCGTTTAGCATTGGCAATGCCAAAATACAATATACATTTGATGTTGATTAAATACATTTTTTACAATGGAGGTATGATTTGGACAGAACATAGACAGCTACAATCTACTACGACAGTATCATCTATAGGGGTTAAATCTAATTCATCATTTTGACAAATTTGATTCAACCTAATACAACATTGATTGCCTACATTAATTTCTCTGTTTCCTTCTGGCTGTAACAATTGTAAAGTAACACAACCTGATTCTAAATCTACTTCACTAACCCTAAAATATACAGTAACAAAACAATTTCCCTGTCCTGTGCTTGACTCTCTTATGTTACCAAATGCATAGAATATAGTATTACTATTTGTTGTTAAAATTACATCTTGATTTATATTATCTTCTAAAACCGTGCAAACACAATTACGAATGTTTCCACCATTACCAGTGTCTCCATTTGGACAACAGCACGGCATAATATCACCTCCCAACAAAATAAATATACTAAGGTATGTAATTATTATTTATATGGGCATTGAAATAATTGATTGTCTTCTTAAATTTTGATATTTACTTCAACAATTACAAAGAGACTAACTCACAAACTATATATTATATATAACAATCGTTAATATAGAGTTAAGTTGACACTGTTGAGTTTGTGGAGTCAGACCTTTGTATGCTAATAATAAGAAACCAATTAATACTCTTTTCCACTTTTTATTTACTTCATTTCAGTATAAAAGCTAAATTGCTGCTTCATAGTTAACGCATAAGCAATATTTCCCACGACATGCAGCACCTGTATCCATGTCATCCGCACAAGACAATCGAACTGTATCAAAGCCTATTTGTGTAGTAGACATACTATTCCCATTATTACTCATCATTGCTGGTGTAATCGTTAAAGTTTTAACCACTGTACCAGTAGTACCACCTTCTAACAATTCCACTGTTAAATCTCCACAGCCTCTATCCAAAAATACTGTTAACGAGCCAGTGACTGGAAAAAATTCCATTGCATCATTTTCAGTAGTCCAAATAACAACTTCTTGTGTACCACAAGGTATGGTGAAGTTTCCGCATAATTCATCTTTAAAAAATTCATCCCCTCTATCAGGACAACAACAATTTGACATTATTTCCCCTCCCTTCTTTGCTAATAATTTATGTACTAACATATCAGCTTGTATAAACGGAATCACTAAGTTTGTATAAAAATTTCAAAATGACTTAATTATTGAATACTGCCCTTACATATTCAGAAGAGAGGTTGTCCAATTTATTTATATAAATTTGCCTTAGTACTTCTATAACTGTGATTTATTGTAATAACAATTCCTTTAGAAAAGTTCTTTATTTTTTGTATTATTAATAATAAAAGGAGAGGTAGTTGCAGAAGAATATAATAACTAAAAAGGATCGTTAACTTGTTCATTCATTTGGTAAACATGAATTAAAAACAACATTGTTTCAATACTATTTTCAATTTTGATTATTCTTCTTTATTAAGTGCTACATACCTTCTCATTACATACATGGGTAATTAATACTTATACAAAATTTACCTGTACAACTCTTGGATTGATCTGTTTGACCATGACAGCATATTTCAATTCGATTAAAAGACTTTAAAGTAATTGAACGTGTATTTCCGTTATTTCCTTGAAATGCATTAGGAATTGTCAATGTACCTACAATATTTAAATTTAAATATATATTTACTGTTAATATATCTGCACAGCCCTTGTCATAAAACACTGTGACTGTACCTCCAACAGGAAAAGAAGGGGAAGTCCATATATCATCTTTACATCCACAACTCAAAGTAAAATTACCACATGTCTCATCCTGAATAATACATTCTTTCTTCGGTTGAAGTGTTTTTGGAACGTTACAACTACATTTATTATGTGTCTGTATCACTTAATTTCCACCTCTCTGTAGGCATATAAGGAATTATTATCTAGGCTATTGTATGAATCTTTTATTCAATCGGTTCAAGAAAAATACAGTTATAATCAGTAAAGTATTTTCTTCGGCTCAAATAGGTATTCTAAATTTAAATGTAAAATGAAAGGATGGGGAAAAAGCATGATAAGACCTATGCTTCCAACATTGTCATTTACCCCTCCAAAAGGAGAAGAATGGACTTATGAAGTCAAATACGATGGTTTTCGAGGGCTATTGTTTATTGATCATAATGAATGTAAGTTAATGAGTCGTAACGGGAATAATTTACTAAACCAATTCCCTGAAATAAAATCATTTGTGGAGAGCATGAGGCTGGAGAAGATTGAGTCATTTCTTCCTCTCATCTTAGATGGTGAGATATGTATTTTGGATTCATCTATAAAAGCTAATTTCTCTAAAATCCAATTTAGGGGTCGCTTAAAAGATCAAGAAAGAATTAAACACAGCCTTATCCAGGCTCCAGCCCATTTTTTAGTATTTGATTTGCTACAATATAGTGGTAATATGACGACACATCTACCTTACGTTAAACGCAAGGAACAATTACATCACTTATTTTCACAGCTTGCTCTCCCTACTACTGTCACAATGGATAGGGAGAATCTTATTCAACTTATTAGCGAATCTTGTCATTTTGATTCCTTATGGAATGAAGTGCAGTTACATAACGGTGAAGGGCTGATTGCGAAACAACTACATAGTAAATGGGAAGTTGGGAAGAGAACCACTCGTTGGATAAAGGTGAAAAACTGGAAAATAGGTCAGTTTTTTGTGACGAAATATGAAAAATCAAATGGCTACTTTCACGTAGGTCTCTTTCGTAAGGGTAGCATTTACGAAATAGGTTTATTTTCACACGGCTTGAGTCCTGTTGAAAGATCTACACTTTCTCAAGTAATTCAAGACAACAAACAAACTGAAACAACTCAATTTGTTTGCATACAGCCTAGTATATGTGTAGAGCTAAAATATCTGGAAGTTTATAATGGCAGTTTAAGACAACCAATATTTTCAAGTTTTTTAACGGATTTAAATGTAAATGAATGCACATGGGAAAAGCTTCACGTTGAACAACAGCTAAACCAGCCTGAATCTACTACTGTTGTTCAAGTAACAAACCCAGCAAAAAGATTATGGAAAGAGAGGTTTATTACTAAACGCGATTATCTCGATTATTTAAACAGCATCTCAAACTACATGCTTCCTTTTTTACAAAATCGATTATTAACTACAATCCGTTACCCGCACGGGATGTATGGTGAAAAGTTTTATCAAAAAAACTGTCCAGCATATGCTCCTGACTTTGTTCAAACTATTAAAAATGAAGATATTACTTACATCATATGTAACAATGCTGAAACGTTAGCCTGGCTCGGAAACCAACTTGCAATTGAATTTCACGTGCCGTTTAATAGCATTAAGTCAAAGGGTCCAAGTGAAATTGTTTTTGATCTTGACCCTCCCTCTAGGCAATATTTTAAACTTGCAGTCCAAGCAGTTCTATTGATGAAGAAAATATTCGATCAATTACAGCTTCAATCGTTTGTGAAAACTTCAGGTAATAAAGGATTACAAGTATATATACCATTACCACCCAACACATTTTCTTATCATGATACACGGCTATTTACTCGATTTATTGCAAATTATTTAATAGAAAATGACCCACAGAAATTTACGGTAGAACGTTTGAAAAAAAAGCGGGATAATCGCTTATATATCGACTATGTTCAGCACGCTGAAGGTAAAACAATTATTGCACCATATTCCGTAAGAGGAAATGTAGGTGCATATGTGGCAACGCCTCTTTTTTGGCATGAGGTTAATCATCAATTAAAAATTGAGCATTTTCCAATGGAATCCATCATAGAAAGAGTAACAACTAAAGGCTGTCCATTACATACTTTTCATCAAGTAGATAATAAACAGCCTTTTGAACAAATATTGAAATTTTTAGGGTCAAATAAGAGTTTATTGTAGATGTTGCAACTGAAATCTCCTTCAGCAGTTCACATGAAAATTTATTTGACATCCTCTATTTTTCTATGGAGTTGGATAAAGTACCAATTCCTTCGACAGTTACTTCTACAACATCACCAGGTTGTAAAAACTTAGGAGGGCTAAAGCCTTTACCGACACCTGCTGGTGTTCCTGTCGCAATAATATCTCCTGGCTCTAACGTTGTACCTTGAGAAAGTACTGAAATAATCTTTTCAATAGAAAAAATAAATTGTTTTGTATTTGCACTCTGACGTACCTCATCATTCACTCTCGTCTCAATGTTTAATTGATTCGGCTGCTTGACGAGCGATTTATGAACGATCACTGGTCCCATTGGACATGAAGTGTCCAAGCTTTTTCCCAGTAAAAACTGCTTATGCCGCGCTTGTAAATCTCTTGCAGTAATATCATTAACTATAGTATATCCAAATACGTAATCTAATGCCTCATCTTCTGAGATGCCCTTCCCCTTCTTACCGATAACGACTGCAAGCTCCCCTTCATAATCGAGCTGGTTAGTTATATCTCGATGATTTAATACGATTTCGTTAGTACCAATGACAGTCGTTGGAGTTTTAGAAAACATCATTACATCGGTTGGAATATCCGCTGCACTTCCCATTTCTATCGCATGGTCAGCATAGTTTTTGCCGACACAAAATACATTCTTCGATGGTCTTGGGATGGGTGCTAACAACTCTACATCAGTTAAAGTGTAAACATTGTTGTTGTTTTGCTTAGCCCACTTTACTATCTGTTGAACACGTTCTTCAAACATATGACCAAGTTGGATACACTGTAGCAATGATTCTGGAATTAATTTATCAGTAAAAGCGTCCTGTTCAGTGGCGTTTAAATCTAGCACTTCTGTCATTTCTTTATTTACAGTACCTACAAACAAGCGGTCATCCTTCTTTGCCGTCACAAAGCGCATACGATCCCCTCCTATATCAAACTGCGAATAGATGTAATATACTTCATCATGTCATCTATCTGTAGTTTTTCTAAAAAAAGCAATAAGCCTTGTACTACTCCTACTCGCGGAGATTCATCATTGTTTTGAAACTGCGTTAGTAAAACTTCTAACGTCTCCAGCGCGTGTTTCTCATCATCATCTGTTAAATTTGCACCAATAATTATTTCCTTCATTTGCAAAATCATATGGACGATTTCTTGATATTTATCATTTGTAAGGTGACTAAAATATTGACGTATAGAGTCCTCATTAATAATAACCTCATGCTTATTTGCAACACTTTTTACAAGGTCATCCAATCGATCTACTAAGTATCCAGCTAGTTTTTCTAAATCAAGTTTTTGATAGTCAAATATGAGAAAGGATAAATATTCTACGAGCATCCCACTGAACATAGCAGTTAAATCAAAAGCAAATGGACGAATATCATCTCCATAAATAGCAAGAATGCGACTTTTGTACCAGCGATACATTTCTATTCGCATTTGAAATAAATAACTTTTTATTTTGCCCCTCTCTGGAAAGGCTTTCTCTCTCATATGCATTTGTAAAAAGTCTCGATACTTCGTAAATTCTTTTAGTTGGCGATGGATTTGAATAATAAAACGGTCTCTTTCAGATTTGACTTCATCGTTGATTTGCTCAGACATTTGTTTTGTAAAATGCTCATAAAAATGCTTAAAAATTGACAAAAACAGTTCTTCTTTAGAAGAGAAATAATTATATAATGATCCTTTCGCCACGCCACTTTCATGGGCAATTTCCTGCATTGAGGTGTTATGGTATCCATTTTGCGCAAACAATTTCATCGCAGTTTCTAGGATGAATATTTTTTTATCTTTCATCCAATCACTTCCTATATCCTTAAAATGAGAGAGGGGCTGACCTTCTATAGTAGGACAGCATCATTTACAATTAATATTAATAGTAAAAAGAATGTCATTTCCCCTAATATTATTTAGATTAAATATGTTTTAGGTGGAGAAAGTCAACTCCACCTATTTTACATTGTTCATTGTAGTCTTAAATATTTTATTTCTCTTTATCTTCTTTTAGGTTGTCATTCTTTTTCCCTTCTTGATCCTTTACTAACTTTAATATGTTTTCGAGCATAGATACCATGTCTTCGTTTTTGTGTTCCTTTTGTTCAACTGGTAAATTATCCTCGCTATAAATTGTATCTTCTACTGGTGGTAATTGTTCAGCTTGTTCTTTGACTTCTGGCCTTTCGTGAATTTCATCTAATAAATATGCCGGAATGAGATGACCATCAGGAGTAATGTATTTTTTATTCAGTCTTCTCGTCTCTTTATCAAAGAAGCTATACACAACTGGAATGACGAATAATGTTAGGAATGTACTACTTAATAACCCACCAATAACTGTAATACCCATCGGCTGATTCATTTCCGTACCTTCGCCAAGTCCGAGTGCTAACGGGAATAAACCTAATATAGTTGTTGTAGCTGTCATTAATATCGGACGCGTCCTAACCTTAACCGCCTCTACGATTGCATCATACGTTTTATAGCCATCACTCTTCTTCTGATTAATATAATCGATTAACACAATCGCATTATTTACAACAATACCAGCAAGTACAATCAAGCCAATAATCGCCATTAAACTTACAGGAACCCTTGTAACTGTTAAGGCAATGGATACCCCAATGACCATTAATGGAACGGTAAACATAATTACAAACGGATATTTTAATGATTCAAATTGAGCTGCCATGACTAAATAAACAAAAACAATCGCTAAAATAAACGCAAATACCATATCATCGATAGAATACTCTAATAGGTCTCGATCCCCACCGAAGGTAATCTCGGTTTCATCATTTAAATCTAAATCAGCTATCTTTTCATCGACTTCGCTAGAAATTGCACCCAAATTGGTTGAATTAGCATATTTCAACGTAAATTGTACTGCATTTTGCTCATTGATCCTCTGTATGTTAACAGGACCTTCGCCAATTGTAATTTCAGCTACATCCGAAATAGGAATATATGAGCCATCTGGCTTCTTCACTAACAGAGTTTTTAATTGATCGAGGTTAGATGTAATATCTTTATCATAGCTAACATGCACGTTGAATATTTCATTACTTTCATCGGTAATTCTAGTTGCATTTACTCCACGTGTCACATTGTTAACAGTCATAGCAATTTGAGCGGGTGCTAAGCCATTCGCAAATGCTTTTTCACGATCAACTGTCATTTGTACTTCTTCCACTGTATCACTTAAATCAGTTGTGAGCTCTGTTACATCATCTATCGTAAGAAGTTCATCATAAATTTGTGTTACAGCATCTTCTAGTCGTTCCTTATCAATATCCTTCACACTAAAAGATAGTGTGTTTGGCGCAGAACCAGTAGTTGATTGCAAATTGAATGAAACTTCTGCTGTTGAGTTTGCTCTTTCGGCTTCTTTTTCAATCTCACGCTTCACATCGTCAACAAACTGGAATGTAGAACGCTCTCTATTATCAAAGTCCTTCATTTTCACAGAAATTTCAGCAATATTCCCTTGACTGGTACCTCTAAATGAATTTTCTTGTGTAGAGCCAAGCAAGCTGACATACACATCAACATCATCTTCATCTGCTAGCACGTTTTCTATTTGTTCAACTACTTTGTCTGTTTCAGTTAACGCTGTACCATTTTCCAACTCTACTGAAATAGTAAAGAATCCTTCATCAGTTTTTGGTAAAAATTCCATCCCTACAGTTGTAATTCCATAGAGTCCAGATCCTAAAAATACAACAGCAGTAATTAATACAACAGCTCTACGTCGAAGAGCCCACTTAATTGAACGATCAAGACCTTTCATAAATGGAGAGTCTCGACGTACTTTCTCTTTATTTTCTTTTGGAGCTTTTAACATACGGCTTGCAAGCATCGGTACAACTGTTAATGCTACGACTAATGATGCAAACAAGCTAAATGCAATAGTCATTGCAAATTCAGTAAACAATTCACCAATAATCCCTGTAATAAAGACAACTGGAACAAACACTGCAATAGTTGTGAATGTTGAAGCTGTAATGGCACCTGCTACTTCTTTTACGCCATGAGAGGCTGCTTCTTTTGGGTCCTTCCCCATTGATAAATGCCGGTATATGTTTTCAATAACAACTATCGAGTTATCTACTAACATCCCAATGCCTAGTGCAAGCCCACCTAGTGTCATGATGTTTAATGAAAAATCTGAGAAATACATGAGTACAAAAGTTAATATAACTGAATACGGTATTGCAACTCCAATAATAAACGGACTTTTTACATTACGAAGGAAGAAGAATAATACGACCATCGCAAATAGTCCACCTAGTATAAGTGTAGTAGATATATTATCAATCGCTACTTGTATAAAATCACCTTGATCAAATAAAATTTGGGCTTCTACATCCTCATATTTCTCTTTGCCAAGGATGTCATCAAGTTTATCCTTAAATGCCGCTGAAACAGAGGCTGTGTTTGCATCGGACTGCTGTAGTACGCTAACTAGTAAAGCTGGATCCTGATTTGCACGAGTGATTGTATCTTCGTTTTGTGGAGCAACTTTCACTTCACTTATATCACCAAGAGTAACTTTTTCTCCAGTTGTTGGATCTACTGTAATTGCTATGTTTTTCAGCATATCCACTGATATGATCGAGCTTATAACCCTAGTAGTCAGCTCCTTCCCATCAGTTAAAATCGTATCTCCTGGCAAAGAAATATTTTGTGCTTTCAACAGATCTACAATATCATTTTGAGTTAATGAATACTGTTGGAGTAAACCTTGGTCAAGCTCAACTTTAATTTCGTCTATCGTATTCCCAGATAAATTAACACTTGCAACACCTTCTATTTTTGTTAATTCCTGAGATAGTCCATCCGCTAAACTTTGCAATTCTTTTTTATCATTAGCGTTTGCTGTGACAGACATTTGGATAATTGGAAACTGTGACGGATCAAACTTCATAAAGCTTGGTTTTCCTGCATCGTCTGGAAGTTGTGTCTGATCAATTCTACTACGTACTTCGTTTTCAATATCCTCAATAGAAGTCGTCCATGAAAATTCCATTAACGTTAAACTTGCACTTTCCTGTGATGTCGAAGTTAACGTCTTTAGCCCAGGTAGAGTTGAGAGATTAGTTTCAAGTGGTTTCGTTACTTTTTCAACTACTTCTGCTGGACTCGCACCAGGATATGATGCAACTACAACCGCGATTGGCGGCTTGATATCAGGTATTAATTTTAGTGGAATATTTAATAGTGAAACAAAGCCTAAAATAATGACTAGTAACATAGATACTAGTGTAAATACAGGCCTCCTAATGGAAAAATCACTTAATTTCATTTTTGCTCCCCTTCCGGTAATTTGATCTATTATTGTTTACCAATCATGAATAATTGTTGACTGTTTACTAGTTATTTCTTTGAATGTCTTAAGTGAAGATAAATCCGCCCTCGGTTTTGATAGTTCTATCTTCACTCCTTGTTTAATCAACTCTGCAATTAATTTTTCGGACCGAACTTTAAATTGACCCATCAGTCATCGCTCCCTTCAATTTTTACCTCCATCACGTGCATTTAATCACAAACACGAATAAAAGCTTGCATACAAGAGGAAGTCACACATATTCTACTCCCAAAACACCAAAACACCAAAACTAATATATGTACTAGCTCACAAACAGTAAAAATTCATCCTTTTCACTTTACAATATGACTAATAAGTCACGGGTATATCATACAACAAATGACTCGTCGGTTCAAATATTAAGCACTGGTTAATTTTGTAATATATTGTTGTTATGTTAATTATGGTCTTTATGTAAACTTTGTTGCTGTTGTCTTCAAAGTAAACATATGCTAAAAATGAATTTTGACAGCTTGAATTCGTTTTACAAGCGAAAAAGATGGAACGAACTCTAGTTGTGTGGGAGTTTACTTCTTGACGAAGAATAACAATCAATGTGAAAATAATCACTAATTAAGAGAGGATCCGTATAAAACTAGTAATCCTGATAGCTTCCCTTCTATAACATGAAAACAGTTGCTTAAAACTTTTACAAACGTAATATTAGTAAAGTTTACTAATAGGGATGAAATATTTTACACTTCGCTCCTTTCCACTCTGGTTTTTCCATTATTTTAATAATGATTTACATTCTCTACCAAGATAAAATTTATATGTAACAACATTTGTTTAGAAAGGAGCAAACAATGTTTCAATATACTAGAATCTTCTTAGCTTTTATACTCGTTCTGTTAAGTGTTCCTATGCAGACTGTTTTTGCTCAAGACAAACCTGTCTCTGCGTATCTTCCAACTGATTTGGAGGAAGATTATTGGGCTTACACTGAAATAAATCATTTTATACAAGCTGATATTATTAACGGTTATTTAAATAACCAAAATGATATGGAAATAAGACCTAATGACAATGTTACCCGTTCCCAATTTGTAAAAATACTCGTTAATGCAATGGGTCTACAAACTAGCCAACAAGGTAAAACGTATACTGATGTCACATCTGATGATTGGTTTTATGAATATGTAAATGTTGCAAGTAACCTTGGCATTGTTAATGGGAAAGAAGATGGCAGCTTTGCACCGTATGAAAAAATTACAAGAGACCAACTAACAGCTATGATCGTACGAGCATTTGAAAATACAATATCTTTTGAACAAAGTGACGAACAATCGTTCACGGACGTTACAAATTCATACTGGGCGTATGAAGACATCGAAAAAGCAAGTTCACTAGGAATTGTTAAAGGGTATGATGATGAAACTTTCAAACCTAGGGATCATGCAACAAGAGCTCAAGCAGTAGTAATGATCTATAGATCATTACATCAAGAGCTAGCAAATGTACCGACTAATGATGAAATTACCTCGTTTTTAAGATCATATATAGAGAATGAAAATGAATTATCGACAAACCAATCATTTGATGAATTAGAGCAATTATATATAAATGACTCGATCGGCTTTTATCAAGCTCAAGGAATAGCGGCTGTTGAGAGCTATAAATCCCTTGTTAAACAAATGAAAGAAGAAGTTGATGAATTTGCAATTAATGCGGACAACAATTTTTCTTTATTAGTAACAACATCAACTGATAGATACGTTACAGTACAAATCAAGGATTTAAACTATGAAATCAAGATTAAAAACAGCGATTTGGATTTAGATGTAACATCAACTAAAAATGCTGAAGGTAAGTACTATTTGAAAAAAGATATGCAAGAAGACACATGGAAAATCTACGCTTTTTCCCCAAGTGCTGAGTAAGATACGTACGAAGAAATTCGGCTAGATACAAAGAGTTATCCTGCTTTTGTATTAGTGATGTGCTTAAGTAGGATAACAACCTTTTTCAAATACCTCAATTGTATATTCCTCATCATTTCTTTAGTCACTAATATTTTTTCACATTTACAAAAAATCATTATTTTGTTGTTGTAAGTTTTGGAGAAAATAGGAAGAAGTGTGGTAAGATAATTATCAGATCACATTCACTCAGTAATATTGATTAAATCGTATTTATTAGATGTTTTCGTATTAATCGTTGCTAATATGAGCTAAATACAAATGCAACTATACGATCGGTGCACTTTTCCTTTTTATAAAACTATAAAAGTTATACATCAATTATTCTAATGTAAGTGAAAAAAGCAACATAGTTTACGAAAAGAACCTTTACTTTACTCACTTTCTATTTCTTACATGCGTATAATATTGTAAAAAAAGGTGGGAGGTTTATGTCTACTCTCGTATACGCCCATCGCGGAGCAAGTAAATTAGCTCCTGAAAACACGATGACTGCATTCTTAACTGCAGAAGAGCTTGGTGCAGATGGGATTGAACTTGATGTTCAATTATCAAAAGATAATATCCCTGTGATTATTCACGATGAAACATTAAACAGGACGACAAACGGCGTAGGTTACGTAAAAGACTACACTGCAAAAGAATTGGAAGAGTTAGATGCGGGGAGCTGGTTTACGCCTTTGCATATGGGTGAAAAAATTCCAACTTTAGATCACTTTCTAAGCTGGTTTTCAACTACAAAAATGCTATTAAACCTAGAATTAAAAAATTCCCTCATCGAATATAAAGGCATTGAACAAATCGTTTGTGACATGTTAAAGGCATACAAAGTAGATGACCGAACAGTCATTTCTTCATTTAATCATCATAGTATTAAAAATGTTATGAAGATTGACCCTCAGCTAGATACAGCGTTTTTAGTGTCATCTAGATTACAAAAAGCATGGGAAAGTGCAAAAAATGCTGGCACAAAGAGTATACATGTCAAGCATAACCTCTTAAGCAAGCAATTTGTTGACGAATGTCGTAAAGAAAACATGACCCTTAGAACTTATACAGTCAATAGACCATTATCTATTCGTTTGTACTACAAATGGAAAGTTGATGGAATCATTACAGATGTTCCTAATACAGCTGTTAAAATTAGAAAAAAGATGTCCTCCTCCATTAAAAAGAGATTTCTTTTTTAATGGTTTTTTTATGTTTACTACTATCCAGATCGGATTCGCTTTAATTGTAGTTTTTTAGAAAAAGAAAAAGCCATCTATAAAACTTGAGTTTGTCGTTTTTTTCTTTTTGTATGCTTCCGCAAAGCGTTGCTTTTCGTTCTAAGATATAAGCACGTTACCTCTAGCGTACGTGTCATCTTTTCTACAATTATGATTATTAAGCCACTATCCATCGTACACAACTATCATTCTTGGTATTTTTTCTTCTGTACATCGATGACTAACATATAAAACCTCTATTTATAGTTTAAAGTTGTTAACAATAACAAAATTTACGAAAAGAGCCATACAATCATCTTTCGTGTTATTTAATATATGAAATGATATACTATATTTAATTAAGTTGGTTAGGAGGCGTGTAGGATGGAGTCAGCTTTATTTTCTCCCCACATAATAAAAGGCGTTACTTTAAAAAATAGAATTGTAATGTCTCCAATGTGTATGTATTCATGTTTTGAGGAAGATGGGAAGGTAACAAATTGGCATCTAACTCATTATACTAGCCGAGCCGTTGGACAAGTGGGTTTAGTCATGATTGAAGCAACAGCAGTAAAGCCAGAAGGTAGGATATCTCCAAATGATTTAGGTATTTGGGATGCTGCTCACGTTGAAGGTCTCAAACAACTTACACACCAATTACATAAGAATGGCTCACATGCAGCTATCCAACTTGCACATGCAGGTAGAAAGTCGCAAGTTGAAGGAGCTATATACGGACCATCACCAATTGCTTTTGATCATAAAAGTCGTGTGCCTATTGAAATGACCAAGGCCGACATTGATGATGTAATTCAAGCATTTGCTTTAGCAGCTCGCCGCTCTAAAGAGGCAGGATTTGATATTATTGAAATCCATTCTGCTCACGGCTATTTATTAAATGAGTTTCTCTCTCCACTAACTAATAAACGTACCGATGAGTATGGTGGAAATTTAACAAATCGTTATCGTTTGTTGAAAGAAGTAATTGATGCTGTCAAATCAGAATGGTCTGGACCTTTATTTGTAAGAGTATCAGCTAATGAATATGATAATCAGGGGAATTCTATTGAAAATTATGTTCAAATTGCTCAGATGATGAAAGAACAAGGCGTTGATTTAATTGATTGTAGCTCAGGCGCTGTAATTCCAACTAGATTCGATGTATTTCCTGGCTATCAAGTCCCTTATGCAGAAACCATTAAACGAAACGCTCATATCCAAACAGGTGCAGTTGGCTTAATTACAACTGGCATACAAGCTGAAGAAATTCTGAAAAATGGCCGCGCAGATTTAATTTTCATCGGACGTGAATTGTTGCGCAACCCATATTGGCCCAAAACAGCTGCCCAAGAATTAGGGGTAACAGTTGAAGGCCCTGGGCAGTACAGCCGTGCATGGTGATCTATACCCTATAACATTTTCATTTACTACTTTTGTCCACATAGCTAGATCCTAATTTTGAGATTGGGATTATTAGAATTTCTGCATTAACCTTAACTTTAATGAGGGAACTATCGAATAGTCAACAGTTCCCTCATCGTATAATGATTTTTTAAATCTTTGCATGTATAATTAACACACTCGTAGTAATTGAGATTCATGATATTATATTAGTTTCATCATTCAACAGTCCTATCTAAATAACACGACTGTTGAACTAATTCCTAATGCCTCTATTTAAATGATAGCCTATTTACGACTACCCAATAAATGTTCTTTCTTTTTCAACCACCCTTTACAAACCATGCGATTTCATAATCTTTAATGGAATTTTTATTATATTTATAAACTGTCAACAAGATATTATACAATCCCAGTATGTTAAAACCTTAAAACAATAGTTGTGCCGCCACTGTTCCCTAGCCCTTTCCTCAACTTTCCTTTTATCCAATAAGGTTATTGCTATTTGATTTTGTTATCAACATCTGAGAAAAGTGTGTTCTCTATTGGTTTTAATGTTTCTATCTCATAGATAATTAAATTAGTAGTTATAGAGAATTCAAAATTTACCTTTTTATGATCGAATCGTAAATCACAGTTTAACAAAATAGAATGTAAGGTCTTTTTTATTTTAGATAAAGAATCAAGATTTAGTATATTTGAATTGAATAATACAAATTGAACCTATATTTGTGTCATGATACATATTTGCTTTTAAACAATCAGTTCATTCGTATAGTTGACATAAAACAAATTTAATCATATAATTATCTCGAATTAAGATATTCTTAATTCGAGATAATTTAGCAGCCATTCTTTTGTGGAAGAAATTTAGAATCGCTGAAAATTGAATTGTTAACCAAAACTCTATTTAAAGGGGGTAAAAAGCATGCTCAATGCAATTGAAGCAAAAGAATTTGAATTCAAATAACCATAGAGTTATACTATATCCATTTATCACTTATTAATTTTCTGTTTATTCTTACAAATATTACTGAATCTAATCATGCGAACCAATTTGTATTATAGGAGTGAAATAAATATGAGTGTAGAAAAGAAACGGTATACCGGGGCATCCATCGACGTTACATTTTCGAAAGAAAGATGTATTCATGCTGCGAAATGTGTTAGAGGGTTACCCAAAGTTTTCAACCTTAAAAAAAGACCGTGGATTAATGCCGATGGCGAAACTGTAGATAAAATAGTTGAAGTAATCGAAAGGTGTCCAAGTGGTGCTTTAGAGTATATTAGAAAAGATGGAGGTAAACAAGAAACACCAGCTTATGAAACAACAATCGAAGCTGCATCCAATGGTCCTATCTATATAAAAGGGAACCTATCGATTAAACACAAAGAATCTACAATTGTATGTACACGAGCAACTCTTTGTGGATGCGGTTCTTCTAAAAATAGTCCATTCTGTGATAATAGCCATGTAAATGAAAATTAAAAACTTAAGTTGGACAACATAATTAAATGGGGTTAACTGAAAACCTATTGGAGGGCATGATGAAAAATATATTAAGAGGAGTAAATCGATTTTATATTGAAGATGCAGGTCAAATAATTGCAGAGATCACCTTTGTAAACTCTGGTGCGGAGCGATTAATAATTGACCATACGTTCGTATCAAACCAACTACGTGGTGAGGGAGTTGGGGAAGCACTAGTAGATAAGGTAGTCAATCTAGCAAGAGAAGAAAACAAAAAAATTATCCCTTTATGTCCATTTGCTAAAAGTCAATTTGGTAAGAAGCCCGATTATAGGAATGTTCTTGCACACTAATCTTTAATCCTCATATTAATTGAATTAACACATCGTAATTTATCATTGGGTGTGATTCCTACTAACTAACAATATTTAATATATTCAGTATGTAAAAATATGATTAGATTGAGAGTTGATGAGGATGGAAGAAAAAAAGGTAACGTGGCTAGAATTATTTTATGACCTAGTTTTTGTAGCGGCTATATCAACTGCAACACACGTGCTTATCCATGTAGAAGACGGTGTTATACACGCAGAATATTTTGTTAAATTTATCATTATGATGATACCCATTTGGTGGGCATGGGTAGGTCAAACTTTACTCATTAACCGTTTCGGAAAAGATTTTGTTCATCAACGGTTGTATATGATTGTACAAATGTTCTTTGTTCTAATTATGACTTCTAGCTTATCTGTTGATTTTGATACCTATTATGTACCATTCATGGTTGGATATATCGGATTAAGAGTACTGACAGCAATCCAATATATAATAGTACAACAGTATGAAACAATACATCATAAAAAGACTGCACAGTTTTTAGGTAAGTACTTTTGGATTGGAATTATCGTATCTTTTTCTTCTGTTTTTTTCGATTCATGGATTAGATATGTCATATTTTATTTAGGTATATTTGTGGATATATTAGTTCCTATCTTCGGGAGAAAATATTTAGTTAAAGCACCTATTAACATCGGACATCTATTAGAACGCTTTGGACTTTTGACAATTATCTTGTTCGGTGAATTGATTATTAGCACCATTGTCGTCCTACAGCCTGAAAAAGGGAATTTTGAGTCCATCTCCTATGCTGTTATGTCATTTATAGTTATTATAGCGATGTGGTGGCAATATTTTGATAACATAGATAAAAAAATAGACAAATCGATTAAGTCTGCAGGTCAATTGATTGTATATGGACATCTTATTATATTCATTACGTTAAGTATGATTGCTGCTTTTATCAATATGATTTATTTGCATGATTTAAACTATTTGTTTATGATCGGATTATTATTCTTTGCTGTCATTCTTTACTTTTTTGCAACAACATTGGTTTTTCATATGTATAGGTATGAACATCACCGCTTAAAAATTAATCATTTAGGATTATTCGTAGGTTTAATATCAATCTTTTTAATTATAGACATCATGTTTGTAGTACCAAGGCTCATTCTTATGATGCAAATAGCAATATTCTTTTTAGTGTATGCTAAAGTAACAACAACTTAAAAAGCGATCTAATGGAGGAAGAAACTAATGGACACACAAAAAACAAAAATTCTAGGTTTTGCAGGTAGTTTACGAAAAGAATCATACAATCGTGCTCTTCTCCAAGAAGCAATTAGGCTTTCGCCTCAACAAATGGAAATCAATACATTTGACTTGTCCTATATCCCTATGTTTAACGAAGACCTTGAAAAGAATGGAGACCCTTCGATTGTCACTAAATTTAAAAAGGCTATTCAAGAGTCCGACGGCTTACTCATTGTAACTCCAGAATATAATGGAGCCGTTCCTGGTGTGTTAAAAAATGCCCTAGATTGGGCTTCTAGAGGTGGAAAAGAAGCCCCATTGTTAAAAAAACCAATTGCAATTATGGGTGGAACTCCAGGCCGAGCAGGTACTGCACAGGCTCAGGCTCAACTAAGACAAATCTTAACTTCAACTCGTTCGTTAGTTATGGTGGAACCACAAGTATTAATATCTGGTGTACACAACTTATTTAATGAACAGGGTGAATTAGTAGATGAGAGAACTAGTCAATATGTTGAAAGGCTCGTTCATTCTTTTGACAAATGGATAAAACATTTTCAGTAAACTTAAAGTCGTGAAAACATACTACATGATTAAAGAACACACGTATAAAAATGTCTATCTATTTTGATAAAATATAATTTGTTTCACTCTTAGCCTTCAAATATTTTTAACCCCGTCCTAGTTTAAGTCGGGGTTAAAGTAGTTGTTGTTTTATTTGTAGACTCCTTCAGATGATATTTTCACTCGGAATCTTAAATCTATTGCTATTATCACCAATTGGTTACTACGAGAAATGGCTTTATATGTTGGTCACTATTTTACACAAGTAAAGAATCCATGAAATCTAGTTGTGTACATGTTTATTTCCTAATACGAAAAACAACTATGAGAGAAACAACCTAAGGAAGAGATACACTTTTTGAACATCCCCTATCCTGCTGTCTTTTTTACATTTATCATTGTAACCCCTTCACTTTTTGATAGTATGTCAAAATCATTAGCAATGGTACGAAAAATCATCACACTAAGCTATCTATCCCCATTTTTTGGCTAGCATTAATATATTCTAAAAAAACATTATTATTGTAATGGAACGATAAATATCCCAATAAAAATTGAGATGATCCCAAATAAAAGAAGAATAAATTTTAGAAGCCATATTGGAATAACCTTTAAAATCCTTGATATTAAAAAAATAACAACCGTTTCGGATAGAGAAGCATTATAATATGTACTTGGACTAATGAATTCTTCATTTTTTTGTGATTTCTTATTCATTTTATACCCTGTAATAAGAAAATGTAAGCCGAGTAAAATTACTAGAACTTTTAAAATAATTAACCAAATCACGTAGTTTACCTCTCCTGATTCTGCAATAACAATTAGTTATCTTTTAGTCATTCCCTAGTTTCGTGGATCCTTCCTATCGTTTTTACTTTAGACTAAGTAAAATCCCGTATTGTTTATCATACATAGCAGCCATGATTAAAATGGAGAGTTATCATATAGCCAAAAAGCTATTTACGATTAATAATTTTTATACTTAATATCCTAATATTTTACAAACTCTTTCGTATATAACTCTCTACTACAAACAAATCAGGTGGAATACCACCTGATTCCTCAATATTCAAATTTACGTATGTGTTATAGGATTAATTATTGCTTTTCGTACTATGGTAATACCACAAACTTAGCATTCGTAACATCTAATATATGCAAACTTTGCTGTTCAAAAGTAGGTAAAATAGGAACAAAGTTTCCAACAAGATTTAAATTTATTTACGATGAAACCTTGTTCTATCGCCACTTATTTTTTTCCACTTTTTCCGCTCAGCTATTCTAGCCTTGTTATCGGCTTTTCTTTCAAGATAAGCAAGCTCTTTTGTTATTTTTACAAAGCTTAGAAATCGGCTTTGCTCTAGTACACCTTGATCAATTGCGGATAACACTGCACAACCAGGTTCAGACTGATGCTTGCAATTTGTAAACCTACACTGCTCTGATAGTACTTCTATGTCTTGAAAGCTTTGTGCCACACTATCCTCTGAATCCCATAATTGCAACTCTCTCATGCCTGGGGTATCTATAATAATACCTCCAGTTGTGAGTACAATTAGTTCTCGGTGTGTTGTCGTATGCCTTCCTCGATCATCACCTTCACGCACTTGTTGAACAGCTTGAACATCTTTGCCGTATAGTTTATTAGATAGCGTAGATTTCCCAGCACCTGAGGAGCCTAGCAACGCAACTGTTTGACCGTCTGTTAAATATTGTTGCAGGCTTTCAATCCCTGTATCCTCTTTTGCACTAATGACATGGATCGGAACACCAAATGCTATAGCTTCTACTTTAGCTACTTTTTCTTCAATGTCGGTACATAAATCACTTTTAGATAAAACGATGACGGGATTAGCCCCACTTTCCCATGTGAGCAAAATATACCTTTCTAATCTTCTTAAGTTGAAATCTTGATTTAACGCAGCTACTAAAAAGATAGAGTTTACATTTGATGCAACAATTTGCTCTTCAGTAACTTCTCCTGCACTTTTTCGTGAAAACTTACTTTGCCTTGGTAACAACGCATGGATTAAAGCTCTATCTTCATTTGGTTGTGTTGTAATTACGACCCAATCTCCAACAGCAGGAAAATCTTCTCTAGCTTGAGTATTGTAACGAAATTTTCCCGAAACCTCTCCTAATAGTTCTCCTTGCTCTGTAAATATTCGGTACATCCGCTTATGTTCTAATGCGATTCTTCCTACTGTGTATTCTGAGTTATCGTATGGTAAAAATGCTTCTTCAAATTGTTTTTTCCATCCTAAAGTAAATAAATTCAATGTAATTCCTCCGATATGTTTGAATGTTTTTTTATTATTGTTAAAAATTTTTGTTGTCTTCTTTTGTCCAAAATCACAAAAAACCATAGGCATACTACAGCCCATGGCTAAACATTCATATCATATCGTTTCTCACATTGAAACTAAATTGAAACTTATATACCTATGTTTATGGGCTGTATTATGAAATATCCAGTTACGCTTTTAATTACAATTAATTTACTCATAATACAACCCTCCCCGTTCAAATAATGTATGTATAATATATCATTGCAAAATATAAATGTAAAGGTTTATTGTATAAATTTTCTTGTTATAGATTATTCTATACATAAATTAAGGAAACTCCTAATAGCTAAGGAGCTGTGAGCTTAAAATGTCGAAGAATAACGGTTATCATCCCATACAACACTCAAGTCGTCAGCCATTATTTAAACAAATATGGGAAGATCTCATATTTGCTCATTGGCCTGTATGTAAACGATCTTTACAAAAGATCATCCCGTATCCGTTAAAACTAGATTGTTACGAAAAACAAGCATGGATAAGTATCGTATTTCTTTCGGTGAGTGGCATGTATGTTAATGGCATCCCATTTTTATCGTTGTTCAAACCTTTTCAACAAATCAATGTAAGGACCTATGTTACATATCAAGGAATCCGAGGCGTCTTTTTTCTAAAGATTCATGCATCCAATTTCATCGCAAGCCGTCTTGCTACTTTTTTTTACCATTTACCATATACTTATTCTATAATATCAACCGACAACGACCAAAATCGATACAGCTATATGTGCTCTCAAAAACAGCGTCAACTCTCACCACTACTTCATGCACATTTTACGATTGATGATCAAGAATTCATTCCGCACAATGAAGATTTTGCGAGCTTTTTAGTAAACCGTTATTGTTTGTTTATCGTCAACAAACATAATAACGTCTACCGTGGAGATCTTCTACACGAACCTTGGCTGCTCCGAAAAGGCACTTGCATTTCCTTTGACAGTTCTTCTTTTTTTGGTCAAAATCTTTCTATAATAAAAGAACAACCTATCGTTCATTATTCATCTAAGAAAGATGCTTTATTATGGAGATTAGTTAATACCGCTAACATTAAGCAGCTATGATGGAGCATATACCACTTTATTAAAATTTAGCTCAGCTATTAATTTCTTTTAGTTTTGATAATATTTTTTCTCGCATTTCTAATGAGGAAAAGTAGGCAGGGTCAAGAATTTCTAATAATAACTCTTGCTTTTCTCGTGGATTCTTCACTTTATTTTTTATTATGTGCCTACATTCATATAAAAAGTCTACATAATGACTATAGGTTTCATCGTATTGATTCGTTAGTTCATCTCGAATTTTTTTTGCTAACTGAGGGCTAGCTCCATCAGTCGAAACTGAAATAGATAGTTTTCCTCTCCGTAATATACTAGGAACGGTAAAATTTCCTAAGTGGGGCTGATCTACAACATTTAATAGTGTGTGACAATTTGTAGCCTCAGCGACGGCTCTATTAACGATCTCGTTGTCGGTTGCTGCAATAACTACAAATGCATTATCTACATCACTAGGATCAAACGTTTTTTCTTTCCAAACCACCTGATGATTTGCTACATAGGTTTTCATTGTTTCGTTTATATTTGGGCTTACAACGACTACATTAGCACCTGCGCCGGTTAAGTGCTTAACTTTTCGAGATGCAACCTTACCACCACCAACAACTACTGCATTTCTGTTTTCCAGTTGAACTAAGATTGGAAAGCTACTCATCTTGTTTCTCCTTATAGCGTGTTATAACAATGCTTCTGTACGCTCTTTAATGATATCTCCTAAATATTTATGATAACCGAGATAATTGCATAAAATATATTCTTTTTCATTGGATGCTATGCTCTGAATTGTGTGCTCCATTGATTTCATTAGTATACCAGTAAACAACAAATATGGTAGTACAAGGACTTTGTTATATTGGGAATATATTGTTTGCTGTAACATATCATCAAAAGAAGGCTCTGCTGCTGCTAAAAAACAGGTATCAACTGAACCTGCTCCTGTTTGCTCAAGTAAGAGATTGGCAATCGTCCGTAAATCACGAGGAGCATCAGGATCACTACTACCTCTACCAACGAGCAAAATTAACGTATCTCCATCAATAATTGTTGTTTTCTCATGTAATCTTTCGAGCAAAATATCAATGATTTTGTCATGAACACCTATAGGTTGACCATATTTAATTACTATGTCAGGAAAATGAGTGCTAGCTTTTGCTAATTCGTTTGGTATATCTTTTTTTGCGTGGTGGGCGGTAAGTAACAAAATTGGCACAACAATAATTTCAGTAGCACCTCGCTCCACACAATTGTTAATTCCTTCAGCAATTGTTGGTGATGCTAGCTCTAAAAAACAATGTTCTTGAATGGGGATTGAAATTAGTTGCTTCATTTCGTTTATAAAAGAAACAGCTTGAAGTTTAGCTTCCTCAACCCTACTACCATGCCCTATATAGAGAATAGCTTTCACTTTCATCCCCTCCTCGTATTATTGTAAGTGAATAATAAAAGTACGAATATGTATACATGCACCCAACTCGTTGAATCGCATCTTTTCTGAAATTTAACAGTGGGTTAGGATATTTTAATACAATACAACAAAACGAAAACACCCTAACAATATTATAGTTTATACTAAGGCTTTTTCATATTGCTTGTTGCTATTGATAGTAAAAAATAAAACAATATTTCTTGGCATCTTTCTCATTTAAAAAAAGGCCTGCGTTTAGAAACCATATAAAAACAAAGTTTACGAAAGGCTGCTTTCAATGATTGTTGCTTTTCGTTCTAAGTATTAAGCACGTATACACCTAGCCTTCGGGACATCTTTTCTACAATTTACATTTATTGAGTTCTCATAAAACTCATCATACTATCCATTACTAGTATAAATAACAACATATTTTACTAAAAGAGTCTATGCTAAAACAAAACCACTTCCATTGCGGATAATCTTCTTTTCATATAGTGTGATATCATCTATATCAGGCATACTTAAAAAATGCTTTTCTAACTCTATTTCTACATAACGAAACGCTTCATCATCGCTTTTTGATGCAATGACTACGTCTACAATCTCTTCATTTATTTTCACTTCAAATTTGTACAAATTCACTTTAATCACCTACTAAGTTAAATACGTAGTGGAAAAGTCAGGGTGACTATCCATCTTGATTTTGACCGATAATGAGATGAGCTTGCTATTCATTTACTCTCTCTATAACAATATGCATGTAAATAATGACTCACATGAAGGTGTAGTACCTTCATGTGAGAATTTGTTCATTATCCTTTGTGTTTAAGTTAGATGTATTTCATTGACCATAGCTTTTTCGTATAAAGAATTAAATACTTATAAACCAAGTATTTGTGACACCTTTTCTCATTTAATATAAGGTTACTTGCAAAAATTATTAATTACTGTTCAAAAAAGTCTCAATAACAACAAGGTTTACGAAAGGCTTACATGTTATATTTGTGCTAAAATTTGGTCTAGTTCGTTTTGAAGCGGTTCAATCCCTACACGACCAACAAAGTCATAGAATGATTCTTGTTCTACTTTATTCTCCTTGAAATAACTTAGGAAATCTTTTAATACTGGGCCTAAATTGTCCGCATCAACTTTTCCCTTTAATTTTTCATTAAATTTCCCATCATTATTCAGTGTACCACCAACATAGATTTCAAAAGCCTCTACCATACCTTTTTCTTTTGTTTTCATTTTCACACCTTGTAAACCAATATCTGCAATTTGACGTTGACCACAAGAATTTGGACAGCCAACCATATGAAGGCGTACAGGATGATCAATTGCAATTTCTTCATCTAAATATTCAGCAATACTTCGCATTCTTTCTTTTGTTTCTACAAGTGCTAAATTACAATATTCAATACCTGTACATGAGACAGAATATGCAATAAAGTTCCTAGGATTGATTGAAATTCTAGTAAAGATTTGTTCCTTTAACAATACATCTACCTGTTCATTTGGAATATTTGGAATGATCAAGTTTTGAGAATTACAAGTGCGGATTTCACCATTTCCGTATGCTTTTGATATCCGAGCAAGCTCAAAAACCTCGTCAGCAGTTAGCCTTCCTACAGGCACGTTAAAGCCAACATAACTTAATCCCTCTTGTTTTTGTTTGTGTACTCCATAAAAATAACCTGCATTCCATTCCTTCAATTCATTTTTACCTTTTGAAAGTAATGGTCCAGTCAGTTCTTCTAATTTTTCTTTGAATTTCTCTACTCCCCAGTCAGCAACTAAAAATTTCAACCGTGCTAAATGGCGCTTTTCACGATAACCGTAATCTCGAAATAAAGTTGTGATTGCTATTGCTGTCTCCTTGAGTTTTTCAGGAAGTATGAATACATCAAGTTCTTGTGCTAAAAACGGACGTGCTGAAAGCCCTCCACCTACTTTAATATGGAATCCAGCAACTTGTTTTCCGTCAATTTCTTTTGTTGCTGGAATAAATGCTAAACAATTTATTTCTGCATGCCCCGCATTATGGACATTTGCACTTATTGACATTTTATACTTTCTAGGAAGGTTTGAGAAATCTTCATTATGCTGGAAAAATTCATATACTTCTTTAACAATAGGTTCTGTATCAATCAGTTCACTTCCATCAATACCTGCAAGCGGGTTACCAACTATCGTACGAGTAATATCTCCACAAGCCCCAACTGAAGACAAACCAACGCTTTCTAAGCGTTTGAAAATATCTGGAATTTGTTCAATTGTTAGCCAATGGAACTGTACAGCTTGACGTGTTGTTATGTCAAAAACACCTCTACCATAATCTTTACTAATCCCAGCTAATACATTAGCTTGATCATAAGTCAAAATTCCAGAAGGAACATTAACCCTCATCATAAAATATCCATCTTCTTTAGGCTTTTGTAAGTATAAGCCTGCCCACTTAAAGTAATCCCATTGATCTTTTGGGATAGATTGAAAACCATTTTTCGCATAATGTGGAATATCGTTTAATATTTCTAACCCATCTTTTTGTAACTTCTGTTTTTCATTTTTGTTTAATTTTTCATTGTTTTCCCATGTTTTCACATATGCCATTTAGCACCCTCCTTAACTCCCTTATAACGTATTATAGCTCATGTTCAATAAATATCGAAAAATAACTGTTGTGCAGTGTACCCTCTCTACTTTCATCCCATGACTATATTCGTTAATTAAATATAAGTATGGAGTTTCCTTCAATAACATCATTGAACGTATGAAACTCTGAAGGAAACTTTTTTATATAATCTATTATTGTATATATATAGTAACTAATGCAAAATTATTTACGAAAGAAACCATATTATTTTACTATTGATTTTTCTTTTAAATAATTTATTACCTGTTCAACAGATTGCTCTATTGACAGTTTGTTGCTTTCAATAATCAATTCAGGTTGTTCAGGAGGCTCATATGGTGAGCTAATGCCTGTGAATTCAGGAATTTCACCTTTCCGTGCCTTGTCATATAACCCCTTTGGATCACGTGTTTCACATACTTCAAGTGGACACTTTACGTATACTTCGATGAACTCATGATTAGAAAAAAGCTCTCTTACGCTATTACGGTCTTCTCTAAACGGTGAAATAAAAGCTGTCAAAACAATTTGACCACTATCTGTAAATAGCTTAGATACCTCTCCAATACGCCGTATGTTCTCTTTACGATCATTTTCACTAAAGCCAAGGTCTTTGTTCAAACCATGACGTATGTTATCACCGTCTAAAACATAAGTTCTAACGCGGGTTTCATGAAGTTTAACTTCAACTGCATTCGCAAGCGTTGACTTTCCAGATCCAGAAAGTCCAGTAAACCATAACACACAACTTTTATGATTATTTAAGCTGTTTCGATCTTTCCTAGTAATTGTTGTTTCGTGCCATACGATGTTTTTAGATGATGACATGGACACCTCTCCTATATTACTTAATATATAATAATACAAGACTGCTTTCGCATTAATTGTTACTTTTCATTCAAAGATATAAGCACGTATACACCTAGTGTTGGTGGCATCTATTCTACTTAGACAATAATGAAGCACCATCTTTAATAAAATAGCAACAAAGTTTACCAAAAGAGCCTGATCCAAAAATGTTATATTTTTAATAATGGGGCTGCCTAATAAGATTTTTTAACTCCCTTAATAGACGCCCCTATTAAATATCTCGTCACTTCTACTCAAAGTTGTCAACACGGAACATTATGAGTGGACTGATGTTTTTTTCAATCCTTTAATAAGTACCTCCGCAACCTCTGGTCGAGTAAATTCTTCTGGAGGAACCTCCCCATTTCTTAACATTTCTCTTACTTTCGTACCACTTAAATGAAGATGATCTTCAGAACTGCTAGGTGTTGTTTTCGAAGTAGCCATCGTTTTCGTCTTTTTGCAATAAAACGCATGTTCAAATTTTAAAATTTCGATGCCTATTTCTTCTTTAGAAAATTGATCAAAAATCTTTTGTGCGTCATAAGTTCCATAGTAATCTCCTACACCTGCATGATCACGGCCAACGATAAAATGAGTACACCCATAGTTTTTTCGAACTAGAGCATGGAAAATTGCTTCTCTAGGACCAGCATAGCGCATCGCGGCTGGAAATACTGCTAAAAAGACTCTTTCCTTAGGGTAATAGTGCTTAAGTAGCACTTCATAGCTTTCCATTCTCACATCTGCTGGAACGTCATCAGACTTTGTTTCTCCTACAAGAGGATTAAGTAAAAGACCGTCAACAATTTCTAGTGCACTTTTTTGAATATACTCATGTGCACGATGAACAGGGTTACGAGTCTGAAATCCTACCACTGTTTTCCACTGCTTTTGTTTAAATATTTCTCTTGTTTCTCGAGGATCAAGATAGTACTCATTAAATCTATCCTTCTTTGGACGCTCAACTAAATATATAGGACCAGCAACATATACATTAGGACGGTCAAATAATTTTTTTACACCAGGATGTGATAAATCTGTCGTTTGAAATACGTGCTGAGCTTCTACTTCTTTATCTGGTGTATAGACCTCAGTTATTGTAATGACTCCATAAACAGTGCCATCTTTAACAAGTTTTGCTTTTTCGCCTACAATTAGTTTTGAAGCTTTATCCGCGGAAACTGGTAGTGTAATAGGGATACTCCATGGTGCACCTGAATTTAAGCGCATATCATGCACAACTGAAGTATAATCTTTATAGCCTAAGAAGCCTTCTAGTGGGCTATAGCCCCCTGTTGCAATCAATTCTAAATCACTTAAAGCCATTAAATCTAACTCAATTTCTGTTGTAATGTCGTTCACTGAATAAGGAGAGTTAAGGCGTTGAATCAATTCTCCTCCATGTGGTTTCAAACTCATAAGTTACCTCCGTTTTAAGTTATCTTATCTTTTTAGTCGGAATTAAAGCGCTAAATACCTCCGCCGTCTTCATGATATGACCGCCTGTCTTCTTGTGTATACCTCATTAACTTCAACAAGCCATACGATGCAAAAGCAGCACTCATCATCGCACTTACAACATATAAATCTACTTGAATAAATAATTTGATAAATCCATAAGATACTGCTAACGCAAATACTGGTGAAACAATCCAAACTAGGAGAAGTTTTTTAATTAATCGTTTCTTTAAGAGGCCTCTACCCTGCTCAGCAATCCCAATTCCTATTATGCCCGAAGTGGTTACCTGTGTCATCGGTACTGGAAGCCCGAAAATTGATGCGATAAATACAAGACCTGCTCCCGTACCTGATACTACACTCCCTTGTAATAACGATAATCTTACGATTTTCTTGCCATTCGTTTCAATAACTCTTCTACCTAAAACGATTGCTCCAATTCCGATAAACAAACCACCTAGGATGATACCAGGTTGCAAGGGGATCAGCTCTGCTCCTACAAGTGGTCCAATTGCATTAGCAACATTGTTCATTCCTGCAGAAAAAGCTTCAAGAAAACCTGTCACCACAACTAGTACTGCTAATATAGTCTTCCACTTTTTTGACTGTAGGAAACCTTGTTTACTTTCTACCCTCTTAACTAACTTGCCAAATAAAAACGTAATTGTAAATGAAACTAGCGGTGTGATAATCCAAAACAGCATAATAATAATTAAAGTATCAAACATAAGTGCTTTAAAAGCTATACCTACTCCAACTACCGCTCCGACAGTCACTTCACTCGTTGATAAAGGAATACCTAAAATATTGGCAATGAATAAAGAAATTGTAGCTGCTGCAAGAATGCTAATTGCTATATGAACATTAATGATTGACGCTGGAACAATTTCAGTCCCTATCGTTTTAACAACTTCTCCTCCACCTAATGCAGCACCTAAAAAAACACCTATGCCACTAATAACAAGTGCAATGTTCTTTTTGGAAATGACACCAGATCCGTACGCAACTCCCATGGAGGCAGCTGCTCCACTAGCACCAATATTTAATGCGAATAAAATAGCCACAACAAATGCGGTTATTGTAAATATCATCTACTCTTCTTCCTAACCTGATTGATGTAATCCGCATTCTGTTTTAGAGCTATTCGCCCAACGTCCAGCTCGGGAATCTTTATCATCACCAGTTGGTAACGTACAATACTCACACCCGATACTTGGATAGCCTTGATCGTGTAAGCGATTGTACGGCAAATTAAAGAACCGGATATAATTCCAAATATCTTCCCAACTCCAATGGATGAGTGGACATATTTTAATAGACTGAAACTTATCATCTTTATTGATGAAATTAGTCTGGCTTCTCGATTGAGATTGCTCTCTTCTTAGTCCAGATATCCATGCTAAATTACCTTTTAATGCTTTTTGCAGTGGTAATATTTTTCTAATATTACAGCATTGATTAGGGTTTGTTTTCCAAAGCTCATCACCATGTTGTTCTGCCTGCTCTTTAAGAGTTAGCTCTGGCTTTTGAAGCATAATTTGTAAGGTAGGATATTTTTCTTTCACTCTGTCAATTAACTGGTAAGTTTCTTTAAAATGTACATCGGTATCAAGAAAAACGATTTTAGCTGTCTTATTAACTTTATTAATGAGATCAATAAGAACCATTCCTTCTGCCCCGAAGCTACAAGCATAAACAATCTCATCTTTATATTCTTTATAAGCCCATTTCAACACATCTAAACTTTCTTTAAACTGCGCTTGAATATCTGTTGATAGTTGATCTGACCAGCTATCATACGTTATTGAAGCCATGTTCTCCCCCCTTTTTTAATGCCACAAATGGATGTTCGTTTAAATACATTTTACTTCTCATTTCACCTTTCCAAGAAAAGATTACCATTATGAATAATCGACTTTAAGGATATTTCCAACCAAACAAGTAGGAATACAATGATTAGTATTTGTTTTAGTTTATAAAATTCTGATAAGAAAATCAATCAAATATTTTTTTTCGGATAAAATTAGGTCTTATTCCTATACAAAAAACTCATATTTTATTGAATAGACTACGTATTCAAGCTAACAATATATAGTGTTATATATTTAATTTATTAAAATTTTTATATTATAATTAATTCTTATTGATAATTATTATAATCTGTAATATAATATAATTATTCTAATTTAGGAGGATTCATTTATGACAAACACTACACTTATTCAATCCCTTAACCAACAACTAGCAAACTGGAACGTATTGTATACGAAGCTTCATAATTACCATTGGTATGTTACTGGAGCTGATTTCTTTACTCTACATGCTAAGTTTGAGGAATTTTACGACGAGGCAGCTACTTATATTGATGAAATCGCTGAAAGAATTCTAACTATCGAAGGACAACCTATTGCATCGTTAGCTGACTATTTAAAACACACTTCAATCGAAGAAGCAACGAACAAAGAAACACCAAAAGATATGGTTGGAGCTATTGCCGAAGACTTTTTTAAAGTGATCCACGAATCCAAACTATTGATTGAACAAGCTGAAGATGCTAATGACCAACCTACCGCGGATATGTTTATCGGCATTAAAAACTCATTAGAAAAGCATGTGTGGATGTTAAACGCATATTTAAAATAAGAAAAACCAAGGGGCAACTAAAGACAAACAATAGTGAACATTTTATAGAATAAAAAATAGCACCATGAACAGGTGCTATTTTTTTCTATTTAATAGGGTTGGTAGCCTAAAAAAACATTTTAATTATTATTGAAATAACCCGCGATATAGTCTGGTACATTTGCATCACTAAAACTACCTATAAAAGAATAATCACCATATATTGATTGAAAATACACGACATATTTTACATCAATGTTTCTTTCAGAATAGCTATAGAGCCTCTGATAGCTACGTAAACTATCTAATACTTGCTGATCATTTGTGACTTTGAGCATTTTTCTTGATGGACTATCAAATAAAGCTTTTATATTATCGGTATCACGCCAGCTTTTATCCTTTACCAATTTTTCATCATCATTCTTCAATTCAATAACCTTCATAGTTGAAATCTCTGCTGGAAGTAATGTTGCGTATTGCATATAATCATTTTGTTCTAACCATGAAACTAGTTTTTCGTATGAAAAGTCCCAATTAACATGAAACGATGTTTCTCTTTCCATTCCTCGTCCACGATTCACAAACAATGGTGAGTTATTTCCTAACCTGATGGTTACGCGGCCACCATGACCTTTTCCATCCATCATGTCCTCATATGATTGATCTATTATATCTTCACGTATTAACTCTAACAATTCCTCTAACTTCTCTGTATCATCTATCACTTTTTCTTTACCCAATCTATCACCATGAGAAAATTTGATGTTTTCAATATGTTTAGCATCTATTGCAAATATTTCATTTTCCCTGATTTTCTTATATTCAATAGATTCATAAATTGGTTTAAAAAACACCTCATACATACCATCTATTGGGATGTCATAAGATCTTATAAACTTCTTACCGTTCGTTAGTTCATAAACAACATGCATATTTATTACTTCTTTGTTGTTATTTTTCCCATTATCCTTTATTAATTGTTGGTGAAAGTTATATACGTTTATGATATTTTTACTTTCAGCATATTTAAAGCGTTTAATGTCTTCATCTTCGTTCAAATAAGAATATATACTATTGTCAAAATAAACCTTTTCAATTTCATTAATGTTTGGCATTTTCTCTTCAAAGCCAATGATATCAAAATTGATTACAGAAATGAGCAAAACCATCGTTGCCGTAAACACAGCATAACCTTTATTAATGGGAACGATTCTCCATGTTTTTTGTAAAGTCATTTCAGCCACACAATACCCGATTATCGAACCAATAACATACCCTGCGAATGTCCAAGAAAAACTTTGTTGATATGTCCAAAGGTAGACACCACCCACAAGCATCGTACAAAAGGTTACCCCATATTTGAATACAGGCTGTAAAATGCTAAAGGTTACAGCTTGGGTAGCGGTTTCTGACCCTCTCTTCTTATAAATCAATATTGAGAATAGATAAATAAAAGCCATTACAATGACATACCCGGTTACTTCTGTGTAAGTAAATAACTCTACAGGTTCATTGCTGTATCCAAAAAATCTATTATACCAGCTTGTGAGGGGAGATAGCTTTTCAATTCCAACATTCAAATAATATTCATAGTTAAATCCATATAGTAAAACACCAAGATTCATCGATATTAAAACCGTTATCCCATATGGAAACAACAAGAAAATATATGTTAAAATCCCATGGGCTACAGACAGCCCTGTAAACATCCCCACAAATACACTTATAATAAAGATAAACAATGTAAATAAAACAATGCTTCCTGACCAACTGAATATATCAATAAGTGATATATATGCATCCAGCTGCAAAGTTGACCTTAAGACTACTGCGATGCAAGCAGTAAGGATAACTGGTAATACAAGATTGAATGCACCAAATATCATATGATGGTGAAAAATCGTTGTACGTTTTATCGGCATGCTATGAATAAAATCAACAGACCTCTTCGTTTGTAAATAACGGAATAAAAAGATTGCTAGAACAACTGGTACAGTAATAATAATTATATATTGCACATCTGAAAAGAGATCAAAATCCTGATTAATAAAACCTTTATTTAACTCATTATGAAAATCAATAATAGATAATGGGACAGTAAGCAGTAATAACATAAAATAGATTGTGCCGACCCATAGCACACTCCTCACATCTTGAACGAAGATGCCTCCTTTAAACCAGGATGTCATCGATCGCATAGCCTACATCCCCCATTTCATAAATAAATATCTCTTCCAACGTGAGTGGTAAAACATCAAATATAACGGGCTGATATCGTAAGAAACTTGTTCTTATATCCTGTTCATGCCCTCTAATGATACAAATAATAACACTGCCGCGTTCTTCTTTAAATAACATATCTACCTTGTTGAACAAATTCATAGGGATATTATTACTAAATGCAATTTGTATTTTGTGTACATCTGATTTAATCGCATCAATTTCCTTTTGCATGATGAGTTGTCCTTCATGTAAAATACCAATTTGATCACAGATCCCTTCTACTTCTTGGAGATTATGAGAAGAGATTAAAACCGTCATCTCCCTTTCCGCAACATCTTGAATTAACAAGTCTTTTATCCTTTTCCGCATAACTGGGTCAAGCCCATCAAGCGGTTCGTCCAAGATTAATACGTCAGGCATTGTTGATAATGCTAACCAAAAAGCAACTTGACGTTGCATCCCTTTAGAAAAGCGATGTATTTTATTTCGAGGATCAAGCCCAAATATACGTTGAAGTTCTTTAAATCTTTCTTCATTCCATGAATGATATATACTTTTATAGTACTTCGCCATTTGCAGAATTGAATAATGCGAGAAAAAGTAGACAACATCTGGAATAAAAATGATGTTTTGCTTTAACCGTTCGTTTTCAAAAACTTGTTCATCATTAATTAGCACTTCTCCACTATGCTGTTTATAAATCCCTGCAAGCAATTTCAATAGAGTTGTCTTCCCAGCACCATTAGATCCTAGTAGTCCAAATATCGACCCTTTATTAATTTGTAGATTGACAGAGTTCAACGCTTTTTGACCATCAAAATGTTTACTAACATTATTTAGTTGTATCATAGCGTTCTCCTCCTTTGACCACTTTTTCTACTTCATTAATTAGCTGTATACTTTGCTCTTTTGTCATACCTAAATAAAACGCTTCTAATAGTAATTTCTTGATTTCTTCCATCATCTTTTCGAGCTTCTCTTGATTAGGGAGTTGTGGCGATGGTGTAACGAAGCTACCTCTTCCTTTCACAGAATAAATATACCCCTGATGTTCAAGTTCACGATACGCTTTTTGAATCGTATTAGGATTAATCGTTAATTGTTTTGCTAATGCCCGAACGGATGGCAGTTGCTCATCGGGCTTAAGCACTTCGTTAATAATCAATTGTTTGATATTATCAACTAATTGCTCATAAATTGGCTGTCTACTTCGGAGATCCAAATTAAACATTGCTTCCCTCCCCCTGTACCATCTGTATTACAACCTATAATACAGAATGATTATATAAAACTGAATTCCATTTGTAAAGGACAAACTTAGCTGTTTTTTACGAGTCTGGATGAGTGAATATGACTAATAGGGGGTGTCCTATTGTGCTAAATTAGTTTTACTAATCCGAACCTGTTGTAGCTTTAGTAAAAAATTTGATCAAAAGGCTTCAAAACTCCATGATTACTAATAAAAAGAAGCCATTTTATCAAAACGGCTTCTTCTAAAAAATTTTAATTGTTTAAAAAGGAATTACTTAATTTCATTCCCTTTAGAACTTGATCACTTTACTTCTAAACGTAAAAAATGTACTCCAATTATTGTTTAAAAACCTCACCTAGCTAATAATAAGAAGAATTTTCAAAGTAAACTGAAATCAGCTACTAAATATAATGGGTATATCATTAGTCCATCTCCTCCAAATCATGTGATCAAACCCTTCACCCCAATAGTCCTTCATTAAATAATCAGGCTCTCCAAATTTTTTCTTCCATACCTTTTGTGCATTTGTATATCCACTATCCAGACAAAATTCCTTTATTCCTCTATTTAGTAAGGTCAAAAACATCACATTTAATAGTAAAGTCCCAATACCTCGATGTTGAAAATCTGGATGTACAAATACAGTACCTACCTCATACAACTCTTTCAATATACTACCCGTGCAACTATTAATCAGTTCACTAGCTGGACCATATTCAATTGTACCGATAATTTTATTATCATTTTTATCTGAAGCTATTAAAAAATATCGATTCCTCCCATTGCTATCAAAGTCACATTTCAAGTATTGTTTCTTGTTTTCAATTTCATTCTCTATCTCATCAAACAGTTCCGATAAACCTTCTCTTGCATAGGTATCCTTTATGACTGTACTAAAAAATTGATTTAGCTCGATTTTATCCCCACTTCGTGGTCTTCTTATCTCAATATTAAGCACTACAAAATCACCCCTTAACTAACCTACTATATTGCTTAATTTCAATAACTCAAATACGTAAAAAAAAATAGAAAAAGTATCAAAAAAAATTCCAAAACGACTTCATCCTTCTGAATCAGAGCCAGCCTTTTATTATTCTGGGTAGTAAATTGTCATACTTAATCGAGCTAAAATATCCCCTGTGTTGTAATATGAATGTGGTCTATCAGCCTTAAATTTAATTGAATCACCATTTTTCAATTTATAGTTCGCCCCATTTATGCTTACAAGGACTTCTCCGTCAAAAACAGTAATATATTCCTCGGTTCCATCCTTGTGTCCACGAGAATCTAATTTCCCCTCTGGTTCTATTTCAATTGAGTATATTTCAAACTGCTTATCTTCTGAAAATGGAAATGTAGGAAAAACTCTGTACCTTCCATTATCGTCTGATACAGCTTGGACCTCACTTCGTAACACAATTTTAGCTTCAGGTTCAGGAACATTTATTAGTGATGTAAAAGAAACTTTTAACCCATTCGCAATTTTCCAAATGGTGGTTATCGTTGGACTTGATTCTCCTCTTTCAATTTGACCAATCATGGCTTTACTGACACCACTTAGGTCAGAAGCCTTTTCTAAGCTTAGTTTTTGCTTTTCTCGTATGGCCTTCAGATTTTTGCCTAATATTTTCTGAATCTCTTCCATTACATCACCTCATTAAAATTTACATTATAACGCACATTTTGTATAGTATAACATATAAGTATAGTATATTGTACTTTAATACACTATAACATACATTTAGGGGGGGGGATCCTACTTATGCCTTTATTACCATTTCTTTTGTTTGTTTTGATCAGTAGCTTCACACCAGGACCCAATAATTTTATGGCTATGACATTTGCCACTAAATATGGACTAAAGAAAACACTCAAATTTTGTATAGGGGTTGGTTTAGGTTTTTTTACACTTATATTACTATGCAGTATTTTTAACCACTTGCTTATAAAAATTATGCCCAGCATTAAAACACCCTTAACCATATTGGGTGTCAGTTACATGTTATATCTAGCATTTAAAACTATTAAAGACAATGGAACGGATGATAAAAAGAATAATAGTAATGAAAAAAAGAATCTATTTGTCATTGGTTTCTTAGTTCAGTTTATAAATCCAAAAGGGATTCTATATGGAGTTACAGTAGTGTCTTCATTTATTCATCCTTATTACAATTCATACATTATTTACTTTATTTATGCCTTATTTTTAGGATTTGTTGGTATTGTAAGTTCATGTAGCTGGAGTTTATTCGGGACTATCTTTCAGAAGTTTTTAGATAAATATAGGAGTCTATTTAACATTATTATGGCTTTATTATTGGTTTATAGTGCCATCTCCATTATTATCCATTGAGGATATTAGCAAGACTACAGAATTTATTAAACTCTTAAACATTTATTACTACATTGAAAACCAGCTAGTTCACACTTGTATGTTACATATTGGGTATTGAGCTGGCATGTTATTATTCTTGCGATTTTGCACCCAAAAATTCGTTTAATCGATAACACTAGTTAACATATTATTATTACATCTCATACAATTAAAAAGAGAACTTTTAACTAGTCCTCTTCTTAAAGTTTGAGTAAGGATTATAAAAGTAATTACAATCAATAAAAATATGCTTATGAAGCCTCATACTTTCATAAGATTTTTGCTGTATTTCTTTTACCCCTTTCTATTGTTTCTTTAGCCTTAACAGCACCTACATATGATTGACTGATGAATTCCGTCAATTGGGTAGTACCATTGTAATTTAGATAATTTTCTCAATTTCTACTAAATTCATATTTTATTTTTAAAAATGAATTATAAATAAATGTATTGAAACAATTCATTCTAATTTAGTTTCCTTCATCACAGCATAAGAAATTTGGAAAAAGAACAGATAAATTTCATATGCTTCTCAATTCTTACAAAAATACAATAGTATAACTGTGAAGCTTATGATTGAGGTATAAAAAAACAACATCCTAGTATGAAACGGCTGTATTATTTCAAAACATATTATCATTAAATAAAACTTTATGTATTAAACAAATCTCCATTTATAGCTTCAACATACCTTTTTGCTGAGTCCTGTACACGTTGAGCTGCATCTTCTCTTAATACACGATGAAATGCATCATATAAGCGAGTAAACTTTAATTCATTCATCCTTTTAGAGATCCTCTCAACTGTCACACTTGGTAATGGAATGAAGTTAGGATAGCTGTACATAAAACTTACCCAATCTCGGTCAGCTACCACACGAATAATATCTCCACAAAGTAGAATGCCGTTTTGTCTATTGCCATTTCTCCATTCTAGAACGGTACCACCTTTAAAATGTCCGCCTATCCTCTGAAGGATGAGACCTTTACTTAACTCGAGGGTTTCACCTGACCAGAAAACTATTTTTTCACTTGTTCTTGTCACCCACTCTCTATCATCTTCGTGTATATAAATTGGAACATCGAAAGTTTCCGCCCATTCTACTTGAGTAGAATAATAATGAGGGTGCGATAATGCAATTGCATCGAGTCCACCAAGTTCATTAATCGTTTTAATGGTATTTTGGTCAAAATATGTAATGCAATCCCACAATAAATTAAATTCATCATCCTTTATTAAATAGGCTGTTTGTCCAATCCCGAATCTTGGATTTGTATTAATACTATAAAGATTGTCTTCTTCTATACCAACAATAGTTTTATATGTATTACTTTCAATCATCTTTTCTAATGTGGTCCATGATTGCCCTTTAGAACTAACATATTGTCTTTCTTCCTTGCAAATTTTGCATTCTTTTGGTTCTTGTATAGAACCTGTATATTGAACTCCACAAGTTTCACAAATGTAGTTATTCAAAATCTTTCCTCCTTACCATATATAACTCATTTAACTTTATATATATTAACATAAAAAGTAACTACTCTTTGTCATAATTAAAATCAACAACCTATGCTAAAAGAGCCATTAAAAATGCTTTCGTTGTGTGGTCCTGCTCAAATATACCACAACTTCATTATAGCTTTATTGTAAACTTATTAAAGCACCTACAGCTCCACTAAATTCACCTTCTTCCAAAAATAAGGGTTTCTTTTTTCTCATTTCGGTATATTCTCTAATTATATTCTTTAAGATTGGATTGGAACGAAAAGTTGAACCAATATATACGATTGATTGTGAATCAAAACGATTTGCAGCCTGCTCGCAAATGGTGACAACTGTTTCTCCTATAAGTCCAATTATGGAAACGATTATGTCAGATTGTGAAGGAAATTCTTTGGAAAGTTTACCTATGTTTCCAAAATTACTTGCTGTAAGATCTCCTGAAATCGGAGGAACAATCCCTTCAAAAATATCATTTACTTTTAAGTCAACATTCCCTCTATTACCATCCCTTGATATTTGAATGATCTCAGTAAAATCTTTTTTTCCAGAATATAAATAAGACAAACCCATCAATGTTCCTCCACCAACACCAGTTCCACCAATTCGTTGTTGTTCACCGTTTTTCACAATATGTATGGACGTTCCAGTTCCAATATTCGCTAAAATATAACTGTCTCCTAGAAAAAGTTGGTGCTGCTTTAAAATAAATGCTACTCCCTTGCATGTAGCATCAAATTCTAAGATAGATCTTGTAGGTAATTCTAACTTATTAGCAAGAACTTGTTGTTTACCACCAGTTAGACAAATTTTCGGGTGATGAAAAGAAGATCGAATCCATGTAACAACCTCATCTAGTTTATGAGATGAGAATAATTTATATTTAATTAAATCTTTATTTGAGTACGCAACTTTAACGAGTGTGCCCCCAGCATCAATACCTATCTTTGAGTGATTCATTCCTTACCCTCTCTATTTAAAAATGTTTATTTAAAACACAGTTTGTGAATGATGATTATCTATATTCTTTTCAAAACATAAACCTGTTTGGTTAGTCAAAATAAACGTATTTTTGTAGCACATCAACAGCACGATCAATTTCTTCTAATTCTTTTTGAGATGGATTCTTAATTCTGTTATTGAACTTGATCAAGATGCGATTATAAATTTCTTCAATCAATAACTCTCCGTCCTTTGAGAGAGAAATGTACTTTTTTCTTCGATCCTCTACATCCGAACTACTTTTTATTAAATTGTGTTCCCCTAATTTTTTTAGTTCACGGCTAACATTTGGCATTGATATATGAAGACAATCACTAATTTGGCTGGGGCTAGTTTGCTTTTTTAATGCTATTAAAACAAGCATATCATATTGTACAGATGTAATATTTTGTGGCTTTTCATCTTTCGAGAGTTCGTAAGTAACGCTATATACTGAATCAGTAAATTTAATCAATTTATTAAAAAGAGTTATGTTGTCCATTATTTTCACCTCTAATAATAAGATATCAAAATAGATATCAAAATAAAATTATCAATTGACAACTAAAATAACTTAGGTTATATTTTGTTTATCAAATGATAAATAAATGAGGTGAAAGGATGAACACTCTTATTATTTATACACACCCAAATCATAACAGCCTATCCTATGCATTTTTGCAAAAAATTATAGAAGGAAGTAAAGAGAATCCACATGTTACTGATTTAAAAGTAATAGATTTATATGAAGAAAAATTTAGTCCACAGCTTATATTTAATGAAGATAAATTAAGGAGAGATATGCATACTGATGCTGATCTAGAAAAGTATAGAAAACAAATATTGTGGGCAGATAAAATTGTTTTTGTTTATCCAATTTGGTGGGGGAGGCCTCCTGCAATGCTCTTAGGATTTATTGATCGAGTGTTTGCTTCTAATTTTGCTTATAAAAACAAGGGAAGACTAGGGATGGCTGAAGGACTTTTAAAAGGAAAATCAGTAGTCTGTGTTTCTACAATGAAGGGTCCTACGAATTATCCACTTATTTTCTTAAATAATGTTCATAAAGTATTAATGAAGAAAGCAATTATGAATTTTGTAGGGATCAAAAAAGTAAAATTCTTTGAATTTGGTAATATGGAAAGTCAAAAAGGTAAACAATCACAAAAGTTAAATAAAACGTATCACTACTTTCAAAAAGTATCTAATTAGGAATTGTTACAGTTAGATGATAAAGGAATAAATCTAACTAGTGTGTTACGGTCATACAAAAGTCAACTCTGAAAACTTTTATCAAAGTAACGTTCTTTTAGTCACTTCTAATTTATTTTCGGTCTACTTGGTATGATGTAGAACATTAGACTATTGCACCATCCTGTATTATGAGGCCAACCAGCTACCTGGTTGACCCATTTTTAATAGATTTTATTCTTAACGTTGGGATAAACCTACTTTCTCAAGTCATTTTGTGGAAAATCACTTGAACTTTTTTTACCCTATGTACTGTAACTATAGTTTTTGGTCATTGAATGAAAAGATACTACCTTTCAAATTGAAAAGCTATTGCTCATTGAATGTCAGGAAGATATTTCTTAAATTTATCCCACGCTTCGATATAACCACTTAAATCATGAGGGTGAACTTTTATACATACTCCAATTCGTGTATATAATTGAAAAAGGAACTCATCAATAAGCCTTTCTTTCGTGATAGGAGTGTCTTGAGTCATTAATGAAAATGACGATAGTAGTGTGCTCAAATTTAAGCTATCTGGAGAAGAGCAAAAAGCATATGTGAAATCGTAAATCTTTGGTCCAATTAAGGGTGATGGATCAATAACACCTTGTAATTCACTGCTGTCGTATACAAAATTATGAACTCCTGTATCACCGTGAAGATAATACTTTTCCTCTGGGTTTTCGTATGTTTTTAACTTATCAACTAATATTTCTACCCTTTTATGTTCTTCATATGGTAATAAAACACCTATGTTTGATTGAGCCATTTCTAAGCTCTTTATATTAAATTCTGACCAAGAATCTCTTGATATTCCGTGTATTCTCCCCCACTTAACTCTTCTTTCTACCCTTCGGTATTTATTAAATAACTCTTTAATTAAAATTGCCATCCATTCTAATTTTGAACAACTCAGATAATTATGGGTTTCTCCTGGTATATAAGAATATATTGCAAAACCTTTATTCACATCTTTATAAACAACATCCGGTAACAGTCTAACCTCTTTATAAATTTGGAGAAATTCCACTGTTGAAGAGATAATATAAGGTTTATCTATTTTTACCACATATTTCGGTTTCTTGTTAAGATATAAAATGTATAAAACTGCATTAGTAGTTCCACTATTAATTCCTATATATTCTACTCCATCTTCAATTATTTTTTGGCATCTCAAAAAATCAATAATATCTTTTATATTTTTCATTCTTTAGTCCTCTTTAATAAATTCTTAATTTAGCGATTAATAACTTGCTTTCTTTCTATTAAAATACATATTCTCTTTAATACCTCGAAAATGATCTCTACCTGTTTAAGTTCATACAACATAATTAAATGCTACCAAAAAACGAAAAAGTGAAACGTATGCTTTTAAGTGTCTGTCAAAAGGTGAATTACATATCAGTTATTATTTGTCAGAGGTAAAAACATATTTTAACTTGGTACAAATATTCCAGTTTCATCTACCATTGGTCTTTCAATATACACATTCACCTTTTTCGACAAATAGTATGAATGTCCTTCCTTTCTGCGATTACTTGTACTTATATGGTTAGAGATAGTTTAAGCGTTTTTACTATTTACTAATCTCCATTAATCTTATTATTAAAACAAGGCTGGAACACCTAACGTATTTAAGCCGATTTAATAAGAAGTCTATAATTATATGTGGCTTCTAATAGAGGAATAAATTTCTACTGTTTTTGTTTACAATCTTATGTTTACACATGTATAATTCTTTTTTAATACAACGATATGATATGCTGAGGAGTGATTTTTTGGATATTAAACTTGATGACTTAACAGGCACTGAAATAACTTCATTAATAGAGGAACATGTCCATAACATGGGGATTCATTACCCAGACGATATTAATTATGGTTTTAATATAGAAGATTTAAAGAAACCTGAAATTACATTTTGGAGTGCATGGGAGCAAAATGAATTAGTTGGTTGTGGGGCACTTATAGAACTTGACTCTCAGCACGGGGAATTAAAATCTATGAAAACAGTTCCTTCACATTTACGTAAAGGAGTTGCCAAGCAAATCCTTGAACATATAATTGAAGAAGCTAAGAAACAAGGCTATACACGGCTAAGTTTAGGAACCGGTGCTATGGAAGCTTTTGAAGCTGCTCGTAAACTCTATGAAAATTATGGATTTGAATATTGCAAACCATTTTCAGATTACGAAGAGGATCCATATAGTGTATTTATGACAAAAGAATTATGAGTTTAGTCAACGAGGGAGATTTATTCGTTAACTACATGAACAATAGGTTACAAGTATTTCAAAGATAAAACAAGTTGGTTTCATACAAATAACTCTCTTTTATTTTGAATAATTAATAAATACCTATTTTATAGACGTTCTTGCAATTCTAAAATACAATTTATTTAATCTTTCATCTCTATCTACCTTTAGGATTAAGTGCAATATCCCTAACTTCAATATAAAATATTGCAATTGTTTAATCTCAAATTCATCATGCAGCTTAATATTTTTCTTCTAATAAACGTTTAACAGCACAGCTTTTTGTCATTAAAAAGGTATTCATGCATCGTTATGACAACACACTTTTATATAACCATATTCAAAGTTTTTTATAACCCAGGTGACTTTTAAAAACTACAATAACAATAGGCTATCTCATGAAGTCGTAAATAAGACTTAGAGATAGCCTATTGTTATAAATTATGGCTCTTTTCGTAAACTTGTTGCTAGCAATAAAATTTGAACAGTATTAACATCTCTTTAAACTAGAAAAGACACACAAAAGCTTGGTTAAAAAATGCCAAGCCATATATAATCCCTAAAAAGCCTACATAACAATATCTTATACTAGTTTTTTATTCATACCTTTTGACGATTTAGTCTGCTGCTCCATTAAATAACCCATCACATAATATAGTCCTGCACTGACGAAAGCTAGAAAGCCTATGATATAAAAAGTATTAGTAAAACCGATCCATATCGTTAAAGGAATAGATATTGGAGCAAGAGTACGACCTATAGTAAATCTTAAGCTAGCCGCAGCATAATATTGTCCCCTCATATTTTCAGGTGCAAGCTTTGCAACATACCCTTCCTGTATGCCAACAGCCATTAATTCTGCGGCTGTAAATATAAACATAGCAAAAAATAAGCCCCAAACGTTTACAGTACTTCCGAACAGTATAATTGCTACACCGTAAGTCAATGCCGACATCATAAACACGTTCCGCTCATTAAATTTGTTTGATACCTTTGTAGCAAGAACAGTGAATAAAGCAACTAACAAACCGTTTTCCGCAATCACCCAACTAAACGCTTGTTCACCAGAAGCTTTCAATGTCCATTCATTAAAAGAGAGTATTGTTTGAACTGGTACAATTTCAGCCATATATACAGCTAACAATAAGTCCATTTGCATAAATGTTTGTGCAACTAAAATACCTGCAATAATAAAGATAAAGAACACTTTATCAGTCACAATTACTCGGTAATTTCTCATTTGTTCCATTACAAATGAGTACCATTTCTTATCTCCATCCACTTGCTTCGTCTGTTCAAATTTCGGTGCTGTTTCTCGTACATATATTTGTAACACAATTGAAAATATCACACTCGTTACAAATGCCATAACAAGCAACTCAAAGCGATATTTGAAAAAGAATATCCCTCCAAGTATTGGTCCGACAACTACAGCTATATTTATCATCATGTAAAAAATTGCAAATACATTGTTTCGATCTTTTTCTGGAACCACATCCGCAACCATTGCATGACTCGCTGGCCAATAAAGAGAACCCCATATTCCTAATAATGAAAATGCTATAAATGATAATACAGGTGATTCGTACCATGGTGAGTTAGCAGCAGCAAACAGTATAAACGAAAATGCCGTTCCAATATAAGAATATACCATCATTTTTTTGCGGCCAAAACGGTCCGCACAATATCCTCCGAACAAATTAGCAATTACCCCAGCACATTGAGATAATATTAATAACATTCCAGCAGCTCCCTTACCAAAGTGATCTGCAAAGTAGATCGCCATAAATGGGAAATACATCCAAAATAATATATTTATAACTCCTTCTCCAAACAAACGGACCTTTAAATTACGATCCCAATCTTTCCACTTCATATGATACACCACATTTCTCCAATTTTCCTTTATTTTCTAACCGCTATCCATATTCTCATTCTCTTTTGTTTTATTACAGGTTGTATTACATTTCTCCATATTCAAGCCCCCTACAAATAGTATGATTTGATAAACTTAGTAAATTTTCACGAAAAAAAAGCGTACCGTAGGCATACGATACGCTTTTTGGATTTCACATTATAGAGAAAACACTTTTGTGCCCCTTCTATTCCTCGAATAAAATAACGCAGCCCACGATATTTACGTGAACTGCGTTATACATTTACAATTTAAATAAATCGTTAATGAATAACCGCTGAGGTCACGTAATGTATATTTGTAATAGTTGATAAGAACTGATTGATGTTTAACATAATAACGTAACCTCCTTCTTTTATAAGTCTTTAACAGACTATCACGTCTTGCATAAATTTGTCAACAGCCGTATTTGTCTATTTTATTACAGTGTGAGATTATTGGATGTTATTAATTGTGATCTTGAAGAATACACCATTGACAGTTACGACAACATATATTAAACTTACAAACAAGCTTAGATGAGAGAGTTATGAAAATTGATCAATTTTTTGATCAACCCATATTGCAGTATAAAAGGAGAAACTTAGTCACACCAAAAGCTGACAAGTTTTGTTTATTCCTTTAAAGATAAACGATACATTTTAAGTTTAGTTGAGAATGAGTATGATTAGTTGAGGCGAGTATAGTTATAATGTCGTTAAAAGTACATGCTAAATGCGTGCTACTTTATTTAGATGCATCTTTTTTTCTTCAATATTTATTCACTTTCCTCAACCATTTCATTCTCCATTATTAATTAAAGGAGAAGTGAACAATGGAAACTCTACAACAATTTATTCAAGATACGGATCAATACCGTACAATCCCATTAACTTATAGTTTCTTATCAGATACATTAACAGCGGTCCAATTATTTCAAACGTTACGAGATCAAGCAACATATATTTTAGAAAGTCATGACCCTTCTTCTCCATGGTCAAGATATTCATTTATCGGCTTAAACCCATTTATAAAAATTAAAGAAGAGCAGCGCACGTTTCAAATTTACGATTACACAAATGATAGTGTAGCTGAAGCTCCCAGTTTTAAAGATGCTTTAAATGATGTATTAAATAATTTAGCTGTAAAGATTCCTGAAGTGAATTTCCCATTTAAAGGTGGTGGCGTAGGATATATTTCATATGACGCCATATCGGATTTTGAAAAAGTCCCTGAACCCAACAATCAAGATATACGTGTTGCACGCTATCAATTTCTTTTTTGTGAAACAATTATTGCTTTCGATCATGAGAAAAAAGAAGTTGCTTTGCTGCACTTTGTACGTTTAAACGGTGATGAAACCGATGATGAAAAAACTTCACTCTATAACGGTGCTGTAACAAAAATAGACTCATTACTTGAACAAATTAAACAGTCCACTACATTTTCTGATCTAATGATGCCTATTGAGCAAAACACTGAAGTTGATCTTGAAGGTATTGAAAGTAATTATTCAAAAGAAAAGTTCAAGGAACATGTAAACAAAATAAAAGAGTATATTTTAGACGGTGATATTTTTCAAGGTGTGTTATCTCAACGTTTTCATAAAAAAGTGAATGTGAGCGGTTTTGAATTATATCGTGTATTACGCAAGGTGAACCCCTCGCCTTATCTGTTTTACTTTCAAATGGATGGCTTTGAGATCATTGGTAGCTCACCTGAGAGGCTCATACAAATTGAGAACGGACACTTAGAAATTCATCCGATTGCCGGCACCCGTCGTCGGGGTCGAACGAAAGAAGAGGACAAAGCACTTGAGCAAGAATTATTAGCAGATGAAAAAGAAATTGCAGAACATTATATGTTAGTTGATCTTGCAAGAAATGATATTGGGCGTGTTGCAAATTTCGGCTCAGTTGATACACCAGTGCTAAAGACTGTCACTCATTTTTCTCACGTCATGCACATTATTAGTAAAGTTACGGGTAGGTTACGTGATGACGTTCAACCATTGGATGCACTTGTGTCCTCATTTCCAGCTGGAACAGTATCAGGTGCACCTAAAATAAGAGCGATGCAAATATTACAAGAGCTTGAACCTACCGCTCGTAACCTATATGCTGGTGCCATTGTTTATATTGGATATGACGGCAATATAGACTCATGTATTACGATTCGAACGATATTTCTCCAAGATGAAACGGCCTATGTTCAAGCAGGCGCAGGTATTGTTGCTGATTCAAAACCAGAGCTTGAATGGAAAGAAACAGTAAACAAAGCCAGTGCCTTATTACGAACGATTCAATCAGCCGAAAAACTATTCGCAAAAGCACCACAACAAGGGGGAATGACAAAATGATAAAAGATACGTTAAAACAATTAATTGAAGGTAACACTTTGTCAGAACAGCAATCATTTCATACGATGAACGATATTATGGCCGGACAATTAACAAATAGCCAGCTAGCTACTTTACTTACTATTCTTCGCCTGAGAGGTGAAACTGTAGATGAAATTACTGGTTTTGCAAAAGCGATGAGGCATAATATGAAAACAATCGAATATAATGACGAAATTGTCGTTGATACGTGTGGAACGGGTGGTGACGGCCACTCTACTTTTAATATTTCTACTGCAGTTGCCATATGCTTAGCATCATTAGGTGTGAAAGTTGCTAAACACGGAAATAGGAATGTATCCTCTTCAAGTGGAAGCGCTGATGTTCTTGAAGAATTAAATATTCAAATTGAAACAACACCTGAGCAAGGAAAAGACGCTTTAATAAAAAAAGGAATGACGTTTTTATTCGCTCCAAACTATCACTTTGCGATGAAACATGCAGCGCCTGTTCGTAAAGAAATCGGCTTCCGTACATTATTTAATTTATTAGGGCCTATTTCAAACCCTGCAAACGCAAAGCATCAATTAATCGGAATTTTTGATACTAGTTATTCAGAAAAATTAGCACACACTCTTCATGCACTAGGCTCTAAACATGTATTATTCGTTACTGGACAAGATGGCCTAGATGAAATATCAATTGCTGCAGACACTGATATCGTCGAGCTGAAAGATGGTAAAGTATCTCGCTATGTATTTTCTCCTGAAGATGCTGGTTTACCGAGAGGAAATATGGAAGACCTAAAAATATCAAGTCCTAAGGAAAGTGCAAAATTGATTCAACAAATTTTTACTGGAAAAGCAAATGAAAGTGCAACGAACATCTTTTTGTTAAATGCTGGAGCCGGATTATATGTAGCAGAACAAGTATCGAGTATTGCTGAAGGGGTTCATCAAGTAAAACAAGCCATTGATCGTGGAGATGTTCATAAATATTACGAATCGATCAGAAATTTAAAGGAGGAGCAGCTCCATGCTTGAAAAGATTTTGGAAGTAAAACGTGAAGAGATCAATAAGTTAGAACTTCGAGATGAAGTACAAGTAGAAAAGTTTTCATTTTATGAAGCATTGAAAAACACTACTCTACCACTTGGACTAATTGCGGAAGTAAAAAAAGCATCTCCTTCCAAAGGGATCATTCGAGGAGATTTTCATCCAACGACTATTGCTAAAGCGTATGAACAAGCTGGAGCAAGCGCAATTTCTGTACTGACGGATGAACCATTTTTTCAAGGACACCATTCATATTTATCTGATATAAAAAAAATAGTTAATATACCCGCTCTAAGAAAAGATTTTATTATCGATTCAATTCAAGTTGAAGAAAGTAGACGATTAGGAGCAGATGCCATCCTATTAATTGGTGAGGCACTATCTCCTGTTCACCTACATGAGTTATACGTACAAGCTCAAGAAGCGGATCTCGATGTATTAGTCGAGGTACATTCGAAAGAAACATTAGACAATGTATTATCAGTATTCACACCAAAAATCATCGGTATTAACAACAGAAATTTAAAAACATTTGAAACATCACTCCATCAAACAATTGATTTAGTGAGTGATGTTCCGAAAGACAGCCTACTAGTTAGTGAAAGTGGCATTTTCACTAATGAGGATATTAAAATGTTAAAACATTGTGGAGCGAACGCAGTGTTAGTAGGTGAAGCATTAATGCGTCAAGATGACCTAGTTCATGCAATACGCCAGTTAATGGGAAGTGAACACGTTGAAAACAACTAAGGTGAAATTATGTGGTAATCGCTCACTCTTAGATTTAAAAACTACTACTGCATCTACCGCTGACTATATAGGAATTATTTTCTCAGCGAGCAAACGCCAAGTTAACCCTGTTCAGCTAGCTGAGTGGATTGAAAAATATCCTCTACAAGACAATCAGCAACTAGTTGGTGTTTTTGTGAACGAAGATATTTCAACAATCATGAACGTACTCAACAATGTAAACCTTGATGTCATCCAATTGCATGGAACTGAAACTGTACCATATATCTTATCCTTACGTGAACATGTTGACATACCTATATGGAAAGTCATTCACCATCAACGTCAAGGGTTACAGCTAATGCAAACATATAGTGGCGTCGTTGACGGCTATGTCGTTGATAGTAAAGTCCAAGGTGCTTGGGGTGGGTCTGGTATAACCTTCGATTGGGAAGCTGTTCCTTCGTATCTTAAAGAAGCACAGCAGCAAGGTGTTCCTTGCTTTATAGCTGGAGGGATCACTCCTCAGAACGTAGCACAATTGCTTCATTACGAGCCATTTGGAATAGATGTTTCTAGTGGTATTGAAGCACAAGATCAGAAAGATGACGAGAAGATAACAAACTTATTAGAAGAAATTCATAGAGAGGTAGATGTGAGATGAAACAGACAGTCCCTGACCAACAAGGACGCTTCGGTAAGTTCGGTGGTAAATACGTACCTGAAACGTTAATGGCACCATTAGCAGAATTAGAACAAGCACTACAAGAAGCAATGAGTGACCCTGAATTTAAACAGCAGTATACAGAGATTTTGAAAGAATATAGCGGACGACCGACTGCTCTAACGTATGCAGATCAGCTTACTGAAAAAATCGGTGGTGCAAAAATTTATTTAAAACGTGAAGATTTGAATCATACAGGTGCACATAAATTAAATAATGCAATCGGACAGGCATTATTAGCTAAGAGGATGGGGAAAACAAAAATTATAGCAGAAACTGGTGCAGGCCAACACGGAGTTGCAACAGCAACTGTTGCTGCTAAATTCGGATTAGAATGTAAAGTCTTTATGGGTAAAGAAGATATTAGAAGGCAAAAATTGAACGTATTTCGTATGCAGTTATTAGGTGCTGAGGTCATTCCTGTCTCAAGCGGATCCCAAACATTAAAGGATGCCACAAACGAAGCGATACGTTATTGGGTTAGCCACTGCGATGATCATTTCTATATCATCGGCTCAGTTGTTGGTCCTCATCCATACCCAAAAATGGTTAGAGATTTCCAACGAATTATCGGTGATGAAGCGAAAGAGCAATTTTTGTTAAAGGAAAATCATTTACCGAATCGGGTATATGCCTGTGTTGGTGGTGGTAGTAATGCAATCGGTATGTTCTATCCATTTTTAGAAGATGACGTAGAGCTAATTGGTGTCGAAGCTGCCGGACTTGGTGTTGATACTGATGAACATGCAGCAACTCTAACAAAGGGTACTCCTGGCGTCATTCATGGGTCACTCACCTATTTAATACAAGATGAGGACGGTCAAATTATTGAACCTTATTCCATTTCTGCTGGTTTAGATTATCCAGGTATTGGACCAGAGCATGCTTATCTTCATCAAACGAAACGTGTTCGTTATGAGTATGTCACTGATGCCGAAGCATTAAATGCCCTACTGTTCCTTTCTCAAGAAGAAGGGATTATTCCTGCGATCGAAAGTGCTCATGCACTAGCAAAAGCATTCGAAGAAGCAAAACAAATGTCCAGTGATGAAACCATTCTTATTTGTTTGTCAGGGCGCGGTGATAAGGACATGAGTACATTAATAGATAAGTTGAAAGGAGAAGATGACCATGATAGCTACAAAGCCATTTCGTTCAAAGCTCACTAAAACAAAAGATTTATTCATCCCATTTATTATGGCGGGTGACCCTTCTCCTGAACTAACGATTGACCTTGCTGTTAATTTACAGCAAGCCGGTGCCGATATACTTGAATTAGGTGTACCATACTCAGATCCATTAGCTGATGGACCAACTATCCAAGATGCTGCAAACCGAGCTCTGCAGCATAAAATGACACTTAGAAAGGCTATCGAGCTTGTACCTGAGATGAGAAAGAAAGGTGTATCAATCCCTGTAGTTATCTTTACTTATTATAATCCTGTATTACAAGTAGGTGAGGATGCATTTTTTAATCATATGAAGGAAAATGATGTCGATGGCTTGTTAATTCCTGATTTGCCATTTGAAGAAAGTGAACAAATGAGAGACCGGTGTAACAAAGAAGGCATAGAATTTATATCACTCGTAGCTCCTAATTCAGAAGATCGTGTACAAAAAATTGCAGAAAATGCAAATGGCTTTTTATATTGTGTATCTTCGTTAGGTGTAACCGGGACAAGAAAAGAATTGAATACAGATATTTCAAGCTTTTTAGAACATGTTAAGCTGCATAGCAAAGTACCTGTTGCTGTTGGCTTCGGTGTATCGACATACGAACAAGTAAAAATGCTTCAGCAACATTGTGACGGCGTAATTATTGGAAGTGCCATCATTAACTTGATTGCAGCACAGCAAGATGCCTTATTAAATCAAGAGACTAGACAACAAGCATTGCAAGCTTTTAAAAATAACATAATGAAAATGATAGGTAAATAATAAAAGCGGAGACGACTGCAATTCTACCGTTACCCACGTCCTTTGGGTAACGGTAGAAGGTTGTATCCGTGACTTCCCTAGACTTACACTCCCCCAAAAATACATATTATATGATTTATTTTAGTTAAACAATCACACTTTAGAGAGACTGTTTAGCACGTAGCACAAACCCCCTACCTCTTAATTTTCACTGTTAATACATTGGTAAAATTACTTGTTCGTGCAAATAAGGAACAATTCCCATGGTACCCACTTTACTAATAAACTCTACTTCCTTTTCATAGCCATACTTTTTTAGCATTGAACCTACATGTGTTGCCAAAAGAAGGCTTTCTCCATTTTCCTTATTACCTCGATAAAAATAGAGAGCTGCTAGTGACGAGTCGGTTAATTCCCAGTCTTTATTTGTATGATTTAACAAAAAATCAAGAAAGCACCCTGCTCCATAAAAATCTTCTAAACAAAATTCACCAGATGTTCCAGAACATATAATGACTACAGTTTCATCATTATGTTCACAGTCAATTACTTCTGCTAATTTTGCAGCATTTAATAATGAGCCAATAAATACTTTTTTTGAACTAGCTGCTTTCCGAATGGCAACTGTTCCATTTGTTGTTGATAGGATCATCGTTTTCTCAGCTATTTTTTCTCTTAATGTTAATGGATTAGGGTCAAGAAACCCTTCTATTGTCTTACCTTCATACTCCCCTACGAGTACATAGCTATTCTCTTGTCGTTGCAATGATTCCTTCACTGCTTCCTCTCCATTTAATACTGGTATAACCTCCTTCGCTCCAAAGTATAGACCAGATGTAATTGTTGATGTCGCTAACAACACATCAAAAATAACCGCTAGCTTATTATCGAGCATTTTATCGGAATCTATTTCTTCCTTTCGCATTAACAGATGAATTTTTGACATCATAAGCACCTCAATACGAATCATTTTTGCTGGATGTATGCAGTGCATGAATAATCAATGCATTTACAAAATGATTGAAATACTCAAACCGTGGATCTTTCGTTTGTCCCTTTTTCCATCGATAGTAGATTTGCTGACAAATACCTGCTAGTTTAAAGTAAGCAAAAGTCAAATAGAAGTTCATATTAGACACATCAAGACCACTTTTTTCTGCATATGCTCTTATGAACTCCTCGCGAGTCATAAAACCTTTTTGAATTGTTACTGAGGTGCCTCCTAACCCTATTTTTAAAATATCAGGATCGTCCTCCTGTATCCAATAACTCATAGCTACACCTAAATCTAGCAATGGATCTCCAACCGTGCTCATTTCCCAATCAAATAAACCTACCATTTTTGTCAATTCGTCTTTCGCGAACATCGAATTATTAAGTTTAAAATCATAATGGATCGGAGTAGATTGTTGAGATCTAGGAATGTGAGAAACTAGCCATTTTGTCAATACATCGACTTCAGGAATATCATCTGTTTTCGCTCTATCATATCTCTTAATCCACCCATGTACTTGCCTTTCTAAAAAACCCTCGGGGTTAGTAATTTCTGTTAGCTTTGTTTGCTTATAATCAATACTATGGAGTTGAACAAGTGAGTCTACCATTTCCTTAGAGATACCTCTTGTTAATTCTGGCGTAATCGACACACCCTTCGGAAACGATGTATCTATGACAACCCCATTTTTTCGCTCCATGATAAAAAATGGGCTACCAACGATCGTTTCATCTGGAGAAAATAACAAAGGCTTAGGTGCAATAGGATAATGGGGATGCAACTCTTGTAAAATATGAAATTCCCTTTGCATATCATGGGCTTTTGGAGCTACAGGACCCAATGGTGGACGACGTAGAACTGCCACCCAATCCCCTATTGTAAGTTCGTATGTTAAATTTGAATGACCTGCACTGAACTGCTTAATCTCAAGAGGAGCATCTGGTAAATCTCCAAATTCAGTGTGCAAAAATTTCTTTAGTGTTTCAACCTGTAAGTCTTCTCCTTTTCGAATAGGTATTGTATCTGTCATTTTTTGGCACCTCTTTATTAAATATTATTTTATTTAGAACATCAAGTTTGTTATTCCATTGTCTTTTCACTTAATATGTTTTGCTGTTTTTCGATTGAAATACCCCACCTATAAAGTGAGGTAAAAACTATAAAACACATTTTGCTTAACTTGACATGTTGTGTTGATCGCCTTTTGTTACAGCATATGAGTTTTTAATGAATCTACTTTTCATAAGCTTTATTGGAGACGCTTTATTCTTCTCAACCCTTTTAACTTAGTAAAAAGAGTACCAAAGTTTATGAAAAGAGCTTTTCATTATTGTTGACCTGCTCTTTATTTCTTCTAAGCTCCATTTTGGCAATTTGTGCTCTATGCACTTCATCTGGCCCATCAGCAAGGCGCAGTGTTCTTGCGTTAGCCCATTGTGCCGCAAGTGTATAATCATCGCTCACCCCTATTGCTCCAAAAGACTGAATCGCTCTATCAATGACTTTTAGTGCTAAATTGGGAGCCACCACTTTGATCATCGCTATCTCCATTTTTGCTTGTTTATTACCTACTGTATCCATCATATAAGCCGCCTTCAACGTAAGTAACCGAGCCTGTTCTATTTCAATTCTAGAATCTGCAATCCACTCTTTTATCACACCTTGATCTGCTAATCGCTTACCGAAAGCAACTCGGTGTTGTACTCTATCGCACATTTCTTCTAGTGCTCTTTCAGCAGCGCCAATTAAGCGCATACAATGATGGATCCTTCCGGGTCCAAGTCGACCTTGGGCAATTGCAAACCCTTTCCCTTCCCCCCATATTAAGTTCTCTGCTGATACTCGGACATTATTATACGTAATTTCTGCATGTCCATGAGGTGCATGGTCATAACCAAACACAGGTAAACACCTTTCAATCTTAACTCCTGGTGTATCAAGAGGAACAATAATCATAGATTGTTGCTCATGCTTTTGAGCATCGAAGTTAGATTTCCCCATGACTATAGCTACTTTACAACGTGGATCACCAGCACCCGATGACCACGTTTTATGCCCATTGATGACGTATTCGTCACCTTCTCGAATGATACTCGCCTCAATATTAGTAGCATCAGATGAAGCCACATTAGGTTCAGTCATCGAAAAACAAGAACGAATCTCACCTTCTAGTAGTGGTTTTAACCATTTTTCTTTTTGTTGTTCAGTACCATATCTCACTAACACTTCCATATTACCTGTATCTGGTGCACCGCAGTTAAATATTTCAGGTGCTATGATTGAACGCCCCATAATCTCACATAATGGAGCATATTCAACATTCGTTAACCCCGCACCATGTTGACTATCTGGCAAGAACAAATTCCACAGCCCTTCTGCTTTTGCTTTGTCTTTTAATTCCTCCATTATTGGAGGTACCGTCCATCTACTCTCACTCTCGTTTAATTGTTGTTCAAAAGTTTTTTCATTTGGATAAACATACTTTTCCATGAAATCTATTAAGCTATTTTGCAACACTTTAACCTTATCAGAATATGAAAAATTCATCTTACCCCTCCTTACATACTTACTGGTCAGTACGTAGATCTATTACTATCATACATCTTCCTATTTGAATTATTCAAGGTTATTTTAAAAATGTTTTGAAAATTCAAATTTAGGTATATAATGTAATTAGATTGACAAGTTAACAACACATTGATCGTATTCCCACATCTTACTAAAACGATAAAAAATGGCATATAACAACTACTGCAACTATGATGAAATGACACTTATAATAAGTATTCTTTTGCTAGACGTCAGGTAAATTTAATGTGAAATTTTCAAAATTACATGAGGAGGTAATTATGACTACATTAAAAAACCAAACAATAGGAGATTTACTCCTTGAAGCGGTTTCCAAGTATCCTGATCAAGAAGCAGTTGTTTACTCAAAGTTAGGAAAAAGATTAACGTATAAGCAATTTTATGATGAGACAACAAATCTTGCCAAAGCATTACTAGGTTTAGGTATTAACAAAGGTGATCACATAGCCGTATGGGCTACAAATGTTCCTGAATGGTTATTACTCCAATTTGCTTCTGCAAGAATAGGAGCAATTCTCGTAACAGTTAATACTAGTTATCAAGAATCCGAGTTAGCATATTTATTAAAGCAATCGGACTCAACAAGTTTGTTTTGTATTAACGGATATAAGGGAACTTCTTACATAGATATTATAGAAAAGATAACTAAGTCAACATCTCAAAGCCTCAATAGTGAACAGCTCGATATTAATGACTTGCCTTTCTTAAAAAACATCATTTATATCGGTTCTGGTGAGACTCCATCATATATGCTTAATTGGAATCAGCTTTTGGAACTTAGTGATGGCATAACGGATATACATCTTAAGGATGTTGAGGTATCTTTAAGTCCAGATGAAGTTATAAACATGCAGTATACTTCTGGCACAACTGGATTTCCAAAAGGTGTTATGTTGACACATAATAATATTGTTAATAATGGACATTTGGTTGCACAAGCAATGAAGTTGTCAAATAACGATAATTTATGTATCCCCGTACCATTTTTCCATTGCTTTGGCTGTGTCCTAAGTATTTTAGCCTGTGTTTCCGTTGGAGCTACAATGGTACCTATTGTAGAATTTAACCCAGATGAAGTATTGTCAACAGTGGAAAAAGAGAAGTGTACCGCATTACATGGAGTTCCAACGATGTTCATCGCAGAATTAAATGATGAGAACTTTAACCAATATGATCTATCAACACTACGAACTGGAATTATGGCTGGCTCTAATTGTCCAATTGAAGTAATGAAGAAAGTCATGACCGAGATGGGTATGGAGGAAATTACAATTGCTTACGGTCAAACTGAATCTTCACCTGTCATAACCCAAACGACGACTAATGATCCGCTAGACAGACGTGTTAACTCTGTAGGTAAACCACACGAGCATGTAGAAGTGAAAATAGTTGATCCTGTTACAGGTAAAGAAGTACCATATGGAACACCTGGTGAACTTTGTACGAGAGGCTATTTAGTAATGAAAGGATATTACAACATGCCAGAAGCGACAGACGAGACAATTGACCAAGATGGATGGCTTCATACTGGAGATTTAGCTATTATGGACCCTGATCATTATATAGAGATTACTGGAAGATTGAAAGATATGATTATTCGGGGTGGAGAAAATATATATCCCCGTGAAATAGAGGAATTCCTATATAGACACGATGATATTTTAGATGTACAAGTAATTGGCATTCCTGATGAAAAGTATGGTGAAAAGGTAGCTGCTTGTATTAAAGTAAAGGAAGGTCGAACCATCACAGAAGAAGATGTGAAATCTTTTTGCACAGGTAAACTCGCTTTTTATAAGATTCCCGAATATATACAATTCGTAAATGATTACCCTATGACTGCATCAGGTAAAATTCAAAAATATAAACTTCGTAAACAGGTCACCGAATGTATATGCCAAAATAGTAAAACAGTATAGTGTATAAATAATAGATTCGTTAACGTACATAAAAGATTCACTGTTCCCAGTCAAGAAGGATCAGTGAATCTTATTATAAGCTACTACTATATGTCAATTAACGCATAAAAGTTATGAAGAAAGACTCCCATTATACTCTATCCTCATTATTGTTTAGAAAGTATTATATAAACTGTTGCATCAGCTTCAGTGTTATTTTGAAGACTAACCTTTTCATGACCCTCTAATCTTAGTAAGTGATCCTTTGACAGTTCATGTTCTTCACCGTTTACCACAAACTTCACTTCACCTTCGACAACCTGCACAAAAATGTCATGCTTAGGGTGATTATGCTCTGCTACTTCTCCCCCAGGTGCTAGCTTTACCAATACTGTTGTAGAGTAGTCTGTCCGATAGACCACTTTTTTTAGCACTTTATTCTCATTTGTAAAATCAGATATATTTTTTATTTCCATTTTCATTGCCTCCTAGTTATAGATAGGTTGATTGATAACTATTCTCATTATAGATTAAAATAAATCCCACCATAGTGATATGAATCACTAAGTGGTGGGATTTTTTCTCTCGTTATTTTTTGTTTTCAATTCTCCCTAAAATAACTGCTGTGGCAAACCCAACAGTAAGCGTCACTATACTAATAATAATTTGTCCGTCAATTCCTGGGTAAATAACAAAGGTTGATCCAGCCACCATTCCAATAATAGCTGCATACATCATTATTGGATATGAAGTAAGAAGATACTTTAACAATCTGCTCATAAGGACGATACCAGATAATACGCCCGCTCCAACAGCACCAATGACGATGAAATTAAACTCTGAAACTTCATGTAGAATAAGTTCATACATACCGATGAGCAACAATACAAAAGAGCCGCTTACACCTGGTAAAACCATTGCCATACTTGCTAAAAAACCAGAAAAAAATAAAACTAATAATTGTGTAGCACCTATTGTCTCCAAAACGACAGTTTTTTGATTAAACAAAGATAGAGAAGCAATGGCTAGAAAGGCAATTACTAATAAGATATAGTGTTTACTAGTAAATGTATTTTTTATATCTGCTTTTATGTACAAAAACGGTAGTATACCGATAATTAACCCTAGAAAGAAAAAGTTAGTCGGTTGGGGGTATTCCTCCAATAGTACATCTATTAAATGACTTAAAAGAAATATAGCTGATAAAACCCCTACGCCTAAAGGAATTAAAAAGCCTAGTTGTTTTTTCCAATCTTTGCTAAAAAAACTATTAATCGCTTGTATCAATCTGTTGTATATGCCTAAAATGACTGCTATTGTTCCAGCACTTACTCCAGGAATAAGATCGCTTGTCCCCATAAGGAACCCTCTATAAAGATTTTTCCACTCCATATATTCACACCTTACTTATTGATAATTTAGGTAAAAACATTTCGTTGAAATTAACATCATATTATTTACTAGGTCATATGTCAAGTCCTATGTATAAACAGAAATTAATTGTGATTAGTAGAAAGAATAAAACATTCTATTAATTACTAGATTTGCAAGCTTCGGGAACATGATCATTGTATACCGGTAACGTGATACTAACGGTAGTACCAACTGTAACAACACTTTCAATATTGATTGTTCCTTTGTGTTCATTTATGATTTTATTACTGATCGTTAACCCTAAGCCCATCCCTTTTTCTTTCAAGGTGAAGAATGGCTCTCCTATTTTATTGAGTCTTTCTTTCGGTATTCCTATGCCATCATCTACTACTATGACCTTAACAAACTTTTGATCAATATTGTTTACACTAATTTCGATCCTTCCCCCTCTAGGCATAGCATCTATAGCATTTTTAACGATATTGATAAAAACTTGGATTAGTTGATTTCTATCACCGAATACTGTTGGGTCATATGAATCATTGCCAAAATCTATGATGATACCTTTCTCCTTCGCTTCATGTGATGTAATATTACAAACATATGATAGCGATTCACTTAATAAAAATGGATTATATTTTTTAGGCTGTGGCTTAGATAGTACTAACAGTTCACTAACAATGTGGTTAATTCTATCCATCTCTGACATGATGATCGAAAGATGATCTTTTGAAGCAGTATTATTTTCTCCCATTAACTGTAGAAACCCTTTAACACCTGTTAGTGGATTTCTAATTTCATGAGCTATTCCAGCCGCCATTTCACCGATTACCGACAATTTCTCTTTCTTCAATAGCATCGCTTCAGTAAGTTTTTGTTGTGTAATATCTCTACCAATAATGACGAGTCCTTTTCTTTCTCCACTATCATAAAACAATGGGACTTTTATCACATCGAAAGTTTTTGTCTCTTCATTAGGTAATATAAATGATTCATCTGCTCTTGTTATCTTCGCTTGCTTCCATGTATCGTTGTCTGATTTCAAACACTCATCAAACGCTTCTTTAAAAAAGGGATTAATTACCCCTAAATCTGCATCTGTTTTCCCAATATAATCAACCTCATTTAAGTGGTAAAGGTCCCGACCGAAATCATTTACCTTCAACCAACGTCCTTCACCATCTTTAAAACAAACGAAATCTGGCATGGAATTGATTAATAAGGATAATTGGTTTTCATCCTCTTCAGCCTTCTTACAATATTCAGTTTGTTTTATGAAACTATATAATAAATATGATGAAACCACTATAAAAATAATAGTTTCTACTAGTTTTAATGCGTAAGGATCATGCATTATGTTAAGAAGAATCAGAATATCATCTATAAAAAAAATCCAAACTATACCACCAATAAAGTATGCCAATACAAGTCGCTTATTTACAATTAATCTTGAATGCATCTACTCACCTTTTTCAACAGTATATACGATGATCATTCGAAATGATTTAGCCTTTAGTAAATCTAGCACATGCAATGAAAGAATAAAATTGTACGATATAAAATAAGCGATGATTTAAACACCGCCTATCATGCCCACTCTGTTGCTTTTTCGCAATAAAAGGTATATTCGCATATAACTAACGTTCGGAGCATATTTTCTTCCAAAGGCTATAAAAATCACATATTACATATCACTTTCTTAAATGTAAGTGTTATGTAAAAGAGCCTCACAAAATATACAAATACTCCTCAATAATTAGCTAGAAAGTAGTAGTCAAAATTAATTACATATTAGGTGAAAGCATGATAATTCTATTATAGCAGAGATATAATCTATCAGTTGGATTTTTTTACCCTCAAATTAGTATAGAATATAACAAGATTGGTAATAGTGAAAATTTATGAAATATGTTATATAATGGGTGACAGAGGTGGTTTAATATGGCAAATGTGATCAAAAAACATAACTATATTTGGTTCTTACTGTTAATTAGTATTATTTTAATTGCGAATTTCACTTTATACAACCTTCCATCATTAGAACCAATTCCCGACGCTGCAATTATAGGTTCATTACTTGATTTTATTTTAGTCATTCCTTTGTTAACTTACCTTTTCATTATTCGAAAGCGTTTTTCCATCAAATATATAGGTTTAGTTATTCTTCTCAGTTACGGTGTGGCATACTTATTTGTTCCTAATAATTATTTTAAAGAATTTCCCTTTGTAAACTATTTTGTGATTTTTTGCGAAGCAATTTTTGTATTACTAGAACTGTATATTTTATTTAAAATCGTCTCAAAAATGAAGATTATCATTAAAGACTATAAATCTAACTATTCAAATAGTACATATTTCCAGCATAATATTAAGCAGATAGCTGAAAAACATTTACCTGGAAATCGTATAGTACAAATTCTACTTACAGATATTAGCATGTTTTATTATGCATTCTTTTCATGGCGAAAGAAATTTACGAACCCGTCTGAGTTGAGATTTACGTACCACCATAAGACTAGTATGATTGCCTGTAATATTATGATCATTCATGCGATTGTGATAGAATCAATTGGCCTCCATTACTTTTTACATCAATGGAATGAAGTCGTAGCCTATATTCTTCTTATTTTAAACATTTACAGTGTTCTGTTTATCTTAGCTGAAATACAGGCAACTCGATTGTCTCCTTTTTTATTAACTACACAAAGCTTGTTATTAACCGTAGGGTTTTCTAAACGTATGGATGTACCACTTGATAAAATTAAAGAGTTTAAGCATTATGATGGTCCAGAACAGATATCAAATAAAGAACTAAATACGTTGTTTGATGCAAGAGCGATCGATTTTATAAAAGAAAAACCTACGTTTGAGATTTTATTAAACGAACCTCAGCAAGTAAAGCTTCTATATGGTATGAAAAAAAATGTTAGCAGAATCATTTTGAATGTCGATCATCCTCAGGATTTTTATGACCAACTTGCTCAATACCTTGGAAATGAAAATTCTACTAAATCATGAAGAAATAGATAACTACAAGGTCAAGGCTGTCGACTAAGTCGACAGTTTTTTTGTATCTTAAAAAATAACGATCTCCGTCTACAATGTTAGCGTAACTTTAAGTCTACTAGAATAAAAAATGATAGATCAACTTTCTATAAAAAATCCAACGGGTTAACAGCATTGGTTTTATTAATATTCCATCGACCTTTGTGAAGTTCAAAATGAAGATGCTGCCTTGAAGCATAACCCGTTTCACCCATATATCCTAATAATTGACCTTGTTTTACTAGTTGATTCACCTTTACCTTTCTTGTCCCTAGTTCTAGATGTGAATATACTGTCTCCCACGTTTGACCATTAATATGATGAACAACAAAAATGACTTCTCCATAGCTTTTTGATGTATACGAACGACTAACCTTCCCATTAGCAACTGCTAAAATCTCGGTTTTACCCGATTGAGAAATGTCAATACCGTGATGATTTGGCCTACGCTTTGTCCGAAAACCGGAAATAATTTTACCTTTACTAGGTCTTATAAACACAAAATTAACCTCCCCCTTTTTCAATATAATAGTAATTACTTGTACTAAAGGTTCTCTTTCTTATGTAAAATACATGTTTATCATGAGTATAAGCATTGCATGATTAACTTAGCTGAATTTCCTATTATATATCATGTAAACTTCGTCTTCACGTAAGAAAGTCAGCAGGAGACTATACTCCACCTAATTAAGAATTAGGGTTCATGTATAGTACAATTTTCACAATAATTAAGTGAGCAGTTTTTCTTCACAAAAAGAAAAGGCATGAGGTCGGTATACCGCTCATGCCTAGATAACACCTAAATACTGAGTCTAACTCGATCAGAACTACAATGAATGGGACTCATAAAAAGAACTTTCTTATTGACCTCTTCTAGCAAAATCTACAAATTTGAACTTATCCATTCGATGTCTAGATTCTGTATATTGAAATAACTTAGCATCATCTAAATATACATAATTTTTGACTACAACAATGTGTCGATCACCATTTAAATCTAAGTGATGCTTATCTTCCTCCGTTGCCTCTTCAACTGTAATTTCTTTCTTTGCAAAGCTTATTTTGTAATTCAATTCTTTCTCTAAATATTCATAGATAGAATTCTTACAAATTTGCTTCGTTAATGTCGGTACGATTTTCTGAATAAAATAATCTTTATCCAAAATAATTTTCTCTTCATTGATTTCCCTAACTCGCACGACTTCCCATACTTTTTCAGTTGATGATATATTCAAATGATCTTGAATATAAAGGTTAGGTTCACTTAAAACGACCTCATGAACATGTGTTGCTAATCGCCCTTCCATCTTTTGAGCAATTTCTTTAAAGCTTACTAGCTCTGATACCGGGAATTGAAGCTTTCGTAAATCCAACACGATAGACCCTTTACCCTTCACCTTTTGAATATAGCCGTTTAACGATAGCAAATTCAAGGCTTTTCTAATCGTTTCTCTTGATGTATCATAATTTTTTGCTAAATCATGTTCAGATGGTAATTTTGTATTCGGTTCTATTTCTCCACGTTGAATCTTTCCTGTAATATCGTTATATATTGCATTATATTTGTTTTGTCTCATATTAAATCACCAAATTTATTGTATCATCATTTTGTCAAGTGATAAATAATCGATTCATACGGCCTTAGTTCGATATTATTAATGTTCATTGGTGAACCATCATAATTTGATAATAATATACTGTTAGAATAACCATTTATTTCGACCGTTTCAGGTAAAAGAAAAGTAACTTCTTTAGCATAAAAATTATTTATCACTAACAATTTTTCATTCTTAAAACTTCTCACATACGCGAAAATATGCGGATGATCTTCTAAAATTAGTTGAAAATCCCCATATGTGATGATGTCATACTTTTTCCTTAATGAAATTAGTTTTTTATAATGATAGAAGACAGAATTGTTATCATGTAGAGCTTGAACTGCATTTATATGTTTATAATTAGCAGAAACATTAATCCAAGGTTTTCCTTCTGAAAAGCCAGCATTTTTGCTATTCTCCCATTGTATAGGTGTTCTTGAGTTATCTCTAGATTTTTGTTTTAAAATGTTGATTATTTCGTTCTCTTTCATTCCTTCCTTCTTTTTAATCTCGTACATATTCAACGACTCTACGTCACGGTAATCCTCTATGCGATCAAAGTTAGGATTTGTCATTCCAATTTCTTCTCCTTGATATATATAAGGTGTCCCTTGCATCATATGAATCGTTGTTGCTAGCATTTTAGCAGATTCCTTATGGTACCTTTGATCATTACCAAATCTTGATACAATTCTTGGCTGGTCATGATTACACCAAAACAAAGCATTCCAGCCACCACCTTTGATCATTTCACTCTGCCATGTGGACAAAATTTGTTTTAGTCGCAAAAAGTCAAAATTTGCAACCTCCCATTTCTCTCCATTTGGATAATCAACCTTTAAATGATGAAAATTAAAGGTCATATCAAGCTCATGTCTTTTTGGATTTGTATATTTAATACAGTGGTCAATCGTTGTTGATGACATCTCGCCGACTGTCATACTATCGTACTTTGAAAACACTTGTCTATTCATCTCATGTATAAACTCATGAACACGTGGACCATCGGTATAAAACTTCCTTCCGTCCCCTGTAGCACCTGATCTGGTTATGTCATCATTAGGAAATTGCTGATCTTTAGAAATAAGATTAATGACATCTAAACGAAAGCCGTCAACTCCTTTTTTAAACCAAAAATGCATCATCTCATATACATGTTCGCGAACTTGTTCATTTTCCCAGTTTAAATCTGCTTGTGTAATGTCGAACAAGTGTAAATAGTATTGACCTGTTTGATCATCAAGTTCCCAGGCTGAGTTTCCAAACTTGGATTGCCAATTATTTGGTTCCTTTCCCATATCATCATGCCATATATAAAAATCACGATATTTATTTTTCATACTTTCACGTGACTGTTTAAACCAAGTATGCTCAATCGATGTATGATTTACAACAATATCCATAATAACCTTCATATTTTTTTTGTGTGCTTCAGTTAATAATAAGTCAAAGTCAGCCATCGTTCCATATTCCTCATGAATACTAAAATAATCACTAATATCATAACCATTATCTCGCTGTGGGGATTTGTATATAGGTGTTAGCCATATAATGTCTACACCAAGTTCAGTTAAATAATCAAGCTTAGAAATGATTCCCTGTAAATCACCTACACCGTTTCCAGTTGTATCTTTGAAGCTTTTTGGATAAATTTGATATACTACAGATCTCTTCCACCAAGGGTCTTTCATTTTGTTACCACCTATCCTTTTGTTGAGTAATCTTGGATGCATTAATCATTCCAATAAAAGTACAGAAATTATCGATTGTATTGATGACCATTTCATCGTTTCATTTACCTACTAATTCCTAGTCATACGTATCCTGAACCTTATAATTACTTATATTCTCTTTATAAAATCTACCACTGAGCTCAATAACTACACAAAATGAGCATCGCAGAAAAAGCTTTGCTTTTTCTGCGCTCAATCATCGTTTAGGATAAATTCACTAAAAAGAATATTTTAGTAAACACGGCTATATCAAATGAAGTTAAAAAATGAGTTATAAGGATTTTATATCCGACCTGTAACCTTTCAATCAAGTGGAAGATCGACGCCGTCTATTTTAAACAATCTCATGTGTACTTGAACATCTTAATTAGCTTTTCTTTAGTTTACCGTATACTATTGTTAATACAAACGGGACTACTAATACGATTGCCATACCTATAAAAAATGATATCCACTTATCAGGTACAATTGATAAAAATCCTGGAAGACCTCCTACACCTATAGAGAAAGCTTGAACAGCATTTATTGTAATAAATAAACCTGCTATTGCTGAACCAAGTATTGCAAAAAGAAACGGGTATTTAAACCGAATATTAACACCAAACATAGCTGGTTCTGTAATTCCTAAAAATGCTGAGATCCCTGATGTAAGTGATAACCCTTTTAGTTTTTCATCTTTTGATACTACCATCATAGCAAACGCTGCAGACCCTTGAGCAATATTCGATAAAGCAAGAATTGGCCATAAGAATGTTCCACCAGTACTACCTATCAGTTGTATATCTACTGCTAAGAAAGTATGGTGCATCCCTGTTACTACTAGTAATGCGTAAAGTCCACCGTATAATAATCCACCTAATGCTGCAAATTTATCAAAAACCAATACTAACCCATCTGTAATACCATTCCCAATTGCGAAAGTAATTGGACCAATAATAATAAATGATAAAAACCCTGTGACTAATAAAGTAATTGGTGCAACTAATAAAAGTTTGAAAGCATCCGCAATCCTCTTATTTAAAAACAGCTCAATCTTGGCTAATACAAATGATGCTATTAATACAGGTAACACTTGACCCTGATATCCTATTTTTGCTACGTCTAAACCGAATAAATTCCAGTAAGGAACTTCGTTATTTGCTAACGCATCTCCATAAGCCCATGCATTAAGTAAACCGGGATGAACAAGCATTAGGCCGAGCACTATACCGAGTAACGGACTTCCACCAAAACGTTTTACAGCTGACCAACCAATTAGACCAGGTAAAAAAACGAACGCAGTATTAGCAATTAAATTTATAATATCAGCAATATCTTTCCATTGTGTATGAACGTCTATTAAAGATTTCTCATCATAAAAAATACCTGGACCAGTTAGAATATTATTAATCCCCATTAATAACCCCGCGGTAACGATGGCAGGTAAAATAGGTATGAAAATATCTGCTAACATTTTAATCATTCGCTGAATTGGGTTTAATTTCTTTTCGGCAACTGTTTTAATCTCCTCTTTAGTTGAGCTACCTATTTCGGCCATTTCTACGAGTTGTTTATATATTTTATCTACTAAACCTTGACCGATAACAACTTGGAATTGACCATTCGCAAGAAAAGTACCTTTTACAATTTCTATTTTTTCTAAAGCTTCCTTATCTACGATATCATCATCTCTTAACGCAAACCTTAATCTTGTAACACAATGTGTTGCTGCCTCAATGTTTTCTTTCCCACCTATTGCATTAATAATTTGCTCAACTTGTTGTTTTTCCCCCATCATCTCACCCTCCTGATATCGCTTACATATTAAGTAAACTTGTATATACAAATTACACTTAAAGTATAAACCTGTATATACAAGTAGTCAATGATAATTTTTCATATGCTAATTAAGTATTATTACCTTAATATTAGGCTCTTTCCTCAACTTTGTTGTGATAGTTCCTAAAATTGACAATAAAAACAGCATTTTACTCACCAATCATCGTTTTATAGAAGAAAAAAGCCCCGAAACCTAGTTGTATACGCGTTTATTTCCTAGTAGGAAAAACTACATTTCATACGAAAATAACTCAATATTACTTATTAATAATTACTAAAGCTTATAAACACTTGATTATTTTATTATTTTTACTTATAATCACTTATAACAACTGTATAAAAGGATGTGATATTTTGTTCCAAGAGGAAAGAATGCTTGCCATTCTTAATTACTTAAAAATCCATAAAAAGATAAGCGTTGATGAAATTTGTCAACAATATAATGTTTCACGTGATACTGCTCGGCGTGACCTTGTCAAGCTTGAAGAAAAGCAAGCTATCTTGCGCACAAGAGGTGGAGCAATTCTACCAACTTTAAATAATGAAATTAAAAGTTATAAAGACAGACTACATCTCCTTTCTAAAGAGAAAGAAGCAATTGGTAGAGTTGCAGCCACGCTAGTAAATGATGGCGATATTATTATTATGGATGAATCTACAACCGTCCAAGCTTGTGCAGAGTTTCTTCAAGCTACAGATTGTACAGTAGTAACAAATTCAATTAGTCATTCTTTAATATTGTCCAATAACCCTGGAGCAGACATATACTTGCTAGGTGGTCAATTAAATAAAGAACACCGCTTTCTCTATGGTTCATCCACTGTAGAAAAGCTTTCACACTACAACGTTGACAAAGCATTTATTGGTGTTACTGGCATATCAAATCGCGGTCTAACCATTGCGCATGAAGAGGATGGATTTGTAAAAAAGAAAATGATTGAGCAAGCAACTGAAGTAATCGTTTTAGCTGATTCAACCAAATTTCATACACAGGCTTTTTTTACATTTGCAGCATTATCACAAATTGATGTGATCATTACTGATCAACAAATTGATGAATCACTCATGAAAGTTCTGGATGACTATGATGTTGAAGTATTAGTTGCCTCTTCACAAATGTTAAATTTATAAGGCTCTTTTCGTATCTGTGTTGCTTTATCACCTACTTTTGAGTAACTGATGAGTAATATATCATTTTTATAATAGTTAGCGAAGAAAAGAGCTACGACCGTGTTGTGTACGTGTTTTCTTCTTAATACTAAAAACAACTATTATTGCTAAGCCATTTATAAGGCTCTTTTCTTATACTTTGTTGTTATTTTTGCAAAATTATTATAAAAAAAATTTAATACGCTCGACATTGTTTTTCGGAAGAAAAGATGCACGAACACAAGTTGTGTCTGTGTTTACTTCTTCACACGAACAAAAACTATCATTGCGAACAACCCTTTATAAGGCTCTTTTCTTATACTTTGTTGTTTTTGTCACCAAATTATATAGTAAGAAAGGATTTAATACGTTTGACATCTTTTATCGGAGAAAAGATACCACGTAATTTAGTCGTATACGTTTTAAATTTTTTGTACGAAAGACAACATTTTATACAATAACAGCCATTCATATAGAATCTAGGAGGAAAAGGTTCATGAAATTACTTGCAATAGATCTTGATGGCACCCTACTAAATCATAAGAAGAATATTAGTAAAGTAAACTTAGCTGCAATTAAAGACGCTCAGGACAATGGTGTAGAAGTTATCATTGCAACAGGAAGAGCATATTTTGATGCCGTTAAAATATGTAGAGAAGCTGGGTTATCAACAAAGATCATTAGTTCAAATGGGGCGATGATTCATACAGAAAAAGGTGAATTACTGCATTCATTTGCTATGGAAAATAATGTAGTTGAACGAAGTATCAAGTTTCTAGAAGACACCGAACTCTATTACGAGGTTACAACAGATAACGGAATATATACTCCACATCGTTGTCGTGATGTTTTGGCTATCGAGGTAGACCGTTTAACAAGTGCAAACCCAGAAATAAGTAAAGAAAAACTTCTTGCCGATACGCAAAAACAATTTACTCAAACAGGCTTTACATTTGTTAATCACTATCAAGATATTCTTCATACAAATGAAGCAGTTTATAACATCCTTGCTTTTTCCTTAGATGAGGAAAAGCGACAACAAGGATGGGCTTATTTCACAGAACAAGAAAACCTCACTGTTGTTTCATCAGCAGATAATAATTTTGAACTTCAACATCATGAAGCATCTAAAGGAAATGCTGTACAGCTTGTGGCAAATATGCTAAACATTCCACTTAGCGAAACAGTAGCAATTGGAGATAGCCATAACGATTTGTCGATGCTTAAAAAGGTTGGGTATAGTGTTGCAATGGGAAACGCAAAACAAGAGATTAAAGATATTTGTCATATGACGACATTACTTAATGATGAGCATGGTGTCGCACATGCCATTATTCATAAGATTAACGAAAAAATATCATTATAAATACAGCTTAGAACAACTGACCGGCGTAACCATAGGGCGTCACGGTCAGTTGTTTTCGTTATCACTATTATTTTGTTGCTTGCATACACACTTCGTAAAATTTATCTGGCTCTTCAAAATTGGGTGAATGAGCTGATTTTTCAAACCACACGAGTTCTTTTTTTGGCGCTTTTAAATGCTCATAATATTCTTCAGCAAGCTCAAACGGTGTAGTGTAGTCATAACGTCCAACACAAATATACACTGGTACTTTCATTTCATCCACTTCGCTTAGTAAATCCATCGCCATCAGCTCATCCCATAGCTTACTGTTGGAAAAAGAAAATTTATTATATCTCATAAAGCGTAGCCAATCTACAATAGAATATTCTCTATAAGATGCCGATTTACGCATGGACTTCATCATGGTAGATCCATGAACAGCACCACCAAATTTATCTAACCACTTTCTCTGAATAACGATGTCAGTAAATTTATCATATGGTGGATATCCAATTTTTTCTAACTGCTTCTGTGCCTTGCTATTCTTTGTTCTATGAGCCTTCTCAAGTGTAAAACGATAAGAGATTTCTTCATTTTTCACCATATTCACAAATTGACCAACACCGATATATGCATGTATTAGCTCAGGGTGCTTCTTGACAAATAACGATCCTAATAGACTTCCCCAGGAATGCCCGACTAAGTATAATTTCTGTTGATTAAATCTCTGAATAAGTAATACTACTAACTCGTGTACATCTGAGAGGAATTGGCTAATATTTAAACTGTCAATTTGAATTTCTTTTGAGTAAGATTTTCCTGCACCCCTTTGATCCCAGTTCACGACTACAAAATCTTCCTCTAGCTTTTGCTGAAGCTTTGGAGCATACCCTATTTGAGCAGCACCAGGTCCCCCGTGTAAAAAAAGTATTAGCGGTTTATGTTTATTTTTTCCCCTTATAAGAATGCATTGTTCGACTCCACCGATTCTAATCATTTCTAACGAAGCAATACTATCTTGAATAATTTGTTTGTTAGCATCAATAAAATTTGGCGTTTTTGCTTTTAACATTTTAATTTATCCTCCCTTACGCTACATAGTTAGGTATTGTACATAAATGTCTTTGACTATTATCTTTAAAGAATATGCTAAATAATTCCAAAGATAAACTAGCTTAGGAATGAGTTTGATTCATCCTATAGCCTGATTAGCAATTAACTAAAAGATATATAGTTTTTTCTAGAAGAAATATAGCTATTGTAATTGTTCAAATTGGTGAATGTGGAAACACTACACTAATTTATGATGCAGCCTAGCTCTAGAGGACATTAGTAGAATAGTGAGGTTTACATAATAAAAAGCTGATCAATAGAAATAATATTTAAAATCAAATATGAAAATACTGAGCTATAATACGAGTTTTAAAGCTAGATGGAGAGATACTTATTTTTGATAAGTTCGCTCCAAAGGGAAAGAAACTTTCTATATTAAAACAAATACTTAGACACTTTATACAAAGGTTAGGTACTGACATTGGAAGGGACTTTAACAAGTTATACGACAACACATTGAAATTCATCGCAAGAAGTTATATATATATCAAAAAAGATGTGAAGAAAAGTGTAGTTTGTGAAAAATTAAAATCCTACTCATTTTGTTTTTTCACAAAATAAGTAGGATTTTGGTTTGTTTGACTTAAGTCCGTTTCTATACCGTAGAACTTAATTCCATAATGGTATGAAGGATTATGCTATCCTTACATATGTTTGTTAAAGAACTCACTTACAGCTCTGTACACCTTAAGCTCATTTTCCTTTTTAGAAAAACCGTGCCCTTCATCTTCTAAAACAATATACTCGACTTCTCGCCCTTTCTCCTGTAATGCTTGAACAATTTTATCTGACTCAGCTTTAACAACACGAGGATCATTTGCGCCTTGTATGACGAGCATAGGTTTTGTCATATTTTCTAAATATGTGATCGGTGAATACTCAATTAATTTCTCTTTATCTTTTTCAGGGTCTCCTACCCACTGGTTCATAACAGGTTTCCAATGTTCTGGTACCGAATTAATGAAGGAAAACAGATCACTAGGTCCAAAAATGTCTACAACAGCTTTGAAGTATTCTGGATGTCTACCATGGAGGAGCAACGACATGTACCCTCCAAAGCTTCCACCCATAAGAAAGATTTTATCTCTTTCAGCATAGCCATTATTTATGAGAAACTCTATGCCTTCGACATTATCAAGCCGCGGTCCATGCCCCCAGTCACCTTCAACCATTTTGGTAAATTGCAAACCATAACCAGTTGATCCTCTGAAGTTTGGAGCAAATATACTAAACCCTTCATTAATAATATATTGAAACACACCTCTAAAGAATTTTCGTTCTGCAGCTTGTGGTCCTCCATGTGGCCAAAAAACTACGTGACCATTACTGTTTTCAGGCTTTGCTTTGAAAAAGAGTGATTCAATTTCCAGACCATCAAATGATTTATATTTCAGTACTAGAGGATCAACTAGCTGTTCCTCGTCTACACCTAACACTCGGTTATTAGTCAATGATACCCATTCGTTTGTACCAGTCTCTTTTACATATATATTCCAAGGCTTTGTCGCAGCTGTACCTAACAAATAAATATTACCTTTTTCTGAAACTGATAGCTGTTCGACCTTTCCAACAGGAAGTTGTATTTCTTTTAATTGACTTGACTTAAGATCGTATACATATAAATGGTCTTCAACACCTTTTTCACTCACTACATATAATTGCTTTTGACTGTCATTATATTTAATAGTGTTAAAGCTTTCATCTTGTAAAGAAACCACCTTACTAAATTTTCGATTTACGATATCAAATTTTGCTATATATGAAAAATCTTCATTGTAATCAGTAAGGAAAAAGAGCTCTGAATCAGATACATAAACTACATCGTTGACCGTATGTTGATTCTCAGAATCTGGTGTTAATGAAAATAGTTCTTCATCTGTTTTTACATATGCTAACGTATGTGTATTTGAGAAATGCTTAATTAAAACCATATTTTCTTCATTTGGACTAATACCAGCTAAATATGTAGCCGCTCCATCTCCGTCTACTACTACCTTTTCTTCTCCTGAATCCATTTGATAACAGTACCCTTTTAAGTATGTTGGGTCATCCTTCGTAGAAGAATAATATAGTCTTTTCCCATCTTCTGACAGAATAGGGTTGATGTGTTGGTGCCCCTCTGCCGTTCTTAGGGGATTTAAGTGTCCACCATGAGGAGGAATCATATATAGTTGAGTATTTTCGTCCCCTTCATGATCAAATGCTGCAATAACAAACTTCCCAGCTTTGTCGTAACGAAGGTCGTGACAACTTTGATCATTAAATGTAAGCGGATAAGGAAACTGGTTAGGTAAATCCATTCCCCACAAATTGAATTTCCCACTAATGTTCGTGCTAAAAATAAGCTGACTTTCATCATTATTCACGACAAAATTTTGAATTCTGTACGCACGTAAAAACTGTTCGACATCAGGTTTCTTAAATGTTAGCATATTAATCTCCCCTTTAATAAATGTATACACATCTACTATTATAAATCTTAATAATCACACTGTCTTATAATAGAGGTTGGATTTTATCTCCGTCTAGAGAATGATTTTGAGTATAGCTTACAGTATTTTATGAATATGATCATTTATTCATCCTGAGATTCGTTCTATTGATATGGTAAGAGTCATATCCCTCACCTATTAAGTTACAGGCTCATCAAGAAAATCAACATAAAAGTTTCATAACACTACTCTTAATCAATTTACAAAATTAGAATGGAGATGATATATAAGAGTTTTATAAAATGCTTTCGCGTACGGGGGTTCATTTATACAGTGTAGGAGATCATGTTACTTAGCTAGATTACTTGAATTCACATTAATAAGTACATTAATGCCTATCTTCCATCCACTCTCTTTTCGCTTCAGCAAAGCACGTAGGAGTTTCATATAAGCGAACAAACTCAACCCTAGCACCTTTCAATTTATCTTTTCTCATTTCAATTGACTCATGCATTTGCTCAAAAATCCATACAACCATGTTTTCTGCTGTCGTATTCATAGGGGGCAACATTTCATTTATATAACGGTGATCTAGGAAAACTTCAATGTTATTTGTCCATATATCTTTGATTTCTCCAAAATCTATTACTAATCCTATGTCATTAACGAAACCACTTATACCAAAAACAACTTTGTATGTGTGACCGTGCAAATTTTTACACTTTCCATCATAACAATGTAAATGGTGTGCAGCATCAAACGTAAATTCTTTGCTTACTAATACACGTTTTGTATGATATTTTAGTTGACTTCTATGAATATCCTTATCAATTTTTTGAAGTTTATTAACAATATTAAATCCATACATGCTGTAAAAATCCCTTCTGATTGCATTTATTATTTACCTCTTAAATGTTAACAAATTTTTAAATTTGCATGAATGGACAAATTGTGAACGATAAACTTAACAACCACGAGCTGCAATTACTATAGCGATTCATTATATTGCTCATAAACAATTATTATTCTTATCATTCATTCACTATTTCTATCAAAAAAAGATACGTCATCTAAAAAAAGATGACGTATCTCTATGAGATCATTATTAGTTATTAACAGCTTCTTTTAATGCTTTACCTGCAACAAATGCTGGTACTTTACTTGCAGAAATTTGAATCTCTTCACCTGTTTGGGGGTTACGCCCTTTTCTTGCAGCACGTTCACGTACCACAAAATTACCAAAACCAATTAGTTGGACCTTTTCTCCTTTAGTCAATGGCTCCTGAATTGCGTACAATACAGCTTCTACTGCCTTCGCAGCATCTTTTTTGCTTAACTCCGCCTTCTCTGCTACTACATTTACTAATTCTGATTTATTCATAATCTTTCAATCTCCCTTAGTTTAATTTTTTTCACTAACATATTGCCCTAGCTTAAGGGAAAATATACGTGGTTATATAAAAACTTCCATAAACCTGTTGAATTTATTCTTTCTTTGTTGATTGTATATTCGATTCTTTATTCGTTATCTCTGAAAATGCATGCTGTGCAAGGGTTCCAATTACAGCATCATCCATTGGTGGATTATGAAGTCCTGCTCGAACATTACGATAATATCTCTCGAGTGGTCGGTCGTTAAACAAGCTTTGGGCACCTAAAATACGCATTGCCTTATCTACTACAGAGATTGCACTATTCGTCACCACATGTTTTACTGCACCTAATTCAGGAATAAGCAATTGTTTATGTTGAGATGTACCGTATCGTTCTGCAACTGAATACATAAAATGGCGTGCTTGCATAAGTTCTAGCTCCATTTCCCCTGTCATTCTTTGGATGTTTGGTAGTTCACTAATTGGTCCACTTATACTACTAGGTGAATATGTATGAGCAAAATGCAAGGCATAATTACGTGCCGCTATAGCTATACCCATATAACAGGCAGGAATATGAAGTAACCATCCATTTGCTAATCCTTTTCTTTCCCTCGTATTCCTTTCAACTAAAAATTTTTCTTCTACCTCAACTTGGTCTAAAACAAGATCATGGCTGCCAGTTCCACGCATAGACATCGTATCCCATGCTTCCTCAATTCGAAGTCCAGTTGAGTCACGTGGTATTAAAAATTCACATAATTGATCATCAACAGCTGCACTAACAAGAAAGAAATCCAATGTAGGAGCCATCGTAGTAAAGGTTTTTCGTCCATTAATAATCCAATTTGAGTTCTTTTTTTTAGCATAAGTTTGTGGTTTACCACCCCGTGTAGGACTTCCAGTTTGCCGTTCAGTTGCAGCTCTATTAATCAGCTTTCCTTTTTTCACTTGATCACAAAGATAGGTTAACATATTATGCCCCCATCTACTTTTTTCAGTTATATCCATGACGCAACCTATATGCCAACCAATTGAGAGTGCTGTAGCTCCATCGCCTTGTGCGAGCCTTTCCTGTAGCAAAACAAGCTCATACAATGAGATATTTTGCCCCCCAAATTGTTTAGGAATCGTTAATGATGTATATCCAGCTTCCTTTAGTTGTTCAATATTGTTAAATGGAAATGTTCCATGAATATCATAATGTTTCTCACGTTTTGCAAATTCGTCTGCAAGCTTGCCCACCTTGTTATACCACTCTTGTTGAAAGGGAGTTTTCACAAAATCTAATCCCATGTTTTTTCACCTCAAAGATTTTTTTATCTTTTCGTACATTTTGTTACAACTTTTGCTTAAGGCTCTTATCGTAAACTTTTGTTGCTATTATAACGAAATTTGTAACAAAAAAAGTAGCTTTATATGTTAGCCACCATATTAGACAAGAAAAGACGCCAAAAACTATAGTTGTGTACGTACTTATTTCCTAATAAGTCAAACACCAATCAATGCGATAGCAACCTTGTTTATTTCATACTAATATAAGAGGTTTTATGCAAACATTATCGTTTTATAGAAAAAACACGTCAAAACTCTATGTTCAGTTTGTTTCTTAATATGATAACATCAATTAATGTAAAAGCAGCCTTTAGAATAGTTTATCAAATATAACCTTATTCTGACGGATAACCTTTTTTCAGTTCAAGTAAAAAAGCCTCTTTTCCATAAGGCATTTAAGAGGCTTTTACGACTGTACATATTAATATATGTGATTGTTTTATTTTTTGGTACTAATTATACTTTTACCGATAGGTGTTAAGTCATTTTCGAAATCCTTAAGAGGTATTTCAAAACTTGGCAAACCTGATGAATATGATGATAATTCGTAGGCTTTAAATTGAACGACAATCGCATTGTCCTTAATAAAATAATTAAAGTTTACGTCAAGACGATCTACTGTAACTAGTGCATCTTCAAAATAACCTTCAGGTTGTTTAGAGATTTCTTCTTTAATCTTATTGTTTATTTCTTTTTGAAAATGAAAGTCTGATTTAAATAAGTCACTCACATAGATCACTTCACCTGTTTCTAAATTAAAGTTATATCCAACAATTTCTGTATTTGAGTGTGCTCCTCCAGTATATTGTGTGTATGTGACTGGTATACTGACAATCTTATCATTATTAAACGTCACTTCATAAGTTACATCACCACTAAAGCCAAATGACACTTCACCGTTAAGGTCTAAATACGTTTGGGCAAATTGATTACGCAGTCTATTTTTAAAGTCTATGATTTCATAGTCCATTATCGTATTAATTCTTTGTAATGAAGAAGTATTACTTTCATTTTCAATTACTGGGATGTTAATCGTAAATGTTGAAGAAATTTCTTCTAAATTCTCGCTTGCTGTTTTATTAATAATTGCTAGATTGTTTTGATTCTTATCAGCTTTTACTAGTACTGATTCTTTTGCTTTTGCCTTTTCAGGTACTTGCATAAAGCCAGTCACTGTACCTCCTACAAGCAATGCAGACAATACAGTTGTTACTATTACTTTGTTTCGTTTCATGTTAAGTTCCCCTTTTCATTCTTTTCTCTATTTTTATCCTCCATTTCATTTTAATAGCAAAAGGGGAATGATTAGTTACAAACAAGTTACAATATTGTTTTTATAGGATCTTTTCGTGAACTTTGTTGTTATTATCACCAAATTTGTAATATAACAAGTGGCTTTGTATGTTAGTCATCGTGTTAAGAGTAGAAAAGATGCTACGAACGCTAGTTGTGTACCTACTTAAACATAATATTCTACCAGCTTATTTAGGTATATGTAGAGAACAGCCGGTAATAAAGGTTGATGTTCGATAAAGCTTTTAACCTTGATATACATTTTTTTGCCCCCGTCGAGATTATAAGACGGAGGCAAAAATGATTGTTAATACAATTATGTCTTTGTATGATGATAAGTTAAAAACATGATAAGTTCTCTCCCTTATAAAAGTCATCACAATAAAAACCTCATTTTCATAACAATCCAGTGACTTTCCTTCCAAAAGACTGTTTTCGCATTAATTGAACCTAATAATCCTTAAGAAAAATTAATTAAAGCTCCTATTTATTTATAAATTGAATATATTAAAGATAAATATACACAATTCGCACTAAATACAATTTATGAAAAAAATTCACGGGTGATTTCTATCATTTTTTCTGGGCACTCTACAACAGTCCAATGACCACAATTATCGATTTCTACTATTCTGGCATGAGGGATAGATTTTATCAACAAGTCTTCAATTAGAGTTGGTGTTAAAATATCATGACTACCTTGGGCTACTAGAATTGGTATATTTGACAGCAAATCTAACTTTGGTGATAAGTCAAAGTTGCTTAGTATATCCTTTCCTATCATTTCATTAACTACATGATTATTAATGATTTCTTCTTTACGGTTTAAGGCTTCTGTATTATAAACATAATAAGGGTCTAAGATATTAAAAATTTGATCCAGAGCCGAATGATCAGTTTTTAATCTCACTTCTAATTTGGCCAATTTGTCTTTTGCCTCTTTGGACAGTTTTTTCTCTACTTCTCTTCCAAACGTTTTAAACCCTTCTTTTGTTACTCCGATTGCAGCAGTCAATAGTATTTTGTTTACTCTGTCAGGATATGTTGTTGCATATAATAATGCAAGCATTGATCCCCAAGACTCACCAAATAAGTTAAGCTTGTCATACCCTAATTTTTCACGTAGTAACTCTAGTGTGTTTACTTCATCTGCCATAGAATAATTATGTTGTTTAGATCCTTCTGATTTACCACAACCTCTTTGATCGTACAATATTAACTTAAAATCTTTCGCTAATGGGAGAATATGTGGTAAAAAGAAGCGATGTTCACTTCCAGGACCTCCGTGAAGAAAAACAATCGGCTCGCCTTCACCAACACAAGTCGTATAAAAATTACTCCCATTAATATTTATGTATTTTTCAGAATGTTTCAAATCCTTCACTTATTCCCCTCCTAAATATAGCTAACTCAAAATCAATATAAGGTTAAATTCTAGTTTTCTAATTACAAAATATCATAATTTCTTTAGAACCGCTCTCTTTTTCGCTTTATTCCATTTATGAGAGGCACGAACTTCGAATATTCGAACTTTCTATTTTGGTTTTGATAGCCCCCACCATTTATATACCTTTAACCTGTCCTCAGGCTATATTCTACAAAAGTTAATACATCTTTTTCACAAGGTTGTTTTCGTTTAAATTGATGCTTTCTTGATCATCTATTCATAGATCAATATAAGAACGTATAGTTAATTTCACTAAAAACTCTTCTTACACTACGCATTATAACTATTTGTAACTGTTGTGTAATTTACTAGGTGAAGAAACACTCACTATAACACTTCCATTCATATACTAATTATCAAAATATTCCTTTATTAACATAAGATATCCTTCTTCTGAACGGTTTAAAGATAAGTGGAAAAATTGTTGAAAGGGGGTTTACCACTGTGATTATGAGAAGGACGAGTTTGCGTCCGAGAAGGTGCCTTTTCCCCGGCTATAGATGGTGTGGCCCAGGCTGTAGTGGACCTGGTGCTCCAATCAATGATGTTGATGCAGCATGTAAGGCACATGACGAATGCTACCGTATATACGGCAGAACTTATGAATGTGATTTAATGTTTGTTCGCCAACTACGCCCGAAAGTTAATCCCTATACAGAAAAAGGACGTCATGCTCAACTGATGTATAACTTTATGAAGTCTCGATTGTAAAATTTCCACAACAAAAAAACTCTATCGTTTTGCTACTGACGATGTCTATGAAGTAGCTTGAATGGCGGTTTAACATACAGCGAACAACTATTTATCTCGTTTAAAAGTACCTACCTAAGAATTGAAGAAAATTAACAGATATAAAAGGGCTGCTTCTATTCAGATTCAGCCCTAATCATCGTACATGTTTACATTTTTTATGTCCGGCTCACACCAAAACTATTATCAGCTTAATCATGTTCAATATACTTAAAATAATCAAAATCGGCATGCTTCTGTTGACCAGTCAAGTCTTGTACTGCCATGCCAATAAACGCCCCTGTGAAAGCTAATTCAGTAGCGGAACCATCTTCATAATTAGTGATGTAATCATCAGAAAGAATACTAGCATCCAATTCAGGACCGATTTTTTCCCATCGGACACTATCTTCCGAATAATAGAATTGTAGATTTTGGTGATCGACAGTTATTTTAAAAAATATGTTAGCCGACTCTCCAACTGAAACCTTCTGAAAACTCAGTTCATTATATCTACCCTTATCACTGCTAATCAAGCCGATATGCTTACCTAATTCTTCATCATGACTTATATATAAGTAATAGTGATTATTCGTATTATAGTAGTACACTAACCCAGCCATTTGTTGAAAATTTGTCGGGTCAAATTGCACGGCTGTCTCCGCTTCAAACGTAAATGCTTGCTGCCTTCTAGCAAGTAGACTTTGTTTATGAAGTGAGTTCAGCGACTCTCTGCCTGTCATTCTTAAATAGCCTGGTCTTGTCGTCAATGAAACCCACTCCTCACTTGCAAAATCGCGCAATGCACTAAGATGGATATTCATTTGGTCTTTATTAAAGTGATCGATTTCACATTCTTCTTCCAAGTAGTGTTCAGATAATTGCGGGGCAATGACCTCAACTTTTGGGTTATTCCCTTCTTGAAGCCTTAACCAGCCATCGTCAGTCCAATACACCTTCTGTATCGCTGTCTCACGTCCTAATATACACCTCATTTGTGGCTTAAGAGGACGACTACATAAATGGACGATATACCATTCATTTGATTGGGTCTTCACTAGACTGGCATGTCCGGCTTTCTGCAATAGTAAGTCAGCATGATTCATTGACGTTAACATAGGATTTAATGGATCAACTACATACTCCCCTAGTAAAGATTTCGAACGAGCAATAGTAACAGCATGCTCGTACCCTGTTCCACCTTCAGCTACCATTAAATAATAATCATCATCTTTTTTATACAGATGAGGGGCTTCAGTGCAACCAAGTTCTGTTCCTTTAAAGATTTGACTGGTTGGACCTATTAGCCTTTGCTCTTCTTCTGAATACTGTTGCATAACGATTCCATGAAAAGGATTTTTGTCCTGTCGATGATCCCACACCATATTTAGTAGCCATTTCTTTCCGTCATCATCATGAAACAATGATGGGTCGAACCCACTACTATTCAAATAAACGGGCTCTGACCATGGACCCATAATGTCCTTTGCAGTAATGAGGTAATTATGTGTATCTTTATATGCCCCAGTTAAGCTTTTTACGTTTGTGTATACAAGATAAAATATGCCGTTTGCATAACTAAGGCAAGGGGCCCATACGCCACCCGAATCGGGATTTCCAATCATGTTCAATTGACTTTTGCGTGTTAAAGGATGAGTCAACAAGCTCCAATTTTTTAAATCCTTTGAATGATGTATTTGCACACCGGGTGTCCATTCAAATGTAGATGTAGCTATGTAATAATCCTCACCAACTCTTAAAATAGAAGGATCTGGATTAAAACCTTTTAAAATGGGGTTTGTAATCATTGACATCAATTTTTCCCTCCTATATTGTCATGGTCAAACCATAACAACTGTACGTGTCTCTGCTGATTTAACCATGGCCATAATAACTTTCAAAGAAGCTAACCCATCTTCTCCGGTAACTAATGGCTGCCTTTGGTGAATAATACTATCTACAAAGTTATCAATAACACCGCTGTTTGTATCATGATGATTTGCATCATATTGATAAGTTTGTTTTTTTCCATCAATTGTAGTTATTTCAATATCAAATTGAGGGTTGTGATTTATTTTTATGCAGCCTTTTTCAAGATGAATAATTGTACTATCATCCCCATCACCATAATAAGTCCAAGAAAAAGAAGCTGTTCCAAGAGCACCCTTTTTAGTTTTAAGAATTCCAACGATGTTATCACAAACTTCAATTGGACTTCCCTCTTCGTTCTTTTTATGAAGTGCTCCTTGAAAGGAACTTACTTCTTCGATGTCATCATTTAATAAATAACGTAAAAGATCAACCTTATGTATACCTAGATCCCCTGCTACACCAATAAATGATCTCTCTTTCTTAAAAAACCATGTTGCATTACTTTTTGTTACACCCCAATGCTCAGGGCCTTTATGACCAAAGCTTGTCTTAAATGTTAAAACTTTCCCTAAAATACCACTATGTATAAGTTCTTTAGCTTTTTTGTGAGCTTTCGTAAACCTCTGGTTTTGAGCTATCATAAGAATTTTACCTGACTCTTTTGCGGTTTTTATCATTTTTTCTGCATCACTGATTGTGTTTGCAATTGGTTTTTCACATAACACATGCTTATCATTAAGTAGTGCCTGTGTGGTTACTATATGATGAGACTCGTTAGAGGAACAATCACTAATTGCATGAATAGATGAGTCTTTAAACATTTGTTCCATCTCATCAACTACTTTTCCATTAAAGATACTGGCAAGTCTCTTAGCTCTATCTAGATTACGATCATAAAAAAACACATCTTTCACGTGTGGATGATTCGTGTACTCTGGAGCATGACGGAATTCTGTTATAGACCCACACCCAATTATTCCAACATTCATTTTCATATACAGTCACCTCGCAACAAATAAAATCATTCAATCCATAAACCGAAACCAATCTCATAACTAAAAGGGAAAAGTAACAACAATGATACTATTTTAACATATAAGAAACTGACCCCCGGTGTCGCAATAAAACACCTGAGGTCAGTCCCCATTATATAAATAAATTTATATTTGATTCTTCAGCTTTACCTAAATATGTTGCAACGCCACCGATTTGAATACCGTCAATAAGTTCTTCTTGATGAATACCCATAACATCCATACTCATAGAACATACAATCATGTCAACTCCTAACTCCATCGCTGTATGCATAAGCGTTTCTAAATTATCAATATTTTTATTTTCCATGACCCTTTGTATCAGTTTTACACCTAGGCCACCCATATTCATATTTGATATTGGTAATTTATTTGGTCCCGCAGGCATCATCGCTCCAAACATTTTACTCGTAAAATCTTTATCTTTTTTCTGTGATATCGTTTTTCTTAAGATATTGAGCCCCCAAAAGGTAAAGAACATCGTCACTTTTTTCCCCATCGCAACAGCTCCAGTCGCAATGATAAATGAAGCAATCGCTTTGTCATAGTCTTGATCAAAGACGATTAAAGTTACACCTTTTTCTTCTGAATGAACAGGAAACTCAGGTGTTGAACTCATGTCTGTATGACCTTTTCCTTTTTGGATGAAAACGGAGTATTCAGTATCGTTTTGTAATTTGGATAAAAAGGTGTTACCAGTTTTGTCACACCATTCCTCAATATCTCTAGAGAAGCCTGGATCTGTTACTTTGATTTCTAAAATTTCACCTGGATTCATCGTATCCATTCGTTTAAATACTTCAGTAATTGGGCCCGGGCATTGTAAACCTATACAATTAAGCTCTATTGTTGGTCTATCGTCTTTTTTTTTATCAAAATATGATCGTTGTCGGTACATACTTTGTCATTTTTCACATTGTTATTACTGCGTCCTTTTTTATCTCTTTCGTAATAACAGTATGTTTTATAGCCACCACTTAAATTGTATGCATCGAATCCATGTTGCTGTAGAATACGAGTCGCTAAATAACCACGTAACCCTACTTGACATGTGATATAAATTGGTTTATCTTTCGGTAATTCTGCTAATTGTTCTCGCAAGTCCCCCAGTGGAATGTTCGCGGAGCCTTCAATATCTCCAAGCTCCAATTCCATCGGTTCACGAACGTCAATTAAATACCCTCCGTCATTAATAATTTTATCTATTTGGTCAAAATGAACAACTTTCAACTCTTTATCTACTACATTAGTTGCTACATATCCTAACATATTGACTGGATCCTTGGCTGAAGAGTACGGAGGTGCATAAGCTAGCTCTAAATCTGGTAAATCATGAACATACAATCCACCTTTAATGGCTGTAGCAATTACGTCAATTCTTTTCTCAACTCCATTAATACCCACGCCTTGCACCCCAAATATTTTTCCACTGTTAGGATCAAAAGTCATTTTAAGTGAAACGGGACTTCCTCCCGGATAATAACTTGCATTAGAGTTTGGATGTACGTGCACAGCTTCGAAAGTAATGTTCAAATGTTTTAATGTTTTTGCATTATTTCCCGTTACTGCTACAGTTAAGTCAAACACTTTGGCAACTGCAGTTCCTAAAGTGCCTTTGTAAGCAACATTTAAACCATAAATATGATCAGCAGCTAAACGGCCTTGACGATTAGCAGGCCATGCTAGCGGAACCATTGTTGCTGTGCCTAATAAATAATCCTTCACTTCAATTGCATCACCAATTGCATATATATTTTTATCAGTTGTTTGAAGGTGCTCATTAACTACAATGCCACCGCGTTTTCCTACTTCTAATCCAGATTCAATGGCAAGTTCATTCTCTGCTTGAACACCAATTGATAAAATGGTAATATCACTTTCTATCTCTTTACCACTGTTCAACACAATTGTTTTACCATTATTTTTGAAAGCTTTAACTCCATCCTCCAAAATGAGATTTACATTCTTGTCACGTAAATGTTCATGAACAATCGCAGCCATCTCTGGATCAAGTGGCGCCATTACTTGTTTACCGAGTTCAACTACTGTCACTTCAATGCCACGATGATGAAGGCTTTCTGCCATCTCAAGCCCGATAAACCCACCACCAACGATAACCGCTTTTTTTGGTTGTTGCTGATCTACCCACGCTTTTATGCGATCGGTGTCTGGTACATTTCGTAAAGTGAACATGTTCCTCACTTGTTCAAGACCTTCAAATGAGGGAACTATTGGTCTTGCTCCTGGAGATAAGATCAGCTTGTCATATGTTTCTTGATACTTTTTACCAGTTTGTACTTGATGTACCGTTACAGTTTTTTCTTCACGGTTGATTTTTACCACTTCTGAAAAATTTCGAATATCTAGGTTAAACTTCTTACTCATCCCCTCAACCGTTTGAACGAGAAGACTGTCCCTCTGCGGAATCACTTCACTAATATGATAAGGTAAACCGCAGTTTGCGAAAGATATATATTCTCCACGTTCAAACATGATAATTTCTGCATTTTCATCTAATCTTCGTAACCTTGCTGCTGCTGTTGCTCCACCTGCAACTCCACCGACTATTACTATTTTCTTTTTCATTGTCATCCTCCTCAATTACCTATATGGGTATATAATTCATTAAAAAATATACTTGCTCAACATTTCACAAATAATTTGTTATTTAGTACACCTACATAATACTGTATACATAGTGTGATTGTCAATATACCCCTGTATGTATATTTTGTGACATCTTTTTTTACTTTGTTTTATTGTTAGTGTAGCAGTCAGTTTTGACAGAGTTTGGGTCAATAAATATTTTATGGGTCAAATTTCATATATTTATCGGTCAATTCTTAATCTTTATGGGTCAATTCCACACATTTATCGGTCAATTCTTAACCTTTATGGGTCAATTCCACACATTTATCGGTCAAATTTCAAGCTTTATGGATCAATTGCACATATTTATCCCCCAACTAACGTCATCATCATAAAAAGAAGTAACACGATGTTTAGTGTTACTTCTTTTTTTAATCATTTCATAAGTGTAGGTGAGTACGATGTAACTATTTTGTATGCTTTGTCAACCTCTTCGGCTGAAGGTGGATTTGTATCAATTAATTCATTGTCCAAACAAAGTGCTTTCCATTTATATTCACCCATTTTATGATAAGGTAGTATTTCTACCTTTTCAACATTCGATAACGTACCTATAAATTGTCCAAGTCGGTCTAAATCTTGTTCCTGATCTGTATACCCTGGAACGAGCACATGCCTAACCCATATAGGAATTCCCTTATCATTTAAACGGTTTGCAAATGAAATCGTATTTTTATTAGATAAACCTGTAATGTCTTGATGTTTTTGTTCATCTATATGTTTAATATCCAGAAGAACAAGGTCAGTTAAATCTAAGATCTCGTCTATATTTGCAGGTATTACAGATCCCGCTGTATCTAATGCAGTATGAATGCCAAGTGCTTTACATTTTTTAAATAAATCAATGATAAAATCAGCTTGAACTAGTGGTTCTCCACCACTTACAGTAACACCACCATTTGAAAAACTCATATAGGACATATATTTTTTTATATCTTCAATTAAGTCATTCGTATCTTCTTCTTTACCTCCAGCTACTTTCCAAGTATCTGGGTTGTGGCAATAAATACAACGTAACGGACAGCCTTGTGTGAATACGATATAACGCAATCCTGGTCCATCTACTGTACCACAAGTTTCAACTGAGTGAATTCGTCCTTTCATGCTGATCACATACTTTCATGGAATGTTCTATTAATTACGTCTATCTGTTGCTCACGAGTTAATTTAATAAAGTTTACGGCATAGCCAGAGACACGAATCGTTAATTGTGGATATTTTTCTGGATGCTCCATTGCATCTAGTAATTGCTCTCTTTCAAATACATTTACATTAATATGATGTCCCTCTTGTCTCATATAACCATCTAAAATCGAAACAAGGTTACTTATTCTCGTGTCAGCTTCTTTTCCGAGAGATTTTGGAACCATTGAAAAAGTACAGGAGATTCCATCTAAACAGTCATCGTAAGGAAGCTTAGCTACTGAATTCAGCGAAGCTAATGCACCTTTTTTATCACGTCCATGTAAAGGGTTTGCTCCTGGTGCAAATGGTTCACCAGCTTTTCTACCATCAGGAGTTGTACCTGTTTTTTTACCATACACCACATTTGATGTGATCGTTAAAATGGATTGAGTAGGCAGTGAATTTCGATAAGTCGGGTGCTGGCGTAACTTATTCATGAAATTCTCAACTAACTCTGTTGCAATTGAATCAACTCGATCATCATCGTTTCCGAACTGAGGGTAGTCACCTTCGATTTCAAAATCTACAGCGATTCCATATTCATTTCTAATTGGACGCACTTTTGCATACTTAATGGCACTTAATGAATCTGCTACAACAGACAACCCAGCAATACCACATGCCATCGTTCGTAATATTTCTTCATCATGTAGAGCCATTTCAATCCGTTCGTATGAATATTTATCATGCATATAGTGAATTACATTTAATGTATTCATGTATAATTTTGCAAGCCAATCTAGCATCTTATCATATTTTTCAAACACTTCGTCATAACCTAGAATATCTGCTTTGATCGGTTCAAAGTTAGGTCCCACTTGCACACCTAACTTTTCATCAATCCCACCATTGATTGCATATAATAAAGCTTTCGCTAAATTCGCACGAGCCCCAAAAAATTGCATTTGCTTACCGATTTTCATGGCAGACACACAGCATGCAATCCCATAGTCATCACCATATTCTTCACGCATTAGATCATCATTTTCGTATTGAATGGAGCTTGTTTTAATAGACATTTTAGAGCAATAACGCTTGAAATGTTCCGGTAACTCTGTCGACCATAATACTGTTAAATTCGGCTCAGGAGCTGGTCCTAAATTATCTAACGTATGCAAAAATCTAAATGATGTTTTCGACACAAGGGGACGTCCATCTAAACCCATGCCACCAATTGATTCTGTGACCCACGTTGGATCACCGCTAAATAATTCGTTGTAATCTGGCGTACGTAAAAATTGAACCATCCGTAGCTTCATAACAAAATGATCAACTGTCTCTTGTATCTCTGACTCAGTCATCGTCCCATTATTCAATTCTCTTTCAAAATAAATATCTAAAAATGTTGAGACGCGCCCTAGACTCATAGCAGCACCATTTTGTTCTTTTATCGCAGCAAGATAGGCAAAATACAACCATTGAATTGCTTCGCGTGCATTTTTGGCAGGCTTAGAAATGTCAAATCCGTAAGAAGCTGCCATATCCTTCAGTTCTTGTAATGCCCTAAACTGTTCAGAAATTTCTTCACGATCACGAATCACTGCGTCACTCATCATATCATTTTCAAGTTTGGCATGGGCTTTTCTTTTTTCATCCATTAATCGATCTACACCGTATAAAGCTACTCGACGGTAGTCACCGATAATTCGCCCTCTCCCATATGCATCAGGTAGTCCAGTAATGATCCCAGCTTTTCTAGCCTTTCTCATTTCAGGAGTATACACATCAAATACTCCTTGGTTATGGGTTTTGCGGTACTCAGTAAAAATTTTCTCTACTTCTGGTTCAAGCGTAAATCCATATGCGTTACATGCATCCTTCACCATTCGAATACCACCGAATGGTTGTATAGAGCGCTTTAGCGGTGCATCAGTTTGCAAACCAACAACACTTTCTAAATCTTTATTTATATATCCTGGCCTATGAGAAGTAATGGTAGATACTGTTTTAGTATCAACATCCAGTACACCACCATTTTTTCGTTCTTTTTTCGTTAACTCTAAAACTTCTTCCCATAAGCTAGATGTTTTTGCTGTTGGAAGAGCAAGAAAATCTTCATTACCTGTATATGGTGTCACATTATTTTGAATAAAGTCTCTTACATCAATGGCATGCATCCAAGTTCCTTCGTTAAAATTCTCCCATGCAGTTTCTTTTATCATTGTGCTCATTTTGTCCATGTTAACTTCCTCCATTATTATCATTAAATTTTCATTAAAGCGATTTCATTTGTGAATTGTTTCACAACTCAGAGTAAGAAAATAAGAATTAATTGTTTATTTATTACCAATTATACTATTAATATGGTGTATATAACGGATCGTTATTGACGACATTGTGAATTTTTTCACGGATTAATTGTATTGACATGGAAGAAATTAGAGGTTGTAGCAGTTACATAATTCGACTTAATAATATATATATATTCAACATGTTGTAATGAAGGATCATCAATAAAATATAAATAATCTGTATTCTTATAGACAATTTGCCCATTCTTTCATACACATATATGGAGAAGAAAGGGAGGTTAGTTTATGCATAATTATGGGGGAGCTCAAGGATATACTGGATACAACTACGGGGCTGTACCTGATGTTAGACACTCTGCCTACAGATACGGCTACGAGAGAGGTTGTACAAATTCTGCACCCTGTTACAATCAACCTGTCCTTGTTGGTGACTCAGTGGGTACTGGGTTTGCGTTAATTCTTGTGTTATTTATACTACTGGTTGTCATACTTGCAACAGTAGTCAAAGCTATTTAACAACATTTTGAGGAGAGGTGCTGATTCTCACCTCTCTCTATAATAACAACCTTAACATTCATATGTAGTCAACTACGTTAACTACTACAAAATTTTAAAATACAATGGTTTTGTTTTTGTAAACAATCACTCGATCTTCTAGGTGCCATTTAACTGCTAGAGTAAGAACACTTCTTTCAATAGAACTGCCTATTTTCTTCAAGGACTCAACATTATCACGGTGGTTTACTCTCATAATATCTTGCTCGATGATCGGTCCTTCATCAAGGTCATTCGTAACATAGTGGGATGTAGCTCCAATGAGCTTTACACCTCTTTGGTATGCTCTGTCATACGGTCTTGCTCCGACAAATGCTGGTAAGAACGAATGATGGATGTTAATGATTTGATTAGGATATGATTCAACAAAGTCTGATGTCAATATTTGCATATACCTAGCTAAAATTATCAGATCTACCTCATACTCTTTTAACAATTGAAGCTGAGTACTTTCTACCTCTTTCCTATTGTCTTTACTTGCAGGGATATAATAGAAAGGTATATCTAAAGATTCGACTATTTCCCTTGCATCTTCATGATTACTAATGACTAACGCAATATTCGTCATCAAATCCCCATTTTGCCATTCCCATAAAAGTTCCTGCAGACAATGAAGCTCCTTAGAAACGAAAATGGCTGTTTTCTTTAATTCATGAACGAATGTAAGTTGCCACTCCATGGAGAATTGATCAGCAATGCTTTGGAACTGCTTTTTCATAACACTCCCTTTATGTAGCAAGTCTGGACATTCAAATTCAATTCTAATAAAAAAGACGCCACCTTCTGGATTTGTTGAGTATTGACTTGATTCAATAATGTTTGCACCATAGTTAAACAAAAACTTTGAAACTGCCGCTACGATCCCTTGCTTGTCTGCACAACTAATTAAAAGTCTGCCACGGTTCTGTTGTTTTTCACTATATTGATTGAGCATATCCTGTATCGAATTGTTCATACACTTTCTCCTTTATAAAATTTATGTACTATACATGCCTAATTATTTTTAATATATTCTCATAATTCAATAAAGAATACAATGATAGTTCATAAACTTTTTTAAGGATTACAAAATACCCTAGCTAAAATAGACATATACAATTGTTATGAATTCACGGTACATAAAACTACTCATAGATTCTTGTTGAGTTTGTATTGACTTCCTTATACGAAAGACATTAATGAATACGAAACAGCATTAGAAATGAAATGTATGATGATTTATAGATAACCCTTGACAAAAAGCATAAAAGCCACGATTGAGCAATAAACTCAACAATGGCTTTACTTATATTTTATTATATCTACTTATTTGCTCAGTAATACAAATTATGAATTATTGTTGTTAATATTAATAGCTAAGTTCATGTAAAGGATAGCATCTATGTGTTATAGTAACTTGTACATATAATATTCGTTCATAGGTTGACCATTTATGATTAATGAATTCACTTTTTCACCCTCAATAACAAATCCCATTTTTCTATATAAGTTAAGTGCCTTTATATTGTCTTTTACAACTGTGAGTTCCAGCCTAGATATTCCTTTATCTTTAGCCCAATCGAATACACTATTAAATAGACTTGATGCTATGCCTCGTCCTTGAAAATCATCAAGTACACCTAAAACAAGATATGCGGAATGTTTCTTTCGTTTAACTTTACCTCCAAATGCACTCATAAATCCAACTAATTTATGCTCTACTTCTGCTACTAGGAATAAAGAGTTCTTTTCAGCTATAATACTTTCTATAAACTTTCTTTGTTGTTCAAGTGTGGTCGCTTTTTCCCCAGGTTCATATAACATAAATCCTGATTCATCAATTCGTTTACTTAGTTCTAAAAAGCTTTCTGCGTCGCTTACTTCAATTGGTCTGATAATCATCTTAACTCCCCTTATAACCCATAGAAAATTCAAATCCATAGTTTTGTTTATACTTATTCTTTTAGGAATGATATCACAATCTTTTCAACCTTTTGTGTGCACATGCATGCTTTACACCTTTTAAACTATTATTTTATAATCTATTGATAAAATATTAGCTAACATGATACCACTCCACTATGGAATATTATACCTTGAAAGGATCTTTTTTGTCAGTTAAAGGAACTAAGGCATAAAATTTAAATATAAATAACCTAACATTATTTGTTTGATGTAAGATATATTTAAATTTTAGAAGAAACTAGTGACCCCAACCAAAACATTTATCATATAAATAGTAGTTGGTAGTCCCGTAATCTAAAGAAAATTGTTCGTTTTTCAGGGCCACTTTATAGTTAAGCTATTGTGATTTTCTCTTTTGTATTATATTGTCTAACACATTTGAATGAGAGAAAATTACTACTTATTATAAATTATACCAAATAATTCTTAATATTTACTCAATTCATGCTGTTTCCGCATTTTATTGCTGTTATTCGTACTAATAGATAAACATGGATACAACTGTAGTTTCGCGGCATCTTATCTGCTATATTATGAAGAGAATCACATAAGACTTCTTTTTTACCGTGGTAATTTTGTATAATTAACAACAAAGTTTACAAAAGGGCCTTAAGGAAAAATTTAGAATTACTTAAGCAATAAGTAGAATATTAGTATCGTTAATTTTTACAATGGTTTATTGCTTTTAAGATGCCATATACGCAATATGGATTGCATATACCTTAGACTGAAAAGCAGCAATCATTGGGAAAACAGCCTTCAAAAAAGAATGACCTCTATGTAGAGATCATTCTCTTTATAAATTACGATCTGTCCTTATACAGCTTATACTCTGATTCCGAACAGTAAACATAATGCCCTTGTTTTATTTCCCTCATTGTAGGTGTCTCTTTGTCATAATTATGCTGGAGAGGATCATAAATTATTCTTTTACGAGAGCGCTCATGATCTGGATCTGGTAATGGAATTGCCGATAATAGTGATCTAGTATAAGGGTGAATTGGATCGCTATACAGTTCATCACTCTTTGCTAACTCTACAATTTTCCCACGATACATTACGCCGATTCGATCGCTAATGTACTTGACCATAGATAAGTCATGCGCAATAAATAAATATGTAAGTCCTTTTTCTTTCTGAAGTTTTTTCATCAAGTTCACGACTTGGGCTTGAATAGACACATCCAACGCTGAAATAGGCTCATCTGCAATGATAAATTCTGGGTCTACTGCTAGTGCCCTTGCAATCCCTATACGTTGTCTTTGTCCACCACTGAATTCATGTGGGAAACGACTCGCATGCTCACGATTAAGTCCAACGATTTCTAATAACTCATGGACTCTATTCATCCGATCTTGTTTAGAAGAAGCGAGACCATGAATATCAATTCCTTCTGCTATAATATCAGATACTTTCATGCGTGGATTTAGTGACGCATATGGATCCTGAAAGATCATCTGCATTTTTCTATTAAAAGATTTTAATTCCTTTTTTGACTTCTTCCCGTGGACGTTCTCACCATTATAAAATACCTTACCATCTGTTGCGTTGTATAAGCGAATAATTGTCCGCCCTGTTGTAGATTTCCCACAACCAGATTCTCCAACTAAGCCAAACGTTTCACCTTTATATATATCAAAGGAAATACCATCAACAGCTTTTATTGTATTTTCTTTGCTAACTTTAAAATGTTGTTTAAGGTCTTGTATCTCCAACAGCTTTTCTTCTTTTAAGTTCATCTTCAATTACCCTCTTTCATGACTGCGTTTGAAAGATTTATAGTGCACTTTCATTCTCTTCACAATTTCAGGAGGATCAACTTTCGGTGCGCTTTCATGTAATAGCCATGTTTTTGCATAGTGAGTATTTGATACTTTAAACATAGGGGGTTCCATTTCAAAATCAATTTTCATCGCGTATTCACTTCTCAATGCAAACGCATCTCCTACTGGTGGATTAATTAAATTAGGTGGTGATCCAGGAATCGCGTAAAGTTCATCCTCGCTGCCTTCAAGACTTGGCATTGACCCTAATAACCCCCATGTGTATGGATGTTCAGGACTATAGAATATTTCATCTACTGTTCCAGTTTCAACAATCTGCCCAGCATACATAACCGCAACTCGATCAGCTACATTGGCTACGACGCCTAGATCATGGGTAATGAATATAACTGCCATATCCATCTTTTCTTGTAAATCCTTTAATAATTCGAGAATCTGTGCTTGAATGGTCACATCGAGAGCAGTTGTAGGCTCATCACAGATCAATAGTTTTGGACGAGATGATAATGCAATCGCAATGACAACACGCTGCCTCATACCACCACTAAATTGGTGAGGGTATTCATCCACACGCTTCTCTGGCATTGGAATTCCAACCATGTTTAGTAAATTAATCGTTTCCAACCTTGCTTCAGCTTTAGACATGCTTTGATGCTTGATTAGCCCTTCCATGATTTGATGTCCGACTCTCATCGTCGGGTTTAATGAAGTCATCGGATCTTGGAAAATCATCCCAATATCTTTACCGCGGATTTTTTCCATCTGTTTCTCCGTTTTTTGGACAATGTCTTCACCATTAAACATGATTGAGCCCCGTACATACTCACCAGGAGGTGTTGGAATAAGCTTCATAATTGATTGTGTTGTCACACTTTTCCCTGAACCTGACTCACCAACGATAGCTAGCGTTTCTCCTTTGTTCACGTGGAAATTTACTCCACGGACTGCCTTTACTTCTCCTGCAAAAGTGTGAAAAGAAATTGCTAAATCCTTTACCTCTAAAATTGGCTTCATTTTTCTCCCCCCTATTTTCGTAGTCGTGGATCAAGTGCGTCTCGTAAGCCATCTCCAACAACATTAAAAGCAAAAATGGTTAAACATATAAATATAGCCGGGAAGAATAATTGCCACGGATAATATTTCATTGCTGGTACACCTTCACTTGCCATCGTTCCCCAGCTAGCGAGTGGTGCTGGTACACCAAGACCTAAATAGCTTAAGAAAGCTTCAGTGAAGATCGCTGCAGGAACCGTTAATGTCATTGTAATTAAAATGGGTCCCATTGAGTTAGGAACTAAATGTCGAGCCATAATTCTTTTCGTATTTGCACCTAACGTTTGAGCTGCTAGCACATATTCCTGAGATTTTAGTTGAAGGACTTGCCCACGAACGATTCGAGCCATATTAATCCAACCGGTTATAGACATCGCAATAATCATTGTTGTTAAGCCTTGTTCTAATACGACCATTAGCAAAATTACAACTAACAAATATGGAACAGCTGTTAAAATATCGGCGATACGCATTAATATTTCATCCGTTCGTTTGCCAAGGTAACCTGCTAAACCACCCCAAATGATACCGATAATTAAATCAATTGTTGCAGCTGCTAAACCGATAAACAATGAAATTCGTGCTCCATGCCAAATTCTAGTAAACACGTCACGCCCCAAGCTATCAGTGCCAAACCAATGTTCACTTGAAGGTGCTTTATTCGCTTGGGTTAAATCATTTGACGCATAATCATATGGGGTCAAGCTTGGACCAATCCAGGCCATAATTCCGAGTATGAACAATAAAAAAATGCCGAATACAGCTAATTTATTGCTTTTAAAGCGCAGCCAAACATCTTTCCAAAATGTGATGCTTTTCCCTAATTTTTCTGCTTCATGTGCTTCAGATTTAGTTCGTTCGAATAATTCTTTAGGTAAGTTTTGTTGTATCGTTTGTGATTCTTCTATTTGTCTATCCATATTAATCCCCTTTCCCTTGAGACAGTTTAATTCGAGGATCAATTAATCCATATAATATATCTACTAAGAGGATTGAAACGAGTAACAATATACTATAAAACACAGTTACACCCATAATCGTTGTATAATCACGATCTGTAATCGATCGAACGAAGTGGCTACCTAAACCAGGAATACCAAATATACTCTCGATAATAAAGCTACCTGTTAAAATCCCAGCAGTTAGTGGACCCATATAGGAAACAACAGGCATTAAGGCATTACGAATGGCATGCTTAACGACGACAACGGTATTTTTAATGCCCTTTGCCTTCGCTGTTCTTATATAATCTGAAGCTAAGACTTCAAGCATACTTGACCTAGTAAGTCGCGCAATAAACGCCAGCGGTGTCGACGCTAAAGCAATTGCAGGTAAAACATGGTAAGAAAATGATTCAAATCTAGCCACTGGAAATAGCCCTAATTTCATCGCAAATACATATTGTAGGACTGACGCAATGATAAAGCTAGGAACTGATATTCCTAATACTGCAAAGACCATCACGGAATAATCTTGCCACTTATTATGTCTGAGAGCTGAAATAACTCCAAATAATACTCCAAAAGCCAATGCTAGAAAAATAGCCTCCAGTCCAAGTATTAATGATACAGGGAATCCATCATTAATAAAATCATTTACAGATTGTCCGTTGTACTTAAAGGATGGACCGAAATCCCAGCTAGCTACTGAAACTAAATAATCAAAATATTGAGCATACCAAGGCTGATTAAGACCATAATATTCATTAAGTTTTTCTAAAATTTCAGGTGGTGGTGGCTTTTCTGAGGTAAATGGTCCTCCAGGTGCTGCTTTCATAAGGAAAAAGGTTACAGTAATAATTACTAAAAGAGTAATTATTATAAATCCAAGACGTTTTAAAATATACTTAAACAAGGTTGTACACCTCCGCAACATTAACTTGAACTATAAAAACAGGTGACTCAAAGCTAAAGGTCAGACCTACTAACTCCAATTATTGTATAGTATCCGGGCAACATTCCCTATATACAATAAATGGGTTCATGGTCGGATCTTTATGAGTCACCCTCGTTAGTTAACTTTTATTCTAGTATATATCGGTCACTATCATTTATCGATTGGTTATTTCGCTTCGAAATATGCCCATTTATATTGTACGTCTCCTAATCCAGAAACTACAACGCCTTTTAAGTTGTCTTTCTTCACATACGCATTTGTATAATAATAGATTGGAGCAATTGGCATTTCTTCCATGATAAGTTCATCAGCTTTGCTTAAAAGCTCTTTTCGTTTTGCAGGATCTGTCTCTTTGTTAGAATCATCCAATAACTTTTTATACTCATCATTTTCCCATCGAGTATCATTGTTTCCGCCGACCTCTTTATATATTTCTAAGAAGTTCATTGCGTCGTTAAAGTCTCCTAGCCATCCTAAACGAGCAATTTGGTAATTACCCGCATCCATTGCATCAAGATGAACGGCAAACTCCTGATTAAATAATTCCACTTCTACACCTAGATTTTTCTTCCACATATCTTGGATTGCTTGTGCAACTTTAGCATGTGTTTCATTCGTATTGTACGAAAGCTCGATAGCAGGAAGGTCTTCTACACTTGCATAGCCTTCTTCTGCTAAACCTTCTTCCAACAATTGTTTAGCAGTTTCATAATCCGCATCTTTAAAATATCCCCCTTCAGCTGCTTCTGGGAAGATAGATGGTGGAATGATACCAAAGGCTGGAACTTCTCCACCTTGTGTTATATTTTCAACAATTGCTTTACGGTCAATTGAATACGCAAACGCTTTACGAATCTTCTTATTGTTAAATGGTGCTTCTTCAGTATTAAATTTATACCAATATACACCAGCAATAGGCTTAACATTTAAAATACCTGCTTCTTTAAGGCTTGGTAATGCCTCAGAAGGTAAACTACCAGTTGGGTCACCCGCCCAATCTAACTCATCATTGTCAAACATCGTTAATTCAGTGTTTTGATCATTAATCATAATGATCTCAATTGTTTCTAATGTTACTGAATCTGCATCCCAATAATTTTCATTCTTTTCCAGTACAATTATATCGTTATGCTCCCATGATGCTAGTTTGAAAGGACCATTTGAAGTGTAATCAGGTCCAGCATCTAATGCCCAGTCAGCATTTGCTTCTGAAACTTTACTATTCACTGGGAAATAAGTATAAAATGCAGTAAGCTCTAAGAAGTAAGCAGTTGGATTTTCTAGCTGAACTTCAAGAGTCAGATCATCAAGTGCTTTAACACCAACTTCAGAAAGGTCAACTTCACCATTTCTAGCTGCTTCAGCATTCTTTACATAATCAAGAATATAAGCATAGTTTGCTTCAGGGTTTTGTAGCACCCATTTCCAAGCATATTCAAAATCATGTGCTGTTAAAGCGTCACCATTAGACCATTTTAGGCCATCACGAAGTTTAAACGTATAAGTAAGACCATCATCAGACATTTCATAATCCTCGGCCATTGCCATCTCAGGCTTACCTTCTTTACCGACACGCGTTAAACCTTCAAATGATTGTAATAAAACTGCCGAAGAAGTTGTATCTTCTGCTAAGCCAGGATTTAAAGTACTCGGCTCTGAATTATTATTCACACGTAAAACTTGATTTTCTGCAAGTCCTGTTTCATTCGCTTCTGTTTCTTCTTCTGTTTGTTCTTCTGATTCTTCAGTCGTTTCGTTACTTTCTGCTACCTCTTCTGTCTCAGAGGTTGTTTCACTATTTCCGCATGCAGCAAAGACCATAGTGAATGCTAACAGCAATGTGAGAAGCAAATACAGCTTTGTCTTCTTCAAATTGAATCTCCCCCTAAATGTAATTTTTTGTATGTAGTGGTTTTAGCCCACTGAAACTATTATATTATTTACTGAAAATATTGTAAATTAATATTTTTCTTCTTTTTGCAAATTTTATGACTTTTTTTGTCGAAAAATGACCTTAAACCAGTCGTTGTTAATATGGAATATGGCACTAAAAAACTATTAAATGTATTTGATGAAGACATTGGAACCAAAACTTGATTTCCTCATTCTAAATGATATTAAGGAATAAACTATAGAATGATTCGATCTTGTCATGAGCAGAACTTCAAAATATTTATATGCATGCCATCATCGAATAGATCACCCTATTAAAAACAAAAACATATCGACATATTCCTTCGGAACCTAATATTTGCAATTACAAAAACAGCAAATTCCCGGTGAAAGGACATATGCTCACATCAATATTATTTGATCGAAAATAGGATTTTCTTAAACTTTAAACTAAGTTGCTGATAGACATGAGATTTTGTGTTAGCTGTCAATCTACTTACTTTCGTTATAAATACTTAAGTTATATGATGACAGACAATCCGTTGCCTTTCATTACATTTGAACCCCGCTTTCTTTACAAATCAGTTGTAAATATTATCAATCTTTTTGCTTACCCATATCCCGCCCTAACAAGGAGTAAATTCACATTTTCAATGAAATTTCAAATGCTTTTTGCTATGTGTTAAAGTGATGATACCCAAGCCAAACCGTTCTGACTCTCTCAATCATACTCTTACTAAAGCTTGACCAATACCCTGACATTATTCAGGATGTACGAGTATACTTCCATATAACCATGTTGTAAGCCCACACCTGAAACATAACCAAAAGCATTCAGTTTTTCTTTTTGCATCACGAACTTCACCCAAAAATTACAGCGCACAAATAGGATGGGATAATCGTTATCACGTCTATCTCACCCTAAACCCTCTCTTAAATACGGTTCTTCAACATGAAAATATTGTCGAACCACCTTTAGCTAGGGGATATCTTATAATCATATTTCAGCCACCATCTTCGCTAGTAAATTTTTTATTACAATCTTACCAACAAGATCCAGAGGCTTTATTCCTATTCTAAAGTGATGCCGCTTAGTGTCTTTGCTTTGGTGAATCAAAATATATAAACAACCAATCCAGAAAATTAAGAAATTGTGGAGAAAAACTATTTTCTTCGACATCTATGCTAAAACGAGCATTTGATCATACTACTGTGATAAAACTCATAAATAACAAGATAAATTTGCTCCTCATTTCGTGCCATTCAATAGACAATTACGATTTAAACTCTTTAGTCTCGCTTAATACACTTATTTATTCATAAACCTAGCTCCTATATGACGAAAGTGATCAAAGTCGCTCATGATCTTCAAACCATTGTCATTAGATATTGTTACATGTCCATTTACTTCAATAATCTCATCAGTACCGATTTTTAATTTTATCGTATAATCATAATCTATATTGCTATTTTCATCTTCTTCACCTTTTACAAGTACTACATCTACTAATTCAATTTTTTGGTTTAGCTTTTTTGCAACTTTAGGGGCTATATCAAAGATTCTATTTATATTTTGTTCATATAAAGCATCTTCAGATAAATAGTGACTAACATTTTCGGAAATTTCAAACTCTGAAGGGGGTGCAGACGGGTCTTCTATAGTGTACTGCTCTTTTTTGTATGCCATAACAAGTTCATGAACTTCTTCATCATTTACAGCTTCGTTACTGCAAGCAACTGAGCTGATGAGGAAAATGGAAAACAACGTTAATCTAATTAACTTTTTCATTCAAGTCACTTCCTTGTTTTAATTTGAATGTAGAACGCTGCCTTTCGATCACATAAAGAAAAAATATAAATAAAAGAAACCCCAAACTAGTAATTTTAGAAGCATGTTTGGGGTTTTATTATTTTAGCTTTTATTTTTATTAAAGGTAAAGTCTTCGCATAACTCTCATAACTTTGACTTAGGGAAGCTGATGAAACAGGGCTTAGGAATAAGAATGAGTAACTTATATGATTGTTTTCTAATATCCACCATTATAAAACCCATTCAAAGATGATATTTCTCCTCTGTAATATCAGAGTTATTACTTAATCTAAAACATTCTGTAAATGTTGGCGATCAAGTTTATTGTGTCAAACCTTTCATGATCTCTTTTATTATATTGTCTTGTAGCTTGTAACATTACCTGTCTTTGAAACGAATTGCTTTGACTTTAATTCATATTTAAGGCAACCAAGTTAAATATTATAAAAATAACTTTGCATAATCGTTCCTCATCTTCAATCTTACTTATTGGGCGTTCCTTCACTTTTTCAACAAAACGACTCTACATTCCTAGATACAAAGATCAAACAATTTTGTTATATTTCTTTTGCAATGAACTGACTAGGTGATGAACAAATATAACTTTTAGGGTTGATATCCTAGCATCCCAAACAATACAACACTTTATAAAATAAAAAAGACCGGCAGGAACTGATACAAACATGTAAACAACAGCTATCGTAACATCTTTACAACTTTTTTTAAAAAACTTTATAGTCATATTATTACTTAAGTTCTTTTCGTAAAATTTAGCTGCTATTGTTAATGAAAATTGATGATAACCAAGTATTCACTGTAAAGTCAGAACCTTATTATTCAGTATTGAATATTGAGGTTCAATCTAGTTGTAATCCTGATGATCTATATTTCTAAAAAAAGGTTACAATATCATTCTCCAATTTGATAAAGCGGGACCTGCCATTGTTTATCCAATTCATAAAAGCGTTTAACCGAAAGTAAGTGTAATGTGAATTCTTCTGGAATCTCTTCTATATCGTACGCTCGAATGTCAATTGAAGTTTTATAACGATCGTTTTTATCTTTTTTATTGAGAATTGATTTTGTATCGAATGTTGGATATACATTGCCGTTATCATCTTCTATTATCCAATGAACGAACTCAGACGCTAGCTCATCCTTACCACCTTCCATTTCAATAGTGAAGTTGGTTTCTATTTCAATAGGAATAATAGCTTTTCGCAAAGAATATTCATTACGTTTTTTTGCTTTTGTAATTGTCATATAGTTTCCTTCATATTCAAATGTAACTGGATTTTTCTTTAACTCTTTAGGATTAATTATTATCGAAAAATCTGAAGGGGCTGTTTTTGCCACGCCGTCAAGCACAAAAGTCAGTTTTTCATCCTCACCTAGTGGGGTGAAAAACGTACTCCATGCATTATGCCCAAGCAGTGCTAAATCTTCGTTAGAAGTACCTAAACTATGAAAATTAGAATCTATGGAATTATCCTGGAAGATTGTGTCATGATAGGTACGATCATTTTCATGTATGTTATTATGTTCTTCATTTTCCAAATGATAATTAACATCAGACCCATATAGTGTTAAATCACTAATGATGCCTTCACCATACTGTTCTTCAAAATTTTGTATATTTTCTTCAACCTTTGCTAATTCTTCCTCCGTAAATGATGTTTCATACAGTAGTTCATATGATGATGGAGCATAGCGTGTTTCCTTCATCGTGATCATCACTCCATTATAGGTAGTACTTACATCATTTAAGGGTAATGTATGAGTTAATTGTAGACTCCTTGTTAAGTCCACTGGAACATCTAGCTGCCAATTGCCCTTTACACCATTAATATTAGATATGTTAAATACTAACGTGAACGCCTCTCCTAATTCCTCGTATTCTCTTAAAGGGAATTCAATAAACCCATAATCATCTTCACGCTTCATCCAACTCTTCCGTTCCATAGGAATAATTTTGCCATTTTGAATGATTGCTGAAATGTCATTGTCCATGTCCTTAGGATGGACAGACCAGTCAATGTCATAGTCAATTATTTTGCCATGCTCATTTACCAATTGATATGATATAGCTAGACGAGAAGGATCTGCAATGACATCTTCAACTTTAAATGTTATATTTTGATCAGTAACTTCAAGGTTTACTCTTTCACCGACACCAGCTTGGGATGCCATTCTTAAGCCATCATCCACTTGATTTGTAGAAAACAGGCCACCAATTAATTGAGCAAAGCTAGGCTGTAATACCGCACTTAAGCTTACAGTTAAAATGATGCCTGCTACAGTGAGCATGATTCTTTTTTTAGTCGACCTTTTCTTGCGAGTAACCTTCTGTTTGTATGGTTCTAACTGGTCTAGAACGGTGGAAGCAAATTGATCAGGTAGTGTAGGTGTTTGTAATGTTTCCTTTATAAATCTTTGCTCATCTTGAAAAGCATTTACGACATGCTGACAATGCACACAATCTTTTAAATGATGTTGAATTGTAGTGTGTTCTTGTATCAGAAGTAATTGATCTACATACTGAGAAAGTTTATCTGTCGTTGGACAATTCATAGAAGTAATCCCCTCCTTGTTTTACAGTAAGCCTCATCTTCCTCTTTGCCCGATGAAGTTTATTTCGTACAGTTGATAAAGGCAAGTCTACCAGCTCACTTATTTCGTTATAGCTGAGTTCATTTACATACCGTAACAAAATAACCATACGCTCATCTTCTTGTAACGTTTCGATTAAGCGTTCAAGCTGCCTTTGTTTCTCTTTTTTCAAAAAAATGACTTCAGGATCATTCATGTTTAATAGATCTCCTTCGTTGATTTCAACCTGCTTCATCTTATAGTGCTTCTTCCGAAATTCGTCTATACAATGGTTAATAGCCACTCGATACATCCAGTTCGAAAACGAGCCTTGGCCGTCATATTTATGCAACTGATGATACACCTTTATAAACACCTCCTGCACTAAGTCTTGTGCGTCTTGTGGATTTTTTGTCATCCGTAGAATCGTTGCAAATAACGAATTTTTATATTTATTAATAATGTGTGCGTAGACTTGTTTATTGCCACTTAGCACTTCTTCTACCCATTTCAGTTCTTCTTCCATAATGACCTCCTGACAAGATAAAACGATCATGCGCATTTCTCGATTCGTCTATCATTTATAATAACGGGTTTATGAGTGAAATAATTTCAAATAAACATAAAAAATTCCTTAAGTTAACATATTTTTATAGAATATGGTGTATTTTACATTATACAATTGACATGGTCATAAAGGGTTTAAAAGTAGGGGGTTTCATAACACGACTCAAGAAGGAGAAAAACCTATATCTTCATTAGTGGAAGCAAGGGCTGAAACAGGAGATTAGATTTTGTTATAAGGATCATTACATGTGATAAAACTGACATCTATACAATAATTCTCTTTTTACATTAATGATTTAATCATCAAATCCAGTGTAGCTTATTAGCGTATAGCAGATTATTAATACGTTATAACGAAAAATATTATATAAGTTAAATAGAAAGGATATAAAAAATGAAAAAACTAATGTATACTCCTATCATTTTTTTCGTACTAATTACAGCTGCATGTTCTAATAATGAAGTGATTGAAAGTGAGCCACCAATTGCACTAATTGAGATAAATAATAAACAGTATGAAACAATACTAGGGAGTTACTGTTGGAAAACTTCAAAAAGTTCAAACATTTGCGTTGATACAGCTGGGCCAGTGGAAATGGGAAGGAGAAACACCTATTGAAGTGAGGTCAGGTGAAGTAGTAAAGCTTGTCATGCATTATGAACCAAAGCCTACCAAAATCCATGTAACGCAAATTGAAGGTGTTAAAACTTCTGATGTTATCGTAGAAAACAACACCTTTTTTGCACCAATGGACAAGGGAATTTATTATTATAGCTACGGTGTATGGTGGATGGATAAGGAAAATACAAATGTATCTGATGGTGATGCTCTTTATAATTTCGTGTTAGAAGTGAAGTAGACGATATATTCAGTAGTCTTCTATCGAATAATATTACTTCAAATGGTTATTTTCATTGTAAGAGTACCTAAACGAAAATATTTGTTATAAGCTTTTTACTACTTATCCTAGACATAGTCATATTTAAATCTGTGTGTAGTTTTGATAAAATGTATTTATAAAATATAATTGATTGAGGTAATGAAATGACAGATCATACAGAGATAGATTTAAATATAGTATACGATTACAAGAAATACCCTGACAAAGTAAGTGGTCGTTGCGATAATTGTAACTCATCCATTTTTAAAAGCTCTGCAAAGGACTATGTTTTTATACGTGAATGTACGAATTGTGGAATGAAAAAAAGTATCTAGCCCAGAGGCTGGGACAAAAGTATTTTAACTAAATAGAAACCGAACAATGGTTGTAGTTCTAGTTACGCCGCTCCTGAAATATACTCCGCTTTCCGCGGGAAGCTGGCAAGCCTCCTCGTGCTACGCTCTGCGGGGTCTAGCCGTTGCTTTTCATCCCGCAGGAGTCTACGTATATTTCATCCGCTAAGTTATTACTTTGTTCGGAATTTTAGTTAAACACTTAAGTTATGTCCCAGCCTCTTTCGTTTTGTCCAAAGTAAGATTTGATGAAATAACGATTTACCCTGTCCTCACTAATTTCTATAGCTAAATTTATATGGTAAGATCTAACCAAAATTAATTACAATGACTATACTAAATAACATCCATGACTTTTTACATTCACATAACCCACATTCTCCTACTCGAATCATGACAAGATAGAAACTCGAGTATATTTCCATCAGGATCTACCACATGACATACAGACTGACTACTATTTCTCCTTACTTTAAAGTTACGGGCTTCAAGTAATCTGTAATAAAAAAATATTTTGGTAGCATTGGCCTCTTTTATTGCACTAGAAAGCCCAACAATGATTTGATGGTTTTGAACATTAACATCTGCATTAGATTTTGGAGATGATTTAAGTCTCTTTCTTGACCGATGTAATGCTGTTTTTATAGATTCATTACTTGTGCGAAGCATTGAGCTTAGTTCTTTTACCGTATAACCAAATACGTCTTTAAGAGTTACGAGCATAGCTTGTTTTAATGGTAAAGATACGAGTAATGATTCAATCAAGTTATCGTATTCTAAAAAATCATTCGTCTGATTATGAATCTCTTCATTGAAATAAAATAAGTCTCTTTTTTTTCTTTTTTCATCTATAAAAAGGTTTTTAGCCACAGTATAAAGAAAAGGGTATGTAATTTCTCGGTTAGGTTCTGAGTCTCTCAGCCTATAAACCTTTAATAAAGTCTCTTGAACAAGGTCTTCTGCCACCCATGTTGAGCCTGTTAATTTCAAACAGTATTTATATAGTTTTGTGATTGTTAATGCTAAATTGTCAAATACCATCTAAAACCCCCTCAAAAAAAATAAAATTATTGTAACCTTTTTACCATTATAAACGTTATACTTAGGAATTTATATAAAAGGAGTGATTTGATGATGCAAGTTGGAAGTATATTTATCCCTGTAACTAGCATTAAGGAAGCGACAAAGTGGTATGAAAAGAATTTAGGCGTTAAGAAAATTGATGGATGGGAAGATGGGGCTGGTTTTTATTTTCCAAACAGTTCAACTCAATTGGCCCTTGTTCAAGTTGAAGCTCCACAACCAACTGAATTTATCATTAAAGGGAAGAAGAAAAATGTCTATTTTAATTTTGTAGTTGAAGATATTAATTCAGTATTTGACCACCTTCATAGTAATGGTGTTATAACTACAGATATTGAAGATTATGGGGGAATGAAAGGTTTTGAGTTCTTTGATTTAGATAATAATACATTTAGTATTGTTAGTGAAAGTATTGACTCACCTTTTCATATTGAAAACGTTAAAAAGGTTCAGAAGATGAACAAAAAGACATTAGAAAGTTAATAAAGTGTCCAACAATCAAAAAAACGCTCAATAGGAGCGTTTTTTTGATTAAAACAGCGTTATTTCCATACCTCTTCTACTTGGATAATGATCTACTCGTAGCTTAGTAGGTCAGCAGACATCATTTATCACCTTATGACTCCTTAGTCTTTTCTCGTCAAACTGAATCTTACCCCTGGAATGCCATTCTATATCTCTATTTTTATATGTATTAAATATGACATCCAAATCATAATGACGATTATCATTTCCCCGTTACAACTAGTCCATGAGTTTTTAGAACAACTTTTTCTTTCGAAAATCTAATAACAACTGTTTAAGTTCAACATTTCCACAAATTATTAACCTCTCCATTTATAATTTCAATGTTTGGATTAGATTATGATTCTTTAAATATAGGAAGGATATACATCTTTATCAGAAATTTGTTTCCATGGGTAAACACACGGAAATTCAATATTATATTTACTAAATCAAAGACTGCGTTCACATTATAATAAACCTCATGCCCGTTCGTTTTCAGTTTACATGTATTCACATTCTTATTTAACAGGAAATGTGTTTAAAAGTCCCAATTATGTACTTCTTAATCATGTTTTTGATCGACCTTTGGCAAGAGAAAACATTCCGTCTTAAGAATGACATCTAAACAATCTTTCGGTCGTATTTAAAAATGGCGCATCAGTTTATACTTAAATCATCAAAAAACAAAGGGTGATGACCTTGTTAAAAAAATGGTTTAAACGCCATGGAAAACATGGATCTACAATAGATATATATAAAGAAATTGAACGAAGGAAGCTAGAGATAATGCTCAAAAATCATGCTTTTCGATTATATTTAGGGGTTAGATAGAGAGGATAATAAAAAGCATACAACTTCTATTTCCATTTCCTCTTCACCTTTTTCCAATCAATTAACATATATTTAGTCCTTATGACTGACTCTACCTCTAAGAAAATAAGGGGCTGATGATTTACTTTTAATCAACCCCTTTTCGTTTGTAATATGTACATATTGCTCTGCTTTCGACGATTCCATCCAGGTGATTTCTTCAATCTCTTCAGGCAATGATATGCCCATTTCTCCGCCAGTTATTTTTCCTCTAAAAGTAAAAAAAACAGCGTGGTTACCACTTTCTTCAAAGAATGCTTCACTTATAGAAAATATACCGTCTAATTCTACGACAAACCCTGTTTCTTCTCTAACTTCACGGATAGCAGCATCTTGTAGGGTTTCTTCCTGTTCTACTGCCCCTCCTGGTAAAGTATAGTAAGAGGTCTTTTCGCCCTTATTTTTAACCAGCAAAACTTGTTCGTCATTCTCATCAAAGATGAGTACGTATGCAACGTCTACTCTTTTCACCGCTCGTCTTTCCCCCTTAAGAAATAGTAGTATCATTGAATGGTATAAAGCTATTTTTTCTTGAGGAGATCTCCTTACACAACATCCACCAGATTAGAATCTGTTCGTGTAGACCTTACCAATGGAAAATATATATAATTATACCGTTACTTACCCATTTTAATCATATTCTTACATATTTACCTTGTCAAACTTCGACTTATTTTCAAAAGCGGTCACTGTCACATATAATTATGCTGTAATCTTGTCATGGTTGTAACAAAATATACCCATCGTATACCGGTCATTCACTGTTTATATGGTTGAACCATTGATAATATAAGCAGTTTAACTATTAAATTGAAAAGCTTCGAACTTCTCTTCTCCTGAAGACATATTTTTTATTATTAGTTGATTTTTCTTCACTTCATCTTCTCCGACAATAATTACATAAGGTATTTTCTCTTTGTTTGCCTTATCAAGAGCCTTTCCTAATCTTTTGTTACTCATTTCCAATTCAACCTTATAGCCTTGATTCCTTAAATAGTTGGCTACTAACAAGCATTCTCTCTCAGTGTTTATTGGTACTAAATAATAATCTAGATCCGTCTTGTCAATTAGTTTCTTAGACTGACTCATAGCTGTATATATGACATCTAAACCAAAGGAAATTCCGACTGTCGAATATTTTTCATTCGTTCCAATAAGTCCACCAATTGCATTGTCATATCTCCCACCACTCCCGATGCTTGATTTCAGTGATAAATCTGACAAAAAAACTTCATAGATCGTACCTGTGTATATTTCTAACCCTCTTGCTAAAAATGGGTTAAATTCACATCGTTCACTGACATCAAGTAATTCCAAATAATTATCTAGCTCTTGTAAATCATCAAGTCCTTGTTTTACTCGTTCATTTTGTTCAGCGAATGATTGATAGTAACTGTAGCTTGTATGATTGTTAGCAGTGATAAATTGTTTGATGGATTTAATCGTTAACTTCGACAGTCCTATTTCATCAAGCTCATTTATTACATTGTCTAAGCCAACCTTTTCAAGCTTATCTAATATCATCACAACTTTATTAATCTTTTTATCCTCTGTTTGAAATACTTCCAATATGCCAGTTAATAATTTTCTATTGTTATATTGGATAATGATATCTAAATCGAGTTGGCGGAAGGCATCCAATGCCATGATTAATAATTCAGCTTCAGCTAATTGTGATTCTACTCCAACAATATCAACATCACACTGCGTAAATTCTCTAAGTCTACCTGTTTTTATAGGTCCATCTCTGAATACTTTACCAATTTCATATCTTTTCAAAGGCATCCTCAAGGTCGGATTCAACGCAACTACTTTGGCAAAGGGGATCGTGAGGTCATATCTTAAAGCCAAATCTCTTGCTCCTCTGTCAGATAATGCATACATTTCTTCTAATATTTCAGCTCCACCCCCATATTTTGAAGCAAGTAATTCCGTATAATTTAAAATAGGTGTCTCTAGTGGTTTGCATCCGTATTTGATAAATACATCTTCTAACGTTCTTTTAATATCTCTTCTTATTATCTCAGCACTTGGTAAGTAATCTTTCGTTCCTTTGACATTTTGATAAGCCATTTTTTTCATTTTTTCTTCCTCCATAATTAAAGTAAGCAGTTTTCGTATTAAGAAACACATACACAACTAGAGTTCGTGACATCTGTTCTTCTCAACAGACTATAAAAATCATATCATTCACATCAGTTGCTCAAATTTATAGAACAAAAGCAACATAGTCTCCGAAAAGAACCTAAATAAAAAAATCGCATCTGAGATAAGTTGTTAACTTAGTCAAATGCGATTTAATAAGAAATAGCCATCCTATGTACGATTTTTTGGATCGTATAGCACAGCTAATTGTTATGATGATGAAATTGTTCGAATGAAATAAAACTTATACAATAGGTCATGTTTATCACCTCTAATTTCCAGTTACTATATCATACTTCATTAGCAGTATCAATGTATTATTTCTTAATTTTTCGATTTTTTACCACATTAAACTGCGACTCGTATGTATTAGCCTTCGTCGTGTTTTCCCAATAATCATATCTGTATTTTTAGAAAATAAGTCATTATCATTCATAACGTTTCCGTAATTCCCAATTTAGTTATAAGTCTTTTAATGGCATATAGCGCGATTATACACAATTCTAATAGACTCCCAAGCTGACAGGCAATAAACAATTCTCCATATAATCATGTTAATGCTTGTTGAGGATAATTCTCTCCTACGTTCTCCCCAGAAAATAAAGTGTGAATCATGATATTGTCCTAGCCATTACAAGCCTTCTTCGTTCGTTAAAAACTTTATTTGTTACACTTAAGGATTATTTAATCAGTAGTATATATATCTGCAAATTTTAATAAAGTGACATACCATAATAAATCATGCCTTTTGAATTACTTAGTGAAAAATTAATACCTCAGCAGTACATTCATTAAAGTTATATAACGCCGGTGTGTCGATTTCCGATCGCTAAAACAATGTTAAATAACAAATGTTCCACATATAGCTTAAGTTAGGGATGCATAGATGCAATGTTCAATCAAAGACAAGCTTTAAATAATCACCATGTCCTCTAATAAGTTCAACCTCATTTTCTGAAGAAATCCAGAAAAAATGGAACGTTAGTCCTTCTTCCTCCTCTCCGCCTGTTGGCTCGTAGTCCCATTCATTTGATGCAGTCGTTACAGAAACTTTATAAAAAAACCGATGATGTATAGCACCGTCATCATTTTCCCATAAGTCTTCCGCAATTAAATATTCAATAAGAAAATCTTTCAGCCCAGTCTCTTCTTCAATTTCTCTTATTACAGCATGATAAGTACTTTCATGAGGTTTAACTGTGCCTTTTGGTATTTGTATTCCTGCTGCAGATATTGGATGTTGAAAGACTAAAACTTGTGTTTTTCCTTCTTTCATTCTAGTAACATACCCATAAGCTTTTTTTATCGGGGTCAATATCGGAATCCTCCCATATAAAAGGTTGTTTGTTTTCTCAATGTAGTTATACATAATACAGAAAAAGAAAATTATAGTAGACTAGTGCAAACTATCTAAGAATGACAATCTTTCAAATTAATATGAGGAGCTAATTTATAGATATTTCCTAAATTTAGCCCCTCTCTCTCAATCACTACTCATTTTCTTCTTCACTTGTGGGATCGGTTAATTCAGACTCAGCCTCATCGATAACTTCTTGTTCCGTACCATTGGCTCTGTTTTGCTTTAAATTGAAGTATTCATCTAAAATTCTCTCGCCTATGTTTAAATTGATGGAGGTTTTACTATTCCCATAGTCTGCAGTAGGAGCGACAACCGAAAATGCAACCTCTGGATTGTCATAAGGTGCATAGCCAATAAGAGTTAAATTATGAGCATAAGCTACATTTTCCGACTTATCCACATCTACTTGAGCGGTTCCTGTTTTCCCAGCTGGTTTATAGGGTTTGTCTCCAAAAGAACCTACAGCAGTACCTCCAGATTCTTGCATTACTTGACGAAACCCCTCCTGCACTTGTTCAATATACTCTTTTTTCATATCAACTCTATTTAAGATTTCAGGTTTAAATTCCTTTAAAATTGGACCAAGTCCATTTTGACCATCAGATGGTTGATGAATATCCTTGACAATTTGTGGTTTCACCCTGTAACCACCATTAGCAATAGTAGATACATATTGTGCTAGCTGGAGTGGTGTATACGTGTCATATTGCCCAATAGATAGATCCAATAATAAACCTGGGAGTGTATCTGTTCCAGCAAAGCCAGTTTGTTCACCAGGTAAATCAATCCCTGTTTTTACCCCTAGACCAAATTGACTAAAATAATAACGAAACGTGTCAAAAGCAGCTGTATTTATATACAATGGTTTTCCATAAGCATAATTACCTTCACCTACCCCAATTGCTGTATGAAACATGTAGACATTAGAAGATTTTTTAAGCGCATCAAGGTCGTTTACAGGACCTAACACTTTATATGATCCTTTTGGTAAACCATTAATATTCAATGGACTATCAATAAAGGTAGTACCTGGTTTAATTGTATTTGTTTCAAAGCCTGTTAACACTGTCGCGCCTTTTACTGTTGAACCCATCGCATACGACAACTGAAAAGTTCCCCTAGCAAAATCCAAAAATTCCACTTCACCTTGATCATTTTTCACATATTGCTTCCCAGCTAATGATAGTACTTCACCAGTAGTAGGGTTCATCATAACGACAAAGGCACGGTCTAAAAATGCAGACCCCGATTTGCTTTTTGCAGTTACTAATTCCTCTTCAATAATTTTTTCAATTGCAATTTGCAAATCCATATCAATAGAAAGAACAAGATCTTTACCATTCGCACCTTCTGTAATAACTTCCTGATTAAGGGGATTACCTGCCTTGTCTGTTATATTTTTAACCTTCTCTTTTTGACCATGTAGAACATCTTCGTATTGCTTCTCAATATAGCTTTTACCTACACGGTCATTACGACTATATTCCTTAGCGACATAATAGGTAGCTACTTCAGAAGGTAACCCTTCCTTGGATGATGTAATATTTCCTAATACTGTTCGAAAGGTATCACCGTACGGATATTCACGCACCCAATCTGTCGTCGTATCTACTCCTGGCAATTGTGATAAATGCTCACTTACAACTGCATATTCCTCTTCAGAAACTTCATCATTCTTATTTTCACTGTTACTTTTTACAATTTGTGGTGTGAGTGCATAACCACTAAATTCACGATAAATTGCAAGCACTTCAAGCTCCTGTCCTGTAATGATGGCAAGCTCCTCTTCTGTAATTCTATTAAGCTGAAGCTTGTATATATCTGTTGCTTCAAGACCACCATCATCTAGTTTCTTTAATTCTGCATCTGTTACTTTTTCCAAAGCTTCTTCAGGATGAGTTAACATCCAAAAGTCTTTTTTATCACGCTCAGTAACATCTTTAGTATCTTTGTCAATGAAAATTGCTAGATCTCTCGCAACCTTAAGACGCTCCTCAGCAGTTGTACCTTGATAGCCAGTATATGTGATTGCGTTTAACGGTAAATTGTCTACAATGACTTTACCGTTCCTATCATATATTTTCCCTCTTGGAACGGATGCACTTACCGTCACCTCTTCTTTTTTTTCAATTTCACGTCGATAATCTTCCCCATATACAATCTGAGTAAGTCCAAGCTTTAAAATCAATATTGAAAATAGTAAAAAGACGATAAAAAATAACACATTCAACCGAAATGGGAGATGGTTCCTTTTCTTCTTATTGTTTTTCTGTTTCTTTTTCATCCATGCACCTACTATAATTATTTTTCTATTATTATCAAGTTGTTATAGCATATTCAACTATACAAACAGACCATAGCGTTGAATTAACTTATGACTTTTAAATTCAATTTCTTTTCCTTTATTGCCTATGCTGTCCTAAGAGGAGGGACATGATTTAGTTTGAACTCCAGTGTCACCCACTCTCTTAAAATCGTGTACCTTTCACTATTAAATTTGTAAAATAACCAACTCTGAATCGAAAAGTAAATTATTTTCTTAATACTCACCCTTTTATAGAAAACTTCTTATATATGTTTGACGAATGATGTGATGTATAAGTTGCACAATTACGTATAAAAAAATACTATAATAGTAAAATTTTGATAAGTTATCATTTTGAACTGACATAGTTTGAAAGAATAGTGTAAGAATGAAAAATGGATTGGCAGAATTCGTGCAAAAGACTTATAGGAGGTTATAGAAGCTGATCTTATAAAATATGAACTACATTATTCAAATAACATAATAGGGCCTATCATAACGACCGATTGCATAATTTAATCCCAATATGTAATTTATAAAAAGACATATTGGGATTTATCATCCTAGAATCAAGTTCATATACTTATTAAATGCTCACAGTGAATTGTCTCCATATTCTGTTAAGGTTTGTAAGTTTGTACCCTTTGCTTAATAGGGGGATTCACTCATAAGCAATGATTTTTCTATATATTATAAGCTTCTCATAAGCAATTGGCAGTATAATTTATCACATCATGAATGCCTGTATAGTTATAAAACTCTATTCTATTATTTAGTTGCTATTATGAGATATCGTTTAGAGTTTGAACAAATTCCTTTATTAGTATTGTTTTGTTCTATGAAGCCCTTCAATATGTCTAAGTCTTGTTTTTCCTCTCCAAATCTAGGAATAATAGGTGTATGCTTTAACAGAAAAATAAGGTCTTCTGGCCTTTCGTAATAAACAAGAGCATTTTCATCGAAGGTTTGGACATTTGAAAAACCTGCTTTGATTAATTCTTGTACATATGTTTCTTGTAATGTTCCATCCTTTTCTCCAAACGATTGTCCGCGACCAAATGCTGTTTTTAAATTTAGTTTGTCGCCTTCACTGACTTGTTGAGTTAAAAAAATTCCGCCTTTCTTTAATACCTTTGAAATTTCCTTTGCATTAAATGGGGCATGGCAGCATGAAACGATATCAAAAAACTCTGCAGGAAATTGTAAATTATCCGATGGTAATTGACAAAATCGTACATTTGAAACATTTGATTTCGCAAGATTTGCTTGAGCTGTTTCCATCATTCCACTAGATATATCTACTCCAACCAAGAAATTTGCTGAACGAGCAATGTTCAACACATTTTCTCCGCCACCTGTACCAATATCAAGCAATACATCAGAAGATTTGCACCTTTTCACTACTTCATCATAAAAATGCCATTTTACCCCTACTGAAGTGGACTTCAATTTACTAAAATCCCAACCATTTACTTTTCCAACTTTATCATAAAAATCTTTATATTCTAATTCATTCATTTTTATATATCCACCTTTCAAATATAAAAAACCAAGACTCATAGACTTTCTTAAAATACAGTCCAGTGCCTTGGCTTTAAAAAGTATGTTAATGACTCTCGACACTGTTCAAAGATTTCGTTTTCGACAAAAGGGCAGACTTCACCCTTGATGGCTGGTACGCGTTTTTGCCCAGCCCGAAAACTAATTACTTCGAACAATACGATAAGACATTTCATTCACCCCGTTTGAAAGATTATATTTATTATAATTGAAACAGACATTTTATAAAAGGTATATTTTAATATATTTTCCAATTGTACAGCATTAAATCTAACTATGCTAATTTATTTTCATTAACAACAAACTTTAGTAACTTATATAGCTACTCGTCTTGATCATGATAAACAAACTCATATGCTATTTCTTTGCTATCTAAAGTGATTGATAATTCTGTTTCAAATCTTTCTTGAACAAATGTATAAGTAAGCCCCTTAACAGATCGCAACTCCCAGCCTCCAAGTCCATTAACAATTTTATCTACGTAGTCAAAATATACTCTATTCGAAGCATTTGCCCAGTAATAATGTTCTTTCTCACGGGAAATGGAAATCGGCTCTAATCCAGCAGGATACAACAAGTCATCATAGCCGTGTGTGACATAGAGCTGTTCATTATGAACATATGGTTCCTTCCCTTTAAGTTCCAAAGTGGACATTGCGTGAAAAATTTCAGCATATTCAAGCTTTGGGTAATCAAATGTAATGTGAACCCAATTCCCATCCGTAAATTCAACAAAGAAGTGATATCGTAACGCAGCATCCATCGTCTTAGCATGTTCAATATACATAGTCATTGGATAAGGAAAATTCTCAAGCGTTTCTTCCACAAACATTGGTAATGAATGAACTAACTCTTGTTTCTCCTCTTCAGTTACTTCTGTCACCGTACCTACTTCAACTGGATCATCTTTCCTATAAAGAAGAATATCGTCACCAGTTTTCTCGGGATAGACATCAGTTAACATCCAGCTGAGCTGATTATACTCAAATGATTCTTCATATGCCGTTCGTGGCTGTGCACTTTCTTCTAGAATCAGCCATAAAAAACTTCCACAAATCATTAGTAGGATTGCAGCAGCGATGAAATTTTTTAATAGCAATGCCCGTCTTGGCGTGTGAACAACCTGGTGATCTTGAATAGATTTCAAAAGCCTTGTTCTCATCTTATCTTTTTGATTTTTCGTTGGTCCAATTTGTTGGAGCAGCTTCCATTGGTCGTCAAAATGTTTGTTCAATACGGCCGCCTCCTTCTTCGATTCCTTTCATTTTTTTAAGTAATTGCAATGCTCTTGACAATGTTTTACGTACTTTTGCTTCGGACCAGCCAAGACTTTCTGCAATTTCTCTTGTTGAACACTCCTCCACTTTCTTTAATATAATTACTAGTCGATAATTTGGTTTTATTTTTTGAATAGACTCCATTAATTGCATGACCGCTTCTTTATTTTCAATATACTGTTCGATATTAATAGGTGAAGGAATTTCTTTAACTACCGAAACAAGTCTTCTTCTCTTTCTTTTGCGAATTTCATCAATTACCAAATGCTTGGCAATGCTGAACAACCATGTTTTTATATTCGAGCGGTTGCCAAATTTGTCATATGAAATATACGCACGCACGAATGTGTCATGAACTAGATCTTCACAGCATTGTTTATCACCAAGCATAAAGAGAATAAAGCGGTACACGTCGTCATAATATTTTTCGTACCAATCCATTACAAGTTGCTGCTTATCTTCGTTCAATCCCATCATCACCTTCTTTTCCTGTTTTATATTTAATCAGTCGTTTGAAAGTTCATTTTGTGACACCTGTAAACAAATTTTTTAAATAAAGTTTATTCAATTTTTACTCATACCTTCAGATAAACTAATTTTACTATATTCATCTTCTGAAATATTTTAATAAAAGCAACGTAGATTAATAGCTAAGACTTTACAAATTTATACAGTCGAAATACTAGTATTGGAAGGTAGTGACTTCACAAACTTGCCCATACATCATTAGAAACTAACAATACTAGATTTAACGATTAGGGTTTGATTTGCGAATTTTTATGATCTTATAGGTTGATATTTCTATTCATACATTATACAAATGGTCAACGTTTTTTCTTAGAAAAGCTATGGATTATCCTTCTGTAATAACGGAAGGGTTCATATCTACCTTCAACTTACTAGTGTTTTTATTGACATTTTATTCTTCATTGGTTGTGTGTTTTTCTTAATTGGTGTCTTATTTATACAATACGCTGAATTTTTAGCACGTGGCAAGGGTACGATGGAATTAGATTGATTATCAATACACCCGTGTATAGCTGGCTCTTTAATTGACGATCTTAAACACTATGAGTTCATTCCTTCTGCTGTGAACTCATAGTGTAGTTAGTATAGTGTAATTTCTGATACATTAAGCATCATTAGCTCAGAATGAGTCAATGTAAATAATCCCCTAAACAAAACTTTATGCGACCTCCGTAATACAATTAATCTAGTACAATGATACCGATATTACAATGAAAGGACATTTCTCTAAATTCTTGACATATTAAAAATGTGATACCCTAGAAGCTCAAAATGCATCATTCTCAAGCTCACAACCTCATGTCTTGTTGATGTTTACTAACAGCCCATAAGCGCACTACTTCCTCTATTATTTTCCTTAGCATACTTTTTATTATTTTTTCAAATAAACCACTGAAAGCGAGTTTATATGTGATCGTTTCCTTAAATGAAAAAATGCTATGAATTCTACTTTGTAAGGATTTAACAATAAATAAGAAAACAGCCTGTAATAAGATATACCTACAAATTAACAAATAATATTTTATGTTAATTTTTTTGTTCATCTTGGTATAATGTTATTGCCATAGCATTGGAGAATCAAATAGTTACAGTTTAAACTCAGGAGGTAGAAATGATAGTCAATGATCCCATTTATAAGACAATCCAAATTGAAGATGATGACTTGATAGAAATAGTTAAAACGAAAGCATTTCAAAGGTTATCTCTCATTAAACAGCAAGGTAATACATTTTTTCTACATAACGAAGCAATTCATACTAGGTTTGAGCATTCCCTAGGAATCTATGAATTGCTGAAGCGAGTTATCTCTAGCCTAAGTGCACGGGGAGACATTTCTCTTACTCAGTATGAAAAAAAACTTGCTAAAGTTGCAGCATTTTTACATGATATCGGGCATGGTCCCTTTTCACATTGCTTCCAACTCATATCAGGTCATGATCATGGAGAAGTAACGCTTCGAATCATTAGTGAAAACGCAGAAATCAGAAATATATTAGACCGAACCCCAAACTTACTGAACGATGTTTTACATATATTAAGAGGTGGTAGTAAGTACAAAATCCTTGAAGAAATTCTATTTGGTTCACTATCACTCGATCAGCTTGATTTTTGGAATAGAGATTTGTATTATTCTCACTTACACATTAATCCTTATGACATTGATATTTTAATTGATTCCCTTCGGTTGAAAGGAAATACTTTAATGATTGATGTCTCCGCAGTTCCTCAAATAGAACGAATGATAAGCATGAAGGAGAGTTTATACAAGTATGGCTTCGGTCATCCTTTTGTTGTTGGTAAGGATCTGCTTATACAAGAAATTTTTAAAACAGTTGTACGTGAAGACATTCATCTTCAATCACAATCGCTCTCAAACGTGTTGAAATCTGAAATACTACAAATAGAAGATTTTCTTACTCTGCACGATAAAATGCTTGTGGATGAAGTTTTCATATTAAGTCATGTAAAAGAACATGAGCAATTGAGTAAGTTAGCCACACTATATTTATCATCAACTGACAGTGTAAAATATGATGAATCCTATATGGATATGTCTTCTTCTACTGGGATTGTTATTAAAGAAAACAGAAATTATTGTTCATATACTGGGGAGATTTATGTTAGTAATGGTGAAGAAATTGTTGATATTTTACAAGTTTCTAAGCATATACAAAATATAACTGAAATACCAGCAAAATATCGTGTCTATTCATTAAATGACTCTTAATCAATATGTAAGTTGTTTTAGATGTTCATAATTAAATTTGAACAAAATAGCCTCAATTATCATTCTCAATTTATTTTACTAGAGGAAAAGCAATCATTCCACCTAGAATGGTAGCTAGTAAAAAAGAGAATGTAGACAATATAAACCTTTGTAGGGGTCGTATATTAGAGAAACGCTCTGAAATCTCGTCATATAAACTTAATGCTGATAAAAAGAAAAAGAAAATTAACCCTATTTGAAGAAGATCAACTTTAGTAAGAGCTGAGAAAGGTTTTCGAATGTTAATAGTACCAAGGACAAAAAGAAAAAACACAGTAATATAAAGTAAACATTTGAATTGGAAGTATTTTATGGAGTTCATAATAGTGAATCCTTTTATCATTTTTTGGTCAATAGATCCCCCATTTAATCAAGGTTATGAGATCTATTAGTGGATTAGCTCAATTTATAATAAGATGGGGGAGGCAAAAATTCAAGTGAGTTTTAATGGAAATAAATATTTTATAAATGGCTAAAGTCAATGGCTGTTTTCCTATTAAAAAAGTTGTATACGTGTTTATCTTTTATAAACAACAACATATGTGAAAACAGCCTTTAAGGAAGATCAAAATAAATAAAATAATGATGATATTTTAATCTTGGGATGACCATGGGGCTAACAACTTCATTTGAATGCTATTTAATCGGTTGTACCTGCGTTTATATAGGCTAATTTTCCATCTGGTGTAAAAGAAATAAATAACGGTAATGTGCTATCTTCTGGAAGAATCAGAGTAGCAACAACTGTGTGAGTTTTTGTATCAATAACTGAGAGAGTACCGGGCTCAGAACTTCTGAAACCTAAAACATAAGCAAGCTTTCCATCTGGTGTAAACTTTACCGAAGTAAGAGGGAGTTCTCCTATAGAAACTGTAGCGATTATTGAATGCGTTTTTACATCAAGAACAGGTACAGTACCTAGATTTGTAGTAACGTAAACTAATTTGCCATCTGGAGAAGTATCAATAGCTTGTGGAAGGGTAGAAGCATCAAATTGAATCGTAGCAATTACTGAATGTGTCTTTGTATCAATAACAGATACTGAACGGCCATTTACATTAATAGTATAAACAAGCTTGCCATCTGGTGTTAAAGATTGAGGAGCCCCTGAGAAAGCGGCTGGAATGCCTACTGGAAGTGTAGTTATAAGGGAGTGAGTTTTTGTGTCAACGACAAAAGTAGTCAAGTGAATGCACCTCTTCATTTTATTTGTTATTACATGAATATGAAGAGAGTAAGCTGTTTGATTCGAAATTGTACATTTATCATACAGTTTTTAAATTATGGATGTATCAAGGTGTACAATGATCTTAGTGTTTAACAGAAATTTTTATTAAGCATGTAATTTATTGATATAAGAGTTGAGAGAATGAGAGCAACTTGGAATGTATGTCATTCACCATATTAATTATGTGAATGTACACTTCGTAGACATACAATAATGTACAGGAGTAAAGGAAATATGGAAATATAATTTACTACAGGGATATCGTCACAGCAAAGAGTAACGATTTTATGGATGGTGAAATGCCTGAATTTTACTGTCGTGCTCAAAGGCCAGAACATCTTCTATTAAGTCCAATTCAATAATTTTATAAAATTTCATCTTCTAAAGTGCCTTCTTTTGTGTAAAAAGTTAGCTTAAAAATATTATTTGGAGTAATTTCCAAAAAAAGAAAAGAGGACATATAACAAGTCCTCTTCTACATCTTTTCGGAAACTTTGTTGTTTCTCTTAAATGTAATTTTAAAGTCTTTAATGGTGAAAAGAATACCGATTGTTAAATATTTACGTGTTTCGTACTTATTAGGAAAAGCAACAATTAATGCGAAATACAGCCTCCACAAAATACAATTTAAAAATTGATCGTCTTTTCCACTCGGCTCATTGTAAATTCTCTCGAAAATAAGAATCATATAAAGAACGTACGGTCTAACCTACCATATATGCTAACTCATAAACACTGTTGTTGCAATTTTTTATCAGAAATGTTTAACCGTAACTCTGCCACATTCTTTATGAACCTTGTATCATGCGATACAAGTATGATTGTTCCTTTATAGGCACAGATAAATCGCTCTAATGCTTCAATAGTCCTGATATCTAAAAAATTGGTAGGTTCATCTAGCAATAATATGTTATATTCTCCTAAAAATAATAGGCAGAGCTGGAGGCGCATCGCTTCTCCACCACTTAACGTCTTCACTTTTTTTAATAAATCAGTATCTATAAATTGCATCGAATGTAGAGCACTTCTTAGTGACCCCTCATCGTATTCTGAACGATTTTTCATAAATTGCAGTATCGTTTCATCACTTGTAAATTGATAGCTCATTTGACGAAAGAAGCCAATTCTCGCTTTTGGTGTAATCGTCAGACCGACGGCATGACTGGCAATGTGCTTTAATAGTGTACTTTTACCACTTCCATTTTCACCAGTTATCGCTATTATTTTCCCTAAAGGGAGTTGAAAACTAACTTCATCTAACAATCTACGATCTTCCAATTCGAGACTAAATCTATCAGCCATAATTGGAAATTTATTGTGCAATTCCAATGCTTTTGATTGGTGAAATACAATTTGCTTTTCCTCTTTCACTGCTTCCACATGCTTTAGCCTATCTTTACGTTGTTCAATTGCTTTTGCGGCGCGATGTACTGCTTTTTGACATGTCCCTTTAGACTTCGATTCAAACATACGGTTCGCTTTAGCCTTCGCTTCTTTCCTTGACATACTTCCAGCTTGTGCAACTTTTTCGGCCTTTTTCATTTTTTCTTGCGCTGCTTTTGCTAGACGCTTCTGTTCTTTCATATATTGTGCATGAGCTTGATTTTGCTGTTCACGTTCTAATTGTTTCTGCTCTACATACTCGCTGTAATTACCTTTATAAACGTGTACTTCTCCTTCATCGACTTCCCAAATAGATGTGGTGAGCTGGTCAAGTACGGCACGGTCATGACTAACGATTATCAGTGCCCCATAGTAATATCTCAATTCATCGAGTAAATATGAAATACCTTCTTGGTCCAAATGAGTTGTCGGCTCATCAATTAGTAATGCTTCATAATAATGTGTAAACAATTGTGCTAATTTCAGCCTTGTTTGCTCTCCACCACTTAAATGGTTAGAATTTTGCGGAACAGCTAACCTTCCAAGTAACGATGGGTCTGCTTCATCAGTTGTTGGTGCTGATATTTGCTCAAAATACCCATGCTCTACATAACGATGTACCTTCCCAACTGAAGGTTGAACAATCCCAGAAAGCAACTTGATTAATGTACTTTTCCCAGCACCATTTTTCCCCACGATTCCAATTCGATCAAATTGATGCACAGCTAACCGTTCAATTTTTAATACCCTTTTATCTATATATGTCATTTCAATATTTTTAAATTCAAAACAAATATGTTCCATTTTGCTACCTCCCGAAATATGTAATTTCGTATCGATAGCTATAAAATCGATACGAGCTTTTGTTTCAAGCCCGTATTAATAAAAAAGTAACATCATCTTCAAAATAATACTCCAATCCAATGCAAAAAAATTAACATTATCTTCTATTTATGTAACAAAAAAATTCTACCTCATTTCTTGCCATTTAGTAAAGGTTTTTTATCTTTAACTATCATTAATGACTATTTCAACTCTATTTCCAACAGGATCTAAAATGGTATTCATAATATCTATATCCTGTACCTCTAGGTTCACTGACAGCTTTAAATCCATTCTGTTAATGAGTTGACAGTTTTTATGAGTCTACAGAAATGGCAAAGTGATAGAGTCCAAGATATTTCTCACTCTTATCATTATTGTTTTCTAGAATCAAAGGCATTCGCATGATTTAAATTGACAACCTGCCCTAAGTGATAAAAAAGCGTTCAAATTCTTAATATTCATATTTCGTATTAACCAGTTGCATTGAAATATTTAGGTTCTTTTCTTGAACTATATTGCTATAGTTCCTTAACTAACAGATAAAGTTGTCCAGTCTTCGTTATAGAAGGAAAGATGCACCTTAATCTAGTTGTATAAGTGTTTCAAACATCTAATTTTTAACATAAAACTGCAAACATAAATTTTTTGTGTTCAAATTGCAATTTTTGCTATGCTCATCGTATTGCTTCTATGAAATGGCTCTTTAGAGAAGAAAGAATGCTTAAAAGAATTAATGTGAAAACAGTCTTATTAAGTACCGTTCAGTACTAGAGACAACTTGCTTTAAACATCAATCATGAATATGTCTTTAAATCCTTTCTTACCTGCAGGAGTGATTGTTATAGCTCTGGAATTGGCTGAGCGTTGAATCCAGTTTAACTCCAATATTCTTTCTAGCAAAGCATTTCCTAATGCACCAGCAAGGTGGTGACGTCTTTCACTCCAGTCTAAACATTTATGTGCAAATGCACGACGCTTATTCTTAACTTCCCGAAGATTAATTTGAAAAGATGCAAAGAATTCTTCTCCTTTGTCTGTCACCTCAAACTCTGTGGTGTTATTACAAAGAATACCTGTATTAACTAAAGAGTCAGTGATTTGTATACCTAAGCTTCCTGCAAGATGATCATAACAAGTTCGTGCAAAACGTACTGCTTTATCTTCAGAAGCTTGTTTTAATGACTTGATTTCAGTACGTGGAGCTATTGAAAGTAGAGATTCCATCACTTGCGCAACTTCCTGATTACGAATACCATAATACCTGTGTCTCCCGTGCTTTTCCATTGTAATTAAATTGGCATCAACCATTTTAGTTAAGTGAAAACTAGCAGTTTGAGGTTTAATTTGCGCCATATACGCTAGCTCGCTTGCAGGGTGAAATCTACCGTCTAATAATACTGTCAGGATTGCTGCACGAGAATTTTCGCTCACAAGGCTGGCAACCTTTGCTACATCAGGTCTTCCGCTCATATTTATTCTCCCCTCACATTCTTAGTCATCTCGATCATAACTAATATATTGATTTAGAACCATCAATTTAGTTAGTGAAAAAATATAACTTTACATCCATATTTCGATTATGATTTTATTATATCCATGTTACGCTACTCATACAGTAATATTTATTTTTTATCAGGTCTTTTTTTTAGGCTCTTTTCGTAAAATTTTGTTGCTGTTGCTATCCGCTTAGTACTATAAAAAGATTTTTTATATTGTTTGTCATCGCTGTACAGAAGAAAAGAGCCACGTCTCTAGTTGTGTACTTCTCAATACGAAAAGCAACAATCCATGAGAAAACAGCAACTTTTTGTTGCTATTTATACAATATTACTACATTTAAATCGGGCATTATGCAATTGTTTCTTAGAAGAAAAGATGCTAAGAAACGATAGTTGGACCTGTGTTTTTTTTAGTACAATTACTTCAATCAATGAGAAAGAGTTTACCTTTAAATATAAAAGTTAATTCGGAGGAACTTATGAATCCAATTGTTTACACATTACTAGTAATACTTGCTACTTCACTGATGGGATCTTCTTTTGCGATAGGAAAAATGGGCCTGGCATATGTATCACCATTTCTTTTAGTTGGGTTACGCTTTACAATTGCTGGATTAATAATGTCTCTTTGGGTTAAGAATAAAAAGCTACATTCACCCAAGGACACTTGGATGAAGATATTTATTATAGGACTCTTTCAAACTACAGGTGTTATGGGATGTATATTTCTAAGCCTAAGAACGATTACAGCGGGTGAGTCTTCTATTCTAACATTTATTAACCCACTTCTTGTAGTAATCCTCGGTACCATTTTTCTACGAATGAAATACCGATTATATCAATGGATTGGTGTTTTAATAGGATGTCTAGGTGTAATAGTTACATTTGGGTTTCACTTACAATTACAACCTGGAACACTTTTAGGGCTTGGAGCAGGAATTTCTTGGGCTATAGCAACTATATTAGTTAAAAAATGGGGATCTCATTTTGATATATGGGTACTTACAGCTTATCAAATGCTGTTTGGTGGGTTAGTACTCTTACTCTTGAGCATCATACTTGAATCACCAAAAATGATCATAAATATTGAATCTATATCAATTGTGTTATATTTAGCTATTATGGGTTCTATCGTTCAATTTGCAACTTGGTATTACCTTCTCAATAAAGGTGATCCAGGTAAAACGAGTGCCTTTTTATTTTTAGCTCCCTTTTTTGGAGTACTTTTTGGATGGTTACTGCTTGACGAAATTGTTCAATGGTATGTTTATTTAGGTGGGCTACTCATTTTTATTGGGATTTTCTTAGTCAATTGGAATTTCTCAAAAGAAAAAATAAGCTCATTTAAGTAACCACAACCAACTATACGAGAGAGAATTCATACAATCTAAATAATAAAATTCTTCTCTATTTGTTAAATCGTTGACCACGATGGATGAATTCATGGATTTGACTGATAAACCCATGGATTTGACCCATTAATTCATGCATTTGACCGATAAACTCATGGATTTGACCCATATATGAAAAATTTGACCAAAAAAACTAAATTAACCGGCACTAATAAAAGATGAGTTTATGTACGGATAAAATGAATGACAAAATTCTACATCACATCAATTTGATATATGCTATCTTTATTACAGAAACATTTTACAAAAATATATTCCTCAATAACACTTTCGATATCCATCTTGTTTCAGAATATTTTTCAGGAGGGGTTTTATTTGAATCAGCGATATTCTATTCAAGAGTTTGTAGATCAAACGAAGCAAAAGGAAAAAAATCAAGGTGTATTTGAACTAGAAAGTCCTAGAATGTTAGAGGTTAATTTAGATGGAGAAGTTTGGGCAAAGGTCGGTTCCATGACTTCTTATAAGGGCCAAGTTAAATTTGTAAGAGAAAGCATTTTAGAGCACGGCATCGGTAAAATGTTTAAAAAACAATTTACTGGAGAAGGTGTTAGCTTGATGAAAGCATCAGGAAACGGCACAGTATATTTTTCAGATAGTGGGAAAAAGATATACATTATTAATCTTGATGGAGAAGCTATTTCTATCAATGGAAATGATATTTTGGCTTTCGAGTCAACTGTTAAATGGGATATTAAAATGATTCGTAAAATTGCTGGTATGTTAGCAGGTGGACTATTTAATGTTCGTTTAGAAGGACATGGTCTTATTGCTTTTACTAGTCATTATGAGCCTCTCACTTTAGAAGTAACTCCTGATAACCCAGTAATGACAGACCCAAATTCTACTATCGCTTGGTCTAGTAATTTAACTCCTGATATTGTTACAGATATTCAATTTAAAAGTTTGTTTGGTCGAGGAAGCGGAGAAAGTTTTCAAATGAAGTTTAGCGGTAGTGGCTTTGTTGTAGTACAACCATTTGAAGAAGTATATCGAGCACCAAATGCATAATAGAGTAAGGCTCTTTTCGTAAACTTTGTTGCTAATGTTATCAAATTAGTAACACAAAAATGGTTTTATATTGTTAGTCATTATTGTACACAAGAAAAGATGTCACGAACTTTAGTAGTACGAAAAGCAACAATCAATACGAAAACAGCCTAAGAAATGAACTTTGAAACTACTTTGTACTTACTAAAAGAATGCAAGGGTAAAAATTCCATCCTTGCATTCTAAAAAAGCTTTGATAAATCAGGTTAATTTGGTTTGTTGGAGAGTAAGTTATTATACGTTTTTTCATGGTTTAGCAACCAATTTTTTCTTTCTAAACCGCCACCATATCCACCTAAATCTCCGTTAGATTGGATAACCCTATGACATGGGACGATGATTGCTAATTGATTGGCCCCATTTGCGTTACCAATGGCTCTTACAGATCTTGGGTTATTAATTAAGGTAGCTAGTTCTTTATATGAAGTCGTTTTTCCTAATTCAATTTCCAACAGTTCATTCCAGACAGTTTTTTGAAATTCAGACCCTAGTAAGATGATCGGGGTTTTAAATGTTGTTAGTTTTTTTGTAAAATAGTTTGTGATTTCCTCTTCAATCTGTTTTGATATTTTATTTACTCCTGGAATGATTGAAGCGTTTAACTTATTTCGCAAACGTTCAATTTCTCTTTCCAAACCTCTACGATCAACAAATTCAAGTAAATATAAATAATCATCATCTACTATACTTACCATCGGTCCTAATTTAGTATCTATCCAGTTTGCATATAGCATTTTTACACTTTTAGACTTTGTTGGTGCTTTTCCCATGATTTTGGAAAATGCATCGTGAAAGCCACTCGAAGAATCATACCCTACATCTATTTGAGCATTGATAATTTTTTCACCTGTTCTTATCGATTTCATTGCAATCCCCATTCTTCTAGCTCTCGCATATTGTACAAAGGTCATACCATAAAATTTTTTAAACTGTCTTCTAGCGGTAGCTGCATGGAGACCTAACTTTGAGAAATCAGCATCCTTCCACCTTTTTTCTGGATTTTCCTCAACAAGCTGTATCATTTGATGTACAAGCGGAGATATTTCTTTAGGATATGACATTGGATGACACCTCTTACAAGGACGAAATCCTGCTAAAAGTGCTTCTTCAGCTGTTGCATAGAAATTGCAATTTTCATATTTAGGCTTTCTAGCCGGACATGTCGCATGACAAAATACACCTGTGGTCTTAATTCCAGCAAAGAAAATACCATCATATGACGAATTTCTTGCTAACAATGCTTCGTAATATTGTTTTTTTAACGCTTCATCATTAATCATTTCAGATCCCTCATTTTATCTGTGCAATATTATTGTAAGGCTCTTTTCGTAAACTTTGTTGCTATCTTCACTAAATATGAGAAGGAAGTATGTTTTATAAGATTTTTTTAGTCTTTAGCAAACAAAAGATGCCACGAACGATAGCTGTAATCGTGTTTATTTCCTAGTACGATAAAACAACAAAACAGCCTATGGTAATAACAATTTTATTTCTTTCGGATATTTATATAACTTCATTACCTTCGTTACACTATTATTGCTCTACAGTTTCTCATTTCGGCTGTATTTTCACTGTACATATATAAAATTATAAATAAGATATAGACATTGTGCATACGAAAAATGAACATCTATTTTTTTAGCATTCGTGTTAAGGAAAGCATAGATAGCAAAAAATAGCAGCAAATAGAAGGACTTAGCGTTGCCAAAGATTCAGGAAACAAGGGTACTATTTATATCTCAATCATAGACAAAAAAAACGCGATTCTATTCAAGAATTGCGTCATGTCAAGTAACCGAGAGAACTATTGATTTTGTTGAACATTTTCTTCAAAATATTTGCCCCAATCAGGCTTTCTTCCATCAATATCTTTAAATCCATACTCTCTTGATAATTCCCATGAGCTAAGTGCTTTTCCTGTTTTGTTTTGTACTTTCGGATCACTCGCGAGTGCTGCAATCGCTCTACCGATAAAAAATGGTGTTTCAGAAGCGATGAAGTGTGGATCTTTAGCAGCTCCTTCTTGCCAATTCTCTTCAGTGACACCAAACCAATCTAACATAGCTTCTGAACGTAAATATCCAGGACTCACCGCTACTGCTATAATATTATGATCCTCTAAATCTTTTGACATCGCTTGTGCTAGGTGGATGGTCGAAATCTTTGCCAAACTGTAATATAAATTTCCTCGATAATCATAGCTTACACCATCTGTTATTTCGATAACTAACCCTCTCTGATTTTTAACCATAAGCGGAACACCATAATGACTAGTAATCATGTGGGAATGTACCGCTCTTCTCTGCATTAGAAGCCCATTATCTAAATCATGTTCCCAAAAAGGGGTTTCCCATTGGGTGAGTGGATCCCCTCCCCAAACATCATTTACGAGAATATCAAGCTTACCATTTTGTTCTTCCTCTATTTTATTAAACAAAGATTTCACATCGTCTTCAACCGTATGATCAACTCTAACTGGTATCCCTATTCCACCTTTACTATTAACGAGCTCTGCCGTTTCTTCAATCGTTTCTGTTCTTCCCATTGAAGATAAATTACCTCTCGTACTTCTTCCAGTTACATAGACGGTTGCTCCTGCTTCCCCAAGCATCATTGCAATTCCACGCCCAGCTCCCCTTGTTCCTCCAGCAACTACGGCTATTTTTCCTGTTAATTGTTTCATGTAATCAACCTCCACTTTTTTGATAAGAATAGTATAATACTTAATGATGTCACCTTATGTCATATAATAATTATTCTGTTATTGTTATTTTTCAGGGGGTATTTTTATGCGTGCAGATAGATTGATTTCCATTTTACTGTTGTTACAAAATAAGGGAAAACTAACAACTAAACAATTAGCACAGGAATTAGAAGTATCAGAACGCACGATTCATCGTGATATGGAAGCATTAAGTATATCGGGAATTCCTGTAATTGCGGAACGTGGTAAATCAGGGGGCTGGACATTACTTGATAAATACAAGACAAATTTAACTGGTTTGAAGCACAATGAAATAATGTCATTGTTAATTTCTCCATCACTTCAGTTGCTTACTGATCTAGGTTTAGCAAAAGATTGGCATGAAGCACGGCAAAAAATCCTTGCATCTGTTCCTAGTACCTATGAACAAAATACGAATGATATTTGGAACCGTATCCATGTAGATACTAGTACATGGCGGCAGTCAACTGAAAAATTGAGTCTTTTAAAACTTTGCAACAAGCGATATGGGATGAAAAGAAACTTCACATTAAATATGAACGTGCAGATGGACAATGTGTTGAACGAATTGTAAACCCATTAGGTTTAGTCGCTAAAGGGAGTACGTGGTATTTAGTTGCGCACACAAATGGAAAATTCAGAAACTACCGTGCTTCACGAATGCAGTCTGCAACACTAACTAAGGAAGAATTTGACCGACCTAATGACTTTAACCTGGCGCACTTTTGGAGATCTTCAACAACAGAATTTATTAACAGCCTACCGAGATACGAGGTGAATGTAGAAGTATCACCTCATATTATTCAAAGAATAAAGTTTCCTGGACGTTTTGTACAAATTTTACAGGTAGAAACTCCTTTAGAAAATGGTTGGATACCAGTAATACTTAGCTTTGATGCAGAACAAGAAGCAAAAGAATATATTTTAGGCTTCGGAGATCAAATAAAAATTATACATCCTAAAAGTTTAAAGAAACAAATATACGATATGGCAAAAGCTGTCGTAAATTTTTATGAGCAGGAGAAGACACTATAAAAACCTTTTAATGTTGTAACTATCATTTATCTTACTAACGATAACATTTTACAATCTATAATTCATTGATGATTCCTTCAAAATATACAACTGTGCCTATCCATAATAATAATACAAACATATTTTATTGCAGAAATTTGTACAAGGCAGAGGAAAAATTGAGCGCAAATAAAGCTTCGTCATGTTGCGGTAATAAGCTGGGCATCAATGAGACCATCATTAAAGAACATTCTGCTTGTTGTGATTGTCCTGTTACCGTTGATGGCTCTAGTGGGAATTGTTGTAATTGTACTGTTATTGAACGGTTCTTTAATGGACACGGTTATAGTTTAGCATGTAATGAATCAATTGACATGTTCACATCGAAAAACGGTCTCACTCTTTTCGGGAATATTAATGGAGCCTTTTGACTCTGAATGTGGAGCAACTGCAAATAATGGAACCCCCCATTAATATCCCTGCACCGAATCGTCCGAATACCGCTGATAATTCTATTTTATTTGCAAATGTTACAAAGATAAGAGTAATATGTTCCGGGGATGCAGGACAGAATTGTTTAGGCAACTACAATTTTGAAATCATTGAAAGATGTATCACTTCGAATCCACCGCTATGATTTTCTTAGAAGGAAGTCCCTACACCTATTAATTGACAGCTAGCTTAGTCAAATCTATATTTTACAAGACTGTGTTTAAATGTATAAGTATCAATAACTCACAAGACCACTTTCCACAGAGTATAATTAGCAACCTTCATATAAGCAATTAATAAAATTTAAGTCAACTTAACAATGACTATCTATCCATTTAAATAATTAGTTAGTCAACTTTCTTTAACTTGATCCTCTTGTTACTTAAAAGCGATGTTACCTCATAATTCTTACGCAAAAACTGCTCGATTAGCTACAAACAATTTTATGCTCTCATCTATATTGCAGTATATATTTCCCACTAGCAGGCTCTTTCCACATTGACAAATGTACAACTTCTTACTTTTGAAAAATTCCACTCCTTCATAAGGATAGCAACCTATACAACTGTTGTTATTTAACCATTATATATTAATAAATACCTTTAGAAGGTGAACTCATGTCAAAAATACCACCTATATACCGTTGTAGAATTGCGCCAAAATCAAATTGCGTTTTTACCACAAAAAAATTTCAAAATTCCACGCCTATACAAATTCCAGAAGAAGGAACAGCTACTCCTTATCCGTCAAATATATGTGTCTCTGGATTTACTGACAAAATTGTGAAAGTAGTTATATCCATTAATAATTTAAGTCACACCTTTGTCGGTGACCTTGTCATATTATTAGTTGCTCCTAGCGGTAGAAATGCCACAATTATGGCTGGAGCAGGATTTGGTAAAGCAGACGATATAACCCTTACTTTTGATGATATGGGATCAAGCATCATCCCACTCTTTTTGCCACTTGCCACTGGTACATTTCAACCAGCAAATTATTTAGGTGAACTAGTACCATTACCACCACCAGCGCCTACTAATCAATCTTTCGGTTCAATGTTAAGTACGTTTAATTTTTCAAATCCTAACGGCATTTGGAGTCTTTTCGTTTTTGATGCATTCCCTGACGATTCAGGTAATATTGCAGGAGGCTGGGATTTAACGATTACTACTAGTAATTGTACACCTCGATAAAGCCTAAATATATTGTAATGAAATATCATTTATGTGCTCACTGTGTATAGCAATTCCAAAAAGCTACAAAATGGTACACATTCTTTTCGAAAGCTATATAACTACCGTAGATTGAATGTAATCAGCTAGTTGTTTTATTTAGTGATATTAGTGTTACTATTATACTTGTTTTGCTTACCGTTAAAGGTCCATCTACCCCGTATATATTTCGAACTGTTAATCATCGACTTAAGGTGGAATCTGTTTGCTTATTTTGAATATTACATCTCCTCCTTTCGTTTAGTATATAATTATAGAATCATAAGGGGGTTATTCATGTGATTTTGTTATTAACGATAATTGCAGCTACTATCTTAAGCTCTCTTTTATTCTTTATAACTGGTCCATTTGCTATGATTATCGTTTCGGGTATCGTTCTTGGTTGCTTATTTAGAGGTCTGTACTTACTTAACGATCTCAACAAGAGACTTTTAAAAATAGCACCTAAAACGGATAGAGTAAAAGAAGCATATGAGAGATATTTAGAAGAAAGGGAAAAGGAAAATAATGAACAAGGTGGCATTTCCAATTAGTATCAATAAACTCTATAATTTTTTCTTTAGCACAACTCCTTCTCAGTTAATATAATTTAACTTGCAAAGCCAAAAAAAAGCACTCTATAAGAGCGCTTTTTTATAACAGTTAATCATTATTCTGTTTCGTCCAAAGCATCTGGGTAAACAACCGTTTTAAATAAATCACCAGTGGCATCATTTTTAACAAAGATCGTTACAACATAATCTTGTGGATCAACACCATTAAATAGTTGATAGTACATACCTGACATTCCTAATCCAAGTTGAGCAAAACTATCAAAACTGTTCTCGTATTTTTCTTGATCTACTACTAATGTAAATTCTGAATATGAATCATTATGTATTACATCTTTAATTGAAGGAAAGTCTCCATTATTTTTGTAATCTTCGACGGTCGTAAGTATACTATCTTTAATTTCATCCATCATTTCTTTATGCTTAGACTTTGACATTACATAAGTAATAGTACCGTCATCATTTTGTATGACGTCTTTTATGCCATCTTCTTTTGCTTGGGCCGTTATACTGTCCATGTTTTCTCCCTCAAAAAACGAGTTTGGTAGAGTTACTTCAACATTTAACAACCCTTTATCTACTTCAATTGACTCTGCTTCATTTTCTTTCTCAACATCTTTTGAAATTTCTCCCGACTCAATTTCTTCTCCATCACTTGCTTTTTCTTGACTACATGCCGAAACAAATACAGTTAGGAATACAACAAATGATAATAATAGTGTTCTTTTCATATTATTTCTCCCCCTTAAAACTCCTCTAATATTATACCAATAATTGTATATAAGGGAAGTGAAAAACTACTCATTTTCATACTATTTCATTCTTCTCTTTTCTATTTGAACCTTGATACTAGCATTAGCTCTAATCCACCTCAGAATGGATAGAATTTTGGATATTTTTTCAAAGTATTATGGGTAAATCTGAAACCATTCGTAGTAAAATTAATATACCTCACCCTATCTGGTTAACACAGATCTACCGTGTACAGTTAATTGTCTTAAATATAAATTGTAACAAAAATCCATATCAATGATATGACTTTCTAAGGTCCTTATTCCTCCATAGGCGTATTATGAAAAACTCATTTATATCAGAAGTTACACTTTTTAATATTTCAATGAATTTTATAGTATCTTTTTCAAGCTCTAAACTATGATTTCCACCATCAACCACTTTTAATATAAGATTTTGATTGTTTTTCAATTTATCAAAGCGTTCCACAATAAAACAAGAACTATCTTTTTCTCCCAAAATACATATAGAAGGTTGGGTAAACATGTTTAGCATCAATTAAAGTCCATGTTGATTGTCCACTTGCAATTAAGTTCCCATGATGTAAACAAGAATTATTTGTATGCATTAGTATAAATAATAAAGGCTCTTTTCGTAAACTTTGTTGCTATTTTTATTAAAAGTGGACAGTTTGACGAGTTTTAGGAGTGCTCAATAATTGTTTAAGTAGAAAAGATGCCACGAACGCTATATGTTTACGTGCTCATATCTTTGAACGAAAAGCAACAATCAATGCGAAAACAGCCATAATAAAAGACTGGATACCAGCCTTTTTATTTTAACCAATAAATTCGAATTATTTACGGTTTGACACATTAAGTAAGTCTAATGACATGTAAAATATGTCCTTCGTAACTAGGTGCGGCATCAGCAACAGGTGTTGAGACTGAAATCAATTCATTCATGGCACTACTTTGATAAAGAAATGATTTTGAAACTGGATATACTTCCGATGTAGAAGGATCAGGGTCTAGCATAATGTCTGATCCAATGGGCCCTACTACGTCCGAATTAAATTGAAAAAAAAGTTCACTAGTTGCGTTTAAAGTACAATTTGCCTCAAATGAGATTTCATATATGCCTATATCAGAAAGTCGAATGGCATTGTTGTTATCTGCAGTTGATAAACCTATACAAGGCCCTGGACCACCAAATGTAACACCTTGACCTGGTGATGCTGTTTCCTCTTGAACCCCTTCAATTTGGCATACTCCTAGGATATTACCAGGTGGCCCCGGAGGCCCTTGAGGTCCTTGTTTCCCCGGTGGACCAGGTGGCCCTTTGGGTGGTGGTGGAACAACTTTGCATTTACAATCTTTGTCTTTCATTAGTGATTTTCACCTTCTATAATTGTTTTACTTTATATGTATGGTTAATTTCTATAGAAGATTGGACTAACATATATCATGTGCCAAAAATGTATAGAAGCCTATGACAACAATAAAAAACCGCAAGTGTTCTCGACACTCACGGTCAGACAGTAGACAATTCCCAGAGGGTTGGCCTTATATCTTGAAAATAGACCACCAAGCTACAGTTCAAGAGTTCAGGCTGGTATATCTTTCATCTTTTTCATTGAAGGTCAATATTGAAACGCATCCGTTAATTTGAGCGAGTACTTTCACAAGCTTTACATTCTTTCAACTAAGTTATAAATATCCTGGCACCGATGTGATGTTTTTTTTACTGTGCTTGTCCAGTAGAATTATAGTTTCTGTGCCTATTTTGGCTAGGACGCCGAATCTGGTTGCGTGTGAATTTGATATATTGTTCATAAATACCTTCCCGCTTTCGTATGATACTCATATGGTTATGTATTCGGTTAATAATACCAGCAAAAGATTTTAGTCTGCACACTTTTACCCAAAGTTTCGATTATTAGTTAAACTGTACTTCAAATTATTATTACTGGCCAAACATATTTTTTCATTGTTCAAAATTGTAAGAAATGATAGATTATTATTATGTTATAAATTTACTTTTAAATTCATGTAAGGGACGGTAGGTTTTAATGAATGGATTAGATACGTTAGCAATAGGTTTATTAATTTGTTTTTTTATTTTTAGGCAATATAAAATATATAATTATGACGAATTTCATAAAACAGTATCTGAAAAAAAAATAAAAAAACAAATCGTATCCAATAGAAGAGGTTTAATAATTACTAATCTCCTCTTCGGAACTATTATAATCTTGATTGTATCACCAGAACTTGTAGAAAAGTATATTGATTTAGAAGTAGGGAAAATAGAGAATGTTTCTAGTGTATTCGCTTCTGTTTTGATCGCATATTTGATTTATCACCAGCAAACCCTCGAAGGGATTAGAACAGAAATAACAATTAAGAAACTACTAAAAGAAAAACATGAGGAAAACTTGAATTCTCCTAAGCTAAATATTCAAATAAATGAAAATGAACAAAAATTTAAGATTCCTATATTCAGCAGTAGAAACATGGATTATAAAATAGAAGCTATATTACAAAATGTTTCAGAAAAAGAGTTACATGACGAGAATGTTCCTTACTACTCATCTGATTTATCAATAGCTAAAACCTTATTACCTTCTTTGCCAACATACAAAGATAACAATAATTTACATAACTTCAATGGCTATCCAAATAAAGAGCTAGAAGTAGATATAACAGATCATAATGGAAATGTATTTACAGCTATAGCAAATGATGAGTCCGTTATTATTTGTACTGTTTTCCTTATGTTCAAAGATGTGCCTTTACAAATCTCTTGTGATACTGTACGTTCTTAGCGATATTCACCATTGAATTCTCTTGAAATCGTTTAATAATTTTCGAAGGTTATATACATAGAGAAAGGCGAAAAGGATTTTGCGCGTAGTGTTGTAAGTGCGATTATAAACAGTATTATGTCAAGTTTCTTCCTTTTTATGATGACGCTCGGTATAGTGGGACATTCTCCATTTCACTAAGGCAATTTTAACGGCCTCCCTTCCATGGTTTTCTAATGACATTTGTATAATGTAGATAGTTGTCAGTTGCACATTTAAGTAGTCAGGCATTCACTAGTTAATAACGCCTTAAAACCTGAAGGGAAGTAAAATCTATGTCTGACTGTTCGTGCAAAGGGAAAAGAAACAATGAAATATTTTGTAATTGTCAGCTTGGTCAATTAACATTAAGTGATGGTATGGAGGGAATTAGTATTTGTCCCTATAATATTAACAACAGATACAATAAGTGTGCCGGAAAAGGGTTGGGTTGCCAAAGTTGATTCTATGGTAGACTTACAAGCCAGTGTCAGTGGTCAAGAGGCTTTTGGTATACAGTATGTAATTGAACACGTAACAAATGGGAATGCTATTACACTGTTTATTTACCCTGTGTCAGATAAGAGACACATTGACCCAAAGCTATACAGTATGTGATACTCCACCTATCGTATAGATTATCTATTTTAGACAATATATGTGAACCAGCAATTTTAATTCTTACAAGTACGTGTCGATCATTATAATAATTGGTATTATATTATACAAGCTAAAAAATGAATGTGTTATACATAGTCCCAAGAAAATTGTATCAGGATGCCTAAACATTCTGGCATGATGACATGAAAGCAGCCCCACTTTTTAGATAGAGTAGGGCATTTCTTATGTTTACTTCTCTTTTTGAAATGTAGTGACATAGAATTAAGTGTATCTGATTATATCCAAAATTGGGAAAAGGTATCCATTTTGTCCTGTTAAAGTCGCGTTTACGACCTCAACTTCAATAGTATCACCCATAGTAAGAGCTTGAAGCATGGTTCTTGAAACTGTAGTACGTGAACTATTAGTCCCCATACCATCACTCTGCGAAACAGACTGTGATTTACTTAAACCACTTCCATTAATCAAAACTCTAAATACAAGCATATCACCTTGACCTAGTGATACATCAATACTATATGTGATTTGATAAAAACCTGTAGCAGGAATCATGATTTCATTATTTGTAGGCATAGTAGTTGCAAAACCTTCACATGGTCCGAGATCAGGAAGCATCACCGGGTCACCAGACATTGGAGTCGTAATTTGTTGGCTAATATTAAAAATTTCACAAAAACCTAATGCACTACCTGGAATCCCAGGAATCCCCATTGGCCCCTGTGGTCCCATTGGTCCTTGTGGTCCTTGTTTTCCTGGAGGTCCTTGCGGTCCTTGTGGTGGTGGTGGAACGACCCTGCATTTACAGTCCTTCTCCTTATCATGCATCTTTTTCACCTCTGCCTCTATTCCAGATTCTTGGAATGGAGGTTACATATTTCGATAGATGAGGTCTACGAATCAAACTACCTATAACTGGTATTATGCTTACTAGAATTGAAAATTATATTCAATGATATACAAAAATCGTCAACTACTGGGAGTCTTCGTTCCTCTAAGATAATTGTATTACCTGCAGGGAAGGTCGTACGAAAAGAACGGATTGTCCAGCTGCTGTCGTTTGCAGTTCAGTAGAAATTACATCATTAGCATTTAACATCCGAATACGTCAATTACTGTCAGAGAGCCGAGTATTGAACCCTCACCTTGATTAACGACATATGCATTTTTACCGTTCGGAATAATCGCAATATTATTAGGTCTGTTCCCTACTGACACTGTAGCAATTACGGAATGTGTCTTTGTATCGATAACTGTTACATTCCCATCATCTTGACATACTACATAAGCTAATTTCCCGTCGGGTGTAAAAAAAATGCCTCTTGGGTCATCACTAACATTGATTGTCGCTATCAAACTATGAGTCTTAACATCTATAGCAGCTACAGAAGAAAAACCACTAACGTCTTCACGTTTACACACGTAAACTAATTTCCAATATCTACCGGCATAACCCCTACTTGAATAGTTGCAATAACCGAGTGTGTTTTCGTATCAATTACTGACACACCACTAATCACATTTCTCGTGAAAGTAACATATGCTAGTTTCCCGTCGGGTGAAATCGTTATATTATCAGCCCCTGGCCCTACCAACACGGTAGCAATTACAGATTGTGTTTTCGTATCAATAACGGAAACACTAGAGGGACTAGCATTCATTACGTAAGCCAGCACCATTAGCACCGACCTCCTAACAATCGTTTTTAGCAATGCATGCGAGCATAAGGTCAAAGTGACTTTTTAATAGGTTAGATTATATTAATGCGGTGTGAATGCGATAGCAACTGGATTACTCCCGACAGAAACGGTTGCGATTACCGAATGTATTTTCGTATCAATTACATTTACAGTGTTTTCGCCCTCATTACCCACATACACAAATTTACCATCTGGAGTGAACTCTACAAAACGGAGATTATTTTCTAATTGAGCAACGGTAGCTATGATTGAGTGAGTTTTCATATCAAGAGCCGTCACTGTATTTCCGTTAAAAGTATCTACATAAGCAAGTTTCCCGTCAGGTGATATCGCTATATTACTTGGACTGTCACCCGGATTAGCTATCGGAATTGTTGCGATAACAGAGTGCGTTTTCACATCAATTACTGTGACGGAACCACTTGTTAAATCATCGCCTTGATTTACAACATATGAGAGTTTCCCATCCGGAGTAAACTTTACGTCCTGTGGTCTGATTCCTGCGAGAACCGTAGCAATAATAGAGTGCGTTTTCGTATCTATTACCGACACATTATTAGATTGTTCGTTTGTGACATAAGCGAGTTTCCCATCGGGAGTAATCGCAATATTATTAGGGTTCTCTCCTACACCAACTGTAGCAATAAGGGAATGTGTCTTCGTATCAATTACGTACACCACGTCGTCTGGAGAAATACTAGAACCATCCGTAACATAAGCTAGCTTGCCATCAGGGGTAAACTCGATGACATCTGCATTATCCTCTAAAAAAATAGTAGCAATAACAGAATGTGTCTTTGAATCTATTGCAATAATGGAATCAATGTTATCCGTAACATAAGCTAACTTGCCGTCAGGGGTAAACTCCACAGCAAACGTGGCAGCACCCACCGCTACAGTAGCAATGACTGAATGAGTTTTTGTATCAATCACGGACATGGTGTTGCTTTGAAAGCTTGTATTTGTGACATATGCTAATTTTCCATCAGGGGAAATCGCAACATCATTAGGGTCACCCCCCACTAACGTACTAGCGATAAGAGAATGAGTTTTCGTATCGATTACAGATATAGTGTCAGGCCCGTTACTCACGACATAAGCCAGTACCATCGTACCGACCTCCTTAATTCTTTTATTACAGTGTATGCGAGCGTAAGGTCAAAGTGATTTTTTGAATCGGCATTGTTCTTTTGGCAGATAAAGGCTATTCACTGGGGGCGCTTGAGGGTCAGTCGTTTTCCCTTTGCAATATCCCTCCGAATTTTGTATTTCGCTGTATACGCCATTCTTTCCTAGTTTACATACTAACAACTATAGGAAAGGAACCAATACGCATTCACAAACATTGATGTGAAGGTATTTATAGAGTGTTTCCTATGCTTTATTACAATACAATACTGAATACAATTTCTACTTTAAGACGAAAATGTTAGAAGGTACGCGTCAGATGTGCCGTGCAGAAACCTAACTACATGGCTCCGTCATACCATCACAATTATATCAACAGAAACGTCTTCACCTCCAATTATATCCGTTATTTCTACTTTCGTTACATTTTCAAATGAAAAGAGCTTGTTAGTGTTTTTAGTAGCTAGATCTAAAGTTATAGGCTGTATTACACCATTTAAAGTAAAGTTAATAACTACTCTTTCATTTCCTGTTGGGTCAGAAACAGTAAGTTCAGCTTCACCGTGTAATCCAATTGGTCTCCCATTGTATGCCTCTATTACATCCACCGTCGCTAATTCTATTTAATCAAGAGATGAGGTTTCAGTAATCAATTGTCACGGACAATCACACGTTTTTCCTTCCTTGATAGTACTCCCGCAACATGTTGTTACCTTTTTTATTGAGTCATTGTTATTCCTACATAATCACAGTTTAATATGATATTAAATACCGTGAGTCTTATACGTGATTGGACGAATAAAGTAAGAAAACTTCTTTGTCGGTTAATGGGAGCATAACGGTACGATTAAGTCAAAGTTCAAGTCAACGGAGATAAAAAACGCTAGAACCTTTGAGTTATCAAGGATTCTAGCGTTAGGATGATTTCGACAGGTCTCGAACCAGCGACCTCTAGCCTGTATCCATCAACTATAAGATCATAATAGCAATAAAAATCGCGAACTTCCTCCACCCTCCATTGCTACCCTCCTTTCATGCACGGAACAGGGAGGTTAAATATTTTTCTCTATCGAATATTACCCTTTTACCTTTGAATTTATGGTTAAAAGTTATCTTTAGCACTAACAAATGGTGTTATTATATGATCAGGATCATTCAATATTATGATGTTCATATTTCATATTTTTGCCTTGCTGTAAAAGTTTGAATACTTCTATAAGTTCCCAATCTTCTATTGTTTCATATGACTTTTCTGAAGAACTACTGTATTCCATCTCTATTTCCGTTACCCTCTTCTATAGCCATTGCATCTGCTTTAGTCCTATGAACAGTACCAAATGGATGGTTTGGTGGAGCATATATCGAGTATAGTTTTAATGCAACATTACCTGTATTTATCACATTGTGCCACATTCCAGCAGGTATCATAATGGCGGAGTCATCAAAAATTCTTCTTTGGAAACTTAAGCTTTCTCTCTCCTTACCCATTTGAACAAGTCCTTGACCTTGTTCAACTCTTAAGAATTGATCAGTATTAGGGTGGATTTCCAAACCAATATCCTCACCAACATTAAGACTCATTAATGTAACTTGAAAATGCTTACCTGTCCATATTGCTGTACGGTAGGTATTATTTTGTAAGGTAGCTTCATTGATATTTAAAACAAATGGGTTTGCTCCATAATCTCTTAATACAAGCCTATTATGACTATAATATGGCAGATACGAGCCATATATCTTATTAGAATGAGCCCAATAAGGTTTAGGCTTTCTAAAAGTATGCATTGGTACATTCACATTATAAGGATGTTGATACATATAAGGCACACAGTACATTTCCATCAATCCCCTCATATTAATAAATTGTTATTTACAAACCATCTTATGTACTGTAGTAGAGGAGTGTACTTGACTCATTGTATCTTCAAATAAGGAGATGCTCTCTTTATCAATAAAAGCCCTTTCATCCATTATTTTGTCCAAGTTGCTGCTGGAGAAAAAGATGAGGTAGAGAATATAAGTTAATATTATAAATTTCTTTAAACCTTCCACTCAATGTTAGAATTGTATTTATTCAGTTAGAAAATGCATCAATAAATTAATTAAAAGCATTCGAGGGAGGATTTTTCTGAAATTAGGTTGTTTGCGAAAAAACATTTCCAATATGACGTCGGAGTTTTTTTGGATTTTGAGAACTCATTACGTATGCCCTTTCAATAAATAAACTCACCATTCTATGGTAGAAGAATGAAAAGTTGTTGAAAGTTAAGCATTCTTGATAAACTTGTGCTATTTAACAATTTAAACGATAAAAAGATTAATAATTAAAGACGCTTTTCAGTATCATTACACAGAAGGGCCATTCTTATTTTTAAGGTCAACCAGCTTGTTGACCCATTTTCATTAATATGATTCTTAAGGTAGTATGGATAAGCTTAGTTACATTTTTGCTCCATCTAGTGGAATAACAAATTCAGATTGATCATTAGTAAGATTAACTTACCTAGAGAAGAACTAATCAACTCATTAATCATTTAGTATCCTAATTTCATGATTAACTTTCTGTGTCAATAGTAATATTTGTTGAGGTTATTTTCATCAGTAATAACCTCTACAAACCCTTGATTTCCATCGACACGAATTAATTGACCATTTTTTATTTTTTTCATTGCATCATCTATACCAACAACAGCTGGAATCCCATATTCTCTCGCTACAACAGAGCCATGAGTCATTAATCCACCAACTTCAGTTACTAATGCTTTAGCAGTTTGAAATAATGGGGTCCACCCCGGATCAGTATAGCTTGCAATTAATATTTCACCCTCATTCAAATTCGCTTCTTCAGGCTTATATACAACACGTGCCCTACCTTCAACTACACCTGCTGATACAGGGCTACCAATAAGAGCTCCTTCTGGGAAGTTTCCTTTTCTAATAGTTCCAGTTATAATCTCACCCTCACTTGTCATGACTCTTGGCTGATTTAAAGTTTGATGCCATACATATTGCTCTTTACGTTCTTTGATGAAAATAGCAACATTATACTCGAACGTTCCATTGGCAATCTCTATTATTTCATCTAAAGTTAAAAAGTAGATATCTTCTTGCTTCTTAAGTATTCTTTTATTCACCATCTCATTTGCTTCTATCAGTAAAGCTTGCTTACATTCATCTAATACTATTGTAACTAAATGTTTATGATGTTCCCTTAAACCACTCATATAACGGTAAACGTCTATTAGACGAGACATATACTTTTGCTTAATTTTGTTAAGCCCCCTATTACCAACCTGTTTTAAAACTCTTCTCTTTGCTTCGTCCACCTCTTTTAATCCTTGCTTGAACTTTTCTCTATGATCATTTGGCTTTAAGTTTTGCTTATTTCCTAGAATCGTTGATGTTATGAGAGTTGGATTCTCTCTCCATCGAGGCCTTGTAATATCAATTTCTCCTGGGCATCGCATCCCGTACTTATCAATAAATGCTTCAAAGGATTGCTTAAAGGATTTACCACCCTTAACCATTAATAAACCTTCATAAAAACTATCGTCTTGTGCTGATTTTAAATATTTCTCTACCTCTGGTAAATCCCGAATTAAATCAGCTAAATCCCCCATCTCATGACCCATTTCACTCATGATATTCCCAGGCAATGATTTTGTTAATTGGTTAAATTCATAATCACTTCCGGTCATTTGGTATAACTTTTTTTGTAGAACTCTTGCTGTAATCATCAATGTCATCGGATTCGCCATAATTTTAGAAACATGACCTATTAGCTGTTCCAAGTTGTTTTTAACAGCATCTAAACGAATAACTCCCGATTTATGATGTAGATCATCTCGAACAGTTTTAACTACTCTGCCCATGACATCTTCTACATGACCTCTAGTTAAACTTGGATCATGTATAAATATTTTTAGAAGAACTTCCTTAATGATTGGACGAAGGTGTTTCAATAATGGTCTTATCGATTTTTTCACAACAGGACTCTTCATAAAATCAGGTCGATGTATAAATTCTTCTACTGATCGACTAATTGATTCATCCATGCTATTTAACGCCTTAGGGAATATTTTTCTTCCTAATTTTGTTTGTAGAAAAAGTGTTGGATTGATAAAAAGTCTGCCACCCGATTCCTCAAAAAACGACTTTGGGAATATCGTTCTTAAAACAGATATTCCTAACGGTTTCATCGCATCTGTCATCATTTGTACATGGCCAAAGGATAATAATACACGTAAAGGCTGCTGTGGGAGATCAGGTAGTGGATACAAGGATGTAATTGGCCGACTTTGAACAATAAAAATTTCTTCATCTACTATACAAAACTCAATATCTTGAGGAGAACCGTAATGGTTTTCAATTTTCTTACCAAGTTCAGCTGCTTTTATAATTATTTGATCAGATAAAGCTTGCTGCTTTTGCTTCTCTATAGGCAACTCCTTCGTCTCAGTACCACCTTGAACAAGCGGAATTATCGCTTTTTTCTTTTCTGATATACTTTTACTAATTATTTCTCCCGATTTTACTTTATATAAATCTGCAGATACAATTCCTGAAACAATTGCTTCACCTAACCCAAAACTTGCGTCAATTGAGACCACATTTCTATTTCCAGTAATAGGATCAGCTGTAAACATAATTCCTGATATATCAGGTTTAATCATTCGTTGCACGACCACTGATAAATAAACATGCTCATGATCAAAATTATTTTTCACTCGATAGGCAATAGCTCTGTCTGTAAAAAGAGAGGCCCAGCATTTCCTGATATGGTCGAGAAGTTGTCCTTGTCCAAGGATGTTAAGATGAGTATCCTGTTGCCCAGCAAAAGAGGCAGTTGGAAGATCTTCTGCCGTTGCGCTTGAGCGGACAGCATAGAAGTGGTCTTGCCCAACTTTTTCCCATGCTAAAATGATTTTCTTTTCTACTTCTTTAGGGATTGCAAGTCCTTGCATATGACTTCTAATTTTCTCCCCGAGCATACGTAAGCTATTTAAATCATTTATATCCAATTGATTCAACTGGTTCAGCAATTGCTCCATTTCAGGGCTTGTTTGGATAAATTCCTTATATGCAGATGTCGTAACACAGAAACCTCCCGGCACGAGAAATCCAGCTTTGCTTAATTCTCCAAGGTTTGACCCTTTCCCACCCACTAACGGCAGACTGGTACGGTCAATTTCTTCAAAAAACAGCACTGATGATTTCATCATTCTTTATCCCCCTAATGATTTTCCCCATCATCGTATGTACTCTAACGATTCCATACACCATTAATGAACAACATGTTGATTAATGATCTTTGTGTTTTTTAATTAATTGTATACTAAGTCCAATAAACAATAAATCTTCAACAATATGGCACTAAATTAATGAAAAGCACTAACCCTTATTACAGATTAACGCCATTCCAGAAGAGTAGAACGCTAGCACCATTGGGGCTTGACCCTGTCGGCAATACTGTTCACCTCCTACTTATAGAAACGTTTGAGGCTGGTTTGGGCATAGAACACGTATAACAAGCGAAGCTATGAAACTACAAGCTATGTTAAGAGGCAACTTGCAAATCTATGTAAAGGAAGTAATACGTTATGAATCCAGTCATTCGAATTATGAGATCAACCAGTACATTCTTGATTGATCTATTACTAATAGGTATTATTGTTAAGGAAGTAGCGATATGCTAAATCACTAACTGCATTTATGCATATTTAAATTCTAAGCCTTCACAATTGTTAAATTTTACGAAAATATTGTGTAATATGTGATTTTCGTTAATAATGCCATTTTTATGAAGTCAGCCAGTATTTTTTCTAGTTGACCTATTTTAAATAGGTATTAACCCTAATATGGTCGAGATAGACATGACTATATTCATGCGCCATATTGTGGAATAAAGAAAATCTCTATAAAACCTTTTCTTACACATTATACTCTTTACATGGATTTATGTATTAAAATTCCTCATACTCGTAACTGATTCGCTCAATGTCCTTATTATTCAATTTAAAAAAGGTATTTTGTGATACTTCTAATCTTAATGCTTCCTCTTTATCCATTTGTTTGTATACTCCTCTTAACACTCTCCCCATTAATCCATGTGAAATGACAATTACTTTTTCTCTACCCTTTATACTATCAAGCCATTTGGATGCCCGCTCTACAACAGTTTCATAGCTTTCTCCATCTGGAGAATTGAAATACCAATTATAACTATCTGTATTTTTTATAAGCTTAGACCATGTAGCTTCTATTTCCTTAGTTGTTAAACCAGCCCAAGAACCTACAGATACTTCTTTTATTTTATTATCTATAATTACCTTATTAAAATCATAGCCCAGAGTTTCACAAATAATTTTTGTACTTTGAATAGTTCTTCCTAGTGGACTCGAATACATCGTCCATTCATTTGGATCATCGATTAATAGCTTTAATAGCCTTGATATATTTTTGACCTGATCAATTCCCGCTATTGTTAAAGGGGAATCAAGCTCACCTTGATATCGTCCTTCAGTATTAAAAACTGTTTCTCCATGTCGAATTAAGTAAATAGTTTGATTCAAAACAATAATCCTCCAATGTATTTAGTATAGATTTATAAGTAATTCATATAACGTAAATGAAAGTGGTTTATTATAATCACTATCTACATAATAGACGTCGATTCTCAAATAAAGTTTCTGTTTTGTATAATTGAGCAAAAATTTTAGTGCAATTTATAAAAAATGTACCATATAATTTATTTTATAAAATGTAATTTCCCTTTTTTGATCGATATTTGGATATTTGAAGCTAAGAGACATTATTAACTACCGAAGAAAAATAAGCATTGATGCAATGCATTCCACCGCTTATTCGAAAAGAAGCAGTATTATAATTAAGAGTATGAGAGAGGGGCATATATTATGGGAAGAATTATTACAAAAGGCGAGATGGACTATAGCTATGTAACATATATTTTAGTTTTTCTATTTTCGCTCTTCACTCTAAGAAAGATAAAAAAAATTGAAGAGGTCAAAAAAGTTCTCAAGAAAAAGTTTGTTGAAGTTAACTATAAAATATAGTGATTGATTCTTTTGATTTAGCAACTATTATGGCTCTTTCCAAAAGAAAAGACGCGTTTTATTGCAGAAGTCGAGTAGAATGGAGTCTTTTTACCTTACGGTAAATTGTACTTCCATCCCCTCACAGAACCGTGCTTGCACTATTAATGCACACGGCTCCTCCTAATCATCATTCACAGAAAATAACTAATCTCTTTTCTTAAATCATATATATTCACTTTAATTCTTGGTGAAGGTAGTGGATATTTATCAAGAAATAGTCTGAATTTATCCCACGTAAAAGATTTCCTTTGACTTCTTCTATTGAGCCATTTAAACAATAATTTCTCAATTCCATCTTTGAAGATACTAACATTTATTGTGTTATCTGTAATGCAATAGTAGTTGTAGTACCCTATAAGTGAGCGTCTAAATCTATCCATGATTATATGAATATCTTTATTTCTATTCTTCTTCAACCATTCTTTAGACTCTTTTAATTTACTTTGGACTTTCGTCCGACTCGATTTCCGCTTCACCCGAAATTTCCCTTGTTTACTTTTACTGCAATAGTGAGTAAATCCTAGAAAATCAAAAGTTGTAGGTTTACTATTCCCCTTTTGTTTTGCATCTTTTTCTGCAAACGGCCCGAAGGGTATTATTTTGGTCTTATCTTCGGCAACTTCCAAGTTAAATTTCTTTAATCTATATTTTAATGATTGAAAGAATTCCAGAGCTTCGCTCTTATATTGAAAACAGCACACAAAATCATCTGCATACCTTACTATATATGCCCGCCCCTTGCATTGTTTCTTGACCTTTATCTCAAACCATAAATCGAGTACATAATGGAGATATACATTGGCTAATACAGGAGATATTACCCCACCTTGCGGTGTGCCATTATCTGTTTTGTATTTCTTCCCTTCCTCCATATACCCACCTTTGAGAAATCTACTAATTATTCTTAGTAGACTAGGGTCAGCAATTCGCAGCTTTAAGAACTCCATCATCCATGTGTGGTCAACGTTGTCAAAGAATCCTTTAATATCGACATCCACTACATAATTTACTGACCTCTTTTCAATATAGAAGTTCAGTATCTTCAAAGCATCATGGCAACTACGATTTGGACGGAATCCAAAGGAACAGTCTAGAAAATCATTTTCATAGATGGTATTTAGTATCTTAGTAATGCCTTTTTGAACAACCTTATCCTCATGTTCCGGTATGCCTAATGGTCTTTTCTTGCTTGAATTAACCTTCGGAATATACATTCTCCTTACTGGAACAGGACGGTAGCTTTTGCTTTTCAGTCTGCTTACTAAATCATCTAGGTTTTCTTCTAAACTTTCACCGTATGTCTCTTTAGTTGTACCGTTAATCCCAGTTGCTTTCCTATTGGGTAGTTCACGATGACATTGAGCTAGTGCTTGCTTATTTAATAAATATGCAAGTGATGTGAATTTCATTTTTGGATTAGATTTTGCTATTTCTGCTATCCTTAGTAGTTTTGTTTCCATTTAAGTACCTACCTCTGTGTGTAGTAAATGTGTCTCTAGTAAGGTTAATAACTAGGTAGCAGCCTTTCCTCCATCGGCATTACCCAACTTCATTGGTACTACGCTGCTATCCGACTCCCTACAACGGCATTTGATTTTCTTGCTTTTTATCGCTTGTACACCATACTCTTCTAAACAAAAGAAAAGACCGGTAGGGTCTCCCGAGTTGCCGTATCATATCAATGTATAACGTGCCAAGGTCTATGACTCCAGAGAGGTTTTCCTTTCTTGCCTTTAACGAAAGATAAAATGTAGCTTTCTGCAGCGCATAAAGCATCAGCCCTCTCGATTCACAATTATTATGGAGCTCAATCCCTTCAACCAGTTGGCTTTCGGCCCGCCACCTAACTGTCTACGCTTAAAGACTAAAGTTACCTTTAGTCCTCCAAGACTCGCTACGAGTGAATGGCTAGTTCTTACTCGACGGGAATCCCACCCGTTATATGATACGACCTAAGCTCGGCCGCACATGCGCCATATTGTTGAGTAACATTAGGTGAATGTGGCATGTTGAACATTTAGTTTGATAATTTTCTCTCATTCTGTTATCTTCTGCCCTCTTATTAACCACAACCTTTCTTGCGTTTACTAAACATTTTGTTAGAATTATCTTATAATTAAACTAGAGGTGATAAATATAAAACTTGAATTTCCATTGTTTCTTCTGATAGTTTTACTTTTTTCCAATGTTGTTCATTATTTCTCACCAAAGTATGAAGATATATATATCATATTAGCCGTTGGAGTTGTTTATCTGACTCTAAAGAAACTAAGCATATTGAAGAAAAATGTTAGTCCAGCAATTGGGATTTCCTTAATATCTATCACCTTGTTTATTTTCATTGTCATTTATTAGAAATAGAATTTTCTGGTAGGAAACACAACTATCATTGTATTTACTTAATTTTTTTTAAGGGTCTTTTGTTACAATAGACACTATATTTATTCACCTATTACATAAATTTTATATACAGGAGTGGGTTTTAAGATGACATTTAATGCATTTACACCATTGATGGGGTTATTTATTTATTTACTTTTTATCGTAATCGGAGCAAATATTTTATATTGGGTGATTAAACTAGCTGTTAAGAACGCCATCAATGAATCAAAAATTAATAAATAGAAAGCAAGTATTATCAGTGTACATCTTCAATTATTTTTGAAGTGTTTTTTATGAAACATTTTTGCTATTAAGTCTGATATCACCACAAAATAATAAAAAAATATTCATTTCATGCTAATAGCTCTCATATAATTAACTAGTTTTAATACCCATTTTTCAGTCTTGAAGCATAATTCAAGGCTTTTTTCTATTCTCCACTTTGCTTATTTTATTTACTTAATTCATTATAATTATTGTTATAATTCTCCATGTGAATTACTTTCTAACATGAGGTGATTCACTTGGAAACTGTTCTTTTATTTGCTTTATTTGCTGTACCTATTTTCTTTATTGTCTTATATGAGATAATCAAACGTGCTGTTAAAAATGGTATCGATGAATCTATGACGAGTAAATTGACTAGACAAGATATAAGTAAGAGACATCAGTCAAAATAACAACCCTACAAAACATTCCAGTTATTAGGAGGTTTTTTAGTAACCTTAATTATTCTTGAATTTCCATAAACATGTGTAAATCCGCTCAAATTTGAACGGTATGTTTTCCCTTCTTTTCCCCATAACACCTTGCCAATCCAACTTTTCCCTAGTTCATCTGTTGGTCACAATCCAGCTGTTTGAAAGATTGTGGCTGATTTAAGTAATACGTCTTTAATTCTACTTATATCAGCCAACACCATTTATACCTCTCATTTTAACAACTGATACAATAAGCGTTACAGAAAAAAATTGAGTTGCTAAGGTTGACACGTTGGTTGACTTACAAGTAGGAGGCAGCCCTCCTGTTGATTTGAATTATGTAGTCTAACGATTAACTGGTGGAGTCGCCAGTACATTATGTAGTTACAGAGTGTTTGATTCAAAGGGTGGAGATCATTCATTAACCCCAAACAACACAGTCTGTGATCACCCACACATCGGCTGTCATACGTACCCTCTCTCAATTTTAGATGTAGGAACAAACGGTGCGGCAACACTCGATAGTACTTGCCAGTGCATCAACGTCACCAGAGACGAAAGTAAATAAGAATTCTGTTGCAACCACAGTAAACTCAAAAAATCCCTACTCATTGAGTAAGGGATTTTGCTATTATGTCTTCATGTAAATGTACAGTATGTTAACTTCTTTAAAGATGTGTGAGATTTTCTAAAAAATAGTCCAAGGAACCACATTATCACTTGTGTTTCCTTAATAGGTAATTATTCTTAAGGTAGTCCAGATAGCCTTGACTACCTTCTTGCGCCATATTGTGGAATAATGATTATTAATTTTTGCTTATTTTTTATAATTAATATAATACGTGTCATATGACTCTTTCAACACGTACCCAAGTTTTTGTGCTAAGTTTGCAGATTCAATGTTGGCTGCATCCCAACTAGGGTAAACCCCATTCTCTAGACAATCTAAAATCAATGCAGATGCTGCTATTGATGCTAAGCCTTTTCTTCTATGTAATGGATGTGTGGCAACTTCAATCTCAATTCCATGATTATAAATACTATATGATGACGCTCCACATACAACTTGTCCATCATATAAAATGGCATACCCTATACCTCTATTTATAAAATCATCTATCGAATCAAACTGACTTGTAAAATCCTCTGAAATTTCATGAAAAGATGGTTCTTTCGCTAATGTTAAATCTATTTTTTATAGTCTATATCCTTCTGATAATTTTGATAAAAAAGTGTGTATATGACTCTGGTTTAGATCTTCAGGATCTTTTTGGAATTTATATCGTTGAAATTTATCCAAAACTCCTTTATGAACAGTCTCTATACGATTTTTCCATTCTTCATTATTTACGATCACATAGATATGTTCAGGAAGGTTGTATAGTAACTCCTCATTCCCCCTTGAATATGGGTTACCAGCATAGTATACAAAAATGCCTACCATAATTTGTGCAATAGTTGGATTCTCAAGATCATCAACCCAAACAGTTCCCATATGACCTTGAAGACACGAAAGAACCATGGTATTATCCATATCTTTGAACATAGGAAACAACTTTTTTCTTACATTGATATCTGCTTCATGTATCATGAAAATTCCTTCTTTCCTAATATTTTTTACTGGAAATATACAGAATTAATCTTATATTCTTATATCCTATGATTCGAAATCTTGTACTCTGACTTAGTATTAAATTCTTGAATGTATTTTCCACCTTCAAAACGCTCAGTAAATTCACACTTACAAATATCGTTAATAATTCCCTGCCAAAAAGAACGAGCAGGCTTGTTTTTTTCTATTTGAGTAATCTTCCAATCACCAGGAAACATGGTAAATATTTTTTTCGCTATTTCTTTTCCGTAGCCATTACCACTATATTTAGCCATAATAAAGAATTCTTGAATTGTGTTTGGGCTCGACTCAGTTGAGCTTTCAACAAGAGCAAATCCAATAGATTCATCTTCTAATTTTATAAAGTAAGCATGAAAGTTACTATTAACCCAATACTTCTCTAAATTAAAAGGTACATAGGTTCCATCCTGTTCTAAAATTATAGAAGGAATATATCTACTAAATTCATAAATGTAAAACTGCATTATGCTATGTAATATATTCTCTTCCGTTGGCTGTACTTTTTGTAAAGTAAGCACTATATCAACTCCTACCCATAAATTTATGGCGTTCTTCAACAACCTCCCCCATTATCTAAGGACTCTGAGATATAATTTATTAGACTAACTTATGTGAGGAAAAACAGGAAATTAAATGATAAGTACTTCTCTGTAATATTTATTAATCTTTCAGAAATTAAAAAAGCCACAGGGTTATATAAATTAACCTTGTGACTCACATTACGTTCTTTTTCGAAAATATACTTACATACGCTTTTCATGGAGGCTTAATTATTTAATCCGCATGAGTGAGAGGCAATACATTTAATTCCCAAGGTTATCCTCATTAAATTAGTCATGGTTTACCCTCACTCCCTTCTATAATAAGACAACTATACCAAACATAATTGTCTAAATCAATAGCTTAAGCCATCTCCACGTTACTATTACTTACTAACATTAAACACCCTTTTCACACAATAAATATGAAATATTTTGTTGTTAAATAACATGGCCCTAAAATGAATAATGACACATATCTATATTTCAGATATGCGCCAAATTGGAATATTTTATTTACTCATGAGGGGCTATATGCTACTGAAAAAAGTCGATTAGAATGGTTTTCTCTGTAATATAATCAACACAATCGAGTTAGTTTATATTATTTATGTGTAGCGTAATAACCTTCAACTTGCTTTGAATCAAAGTTTTTAATGAGTTCGGACTTATAGAAATAATGTTCTGACCAAAGCGCAAAATGTAGTCTGAAATAAAATCTTCTTCGCTCAAATTGTAATAGCCTGATATAACATAATGTTCGTCTTCTCTTAAAATTGACATTGATGGATAATGCTCCTTATCATATAAGTCCTTTCCTTTATCATTTACAACAATGGAGAAATGAATAGCATTTTCTTGTTTATGGTAGGTTCCTAATAGTGATAATAAATATTCTAATCTCATTGACATTCTATCTTTAACCATTTTTAGTGATAAAATCTTATCACACCGTAAAGTTTGGACTCTTTGCTTATCGATATTGTAAAATTTTGCATACCATTGCCCAAATTTAGAGTTTATTTTTATAAACTGACCTGTTAATTGTATTTTTTCTTTATTTTTTTTATAGGACACTTGGTAGATTTTCTCATCCATAATGCCTTGAATTAAATCTTGTATGTAAGGATTAAAATTACTATGGTTGGTTATTTCTAAGCTAATTAACTCTTTCATTTTTTCAATATTTTCTTTCACTTGAATAGGTATAACTTTTTTAAACTTCTCTTCTAAATTACTTATTTCATATTCAAATGGTTTTGCTTTATATCCTTCCAAAGTCAGCATAGCAAAGTACATAGCAAACATTTCATCCACAGTAAAGATAATTGGAGATAATATACGATTTTCTAATACTAAATACCTCCCATTTCTACCTTGCTCAGCATAAATTGGCATCCCTAATAATTCTAAAGATTGAACATCTCTAATCGCTGTACTTCTTGATATATTATACTTTTCCATCAAATCCTTAAGGTTAAAAGTCTTTTTATTATTTATGAATTGCAACATATCATTTAATCTTTCAGACTTATTCATATTAACTCCTTAAATGGTGTCATTGTTTGATACCTTTAAAGTCTATACTAAAAGTGTCAATAATAAAAGGAGGTCATTTCAATGACATTAGAAATTGCAGTTTTTTTATCTATGAATGGCAAAGCATATGAAGCAATTAACTTTTACAAAAAACACTTAAATGCTAAGGAGCTACTATGTGTGACATATTCAGATATGGCAAAACGTGATAATTCACTTGTTTTAACAGAAGGTAACAAAGATTATATTTCACATTCGGTACTTCAGCTAGGAAAAACTAAACTAATGATTGCTGAAGAAACAATGCTACCTAGTGAAAGCTACAATGTAGGTAATAATATTTCACTTTGTATTCAAAGTGCAAACTTAGCAGAAATTCAAAACTATTATAATAATTTAACAAGCGATGATAGAGTTCAAATTATTACTCCTCTTGCTAAGAATGTTTTCAGTGAAGCTTACGGGATTGTTCAGGATCCTTATGGTATTCAAATTCAACTTATGTATGATAAGCGTTTAAAATAGACATATAATTTAAGTAATATAGCTTTGGAATAAAGTCAGATCAAATATTTCTTGTATGTCCATATTCTTAAATAGACCAACAGAAGCCATTTTGAATCTTTCACAAAATGGCTTCTTTACATAATTCTTCCAAAAATGTAAGTTTTTGGGGTGGATTTGCAGATTCAATATTAACTGCATCTCAACTAGGCATATTACATTGTCAAGACAATCTAGAATCAGTGCAGATGCTACTATCAATGTGAAAGTACAAGACATAATATCAAAGGATTTTTATTATTTCTGAAATGACAGATTTATATTACAATTTACGTTTGTCAAAACCCAATGTGTATATTTTATGAACCTACGAGTGGGGTTGTTTAATACCGAATGACAATAATTATCTAAGAAATATGGTGATATTATTTGATAAGTGCAGTTTTGATCCTTACGTCTTAGAGGTAATTAATATACCAATTGCTATCATACTGGGAACTTTATCAGCGGACTTTGACTTATATTATTACTTTAGTACATTCATACAAGAATCCTTCATAAGACCTATTCATTTAACTCTTAAAGGACTTGTTAGCAATCTCAGCATAAAATAAAAAATGGGCATACCTTTTTCAGATCTGCACCATATTGTTACAACTCAACTTGTGTTTAGAAGTACTCAATTTAACAATAACCTTTTTATTCCTACATCTTATCATAAACAGTAGAGGTAAATAATGAAATACTTTATCACTTTGGTTTAGTAAGTTAAGATTATTTTTATTAGTCTTCAAAACATTGATACGTAAATTAATTCCGGCGAAGATTAGTCCAATAGAAAAACGCATTTCAGCATTATATCTGAAATGCGCCAGGTTGTTGAATAATATTGTCATGTAGTATTAGAACTATTCGACTCATTAATCATTTTGTTTACTTAACCAGCTTGTACACACTTTTCCAAAGTGCTCGATCTAAAGGTGTTAAACGAGTATTATTAGAATAATACAAATGAATGCTGGAAATTAGGAGTCTTTTTTATTCATCAATCAACTTTATAAACGTAGCAATATCTACAGCATGACTTTCTGCATAATAGAAAGATGTGAAATCTTTAAAAATAGCGTTTATAGTTAAGGTTTCTCCCATTGATAAATTTTCACTTAAAACCTCATTAAACTCATCTTCATTTTGAATTTTGAAAGAGATTAGCCCTTTCTTTAGATTTTCCAAAGTATGTGGAATATTATTTAAGTATTTGGGATCTACTATAAATAAATAACCACCATATCCCTCATCAATACTAACAGAGCCTTTTAAATGAAATTCACCATTAAAATCTATTTGATATTTTGAAATCTTATTATCATCTTTTTCTATTTTAATATTCTTAACAGTTAAAGTTCCTACCTCCGAACCTTCCTTAACCTTTTCTGGATCATAGATACTAAGGGCCCTGGATAAATCTACATGCCCTATTTCATTCTCAATCAATATAAGTTGATGTTCAATATACTGTTGTAGATTAGTAATAGTATTTGATATTACTTGATTTGATGTTTCATATGTTCCTCTCCAATATTTAACATCTTCTGAAAGTTGACTTATTTTGTCTTCGGCATTTTCTAGCTCTTTCTCATATTTTTGTACTAACACTTGCTGTTCATTTACTTTTTCAAGGTTATTAATTGTTCCATCTGATGAAGTGTTATTTAATGTTTCATCTGAAGAAGTATTATTACTCATACAACCACCTAAAAACAACACTAAAATTGAAAAAAACATGATAAAAAAATGTTTCAAATTATCCCTCCTATCCTTTAATAATTCTTCTCACTTTATTAGTACATCATATTTATCATTTTACTTTCAACAAGTGGTGAGACCCACAAGATAAGTACCCCATAGGCAAAGCCTTACCCATTTATGCCTAATTGGTTATAAACAAAGGAGTTTTGCAGTAATCCTCCTAAACAAATGCAAAATGGCTTAGCCTTTTAAGAAAGCCAATCGTGACAGTTATTTGCTAACTGCTGTATTCCCTCTATAAAAATAGAAGCGTGATATCCATCGCATACAGCATGATGCATTTGTAATGAAACAGGCAACAATATTTTATTTTCTTGAGTAAAGTATTTTCCACATGTAATGATAGGTAATAAAAAATCGCTACCATCATTTATATTTAGGCTGAAGCCAGTAAAACTAACCCACGGGACACTTGATATAGAGAAAGAGTTGTTAGGTTCATTGGGTTTTGTAAAAAGCCCTTTAACATCATAATACCTCTTGATATCATCATTGTAGTTTTTATAAAAAACACTAAATTCATTTGAAAACTCAGTCCAAATGCAGGAGAACGATTTGTTATCACTGTGAAAAATTGTGTATTTTGGTAATATTTTATCCCAATAACCTAAAACTCCCTCAACGTTAAAGCATGTTCTAAATTCTTCATGTGAATTAACTACTTGACTGATCATGTAGATAAAGGCAGGATATAGCTTAATTTCTTTGTTACGAAGCTGTTCTAATAACTTTGTAATGTCTATATTTACTGTTATGTTAAAGGTACACTTTTGACTTAAATAATGTTCGAAATATGGATTTCTATCCCAATTTTGTCTTTCAATTAAATTAAACTTCATTTGATTAGCCTCCTAAAATTGATTTTAGGAAGCTAATTTATCTGTTTTCACCAAATTCCTCACCTCTAATTAATCATCGTTCAGAAGTTAGGTTGAAAGTTGAAATACAACCGTTCTTTTACAATTCCTCTATTAGTTTAGCATCAAGCAAACTAATTGACCATTGATCTTTTCCCAGAGACGCATATCTCAATTTCTCACATGTACCACATTCTGGAATATTAATTGAATCTTTAAGCCCTCGTTAGTTGAAGTTCATACCCATTATTAATTAGGAAGTATTACCATAAAAATAACAGGTGTTGAGATTATGAAAAAAGTCTTAGTCGCACTTTGAATTATACTGTTATTTACGTTTGCGTTACCCTTTTTTCAGTTGTAAATGGTGAGAAAACTAACACTAACTATGAACTAACACAAAGTGTATCAAAGACAGCACTTTATCCATTTTCACTTGAAATAATTAAGGAATATCAGGAAAAAAATAAACCTTATGTACCATTTAGTATGAATTTCAACTAATTTCAAGCCAAATTTCTCTTTGTAGAGAAAAACTTATATGGTACATATGTAAAAGCCAAACTTTTCTGTTTGGCTTTTCTACCTCTAAACTGCCTATAGTTCAAGAAAGAATTTAGATTGAATCTACAACTGAGCCCCATGCAGATGAAGTTGGATCAATGATCTTAAAATGTTCTATCTCTGGTATAACAACTAACTTAACTTTGTCTCCTTTCCCCATAGCACTTTGGTAATAATTCTTGCTTAACTCAACTGGAACATGACGATCTAACTCACCATGTATTAATACTTGTTCCACTTTCATTGGCAATAATTCTATGGGAGAAAACAGTTCATAGCGTTCGGGTACCTCTTGTGGACCTCCACCTAATAGTGCAGCTACATGACTTTTCATTCCCTTTAGTTCGTGGATTTCCCACATCTTAACCAAATCCGTAACACCTGCTAAACTGATAACTTTCTTTATACAAACCATTAGCTCATTAAATGTTCCATCGTTATTAGCTTTAATTCTTGAACCCAACCAAAGGGCTAAATGTCCACCTGCTGAGTGACCTATAACAGTTACATTTGAGATATCTAGGGGAGATAGCTCCTTTATCTTGGATAGATGATTAATAGCACTAATAACATCATTAAATGTTCCAGTCCATCCTTTTCGGTCTTCTCCTACTCTCCGGTACTCGATATTCCAAGTAGCAAATCCTCTATTCGTTAAATTATCAGCAATCGGATTATTTTCTTCTAAGTTATATCTTGCTTGCCAAAACCCTCCGTGAATTAAAACTATTACTGGGTAAGTTTCTGAATTCTCAGGGATTCGTAATACACCAAATTGAGATTTATGTTCTCCGTAATAAATCTTAAACTCTTTCTTCATTAATACTCTCCCTATAAATTATAGATAAATATTAATTCAATAAAACAAACCACATTTCCTCTATAAAAATGTGACTAACAATATTTGCTTCATCAACTAACATACTCGTTAGTCGAAAGACATCCTTTTCTCTTTCATCCTATTATATTTTCTTTTATTAGTTCCTTCATTTATGATTGTCCCACTAACAATAGTTCATTGAAAAAGCACCCTTCTTAAAGAAAGGTGCCAGATCGTTGAAGGCTAATTTATGTAGGATACGATACACATTATCACTTGTATTTCCTTAATAGGTAACTATCATTAAGGTATTCCATATAGCCTTTACTAACTTCTTGCACCATATTGTGGAACAACAGATTCAGAAAAATCGTTAGCCTAATTCTAGACTCATTAATCATTATGTTTTCTTGAGTCTACCTAGAATCTCAGAAACTCCAATCGCAATACTTCCATTTAACATTCCTAATACCGACATTATGAGCGTAGCGCCATCATATTCTCCAATAAAAATCATTACAAAAAAGATAGCACTAAATGCTAGTACAATAATGCCAAATAAAAATAAAAACCTCTCCATGATTTACATTCCTTTCATTATCTGACTCTTTTTCTATTCTGTTTGAAATATCCTTGTTAAGGATTTTGTTTTTCCCTATTAAATGACTAATCAATCACTGACATTATAGACAATTTCCTTAAAAATCCTATTCCTAAAAATCCAATTGATATAGATTAGCGCCAGATTGTTTAATAACAATTCTTCACAACCTAGAATTTTATAACCCAAGTCTCATTAATAAAGAAGCAGGGTCAAAAGGTTCCCACTTCCTTTATTTATTCATTCACTTTAGTATTAATATAATCAACAACAACATCCGTAAATACATTTGCTTTCTCATAATGTGGCGTATGCCCACTATTCTCAAATACATAAACCATTCTGTTTTTTCCATTTTTATTTTGTTTCTCGCAAGTAACAGGATCATGTTGTCCTAATAGAAGTAACATTGGTGTTTCAATTTCACTTAGCATGGGTATTAACGATTTATATATATCACCTTCACCTTTTAAACGATTGTAATGTATTTCAGCATTATAATCGAACTGATCCCACTCTTCTGTAACAGCTACAGGAACAAATGATATTCATTTTATTAAATCGTACTTTTTATTTTGGAAGAGTGAGTGCCTAACAGTTTATTAAGTGTATCTAACTATTTGAAGTGTTGAAGAATTATATACTGCCCCGGAAATAGTTGCACTTAATGAAATTCTATCATTTGGCATAGTACTTTGATATAAAACTGACTTTGATGCAGGAATAGTAAAACCACTCTGATTACTTTGTGTGACTGCGCTAGATCCTTGAATAGGTCCGCTATCACTACTTACAGCAATATATGTTATCATCCCCCCACCATCTTCCATAAACACAGTATTAATTCCATAGGTTATTTCATAAAACCCTACAGCTGGAAGGAGTATATCATTGGGAGAGTTATCAAGTACAAAACCTACACAATCACCAGGAATGCCAAATTGAACCATGGGAATACTAGTATTCTCATCTGTTGGAGCAAATATTTCACAGAACCCTAACGCACTGCCGGGCATGCCTGGAGGTCCCATTGGCCCCTGTGGACCCTGTGGCCCAGGTTTCCCCTGTAGTCCCTGTGGTCCTTGTGGTAGTGGTGGAACTACGCTACATTTACAATCCTTGTCCTTACCATACACCTTTTTCACCTCCAAAATATTATTCTATTTAACTATATTTTTTATACAAAGGCACTTTTTGTTTTATAAGAGTGTCCAACAAATTTATTATGTGTATCTAATTATTTTAAGAGTTTGAGAATTGTATACTGCACTATTGGTAATACTCGCATTTAGTGAAATCCTATCATTTGGTATAGTACTCTGATATAAAACTGATTTTGATGCTGGTATGGTAAAACCACCCATACCTTCCGTGACAGCGCTAGATCCTTGAATAGTCCCGGTCATACTACTAACAGCCGTATATGTTATTTCCCCACCGCCATCAAAAAATTCAGTATTAATTCCATAGGTTATTTGATAAAAGCCTACAGCTGGAAGGAGTATATCATTGGGAGAGTTATCAAGTACAAAACCTACACAATCACCTGCAGTTCCAAAGGGAACGTCTTCGTCACTAGAATTTTCAGTTGTGGGGCCGATTATTTCACAAAAACCTAATGCGCTACCAGGCATCCCTGGAGTTCCCATTGGCCCGGGTGGTCCTTGTGGTCCTTGTTTCCCTTGAGGTCCCTGTGGCCCCTGTGGTGTTGGTGGAACCACCCTGCATTTACAGTCTTTATCTTTCATAGTAACTTCACCTCCTATAATTGTTTATACTTTATATGTATGATTCTTTTCTAAAGTAGGTTGGACTAATAAATATAGCGTGACAAAAATGTACAGGTGTCTATGTTTATAAGGGGTACAGGGAGTTAAACTACTATATACCACAAAGTAGATCATGTTTGTATAAAATAATAAAAGTTCCAATTTTTCATTGCTGAAGAACTGGAACTAATCGACTCACTAATCATTGTGTTGCATAAAATTGATTAATTTGACCTATCACATTCATACAAGATTAATTAAATATATTACATACCATAAAGTACACCCTTTATTATCACTCTCCCCTCCCTGTTGTCTCCTCCATTCATGAACGATCAGGGAGGGCTTACATATACTCTGGATGTTCACCATAATTTCTATTCTCTCTTTCATATAACCTTATTAAGAACTTTATTATTCCCGATTAACTGACAAATCAATCACTGGGCATTATAGACAATACACATAAAAATCCTATTCCTAAGAATCCAATTGATATAGAAACAAAAAGAGGGAGTGTAGAATTCAAAACCTTTGTTTTTAGTAATAGGATTATTAATAATGCCCAACAACACCAATATCCCAATTAAATTCCCCCTTGTATGTAATCCTAAAACAGCCATTATGAAAGCTCCGATGATTAACCTGATAATCCAGGTTGTATTATTCTTAATAGAAGGTAAGTCCTCTTTAATATCCTTAATGTTTGATTCTGCTACTGCCAACCTTTGCTAAACCTTGTTCATTCTACTTTCCATGTTTGCAAACCGTTACTCCATCATTTGACTCCCTTAATCCATATTTAAGACAATATAAAAAAACCATAAATTGGGCTTAATAGACTCAGTGGGTATTGTGTCTACTAAAATGTCTACAACTATGGATCCATAAAATAGATAAATCAAAATACTTGTTATTCCACAATATGGACCTAAAATGATAAAGACGCTAATCCTTATGTCAGATTAGCGCCAGATTGTGAAGATTATTCTGAAGGAGTTTTATCATTCAAACCTTAAATTCCTATAAGAGACTCATTGATAAAAAAGAACATTTTAGATAAACTTTATGGCCCGACCCAAAAAAACTGAAAGTGGGGGGATTATAATTTGAAGCTTATAAATATAATTGAAAATACGTTAATATATAATGATTAGGTAAACTCTTAGTTAATTAAATGGTTAAATAACTCAGGAATTCTACTCCTAAAATGCAAATATTTATGTTCACCACCATCAATAATATTGAAATTAATAGTAGGAATTTTTTCTTTTAGAATATCATAAACAGATTTATTTGAGTTTACAAATTCTTTACTAATTATTGTTCCTTCACCTGCTTCATTTGTTCCGCAGTCGAGATAAAAACTATTAATTTCAGATAAATCCGTATTTCTTAATAACTCTTCAATATTTTCTTGATTAGCATAAAAAGCGGAAGATATTATTACGATATTTTTAAAGACTTTAGGATATCTACAACAAGCATAAGTAGTAATAAGACCACCTAATGAAATTCCTGCCATTGAAGAATGATCTATTAACGTACGATATTTATCATCTATAAGAGGTTTTAATTCATTTACAATAAAATTAATATACTGCTTTCCTTTTCCACCGAAAGGCTCAATTTCTCCTCTCAATTTTTTACTGTATTCCCCATTTACCCAAGGACAATATTCATTCTTTCTCTCTTCCTTATTCAGGTCTATTCCTACAACAATTACATTTAGTTTTTTTTCATTTAAATATGTTTCGAGTTCTAAGGAAACCCCTCCAATTGCATCATTGTCTCGAAAAACATTCTGACCATCATGCATATATATCACTGGATACCTACGTTCAACGAGATTATAGTCATTAGGAAGATAAATTCTAATTTTTCTTTCTTCTTCAAAAGCTGGAATATAAACAGAAAATATTTCTATCATCAAGTAATACTCCCTTTAATTTATTTCTGTACTTTTTAAGAACTCCTCACTTAAAATGAATGATTCCAAAAAATTAATATTTAAACACACTTTATTCCACAATATTGTTCCTCTATTAAATAAAAAGTCTCCTGCATGAATAAAGTGGCATATCTTTAATTTGTTCAGATATGTGCTAGATTGTGGAAGATCATCTCATTATAAAAGGGGTTAGCTGGACCCACCTTTTAAGATTTAGTTTATTGGTTTCAGGTCAATTTCTACTTTTGAATAGATAATTTTTTCACATCATCTTCTGTTCGTTTCAAATGAGTCCCCCACCTGTATCCATAACCATGTACCTATCTATTGTTTTCTATAAGTAATTTGGAAGAGAAAGTGTTTTAGGAATTTTTATTATTCCCGATAACCTCCCATTCTCTTTTTTAAACTCACATTCGAAAATAATGAAAACTCTAGAGGTAGAACCTTATATACTACTTGCCCGATTACCAGATCAGTCAGCCAGTAATTATTAAATAGACATTATCCTTAAAGTAGTCAAGATAGCCTTTATTCTATTTTTGCGCCAGATTGTTTACTTTGTTATTAGGTAACTGGACTTCAAGAAACTGCCCCCCTTACCTAAGTTGAATATAAACAAGTGTCAATTCTATTCATCACTTGGTCTTGCCACTTCTTTAGTTATATTCACTTCCCAAGAAATGATTGTTGTACTATCTTTAACACTATTCCGCTTGATAGATTGTAATAATTTATTAACTCCTTCATCAATTTGATGTCTTCTCATTACATTATAAATCTCTTTTGGAGAAGAGAAAGGTTCATTAGGACATTCAATCAGCCCGTCAGTTGTTAAAAATATACAGTTTGTTCCTTTTCTTAGTTCTCTTATACCACTACTGTAACAGGGAACTATTTGGTCAAATGTGTTGACTAGTCCAACCCATTCGTAGAATTGTCGTTGGTTTATTTGATATTGACCCCGATTGGCAAGCTCTGGATGAAATACGTAAGAAATACAATCACCTATAGAAAACCACCAAACATATTTATCCTTTCTTAGAACGATCAGACAAGCTGTTTCCCCCTTAACTTTTCGACAAGCAGTAAGAAACGCATCTTCTTGAAACAAGTTTACAATTGTTCCCTCTATATTTTTTAATGTCTGTTCATATGGTAAGGATAATATAAGTTGTATATCTAACTTTCTCTTTGAGAATTGCTCTAATACTAATTCAGCACTTTCGGCTGAATGGTGTGCATCTAAAATAACAGTAAATTCCCAATTTGCTTTCTCATCTATCCAAATTAAGCAGCCATCTTCATTTTTATATTGACCTTCAAGGGAGTTACCACCGAACCGTCCTAAGGATACGTGCTTAATATTGTTTACAGTTATTAAGTCTACGAAATTTTCTTGGCTCCCAACCCAACTAAATTCACTAATTGAATTTCCCATATCAATGCATATCCAAATATGCTTTTAAACGATTACACAGCCTTATAACCTCAACGTTATCACCCATAGGAGCATTTTCCCAGTCATAAACAGCTGAAGGTCCCCAATACTTTTTTGGGGTATTTGGATAACGTGGAACTATATGAAGATGAGGAACAGCATCGCCTAAAACATATGAATAAATATGTTCAGCATTTTCGCTTTCAATAAGAGCTTTGCTTACTTTTGCCATGACCATTCCAAACACCTGTGCTTCATCAACTGTCATATCACCCAATGTTGGAATGTGTCTTTTTAAGTCAATCATTATGTGCCCTAAATAATGTGGTTTGCTATCTTGATCGATGTGACTAACATAAACATAATCATCTTCATAAATGGTTACTCCTGAAGTTTGAACATTTCCAGTATGCTTGTTACAAATAAAACAATCTTCCACTGTAATTCACCTCTTAAAAATTCTTTTCTATAAAATAAAAATCCTACTATCTCTTAAAGAGACGATAGGATTTTTATCGTGGTACCACTCTTCTTGTTTCATTTTCGCTAAACGAAACATCTTAGGACTTTGTTACGGAAGTTAACCGTATAGACTTAGATATCAATCTATCCACTCCTAGGCGAGTTGGGGATGTTATTGACTGTCTTGCACCTTCCGACAGCTCTCTATACAATAACTTATCCTTAATACTCCTAATCAAAGCGTTTATTTTATGTAATTTTTTAAAATTCTATATATTGAAATTCAATTTGTCAATATTTTTCTTATACTATTCTACACCCTCATAACATACTAACAATCATCAACTTTCATAATTCAATATGGCCCTAAAATATGATATGATGCATATCTTGCTTCAGATATGCGCCATATAGTTGAATAAAATTTTCAGGAAGTCCAATAGTAAGATAAGCTTATCTTAGAACTATTCGACTCACTTGTCATTGTGTTTAGTTAAAAAGTGGAACCTCTTTTTACTTTTAATCATCACCATTCATCTTTAACAATTTTTTTAGGTTATTTGTTAAGATATCCAAAACTCCCCCAACTAAGGATTCATTATTGCTTAAGATAATAATGACAAGTTCTGTATCAAGATCGCGGTAAATATGAGATATAAATCCTGGTACAGATCCTGAATGTTCAACAGCATCTCCATTTGTAAACCATCCATACCCATATTCCTCGTAGGATGAAATCTTAGTATAAGAAGCGTACATCTTTGCTATTGTCTCTTTTTTTAATAATTTTTCAGAATATAAGGCCCTATCCCATGTCACTAAATCATTTATAGTTGTATACAAACCCCCAGCAGAATGATAGACTAAATAGTCAAAATGGATAGGATATACCTCATTTTCAAATTGACTTTTTTTATACCATCCAATGGCTTTGTTATCTTGTATATCCCAGTCAATACTATAGCCCGAATTCGGCATCCCTAGAGGTTCAAAAATATTCTCTTCTAAAAATTTTTCGTATGGAATACCCGATATTCGTTCTATGATCAACCCTAATATTAAATAATTTGAATTACTATATTCATATCTTTCACCTGGTTTAAAGTTAAGGGGAATGTCTTTATATATAACAATGGATTCTTCTGGAGTTAGCATTGGGGTAATATTAGACTCAAGATATTCATCTGAACTTTCAAGAAATTTATTAATATTCTCAAGTAATTTTCTATGATCTGAATTTACAATTCCAGACGACATGGATAATAGATGATGAATCGTAATCCCTTCCCATTGAGTTATTTCAGGAATGTAATCTGTAACTTGACGATCAAGCTCTAGCAATCCTCTTTCTTCTAGTAATAATATCGCTGCAGCTGTAAATTGTTTAGTCACTAATGCCATCATGAATTTAGTATCTAAGGTATTTGGGGTATCTTTATCATAGTCAGCCTTACCAAACGTTTTAGAGAATATTTCCTCTCCTTCCATACCGACGTATACAGCGCCTGAAAAATCATAGTATTCTTCGTAGTGAGTTACAGTTTCATCCAATTTGTTATATAAATCCAAGTGTTTTGAATTTTTACTTACAACTCGTACTTGATCTGATGTAGTATTTTCTACTGTTGGTTCTTCAATAAAGTCTGATTTTCCTGAATATTCATTTCCTTTTTTTGTAGAGTTGTCTGTAGAACACGCGCTTAGAACAAGCGAAAAACTAATGAACATAATAAACAAGCTTTTTTTCATACAAATCACCCCTTATACTTTTTTGATGATATATGAATTAATTAAGCTTCTTTCAGTGACGTGATGATTTTAATACGGCTCATTATCTTAAAGGTTTCAATTTATTTCTAAATACATGAGGAGCATTTTAACATATAACTGAAATGCGTCATGCAGGGCAATGTATATTTTATATTTACTACTTGAAAACCAACAAAATGAACAGGGAGATTACATAATGTTCTCAGTATTATGTTGTCCTTTCTCCCTTCCTGGTTACAACTTGTCTTTAGTACACAAATGCAAAACAACGTAAGATCGTATTATGAGATCAGCTAGTTTTTTTCTGGTTGACCTATTTTAAATGGTATTATCCTTAATTTAGTCCAGATAGCTTTTACAATTTTCTTACGCCATTTTGTTTAAAGTACAGAGGTCATTGAACATTAAAGCAACACTCAAGAGCGGGTTCATTATTCTAACGATATTCCATAGTCCGTGTGTACATATTACCAAAAACTTTTTTATTTACGACGTACCCTGTCGTAATTCAGTGCAATGATAGTATCAGAGGAACGGAAAAATTTGCAGAAACTTGTAAATAACTTTAAAACAAGCGGTGGTAAACATTGTATAACAAATGCACTACAACAAGTTTTAAAGTACAATAATTATCCAATTACTGAAGAAATGATCTTTGAATGTTCGGGACTATCTTTTATGAAATGAAAAGGTATTGAGTATTTTGCGAATTCAGATAAATGGGATACATTAGCAAATTTATTTTGGAAATTATCTGAAACAATTGATAGAGAATTATTTCCCCATATGTCTGGCTAATAAAATCATTTTGCAAGGATGAATTATAGCATTAACAGACTTATATCAATTAACTAACAAAATATGATTCAAAAGGAGCATAAAATGGATAAAATAGATTATAAAAAAGTATATAGTATGTTATACAAAGCATCATCTAAAAAAGCAGCAGTTGTAGATATACCCACTTTACAATTTATAGCAATTAGGGGGGAAGGCGAACCAGGAAGCGACTTGTTTACACAATCAATTCAAGCTTTATATGGTATTGCCTATACAATATCAATGAGTCACGCAAATGATGACTTACAAATACCAAATTTTCAACGTTTTGTTTGTCCGCCACTAGAAGGTCATTGGAGTACAATAAATGGAGCAGAATACGATGGAGTGGATCAAAGTGTTTTTGAATGGGAACTTAGAATAATGATGCCAGAATTCGTTTCTAAAAAGTATTTTGAAAAAGCAAGAAGTATTGTATCAGCTAAAAAGAATAATCCTAAATTTGATGAAGTTGCTTTAATCACTAGAGAATCAAAAAAGCATTGTGTAATGATGCACATTGGATCGTTTGATACGGAAATCAAAACATTTAAAACAATGGAAACATATGTTAAGGAAAATGGGTATCGACGTAAATCCAGAGATCACGAAGAAATTTATTTAAGTGATTTCAGAAGGGTAAGCAGTGATAAACTAAAAACTGTTCTAGCTTTTGAAGTTGGAGAGTAATTTTCTCGATGATTTTAACAATAGGTAAATAGATTTTTCACTTACAACCAAGAAATAAACAGTGGGAGTGAAATCTATGAACCACTAATTTGGTACATTAAAGATATTTAGTTATGTGATATACATTAAGTACACTTAGGAAATTGTTGTCGGAAATGTGGAAAAAAACAAAATTTTTTGCCCTCAATTATTTTGGGGTTGGTTTACTAATTCTAAATTTTATAGGAATATAATTATTTCATAAATTGTTGGTTTTAAAGAAAGTTTGATCAAAAACCTCATCCAAACTCACATTCTATGGATACCAAAAAAAACCATTAAAAAAAGATTAATCAAAATTTGGGATCTACGGGAGAGGAGTCCGGCTTTCACACCTTAATGGAGATATAGGGAGCTAATCTACTATATGCCCCAAAGTAGATTCCTAATTATGCAAAATAAAAAAGTTCCAATTTATCATTACTGAAGAACTGGAACCAATCGATTCACTAATCATTGAGTCCACTATTCTTCAACTACATAAGCTATTTTTCCGTCTGGCGTGAAGGCAACTATACCTGCTGGGAATCCAACCCGTACAGTCGTAATCAAGCTATGAGATTTCACATCGATGACGCAAACAGAACCCCGATCGGAATTATTCGCGACATAAGCGAGTTTACCATCTGGTGTGAAGACGACCCCAGATGGTCTAGTTCCAACCTGTACAGTAGCAATCACGGTATGTGTTTTCACATCAATGACCGATACAGTGGTATCACCAAAATTCGTCACATAAGCGAGTTTACTTTCTGGTGTGAAGGCGACTATAATTGGAGCACGCCCAACCTGCACAGCAGCAATCACAGTATGCGTTTTCACATCGATAACCGTTACAGTGGTATCATCATTGTTCGTGATATAAGCGAATTTACCGTCTGGTGTAAAGACTGAGGATAGAAAAAAAGCATTACCAATGGGTAACGTGGTAATCATTCTATGCGTTTTCACATCAATCACGGTCGTAGTCAAACAAAACCACCTCTATTCAATACTCGTTATAATAAAGGTATGCAAAACTCTTACTGTTTTTTCGTGAAAGGAGAAAACAGAGAGAGACGATGACAATTATGGTGTACTTTATGTTATGTAAGTTCTTATAGTTAAGTTTGTATTAATGTAATAAGTAAATAAATAATTTTAATGGTAGGCCTCAAGGTAGGCCATATAGCCTTTACTACCTTCTTACGCCATATTGTTGAGTAACATTAGGTGAATGTAACATGTTGTACATTTAGTTTGATTAACCTCTCATTTTTTTCTACTGAACATCCCCCTTTCAAATACAATCTATCTTGTGTTTACTAAAATCAGCTTTTTTTTAAATAATAAACCTATACACATCTCTAACTTTCTGCATCTTATAAAGTATATAGTTTTATATGAAGTGGAGGTGAAATTTTGTCGTATATATATTCCAAATCTAAATGTGGTTGTAATTCCAAGAAAAAATGTGTGTCATTTACAAAAACTTTTGCTAATTTAAACCCAATCACTATTAATCAAGGTGCAATCGCAACACCTTATCCATCAAACATCAGCGTTTCTGGCTTAAAAGGGACAATTACTAAAGTCACTGCTACAATTATTGATTTAAGCCATTCACATCCAAATGATATACAAATCCTTCTATTAGCCCCTAGTGGTTCTACAATATTTCTTATGAACGATATAGGATTTGCTATTCCAATTAATAACGTTACACTTACGCTTACAGATGATGCAGAGGATATTATCCCTTCTCCAATTGTTTCTGGTACTTTTAAACCAACAATAGACCCAGATAATCCCCCACCGCCAGCTCCTCATAGTCCACAATTAAGTATTTTTAATTCTGAGGATCCGAATGGTATATGGTCTTTATTTATTTTCGATAATGATGGAAGTGGTCAAGGTGATATTGCAGGTGGATGGCAAATCACACTAACAACGGAAATGTGTGTTTAAAGGATTGCCCTTGTTAAGAACTTATAAAGGGCAGTCTTTTTTTAGTAAACACAACTATCATTGAGTCTACTAGGTGATTTATACATTTATTTACATATCTTCTCATACACTATATTATCTTTACAAAAGGTGGTTAAAAAATGGGTCTCGCATATGTTTCAAATATTAATTCAAGGGATCTATCCGTCATTGATACCAAGACTCGCTCTCCACTGTAAGGGTGGATGGCTTCCCACAATCCATACGAAGACTCATTCACTTATTGCTAATGTTTTAGTCGGAGATAATCCGTTAGCCACCCCACTTAACATTTCCATTTCTCCCGATGAGAAGTTTGCCTACATTACTAATTTTGGATTTTCAAGCCAACCAGGTAAAACAGTGTCTGTTATCGATACGAAGACACATGTCGTTATTGCGACGGTTTCAGTTGAAGATAACCCATCTACCATAGCATTTACCCCTGATAGTAAAATAGATTATATTCTAAATACCGGTAACTCTAATTTTCCTGGTAATACAGTTTTTGTCAAATAAGCTAGTAAAATAGATTAATTACAAATACATCTATTTTTTAATAAATGGTAAAATGTTCTTATAAATGATGAATGGAGGTATCAATTATGTCTGCCCTTATAACTCTTGGGGTGGGAGCCCTATTAATTGTTTTGTTCCCAATAATCAACAAAGAAAGTAAAGTTTTTGCAAGAATTAGTTTTATCACTGGTATCCTTATTATATTAATCCTTATTTTTATTCTAATTTCACCTCGTATTGTTATTACTTATAATGAATCCAATCCTAATAAAATGAAAATCGAAAGAATATTAGATGAAATAAATGAAAAATAGTAACTATTATCAGCACCTTTCTTTAAATGATAGAGGTGTTTTTTAAATTGTTAGAATTCCACAATGCTTAATGTGTTTAATAACAACCACACGAGTACTTTCGCCTTTTTTGTGCATATAGGCGAAAATGATTACATCACCTTCACCCGTTGAATACAGTATTTAAAAGAGGTGATATACTTGGCTCATAATAAAAAAGATACAAGCTATAAGGGATGCAAGGTTGTTCCTCCACCATCGCCTGGTCCCCCAGGACCTCCTGGAATAACTCAAATTGCTTTTGATCAATTAGATGTTAACACTGGACCTCCAATAGCAGTTGGTTCATTCGATCCAATTACTACTGCCCAACAAGTAACATCAACAGGAACAGAAAAAGTGTTAATTAACGTAACTTATGGTTTGAGTTTTCTGTTGGAAACAGTATCAAGCTATAATATAAGTTACAACATATATATTCTTCGAAGTGGCGAAGCAAATCCAATTGTTTCCTCAACATATTCTGACAGAGATGATTTCCAAAATACAACAAAGGATATTAACAACTCACGACCTATAAATATAAGCTATGTAGATGAGCCACCCCCAAGTAACTTCACCTATACAGTTGAAATAGAAGTTATAGAACCCTTTAGTATCCTTCCAGAAAATCTCTGTCTGTAATATTCACTTCATATCGAGCAATAAACGCCCTTGTCATTGCATGATTATCAAGTTAAATACTATTTCCCTCCTATATAGACTGAATTGAATAAAACTCTCCATAGGAGAGATTTATTTATTACACACTTTTACTCTTGAGTTTCCTTAATTAAAGATGTTGGACTTGGTCATTTATCAGTTACATCTTCAAACAATTTGCATTTATTAATAACAACTATTTCTGTAAAGGGTCTGATTGTTTAATGGTGAACTGTAAATGTAAAGGCGATAAATGTCCAGAATACTTCGAAAACCAATTAAATCACAATTCCAATTGGAGTACCTCAAAAATTAATAAAGTTGCCTGTTTTAATCAAGAATAATGATATGAAAGTTAAGATAGACTCCTCTATTGAGGTATTTACTGAGGCTTTTGGGTTATCCGCATCTGTCTTTTTTTCCTTTAACTATTTACTTCAACGTTCTACGAATAATGGAAACTTCAAGACCCTTGCATTCATCCAACCTGCACAAAATTTAGAGTTTCCTGATCCTATCCCCAATGAACCTTTTCTTACTGGTTCCTTGATTCCTAACCTTACATGGACAGATAAGAATGCAGGTATAGGATCACATATGTACCGTATTTTTATGGATCAACCCTTTAGGGTAAATTCTGTGAATGCAAATACTACCATTCGAACTCGTTCAATTAATGCTACTCTTTTTTGTCACTGATTTCATTTAGTAACCACAATACAAAATAAGTCTTATAAATAAAATTCATTCACGGTTTCTTCCACAAAGGTCTTAGTTAATACTTAAATACTCTGTTGGCTGCTTATCCTACGTTTAGAACTATAAAAAATCCCTCTCCTTTAACGGAAGCGGGATTCGATAATTTTTTTATAGTCTGTGCTAGCTAGTTATATTTGCTTTTTTTAAGAGATTATCACTTATTTTTAACACTTAGAAAACCTATTTGTTACAGAACATGGCCCACAAAATAGAAAAGATGCTTTATCTTATTAAGATTTGCGCTAGTTTGTTAAATAAGTGAACAAAATTATTGTACACTTTTAGTTATTTGACATTTAGAATACCTTTTAAATATACTAAATTCTCCTGAAGAAAAGCTTGATGTTTTTCGATACCTCTTCTTTTACACCAACCAATTGAAATAAAAGCGTCGGTAAAGTGATAAAACGGGAACACCTCTTGTAAATCAACAAGTGCTCGAATAGATTCATATCCTTGCTGATACGCTTGCAATGTCCCCGGATATTTGAGAAAAATATCCCTATTAACTTTCGTGAAATCCATATCAGTTGATCCAATTCGGACACTTTCAAAGTCAATAATGCCGACCACTTTATTTTCATGAACTAAAATATTACCTGGTCTAAAATCCAAATGTATAAAACAAGGTCCGTCAGGAGGTGGGAGTAATTTGATTTGCTTATTAAAATACTGTAAAGACAGTTCGTATAAACTTGGTTCAACCACTTCTTTTACATCTATTGCAAAGGAATTAAATTGTCTCTTAAGAAACTCAGACCAATGATCATACTCATTTGAAACAGAACTATTGAAATCATGCTCATTTGGAGCAATTGCATGTAGCTTAGCATGATGTACTCCAATATCAAACGCTAATGCTGAATCAACCTTCTCTATAGTTGGCACACCGTTAATTGCTGACAATAATAATGCACCAGTGATATCCTCATTACCTTCCCAATAATCTAACACTTGTGGAACAGGTAAATCATTTCCTATTCGCTTAAGTACACTATACTCTCGTTCAAGTTTTTGTTTGGAATAAGGAATTTTAATAAATACTGTTCGATTATCCATTAGTAGAATTTTATATACAGTCGAACTAAACGACTGAGGAACATTCTCGACTGCTAACACATTCAATTTAAATTTATCTATTGTTTCTTGTAGCTTATCCATTCTTTCCTCTCCGCTTCTGTACTGCTTATCTTCTAAAATAAGAACAATAAAAACATAAGCATCCACTATCTTCAGAAGCATTATTCCTTTTATATGTCCAATTTCATGAATAAAAACGGTTCTTTTGTTCATTAGTACCTTGCAATAAAAGGCTAGAATTTAAGATAACTATTGTTATTCTCCTCTACATCTATTACATTTCAAACAATACTTCCTAATTTTAGCATATAAATATTATTTATTACTGAATATCTAACCGTTTACATAAAAAAAGACGCTTCTCTTATTACCGAAAAGCGCCATATTGTTGAATAATATTTTCTTGTATTAATTCTATTAGTAGCTGTCTTATCTTTTAAAACTAAGCACAGCACCAGATATGTGCTGTACCTTTCTAATGCTTATGATTATCAGGTCCAATATAAAAAATACTGAATTTTTCTAAAAAAACTTATTCAACTTTAAGAATATTTTTTTGAGTTTGTTGTTGATTGACTTCTTCAGTCTCATAAAATTCTTTTGTATACTTAGCTTGAACAGCTTCAGCATGTAATAATTCTTCAATAATAGGGATTAAGTCCGTGCATTTCTCACCTTTAATTCCCTTTGTTTCAGCTTCAATGTGTCCATCAGAAAATATACGGACTTGAATTTTCTTTTCCATAACTAGTCACTCCTTAAAAATCAATTGTTCTCCCACCACGATTAAAGCGAACATCTTCATCTTTTTTAGATCCTGTTTGAGTATCGTCGGTTATTGAAATCTTATCATTTCTATAGGCTTCACGATCTTCTCGAGGAGTCGCTGTAACCGCACGAACATCTGCCCAATCACGAATAGCTCTTATTTGTTCTGCTTGAGTAATAGATAATGGAACTGTATTTGTAATAGCTTTTTCAAAGTCCTCAATAAGAATTGACCTGTTTAAAGAGTATGCTTCAAATAACGCGTCAATCACAAGCTGTTCAATTTCAGCTCCAACAAACCCTTCACATTTAATAGCTAAATGTTCCAATACCTCTTCTGTTAACTTAAATCCTTTGATAACATCTGGGTGATTTAAGCGCTTGTTTATGTGAACCTTTAATATATCTTTTCTTTCATGTTTAGTTGGTAAATCAACAAAGAAAATTTCGTCAAAGCGCCCTTTACGCATCATTTCAGGCGGTAATGCAGATATGTTATTTGCAGTAGCAATAACGAATACAGGACTTTTCTTTTCTTGCATCCAGGTTAGAAATTGTCCGAAAACTCGAGATGAAGTACCGCCATCACCACTGTTGGAAATACCACTAAATCCTTTTTCTATTTCATCAATCCATAATATTGAGGGAGAAATTGCTTCTGCTGTTTTAATTGCTTTCCGCATGTTTTCTTCACTGCTTCCTACGATTCCACTGAAAATTTTCCCCATATCTAAACGCAGCAGTGGAAGATGCCACATAGAACTTATTGATTTACTTAATAAACTTTTACCACAACCAGGGACCCCTGTAATTAGTACCCCTTTTGGAGCTGGTAGGCCATATTTTTTTGCTGAGTCTAACCAAGACTTGTTACGTTTCTTTAGCCATCGTTTTAAGTTTTCTAAGCCACCAATATCCTCCATTTTTAATTCACTTCGAATGAACTCTAAAATACCTGTTTTTTTAATAATTTGCTCCTTTTCTTCTAATATAACTTCTACATCTTTAATATCTAATTGACCATCTTCTACCATCGCACGTGCAAAGGCATTCTCGGCTTCAGAAAGTGTTAAACCAAGTGCAGCATTAGCTAAACTTTCTTTCTCTTCATTAGATAAAGATATGTTAATCCTTGCATTTTGTTCGTTAATATATATCATTTCATCTAAAACAGACTTAATTTCTTTGAAAGTTGGTAAATCGAAATCGATAATAGTAATATCCTTCTGTAATTCTTCTGGAAGAATTAAAAAAGGTGATGTAAAAATAACATTAATCGGGCTTGGGCTTCTTTTAATATGTATCAACATATCACGTAGTTTTCGAATTACTTGATAATCAGGAAGCCTTCTGTCATTTCCAAAATACACATGAAAATCTTGTAACACTATAATACAAGGCTTATCATATTTTTCAATAAATTCTAATGCTTTAATGGGTTGTTTTGAATTTCCCTTCGATTGACCTTGACTATCTACAATACCTGTTGTCATTCTCCATGTTAAAACCTCTCTTGGAGTTTTTATTAATTCGACCTCTTGAGCAACTGAGCGTATGACTGACATTACGCGCTCTTCCTCCCAAGTGTGGATATATAAATAAGGAAAACGAGCCTTTAATAGGTTTGCAAGTAATAATTTTGTTTTTGTTTGATTTAATTTAATTGCCATTATCCAACCACCTTTGCATCTAGTTATTAATTTACAAAAATATAGATTGTCGTTAATACTTTTTAATAATCAATGACTCTTCCCGATTTCTTTTCCTTAGGTATATGATCTACATGTGAAAAAGTCACTTTTTTCTCTATATTTTGAATAGTACGTTCTTTTAATTGCATTATTTCAGAGAACTGATTAATTGATTGAAAACCACCTATTTCTTGGCGTTTAATCACCACTTTTTTAGCTAAAATAATTCCGATCTCTGGTATAGAAGCAATTTCTCTTTCAGATGCTATGTTAAGGTTAATTTTATTTACTTGTACGGTATCTACCTCGGTTGGTGTAGTAATTTCTTCTGAATTTACTAGCTTCCTTTTTTTAGTAGCAGTTGGGGGCTTAGGAGGACGAGTTATTGTACTTTCTGATACATTGAATCTTTCCTCAGCTTCTTGTCGTAGCTTCGAATATTTTTGATTGTCCAACACTTTCTCTTTGGATTGTAAGACATCTAATTGGATCAGATAGATAGGACGAATCTTGTATGCATGGATTACTGAAATGATCCAAAATAGAAGCGCAGTTAATGCTGTGATTCCTGAAGTAGGTAAAATAAATACTACAATACACACTGCTAGATAAACCAATCCATACACTATCCAACGTGGTTTCTTTACTCTCACTCCAACGAATAAGAAACTTATAAAACTAGTTATGCCAAAAGGCAATAAAGTTAATAGTATCCACCAGCTATTGGTCAATTCCCAATACTTACCTTTCCCTGTGTACATTGGTGCCATTCAATTCACTCCTATTCTCTATTGATTTAATATGTAAGTAACTTGTATTGAATTATCTTCTAATACTTCCTCTTTCTCTAAAATCAATCCTTGTTGTTTGGCCTTATAAATGAGGTTTTGATATACACTTTGTTGAAGGTAATGGGTATAAGATTCTTCAACATTACTAATCCACTCCATGTACTCACCTTTATCCGCTGAATTTGGTAATACTAATGAATAACAACCCTGTTCGCCTATGATAAAGGTAACCTCATTGTCATAAATTATTTTCAAATCTAAGGGTTCTTCAACCTGCCGAAATGAACAATCCCATTCTTCTAGTGCTTGCTTTAAAAGATTTTCATCTTTCATACGGGTTTCAATAATTGTATATTGATTTTCTCTAAACTCTGATATACCTTCAACGATTTCCTTTGTTAAAGCAAAGGCTAAGGGAATTAATACAATCTCTAAACTCATAACTATTCCTCCTTACGTACATAACCTAATTGAAGTAACATATCTAAATCAACGGAATTAGCCATGCCATTCGCTGTGATAGTTCCGTTCGGGTGTATATTTATTTCTAATTTATTCTGAATGGTAGAAAGATAATCTTCAAGATGTTTATAAACATCAGATAAAAAGCGGTATTTTTGGTTTTTTGATCCAATCCAAGGATAGCTAAGATCATGCTTACTTTCAATATAAGGACCATCTATGAGTAGATCGGTAGCCTTTATTAAACGATGCCAAGTAGGATTATTGGAATTGATGATCGAAGCGTAATCATAGCCTGTAAATGTTACAATAGATAAACCAATTTTTTTTATTTTACTCGCTAGAATACTTAATTCTTGAGCCTGATGGAAAGGTTCTCCTCCTAAAAAAGTAACGCCCTCCAATTCTGGGGTGGTTTGTGAAGTACTTTCAATATCACTAAATATTTCGTCATTATCTTGTACAATACCACCATTCATATCCCATGTATGTGGATTAAAACATCCTTCACATCTAATAAGACATCCTTGAACCCATATTGCATATCGTAATCCAGGTCCCTCAACCCTAGTCTTTTTCTCAATTCTAGAAATTCGCAAGGAAGACAAATAATCACCTACTTGTTTGTTAGTTTATAATAACACTAATTTTGGAAATAAAAGGTTAAGTATGAAATATCCATTAGTATAATTTTACTATAAAAGAATAAAAAGTATTATAAATAATGTCTTTAATTATAGGGAATATGGTTTTAAAAAACACATATAATGAAAAGCAGCAATATCTATAATGTTATATTTATTTTTAGGGACTAATTATTGCTGGTTTAATTGTCATTCCTAACAGTGCAACATATGGTGGTGATTACAAGTCAACAGTAAATAATCTCATATATAAAATTACCAATAACGGAAAAGTAGAGAATCTATCATCTGATAACTTGAAGTTTATTAGGGTGGTAGTTACCGGATCTGCAAGTGAGTTAAAAAAGTATAGTCCTATTCCTTTTATACAAAGTGCTTCACTCGGATCTACAGCCAAGAGATATTTAAATAATGAAAACTTTGAAAAAATTTCAAAAATGGCTTTTTATTTATGAGTACAATAAAAATTATGCTATATTTTCACATGCCCTCTGACACCAGCATGATTAAAAGTATGAAACAAGTACTTACATAAATTTGTAAAAACATGTGTATAAATAAAAATCTTTATATGCAATAATATTTTTAGACATTTTGAAAGGTTGATATACACTATAGAGGATATGAATTTCTAAAACAGTTTAATATTACATTTTTATCAAAGGGAGTGTTGTAAATGGCAATTGGAATAGCAATCGGTATTATATTATTTGGATTGGTAATAGCTTTTCAATTAAGTCATGGTAAGAACAAAAAAAGAAGGTGTATTATTTGGGGAGTTACTATTATGTTAGCAATAGCACCATTCTTTTCTTGGCTAGTTGGTATTTCCTATGGCATTTATGTTGGAGATGGATTTGCTGGAGGAGCACTAATGGTTATATTATTTTTAATTATTTTCTTAGGTGGGCTTCTCTCATTATTAGTCGGAGTTTTAGGTAGTAATGAAAAAGAGATAATTGAAAAATAATTTATTACTCAATTTTCTCAGGTCAAAAAGTAGGTGAGTTGTCCCCTGTCAAGTACAGTGGAAATAATAAAGATGATTTAAACGGCTTTAGCTCTATACATAACATTTTAACTATCATTCTCTCTTCCTGTTGCCTCCTTTGACAAACATGCAGGGAGAGTATTTTTTTGCTAATCGTCACATTTGCTAATTAGTTTCCGTAATTTCTTCAAGTTCAATGTTATAATTAATTGCTAGACTTATTTTTTTATCGTTTACTAGACAGAGGTGATTTTATATGAACGGACTCTTACTCATGTTTATTTTGTATATCGTTTTCGCCATGGTTGGAATATTTATTTTATATTTTGTGATAAGAGCAGCAGTAAAAGCAGGTATCGATGAATCCACCACAAATAAAATGATTGGTCGAATATTAGATAAAGTTAGCGAAAAAAAATAACTATCCATCTGCACCTCCCACTACATTGTGGAGGTGTTTTGTATTTATTAAACTAATTATTTATTATGTTTCATAATATTTCCTAAAAATAGTGTTTATTATTCTCATGATCCAGAGTTCATCAAAAGATAATTAATACTTATTCTTTCAGTAAAGGAGTTTATTTTATGCCAATTGCGTATGTTACTCATTTTACAAGTGGTACCGTTTCTGTCATTGATACCAAAACCCATTCTGTGATTGCTACTATTCAAGTTGAAAATGCTCCTCTTTCGGTTACGATAACTCCTGATGGAAAACTTGCTTACATTGCAAATTTTTGGTAGTAACACTGTCTCCGTCATTGATATTAAAACTCATTGCGTTGTTTCAACTATTCAAGTTGGAATAAATCCTCAGTTCTCTAAATTTAGTCTTGATGGAAAGCTTGCTTACGTTAATAATAGTTCTGATGTTACTATTTCCATTATTGATGTCAAAACTCATTCTGTGATTGCTACTGTTCAAATTGGTTTATTTCCTAGTTCGGTTGCTTTTACTACTGATGGAAAACTTGCTTACATTGCAAATTTTGGTAGTAACACTGTCTCCGTCATTGATGTCAAGACTCATTCTGTGATTGCTACTGATTCAGTTGAGTTAGATCCTTCGTTTGTTGCTATTACTTCTAGTTAACACAATTACTCTTGAGTTTCCTTAACAACCTGTGTTCCTTATTTTTCATCCGTTCATGACCTTCTTGTATTTCTTTGGAAATCCTTTCATATTGCTGCTTTGCCTCTTGTTGCTCTATCTCTAATTCCTTCATTTGTTTGGAAAAGAAGGATTCAACACTCCCACTACCAACTAAGAAATTTCTATACGATTTAGGTTGATATGTCATTTAACCATTCCTTCCTCTGACACTCACAATAATGCTTGGCAAACTACTAAAAATAATGATTAACCAAAGGGTAGTCCACCCCGGATGTTCAAATAATAGTTCCATTTTGCCCTCCTAAACCACTCACTAATTCTTGAGTTTCATAAAAATAAATTTAAAACGTTCAAAAGAAGATGAAAGAAGTGTATTAATTTCATTAACAGATAAAGGAGTTCGGTTAAAAGAAGAGACTAGAGCCATTCCAACGATGATATTTGATAAAACAGGTTTAACATCTGAACATTCGACTAGTATAATCGCAACGTTCGAGACCTACTTAAACACTAAGAAAAACACCATATGTACAGGTATAGAGTTTAATTATTAAAAGGATTTTTTAATGAAAGGGCGTTTTCCACTATTAGTACAAATACGTTCGAGAAGTTGTGATGGTTAATTTGAAAGGCAAAAAAATTAAAGCGAATGAATTTTGATTCTTACTACAATTTATTACCTAAAAAATGATTAATCAAAAGAACCTTTTATTCCACATTTTTCCACAAATCATAAATAAAGGCGCATCACTTAGAGAAATGTGCCCTATTGTTGAATAATATTTTCAGAATCGACGATGTTAAAAAAATTTAATGAAGCTATCTGGATCTGCAAAAGATTAAAAAGTTAAAAAAGGCACTGTTTCAATGGGATCTCTAATAAATAATTTTACAGCTAATACACAATTGAGAATACCTCTTCATCATTCAAGTTACCAATTATTTTTTTTGGTGCCTCCACATAACCAACGTTCACGTACATAAATGTCTGTTGATTATCATTTAATTCTATGACGGTGTAATCACTATTAGGGTAAAAGATATCCACTGAATCTACTTTATCATTAATTTTCCCACTAATAATACGATACTTTTGTTTCATATCTCCATTGGTATCCCCAAGTAGATGTGAAACATTTATTGCCTCTTTTAAATTAGTTATATATATATCTATGTCTTCTAGATGGTATTCACCTTGAGAATTCTTAACTGAATACATGACACCGTAATAACTACCTTGTTCTAATGTAAATGAGGTAAAAGTTCCACCTTCAATGTTCGAAATTTCAGTTATGTAAATCTCATTTGGCTTTCTAGAATAAAAATAGTCTATTCCTTTTGAAACTAACTTCTCTAAATTCTTATCTGCTATTGATTCAGTAGTAGTTACCATTCCCTTAGGTTTAATTTCTTCATACATAATAGTATCAACTTCTTCATTAGAGCTCTTTTCAGTATAAATAAATGTATAGTATACTGCTAAGATCAACAATAAAGTGGTTATTAGAAATATTCTTTTATTCATTTATTACACCTCTAGATATCAATCTTCACAACCTAATATGTCTTCGACATTTATAAGTTAAATTTGCCTTATCTCAAATCCCCACCTACTTTCAACAAAACCCCTTATTTTCAATACATTTTTATCAGGTTCCTCCATGACAGCTACATGACGAGACTCCGTTGAAAATGTTTTTTTGATCCATGTTACATCAGAATGTTGACTAAGTTCTTGATAAGCTTAGTTTACGTCATCTACTAAAACCCAACATCTGTAACATTGATACTTGGATCATTTTGTAAAACTAACTCTGAACTATTTTCTTTTGGGAACTTCAATCCAATAATTGTCCAGATTCCTCCACCTTCTAAATCTCTTTTTACTTTCCAGTTTTGTTTAACCCTAAAGATAGATAAAAGTTAATAGATTTTTGAATATCGGTACACGTAAAATATTCACCATATACAAATTACTAATAACTCGTGAGATAATCTCCTTACTTACTAGATGTAGGAGGTTATCTCATTTGGTATAAACCAATGGAATGTGGGGATAATTTGACTTTTACCTTTACGCCGATGAATGTCATAGCCCTTTACGCTTTTTGATGCATCGGAAGATAGTTATTAAAACCGATGGGACCAATTAATTTCTTGTCTTCTTTTCTTTGAATTCCGCTGCGAAAGTCTTTCTTTCCTTCTTCAGCTGCTTTCAGAGCTATTGTTAGGTTGATTACTTGGTCAATACTTGTTAAAGCATTTTCACCACAATATTTCATTGCACTATATAGAGAAAAATAAGCAAATAGGTCTTCCGCGTCATCTTCCGTAATCGACCATAATCTTAATCGTAATCGTTCTGTTTCTAGTTCTCTCATCCGGCGTTCCTCTACAACTCTATCTTTTACGATGATTTGATTAATCCACCTGGTCGGAACCGAGCCATCGTGATTTCATCAACGAACTTTCCATGTTGAATAATCGTTCCCTTAAGTACTCCCTCTTTTACAAAGCCTGCACGCTCATAAAGTTTATACGCTCGATCATTTCCTGCCACAACGGTTAATTCTAATCGCTCAATTAACAACCAATTGTCTGCTAAATCAATGAGTTTTTCCATTAACCTGCGGCCAATTCCCTTTCCATGGTGCTCTTGGTCTATCATTAGAGAAAGACCCGCAATATGCCCTCTTCGTTCCTTGTTTCTTGTTAGGCTTGCAAACCCTACAACAACTCCATTCTCTTCCGCAACAAATTGGTGTTGGTTCTCTCCTAAGTTTTGAAGGTGCTGCTCAAAATCTTGGAATCTCATACTTGGGGTTGCAATGATGGTTGGCAAAACACTCTCCTGGGTCATGATTGTAACAATTCTTTCTGCGTCTTTTGGTTGTACTACTCGAATCAGTATGGTCATAAGGCATAGCTCCCCTTTTCAAATATTTACGCCACATAAGTAAAAAACCCTCTTGTTAATATATTTTAGTTTTCAATCAATAATACACTTAACCACCTTCTTCTCAAATTGCTGATACTGGAGGTCCAATCTTCCATAACAGTGAGTACACAAAAGCAAATTCAATCAGATGGGGCTAATCGTAAAATAAAGAAAGTTGTGCTTCATCCACTTTATACTAATTTTTGAGATTACGTGGTTTCATAAGACCTTTTTTTCATATGAAGTCCCAAATAGTCTAATCAAACTCCCACTTGAAAAGCCACAAATAAAGTAACCGTCAAATAACCCAGAAAATAAGACTGAGTTTGTTACTGAGTTACTTTTTATTTGGTTCACTTTTTTTCGGAACTCGACAAAATTGAGGGAAGACTCGTTGACCAAGGTAAAACTCTATCAATTTCTTCTTTATTGGTTAGAACCATATTGGGAAGTGTTTCAAACAAATGATGAAGATAATGATAAGGGCTCAACCCGTTTTCTTTTACGGTTTCAACCACACTATACATAATGGTACTACCACCTTTCTTTAAAGTCTTGAATATAAGCTTCCCATTCCTTCTTGATTCGCTGTTTTTTCATAGTAAAACCTCCTACATCTAGTATGTAAGGAGCTTATCTCATTGGGTATAAATCAATGGAAGGTGGGGATAATTTGACACTTACGAATATCGTTTGTATAAATCGCAACACATTCTAATTTTTCTAAACATAGACTCTCCTCCCAAAAATGATATTTTTATTTTCTAAATAAAATATATCATCTAATCCCGTCAAGTAATGTCGTAATTATTATTATGACAGCTCATTTTGATATGAATTTTTGTTTGCTACATACAGATTGAGCTATTCCAAAAAAATAGCCTAATTTCTCATATTCTAAATGAGAAATTAGGCTATAATACTTCTATTAATTGAAAGTTTGTTTTTATCATTATAGGCTGGATTTGCTGTATTTTATATTTGGTAGCTATATTCGGAAACGATTTAACTTAAAAGGTTCCAGGTCTACCTAACTGTTTCTATTCTTAATATCTTCTAGAATCTCTATTATTTTCTCGTTTTGCTCAATCAGTTTTTCAGTCTGTTTTCTTTGTCTTAAAAAATCTCCTGAATAAGATAGCAAAAATAGAAATGTGATTATTATTAATAAACCCTCCATATGTTCACTCCTTATGAGCCGTATTTTCTTATTAGGTAACTTATCATTAGGGTAGTCTATAAAGCCTGTACTACTTTTTAAGTTCTTATTTATATTTTTCTATGTTTATTTCTTCTTTCAAGTGAAAACACTGCTCTAAGTCTATATCATAAATATTTGCTAAACTAATAATGTAATAAAGCACATCGTATAGTTCTTCTTCAACCGTTCCCTTAATTGAACCGTTCTGTTCTAGTCTTTTATTTTTTCTAATTACTTCTGATAGTTCCCCCACTTCTTCAATTAACTTTTGAAAATATGCATTTTTTAGTTCTGGCTTATAATCTTTAGCTTTAATGAAGCTTTGTAATTCTTTAATGGTGATGTTTTTATCCACTTTCTCTTCCCCTAACTTTTCATACCATATTCCGTTAAAGCCCCTTTAACTCAAGAATAATTATTTCAAATGTTCAGTACTTAGACAATCCTTTTCAAAGATTAACTTCAAATAAAAAGACGCTTATCTAAAATTTCAGATATGCGCCATATAGTTGAGTAACATTATGTGAATGTAACATATTAACTCATTCCTTGATTTCTACAGCCCAAGTAAATAGACCTTTTTCTTTGGCCATTACACCAGATGGAAAACTTGCTTATGTTGTTGATGAAGGTAGTGATAACGTAACAGTTATTGACACGAAAACTCATTCAATTGTTGCTATTGTCCCAGTTGAACAAACTCCTTCTGAAAATCTCTCCTAGTGGAAAACTTGCTTATGTAGTTTGCAATAATTTGGTGGGGAGTGTTTTTGTCATTTACATAAAAACCCATTCTATCATTGCTTCTATATTAGTTGGCCAAAGTCCATCATCAGTTTCATTTACCCCAAATGGAAAAATTGCATATGTTACTAATCTCAATAACTCAGTTACTATTATTGATGTTCCAACTCATTTTGTTATTGTAGACGGTTCTACATCAGTAATTGATACAAAAGCTCATTCTGTTATTGCAAATGTTCAGGTTGGAACTGCTCCATTAAACAACGCTAATACACCTGATGGAAAGCTTGTTTTTGTTACAAATAGTGGTAATAACTCTGTATCTGTTATTGACACAAAAACTCATTCTGTTATCGCTACTATACAAGTTGATTTACCTCCAGGTTTTGTAGTTTTCACACCAGATGGAAAGTTAGCTTATGTTACAGCATCTCCACCTTTTTAGTTAGCTTTTCAAGGACTCTAGTAACCACAACTATCATTAAATCTACTAATCATTTTTCCCATCTCTGCTCATATACTTAATTAACTATATTGTAAAGGTGGTAAGTGGATGGGGTTCGCATATGTTTCAAATATTAACTCTAGGGATGTATCAGTTATTGATACCAAAACTCATTCTGTTGTAGCAACTGTTAGAGTAGATGGATTCCCGCAATCCATTGCCCTCTCGCCTGATGACAAATTAGTTTATGCTGTATTTCGGAATCTAGAAGCAAATTCTTTCGGACTCAAAGCCATTGATACTAAAACTCATTCTGTTATCGCTACAATTCAGGATAGTAATATTCCATTCAAAGTTGTTTTTTTACCAAATGGTAATCTTGCTTATACATTGGATTTTACATTCAGGAATGTTTCGGTTATTAATACGAAGACTCACTCCATTATTGCTAATGTTTTAGTGGGAGATAACCCCTCAGCCAGCCCACAAAATATTGCTATTTCTCCAAATGGGCTATTAGCCTATGTTACGAATTTTGGAAGTCAAATCCAACCTGGTAATACAGTTTCTGTTATCGATACCAAGACGCATGCTGTTATTGCGACTATTTTGGTTGAAGATAACCCATCTAGCATTGCATTTACCCCTGATAGTAAAATAGCTTATGTTCTAAATAATGGTAACTCTAATTTTCCTGGTAATACAGTTTCTGTCATTGAAGTCAAAACTCACTCTGTTATTGCTACTGTCCAAGTTGGAAGGTTTCCTATAGCTATTTCAATTACACCTGATGGGAAATTAGCGTATATTCTTAACTTATTAGATGGCTTATCAGTAGTTGATACTAAGACTCACTCTGTAATTGCTACTATACTACCAATTGGCAGTGATCCTTTATCTGTATCCATTTCTCCTGATGGGAAGTTAGCGTACGTATCTGATCGGTTTGTAAATACAGGTAACATAACTGTCATTGATACAAAAACTCACTCCATTATTACCAGAATCCCAGTTGGAAATATTCAACCACATAATATAGCCTATACTCCTGATGGAAAATTGGTATATGTGACAAACTTTGGTGGTAATAGCGTATCTGTTTTTGATACAAAAACTCATTCCGTTATCTCCACTGTAAGAGTTGGTCTAAGCCCTCTCGATGTTATTTTTTCATCTAAGTGACTGTCATAGCAACCGTACAGGTTGGAAACGATCTAGATGTTGTTACCTTCACCCCAGACGGGAAATTCGCTTATGTGACTGTTAATGAAGATGGCAATGTATCTGTGATTGACGTGAAAACACATAGTGTGATCGCGACAGTTCAAGTTGGAAGTAATCCTAAAGGCATAGCAATTATCCCTACTTAACCAAATCAAAATGGATTGTTCTTGCTCATTTAATGAGGTATGCAAGTATCTAACAATGAACTATCTGCTGTACAGGTTGAGATCAATCCCCTTTTTATTACCCTTAAACCAGATGGAAAGCTAAAAAGAAAAATAACCTTTTCCCGAAAAAATATAATTTCAAATAGCTAGTAATAAGCTTAAACAAATAGGTGAAATTATTCAAACTACATTTTTTTCTGACATAAATCCGTCTCCAAAATTTTCAAGCTTATGATTATTTATTATAAACGTTTCTTTATAATGGAGGAGGTTTTTAAACATAACTAACCTTAATATCACTTGTACTTCCTTATCCTTAATAGGTAACTATCCTTAAGGTAATCTAGATAATCTTTACTACCTTCTTACTTCATTTTGTGGAATAACAAATTTAGGTTGAACAATAGTAAAAAATAATCATTAGATTACTAAAAAATTGGAGAAGAGTCTCCACCTGCTGCACTACTCAATTTCAATTATGGTTACAAGAATTATTTATCATGAAAAATACGGAACCCTAACATTCTTGTTACAGAGTTCCGTATTTGAGAGATTACTGATACAATGGATTTTAATATTTAAATCATAAGTCTGAATCATTACCAGTTAACAGCATTGCGTTAACAATTATGTTAATATATCTCCATCTAATTTTTTGTTATGTTTCTGGAGAATAAACCATACTACACCTAGTAACATAAAAATAATAAAAAATATGATAGGTAACTGAAAGAAACTCAAGTTAGTAGGTCCATAATGTTTTGCCTGGAGATGCTTTTCAATAGTACTTTCATATGAACCACTATATTCGTATTGAACCACCCAATCTTCATTCGCCATTACTACATTCCCTTTATCATAGGTGCTTGGAATAATTATCTCTTTGTTATCAACAACTCCTTCACTTCCAATAACTAGTAATGCATTATTATAATCAATTGGATAAATAGTAGTTGGCTCTTTTTTTACGGCTGCATGTTCTTCTAGCCAAATTTCTATCTCTCTAGCCGGGAAAACAGCTAAATAATTGAGTTTTTCTTGGTATAGATCAAATACTCCAAGAAGTTGTTCCCTTTCTCTTTCTGAAAATCTAGTTGGTGAATCAAGAATATTAAATACTTTATTCATTATGACTCCTTTTTCCTGCTCTACTACTTCAAGACTCTTAACTTCTTCCTTATATTCATTCATCTCTAAAATTGAATTATATAAAAACAAGGCTCCTAAAAACAATGAAATTAATGAAAATACTAAGACATATGAAGTGAATTTATTCAGGTCTTTTAGAAAATTTGATAGCCTAGTGAATGATTGCTTTTCTTTCAATCTTTCACTTTTATTCATCTCATCAGCAATATGAATTTCCCTCTCCATGTTTTCTAATATTTTTTTACAAGTATCACATGATTCTATATGTTTATCAACAAATCGAATGCTTACTTCACTACAAATTTCATCAATATAAGATGGAAGTAAATCTCTCACTATACCGCATTCATTATTCATTCTCCATCTAACTCCCTTCTCTTAATTTGTTTTTTGCTCTATAAAATGTAACCCTAGCCCAGTTCTCATTTTTAAAATGAATTTCACCTATTTCTCTGAAGCTCATATTACCTAAGATTCTAAGAAGTAATACCTCTTTATACGGTTCACTAAGAATATGAACCATTCTGAATAGTTCAATTTTATTTTCTGAATTTATCATTTCAGCTTCAGGAGAAGTATGTACTATTTTGTCTTTTAAAACTTTTTTTCTTTCTTTCTTAATTTTTTCTAAATATTTATAATAGCTATGCTTTGCTATCTGACACAACCACACAGACATCTTACACTCACCATTGTATCTATCAATAGATTTCACAGCTTGATAGAATGTCTCCTGTGTTAATTCATCTGATAAATCAGGGTCATTACAAAGACACATCAGATATTTAAAAACATCTTCAGCATAATTATTATAAATTTCACTGAGATCCCTCAAGGTTTTTTCCTCCTTTCACACTATATATCCGAATTTCGTAAATTTCGTTACAAATAAAATGAATTTTTTTCTTCACAACAAAAAAAACCGTAATTACTGACGGTATTCGGAAATCAAATATAATACAAAACTTTTGTTTCAACAAATTTGTACTGTTTTTCGAAATAAAACTTTGTACCAACCTCAATCATATTTCTAATAGAATTAATATATTATTCAATAATGTGGCTATAAAATGAATAATATTGTCATGGCCTTAGAACTATTCGACTCGTTAACATTGAGTTTCTTTATCTGTTCTCTATAGTTACTGATATATTTTCTCTTTTTAGTAACTTCAATTCCACCAACAGTAGTTTTAAGATAGGGATCTAAGAAATTCATATGTATGAGAGAAATTGAATAATAATAAAACAAACCTTTCGAAGGGGATGTTTTATTGTTGAACAATAAATTTATTTTTATTGGAGTAATTTTCACATTAACTATATTAGTTGTAGCAAATTATTTTAGTAATCATTACAAATCTGAGACAGTAAAAGCGCAAACCCATATGCTTAATAATTCAAATGCCAAAGATAAGTTACTTGTAGATATATTAATTCTGGATATTATAAAAGCAGTAAAAAATCAGTATAAATTAGGTAAAAGCACTCCAATTGGTTTCGGTGTAGGCAATTTAGAGGTTTTTAAGAGACAAGAAAACGACAATACACAATATGATGTGTTTATCGACATTGAAATTTATAAAAAAAATAAAAGTGGACTCAAAAGTTGGTATAAAGATACTTTAGAATATAGCGTTAATTTTGACCAGGGACTTAAATTTGAGTTGAAAAATTATCAACAAAATGGCTGGGATTAAAAAACAAATGCTTATGAAAGGTATTCAATTAAAGAAAACAATTGTTGTATAACAGTTAATTTTACCCCAACCTAAAATAGGAAGGGGTATGAGTGTATAAAGTATTAAAATGTAACATTTCCTTTTTGTGGTCTTGATTCTAAATCTTCTTTAGCATTCTTTTTGTAATCAATTCTCTCTTCTTTGTAATATCGAATCATCTCATCCCACTCTTCTTTTGAATCTGGGAATGCTAAGAATCCATATACTTGCATTTCTTTATACCATTCTATTGTAAAACATCTCAAAATCTCTTTATCCTCCGTATGAATTATTACTGTTTAGTCACATATAATTCGCCATAAAATTCAAAGCATTATTGTAATAATTCCTCAAACATATGTCATTATAAAAAGTTACCCTTTACTAAAAAAACGCCATATTGTTGAATAACATTTTTTTAGTAAACACAACTCAACTTATGTTTACAACATTTCATTTTAATCACTTTGATTTAAAAATTACAAGTAATGTATCCAAATCAAAATTTCATATTACCCTCTCAATTTTGAGACATGTTTGATGAAACTACTCTCTTTACTATTTAATAGTCATTTTCCATTTCTCTCAATGCTTATGATGTCTACTTTGGGTAATTTGAATAAAACAACTCTTTCAAACATAGGTATTAACTAACAATTGATGAAAGGTGGTATATGCGTGACATTAGCCTACGTAACAAAATTTTGGATCTGAGAATGTGTCAGTTATTGATACTAAAACTCACTCTGTCATATCTACTGTAATGGTAGGTGATGAACCACTTGATATAATTATTACTCCTGATAGAAAGTTAGCTTATATTACAAATAACTGTTCTCTCAACATGTCAGTAATTAATACTGATACACACTCCGTTATTGCTACAGTGTCCGTAGGAACATTTCCAAATGTTGTAGCGATTACTCCTGATGGCAAACTGATTTATGTTATAAATGATGATTCAAACGTGCTAGCTATAAGTACAGTAACACATTCTGTTATTGCAACAATTCCAGTTGTTTTGCAGCCGATAGCTCTAGCTTTCACCCCTAATGGGAAACTAGCTTATGTTACAAACTTTGGATTCGCGGGAAGTTCTATTTCTGTAATTGATACTAAAATGCATTCTGTCATTGCTACAGTGATTGTTCCAGCTCCAGAGATAAAAGGTCCTTCACCCTTTTTGGCTATAACACCTGATGGAAAATTAGCTTATCATATGAACTCTTCCGTTCCAAACAGCTTTATAAGTGTCATAGATACTAAAACACACTCTATTATTGCTACAATAACTGTTGGAAGCCTTTCATCTGATATTGCTTTCACACCTGATGGAAAATTGGCGTATGTTACTAACTTTGGAGATGCTACTATTTCTGTTATTGACGTAAAAACTCATTCTTTAGTGGCTAAAGTTCAAGTTGGTAATTCACCTGGATTCGTTACCTTCTCTCCAGATGGAAAACTAGCTTATATTTCAAGTGTTGATAGTTTTTGGAACTGTTTCTGTCATTGATATAAAAACTCATTCAGTTATTGATATCATTCAGGTTGGGGACAGACCTCAATCAGTCTCTTTTACTCCTGATGGAAAATTAGCGTATGTAGCTAATCTAGGTAGTGCTACTATTTCTGTTATAGATATAAAAACACACACTGTTATTGATACCATTCAGGTTGGTGATACTCCCATCAAAATTGCCTTTACTCCTAATTAAACATATTTTTCTTGATTTTCCTTAATTATGACTCCCACACATAGTCTCAATGTAATACCCACATCGGACGCTGGACCAAGTAACTATAGTGGATCTCTAGTTACTAATCTTACATGGGTAGATGGTTGTTCTATATAGAAACCTTTATAGACAAAGGACCAGCACAAACCTTTATTATCCAAGCCCCCGACGATCTTTCTCTTATGATAAAACCCGTTCCCTAACGCTTCTGTATTCACTCAGCAAACATAAACTTTGTTAGTAACCACAATACAAAATAAGACTTATAAGTAAAAATCATTCACGGCTTCATCTGTAAGGTCTTAGCTAATTCTTATATACCGTGTTGGCTGCATATAACTACTTATTAGCACTTTAAAAATCCCTCTCATAAACGGAGGTGGGATTTTATTATTTTTTACTATAGTGGAAGCAAATTAATTAACTTTGTCTAGATATAAGGATTTTCTATTACCCTCTATTTGTTCATATTATTTTTGTTACACTGGTGCTACCGTAATACCTACTGGGTTACTCCCCACGGGTACTGTGGCAATCAGTGATTGTGTTTTTGTTTCAATAACTGATACATTTCCACTCCCCATATTTGCCACATATAGAAATTTCCCGTCTAAAGATAAGGTTATTCCTGCATTATTACCTATATCATTAACGGATATTGTTGCTATAACTGAATTTGTCTTCGTATCAATAACAGAAATTGTATTATCACTTACGTTTGCAACATATAGTAATTTTCCATCTGGTGTAATGACCATGTTATCAGGTCTTTCACCAACGTCTACAGTTGCAATGATATTATGTGATTTGGTGTCAATCACTGAAACAGTTCTGTCCTGCCCGCTTCCTACGTAAACAAACTTTCCATCTGGTGCCACAACCATACCGATATTCATAAACTGCCCTCCAATTGCAATTGTTGTAATTATTGATTGAGTTTTTGTATCGATGACCATTACATTCCTCATGTCTGTTGCAACATATAACATTTTTCCATTTGGAGTAATGACCATATTATTTGCACTATCTCCAATGATAAAATTAGTGGAAATAATGTTATGAGTTTTTGTATCAATAGCAGTCAATCTTTGTTGTCCCCTTGTACTAAGAACATAAGCTACACTTCCATCAGGAGTTATTAATATCACTCTTGGGGCATTTACTATATCCACATTAGCGATCACTGAGTGAGTTTTTGTATCTATAACACAAACAAACTCTTCCAGAACACTTGCAACGTACGCTAACTTACCATCTGGTGAAATCTGTAAATCAGATGAATTGTTTCCAATTAAAGTTGTAGCAATTACACTGTGCGTTTTAGTATCTATAATAGAAATCGATCCTGGGGATGTATCATTCATTACATAAGCTAACTTTCCATCCGGAGTAAATTGGATCACTCTTGGATCATCACCTACCTCTACTGTAGCAATCACTGAGTGTGTCTTTATATCGATTACTGATACACTTCCCACATCATCTAAATTAGCTACATATACAAAGGACATTTTTTTCTACCACCTTCCAAATTTCTTGTTTAATGAATTCTATGAGTTAACCTCAGGTTTCATTTGTTATTTCTTTATAGAAGCCAGTCCTTTTGTATATATAAGTTCGTTCTCATTGAGACGTGATATAATGAGAATTTTATCTAAATAGCCTCAGTAGCTTAAATAGTTCATCCACGTTTAACATTACACCTTAATTAGTTTTTAACAAAATATGTAATTTTAAGAGAACGCTAGATTCTCAAAGCAAAATATCAATGTAAACGTTTCATCAGAATATTACAAAGTTTTATGATATTTTACATATTTACCAAAATAACCTAAGTTAATATATGTAAACTAAAAAATTTGTAATTCAAAAACTCTTGGAGGGATTATTTTGAAATTATTAACTAGTATCAAGAAAACATTTATTCTAGCAACAGTAATTTTACTATTTTCAAATTTTACAGCAAACCTTTCCTTTGCAGAAACAACTACAGAACCAGAAACTCAAATTAATTTATCCATCTCTATTAATGAAGAACCATCTGAAATCGTACTAGACTGGGAATGTAATACTTTAGATGTTGATCACTATAACGTATATTCAAGTACTGACTCAGATTTCAAACCAGGAGACGCAAACACATTGTTATCTGAAGTTTCAGCAAATGAATTTCTCGATACAAACGGTATTTACGCAAATGAAACTAAATATTATTATGTAGCAGCAATAGACTCAGATGGTAATGAATTGGCGGTGTCTAATATGGCATCAAATACTGCTGATGATTATAATGACTATGGGAATGAAGATATTCAATGGAGTAGAGCAAATCCAAATGCAGGTGCTATATGGTTGCTTCAAGATTTTATTTCTGATTATGTAATTATTCATTATACAATCAATGGCCAACAATATGATGAATACATGAGTCACGTGAGTGGTGGTGATTGGATTATAGAGTTTGATGATCTTGGTGCTGTAGAAGATTTTAGCTTTACATATCACATATTCGGTTTTCAATATGATTCTAAATAATTAGTTATCTTTCTAAAGATCGAGATAGATTTTCTCGATCTTTTTTATTCGATTTATTTCAAGATAGTGACTATGTTATCAAATAAAATAATGTATATCTTTATTACCCAATTAAAACTGAAAACGGTTATATAGGAAATGAATTTAAAGTTAAAGCTGAGGGTAATAAATTAAACATTGAACCAAGTTAAGAAGTAACTTTAAATGTTTTTACCCAATGAGCAATCAAGAATTATTGATTGCTGAACCTTCTCTTGTAATTAAAGGTTACATAGAACAAGTTGATGTTTTACATTCTTTCAGTAAAGTTGGTGGCTTTGATTAATACTATAGTCAAATAACGGGGTCAGTGAACTAAAGACGGGAAACCTTATATCAAGGTTCCCCTTTAGTTTATCTAAAAAAATATCAACATTGAAATTTAACAGAGCCTATTAAAAAGCCCAATAAAAAAGACACTTGATTGTGTCTTTTTATGTTGTAAATTTATCTGCATAATCGATCCAGGAGGGTTTTCATTTCGAAAGAACTTTAAAAATTCACGGAGACAACCTACTGTTCCAATCATTGAGAGAAATTACTAATTATTTATTCGAGACAAAAATATATAATTATCGTCTAATAGGATAATAAGAAATTCATTGAGGGGGAAATGACATTGAAAAAAATGGGATTAATTATGTTTTTATTCCTCTTATTATTTGCTTTATCAGGGTGTGGGAATGACAAAGGAAACAGTATTGGTAAGAAAATTCAAGTGTCAAAGAATGTTAGCATGATAACATTAAAAGGTAACGGTACAGCAGTTTATTCAGAAACCGAAAAACGACTTATTGATAGAGAAATTATTCTTGAAGAAACTGAAGATATTGAAGTGATAATCAAGGCAATCGAAAATTCTACATCTCATTCTGGTCCAATGACTTCTGAAGGTGAAAACTTTAATCTAGTTTTTACAAATGAAGATAATACATCTGAAATAATACACTTATGGTTATATTCTGATAGAGCTTCAAGAATTCAGAAAGCCAATGATGAAGTAATTCAAATACTTAACAAGGAAGATGCACAAAACATCTCAAAAATATTGGCTGAAAAGTTACTGTAACAACTTCCGGTACAAATGAAAACATTTTTAAAGCATAAGGGAATTCAATCAAAGAGAATTCCCTTATTTCTTTTATTCTAAATTAACAATATCATTTGTTCTATGGCTATTCGTATTAAGGTGTTGAGAAGAGGGGGTAAATCCTATATATCATAAGAGTATATTAGAGAGGTTTCAGTTAGAAATAATTATCATCAGGCATCTTAAAGAGGATGTAGAGATTTGGTCACCTACAGTTATTTCTGACCGTCAAATGGTAAAATAGGTTTATTCATTAACTTCAATTTTTCCAATTCTTCCTTGTGGTGGATTACTTTCTAAAACTTCACCATCTATCCAAACTTTAAACTCCTTACCTTGTTCAAAAATGTTTTGATCAACTGATTGTCCATAGCTAAGAATGATCTCTTCAGTATATCCTTTGTCAAAAAAATTACCTTGTTCAATATCCATTAATATTTTTTTGTCCTCCACTTCTAATATTTTTCCGATAAAATCTGGTTCATCTGAATGTTCTTCATTATTGTTACAGCCCAACACCAGAACAAATATTGCAAATATCAGAAAAGATATCCTCATTTTCATTGTGGGACCCTCCATTATTAATATTGCTCTAACTCTTTATTTATAATATTTACTGAGGAAAATGAACTCTAGAACTGCCCATTCAAGTTTTATTACCTTATTTCGGGTTGGATACATAATTACTTTTGTGTTTACCATAATTTCATTTCAAAAAAATCTCTATTCTCATTAATCCAAAAATTCACTCATACTTTTGTAATAATAATTTTGTTTGATTGAGGAAGGTGCTTTGGTTTACTTCTGTTATTGATACAAAAACACATAGTGTGATACCTACTTTACCTGTTGGAGGTGCAAGTGACACCTTATTTTCTCAACCCCTCGCTATCTCTCCTGACGGAAAAGTAGTTTATGTTGTACACGAAAGTAGTTTTAGCCTCTCTGTTTCTGCAATTGATGTAAAAACTCACTCTATTATTGCTACTATTTCACTAGGGGTTTCTCCAGGTGTTAATTTATCTTTCATCACCTTCTCCCCTGTATGGGCCAAATGTTTTGGTTATTAATGTAAAAACTCATTCTGTTATTGCTAGTATTTCTGTTGGTGTAATTCCTTTCAGATTGGCCTTCACTCCTAATTGCAAAGTTTTGTATGTTCTTGATGAATCTGCTGACACTATATTTATCTTTAATGTCAACACTCACTCTCTAATTGCTTCTACTCCTTTTGAAAAAGCCCCTTTATGCATCGCCTTCACCCCTGACAGTAAGCTAGCTTATGTTACATGCATCAATGGTACTGTTCCTGTTATTGATGTAAAAACTCATTCTATAATTGCTAATGTTCCTGTAAGGTTTCCAAAATGTATTGCCATCACTCCTGAAAGTAAACTCGCTTATGGAGTAACAGACTAGTAACCTTAATTCAAAATAAGTCTTATAAGTAAAAATCATTCACGGTTTCACCCACAGGGTCTTAGCTAATTCTTATATACCATGTTGATTACTTACCCTGCATATAGAAATTTAAAAATCCCCCTCCTAAAATGGAAAAGGGATTTGATAAGTTTTTATATGGTCTGAGTCAGCAAATTAAGCCAGTATCTGCAGGTTATAACCTATTATATATTTAACGTTATTCCACAAACTGTCCCTAAAATGAATAATGGCACATATCTATATTTCAGATATGCGCCATTTTGTGGAAGATCGCTATAAAACTAATTTTAATTTATTGATGTCAACCCTTTCTTTCTTTATTTATTTCCATTAAAATTAATGTGCAGTAACTCTTTATAGTAATGGAGGGAAATTAATGAAGCAACCTAACCCAATTTCACCAATACTAAATACTATTAAATCAAAAGAAAAGTTTAAGAAAGGTTTATTTATTGCAATAATTGTCACTCTTATTGGATTCTCTTATATATATTTCACAAACTATAATACGAATTGTTCTTGTACTGATATCGAAGAGACTCCAGCAAACCCACAAGATTCACCTAAGTAAGTATATCAACAAGAAACTCCTTTCTCCAAGAAAGCGCCAGATTGTGGAATAATGAAAAGGTATGCTTTTAAATATATTCAGTAAACTATTAGAACTCATCAATATCAGAAATTATATGTTTTAATACTTCAATAGATTTTATTGGTTCTCCATCAAGCTCTAAACTGTGATTTCCACCCTCAACCACTTTTAATATAAGATTTGGATTATTCTTCAATTTTTCAAACCGTTCTACAATGAAGCAACTATCTTTATCTCCAATAATACAAATTCCTTTATTATCACTGTTAACCATTTTGTTAAATACGTCATCTCTTTGCAGTAATGGAGTCAACCATACTACTTTTACATCCTTCAACATTATATTTTCAAGCAGATAACTCAAAGCTATTGTTCCTATTGATTTAGCCACTACATAACAATTACTATATGTCTTGTTCTTGATTGCGTTGTCGATTACAACTTGTACGTCTTTTGCGAAATCAATTTCACTTAGATCAGATATTTCTTGACTACTAAATGTATAGTTAATGTGTAATACATCAAAACCTTTAGTGTAAAATAGCCCTGTTGTAAAGTGTAACAATGGAGCTCGTGTTGTATAACCTGCCCCTGGTAAGACAATAACTAAATTTTTTGCTTCTTCATTTTGTTCTATTAATCTAAAAGGAATAGTCATCATTTTTTCACTCCATAAGGTTTTATAGTACTTATTCTTGAGTATAAGCAATATTCCTTCTGAAAATAAACTGCCTCTAAAGTTTAAGTACATAGCTACACAATACGATCTGGCCCTAAGATGTAAAATGACGGTTAATATAGCTAATTCAATTAATTAACCTTCTAGCATGAAGCTAATCTGATTGAAGAATTAGGGGATTTTGTATAAAGTCTAAAGTCCCTAATTTATGTACAAAATTTAAGTCGAACCTAAAAGAAAAGACGCGTTTCATTACAGAAATGCGCCATATAGTATTATAAGGTCATCCAGATTGATATTTTATTTAATAACAAAGGAGAAGTGATAAAGTATGGATCCAGTCATTGTCCTGGATGTTGCAAAAGGAGAAAGCTAAGTTCAGGTGTTCTTAGAAAAATAATGGCAAACTTATAAAAGAATCAGGTTATACGGGTTGATTAACCTTCGTAATATAAGCTTAGCAAGAAGTATGGTTCAAGTCTTATCCCCTGTATCTTATCGTTAGTCCTTTTAAGAAATTCCGCGCGTACCGATCACCGCACACTTTGTAATTCTTATGGCCTTCTTTACGTAATAGGGCACCTAATTCCCCTTTTGTTATGATCACTCCAGCGTCTTCCAATATCTCGATCATATCCTCACTTGTCAATGTGAGAGCGATTTTCACTTTCTTTAGAAGAAGATTATTCACATGTTCATACGTTAATGCTGGTCGTTCTGGCTGTCCCGGCTTTGGATCTTGCTTTCCTCTTTTAAACGTGATAAAGCCGTTTAAAAAAGACTGAAACATCTCATCATCACATGGTATTTGATCTCGATTGTCATCAAAAACGTCGCTATCCTCTGTTTTTGTGAGCACCTTCAGCACTTCTTCTTTTGAGAGATTTATTCCACCAAGCTTGAATATCTCTACCATCTCTATATTCTTGATATCCAGCGCGTATCGTAATCGAATTAAAATATCGTTATTATCTATATTCATGTATAGACCTCCTGAAATTTTTCATGTGTCCATCTCTAAGATTAATCTTATAACAGGGATGTATTTTAAATCGTGACACTGAATCATTAGCTTACCACTTTATGGACTTGTTTTATAGTATGACTTGAATGTAAAAATCTGTTTGTCTATTTACAAGGGATTCCTTTTAGATGTGTCTATTCAAAATATTGCCTAAATAACATAGGTTTTACAATTGAAATGCATAATTAAAAATCTTAAAAAAGAGTCCTCTCCAAATACGTTCCACAATTTTGCTTATATGTTTCTAAAATTTTCAAGTTACACAATGACTTTTCTACAAAAAACGCGATGTTAAATCATCGCGCCATATTGTGGAAGAACTCTTTATTTAATATAACCCTAACAAAAATACATCATATAAAGTCCTGCTAGAAATATAGGAGTTTTTTCGAATTCCTTCATGAATAACACATAGTGAATGTAAAAGTTTAAAACTAACTTTGTTATACTCATACTTCACCATCTATTCTAATTGTGCCGCTTAAAGTCTTCCTTAAACCTCGTAATTCTTAAACCCATCTTTTAAAAAATGAGTACTTTGCTTAAATAGTTCATCAAGCCAGCTTAATTTTGAGAAAACATGGTTGGCACCTTGTATAAAATGAATTTTGACATCATTGTCTTGATAGGTATCGTAATATTTTTGTCCATATTCAGGTGGAACAATTTGATCATTTGTCCCGTGAATAATCATTAAAGGTCCCTTATAGGAAGTAATCCCATTATATAAATTACGATTCTTTAGATCCTTATAAAAACTTAGACCAAGCTCAAGTCCTTCTAAATCAACATTTCCGTTTGGTAATTTTGGGTATTGTTCAAAGTATGCTTTTGCTTTACCAACCATGTTCCCAGCTGGACACCATAAGCAAACTTTATGTATTTCATCAGGAATTTCTTTTGCCACTTGTGTAGCTATAGCACCACCCATACTATGTCCCGTAAGCATAATTTTTGATGAATCTACCCAATCAATTTTTTTTACCATATTTACAATTTCTAACCCTTCAAGTATCTCACCACTAAATGTCATCTCTGCAAAGGCTCCATCACTTTCACCAGAACCGGAAAAATCGAATCGGACGCTTCCTATACCGTGCTTCATCAATTCTCGTGAAAATCGTACAAACAGAAAATTGTCATCTATTTTAGAACCAGTAATCCCATGAAACAGAATAACAATAGGATATACTGATTGACTGTCCCCTAATGGTTTGTGAGCCATCCCTCGTAATGTTAACCCATTCACATCTATTGATATTGGATATTCCATAATAATCAACCATCCCCTTTTCTAACTTTCTTAAATACGAATAAATGTGTTTACCGGACTGGACATATTATATCTCTTTCACTGGATATATAAGAAAATTACTTTGTTCTCCTTTAAAAAACTATGTGGCATATCACTCAATACCAAAAACATAGATAAGAATATTTGAATTATACAAAAACTTTCTATTTATTAAAAGAATCTACACTCCAAAATGTTATAACATACTTTCATAATAACTAGTTTCTTTAATCTTTCGCTTATTCAAAAACATGGCCCTTTCAATAAATAAAGACGCCCTTCTTCAAGAAAGGCGCCAATATTGTTGAATAAAATTTTAAAGGATCAAGTTTTGCAAGTAATGCTTAACATTATATAAATTTCTTAATGTATTTCAGATTCTCAAGAACTACACAATATTTAACCTTTTTTTAATAAATATAATAGAAAATTTTATAAACTAAAAGGCCCAGAACCGTAATAAAGAATCATTAATGTTGTACCCATAAGAGCAAGGTTCTTGAAGAAATGCACACTCTGAATTTCCTTTTGTTCCTCTGGCAATCTCCAAAAACCGTGGACAATAAAGGTTGTCGGTATTAGAAAAATGAAAAGAAGTAACGCCCCGATTTCTACATAAAAGCCAAAAGCAACACTTAAACCGCCGACTAGGGCAAATAAACTCATAGCAGCAGACAAATGTGGAAAAGGAGCTTTAGTTATCTTCACCATTTCTATTGTATTCGTAAAATCTTTTAAATGATTAAATCCTGCAGAAATAAAAATAACTGAAAATAAAATTCTTCCAATTAAAAATAAAATATCCATAAATTTTGTCCCCACTCATATCTTTGTATATTGTTTTTACTTCTTTACTGCAGGTGGTCCAAATATTCCTCGCTGGAGATCTCGAAACGCCTCCCTGATTTCTTCCTGCGTATTCATCACAAATGGCCCACCAAAAGCTATTTCTTCCCGAATAGGAACGCCTGAATAGATCAACACTTTGGATCGGGATACCGCCTTTATTTTTAATTCACTAGGGTTAGACGCGGTACCTTCTTCATTAAAGGACAAGGTAGCCGCTCCTGTTTTAGCTATCTTTGTTTTACTTTCTCCAAACTCCATCTCTCCTGCCAACATGTACAAGAATGAATTATGATTCTCAGGTAAAACATGTGTATAGTCCGTTCCCCCACGGAGGGTGATTTCAGACATCGTAATTGGCACCAAACTTTTCATCGGTCCAGTTGCCCCTGCAATATCACCAGAATAAACGCGAACACTTCCTCCATCGACGTTCACAACAGGAGCGTCTTCAACGCGAATATTTTGATAACTTGTTTCTGTTTGCTTCAGACTTTTTGGAAGATTTAGCCACACTTGTAAAGTATGAATAAGATCATCATCAAAAGCCTCTTCCGCATGTCTAGCTGCCCAGCCTGCATTCATGTATTGAACATCGCCAGCATCCAAAAGGCTGTAACCGCCAGCATTATCGATATGTTCAAGCCTTCCATCCACAACATATGTTACAGTTTGAAAGCCTCGGTGAGGATGATCAGAGAATATTCCACGCTTATACCAGTCTTCAGCCATAAAAATAAAAGGGGAAAATTCTTCGTTCCTTTCAGGATTTAAAATGACCCCTTGTTGAACATGAGGGTATCCATTTTTATTATATTTTGGATACCAAAATTCTCTTACTTCTCTATTAAATGTTGATTTACTTGACACCTCAATTCCTCCTTATCACTTACGTTTTAATCATTCGGTTTTCCTGCAGTTTCAGATACTGCAATTAAATTACAACTGTTGCATAAAGCACGCTTGTTGTATAATTTAAATTATAGATGTAGTTAGTTTAATATCCTAGCAACAAAAAACTCATTTTGTTGCGTAAGCCACAGTTTAAGTGAAATGTCTAAAATCATTCTGGAATGATGGAGGTTATCTTTATGGTTAAGGGAAAAACAGACCTACGTACAGTTCGAACTAGGAAATTCATTATTGATTCTTTTATAGAACTCTTAGAAAAAAAGGATTTCAATAGTATTAAGATCAGTGATATTACATCAGGAGCCATGATTAATCGAGCAACCTTTTATCACCATTTTCTCGATAAATATGATTTGCTCGAAAAAGTAATAAAAGAAGATTTAATGAAGAATGTACTTCAAGAACTGTCGAATAATAAAGAGTTCAATGAGGGAATGTTGAAGAGTTTATTCTTATCCATTACAAAATTTCACATGGGCTTATCTGACCGTTGCCAGAGAAGTTATCATGATATGGCTGGAAATATAGAAGCTATATTAAAAAAGGAACTTGAACAGATTATCTTTCAGTCACTATTAAATAAGTACCCTGATCAAAGTAATGAAAAACTAAGAATGATTGCCACTATGTTAAGTTGGATGATCTACGGAGCTTCAATCGATTGGAAGGAGAACAGCAGTAAATCTCCAGAAGATTATTTGAAATATGCAAGTTGGTCTATTAGGGAATTATTAAAAATGGAATAGCTTAAATTTAGGAAGGCATGTGAGATTGGAAGTTCTTCCATTTATCACATCCAAAACATTACAATCTCATCAATTAAATAAACAGTTAGGGGAAAATGGATCTTATGCAACAATAACAGGGTTTTGTTACTTGAGTGGGAGTAAAGCTGTGCCCATAAATAAAGTTATACAACAGCTGTTCCATACACAACAGTAGTTGAATACTTTTTATAGGAGGATTTATAATGACCAATCAAAACAATACAACAGTGAACATTTCTCCAGTGGCAGCGTCCAACATTAAGGTGGCGCAATTTATACTTTCCGCAAATAGCACCGAGGAGAGCTTTGAATACTTCGCGGACGACATCGTGCTAGAGCTCCCATACGCTCCTTCTCTCAACATGCCGGACCGTTTTGAAGGAAAAGATGTTGCTACTACTTATCTACGCCAAATGCTTACCCAACTCAAGGGGTTGAAGCTACACAGCATTCGTTCCTATGCGGTCGAGGGTGAACCCGACACTATCATAAGCGAATACGAGGGGGACGCTGTGACTCCTGATGGTAACACTTACACTCAGAGTTACATGAACAAGATGCTGTTCCGCGATGGTAAGCTAATCCTGCTCCGAGAGTTTTGGAACCCTATGGCAGTCGTTGATGCCACCAACGGTAAGTTCGAAGGGAACGTAAATGACTGAATGACTCGACCTCAGTGTCGGCTTCACCAACGGGTGTACCGCGACACTGACGTCATTTTTATTGTTCGTATGGCAACACTGGTACCTCCCTATGCCCATCAAACCAAAGTATTAGTTAGAATAAGGCTAGTATTCAACAATATGGCCCTAAAATGAATAATGGCACATATCTATATTTCAGATATGCACCATATTGCTGAAGATCAATTTTGTATACTGAAATTGTCCCCCTCCCCGTGGTCCCATATCTTTACCCATGGATAGCTATCTTCTGGAAGTATAAACGTTCTTTCTTCAAAAGGTTCAATTGGACTACCATCACATTTACAGCCATTATTGAATGTCGCTGCATGTATACTAACTATTCTGCTGGTATCATTGTAAAACCTAAATTTATTACCTTATCTCAATATATTTTTTTAATTAATGCCCCAATTTACTGAAGACCTGAATTCGAGATAAAATGTAATATTTTCTACAGTTAAAGCTACCTTAAATTTAAGTGAATAAATTCACCATTTTTGTGTATTTGTCTATTTAGGCACCTACTAAACTGTTGAATACTTTGTAAAATAATCTTTTGTATCTTGGTGGGTGAGTATTTCTACTACCTTGTCTTTTTCTATGAATTTTATTTTACTAATTTCATTATAATTTGGCATAAGGTCATTAATATCACCCAAAAACTCTACGAGAAACATAGTTGTTTCCTTTTTGTCATATCCTATTTTCTCTTTTAGGTCATCTGGAAAATCAAAACAGATCTTTTCTTTAAAAACTTTTACTACTTTATATTCTATTGAACCAGTCTCCTCTTTTAATTCACGGAATAGTGTACAATGTAAATTCTTATCGTTTTTTTCTACTCCTCCTTTTATGAAATCCCATTCAGCCTTAATATTTTGTATACCTTGAAGCGTATTTATATTAGTTTTCTGAACGATTAAAAATTTATTTCCTTGATAAACAATTGCACCTATTGATTTTCTTATCATTTTGGTCACCTCTCTTATTGAATCCCTTTTTTAGATATGACAAATCAATGTATCTTTCTTTACCATTTAATTCGACTATTGCTAGACTTGTATTGTGAATAAAAGGCGGTGCCCATAATTTCTCTAAGGGATAATCTTTAAAGAATGCTAGTAATGTTTTAATGACAACAGAATGAGTAACTATTAGAATATTTCCCGTACTATACTTCTCTTGTTTTTAAAAGAATGAATGAAATCATACCTACCTTTTATAAATGAAACATAACTTAACAAGTTGAAAACTTCCACATTAGGTAGTTCATCAATCATTTCATGCAATCGTTGCCTAAAATTATTCATACGTCACCTACTTAAAATTAATGTAATTCAAACTAGTTGGAAAAACGTGTTCAAGCATAGTCATTTCCCCTTATCTAATTTAGTTCACTAGTTAATACAATATCACCCGTGTTTACTTAATAGGTAACTATCCATAACATAGTCCAAATAGCCTTTACTAGCTTCTTGCGCCAGATTGTGTAAGATCAACCCATGAATTGTACAGCACTTTTATTCTAAATAAACATATTAATGATAAAATGTAACCACAAAACATTGGGGGTTTTGTATTATTACACTATTTCCCCTTTACAATCGATTAGGTATATATTTGGATTATTCGTTTTACTATTAACCCATTCAGGAAAAGAAGTATCTTTACCATTTAAAAATTGTTCAAAGAAAGCAATAGTTAGCTCATTTATTGTATCGTGAACTACTTTTACTGATTCATCTAGATTATCATTATGGTTAAAAATTACTGGTACATCAGTAAATGACATGTGATCTGAGTCTTTTATCTTAAGAAATAATTTATCCCCTGTTAAAACATCGTATAATAATTGTTGCCCATTACTATATGCCTCTGCAATCTCATTACTTCAGACTTGTTTCATTTGCTCATAGGATGATTTTTCTTGTCGAATTGACATGAAGGGTTTATCTATTTTCTTTTCATGAGAGATTAAATGCAAACTGCCATCCAGTATAATTCCTGCTTTAATTCGTACATCTCTATTAGCCAGCTCATATATTGTTGCTCCGCCCAATGAGTGTCCAATAACTCCAACCCTATTTAAATCAAATCTCCTTCTAAAAAAGGTATCCGTTTCGTTCCACACAGATAAAGAATCTAACAATAAAGAGATATCATCAATTCTTATGTCAATTAGTTGTTTTAGAAACGTAAAATTAGTTGATGGTGAATCTTGAACAATTTTACTCTGATATACTATCTCTTTATTTGGAAACACAGTAAATAAAGTATCATATGTTGATCCCACTGTAACCACAATATAACCCTCTAAGACGAGTCTTCTTATATTAAAAAGATACATATCTCTATCAATTCCCATACCAGGAGAATATATAATAACAGGAGAGTTGATATAGTTTTCAGAAATAGGTGCATCATTATAGCAGTTTATAGTTAAATCTCTAAGATGATTTTCCCTTACCCCGATATCCCTAAAGTTTCTTTCTGCTTCCTCATCTTGTGGAGAAAACAAGTCTAAATATACAGGAGTTTTTTCTTCCTTCCACAAGCTATCTATTGGATAGAAAATACTAATCATAAATTTTCTATTTTCTTTTACTTCACTTAGAGATTCTTCCCTATTAAAATCAATAATCTCCTTTATTTTTCTCCCTACTCTCATTATATAACCCCCGTATATATGAATATTAATCAATGTCCATCATTTACAATTACAATTTAACTTGAATTACTGTTAATACAGTAGCTCCGATAATTAATGTGTTTTCATCATTCCCCCACGATATGTACACTTTAAATATTATATCTTTTTCCAATCCACACACTTTTCTCCTACTAATTTTACACTATAGAATTAAGGCCGCGGAAAGAAGTACACAAATAAAGACGCTTTTCAGTAACATTTCTGAAAAGCGTCATTTTGTTGCATAACATTAACGATTGATAATTAGTAAACACAACTTAACTTGAGTTTACTAAAATGCATCTTATCAAAAACTTTTTATGCAAGAGATTTTGGAAATGAATTTTACTTGTATGAAAAGAACTTTGGTAAATTAACAATGTAAAAAATCATGTATATTCTTTATCATTCACTTTGTAAAAATATAGTTATATTAATGATTGTGAAAATGCATCTGCTGTTCCTATAGCTCCTATTATGTAAAATAGATTTCAATAATATATACAAGATTATTCATTTTTCGGATATGACACTAATTTGAAATCAAGAATCGCATATCTCGACTATTCTTCATATATTAAATTAATAATAAATGATGGAGTGGGTGATTTTTATGGGGTTGGCTTATGTAGCAAATGTTAATTCCAATAATGTATCTGTGATTGATACGAAGACACATGAGGTAATTGCTACTGTACACGGTGTGACTGAACCAACTGATATAGCCATCACGCCTGATGGAAAATTAGCTTATGTTACGAGTGATAGTAATGGAAATATATATGTTATAGACACCAAAACGCATTCTTTGGTAGCGACAATTGGCACTACCGTACAAACTGCTCAAACAGTTTTTACGCCTGATGGAAAATTAGCTTATGTTGCGAGTAATGGTTTTATCTTTGTCGTAGAAACAAAAACGCACTCTATTATTGCGACAATTCCAGGTAATTTTGGTTTCGTGATATCTATCACACCCGATGGTGAAATTATCTATTTTGCTAGTTCTAATTCTACAATTTCTGTTTTGGATACAAAAACACATAGTGTGATTGCTACTGTGCCTGTGCCTCCTGCTTCCACTTTTCCACGAGTAACTTTTACTCCTAATGGAAAAATCGCTTATGTTGCAAATGACACTGAACCTGGGACCGTTTCTGTCATTGATGTGAAAACTCATTCCGTTATTGCCACTGTGTCTGTTGGGGAGAATCCACGGGTAACTTTTACTCCTAATGGAAAAATCGCTTATGTTGCAAATGATGATATTCCTGGAACTATTTCCGTCGTTGATGTAAAAACTCATTCCGTTATTGCCACTGTGTCTGTTGGAGATGAGTCAGAGGATGTTTTTTTTACACCAGATGGAAAAATTGCTTATGTTACTAACGATAATACTCCTGGGTCTGTTTCCGTCATTGATGTGAAAACGCATGCTGTTATTGCGACTGTTTTTGTTGGGAACGAGCCAGAAGATCTTGCTTTTACACCTGATGGAAAATTAGCTTATGTTGCAAATGACTTTGATCCTGGAACTGTTTCTGTCATTGATGTGAAAACTCATTCCGTTATTGCCACTGTGTCTGTTGGGGTTAATCCGGAGGCTGTTGTGATCATACCGAATTAGTTAATACAGAATAGTAAAGTAAATGTGTGATGGTTTTGCTATTAGTAAGCTATACTTGAATATGGTATTCATGTATATACAAAGAAACTGACGTTATTTATCGTCAGTTTCTGGGAGTCTTCATTTCTCTAAGATAACTGTATTACCCTAAGAGAGGGTTTCATAAAAGATATGGTAGTTCCTGACACTAAAGATACCTCTGTACTAATTGTTTGTCCAGCATTTAAAGATAGTATAGTGGTTCTTGTGATTGTATTTTCTGTAACAACTCCTGGATCTCCCACCATTCCTATACTTGTGTCAGATCGTAATACACCGTCTATTGTTAAATCAATTTCAAAATTATATCCTGAATCATCTGCATCGAATACTATAACTGTAAATGAAATTTCGTAGTCACCAGCATTTTGCACAGTAATAGAGAGAGGGTTAAGTGTAGTACCACTAAAAGGCCCTGGGGTGTCATATGCTCCTCCCAAGGGAGTAATTGGTTGCGCATCCACTCCAGGAAATGGACCTCCATCATCTCTTAAAACTCCGTAAGTTAAAACTCCTGGCTGTCCTGGTGGTCCTGGTGGCCCTTGAAGTCCCATTGGCCCTTGTTTCCCCGGTGACCCCTGTGGTCCTTGTGGTGGTGGTGGAACGACCCTGCATTTACAATCTTTATCTTTCATTAGTAATTGTCACCTCCTATAGTTGTATATACTTTATATTTATGATTCTTTTCTATAGAAGGTTGGACTAACAAGTTTAGCGTGGCAAAAATATGCTTTAGTCTTTGTTAATAATGGACAAATGGAGCTAAGCTACTTATAATGCAAAGTAGATTGCTGATTATGTCAAATAAAAGGTCCCAATTTTTCATTTATGAAGAACAGCCGACTCATTAATCAATAAGTTTCCTAATAATTTATAATCAAACAGAAAATAATAAATATATTTTAAATTTTCAAAATTCCATTGAAGGATTTACATCGTATGCAAATAATACCTATAATATAACAATTATCTCTATTATGTTTCTTTAATTAATCTATTTCATTAATTAAGTCAAATACCTCTTCAAACTGATTCCATTTGACAGTAACTTGTATAATTTCATTCTCTTGAACTTTTGCACTACCTTTACTAGAATCAGTAAATATTTTCTTGGTTGGTGGTTCAGTAAACGTTTCTCTACTATTAACACCTACAGAAGATGTCTCATATGTGTACTCTAAAGTCTCAATTTGTGAAAACTCATTGGATCCTCCAATATACTCCAATATGAACTTATCATCTTTTTCATGATCATACGTGAGCTGACCCTTTTCATCTCCCCAGATTTGTGTGCCTGTTGTAACAAATGTTGCTTTCCAATATTCCCCTTCTGGGACTGGTGGTGGTGGCACTGGTGGCGGTGAGAACTGTGATCCAGCTCCAGATGGTATTTCTCTTAATAAAATTTGTCCACCTGAAAGATGATAGTGCGTATTGATCATTTAATGTCATTTGGAGTACCTCACCAGGAATGGTGAGGTACTTTTTTTCCTAGCACACATCTCAGTTTTATCCTTAAATAGCAGTAACCATAATTTCTATTATGTTCCATATAACCTTGTTAAGAACTTTATTTTTTCCCGATTAACTAATTAATCACTGGGCATTATGGACAATACCCATAAATATCCTATTCCTAAGAATCCAATTGATATAGTAAGAAAAAAGATGGATAGATTAATGATCCATCTTTTTTTGATATCAAACCCTAAATTTAACATTATCACACCGATGATAAGTATAAAAATGTTAATATGAATTATCCCAAATTCTACACTCCTTCTTTTTGTTCATTCATATAGATATATTACGAAACACAATATCACTTGTGTTTACTTAATAGGGAAATTCCAGATAGTCTTTACTAGCCTCTTGCGCCATTTTTTTGAATAACATTGATTAAAATTCGGTATAACAGTTGAGCTGTAGTCTACGTTTACATTGTTTAAGTTACAACCAGAATTTGTAAAATAAATAATTAAAAATTGTTCTAAGGGGTTTTGTTCCTGAATCCTTTTTTCTAACCTAGGTTGTTGAAAGTTCTGGATTAGATACATAGATAGAACCATGTTGTCCAACCTCTTTACCTGCTGGATACAAAAATGTGTGAATACATTCACTATCCAACTTAAAAGGAACTGTAACTTTATATTGACGCCAATCATTACCAACAGAGACGCTTTGATCTAATTGTTCCGTCTTTTCATTATTTCTTAATCTTAATGTTACTGTATGTTCTACATCAGATTTCATCCACACGCTAAATGTATATGTCTTCTTTTTAGGGTTTTTATCAATTTTATGATGAATATTTTGCAGTACATTTTTATGATTAGTTGTTGTTACTTTCCACACATAATTTCCATTGAAGATGTCATCAACAGATTCAATATTACAGTAATAAGTACTAAACTGAGCAATATCCAGCCAGTCCACATAATCACCTTTTATATAAAATGATTGTGATAACCCTGCGTCTTTTATTACAAAATTATTATTGGATCCAGTCCATGTAACAAAATCAACACCTAGATTACCTAAAAAAGACGTACCTCCATGTAATGCCAATGATTTTGATACAGATTTACTAACAGCATTTGTTACCGTTGCCATTACTAAATCTACAATTCCTATTACAATAGGTCCACCAATACTTGAAACAACCCAATCATACCAGGGAATATGTTTTGAATATTTGACTTTTGGCTTGGGATCTTTGATAAAGTTAATGGTCATTTCAGATGAATTGAATTCGCATTTATTTTTACTAGTGATAGTGAAAGTCACTGATGCATTTGCTAATCCAGTTATAGCAAATTTCCCAGATGCTTTAGATATAAGATAGTTATCTGAAACAGATATAGTTAGATCGGTGATCTTAGGATGATATGTTTCTAGTCCCTTCTTTATGGAACCACAACTTAGACTTCCTTTATTTTTTATTTTACCATTCGTTCTATTTATTCCTTGATATATAAAATTTGAAGATGTTGCTCCATTTCCAAATGAATCTGCTAATTCGGGCATAATGATATGTTTAAGAAAGAGTTTATTAGAGATCAACATAAATATCCCGTTCTTGTTGTCTAGTAATGTTGGATCAATATCATCCTTTAGTTGTGTTGGATCATCATGTGAGGTTAAGCCTAATATTGATAAGTAACCCTCATTCATATGTGAAGGCTTCTTATAAACGTAGTTAACTTGTTTTGGTGCTAACCAATTAAATTTAGTGTTTTGAGTTTCAAAGTTTATGTTTGAAAACACATAGGAAAGTTTCTCTTTATTTTCAATAAATAGCTCGGGTAAATAAACCTTTAACATTGACCATGTATTTAGTGATGTTTGACTATTGATTTTATTTGTAGAATCTGGTTCTACAGTGGTCACCGCTCCGACAGTCGAATCTCCAACCTTTTCTCCTTTAATTTGAACGTTAAAAGTAAGTTCCGTAGAATTAACATTAAGGGCACTATTTATAAAATGTAACTGCATTTCCATAATGGGGTTAATTCCACTTATATCATAAACGTTATTACTACCAATTTTTAAGGATCCAGATTTTATTGGCGTTGAAAACCATAACAATGAATTTGAACCATTTAATTCAATTTGCCATGGGTTAAAAACCCCATGTATTTCCACATCTCCATCTGGATGTTCTGGGTCTTTCTTTACGAAACTGAAATCAGTAATAACTTGGTTCATGTTATTTTTTAATTGTTTGTTTATTCTATCAATTGAACATACATATAACGAATCCCAGCCCATAGTATCCATAGCATACACTCCTTCCTTTAGCTTAGTCTCTTTAAAAATTCTTATAGCAGTCACATCTTCAATGAAACTGCTATAAGATTCCATCTGGTAAAAGTCCTAGCTACTAGGATATAGAGTACCTCCTAATTGAAATGGCCCATTTAATCGTGCTATATCTAGTTTAAATATTTCTGAGATTGACCACTTAATAGGATTAGTTGCATTAAATGAGAGTAAATCTATAGAAGGTGATGTATCCTCATTTAATGATTGAATGATTTCTGGTTCTAGATCAGCTGTTCCCAGTACTAAACCTAATAATAATGAACTTGCTACAAATGCAATACCATCTGTTAGAATATCTAATATACCAAAAGCAATGATTCCAATCGCTGTCTCAATCCACTTTTCTATTACCGGAGTATTATTAACTGTACCATGTATAACAATTGGGCTTTGATATTCACTATAAATGATTGATTGACCATTTTTATTATTCTGTAAAGTAAGTGTATACTTGTGAGTAGTTTTACACCAAGCTGTTATATCAGAATTTACCTTAGTCTCGGTATACCCATTTAAGACGATGAGATTTCCTTCTAATGAAATTTCCATATTCTTCATATAAGGAGTATAAACATCTCCATTATTTTTAACCTGATCTAACCTTATTGATTTACCAGACTTTAATTGTAATAGTGTTTGATATATTCCTGTATCAGGATTTGACCCCACCACAACTTCATAATCACTTCTTTGTGAGTTTTTCCATTTTGACGTAATATTTGGGAGGATTAAATCCTTTAATAATCTTTCCTTAGAGATAATAAATCCTGCCTCACTATTTTCAGGAATGACGAAAGGATCTATTTGTTGAATTTGTTGGACTCCTGCTTGTCTACCACCTGTCATACACAACACGCCAAGTAAACTATTATCTTCTGAAGGACCATTTGAATAAGCATAATCAACATAAGAGGGCGTACACCACGCCCAATCTGCATCTTTATCAATCATATTATTGAGGTTAATAATAGCAAAAACATGGTCAAAATCTATCAAGTTTTCATTTAACCAATTAATAATAAGGCTACTCATTACAGCATTTGCAGCTTCATCTCCAAAAATATCCACTGAGGATCCACTTGGAGGAACGTTAGCAGTAAATTTCACCTGTCTGACTACAGGATCTTCAGGAGTTTCTGAAGAGTGCCTTACTTTTAAGTGCTTTTGTAATGAGTTCTCGTTATCAGTATGGTCCAAAAACCTTAACTTTACTTCAACAATCAATTCTCCACTTTCTAATTGATAATTTCCTAGTAGTTGACTATTTCCACTAACATTTTTTATAGGAAGGGAAAGCCAAATTAATGAACCATCTCCACCCTGTTTAATCTGCCAGTCTTTAAAATCTCCACTAATGGAATTTCCTTCATTATCTTGAAATGAAAATCTAGCAGGAGATGATTTTTGATCTATTATATATTGATTTACCTTAGAAATAGGAATAGCAAAAACTGTGTCCCAGTTTAAAGTTTTTGTTTCATTAACCATGAAGAAAACCACTCCTCTCACATTTTAATTTTCAGAGGAATCTTTATCTTGTATGACTGGCACTAGTTCCCCTCCAAGTATAAGAGATGAATGAAGAGATGCTGTTTCTAGTTTAAAGCCACTGTTTTCTGGCCACTGAACTGAATTAACGCATGTTTGTCCGAATTCATCTATCGATGGAACTTTACTCCATTTTTTCTTAGCCATATAATCAATGAGTTCAGGAGCTGATCCTATTGGTCCACCAATTAATGCAGAATAAAATCCGTATCTTATTCTGTATTTATGTGATTTCAGAAACTCACCCATCTTTCTTGGACTTTCTTTAATTGCGTTTTTAACTTTATCATATTTACTTGTTTGTTCTTCCTCAGCTGTACCATCTTCAGTTTGACCTGCTTCTTCGGCATTTTCTGCACCTTTATCCAATGCATCTTCTGTTTCAGGGAATTGGTTTTTAAAAGCATCCCAATCATCAGTGAAAAACTCATCTGGTTCTTCGTTTAATAGTGAATAATCACCACTTTGTTCAAATTTAGCCCAACTATCTACATTAGAACCATAATCATTTGCTAGTAGTGGTTCATCAAGTTCATCATATGCTGAGCGAAAAGTATCAAAGAGATTATTACCAACTTCTTTATTAAATAACTCCTCGTCTTCAGGGGACATAGCATCAGAAACACCTTTTGCAGATTCAAATAAATCTGTTGTTGCTGTATCTTCCCCGTTTGCCGCTGCATCTGCTATGCCTTCATCTACATCTTCTGCCACAGCGTCAGCAACTTCGGCAATATCCTTTAACTTACCAACATATCCTATTAAACTCATTACAACTATAGAAACTGCTATAGATATGATTTGTTCTTTCAAATCTGCTTTATTTGAATAATTTATATTAACTATAGGGTCTTTTAATTCATCCAATTGTAAAACGTTTCTATAAGTATTTCCATCTGCATCTGTTCCTGATCCAAGAGAAACTCCATAATGTTGAATAACATGTAAGTGAGCAGTAACTTGCTTATCAACAGGGAAATTCAAATCAGTAAATTCTACTTTTATTTCACTATTGTCAAGAGTCATAGTAAAGCTTTCAGCAGGTATTTTTGCATCATATATCTTCCCATTGACATCTTTAAAACTTGTCCAATGCATTTCATTTTTATTTGTAATTGTTAAGCCATCATCTTGAATTTTATAATCTTCTGGTTTTGATCCTAAATTCATAGCAAGTACACCTGCACGTAACCAATTTTCTACAAATCTAGTATCACTTATAGCAAAAGCTGAACTAGCACTAGATGCTGGTATCATCCTGGCATCAATATTGTGCCCCGTAACAGGAGGTTTCCTATCTTCGGTCATTGCTAAAACTCCGAAAACACTTTTCTCTAAATTCTCTTCCTCGTCTTCACTTTCATTATAAGAGCTTAAGGCGTAGTGGAGTGAAGTTGGTTTTAACCATAAGAATTGTCCTTTTGCTGCTGATTGACCTACAATAAATTTTGAAAAAACATGTTTAAAATCTGTAAGAATGTTCTTTTCAAAGTAATCAAGAAATAGTTGATTACCAAGAGCTTTTGATACCACCGAATTATAATTAAATTCTGCGTTCTCTAAACTTACAGTAGGTACGTCCGGATTATCACTTTTTTGAATCATAAGGTTATTTTGTCTTCCTGTACCTTGGATTGAAAAGAAATCAAAGTAATCTTGTTCTTTTTGCTCAATAAACGTAAGTTTAACCTCAATTTCAACCCATCCACCATCAAGGGTCGTTACAGATTTATCAACCCCACTGATATATAATCCATTTAGAACTGGGCATTTTAACACTAAATTTTGGCCATCGCTTTTAGTTGTAATTTCCCAATCTCCCCATGCACCATTTATTTGGCCAAGTTGAGGATCTTGATAATCGAAGCCAGCAGGAGTTGACCCTAAGTTTCTTATAGCATCATTCGCATTTTTGTAACTAATGGCATAGGTAGTATCCCATCCAAATAGATCGATAATCGGATAACTGCTCATAAATAAGTACTCCTCCTTTAAGTTCTATTTTTTAGAACAACACTCATTTAGAAAATTCATTTATCCACGCTGACCAAAGTTAAAAACTGTATTCTTTGATAAGCGTGGAAGATTATTAGAATAACTAAAGTTAGTCGTTCATTTCTTTTTACTTTAAGTCACCAACTAATAACATATTTCCACCTACTAATTGAATGTCTGTTAATTCGAACTCGCTGTCGTTCGCCCACTGAACTGAAGTTACAGCTTGTTCCGTAAAGCCTTGAACTGTATTTGTTTTTCCTAATGTTACATCTGGATCTGTAAATTTTCCATCTGACCAATCAACCAGTGTTTTAATAGCACCGCCTATTCCTGAGATTGCGATAGCTGCTTTAAGGTATTTTGTGTGAAATGTTCTTCCTGAAAGGGGTGTTCTCCAGTTCCTACTAACCGGCTCTGCCTCAAAGGATGAAATTACACTAGGGTTACTAGAATCTATAGGGATAGTTACTAGCGAGTCTGATCTAACACTCCCATCTTCAGCAAAATGACTCTCATCGTCAGAGTCCAATACTAACGATGGTAGACTTTCCGATGATCTTACAGATGAAATTACTGAACCATCATTTTCATCTACAAGCAAAATACCATTTTGCGCATCCAGTAGAGATCTAGGTGATAACAATAATGATGAGTTTTGAGGATCTAATGATGCTACATTCTCTTGTGTTAATGAGGCTATGGACGCCGAGTCTACATCTTGTTGTGCTAGCTCTATTAAAGGGAATCTACTATTTATAGGCATTGAAGCAATTTGTGAATCCTCATTAAGAGATACGACGTCAACATTAGCTTGATTTGCCTTATTCAAGCTTTCATCAGTTATTTTTTCTGCCTCAGCCTTAACAGCATCCTCTGATATAACCTTAAGTCCTAAATATTCCCCGACCTTAGTTAAACCAAAGCCTAACCCTGCAGTTAAAAGAGGTAAACCAATATCTAGACAAAGGTCAAGGATTAATTCCCAATTACCAGTTGATGATATATCTATATGAGGGTCACTATTATCGATCTCAACTAATGTAAGTAGTCCGTCCTTACCAACATGAAGTTGATAAGTTTGTGTGTATTGCATAGATGCATTATAGTGCTTTTCATCTGAACTCCAATTAACACCATCAAATGATGCTTTGAGTGTATTTTGAAATAGTGACAAGCTGTACTGTCCAGCTTCAACAGAAATATCTACTGTTTCGTTATTAACTTTGGCCTTAGCCCAATTGATTTTTTTAATATTTTCTATGCTTGTTCCATCAGGCCTTATGTCAAAATAACTTTCATCAACATTAAAAGCTTGTACAACTCCTGGGAGAAGCCATTTTTCCAAAAATAACCTAGGTGCAATGGCAAATGATGCTTTACCGTCCCTTAACATCCTTTCATCTATACTATGAATGTTGATTGGACGTGGATTTCCTTCTGTCATCATCATGATTCCTATAACACTTTTATTTAAATCCTGTTTTTTGTCTCCTGTATTTATTGATGAGATAGCAAAACTAACATCTGTTGGAGTTAACCATTTAAAAGTTTTATCTTTTGATGCGTTCATAAAAAATATACTAAATACGTGTTTAAATTCTGTTATATTTTTTTGAAACCATTCTAAAAATAACTCTTTAAAAATAGCTTGATCAGCTCTCTCCATGTTGGAAAAACTGTGACCAACAATACTAATTGATGTATCATTGCTTATTACTAATTTCTGTATATCTTTTTCCTCTTCTGTTAAAATTTCTTGTAAAAATGCAAGTTCTACTTCGATAGTTATACTTCCACCATCAAGATTTTCATCATTTTGTGAAATACCTGTATACGTTCCGTCAACTATAGGGCAAAGTAGAGAAAGGTTCCTGCCATCACTTTCTGTAGTAATTTCCCAATCTCCCCAATTACCCGTTAACGTTATAGTTTTATCATCACTTTCTGCGTTAAAACTGTCAGGGGTACTTTTTAATTCTTTAATAGCATCATTAGCAGTCGCAAAGCTTGATCCATATACAGTATCCCATCCAAATAATTCAATCGTTTCACTCATCGTTATCCCCTCCTAAATATTCTTTTAATTATTTTTAATACAAAGAAATCTGAGAGCCAAAAGATACATGAGGAATTTATATGCTTTATCACCCCCTTTAGTTGTAATAACGTTTATTTTTGTGATTATTATAAATGTTCAGATAATAAAAATGACAATTTTCGCCTAAATGGTATGAATTATCATATCCTATTTGTACTGCATTAATATAATCTTAAATTGAGTGATTGGTGTTCTATCCACTTTTATAACCAACCAATCAATCTAACCATTCGTATTTTGTTAGCCAAAAAAATAGAAGGATTTTGATTGGTTGGAAAAAAATCAACTACAACGGAATAATTTTCAGAAATTTGAAATTATAGTTACAACTACATGTTACGCCATATTATAATCAACTGAAAAACCCCAAAAAGAGAGCTATTATTCCATTATTCACTAAAATAATACATAATTCTACAATATTCGACATTTTTCGTTAATTAACATAAATATATTTATTCTTATTTTGTAAAAATATACTATTGCTATTATTAAATAATAAAGTAATTAATTTTAGATAGAGGTAAAATAAGGTAAATTAAGTCAATTAATCCCAAAAACATAAAATAAAAGCACTATAAATGCTTTTTTATAGAATGATGTTACGTAGTCTAGTTACTTGATATTTCAACAGCTTTCTAGTTAATAAAACTAGAATCCCACCCTTTTATATCTCTGATTAAAACATCAGTTAGACGGTGATGTCTCAAAGAATAAATAATCCACTACTTCAAAAACTCACTAAAAAAGAGTAATGAAGGTTAAGAATGCTACCTGTTATATGATTCTTCCACACATTCACCTTTCGAAGATCAACACAAGGAAATAACTGGTATATTTCTTAGTTTTTTTGCTTTGATCACTCTCTACTTTGGATACTTAAACACTTGACCGGCATTCATATTAAAATATTTCAGAATATCTTTCTATGTATATTTATGTAAATTATCTTCTGTAAATTATTCAACTATCTCATATCAAATTATATGTTCTCTCCCGCAAAGGGTACATAAAACCTATGTATTAGTTCTTTTTAGTGGATTACTATGAAAATATTATATTTGTGATACCCCTCATTATAGATCGATATGGTATGTATAAATAACAACATTTCTAAATATTCAAAAATTTTATTTAATATAATCAATAATTCCTTTACAATGAAAATGTCAGGTAGTAACCCATCCAAATCCACTAGTAAAGGAGAGAGATTATGCAAAGTAGAAACCCAGAAAATAATGTTAAAGGTATCGATGTTTCTCACTGGCAAGGGAAAATTGATTGGAAGGATGTTAGATCTGATGGAATAGAATTTGTTTATATAAAAGCTAGTGAAGGCTCAACAATAAAGGATCCTAACGTAGAAAGTAACTATAATGCTGCTAAACAAGCTGGATTAAAAGTTGGTTTTTATCATTTTGGTCACCCTAGTCAAAGTGCAACAAAAGAAGTTAAATGGTTTTTAAGTGTTATATCACATTTTAATAACGATCTTCCGCATGTACTCGATATTGAACAAAAAGAAAACTTGGATAAAACAGATGTTACTAACTATTGTGAACAATGGTTAAGCACTATTAAAGATCTTACAGGAAAAGATCCCATATTATATACGTACGTTTCCTTTGCAAAAGAGAATTTTAATAATTCACTATCAAAGTGGCCCATTTGGATTGCACATTACGGTGTTGACACTCCTGAAAATATAGGTATTTGGGTAAAGTGGTCCATTTTTCAATATACAGATACTGGATCTGTAAAAGGCGTTGAAGGAAAAGTTGATATGGATGAGATGGATCGTAGTTTTTATAATACCCTGTTTTCTGAATTAGGAGAAAGCGACGATAGCATTTCTAAATGTAAATATATCCTACCTAAGGGTATTATTAAACGCGGTGATATTAGTGAAGATGTACAAAAAGTCCAAGAAGCATTAGCTAGTGTTTATTTTTATCCTGATAAAAATGCACAACAACATGGGGTAGATGGTGTGTTTGGTCCCAACACGGAAGATGCAGTACGTCGTTTCCAAGAAGTATATATCCCTAAACAAGTGGATGGTATTTTTGGACCAAATACTAGAGGGCAATTAAAATCCCTTATTCAATCAAGAGGGTGTCAAGTATTGTAAAAATCAGTCTAGAAGTAAGGAGGCCTCTGTATGTCACTTTTAGTTTTATTAATTGGTTCAGCTACTATTGGAGGTATAACAGGGTTTGTATCTCATTTATTGCATAATAAAAACAAAATAATAAAGCCAAGGAAACTGAAGTACTCTAACGATTTGGGTTTCTGGGCAGATATTATCTATGGTGCTATGGCTGCTGTATTTACAATCACCTATTTACTACCAGAACCTCAAGATGCTAAAACGCTAATTGCCTATTCAATTCTTGCTGGAATATCTGCTCAAAGTGTTCTACTTCATCGTAAAATTGATACAGAGCAGACTAAAAGCAAACATTTGCAAAAATTTACAGATATAGAGGATTCTCAACTAACAGTTGGCAAGAAAAGAGAGTCTACAGGTGATGAAAGTTAAGGAAAGCGTTATTTTATTTAGTTATGAGTTTAGAGTTGTGCGCAAGATGCACAAAGTGTAAAATCTTAATTTTGCTATAAATAAACAATCTTCTTTAAACGCAGAACCTTGGGTAGTGTTCGTTTTGTACATAACAATATGTTATGTGCACGAAAAAAGTTTCTAATAACTTCCAAGTGTGAAAAAGAATTTGAATGATAGCTTCCTTGCCTTTTTTTAAAGCCGTTAGGTTTTTGAACCCATAAAGCACCACTTCTAACATCCCATTAGTGTGTTAAGCGATGTGTAGTGCACAGAAAAATTTGGTATAATGAAAGTATAAGTAACACATGAAAGCAGGTGGAAGACATGTCCAAAGAGGTAAAGCTTAGAGACGTATTAACACCACAAGAGTCCAAAAAAATAGAAGAATTAAAAGAAACAATGAAGAAAGCTCCTAACAAAGCAGAAGTACATGGGATTGCAGAAGAAGTATACGAAATCTATGAAAAGGTACAAAGGAAACACAGTGGAAATTAATATAATCTAAATAAACCTTTGCGTTTATAGCATATGAATTGATGCGTGAGCTAAGTCATAGCTCGACTGAAACATCAAATTAATATATTAATTGTACAGATGAAAACAATGGTTCTTTCATAAGAACGAATTTATATTGGTCAAGCTTATTGTACAGATGTGAATTTAGATGTTTTTGTAATTTCGAAAAGATAGCATGATATTATAGTAGTTCTGTAATTTAATAGTACAATTGTTTTATTGAAAAAATGATATGAGAAACATAGATGATGAGTACATTTAAAGACCAAAGATTTGAAAGCGTCCTCGGTCTCAGATAGACGTTTCTTTAGGATCTTCTTATATAGTGAAATAGACCTCGTCTTGCTCATATTTAGTGAGGTCTATTTTTTTATTCATCCATTGTATTTACACCAACCATGCAACTAATGCTACAACCAAAGAAAAAAATCTCGATGCTACTATCAGCGCCTCGTATACATATCTACAAACTGACTTTTTGATAAGTTCGCTATATTAATCTTCTGAGTCCCCTTCAAACATTTCTAGCAGGTTCAAAACCTTAGATGTTATGGGGGAGTATTTATTATGTTTAAAAGTCCTTACTCTATAGAGGAAAAATGCGAGGCATTAACTTATCCTATCCCCTCCAAAACCTTTGTTTTTAGTAGTATGATTATTAATAATCCCTAACAAAATCAATATCCCAAAAACGATCAACGTAAGTGTAATAGTGTTCAGGTGTGATATATAACCCTAAATCCTGAATAATCATTAATTCCAATTCTGCAACTGTTACCCCTAATACTCAATTTTTTTTATCTGTTCATTTTAAATTCCCCCTTGTAATGGGGTAATATAGTATCATTTTTAAATTGCATTATCTCCTTAGGAAATTCATATAGAGCATCTTAGAACTGAGATAATATATTATGTTTTGTTTTAAGTATAAAAGACCGGCGATGCTTAAACATCTACGGTTTTTTATAGTTTAACATCCTACTAATCTAAATAAATTTAAGCTTGGTTCACAAATGAAGAAATGTATTTCCGTATGACTTTTACAGTTCTTGTATCAATTCTCGTTTTCTTTTGCAACTGAAAAAAACTATCAGATTCAAAAAATTCATCATCATATCCACTATATTTAACTGAGATCATCATATTATCAATAACTTTTTTTCCAAATTTAGAGAGTACGTAAGAACCGTTTTTGTTCTTTTTAATGAGAGGATTTAGAATAGGTTTGTGGTCAATATATTTTTTCACATCAACTATTTGTGATAAGTGTGACATTAATATATATGTATTATAAGCATCATTAAGTGCATTGTGTTGTTCTTTAACAAACGTTAGTCCTAGAAGTTCAATTGCTTTTGTTAAGCTTGGTGCGTGAGTTAGCTGCAACACATCCATAACGACCTCTTGAATATTTAAATGTCCCTTTAGTCCTTTCACATGAATCGCATATGTATAACAATTTTCAATTAATATTCGTAGGTCATTCTCCCCCCAGCTAACCATTATAAAGTCTTTACTGAAGTTCCAATTTCTAAAACCATATAGTACTTGTCCTAGAGACGGGGCACTTTTGATTGTTTTATTGGAGATACCAGTAAGTTCACTTATTCGTTTAGGTATGTAAGCATTGGGTTTGAAATGTTTAGAGAAAAACTTAACACGCGCTAAGTTACTTGGAGTGCTTGATTTTACTGCACCAAACTGAATGATTTCATTTTGTATATTTTTTCTTTTGTTACCTCTAGTGTATTCTAAATCGATTACAATATAATGCAAGAAACCCCTCCTAAACTAAATTTCCTTTAATAATTGCTATAGCACATTTGTTACAATTGAAAAAATATGGTATGATTGGTATAGAAAAAGAGTATGTTAAAAAGACCGAAGATGTTCCAGCATCTCCGGCCTCAGATAGACGTTCCTTTAGGGATCGGCTAAATTCAGAGAAATAGACCTCGCCCTGTGAGTAAGGGAGGTCTATTTTTTATTCATAGACTGCATATGCACGAACAATGCAACAAGTGCGATTATCAAAGAAGAGAATCCCAGTGCTACCATTAGTGCCTCGTATACAGTCATGTGGCGTCACCCCCTTTCTATCATGGGGTTAGCCGACCGCCCTTATAGAAACAAACTATCTTTCGCAATTATACCACAATTTTCCGCATAAAAGAACTTTTGTTCCTTTGTTTAATGATATATAATAACCTTTTTCTACAAGAACTAGTATCTTTCGTTTTGTGCGTATATGGACCAAGAATTCCGTGATTCACTCACTCTATAGCGTTATACACCTGGCATGATATTAGGATCAGCACCACACCATGTTTGATCATCATTTTCGTCAGTACATGGCTGAATCCAACAGATCCCAAATTGAAAAACCTTGTCCTTAGTTAATTTAGTAGTTTGATATTCTATTCCATTAGATAGATATTCTCCCGTAAAATCAAAGTAAGGATCATCAACAAATTCACCTTCTGCTCCAATTGAGAGCTTTATATAATTTTTATAAAAAGCAATCGATTCAAGCCTTTCACCACTCTGAATATCTCCTTTTATGTTTAAAGAAGGTAGACAGCATTTGATTGTTTGATTTTTATATTCAGTTTTATAGTTATATTGAATTAAGTACCTTCCATTCACATCAGGGGCCAACAGATCCATTTTTTCCAATTTAATAGGTGTGAAGTCAACTTCGTTTTCATTAACAAACAATTTTAAATGACCTAGCGGGGTTTCCAACATATCATATCACCTAATTTTTTATATTTAATCCTTTGAATTAAAATTGAGCTCTAAGTAAGGTAAACATTGAGTACTTGTTCAACCTCCATTATATAAGATATATTTATTGCAATTATTTAAATTATTATTCTATATTTTATATATAATGTTAAAATTAAACAATAAATAAAATGTGACTTCTGTCTGTTGAATGATAACAAAGAAATTATAAGTGGGTTATCGTAAAGTTCATCAGCGATTTTTCTTTTGCCCAAATAGTTAATAGATAAAAAGGTGCTTCCAAACGACATATGGACGGCCCCTGGTAGTTTAAAATAGATTAAAATCTAATTGGTTTTCAATCGGTGCCTTCTTTGATCGTTTCTTTTTATACTGTGTTAGATTTACTATTCCAATCATACCTCCATCATCTTCATGTGTATCTTCTTCAGATGAAAAACCGAAATTGAATAGTGATTCTTCATTATCAGAAACTTCATTTTCTGTTTGAGCATGTAATTGTTCAATGTTAGTAATACCGCACAGTCGTAGTGTTTCAGTTGTTGGTTTAAAACAAATTTTAATTAAAAGTATCTCAAAAAACTTGAACCTATCGCCAATAAAAAGGAGACATTTTGAAAAAAGATTGATCAAAATGCCTCCTTCTATTAAACGATAAATGATATTTTTTATAAAAAAGATTGATCAGTTTATACCCATGTTAATCCATATTCGCGCCATATTGTGGAATAATTTTAAAGGTAGATAATTAGTAAACACTACTCAACTTGTGTTTACTACTCATAATTTTTAGATAAGCTGGTTAAGGCTTGTGTTATTACTATTCGACAGTCATTTACCACTTACCTCAATAAAGTTTTGAGACTAAATATCCCTCATAAAACTTTCTGTAACTCCCATTATATAAACTAAAATTGAATATTGTATTCATTGATATACAGAGAAACTGAAATGAGAAATTAGTAGTGCTATCATAGAATTATAATGAAAAATATTGGAGGAACTATTCAGGACCTAAATGGAGAACATAATAAAGCAAAAACTACTCACTAAAAAAGAAGACAGTTTATAAGTCCTCATCTTAAAATTAAACTGGTATCATTAAACTAATCCCTCCGACAAATCGATCTGGTATAAAGGATGATTGCGAATATCTATTTGCTCTTGAATATAATATAATGACCAACAATATAAATAATACTAATATAAACACAGGCATTTCTTTCGATACACTCATTCTATTAGACATCACCTCCATAACTCTATACTTCATATTATTCTAAAAATATCTAAAAGTTATAGGCTTATTATGCTGACCAAGCGTATATTTTTAGTAAATGCGAACTCACCAACTTTTCGCGTAACACATACACTAAACAGATCACAAGGAATTTTTAAATTGTAGGAAGAACTCTTATTTAATCAGACTTAATTATTTGCTAACAAGATACTGAAAATAATTAATCCCATCTCTTTTACAGAAGTGGGATTTATAAAATGCTATACGACTCACTATCACTTGTGTTTATTTAATAGATAACTATCCTTAACATAGGTCAGATAGCCTTTACTACCTTCTTGCACCATATTGTAGAATAGTGGAATAAATGCATGTAAAGATCTCTTATTCTTTTATCTTTTGAGTAACCCTTTATATAAACCACAATCTATATTTTGTTAACAAAGCATTTACAAATTAGGAATATCATCTAAACAAATAATAGTTTAGCATGATCAAACATGGTACAATTATCCAAATGGAGGTGTGATATGTCTGAAAAAACTAATTATAAAGAAATTAAAGAACTTAACATACAACACCTAGAAAATGCTAAATCTTATGCTTTTGTTTTTATTCTAGTTTTCTCTTTTGTAACCATTATCTCCCCACTAGGTATACTTGAATCATTCGGAGATAACGCATTAGGAGCTTTTTTTGCAATGCTTATTTTATTGTTTGGATCAATAACTGTATGGCTTATTTCAACAATTGCTTTAGCAAATGTTAAAGAGTAGATTGGGAATTGCAAAATTATTATAATAATGCTCATGTTTACTGTTTTTATCTATAAGACAATATCTGTTTGAATACTTAATCTACTCTTTCTTACATGTTTTGGAGTGATGAGAATTAAAATGGATGCAGTTACACCATCTTTTAATTTCCTATCTTTTATAGTTGCGATGGTTATTTTATATTGGGTGATTAAACTAGCTGTTAAGAATGCCATCGATGAATCAAAAATTAATAAATAGAAAACATGTATTGTTTTTTTACACCTTCAAAATTGTTTGGAGGTGTTTTTTAAGAAACAACCTAAATTAATCTTTTAAGAATACTAGCCAGTGCGTTTTACTCCGCTTATTTCCAAACAACGGTTGTTGGACAAAATACTTTAATACATCTTTTGATTTATTTTGATTCTCATTCTATAAATAAGTGTTCGTATCTTTTATATATATCATTTTATTCAGCATTAACATACCAACTGTTTCATTATTTCTATTTATTATAGATCATTCGCAAAAATATAGAGCAAAGTCAATTTTTTTTGCTTTGGATTAGTACTTTTACACAAGATGCCTTTATTCAAATTGAACACAGTGAGTTTCTTCCATGATCCATATTCATTTTCAATTGGGCGTGATTGCTAGTGCAACAGGCCTATCAACAGGTAAAGTAGCTATAACAGACTGTGTTTTGGTATCGATCACAGAGACTGTATTATTTCCAGCAAAAACACTATTTGCAACATAAACTAATTGCCCATCTGATGTGATTGCTAGTGCAATTGGACCAAGCCCAACGGTGACAGTAGCTATGGTAGAATGCGTCCTTGTATCGATCACGGAGACTGTACCAGGAGAGTCACCGCTATTTGTAACATAAACCAATTGCCCGTCAGGCGTGATTGCTAGTGCAATCGGATTAACCCCAACTGAAACAGTAGCAATAACAATGTGTGACTTTCCATCAATCACAGAGACCGTTGAGGGATTGAAACCATCACCTCTATTTGCAATATAAACCAATTGCCCGTCAGGCGTGATTGCAACAGCATTCGGTTGATCCCCAACAGGAACATTAGCAATAACAGAATGTGTTTTGCTTTCAATCACAGAAACTGTATTGGTACCTATATTTGCAACATAAACTAACCCCATATCCACATTCCCCCACCTTTCCAACCTTTATACTTCACTGTATTGTATGAAAAAAAATTAACATGATTCAAATTTCATTTGTTTTGGGTAAATGTAACACATGGGTATGCCTAAATAAATTGTCTCTCATCCTATTAATAAACAATTTATTGAAGTTGCTTGGGAAAAAAGATACTTATTTTTCTTTTAGATTAGCGCCATATCGTATTATGAGGCTTCAACCAGTTACCTAGTTGATCCATTTTTCATTGGTATTATTCTTAAGATAGTCTGGATAGCCTTAGCTACATTCTTGCGCCATTTTGTGGAATAAATCACTAAATAGTCTTTGAATTTTGTAAAATAGATTCTTTCTCTACTACTAGGTTGTTTTAACGGAAATTCGGAGGATTCACTTCCTCAATCTGAATGAGGCCATCATATTGTTCACTAGGTATAAATATTTCTTCAAAACTTCCCCAGAACTTACCTGTTGCTTCAGAATTCCACCAATATCTATTCGTTGAATCATCTTCTAAATCAATATTTATAAATGAGACAGGGTACCCTGGTTCATTAAGATGATACTCAATCGAGTTTGATTTATGATCCGTGCTTACTTCAATAACTCCTTCGTTGTGATATGTATTTTTCCCGCTATACATATAGAGTCCTACGATATATGAATCTTCCTTAATAATTTCTGGTAAATATTCTACCATGTTCATATACTGTTTTGGATCTATATTAATATTTGATCTATTTTTCATAATATGAGCATTATGTGCCCATACAATGAACTTTTCATCTGGATATATTTCTTCTAATAACCACTCTAGATTAGAAGCCATTATTCTATCTCGAGATTCAAAATCACCTTTACCACTTTGATCCATAACATTTTCTTCAGTATATTTTTCTGTAATAGACCTAATTCTTTGTTCAAAAATCTTTATGAACAATTGTTTTTCATCCTCACTTACAAATTCCTCCCATTTACCTTGACTTAATTGATACAATAAATCATTGTATTTTTCAATTAATAACTCACTTTCCTCATGCCAGTTTTCAGGATAATTCCCTCTCCATATTGAACTGACAAACATATAAAACTCTTGTTCTACAGCTTGTAAATCTGCTGTAAAATCTGTATTTCTACCCTTAAAATAATCGTTTATATATTTATCTATGTACGGTTGTGGTTGCATATCAAATCCTACTATATTAATTGGGTTCTTAGTTGCTTTTTGTTCTTTAATGTATTTAAACAAGTACATATTATGATCTGTAAACCACACTGGGTGTAAGGTATTTTTCATTGCTTTTTCAGGGCTTATATCTAACAGCATTTCATTTGTTGAATTCACCTCTGCTAATCCACTTTCAAATGCCACAACATTGAAATCTAATTCCTCATGTAAAAACTTTATTAACCTGCTTTTAATCAGACTGTATTCTGAAACTCCATGTGAGCTTTCTCCTAGCATAACCACTCTCTTGTCTTTTAATATATCTTTTAAAAATTCCAAATCACTATAGTCCGAACTTTCCAATTCGATAGATTTAATATGTTCAGGTTTATCATATTGAACTGTTTTTAGCTCTACATCATTAGTAACCCTTTGACTGCTTTCTGTGCCCTCAGACACTTGTTGATTTGAACAACCAAATAAAAGTATGACTAGTAGAAGTGAAGAAAAAAATATGTAAACTTTATTCTTCTTTAATGATTTCATATAATACATCTCCAATGTATTTAAATTGTAATATTTATACATTACAACAATATATTACATGATTATTCGAAATTTTTATATATTTTTTATTTATAGAGCATTTCTCACCATTCTTAATTTTTATTTGTAAAGTATTTTGTTTGAATACCTTGATATAAAAGATTCCTCTACATTACAGACCATACATTTAATAAATCAAACAACTTGTTATTCCTTATTCTATGGCCGATTCATAAATACAGGCGCATCTCTTAGAGAAATGCGCCATATCGTATTATAAGGTCATCGAGATTGATATTTTATCTGGTTGGCCTTCTTTTTATAGGCTATTCTTTAGGTAGTCGGGATAGGACTATGCGCCAGGACTTGATCCTGTCCACTCCCTACTTGTAGAAACATGTTTGAGGCTGGTTGGGGCATTGACCCCGTATAACAAGCGAAGCTATGACACTACAAGGTAGACAGGGACAACCGACAAATCTACTAGAAGGAGATGTGATACAGTATGGATCCAGTGATTGGCCTGGATGTCGCAAAAGGAGAAAGCCAAGTTCAAGCTTTCCTGGCAAGAAAGCAACCCTTCGGAAAGACCTTCAAATTTAAGCATAATACCAATGGATTACGTAATTTTTTTATGTTTTTCAAAGCGGTGGAAATCCACGCTGAATTAAAACCTGTCATTGATTTTGAATCTACAGGACACTATCATGAACCTATTTTACAGTTTCTCGAGGAAAAAAGGATTACGTACTATTTAGTGAATCCCGTTGTTTCTTACGAAACGAAAAAAAGTAGTCTTCGAAAAGTGAAATCAGACCCAGCTGATGCGAAGCATTTGTGTGAGATGTATTACAATGAGGACTTAGTTGCCTAGCAACGAAAAAGTGTTGAAACGATGGATCTGAGAAACCTGAATAGACAACACGATTCCTTAACACGTAACTATGTACAACTAAAACTTCAATTCCAAACGATACTAGATCAAGTATTTCCTGAATATAAAGGGGTTTTTAGTAATTTATATGCGCCTTTATCCTTAAAAACGCTACTCCTCTATCCTACTTCTCATGAGGTATTAAAGGTACCAGCGGAAGAATTAGTAAGGAAGATGTATGATCTAGGAGGAAAAAGATCGTATGGATGGTTTTATGAAAAGGCTTTGAAGTTAAAAGAGTCAGCAGAACGGAACCCATTTAAGAAGACACTGTATCAAAGTAACTTGGTTACGCTAAAAATGTATATTCAAATGCTTCTTCAACAAAGAGAGTTTCTTAACATACTAGAACAGGAGATTGAATCGTTAGCGATGCAGTTTGAAGCGTATGAGATTCTTACATCCATCCCAGGGATAGGTACTAAAATAGCAGCGACACTTATTTCAGAAATAGGCGATGTTGCGCAGTTTAGCCATCCGAAAAAACTAGTAGCCTACGCTGGGATTGATCCAAGGGTATACCAATCTGGTCAGTTTACAGCCACAATCAACCGTATTACTAAAAGAGGATCTACTAAGCTTCGTCAGACACTCTATACAGCTGTTCAGTGTGGACTAACCAATAATCGCAACATGAAAATCCGAACGTATTATGACAAAAAAAGAAGTGAGGGCAAGCCTCACAAAGTAGCCATCATAGCTTGTGCCAACAAGCTATTGCATTGGATTTATACCATATTAAAGCATAAGCAAATGTACACTGCATAAACCAATACAATTAATTACATAACTAACAAAAACTTCAAATAAAGATGTTGAAGCTTATTTGTCATGCCCATTTTAGTATATCACCTTTAACCTAGTATGATTTCTTAAAAAGTATTGACTTATATTAGCTGGTATTGCTGAATATTAGTAAATGTCCTTTCCTCCCATTGGTTTAAAGGTGCTGATTCTCTCCATACCCGCAATAGTTGCTTTGCACGCATGATGGGCAGTTTCATTGCTCCACACTTCATAAACAAATGTATCGCATCTTTTTTACAAATATCGTGACTTTATTTTTAGCCACATTCGGACTTCTCTGTTACTGTAGAGTTAACCACGGACATGTTTTTTCTTCATTGTTGTGCCTAGTATGACTAAGGCAACATAGATTACGATGGCAATCGAATCTATAATCGTATCCGTAAGAGCCAATACGTCAAGTAATGCCGTTACACCAAGAATGACCATCAGTCGGACGATCAGGATCGCCGAGATCATCCATGCGGCAAAACGGATCTTCGATCGCTCACTTTGGAATGACATGTAAATGAATGCGATGCCGAAGACCAGATTTTCCGCCGTTATAATGTGCCAAACATACGTGAATACCACTCGAGAATCCATGGACATCGCCCTAATGTCGAGCATCGGCAGCACAGTGGAATGCCCGTTCCATGCATGCGTGACGGCAAACAGAATCGCAAGAACGCCAGCAATCAGATAATAAAAATTCCTAACCTTGATGTTGATCACAACCCTCCATAGAAATTCCCGGTTCATTCTCTCGGATATCCTCGTAAAGCTCGCGAACGAATCCTGCTAACCGTTGATCGCTTTCGTTATTAAAATCCCTTAACGTTTCGGCTGCTATATTGAGCAACCGACTGACCTTTTCCAGATGGATAATCTTCTTGCGTGTTTCTGCGTTCTTAGCATCGAGAAATGCAGCAACCTCTTCGCAGTATGTGGAATCGATATTTTCCATCTTTCGGAAACCCAATTTACCCTTGATTTCTTCAAGAGTAAAGTCCGCATACCGCATGATATGAATATTCATCAAGTCAATGAGGTCATCCCTCGAATACATGCGATACCGATTGTCTTTCCGAAACGGCGAGACGATCCCAATCCGGTCATAATACCGAAGTGTATCTTTGGACATCCCAAGTATCTGCGAAACCTCTTGTATAGAATAAAGTTTTTCCATGAATCCAGAATAACATTTGAGTTGACTCCAATGTCAAGTAGTTTTCCGATTTTTTTAAATAGTTTGAGTATTATTTATAAAGGTATTTTGATTGTATTTTTTATCAATAATATTTATCTTACTGTTAATAAACTTTATTACGTAATCTGCCCCTAAAATGAATAATGGCACATATCTATATTTCAGATATGCGCCATATCGTATTATGATTACTTCATTCATTTTCAGTATATCTTTTTTTATCTTATTATTTAGGTAACTGACATACCCCTTTACTAGATTCTTGCGCCATATTGTTTAAGATCTCTAATCTATTGACTTGGGATCAACTTCTACTTTCGGATAGCCGTACACATGACCAGCATTTGTATTGAAATACCCTGGAACGTCTTTCAGTGTAAATTCAAGTAAGTGATTTTCTGTAAATGTTTCAGCTGTCATATAGCCATAATCTACTTTTGCTCCTTCTCCTTTTAACGCTGCATCTAAAATCCATGTATAAGTTAAATTTAGTAGATTGCTATGAAAGCCGTAAATAACAATTGCCTTTTCATGGTCATAGCGTACTCCCGATTCAGAAGTTGCATTATAAGTAAACCACATTTCCCTTAAGGTTTTGTCAGACAGACTAAACTCTCCCTCATCCTCATAGGATACATACACATAGTCTTTTCCAACATTATATGTCAAATCATCAAACCAAGCATAAGCTACGACATCTCCCCTTAGCGAAAGAACTCCATAATCTCCATGATCAAATACTCTTATTATCGTTACAATCGCTTGCTCTCTCGTAATATGCTTTCGTGGCATAAATTGACCGTTAGACCCTTGCATAAGTCCCAAAGTGTAGGCAGCGCTTACAGCTGGCCTCGCCCAATCACCTATTTGATTATAATCCGAGTAACCCATTTCTTCTTTTGTAGCGTATAATAAAATACTTGATTTATGTATTGTATTCATCAACATTTGTGCTGCTTGCTCACGTGTGATATAAGTATCTGGTGAAAAGGTCGTATCAGATGTACCATTCACACTACCAATAATATAGGCAAGGTTGACGTGATCTAAATTCGTATCTTCAAATGGTTGATCAATCGTCACTTTTTCCAGTACCATTTCCTTTGTCCATTCATATGACCTTTCGACCATTTCTAACTTTTTAAAAGCCACGTTAACTAATAACTCCGCAAACTCCTCTCGCGTAATTGGGTCAGCGTAATTAGCTTGTAATCTTTCTGGAACAATTCCTAGATCAATGCCTCGTTGAATCGTATCTTTTGACCAAGCACTCGGCTGGTCTCCAGCTGCAAATACAGATGTAGATGGAAGTAACAACATTAATGATAAAATAACTACTAACGTTTTCTTCAACATAATTTACCCTCGCTTTTCCCATGTAATATAAATTATCAATACTTTTACAATATCAAACTTACATTCATTAATTTACCAATCTAATTATATGAAAGGGATTGTTGTAAGTAAATAATAACTTAGAGATTAAGACTCTATAATTCACCTGTTTTATGAATGTTGATCTTGTAGACGATACCCAATATCTTTTTCGCAAAAAAGATAAATTTACCAATGAAAATTCTTAAATTATTTAAGATAATTAAGTAGTTAAATACATAGATAATACATAGATAATTTATATATTAACAAGGAGTTTAATATGATAAGTAAGTTAAAAAAAAGAGTAAAAGTAATTGTAATAAGTACAGTTAAAAAAAGAGCAAAAGAAATTTTAGTAAGCCTTTTGATAATTTCAGTTATCTTAAATTATGTTCAGTACAAGCAAAATAATTATATTGAGGACAGATTACAAGCATCATATCTGGAATATATTACAGATATCTATTGGGTGAACTTTATCTTTCCAGACCACTCAACTTTAGAAGTAACAGATTTAGAAGACTTTGATTATTCTCAATTGTTGCAGAACCTTTCAAAACTTACTTTAACCAAAGTCCCACATGCTACAATCGAAACAGATTGGTTAATAGCTAATACGTTTGGGCTTGTAAAGGACTTATATGATAAAAGTATAAAAGGAGAGGCATTTACTGAAGAGGATTTGACATTGCTTACAGAAACAAGTAATTTATTCAAACTATACACGGAAGATAAAGAAAATATTGGTCTAACTAGTATGTCCTCAAAAGAAATTCTAGAAGAATTAGTAATAAGGAATCAACGTTTAATAGACGCTGGATATGGTCAGTAAATAATTAAAAAATAAACCATTGTGTGCCTGTATAAAGGATAGCACAATGGATTATTTTTTAGTCTTATCTTGACAAATCACAAATTAGGTACTTTTTATATTCGATAATTCAATACTGGATAATACATTAATAGTTACTTCAGCTGTTCCTAAAAAGAGAGTTACCAGTACTTCCAACAGGTATGTATGCACGATGTCAGTATTATTACTGAACAGCGCCATATTGTTGAATATCTTAATTTTGAAATCGAGTTTTCTCTTTGATAGGAAGCTATGTTAGAGACTACTCTTTGGCTAAAAAACAAACGATTTTGGTTTTTAACTTTTGAAATATATTGAAAACAATAATCAAATAGTTCATCCTATTTATAAAATAAATTAATATATTGACTCACTTCTTCTGTTTTGTAATTTTCAAAAATAATCTCAAACATAATACTCTCTTTAACGCCTTTATAGCCTATTTTATCGTTAGATCCTATATACTTTTCCCATTGTATACCATTTGCATCAGTTTTCAATAGGATTTTTCTTTGTTCAAAATTAAAACCTGAAAACACCTTATCTCTATATCCTTTTTCGTATTGATGTACATAAATATTCTTGCCAATATTTTTTCCAGTTGATTGATAATACATTAAAATATGGTAATACTTATTATCATTACTAAGATTAATAAAGGTTAGTTCAAGATCATCTGAATATATCTCATGTAAAAATGTAGTGTTTTTTCTTATATTCTCTAAGGCAATACTTACTTCTTTTGGGTCATTCTTAGCTTCGAATATAGCATTTATATTGATATCTTCAATTGGTTCAATACGTTCTAATATTTGATAACCAATTATTTCCTCTTTTCCTTCTTTCACTTTAGAATCCTTTAATTCAATTGCTATGAATTGTAATTTCGGATGATTTTTCAAGCTATAATACTTTGCTCCAGTATTAAAATTTGATGATTTTCCTATATCCCCTTCCTTTAATAAATTCCATTCTCCACTCCTTATAACTTCCCCCAATTGTGTATCTAGGTCCTCTTTTCCTTGCACAATTTTTTTGGTTGGAATGTAATAATGGTCATTATGAATAAGATAATCATTATATAAATGTTCGGTCTTCTCACTCCCTAGTATTTCAACGAAAGCACTTGAAAATGGCGTAAAGAAAAAAATAAATAAACATAAAATAATTGTTGGGGATACTACTAGAATCAGCTTTCTTTTCTTATTTCCCCTCTCTTTTTCAAGTAATATATTTTGAATATTGATCTCCTTTGGGAAAGAGTGTAAATTCGCTACATCTTCAAGGACTTTTTTTAATTTTCCTTCCATAAATTTTCTCCTCTCAATATCATATGTGAATTATCTTCACCAAGCATTTTCTTCAATAATAATCTTGCTTTATACAATCTAGATTTAACGGTACCTTCTCGAACCTTTAATGAAGATGATATTTCTTTAACAGTCATATCGTGAAAATAATACATAACAATGGTTACCTTATACTTGTTACTTAATTTTTTCACACAGTTGTATATATGTTTTTTTTCCTCGCTAAGAATAATATTTGACTCTACTTCATTCTTTTTTTCGCCATACTCATCCTCATATTCAGAATGATAAAATTTCTTTCGAGATACTTTTAAAGAAGAATTCACTACAATTCCTAAAAACCATGTTTTAAATGCTCCTTTTTTCACATCATATCTTTTAAGAGAAATATATGTTTGTATTAAAGCTTCTTGAACAGCATCTTGTGCTAGATTAAAATCATGAAGTAATAAAAATGATGTTTGATGTGCTTTTTCGATATAGGGATAAGTTAACGTATTAAATGCCTCATCATCTCCATTTAATGATTTTTGGATTAACTCATTCTCTTTCAAATCCCTGCCTCCTTTTATCTTTATACTTATTATTACCATATTAAGTAAAGTAGGTTCATTTTTATTAATAAACAAATATACAAGGCCGAGCTCCTGCTCCTCATATTCCACAATTAAGAGCGTTCAATTCTCTATATTCTAATGTTACTTGGAAATTATTTGTTAAGGATATTACTGCCTTAAACGAAGATGTGATAGCTGGTAAGTGGAGAATCATTATTACAACAGAAGAATGTGATTAAATTTCCTTAAGAATCCTATATATTATGAGATTCTTTTCTTTCAAAAGTATTGTAAATGAAAATGGAGATCTTATTTTAACTTGTATAGATGAAAACGGTAGAGTCAGATTTTTTCTAGGGAGAATAGTAGATGGTTCCATAATTTGGACACCTATATCTAGACCAATTATTGGAGTGCCAGATATACTATAGTATCCTCCATATCGCCCTAAAAAGAATAATGGCACATATCTATATTTTCAGATATGCGCCATATCGTATTATAAGATTCGCAAATTACCTGGTGCCCATTCTTAATAGACTTATCCTTAAGGTACTCAGGATCGCCTTAACTATATTCTTGCGCCATATCGTAATATAAGGTTAGCCAGTTTGAACTGCCCCCTGTCTAGTAGACAGCGGAAATAATAAAAAGTCACTTAAGCGGCTTTAGCTCTATATTCCATAGGGCTAAGGCCATTTAATCGTTTTTGGTACCTATCGTAATTATAAAAATGTATATAGTCTTCTATGGCTTGAGATAATTCTTCAAAGTTCTCATATTTATTTAAATAATACTTCTCACATTTCAGTGCTCCCCAAAAAGATTCCATCGGTCCATTATCAATGCATCGACCTACTCGCGACATACTTTGTGTCATCTTAGCGGCATCTATTTTTCGTTTAAACCCTTTAGATGTGTACTGAAATCCTCGGTCACTATGTATTAGTGGATAATCCCCGTTCAGTTGGTCTATCGCTCGGTCAAGAGTATTAAACACAAGAAGGTTATTATTCGAATTCCCTAAAACATAACTAATAATTGAGCCATCATATAGATCGAGAATAGCACTTAAATAAGCTTTCTTTGATGCTCCATATTTAAATTCCGTTACGTCCGTTACCCATTTTTCATTCGGTTTTTCTGCCGTGAATTCGCGATTTAACACATTTTCTGCGACATGTTGAGGAGTAGAGCTCTTATAAGAATTTTTCTTTCTTCGAATGACAGACTGTATGCAGGCTACCTTCATTAGTCTATAAATACGTTTGTAATTAAAGTTCTCATCAAATTTCCGATTGATATTTAACGTCATTCGACGATATCCATATATCCCATCGACCTTCTTATGTAGAACCATCATTTCTTTAATAATCTCTTCGTTCTGAAGTTCTTGTGCCGAAGGCTTCCGTTTCAGCCACTTATAGTAAGCACCTCTCGTAATACCTGCCACTTCACAAAGCAATAGAATACTCAGGCCTTTGCTTTCATTAAGTTCCTGAATGGCAATATACTTGTCTTCATATCGAATGCAGCTTACTTTCGCCTCCTTTCGATTTCCTCTAACTTTTTTAAGAATAAATTTTCCGCACGTAAGCGCTCATTTTCTCTTTCTAGCTTTTTCATCTGGAGTTCAATCTTCTCTTCTGGAGTTAGCTTTACTTCTTCTTTCTTTTTTCCACGTTTATCTTTAAGTCCTTCATCTCCACCATTTTCATACTTCTTAACCCATTGGTACACCTGTTGATAAGAGACCTTGTAGGTCTCAGCTGTTGTTTGATAATCTTTGCCATTCTCTAAACAGTCCATTACAATTTGTATCCGTTCTTCCCAAGTCGTATTTCTTCCGTTAGTCATAGTCCTTGTCCTTCCTTGTTTCGTATCTTTTAATTCACTATGACTATTATACTTGTAAACCCATTTCTCAAGGACGGAACAACTCGAAATTTCATATTTACGAACAACCTCACGTTGAGAGTATTCCCCTGACAAATAATCTTTAACTGCAGCTTCCTTTAATTCTTTGGAGTAGTTTTTCCATGTTTTAGAGTCAATTAACCCATCAATTCCACTTTTCTCAAATCGCTCTACCCATTTATAAATAGTATTTTTAGGAATTTGGTACATTGTTGTTAGCTCTTTTAGAGTGAAGTTTTCGTTGTTATATGCCCTCACCACTTCATGTTTAAATTCAATAGAGAAAAATTTATTGGACATAAAAAAGCCCCCTTAAGGTAATCAGATTTTATTTTTTAATCTGTCTACCTTAAGGGGAGCATATCAGTTTTTTCTGGTTGACCTTTTTTCATGAGGTCTTATGATAGCGGTAGTCGGGGTAGAACGCAGCGCCAGTGGGACTTGATCCCGTCAACAAAACTGTTCGCCCTCTACTTGTATAAACATGTTTTTGGCTGGTTGGGACATAGATCCCGTTTAACAAGCGAACCTATGGCATTACAAGAAGCTTAGGGGTTACCGACTAATTCATTTTTGTAGGAGGGGATTGATAGATGAATCCAGTGGTTGGTCTGGATGTTTCAAAAGGAGAGAGCCATGTTCAAGCCTTTTTAAATAAAGGTAAAGCTTATCGGAAAAGCTTTAGTGTTAAGCATACTTTGGATGGTTTAAATAGCTTATTAGATTTCTTAGAGGAAGTTACAAAAGTATCAGGTGGGTTGAAACCTTCGGTTATCTTTGAGTCAACTGGTTCTTACCATTCACCTGTTGTCCAGTTTTTAGATGAACAAGACTATGTGTATATTATGGTGAATCCACTTGTGTCTCATCGCTCACGTAGTACAAATCTAAGAAAGGTAAAGACAGACCCTGTAGATGCGTATCAACTTTGCCAGCTTTTCTACAAGGAAGAGTTAGAACCTCATAGAAAAAGAGGACTTCATTTATTAAATCTGAGAAACCTAACCCGACAACAGGAGGCAATTGTAAGTGTCTCATCTCAAACAAAATTACAATTACAAACTCTATTAGATCAACTATTTCCTGAGTATCGAGGTGTTTTTGGAGATCTATATTCCAGAATCTCTTTAAATGTCCTTAATACATTCCCTACATCAGAGTCTGTATTAAAAGTATCTAATTCAGAGCTAGTCGGCATCATTTCGTCTCTGTGCAAGAGTAGATCAAGTAAGTGGGCTGAAGAGAAAGCAGTGAAACTTATTGAGGCAGCTGAAAGAAATCCATTTCAACATAATATGTATGACAGTCACATTTTTAATCTTAAGATATTAATCAATATCGTTCTTCAATACGAAGAGCACCTATCAAAGTTAGCAGCTGAAATAGATGCCCTCGCTGAAGAGATGGAAGAGTATGAGATAATCCAATCTATCCCTGGTATCGGAGAAAAAATTGCAGCAACAATCCTCTCAGAAATTGGAGAGATAGAAAGGTTTAATCACCCTAAAAAGTTAGTTGCATTTGCAGGAATAGACCCTAGTGTTTACTCTTCTGGTCGATTTACAGCTACTCAAAACAAAATTACTAAACGAGGATCTAGCCGATTAAGACGATCTCTATATATGGCTGTAAGGTGTGGAATTCGTGATTCCAGAAAGCAAAAGACAACTGATGAGATCATTGCACGAAACAAGAAACTACGAGAGTTCTATGATAAAAAACGCGATGAAGGTAAACCATTTAGGGTTGCGATTATCGCATGTGTGAATAAGCTGTTACATTGGATTTATGCCTTATTAAAAAGCAAAACAACCTTCCAAGATATAACCTAGTTACTATATCTAACTACCAAATGAAAAACCTTCCAAACTGCATATTCGGAAGGTTATTTGTCATGGACAATTTTAGTATAACATGGATAATTAAATTTTTTTATTGAAAAATGTTGACAAACTATTAGCTGGTTTTGTTGAAGATAGACTTTACATATTTATACTTTTATTTTAACAAATTTCCTTTTCCCCACCTGGAGTATCATACCATCTTCGATATCAACTACAAGGTTTGAGTCATTTATCTTAGTGGTGTTAATCCTAATACCACCATTGTTAATCATTCTTCTAGCCTCACTTTTGGAGCTTTGCATCCTCAATTTAACCAATAATTCAACTATTGGTACCTTAAGAGATTCATTCCACTTTACTTCTGGTATGTCTTTAGGAATTGAACCTTTTTGGAATACTGTTCTAAAGTGTTCTTCTGATTTTTCTGAAGCTTCTTTACCATGAAATATATCTACTATAGTTTTACTTAAGTAGATTTTCGCATCCCTTGGATGGAGAGAACCGTCTTTTAACCCCTGAGATATTTGTTGCTTTTCCTCTATTGATAAGTCCGTTACTAGGTTAAAATATTTGAGTATTAAACTATCAGGTATTGACATAGTTTTTCCGAACATTTGGCTAGGTTCTTCTTCAATACCTATATAGTTGTTCTTTGATTTTGACATCTTTTCTACACCGTCTAGACCCTCTATTAATGGTAGCATCATCACCACTTGCTTTTCTTTTCCATAATGCTCTTGTAGATGTCTTCCCATTAAAACGTTAAAATGTTGATCAGTTCCACCTAACTCAACATCACTTTCTAAAACAACTGAATCATATCCCTGCATTAGAGGATAGAAAAATTCGTGAAGAGAAATTGGTTTCCCTGTAGCTATACGATTAGAGAAATCATTTCTCTCAATTAAACGTGCAACGGTTATTTTTGATGAAAGTTGAATTATATCTTCGAAATTCAGTGATGACTGCCATCTTGAATTGTAATATAACTCTACTTTATCCATATCCAATACTTTACTAAATTGATCAAAATATGTTTTAGCATTTTTCTTTACTTCTTCATCAGTTAATTGCTTTCTCTCTGCAGATTTACCAGTAGGATCTCCTATTTTCCCAGTAAAATCACCTATAATTAATTGAACAATGTGCCCATTATTTTGAAATTGTTTCAGTTTATTCAATACAACAGTATGACCTAAATGAACATCAGGAGCTGAAGGATCTAAACCTAATTTAATTTTTAATGGCTCATTCTCTAATAAAGATCTTGAAATCTTATCTTTCAGTTCTGCTTCTGGAATAATTTCTTGAACCCCATTTTTGTATATTCTCAGTTGCCTCTCAACCTCCATTGCTTGTTCATAAGTAAGTTTCTCGACATTTCCCATTTATTCTTCCTCCTCTATATATAAAAAACCACGTCCCTAAAAAGGGACGTGGTTAACGCGGTACCACCCTTAATTGAAGATTCCTCTTCCACTTATATCGAATAACGGTTCATCCGTTCTTTGCTAATTTGTGTTCACAAAGAAAGTTCAAGGAGGTAATTCGTTCTTATCTTTGTTCTGATTTCCACCAACCATCAGATCTCTAAATACAGGGAGATAATAAACTACTAAATCCTATCATCACTTATGTTATTATTTTAATTTTTAATCATTTTACAGAACATATAATAATAAATCAACTTTATAAAAAAAAATAATAACAAATCATTATTGATAAACACAATTCTATTACTGAAAAGCGCCATTTTGCTGAATAACAGATTCATATTAATTATTCTTAAAATCATACTCCAGTTGAGATATATCTACTTTATTTGGTCTTAATTCTAATACCTTGAAATTTCCGAAAAACCCCTTTACTTCGATAATAAAAAATTGATTAGATTCACCAACTTTTCTATAAACTCGTTTTGTTTGCATTGCCATTGCGAATAAACCTATTGAGTTATCATAGTACCCTTCTGCAAAATAAAATCTATTATCTTTTGTTTTTTCATATTGGTTACCTATGTTTATAACATAACAATCAGCATCTTCACACCGAACGTTATAACTTTCTTTAAACCACTTAACAAATTCACTATTGTTTGGCTTTTTCATGTAAATTGTGATTACAACTATACATATTACAAATAGACCTAATATTATATACCTTTTCTTCCTCAAAAAATCTCTCCTCAATTTTTATAGAATTCATTAAGACTAGTCACATACCTCAGTCCTCATCATATTATTAGAAGAATACACCTAATAAGGTATATGAGGTATGAAATTGCTTATTATATCTATAAGACTTTCAGATTCTTCAGTCGATATATTCTCAGATAATTTTGCCGCCGCAATAATTGGAACCCACTTAAGAATATCGTCATTAGATAATTTGTTTTTCTCACAATAAAGCCTTAAGTACATATCAGCTATTTCTTTTGAAAAATTAAAATATAAAATGTAAGTACGACATATGTCTGCATAAAAATCTCCTGCACTCGAATCAACCCAATCTAAAATTATCACTTTATTCTCTGACATAATCAAATTAAACAAATGAAAATCTCCATGGCAAAGCCTTTTTTCAAAAGTCATCGAATTTAAATGATGAATTAAAGTTGACTTATAGGTATTACTTAAATTAGGAGCTTCATCAATTTGACGTGTTAATTTTTCAGACATTGTCTCAATTGGATCAGCCTTAACCATATGGATTTGTTGTTGTATATCAATGGAAATATTCATATAGTATTCTACTTGATCACTGTTTTGTAATAGAAGGTCACCCATCGTTCGCCCATAAATATATTCCATTATTATTGCTTGTTTTCCATTTATTTTTGTTACATCATAAACTTTAGGAACAGGTAATCCACATGAATAGGCATATTTTTGTTTATTTGCCTCATATAAAGCTTCTGTAGGAGGCAAATAGTCATTAAATATTTTGACAATCCTGTCATGATATAGATAAATTTTCGCAGTATTTCCTAATGCTAGTGGGGCTCCTAAATCCATTCATATCGCTCCTTTCAACTACTTCACATAACTACCAATATTTTAACATGAATTTCCATTTAATTAGAGAATACTCTTTCATTTCATGAATAGACATACGAAATGGCGCGTTAATCGATATACGCGCCATTTCGTATTATGAGTTCTGCCAGTAACATTTGTGGTTGTCCTATTTTTAATAGGTATAGTCGGGAACTCGCTATACCATATTCTTGCGCCATATTGTTGAATATCATTAGGTGAATTTAACATATTATACATTTAATCTCTCATTCTTTTATCTTCTGAACATCCCCCTATCAAACACAATCTATCTTGTGTTTACTAAAACTTTCTTCTGTATCTACAAAATAAGAATTCCCCACATACCTTTGTTATAACAAATAATTTAATGAGGTGATTTTTTGCCTACCGCTGTTATTGACGTTAAGACCCATTCAGTTATTACTACTCTTCCTGTTGGATCTCGTTCAACCCCTGCTTTTACACCAGACGGGAAACTAGCTTATATTGGGGACACTTCAGATGTTTCTGTTTTTGATGTTAAAACTCATTCGTTGATTTCTACAGCCCAAGTAAATAGACCTTTTTCTTTGGCAATTACACCAGATGGAAAACTTGCTTATGTTGTTGATGAAGGTAATGATAACGTTACAGTTATTGACACGAAAACTCATTCTATTGTTGCTATTGTCCCAGTTGAACAAACTCCTGTTAATCTAAAAATCTCTCCTAGTGGAAAACTTGCTTATGTAGTTAACAATAATTTGGTGGGGACTGTTTCTGCCATTGACATAAAAACACATTCTATCATTGCTTCTATTTTAGTTGGCCAAAGCCCATCATCAGTTTTATTTACCCCAAATGGAAAAATTGCATATGTTACTAATCTCAATAATTCAGTTACTATTATTGATGTTACAACTCATACTGTTATTGCTACTCTGGATCTTCAGGATTCCCCAAATAGGATTTCTTTAACCTCAGACGGGAAACTAGCTTATGTTGTTATTGCAGACGGTTCTACATCAGTAATTGATACAAAAACTCATTCTGTTATTGCAAATGTTCCGGTTGGCACTGGTCCATTAAACAACGCTATTACACCAGATGGAAAGCTTGTTTTTGTTACAAATAGTGGTAATAATTCTGTATCTGTTATTGACACAAAAACCCATTCTGTTATCGCTACTATAATAGTTGGGCAAACGCCTGTAAACCTAGATATTTCACCAGATGGAAAACTCATTTATGTTGTTAATAGTCCAGACCGATCCGTATCTGTTATTGATGTAAAGACTCATTCTGTTATCGCTACTATTCAAGTTGATTTTCCTCCAGGTTTTGTAGTTTTCACACCGGATGGAAAGTTAGCTTATGTAACAGCATCTCCACCTTTTTAGTTAGCTTTTCAAGGACTCTAGTAACCACAACTATCATTGAAGTTACTACATTTTCTTTTTAAATTTATTCCCATCTCTTCACATATAATGAATTAACATTTTTCACTAAAGGTGGTTAATGAGCTGTGCATATGTTACAAATGTTATTTCAACTAATGTTTCAGTCATTGATACTAAAACTCACTCCGTCATTACCATTGTTAGTTTAAATGGATCCCCCGAATATTAGATGAAATAAGTGAAAAATAGACAACTACCCATAAGGTAGTCCAGATAGCCTTTACTACCTTCTTGCGCCATATTGTTGAAGTTATACCCCTTTGGTGGTTTTTGTTTACTTCTTCAATTTGTATCTTACTAAATATGGTGTAAATAAAGATCCAATTAACAATATAGTGAGTCCCATACCAATTGTTAAAAAAGGATTACTAAAGGGTGAAAGGAAGAAGCTAAAAATCAACATAGGTAAAAGCGTTAAAGATACAAATACGAACCTACCAGAAAGTCTTATCCTATACTCTGTATTACAGTTATCACATTCAATGGGCTTATATGCCCACCAAAACGATTTATAGATTTTACTCCAACTAAATTGTCTGTTACAGTTCACACATTTTTGCAATGCAAACACCACCTTGTCGGACCATATCAAAATATCCATATTTATTTGGATGTCTTGTTACATCAATTTGTTCTTATGTTAATATTTCTGAATCTATTTATTTCATTTCAGCACCCCTTTAACTTAAGAACAATTATTTCAAATGTTCAGTACTTAGGCAATTCTTGTTACAGAATATGACCATAAAATGAAAAGGACGCTAATCTTTATTTCAGATTAGCGACAGATCGTATTAGGGGTCAGCCAGTAACAATTCTGATTGATAGATATTACTCTTAAGGTAGTTGCAATAGCACTAACTGCATTTTTGCGCCATATTGTTGAATATGTTGATTTAAAATAAAGTTTGATCAAATTTCATGAAAACCCGTATCGTATGGCAAACAAAAGAATCCATTTTGAAAAAAATATACATCAAAATGGATTCTACATTTGAGGTAAACTACTTTACTTTTTTAAAAAAGTTATACGAAATTGTAGAAAAAATTATTTTTAAAGGTAGTTGAATGAATTAAAATATTTATTTTTTGAAATACTTTTTTATACTTCTAAGTTTTGTGCTACTTCATGTGCTTTATTAATTGCAGCTTGTTTATTTTTTTCTGCTAAATCAGGAATAGCCGTACCTTCTGCAAAGATACTCTCTATTTCTTCTACCCCCATATATTCTAAATTTGTTTTTAAGAGGCTGTTAGCATGTTCCGATTCTGTCTTTGATCCATGAGAATAGATGCTACCAGAAGCCATTATATGAACAGCTTTTTTCCCTTTTAATAAACCAAATGTTCCTTTTTCATTAAAGTCAATAGTTATTCCTTTAACTACAATTGTATCAATGTATGCTTTTAACACTGCTGGAAAGCTAAAGTTCCACATTGGAGTAACGAACACATAACGATCTGCTTCAGCAAACTGTGATGCTATTTGACTGATACGACCTACTTTAGCTTGTTGTTCTTTAGTTAATGAATCAAAACTTTCCCCAGCACCTAATTTTCCCCAAGCACTAAGTACATCTGCATCAATGAAAGGTAAATATTCATTATATAGATCTAATTTAACAATTTCTACATCTGAATTTTTCTTTTCGTAATTTTCTAAAAACTCTTTACCTACTTGAAGACTCACAGAATGTTCTTCAGTTAATGGATGTGCATTAATATACAATAATTTTTTCATTTATCTTCTTCCCTCTCGTGATATCAATTTTTAAAAGCATTTTTACTGTATCCAACAACTTAGACTTTATTCAAATAAAACCGGAGTAATGACAGTGATCACAACCCACAATTAATAACTACTCTTATTTGATTTAAAACCTATGGATCATCTTACAACAAATATTTTTCAAGCACTAGTCAAAAAAGAAGATATTCGAAAAGTATTCACACCTGATAAAAATATATAAAAGGGGTAGTGTCAGGAATTTGACAATGACAACGTTATGGTTACAAACGTTGTCATAAATACGTTATTTATGGCGTAAAATAGGGCCTTTCACTGTCTCATACAACTTGTATTAAAATCCTTATCGTTGTTAAATGTAGTTTTTTTATTTTGAATAACTGCTTAACGTTGTAAATCTGCATTTTCGGGACTAAGCCCCTAAAATGAATAATGGCGCATATCTATATTTCAGATATGCGCCATATCGTATTATGATTACTTCATTCATTTTCAGTATATCTTTTTTTATCTTATTATTTAGGTAACTGACATACCCCTTTACTAGATTCTTGCGCCATATTGTGGAAGATCGGAAGTAGTAAATAATCAAAAATATTGAAATGGTATTAAAGTATCCTTTATCTGAAGTAGAACTGTTTATCTAACTTCTATTACAAATGTGTATGATAATTCACCATCAGGCCATTTAGCTAATACTTCATATATATTATGACCTTTACTATTTGGTATCAATACTTGCTTATCATTTAGCATAACTTCCATTTCTCTTCCGTTTTCATTCCATAAGTAAACAGTTATTTGGGGATTGCCTTCAATCTGAATATTAATTTTATCGTTGGGTTCGACTCTAACAGATTCAAAATTATCAGCAATTTGGTACGGAGAAATAGCATCAGTTTGTACAACCTGAGTATATAAACCTTGCTTTCTTTCCCATTTGTAATTACCTACTAACATTTCATAATCCGTTTCATTTATATTAATCTTCCCTGACATAGATGGGGGAAATTCCTCGCCCCTTCCTTCCGTGTCTTTAAACATTTCGTTTGAAGAACCAGTTATCCAAAACGAAGAAAATACTATAATTACAAATAACAATGTATTTATTCTCATCATTGTTCCTCCCTTTTAATAATTAACGAATAAATACCAGTAAAAGTTTCAGTATTCCCCCTACTTACGAACCTGTTTATTCAGACAATTTCTAGTTCAAGAAATGCGCCATATTAATACCCTTTGAAAATGCATATCCAAAGGGCAGCGTGTCTTTTTTAAAGCAATTCTACTGTTTCTTATAGAGAGGCCTGTAATATGGCTAAAACATCTTCTTTGTTTAAACGATTAAAGTTTCCAAAGTCCCCATTTATGACTGCTTTATCTGCGATTACGTCTAGCTGTTTATCGTCGATGTCATATTCAATAAGGCGTGTTGGAGCTCCAAGAGACTTCCAAAATTTACTTAACGCTTCTATTCCTTCTAGCCCAATTTCCTCATCTGTTTTCTTCTCAGGATTCACATAAAACACGCGTTGCGCAAGCTGAGAAAAACGTGCTGGATTTACTTTAATGTTATGCTTCATCCAATTGGGATAAAGAATGGCTAGTCCACCTGCGTGAGGAATGTCGTACACCGCGGATACAGCGTGCTCAATATTATGCGTGGCCCCATCAGGACGATAACCCATTTGAAGCATGCCGTTTAAAGCGATAGTACCCGAATATAAAACCGTTTCACGAAATGTTACATTTTCTAGGTCATCTAAGAGAGAAGGTCCTACTTCTATAACGGTTTTTAAAACGGACTCACATAGGCGATCTTGCAGAGGAGTGTTTTTGCTGTTATGAAAATATTGCTCTAATACGTGTGACATCATATCTACTATTCCGTAAATGGTATGATTTCTTGGAACCGTTACTGTATTTACCGGCTCCAAAATAGAGAATTTTGGAAAAATCAGTGGATTTCCCCAACCATATTTTTCTTTTGTTTCCCAGTTCGTGATTACACTACCCGCGTTCATTTCAGATCCTGTTGCTGCAAGAGTAAGGACCGTTCCTAATGGAAGTGCGTGTTGTGGGGTCGCTTTTTTTGTCACAAGATCCCAAGCATCCCCATCATACTTTGCACCAGCTGCGATCGTTTTCGTACAGTCAATAACACTTCCTCCACCTACAGCTAACAAAAATTCAATTCCCTCAGATTTACAGATTTCTACGCCTTTATGAACCGTCGATAAACGAGGATTAGGCTCGACCCCAGATAGTTCAAAAATGGTGGCTTCTATTTCATGTAAATATGAAATGACCTTGTCATAAAGACCACTTCGTATAATGCTCCCTCCACCATACACAAGAAGAACCTTTTGGCCGTATGGTATTTCTGTTGTTAATTGCTCTAATTGGTTATCTCCAAATATTAGCTTCGTTGGATTATAAAATGTAAAATTATCCATTTTTCTACCTCCTTATTTCTAAATTAAGTTGAACTTAAGTATCAAGAATAGAAGTGAATTTTCTCATATCTTACCATTCCTATCCATGTAAGACTATTTATTTGTCTATACGCTATTTTATACAAAATAGCTGCTATGAAATTAGTTTGAAATAAATCTAGTAAGTAATAATACAAGAAAAGCTTATGCTTTAAACATCAGCATACGGAGATAATATTCCTTCCGCACATGGGGTTTATCACTCCAGGATATTTAAAAAATTGTAGTTATAGTAACTGAATCCTCAGGTGACAAAGTTTCTAAACTGCTCATAATAAGCTTATATACAAGAGAAAAACATAGCAACTTTCAACAAACCTAAATTTCCTGCAGGGTAAGTGAAATTTGACTAAAGTCTGAAAGTAGCTCTAAAAAATCAAAATTGTTTTTGTGACTTAGAATTGTAATCACTATTCCACCTTAAAGGTCAAAAAAATTTGACTTATTTACTTATAAATTACCGCATAATACTATTTAAATTGTAAACAATCATTTTTATGATCCATTATAAAAACAAAGAGGAGGAAATTATTGTGTTAAATTTTTACTGAGGCTGTTAATTTTAGACATGCAGCTCGTCATTTTATAAAAGGAAAAGAAATTGATCAAAAGGATTTAAAATTCATTCTTGAAAGTGCTATTAAAGCTCCTTCATCTCTAAACCTGGAGCATTCTGAATACGTCGTCGTTCAAGATCAAGCCACAAAAACGAAACTAAGAGGTGCAGCTTTTGATCAGGCTCAAGTAGAAGAGGCAAGTGCTGTTGTCATTATTCTTACGAAAAAGCATAAATTATTGGACCCAGAATCAGAAGAAGTACAGAATCTGATTAAATCAAGAATTCCTGAAAATGGGGTACCTATCGCATTAAATTTCTTAAGATCTTTCCCAAATAAAGAAGCGTTTACAACATGATCAAAATCACAAGGGTACCTTGCATCATCTTTTATTATGCTAGCTGCTGCTTCACTTGAGATCGATTCATGTCCAATGGAAGGGTTTGTAAATGATGTAGTATTAGAAATTATTAACCGTTCACCTGAAGAATATGAGGTTGCTTTATTTATCCCATTAGGGTTTAGAAGTCAAGCACCTTATGAAAGAATAAGAGCTTCCTATGAAGAAAAAGTACAATTGATTTAATTACAATAAGAGGCTGGGACATAAGTTCAAATCTAACTGATTTTTATACAATACTCAAAAATATAACCGCATGAAATCAAGGTTTATAAATTTGATTTCGTTCGGTTTCTTCATTTTAACTGGGTTTTGTCCCAGCCTCTTTTTATCACATATTTCGGTTTCTTGTTAAGATATAAAGTGTATAAAACAGCATTAGTAGTTCCACTATTTATGTCTTTATATTCTATTATTCCATCTTTAATTATTTTTTGGCTTGTCAGAAAATCTATAATCTCATTAAATTTTTCCATTCTTTAGTCCTCTTTGAGTCTTTCTAAATCTAATTATTTCTCGTTTTGTAAATAGTAACTTTGTTCTTTCTAAACAACAATATCATAAACAAAACGCGATAATATTAGATCATCGCGCCAGATTGTGGAAGATCAACACAACAAAAGGGAGTACCTCGTACACCCTTTATTAATTAGTTTATTGGTTTCGGGTCAACCTCTATTTTAGGATAACCATATACATGACCTGCAGGTGCATTAAAATACCCAGAGATATCTTTTAATGTAAACTCTATTAAATAATCATCTGTAAAGGTTTCAACTGTCATATACCCATAATCTACCTTTGCACTTTCTCCTTTTAATGCAGCATCCGTAATCCAAGGATAATCTCTATTAAGTACGTTAGAATTAAATGGATATATGATCATAGCCTGTCGTTAAATCTTTTATAGGGTCATACCTAATCCAAGATGATCCCCTGTTTTTCATTGTTTTTCTTTGATTTTTTTATTATTCTCCATATTGATAACACACAAGCACTCCCAATTAACAGAGCTGTCAAAGAAGTCATGTTCATTCCTACATTACGAATAAATATATTTTGAAACAAAATATAGAAGTTTATTATTGCGAGAATTAAATTAATCAAAAAGTACATTTTTTCCTGCATAGATATTCTCTGAAGCAAACCATCTTACCCCCTTTCTCTTGGATTTTCTTTATTTAGTCGCTATACCATTAAAAAGCTCCATCCAGTTCTATATACGGCTGTTATAACTATTTACATTTCTGCATATGTTAAATCGACATTATGCTGAAAGAAGTAAAAAATGATGCTTATCTTTCAGATTTGCGACAGATTGTTGAAAAAATTCAGGTTGTCTATTAGTCAGAATTACTAATCCATTATTCAACAACTAGTTGAGATCTCATTTCCTTGTGTCCGGGGTCACCACAAAATGTTAAACAACGGATTTCATACGTACCTGGTTCTAAGTTAATTGTAGCGCTGTCACCATCCATTACTTTTGCAATAATGTTATCCTTATCATCATATGGTCTTAATTTGACCCCATGAACACCTGAAGTATCTTCATAATTAAACGTTACATCCACATTCGCAGGGATCGTATATGTTTCTTGATCAAATTCCCAATTTGAACCACTAACAGTTAATTCATGACTTTCTTTTTGGTCAGAAGAAGCAGAACCTTCATCGTTAGTTTTTCCACATGCTGATAAAACAAAAATAGATATTATTATAGCTGTCATCATAATTAGATATTTTTTCATCATTAGAAACCTCCAATGTTAGTAATATTCACTTAGTCTCATACAGTTTACATTATGAAAATTAAAATAAATATGAATTAGGATGGATGTACACAATAATTTCACTTTTTAAAAATAAGCTGACTATTAAGATTTTTTGTAATTGAAGTAATCACAATGTTCGAAATTTAAATTTTTGTATTCTCTCATAATGAAAGGCGCATACCTCTTAGATATGCGCCTTTTTGTGGAATAATATTGTCATGTAGTCATAGAACTATTCGACTCATTAATCATTGTGTTTCAAAAACTGATAGGTCTTTATATTTGATTTGAATTAATAATTTTCATACCTTATTATAGCTTCTGGATCATCATTAACCGGATTGGCTAAATTTCCATATTTAATATCTTCGATTAGGCTAAATAGATTTAAATACATATCATAAATGTTTTCTTCATTTTTTTCATAATTTTTCAAAGATATAGTCCAAGTCCGTATACTTCCATCTTCCATCATTAAGAACCCTTGTGTGTGACCCATATAATCATATGAAAGTTCCTCATTATAAGTCTTTCCAAAATCATATGCAAATATCCAATAGGGTTTGTAGAGGCCTATAAAGAATACAGGGGTTTTTAAATTTCCTCTAAAAAATACTCCTTTGTTTTCAGGTAATGATGCTTCTTGAAAGACCTCCTCTGTTAACATAAAAGCATCATATTGTTGCTTATTTTCTCCAATATCTTGTAACTCTAATTGGTGGAATATTACGTTGTTGAATTGAGTATTCGGTTTAGTTCCAATTATTCCGATATTTAATTTACTACCATTATAATTTTCTATTTGTATGGTACTTTTATTTGTGTATGTAGAAATAAGAATAATAAGAAATAGAGTTACTAAAGTAGTAAATAATAAAATTCTTTTTTTCATTGATTAATCAGCACCCTTTTCACGAACGCGTTAACTATCTATTACGAGTAATATTATAGCAACAACTAGAGCAAATAACTTATTCCTATATTTGGATAACTGACAGGGTTCTTGCTGTAGACCGAAAACTAAAACTAATCAACTATATTTCTATTATAGTTAGTAAAAAGTTTTGTAATGTGAAATTGGTAACACTAATAAACAAATACAAATTCGCCCTGAATTAAAAAAACCACACGAGTTTAGTCTGATAGTAGTGTCTATCAGGCAATTCGTGCTGTAATAGACTCAAGTTTCCTTAATAGGTAACTATCCTTAAGGTATTCCAGATAGCTTTACACACTTATTGCGCCATATTGCGGAAGATCTTATGTGTTTTTCAGTTGATAGTGTTAAACAACAACTACCTGACGATTTACAAATAAATTACATTAAACCTTTAAAGTATGAAAATTATTAAATGCTAATTAAAGCTAAATAGACAATTCTCTGAAGAACTTTAAATTATTATTAATGTAATCATCCCCTGTATCAATACTTCCTACAATATGAAGATCATGTAGGCATAAGCCCATTAACCATAGCTTCCTAATCCCAACAAACACTGGGATTGCTTCTAAATCATGCTGGTTTAGTGGTCTTATAGAAGTGTATCCTTGAATAAATGCATTCCATAAACTTTCTAACTTTTTATTGTCACCTCTTGTATGAATTTGGCGTGCAAGTCTAAATTCTGCTATATCGTATGACCTCCATCCATACCCACAAAGATCAAAATCATAATGTGTATAAGAAAAATCTTCTTTAAAGCTAATATTTGTGTTTCCATGTAAATCACCGTGACATATTCCCCAATCAAGCCCACTAGTTTCGAGCTCCTGAATTCTAGCTTTTAATTTACTAGCAACTTCCTCAATAAAAGTATAATCCTCTATTCGGTGTAACATAAAATCCTTTATTATTTTCAGTGGTTTATCAATAAGATAGGTTAAATTTAGTTCGAATCGTTTCTTTGTTGATGTAAAATTTTCAGATTTTATATGTAGTTCTGCCACTGATTTGCCAAACAAGGAACTTATTTGTTCATTGTCAATAGGCTTTTCTTCACCCTGGGCAAAACTAAACAATACTCCGAAACGATTTCCTTCTGGAGCGTTTAGTCTATTAATGAATTCTCCATCTTTTCGAGTTATTGGGTAAGAAACGGGTATTCCTTCACTTTCTAAATGAAGTACTAGATCTAATTCAAAAGTAATCTCCTCTTTGTTAGTCCTCCAATCATTTCTGTACACTCGAAATACATACTTAGAGTCTTCTGTATGTACGATATATGTATCATTCATACCTCTTAAGAAAAAATTTACTCTAACTGGTTTTACTTCATATTTCTCAAAAATGTATTTTTTTAATTCATTTTCACAAAGTGTAGAATAAGTTACAGGAAACATCATGCAAATCATACCTTTCTATAAATTTTTAATAATTTTTTCAAAATACATTCACGTACTACATGAATGAAAATCGTATATTTTCTATTCGCATTGATTGTTGCTTTTCAGTACTAGAAGATTAACGTTTACAACCGCAATTTACTTTATCCTTTCATCTTCCAAACGATAAGGATCCCATAAAACTACGTCAGCTTGTTTTAACATTGGAACAAGAGAGTTTCATTAACATAAATGATAATCGTTTGTAATTGTTAAATATATAGAAAAAATGATCTAGCAGTATTTTCACCATAAAAAAGCACTGATCTTATTTATATAAAATATGATCAGTGCTTTCATTACTATTTTTTTGAATATACTATTTTTTTGATTGTTGCTGTTGAAAGAAAAAATTCATCTGCAAATTGATTAATGGACTTTCCATTGTTAAATTCCCTTTTAAGTAAGGTATTCCTATCATTAATTTCCTTTCTTCCACCAGAACATGTTCCCCATTTTTTATAGTTCTTTTTGGGTTTTGGAATATATATAGTTTCACCTTGTACATATTTTTGAAGCTCTGTAAGTAGTTCTTTAGGTAATTCTTTTCTTATTTTAGATTTACTCATTTCTGCAGCCCCTTATTTATGAAATATGATAAGGTGCAAAACCAATCATGTCAGAAATGGCATTCTCTAACTAAGACGATTTGTTATATCACCTTATGCAAAGTATCGCCTTCAGACACTAGGCTTTGCATAAGGTTCTCAGATCATGAACAGTCCAAAAAGTACTTTGCATCTACAATACCTCCACTCTACTTAAAACTTTTTTCTATACAAATTTCTAAAAATGTGTATTAAATTTATTATGACACAAGTTATAAAAAAAAGGGCACTTTTCATGTTTATTATCAATAGGACCATATTGTATTATAAGGTCATTCAGTTACCTGATTGACCCATTTTCAAGTGATATTATTCTTAAGGTAGTCAGGATAGCCTTTACTAGCTTCTTGCGCCATATTGTTTAAGATCAATATTGTTGAAAAACATCTGATAGTATATATGTATCTATTCACAAATTATCTCATTCCGATACTTATTTTTTTCATCGATATAATGATATTTTTTCCTTAATTATTTGCCCTGATTCGTCTTCCCATAGCACTTCTGCATATATTTCCTCAATATTTGCAATCGTTATTGGAGTTCCTTTATATATTAATGGAGATGTACTTTCATATTTTTCTATTAATATCTCGTTTATTGTTGGTATGAAGCCACCTCGAGATTGCGAATATATCGTTTCTTCTTCTACTACTATTTTCTTACCTGTACTGCCCTCTATTTCTTTGCTAATAGCCGTATAAACACTAAAATCATAGAAATTTGTTTTCAACCCATCTTTAGATTTAAATTTTAGTTCTGTACTCCCAGTCTTATGTTTATCAGGGAGTATTGCAATCTTATAATTCCTTACTTCCCAGTTTTCACTATCTCCCGATAAAGTAAAATAATAAGAATTAATTTTCTTTGGAGATTGATTAACGAAAACAAGTAAAATAATTACGAATAAAGACATTAGAAATAAGAATTGATATAGTTTTTTATTCAATAATGTTGACCCCATTTCTTTGTATACCCTTGTTTTCCTTATATTTCATCTCTATATTTAACATTCATTAATTTACCAGTCTAATTATACTGAAACGGCTTATTTGAAGTAAATATTAATATATAGAAAGGACGCTATTCTTTATTACAGATGAGCGCCATATTGTTGAAGATCAGCAAAATAAAAAGGAGGCAACTAACCCCCTTTTGTATATTAGTTTAATTGTATAATGTTCAACCCATGCTTGTAATGTTCATTATGACGAGGCACGTGGAGAATATTATTTGCTGTTCCTATAATGGAATAGGTGTTTGAGAGCATTATGCGAATATCTCTTATCATGGTCGAGTTGATATTTACAAAATAATGTGTTCACTAGGTAAGGAAAAAATTTAAAAAACAATAATCTATTTGCAGTAAGAATTGCAAAAAAAATTACAATGAAGAGCATTTGTGGGATCAGGGACTGTTGAGTAAGAATGTTTAAAATGCACAAATATAAAATGATATACTGTTTTTTATAAAGACTAAATTAAATGTAAACAACACAAAATTGTAGCTACTTGAAAATATTTCTTGTAATTATTTCACCATTAGATCAATCAACCAATCAATGTAGTGAGCGGGTTTATAACTATTTAATACATACCTTAGAAAATCCTATTAATCATCATCAAAAAGCTATAAAAAAGCCGCATATTCTATTTCAGACAGCTTCTTTACTTTACTTATAAGTTCTTTAAAATCTGTTTATATTCTTCTTTATCAATTTCTCCTTGAACATAACGTAGCTTTAATATATCTAATGTATTATTGTCACCTCTATTATTTTGTTTCCCTGTTTTAAAGACAGTTAGCAAGTCAAAAGTTAAATTTTTGGCTATTTTTATTAATTTGTATAAATCACCTGTTTTCAAAAGATAGTAAAATATTATAATGGATAGAACTAGGTTTAACACCTCTATTTCACCTCTTTACATCTTAATAGTTTTTAGAATGGCTTGAAGTTCATCATGTGTAATCTCACCACGAGCATAACGCAACTTCGCAACCTCTTCTGCCTCAATGACTGTTGTACCCTGCTTGTTATATGATGAAGCGCTAGTTCGATGTATCTTTTGATTTTTAAATATTAATATTAAACCTACCGTGATAATGCCAATCACAATAATTGTCATAAAAGAACCATTAAACATCATATCAAAATTGTTGAATCCTGATGGCATTCCATTATATCCGTAAAATCCTCCATTACCTCCAAAGGATCCCATATGTCCTCCATTCATCATACATATTCTCCTTTCCTATTTTGTTTTTATTATAATAATGCAATTAATTTTTGATATTCTTCTATAGAAATTTGACCTGATGCATATCTATAATCGATTACATCTTTAAGATCGTTTGTGCTGTTGGTTTCTTTAGATTGTAGATTCCTTAATAATTTTTGTAGTTCACCAGTTTTATACAGATAAAGACTAATAGCCAGAATAAGTATTAACAACATAGTTTCATTCCTCCAATATTTATATTTTTTGAACTTTTGTAGGGTTCCTGAGTAATTAGCCTGCAATTTTTAATACATACTCATTCCTCTCAAATTACTGCTCTGAGATGAACCACCACCCCCATGCATTCTCTTATATAATTCTTCTTGTTCTTGATAGTCCAAATTGGGATGCATATCATTCATGTATGGTTCCATTTGTTCAAATTTCACAATTCCTTCTTCCATGAATTGTTGCATACTTTCAAAATTGCCTGTGACCATCCAATCCGTCATTTGATCATAACTTACATCCTGTTTTCGATTCACCGAATTTTCATCTAGTGTATCTATTTCAGAAATTAGAGATAGTCCTGCTCCACCTGTAAATACAATAGCTGCTGTAATAACACTATTAAGTATATTCATTTCTAATCAATTCCTTTTATAAAGTTATTTTTGGTTTTACTTAAAGAATCTTTTTCTTGATTTCCTCAAATTCTTCAAAGGAAATTTCTCCTTTTGCCAGCCTAGACTTTGCAATTTCTATTGCATTTGAGTTTGTTGCTGACTGAGTTCTATTTTCGGCAACTGGATGTTGATTATTAACCACTAAATAAATAAGATAACCAATGATTAAAAAACCCAATATCATCATGAATGATCCACCTCCGAGTCCAATATTACAAAATCATGTCGCGAGCTCATCGTTGTCTTATTAATAAATCTCAATCCATTTCTTTATTTACTGCGATCAATACACTTAACTAGACGTTGTTCAATTTCATTAGCTTTACTATCTAGATTGGCATCGTCTAAGATACTCATTAATGTGGTCGGTTTAACCATCCCTATTTTGTTGGTTTCTTGCTCCCCGTACACCACGATTTTGCATGGTAAAAAATATCCTACTTGATTTGTAATTGATAAAACTTCTTTTGCATCAAAAGGATTGCATACTTCTAACACATAAAAATCTTGATTATATTCTAAACCTTTAGCATTTAGTTTATCTTTAATATTGAAACTCCATAAAACACTAAACTGTTCTTTAGATAAATTCTCCTCCAAATCTTTGAGTATTTGACTTACTGGTTTATCGGTATTAACGGTAAAGTGAAACATCTAATCCCCTCCTATTTTTTTGTGTGATCTTTGAATTTGTTTTCTTTACTTGCTCTTATCATAAGCAATACTTGTAAAGATCTTGTGAGCAACTTATGTGGAAGTTATGTAGGTTTACTCACTATTAACAAAAACGAAAGGAGGAAAAATATAAAACAAAAAAAGATTAAGCTCAGTGGCTTAATCTCCTATTTCTACAATAGTACGCATATTTAAAATCTTGACGGTATTGACCTTACTGTAATGGGAACTGTACTTCTACTGTTGTCCCAACGTTTAATTGACTGGTTATTTTAATATCACCTTGATGTGCTTCTACTAATGCCTTGACGATTGATAACCCAATTCCCACTCCTCCAGTTTTTCGGTCACGAGATTTATCACCGCGATAGAATCTTTCAAATAAGAAAGGGAGGTCGTCCTCACTTATTCCTTCACCTTCATCTTTAACTATAAAAACAATTTGATCATGATTTATTTCTATATGAATAGAAACTGTTTTCTCTTGTGGTGTATATTGTAGAGCATTATTCACTACATTAGTTAAAATTTGAATGATTTTATCACGATCTCCTAAAAACCATAATGGTTCTGCAGGGGATTCAATTTTTAAATCCACCCCTTTTTTCATAAATAATGGACTGAATTGATTTTTTATAGAAGATAAGAGTTTTTCAATCTCGATCTTTGTTTTATCTAATCTAATTTGTGGATTTTCTGCGGCTATTAATGTTTCTAATTCATTGACTAGACGAACTAATCTCATAAGTTCCTCATGACATTGCTCTAACCTCTTTGAGTCAGGTACCCATATGCCATCCTGAAAGGCTTCGATATGACTTCTTAACGTTGCTAGTGGTGTTCTAAGTTCATGTGCAAAATTTGCTGTAAATTGTTTTCTTAGTAATTCCTCTTTTGCTAAAGATTCTGCAAGTTGATTAAAAGACTCTCCTAAAGGCTTCATTTCATCTGTCAATTCTTGAATAGGCATTCGTGTTCGCCATTGATGATTGCGTAATTCAAGAATTGCATTTTTCAACTTCTTAAACCCTAATGTTAAACGATTTGAAAATAATAAACTAAATAGGATTGATAGAACAACAGTAACTAATAATGCGAGTATAATATTTCTTTTTATTGATTTCAAAAAGATAAAATCTTCACCCATTAATTTTTCTGGGTAGAATACTGTTAAATTCCCGATTGGTTTATTACCTTTTATTAATTGGTATGAAGCTGATCGATAATCACTAAAGTCAATTGAAGAATGCATCCCGCTCATCATACCCATCATCGATTGCAATGCTGTTGTATCAATTAGTAAAACACCGTTAGTATCATAAAGTTTATAGTATAAATTTTCTGTCATTGCATGCTCATGCATAATATTATCTAGTTGCTCGCTTGTTAACTTACCCGTCTCATCATATTGTTGAAGTACTTCCTTTTTTATCGCTTCTATCCGTTCCGCTCTGTTTTTTTTGAGATAATCAGCAAATTGATTTTCAACGCCAAAAAAGATGGTAAAGCTTGTAATGAAAACACCACTTAAAGAGACAACTAAAAGATACATTAATATCCTTGACCTAAGTGTCAATCTCATCCTTTTCTCCTCCAAATTTATACCCCATTCCGAACACAGTAACAATAAATTCAGGGTGACGAGAATCGGTTTCAATTTTTTTGCGCAAATTTTTTATATGGGTATCAATACTTCTTTCGTAGCCTTCAAAATAGATACCATCTTCTTGTATTTTTTCCAATAAATCAGCCCTACTGTATACTCTTCCAGGATAGCTCGCCATCGTAATTAGAATTTTATATTCATTTGGAGTTAGAGCGAGTATGTCAGCATTAAGCTTTACTTCCTTTTTCACATGATCAATTATCAACTTTTGATCATTAAAACTAATTCGCTTCACATCTGTCATCTGCTGTGTTCTTCTTAATAATGCTTTAACTCTTACAACAACTTCTCTAGGACTAAATGGCTTTTTTACATAATCATCAGCACCAATCACGATTCCATTAATCAAATCTTCTTCAGCTGATTTAGCCGTAAGCATGATAATGGGCATATGGCTATCCTTTCTTATCAACCTACATACTTCTTCACCAGAAATATCAGGTAACATCAAATCTAATACTATAAGGTCTGGACTCTGTTCCCTCACTTTTTTTAATGCTTCGATACCATTAGAAGCAAAGGAGATTTCCCATCCTTCTTTTTCAAAATAAGCTTCCAATACTTCAAGTATTACTTGTTCATCATCAATCACGAGAATTTTAGTCATTAAATCCACCTCTCATATGAATATTATCATCTTCTTTACGAAAAAACATAATCTCCATGACTTCCACACAATTTGAACATAAAATCTCCATATTCAGTATCTACAATGAAAATATCTAAGAAAGGAGTTGGAAAACAATGAAAAAAATAATATTTAGTTCATTAGGTACCACAATCATCTTAGGGGGAACCGTATCCTATGCATTTGCACATTCAAGTGATGAAGGTAATGACAATATAAACTTTGGACAAATGAAGCCTTATATACAAGAAATGCATCCTGATTGGTCAACACAAGAGCAAAAAGAAATGTTTGATAGCTGCCATGGGGAAACAGGAACTCTAGAAAAGAATAACAACAGAATATGATGAGGAATATTTAGAGATGGCTATAGTTATTATATGACTTTATACTTTTTATTTATTTGGAACTAGGATCCTTTTTATTAATAAGAGGGATCTTTTTGATGATTTTATTAGTTATTATAAAATATTAATAGAAATCCACCAAAGACTAAACTACTTGTTTCTAGAATAGTGGATTTGAGTCAATATCTTGGACACAAAAAGATTAAGTTTTATGCAGAGTCTTTGAATAGTTCTTCTATTGCTTGGGGTGTTTTATAAGCAATGCTGCTATGCTTTCTTTTTCTGTTATACCATGCTTCGATAAATTCAAAGATGGCGATATTGGCAGTTTTATAGTCTAGATATTGAACATGATTTACTTCTTCTTTCTTCAATATAGCGTGGAAAGATTCAATACAGGCGTTATCATAAGGGCATCCTTTTTGGCTAAAGGAGTGTGTTATACCATAAGATTTAATACGATCAGTAAATGCTTGGCTTGTATATTGTGAACCTAGGTCAGTATGTAGAATTAACCCTTCGGGTGGTAATTTGGAATAAGAAGTTCTCTCCTATTGAAACAGAAGATGGTTCAAGCCTTACTGCTGACGATATTTCAAAGATGCAAAAACAGATGCTTCGTCTTCAAGAGGAGAATGAAATCTTAAAAAAGGCTATGGCCAAATAAATAGTTACTTCCGATACGCCATATTCATTACTAAGTTCTTTGACAGAGCTACCAGAACGGTAGAGTAAGTACTTAAAATGTACTTAGAAAGGTTGTGTCCGGATGGGAAACAAAAATACAGGCAAAAAATATACTCAAGATTTCAAGAAGATGATCGTTGAAAGGTAGCTGGGATATCCTTAACTACATTCTTGCGCCATATTGTTAAGTAACATTAGGTGATTTAACATGTTGTACATTTAATCTCTCATTCTTTTATCTTCTGAACATCCCCCTATCAAATACAATCTATCTTGTGTTTACTAAAGTATCTTTTTGTAATTTCTAAGACGCATACAATAGTTCTAAATCAGCAAACATGGTATAATCACCCAGAAGGAGTGATACAATGTCAAATGAATTAGACTACAAAAATATTAAAAAACTTAACATAAAACACCTTAATGCCTCTAAAACATATTCATTTATTTTTATGGTATTTTTTACATTTATTATTATCATTTCTCCTGTTGATTTTTTAGAATGGCTAGGATATAACTCCATAACAAATGAGCGTTCTCTTGTTATAACTCTAGTTTTATTGTTTGGATCAATTGCAACATGGCTAACTTCAACAATTGCTTTAGCAAATGTTAAAGAGTAGGGAATATTTTTTATCCTTTACAATAAAACTGATATCTAACTGTTTTTCCATATAGTTTTCCATTTGAACACTCAATCTATTTCTCTCTTTCTCCTTATTACTTAAAACAATGGACAGAACTATCATTGAGGTTACTAGTCAAATAAAATAATTATTATGTAACTTGACGAAATGCATTGTTAATGACTTGGCACATTCCATCAAGGATTCACACATCTTTTATAATCCACCTTCTCTTATATCTGAAACATCGCACAATGAAGCTACTTCTCTTTGTCCTTGTTGATTTGTACCAACTAGCAATGTCCCTACTAATGAATCTACAATCACAACCCTACTCTCACCGTTATTAAAGAGTATGGTAACTTGTTGACCAGGTGGAAAAAGCGTTAATACATTTGCTTGCCAATCTCTAGTACAACAATCACATGTTGTGACCTCTGTTACAATTTCCTTTACCTCTTCTTTAACTAAAGACTTACAACCACAAGGTGATGTGGATACCTTATAGTGAGCCATTTAATCACCCCCTAGCTATTATATACTCCATATTATGCTTTTGAATAAATAGGTGTATAGGGATGTGTATATATATCATAATAGGCAGATGTACAATTTCAGTTACTGGTTAAAAACAACAAACTCACTAAGTTAAATTGCATACAATGTATTCTATAAGTTGATACCTTATATCCAGCCATTTAGCACCTCTCGAAAATTTCGGGAGGATACATAATTGCTATTAAGTCTTATAAAACTTGTATGTATTACCTAGTACATACATACATAATTTGCATAACATAATGTACGGCCAACTACACTCATATAAACCTCCCTGGGCATGCCTCCTTTACTGATCGAAACAGGGAGGTTACATATTTTAAACGCTATATAAAAAATATCCAATCTCCCAGTTTTAAATTTGCATAAACATATAGTGTCGTATCTTCTTTTTTTCGAATAATGCCTCTCTACTTCCTCCGCGTCCACCGGTCAAGGATGAAGAGGTTTTATTTTTAAACGACTCCATGCTTATTAAGTCTTATAAAAATGATTTATCTGTCTTAGCACATTAATGCAAGCTTGAATAAAAATCTTGCATAACATAGAAGTACACCATAATTACCACTCTCTTCCTGTATCCTCCTTTACGAACAAACAGAGAGAGTTTTAAGGATTTGTTATGGCAATTCCTCTGTACTCTCCTTCCGCTTCAGAGTATGGAGGAATTTTTTCATTTTTCACAATGCTATTTTTTTCTATAGAATTATTTATCTTCTAGTACATTCGCACATAACTTATACATAAATTCCGAATAAAATATTATGTACGGAGACTCATCACATTCCCTCAAACCTCCCTGAGCTATCCTTATGCCTCGAACGGAAAGGGAGGTATATAAGATTTACAAATTCTTCATTTATGGTTTTTCTACAAATGATATGTTACATATGTTGGTTAAAAATAAATTCCCATTGTTTGACTCTGTTTTTAATACACTGTTTGATATCTCAATAAAAGTATGATTATTAAGTTCATCACCACTATTTGTAGAAATATTAATTGTATCCATAGCCATAAACTTATCGTTAATTTCTGTGATCCTACCGTTAGTACTTAATTGGACTGCATCTTAAATGGGGCATTTTCATCTTTTATAAAGTATTCTTTTCCGTCTTGACCTTGAACTGTTGAAAAATAAGCACTATGAAATTCTTTTGATCCTTCGTTCACTAAGAGAGTCATATATTCACACCCAACATCACCTGTATACTTCGCTTTGCTCAACTTAATCACTCCTATCTTTTTTTAGTAACCTCACTAATTCATGAGTTTCTAAAACTTTTAATACTTAATGGTCATTTATCAGTTGCCTTTTTATACAATCCACATTTACTAATATCAAATAACTTTTTTAAAGGAATGATTTATTGTGGTGAGTTGTAAGTGTAAAGATGATAAATGCCCCAACTACTTTGAAAATCAATCAGCAGAAATAATTCCCGTCATCGGTAATATAAATATTGGTGAAATAATAAGATTGCCTGTTCTTATTAAGAAAAATGATGTCAAAGTTAAAGTAGACTCATGTGTTGAAATACTCACTGAAGCAATAGGTTTAAACGCAATTTCTTCTTTCAGATTTAATTATCTACTTCAACGTTCTACGAATAATGGAATTTTCAAAACACTTGCAACCATCCGACCAGCACAAGATTTAATTTTCGAAAATCCGGTAAATCCACCTCCATTTGATTCTGGTGCATTGATTCCTAATCTTACATGGACTGATATGCAACCTGGTATAGGGTGTCATGTATACCGTATATTTTTTAGCGATCCCTCCTTCATAAGTTTAATAAATACTACTTTGAGTATTCGAACTCGGGCAATAAACGCTACTGTTTTTTGCCACTAATTTATTTAGTAAACAAAATACAAAATAAGTGTTATAAGCTAATAGCATTGTTTCACCCAGAAGATCTTAGCTAATTACTAAATACCATGATGAATACTTATCCTGCGTATAGAACACTGAAAATCCCCCCCTATAACAAAAATGGGATTTAATATATTTTTATATAGTCTGAGTCAGCTAATTAAGCCAGTTCCTGCAAGTTATAACCTACTAAATAATTAATCAAAAAAACTTGTTATTCCACAATATGGCCCAATTGTTGAATTATCAAATTAATACAATATCTCTTCTTTAACTTCATAATTTTGAAAACTACCACATAATATAAGGCTTACTCCACATTCTTTACCGTTGCAATTACAATTAATAATTACCGTTAATCGCGATATATATCTTTTCCATTTTAAACGCAAAAGGTGTGTCTTTTAATAGTTCCGATGCACGTTGATAGACTTCGTGTTACTTGCCGTCAAAGAACGATTTACCTCGCTTATATTTTGCTAAGCGTTCAACGTCTCCCGCAAGTGGAAACTGCTTGCCTATTTCGAACATTGCACCGCCCCCTTTCTTTTAGTGATATAATTTATAGATTGAAAGGGGGGGGAGTTAATGTGAGTTTGGTATTTACAGTAATTATAACTACTATATTAAGTTATCTTTTAATCGTTTTTACTGGCCCAGTTTTTGCTGCAATTATCGCCTTTGGTATTATTCTTGGTTGTTTATTTAGAGGTATATATCTACTTAACGAAATAAGTGAAAATCTTTATAAAATATCAGCTAAAGCTGATAGATTATTAGAAAAACAGCATATTAACGAATAAGCTACAACCATGTAGGCTTTTGTATTACCCGCGTTCTCACTTTCTTCGAATATTGAAACCTCCTGCTCCACTGCGTCAATTAAGTCGTCAGCCTCACCCGTTCCAAATCGTTCAAATTGTTCGAGCAACAGGACGTGATTATTTTTCCTCCGCTTCGAATATACGGAAACACCACCTCGATTCGAAGATCTTTTCGTTACCTTTGCTGAATTTTATCAACGTGTGAGTGTCGGGTAATTAACTTTTCTTAATGCCTTTTTCAGTTCATCGACAAAGAATTCCTTCGCCATTTGCGCCTCGGGTGCTATACCGTGGGGCTGATATTTTCCACTCCATAAGATCGTCCTCCTTTCCGTTTTAGTTCACTCGAAAAAGCTCGCCGATTGATGAACGAGCGTGAATTTATTTTATGTTAAATTACATTAACACGGTGTGAATACGATAGCAGTTGGTTCAGCAAATACGGGAACTGTAGCAATTAGCGAATGAGTTTTTACGTCAATTACTGAAACATTATTACTACCAGCATTTCCGACATAGGAGGTTTTCCGTCGGATGTAAAAGAAACAAAACGTTGTTAGCTATCCACTCCGACTACTGCTATGATTGAATGGGTTTTAGTACCAATGACCGTGATGGTATTTCCATTTCGAGTAACTACATACACAAATTTACCATTCGGTGTAATTGCTACGTTATCAGGTCGATTATTTATGTTACCTACTTGGGTTGTATTTATAACTGAGTGAGTTTTTACATCTATTACCGAACTGTGCCAATATTATTTTGGTTTTCACTTACACATAAACGAGTTTCCCATCAGGGGTAATTGCAACTTTCGACCAGTACTCTTGCTATAACGGAATGTGTTTTAATATCGATGACTGTTACCGAATTAGTACCGGAACCACCGTTAATATACGCAAGCTTTACGTCCGGTGTGACCGCTATATTGGTAGGTAAACCACTAACTGTAAACCTTGCAATCTCGCAATGTGTATTCACATCAATCACAGAAACATTACCGGTTGAAGTTTCGTTAACAACGTAAGCCCGTACCATCGTCCGACCTATGTCCTTTCTAGCAGTGTATGCGAGAGTAAAGTCAAAGTGATTTTTTGAATACGCACAGTTTCTTCGTCAGATAAAGGCTTTTGGTCGGGGGGGCTTGGGAGTCAGTCGTTTTCCCTTTGCAGCCTCACTCCAATTCGTGTATATCGCTGTATACGTCATTCGCTTTTAATTTGTATAATAGGAGCTATAGGAACCAATACGCGCTCATAACCGTTGATATGATAGTGTTTCTAACGCACGAAAATATATCAATTATACACGATTTTATACATCGTTGATTTGAAGACATTTGTGGCGTATCGGTCGTCCATTACTACGCTAAAATAGTGCATACGATTAACCTTCTTTTTTAAGTTAAAAGTGTAGATGTACCACGCGTCGGGCTCGGCTTGCAGACCTAACTACACGGTTCTGTCATTCCATCAATATCTATATCTACAGCTAAATTTTCCCCACTCAAAACCATTATGTCTATTTTAGTTACATTTAAAAATGAAAACATTTTGTGAGCGGTAGTGTCAACCTCGTTTAAATTTAAAGTTATAGGCTGTATAACACCATTTGAAGTAAAATTAATAATTACCTCTGCTACACCCACTAGGTCTGTTAGATCTTCTCTTAAAACGACCTCACCATGAAATCCAACTGCTCTGCCGTTGTATACTTCCACCAAATTATTAGTCACACTATTTAAGCCAGTATTTGTGGTACCTATATCGTCGGCAAGTAGCTGACACGGACAATCGCATTGCGTTACTTTTTCAACTGCACTATAGCCTATACTGCCCCTTTTACACGGTTCTGTCATTCCATCACAAGTTACACACACATCCAGATTCTCACCAGTCATAACATTCACTTCTATTTTAGTTACATTTAACAACGAAAATATTTTGTTAGTGTTTCTAGAAGATAGATCTAATGTTATAGGCTGTACAATACCGTTTGATGTAAAATTAATTATTACAATCCCGACACCCATAGGTACTCCCGATTCCGACGTTAATTCGACCTCACCTTGCAATCCAACTGGCCTACCGTTGTATACTTCAGCCGTATTATTAGTTGTATCATTCATATTCCTGTTTAAAGTAATTATATTATCTACAATCAATAAACACGGACAATCACACGTTTTTTCCTTACCAGTAGCACTCCCGCAACATGTACTTACTTTCTTGTATTGACCCATTGTTATTCCTCCACAATCACAGATTAATAAAGTATATTATGCCAATATTTATTACCGTGATTGGACGTAAAACCGAAATAACTACACTTACATTTGCTTATGTCCTGTCTACTATTCTATCGATAAGCGATAACCCTATTCATCCTCCTCTTTACCGCCCTTAAACCGCTTGATCTACCTACGCTTTACTACATTATCCTGCATACAATTAACCTTCTGATTCAAGGCGAAAAGGTTGGGCTTGCAGGCTTAACTACATAGCTCTGTCATTCCATCGAGAGATACAAGTACATTTAGGTCCACTCCACTCATAACTATCACTTCTATTTTGGTTACATTTAGGAATGAAAAAATTTTACTAGAGATACTGCCTACACCATTTAATTTTAAGGTTATAGGCTGTATAATACCATTTGAAGTAAAATTAATAACAACTTCACCCATCCCAGTAGGAGTTGTTATGCCATCTTTTAACTCTGCCTTACCACGTATTCCAACTGCTCTACCGTTGTATACTTCTGCTATATTATTATTCGTACTATTTAAACCGTTATTTTGAGCACTTATAACATCCGCGAGCAATTGACACGGACAATCACACGTTTTTCCTTCCTTGATTGTACTCCCGCAACAGGTACTCACTTTTTTATATTGACTCATCGTTCGACCTCCGCTATCACAGTTTAATACGGTATATTATGCCGGTATTTATAACCGTGATTGGACGCAAAAACGAAACAACTACACTTACATTTCCATATGTCCTGTCTACTATTCTATCGATAAGCGAAAACTCTATTCATCTCCTCTTTACCGCCCTTAAACCGCTTGATCTTCTCTTTAATATCCCACACACTCAACGTTTTGTTACTGTCTCGGAATCCAGTTATCGGAGTTTTCCGGGTTCAAGTTTTCGCGGAAATATTCGTATGCAAAGTAAAGCAAGTCGCGTTCGCCACGGTGAATTCGGTTAAAACGCTCTAGCTTTTCGATTAGTTCGAAGTAGTCTTGCACAATTTCGACCGGCATATCTTCGGCTGAATTATACTCAGCGTCAATTAACGTGATAATTTCGTTTATTTCTTCAATTTTGTGCTGGCGCTCATCATAATCTAGCCATTCGCCATTTTCCTACGCCGTAAGATCGTCCTCCTTTCCGTGTTAGTTCACGCGAAAAAGCTCGCCGGTTGATGAGCGAGCGTGAATTTAGTTTAGGTTAGATTATATTAATCCGGTGTAAATGCAATCGCCTCAGGACTTGTTCCAACATCAACGGTTGCGATTACTGAATGCGTTTTTACATCAATAACACCTACCGTTGCATCACCTTCATTACCAACATAAGCTAACTTTCCCTCCGGACTGAACTCTACGAAACGGAGGTTATCATCTATTTGAACTGTAGCTATAATCGATTGTGTTTTTACATCGATGGCAGTAATCGTATTTCCGTCACGAGCATCTACATAAGCAAGTTTCCCGTCAGGTGATATCGCTATATTACTTGGACTGTCGCCCGGATTAGCTACCGGTAGTGTAGCGACAACGGAGTGCGTTTTCACGTCGATTACTGTGACAGAGCCACTTGTTGAATTATCGCCTTCATTTACGACATATGCGAGTTTCCCGTCCGGAGTAAATCTAATATTAATCGGATCTTCTTCCACTCCAACAGTTGAAATAACTGAGTGTGTCTTTGTATCGATAACTGACACATTTTCATCATCTTGGCATACTACATAAGCTAGTTTCCCATCAGGTGTAAAAGAAATGGCTCTTGGATCTTCACTAACATTGATTGTCGCTATCATACTATGAGTCTTAACATCTATAGCAGCTACAGAAGAAACACCACCAACGTCTTCACGATCACATACGTAAACTAATTTCCCATCAGGGCTGATTGCTATAGATTCAAGTTGTCCTCCTATATCAACAGTATCAATGACAGTATGAGTTTTCGTGCTAACCACTGACACACTTGCATCACCTTCGATTACTATATAAGCAAGCTTACTATCCGGAGTAAAAGCGATACCTACGGGCGAAACTCCTACTTGAATAGTTGCAATAACCGAGTGTGTTTTCGTATCAATAACTGACACGCCACTAACCCCTAATCCACTGAAAGTAACATAAGCTAGTTTCCCGTCAGGTGAAATTGCGATATTATCTGGGCCCGGTCCCACCAAAACGGTAGCAATTACGGAGTGTGTTTTCGTATCAATAACGGAAACGTTAAAGGAACTAGCATTCATTACATAAGCCAGTACCATATCGTACCGACCTCCTTACAATCGTTTTTACCAATGTATGCGAGTTAAAGTCAAAGTGATTTTTTGAATCCGCACTGTTTTTCGATCAGATGAAGGCTATTCGCTAAGGTGGCTTTGGGGTCAGTCGTTTTCCCCTTGCGACCACACTCCGATTTGTGTATGTCGCTGTATACGTCATTCGTTTCTAGTTTACATAATAGCAACTATAGGAACCAACATACGATCACATGCGTTGATATGACAGCGTTCCTAACGCATGTAAATTTATCAGATATACACTATTTTATACATCGTTGATATGACCGCGTTTCTAGCTTGTCGAACTCCCTTTACTCGCTAAAATAGTGCATACAATTAACCTTCCGTTTTAAGGTGAAAGTGTTCGAGGTACCGCGCGTCAGGTTCGGCTTGTAGACTTATTTACTTACAAGGCTCATTCACTGCTCCCCAACGCATTAACCCTTCTACAGGGTCCGTACCAGCCACAAACACTACTTCAATTCTAGTTACATTATCGCATGTGAAAAATTTGTTAAATTGATTGGCATTTAAAGTTATAGACTTGTTTAATGTACCATTTGAAAAAAAGTTAAATACGACTACATCATTCAAGTTTAATGTTGCTAAAGTTAATAGCACCGTACCTACAATTCCAATTGCTTTTCCATTATATAATTCCGATGTTGTATTGACGCTATCTACCGAGAAATTTGAAGTAATATCACCAGTAAACAATAGACAAGGACAATCGCACGCTTTTTCATCCTTTACGATTGTACTTCCACAACACGTACTTACTTTCTTATACTGAGACATCGCTAAACTTCCATAATCACAGATTTACGATATAATATGCTCGTATTTTTACCCTGATTGGACGTACGACCTCAACCGACATCAAGTTCACCCTACAATTCCGCTATCTATTCGTCAGTGTCTACCGTTTGCTTAAACCGTTCGATCTTCACTTTCACATCCGACATACTAACGCCTTCCTCTTTATCTATCGAATCGATTTCGACCTTCTCCGTTAACTACTATGCACCTGAAACAACGTCCTAAACATCGCAGCATTACTATCCTTGATTATGTGATCGGGTATATCGACTCCATTACTTCCGGTAATCTATCGACTGTATTGCGCATAATCTGACGATGTAATTCTTCATTAAAGTGATCGAGCTTACGCCATCCTTTGTTATGTACGTTCTGTAACGCCTACCTCTTCGGCTATTTCAGCGTACTTCATTCCGTTTCTTTTCGGCATTGCTAATATCGTAATTGCCGTTATTTGTGCTTTTGTTAAATTCCGTACCATACTTAACGCCCTCCTTTCCGTAATACTTTGCGAATACATACCGATTTAATAAGTTCAAAACCATTGTGCCGCTTTTCGCCTTGCTCAAGTCATCACTGTCCATTAATACCTTTCCTCGCCGATAATTTAATAACCAGCGATAAAGAGGACAGCGACGAATGAGAGAAACGAATGAGGCGCAATCTTAGTCGGTAGACAAAGATTAAGATATATTTCCGCTCCTAATCGCTACATCCCTTGTCGCTCTATGTGTGAACCCCGTTTTTGGTTGTGCGAATAAGATCACACTTTTGGCTGATTTGTGTGAATAAGGTCACAGTCATTATAATTTACGTTATTCTAATTGAGAATCAACGCCATTTCTTCACGTTAAAACATGGTGAGTAATGTATCGTCCGGCTTCTTATTCTGATGATAAAACACGCTAGGATTAAACGTGTATCGCTCCGGCTCACTACCAACTTTAATCCTCGCACCCTGCTTGCGTTAACCTTTCACAATATAAAAAGCTGACCGTATTAACGATAAGCAAATACTCTCCAACTCCCGAAGTGCCTGCGTTGCTTTCTTTGCTTCACGTTGAATAGCCCTTAACCCAGCAATAACATCAGACACCTCAACGTTTAATTTCACTGTGAATTCGCCAACTTCGCGCTGTGTTTGCGCCATGTTAGATTGACTCCTTTTTCGGAATCTAAAAAAGCCAACCACGCTGAATGCGATTAGCTGTAAAACACCAAAATATTTACTCAACCGTCTAATCAAAACGAATTAATTAACCATACAATACCGCAAACAAACTATGAAATGAGGTAGAATAATGAGCGCGTATGTTTCAAAATCATCATGTTGCGGTAGTACTGTATCTACAGCCAAAGAACAAACTGCTTGTTGTGATTGTCCAGTAATTACCGACCAATGCTCAGGGAGAATTGAACGAGAGTGCGGTAGTCCAACATTTTCCTTTTTTAATGGAAATACTATAGGATCTGTAAACGGTACAATTAACATAGAACCTACTACAACGTGTGAAATACTGATAGTAGTAACCTCAAACGGGATGGATTTTCCTTTAGGTCCTTGTATTGAAGGAGATGTTATATGCATCTCATATAGAAACGTCACTCAAATAACTCTAACATGTACTAATGGAAGTACAGGAGAAATTTGTGTGATAAATTATAACTTTACTATCACTGAAAGATGTATATCTAACACTGTTGTTTCAAGCAGTCCTTTGAGATAGCGTTAACTCGCGCACTGACCGCCTCCTTTAACTAATATTGACCAATCGCTCTCAGACAAAATTATCTTCGTTGAGGACGACCATTTTAAGACGCGTATTAATAGTCACTGGAGATAATCCGACTTCCCTGCCTTTACTGGCTTTATATTTATGATCTTCAAATTTCACTAGTCTTTCACGCATAAATACAATATAGTCTCTAATGGTATCTTCCGTAATACACTTTATATTTCGATCAATTCCGTTGCGATCTAAATAATCAAAAAAAAAAACCCTAGTTGTGATCGTACTATTTTAGAGTTTTCTCCGCACGGCCTTCGGCTATTTTAATCACTTTTAATCGTGAAAACAATTCTTCTAAATCGTTGATAGATTTCTTTTGCCCGATTACTCTTGCGTTTTTAGTAGCTTTACCACGTCGTTATGTTGCCTTAATATTCGTCTCCTTTAAGTAAATTAACTAAACGAATATGATGGATAAATACCTCTACAGCACCGCTACCTTGCGGGTTAATGGGAGCGTAACCCTGCGACTAAGCCAAAGCACAAGTCAATGGAAATAAAAAACGCTAGAACCTTTGAGTTATCAAGGATCCTAGCGTTAGGATGATTCCGACTGGTCTCGAACCAGCGACCTCTACCCTGTCAAGGTAGCGCTCTCCCAGCTGAGCTACGGAATCACAATATATTGTCGTGAATAATTAATATAATAGCTTGATATATTTGAAATGTCAATATCTTTTCATGACTTCAACTCAACGACCTCTTATTAATTGTTGGTTTTCGAATTAAGTAACTTACATACACAACTATCCTTGGAGAGTTCATTTCTTTTGAAAAACTATGTTCAATATATTAAATCCTTTCTTACTATGATTATTTGGTGACAAAAATATAAAATTTTTGGATAAAAACCTTTTTATTTTAATTTGATCGTGTGTGGGACTCCTTTATGAAAAGTTGACTCCCTATTGTTACGAAAATATGTTCTCTGATCTTACAGAAAATAAGGGCTAGATGTAACCTTAAGTTCCATAATACCATTTATCAAAAAATGACTACCCTTACGTCGATGAAAAACATGACTGATATCAGGTTGAAGCTCTATTTATGTCTACAAAGGTATGTATTTATTTGGTTGTGATGATGTGGACTATGGACGATTTGACCTTACATAGATGAAAATGAAGGATTTTGCTTCGTGTAGAAGTACAAACTAAAACAGCATATCAATGTAAGAAAAACATTTTCACTTATTGCAGATAATACTAAATCAAATTATATAGCCTTTATTAAGAACAATGCTTTTATAACTTATTTTCACAAAAACTCAATACGTTAAATGAATCTCATACAAAGAAAACATGTTCTTCTTGCTTACCTTATTAGAAAAATAATACAAAATGAAGAAAAAGAATAAATCAAGTCCAAAGGTTTCTTCCTTATCAAAATACATAAAATCTTCATAAATTTACGCTATTATAAACTATAATAAGGAGGTTAAAATATGATGGAGAAATGGAATAGGAGAACGTTTTTAAAAAACGGTACTAAAGGTACTCTTGGTATGTTAACGCTTGCTGTTGTACCAATAAGCCTGACTGCATGTAATAATGAGGAAACAATAGATACTAGTTCTTTAGCAAAATTAGGCTTGTTAGATGATATAAAAAAAGGTCCTTTTCCTAAAAAAATAAATTACTCAACAACTATTAAAGATGCATGGGTCGAACAAAAAAGAGAAGGATTTGTGTATGTAAATGTTGATCCTGAGAATGCGAATAACCTATTAATTATGTCTCCTGTATGTACTCATTTGGGCTGTATTGCTGGTGAGGTTAGCGATGATGAAAAAAGTGAAAGTAGTAAGGAACTAACATTTTATTGTCCTTGTCACGGCGGAGAATACGATGAATTCGGTATAAATATTGGCGGTCCACCTCCACGTCCTCTTGACATCTTTCAACCCATTATACAAAACAATGAAGTATATATACCAGTACTAAGTAGCACAGAACGTACTTAAGTTTTCAAAAGGATGTTTGGTTAATCTAGTAAAACTCAACTTAGTTCCCATTTCCAGTAATTTATGAAAAGAGCCTTTAAAAACCAACAACTAATTGTCGTAGGTGAAGTTATGGAAATTCTAAAGAAATTAATTATAATTATTGTTGTATCGTTAATCCTTCATTCGGCTTGGGAATTCCTACAGTGTGGGATTTTTTATAATATGTCTTCGATGTCAATTGTTGAGCCACTCATGTGGCAAGCAATATTTGGAGACGTTAATATGACAATTCTTTTATTTCTTTTACTAACCTTTATTCATGGAAATGATAAATGGATATTAAATAAATTGAACAAAGTCACTTATATAATCATTTTCTTATATGCGTTAGCTTTAAGTTTTTATTTTGAAAGTTCAGCACTGTATACTAAAAGATGGTCTTATTCAGAATATATGCCGTTAGTATTAAATACGAACATTGGACTTTTACCAGTTATTCAATTACTTGTTCTTTTCCCTCTAACCTTCACCATTAGCAGATTTATACTAAAAAAATTGAAAAGTGGGAGTTGACTACAATCAATCCTCACTTTTCAATGAGACCGATTTCTATTTTTCCACAATAATAGTCCCAACCATTCCTGCTTGTTCATGCCCGGGAACACTACAATAGATTTTAAATTCTCCCTCTTTTAAAGGTATAAATTGGATTCTACTGCTTTGCTCAACATCTACATTCATATGAATTGCTTCATTTTCACCATCAGCTGACACTACCTTAACACCAAATATTTTATCGATGAAAGACACTTCATCAGGGTGTGCATCCATTTCATCCATATAAGTTATTTCAATGTCCATATCGTAAGCATTTAAATCATGGAAAACCTTACCTTCATTTATTAAAATAAATTCATATTCTGTGTCTTTTGTTAAAGTAATCTTTTCAGGATTAAATCCCATTTCAAATGCTGAAATTTCTATTACTTTGTCGTTACTAACAGCTTCATCAGATGACGCAGTTTCAGTTTTATCAGCACTTTCTGCATCATCGGTGTTTTCTGTAACCTCAGTGTCTTCTATATCCTCAGTGTTTTCCGCATTCTCAATTTCACTAGATTCTTGTTGACTACTAGTTTCACTGACTTTTTCATTAGAAATTTCCACGTCCTTTTCAACAGAAACCTCTTTATCTTGTACTGTTGAACACCCTACTAGAAACACTACAATTATGAAACTCGAAATAATGTAATGAATAAGATTTTTATTTTGCTTCATTTTCTACCCTCTTTCATCGAAATTATATTTTTTTCACATTATTATTATAATTTGAATTGAATTAATAGTCTGTTAACCATATGGATAACAAACTAAAAAAAAGGAGTATTATTACTACTCCTTTTTTTAGGTCATTTAGCCTATATATCCTTTAGTATTCCTGCTTGAGCTGCTTTAGCAACTGCTTGAGTTCGATTAGTAACATGTAATTTGGCAAGAACATTTTGCAAATGTTTTTTCACGGTGTGGGGGCTTATATAAAGAAAATTACCAATATCTTTATTTGTATACCCTTTCGAAACAAGTTCTAAAATTTCCTTTTCTCGGTCGCTTAAATTATTAATTTCTGATGAAGCTTCAACTTTAGTTGAAATAATCGAAAACTCTTGTAATATTTTATCAGCCAACCCTTTGGTAAAAGGAGGATATCCTTCGTATGCCAATTTAATATAAGAAAATAATTCTTCCATGTTGAGGTTTTTTAACAAATAACCATTTGCACCATTTTTTATAGCATTAAACAAATCATGCTCTTCATCGGATATTGTTAGCATAATAATTCTTACATTACTATTGAATGTTCGAATTTGTTTCGAGGCTTCTATGCCGTTTTTTTCTGGCATTTGAATGTCCATCAGTATTACATCAGGATTCAATTTTCGTGTCAATGAAATGACTTCCAACCCATCGCCTGCTTCACCTACTACCTCAAACTCAGGTTGTATGTGTAGTAATTGGACAAGTCCTTTTCTTAATACTTCATAATCATCACACACTAATATTTTTATTTTTTTCATTGAATCACCTATCTATTGGTATAATTAATTCCACAGAAGTACCTTGGTTTAATTTTGAATCAACTTTTATATTTCCTTGGATTAATTTTGCACGTTCATGAATCGTTTTTAAACCGTACTTTTTATCCATTTCCCCAAGATTTTCAAAACCTATCCCATTATCTTTGATTTGAATGTGGATTTCTTCATTAATTTTAAGTAAGCTCACTTTTACACTTGTTGCTTGAGCATGTTTATTAATATTATTGAACACTTCTTGTAAAATACGTAGGATATGCATTTTCACAAGAGGGGTTACATATTTTACATCTTTCAAAATCCCAATTTGTTCAAACTGAACATCTACCCCTAATTGTTCCATGTATTTTCTTCTATACAAATCTATTAGTTTAAATAAGGACAATTCGGTATCTTTTGATAAGCGAAGTTCAAATAAGTACTGTCTAATTTCATTATAGGTGGAATTAATTAGTTCATCCAATTGATATAAACTTGAGGAAAATTGATCTTTATTTAAATGATCTTCTGACGTTTTAGCTTTAATATATTCAAGTAATATTTTCATACTACTAATTGCTTGGGCTAATCCATCATGCATCTCTCTGGATAATCGTTCTCTCTCTTCAACAATTGCAATTTCTTTTATTTTTTCATATTGAAAGACATTCTCCAAGGAAATAGATAAAGTATGTAGAACATTAGTCAATACTTCATTATTAGGAGTATCGGAATTCTGTAATATGAGGTATCCAATGACTTCTGATTTATCTTTAGTTTGCAGCTTTAAAAACATTAAAGAAGAATCACTATTTTTTGTAACTTCTACTTTTTCTCGGTACAAAGATAGGATAGAATTTTTATCAACTTTTCCTGTGGATACTACAGTTGGGTTTGATAGATCATTGTAATTGAGAATAAGTAAACTGCTACTATTACAACCCAATAAATTATTAACAATCGTTAGTGCATTTTGAAATACAATATGTTTATTCGATGTTAAACGTCCTAAAGATATAATTATCTTCGATAGCTTAAATAAGTTCTCAGATTGGTATTGTTTTTTAGCTGTTTCTGTATATAAAGCTATTATTGTTGCCTCTAATTCTTTTTGAGAAGATAAGTCTCTAACTGTTAAAGCAATTTTATTCCTTAATGAATGATCGCTATATATTTTAGATGCTGAAATACTTATGGGGATTTCATCGCCATTCCTTTTTATTAGCTTTCCATAATACAATTTATTGAAATTATCAATTAAACCTTCTTCAATCCAAATCAAGTCGTTTAGATGTAAAGGTTCGATGGTATCCCTTCCACTCATAGTTATTGCACCTTGATTCATATGTTCCAACCGCATTTGTTCATTGAACAGGAAAATACCATCTATACTACTATCATAAAGAGCTTTTGCTTCTTTTTCTTTTTCATATTTCTTTTTCTCAAGTTTGGATAGGTTATTAAAAAAATAGATGGATATAAAAACAATTCCCATTATAAAGATAGATGAAGAAATGACTATATCTGCATAATAGGATAATCGATGTATGATAAATTTATGACGGATTAGTTCATAAATTACGATTAGGGAGCTTGTAATAGCTATAAAAGAAATCTTAAACCTTGAGTAGCTCTTCAATTTTCCTTCCCCTTTTTAGGATGTTTTCGCATATTGTTGTTTTTCGTACTAATAAAAAAGCATTTAATTTGTGTCCTCTTTTCTTCCTACTTAAAGACTATCAACTAAAAATATAAAACGTAACTATTAAGAAAGCAAAAAGCCTTTTTTTATAACTATAACTGATCAATAATGCTAAAACAATTAGTAATCTGATCTATTAAAACTTCCAATAACTATTGTAGTCCACTTTCCAAAGGACCAGACCATTGGTTCATACCACCATTTAAATTCCCTACCTGTTTATAACCTTTATCTATCAAAAACTGACTGCTGTCTGCTCCCATGCGTCCAGAGTGACAAATAAAAATAATCTCTTTGTTTGCATCTAGTTCTGTGTAACGATTCCTAATGTCGTTAAAAGGTATATTGATGGATCCTGGTATATGATTGTTTTGATAAAGCTCTACTTCACGCAGGTCAACTAGAATAACATCGTCTTTTTCCATAGCATTAACTACCTGGTCTTGTGATAATGAATTCCAGGAAAGTTCGCTTGTATAATTTACCCCAATGTTTTCATTTTTAGAATTAAATAAAAATTCCCCAACAGTGCCTAAAATAACTAAAACAAACAGCACTATCAGGATCACTCTGATTCCCTTTTGGTTCATACTATCACTCCTTTTTAAGGTTGGATTCTTTTCATGTAATTATCAACATCCTGTTGAGTCATTTCACCAACTATTTTATCTATTACAATCCCATCTTTGTCTATTAAAAAAGTTACTGGAATAGGCCCAATATTGTAGGCATTAAGCACCTGTTCATCTTTATCTAATAAAATTGGAAATGTTAAATTGTATTGATCAACAAAAGATTGAACTGTTAATTTAGGCTCTCCTACATCCACTGCTAGCACCTCTACACCGGTGTCCTTATAATATTGATAAGAATTTTCTATAAAAGGCATTTCTTTTTTGCATGGTGGACAATATGTAGCCCAGAAGTTTAGAAATACTCCTTTACCAGCTAACTCGCTAAGCTGGACAAAGTCTCCTTCCAATGTGACCAATTTAAAATCTGGTGCTTTCTTACCTATAATAGCAATCTCTCCTTTTTCACTAGAAAAATTGGAGTACAATACATACCCTATAGCTAACACAAATCCTAACAAAATTAACCCTCGTAAAATAGTCCTTATACGCTTGTTCATCGCAGTTACCTCCTAACCGATTTATGCATATGAATGTAAACCTGCAATGACTAGATTTACTACAACTAGATTCAGCATAATGATAATAAAACCGATAACTGCTAACCAAGCCGATTTCTTCCCTTGCCACCCTTTTGATAATCTTAAGTGCAAGTATGCTGCATAAAACAACCATGTAATTAAAGCCCATACTTCCTTTGGGTCCCATCCCCAGAACCTAGTCCATGCTTCTTGTGCCCAAATCATCGCAAATATTAATGCACCTAGCGTAAAGATAGGAAATCCTATTAATACAGAACGGTATCCTATTTCATCCAGAAGGTCAGCACGGACATTCTTAAGCTTTGGTTGAATGAAAGCACCTATTCTTTTTCTTAATATTAATCTTGTTATAATATATAGACTCAATCCACTTAATAACGCCCACAATAAGGAATTCAACTTTCTTGGTGCATTCACCCCATTCATCCAATAAGGAGCATCAACTAAAGCACCATATGAATTGTTAGATTCTTCAAGGGTTCCGTTTGGAGGGCCTACGATCGCTGGCATCGTGTATGTAATCGTTGTTTCTACATCTGTTTCGCTGACCCAACTATAGTTAGTTTCATAGTTCATTGTATTAAATATTAAAGTAACACCAGCGAAACCAATTGTACTTAGTAAAGCATACATGACTAGCTCTAAGAATACTGTTTCTTTTGTCGTCTTATGTTGATTAACTGCTTTTATTAGAAAAATCAAACCTGCCACGAAACTAATCGCTAAAACACCTTCACCTAACGCAGCAGTTGTCACATGTATTTTTAACCAGTAGCTTTGCAAGGCTGGTACAAGCGGTTGCATGTTATCAGGAAAAACACTGGCATAAGCGATGATGATCATAGCAATAGGTAAAGCAAAAACACCTAATATACTTGTTTTATATACTAGATATATAATAATGAATGCTAAAACTATCGTTATCCCAAAAAACGTCATATACTCAAACATGTTACTGACAGGAGCATACCCAGAGGCGATCCACCTCAAGACAAAATATGAAACCTGAAATATGAAACCAACAATAGTCAATATAAATGCGATTTTTTCTATTTTTGATAATTTTGTATCCTTATTTTTATGCGTTTTAAAAGATGCAGAAAATAAAATGGTTGCGATAAAGAATATAAAAAACGAGATTCCTAATAATTGACTACTTAGCTGAAACATTCTCTTCCTCCCCGTTCTTCCCTCTTGTCCTTTTTTCTAGCTGATCTATTGGAACTGAAATACATGTATTATGAAGTGTTTTTTGTAGCTCTTTTTGAAAGCTAAACCACCCTTTATTCGTATGACCAGCAACCCATAATTCATCACCGAATCGCTGAAGCCATATTCTTCGATGCTGCCAATAACTACCTTGAACAAGTCCAACCATAAAAATAAATCCACCTAAGCCAATAATACCTAATGTTAAATCTTTACGGATTGTAAGTGCGGTAACATTTCTGGTCTTAACCCCCGCAAGTTCAATTTTATAATTATTTTCACCTAACGGTTCAAGGTTTTGACCAATGGATAGGAAACTTACCTCATCTTCGGATGAATTTGGACCAATAACATTAAAAGCAAAAGCAGGATTATTCGGGACCTTTGATTTTGTGATTGGGCCATTTTCACCAAGCTCATAATCAGGTAAATAACTCATAATCTCTACAGCTATTGTTTCATTAATCTGATACTTAGTTATTGGGTTTACTAAGTCAACAGTAAATTTTCCAAAGGATTCTCCAGATGCTTTATCAGTTACGGCAAAGTCAAAGCTTTCAAACTCATTTTGCTTATAGCTTACTTGGTATAGTGCATAGTTATCTATTTCAAGAGGATAATTAACTCGAATTTGTTCACGCTTAATTTCCTCTAAATCGGGTTCCACACCTGGTATACTTGAACCAGTATTCTTGAACAAAATAGCATTCGTTTGATAGTTTTTTGGAACTACTCCTCCTGCATTGTTTATCGCTTCTTTATATTTCGGATCATTCTCATCATAAAATTCAAGAATAAATTTCTCATTTTTGATATAATACTCTCCATTTGTTCCAGGCACTTCTTTTGTTTCGCCATCACGCAGCCAAACTACTTCATCTAAATAAAAGCCAGGGACAAAACGAAGCATCCCCCCAAATAATACGATGATTAATCCTATATGATTAACATACGGACCCCAACGAGAAAACCTACCTTTTTCTGCAAGAAAATTATCCCCATCTTTTCTAACTGTATAACGTGATGATTGTAAACGTTCTAGAACATGCGTATAATCAACATCCTTTTCTTCTATATAAGTAATGCCCAATAATCTTTGCTTTTCTAAAAACTTCACATGCTTTGTCACTCTTTGATTTTTTAATTGTTTATATAATGGGATTACTCTATCTATACTTGCTACAGTAAGAGAAATACTTAACAAACCAATTAAGAGTAGGTACCACCATGAATTGTATAGATTATTAAAGCCCAACTGGTAATATACGTCTCCTAAAACCCCATACTCTTGTTTGTAAAAATCTGAAGGTGGAATATTAGGTGGTATGTATATTTCTTGAGGGAAAATGGTTCCTATTATTGATGCGAGAAGCAAAAGTATGATTAACCAAACCCCGACTTTCACGGAAGAAAAAAACTGCCATGCTTTGTCTATTGGTGTTTTATTATAGACTTGTGACCTTCTTGCCGTTCCTTCGTATCGCATATTAATCAAATTTGTTGCGCTCTCTTTTAATGGATTCCCACATCGACTACAAAGCTCTGTTCCTACCTGATTTTGCTCCCCACACTCACATAACTTTCCTACCATAAACAACCTCCTGTTTATTACCTTGCTCGTTATTGTAATGTACCAATAAAATTTAAAGATTTTATGAATATAAGAAAAAAAACGCTGTATTTATCAGCGCTTTTAGGTTACTTTTTTTACGATTATTTATAGTCATTCCTAATGCTTCTTTCTCATTCGTTACTTCTATTAAAAAATTGACTATTGTCATTGATCATTTTCCTACCCTATGATTATGTGCATGTGAAAGGTCCTAAACAACAATAAGAGTCTCTACAATTTCGAATCCCCATACAATCCACATTATAAGGAAATACTTTTATTTTGATTTTATTACTATAAATACGGAAAAAATCATGAGAGGACATAACACAATTAAACAAATTTCAAATAATGTCTTAAAATAATCAAGAATACTTGTCGGCTTAATTAAAGTTGTTACTACAATGGAAAAACAAATAATTCCTAATAAAATTAATACTCCAGGTATAATTAAGTTCTTCTTCATGAAGCGCTATCCCTTTCAATCGGCAACGAAATACTAATAGTTGTGCCCTTGTTTATTTCGCTTGTTACCTTAACCTCTCCGTTCAACAATTCAATAATATTTTTTACGATCGCTAACCCAAGACCTGTTCCACCCATAGTACGTGAACGCGATTTATCCACTCTATAAAATCTATCAAATATAAATGGAATATCCGCTTCTGGTATACCAATACCTGTATCCTTAACATCAACCAAACATTTATCACGTTCAGTTTTAACAATTACTTCAATCTCACCTTGATTTGTGTAGCGGATGGCGTTGTCTAGAAGATTAATAAACAGCTGTTCTAGCTTGCCTCCATCTGAATAAATAAGAGGCGTATGCTCGTTGAAAAATGTTTTAACTAATAATTTTTTTTTCTTTGCGTGAATGCTTGTTTTATAAACTGCAGACTCAACTATTTCCTCTATATCAACCCATTCAGTGTATACGTCTACTTTTCCTAATTCCATTTTTGAAAGGTCAAATAAATCCTCAACAAGTCTTGTTAACCTAGTTGTCTCTACTTCTATAATTGATAAATATTCATTTCTTTCGTGTTCATCCATGTATAGATTATTTTTTAATGCTTGGGAATACCCATGTAAATAAGATAACGGTGTACGAAGCTCATGAGCTATATTTGCAAAGAATTCTCTTCTATTTGTTCTAAATGAATCCAGTTCAGTTGCAAGGTCATTAATGGCTGATGATAATTTACCAATTTCATCAGATGAATGTACATTAACTCGTGTCTTTAGCTTCCCTTTGGCTATTTCTCTCGTAGCTTTTTCCATTAATAGAAGCGGATTGGATAATTTTCGAGTGACAAAATAAGTAATTCCTATACCTATTAATATTGCTCCGAGAAGAGCGATAAACAATAATGAACGGACTTGAGAAATGGATTTATGTATATCATCAACGGAAGATAACACAAAAACACCTCCCAAAAATAGATTATTTGAAAAAACAGGACTCCCAGACGCTAAAAAATGAGTATTATCATTCCGATATTCTATATCTGTATCATAACCATCACGAAGAGTTGATAAATCATCGGTTGATAGATACCCTCCCCCAATGAGTGCTACAGTCTCTAAAGAACTAAAGATAACTTGTCCATTTTCATCAACAACAATGATCTCAGTATTTGTTAGAAACGATAACTGTTGAAGTAATTCAATGATTGTCTCATCCTGAATGTTATTAAGAGAAGACGCATAACGTATAGAAAGTTCGTGAATATTGTCATGTACTTGTTTATAATAAAAGTCAGTAAATAAACGATCGATTACATAGACGAGGGGAATTGCTATTATAATAAATAATATAATAATTACAGAGCCAAGCTTCCAAGTAATGCTGTTAAAATTCTTCATACACTCTCGTCAGGGTTATTCAACCGGTACCCTACTCCCCAAACCGTTTTAATCGGATTAAAACTAAACTGTAGTTTCTTCATCTTTACCCTTATATTTTTAATATGTGTGTCAACCGTTCTTAGTTCAGTTGGTTCATTATACCCCCACACAGTATCTAACAGAATATCTCGTGTATACACTTTGTTTGGATGTAATGCCAATAGATGCATAAGCTTAAATTCTTTCGGAGTTAAATCAATTAGAACATTATTAATCCGAACTTCTCTACTAGTTGAGTCAATTGTCAGAACACCATTTCCAAAAATCAGGAAGCCTTCGGAATTATTTTCATGTCGGGATACACTAGAGCGACGTATCAATGCATTAACTCTTGCTTGAAGTTCTTCTGGAGCGAAAGGTTTACTTAAATAATCATCTGCTCCTATTTCTAAGCCTTTTACTCGGTCAGCTACTTCATCTCTTGCAGTTAACATTAAAACTGGAATTGATATATTTAGATTTTGTCTAATTTCTTTACAAACTTCCCATCCATCTAATTGTGGCATCATAATATCCAAAATGAGCAAGTCAAGCATTTGGTGTTTTCTTTTTACCACTGATAAACCCTCATAACCATTATCTGCTTCGTACACTTCATAATCCTTACTCAAGTGAATCTTAATAAGGTTTCTCATATTAATTTCATCATCAACAACTAGAATTTGTTTTTTCATTTGATCACCCTATTCAGCATTTTTCCCTAAAATATAAATTAGTATCTCCCGTTTTTCAAAAGGTTTAAGATCAATAGGCAGATAAGAATAATCCTATATTGAAAAGAGACCAGCATGACTAAGCTGCTCTCCTTCCGTTTTCAATCTACATTTCCACTATTATCAATTATGTGATTATGTTCTATATCTAAATCAACTTGTAACGACTCAGTGTTAACTATTAGTCCCATATTATTGTATATATAGAAAAATCCAATAAGGATAATAGCTGAAGCTATTGGATGTTCAAGCATTTTATTGAAGGGCTGAGTGAAAGGTTTTTGCGTTTCATCATTCAACAAATTTAAAGCTAGAATGAGAGAAACAATCACTAATGTAAAAAAAATTTTGATGGTTGATTCCTGATATTGAACCATTACCATCTCACCTAACATTGCTCCCATCATTCCTCCCATTAAACCTGACAACATTCCATTTAATACTGGTATGATTCCATTCAGTAGCCCAACCATACTTCCACATATAAACCCAACACCCATTCCTAAGACAGTAGATAAAAAGAGATTTCCATTAAAAAAAACCCCAAAGATCACTCCACTTAACAAACCATTCATCATACCGACTGTCATTGTAATCGTCATACTAGTCATACTTGCTATGTTTTTTCTTTGTATTACCAAGCATAAGGAAATATAAAAGGTTAATAAGAGTGGTGTTATAATTGTCATTAATAACGCTTTTGACATAATCATATTTATCACATCCTAGTTTAATAGCATGTACACCAATATATGCAATTACTATTGCAACTAGTACAGATATCCCTACAAACATCAGATGATTCGACTTAAATCACCTAGACGTGTAATCCAAAACTACGGTATTAATATAAAAGTTATTTATTTGAAGATAAAATCTTGAATTGTCCTTTGGATAACAAAATTTCTAACACATACTTTGTGCTAATCATCTACTCAAAAAAATATTCTTATCTAGCTTTAATTCGGTCAAATCACCTGAATGAGTAGTTAAATCAACATCAACCTGCAATCATCTAATTGTAATTCATTTACAAGGTGGGTAGCTTCCATATTAATTACATCAACCTTGTATGTGTTCGGCTAAGTTATCATCATTAAATGTATAATTAATTCCTTCATGCTTTTCTACAATACTGTCCTCAAATGAGATTTCATGAGCTTCTTGGTATACAGGGTTCTATCAATGATCTCCTTTGTAGTTCGATTTATTTAACTACATCATTAGATTTTTCACCCTGTTGACTCCTTCTCCAGCTTTACTTATTCTTTGCATTACTTTCGATAGAGTCATCAAATTTTTCTTTAAGCAATTCATGTTGTTCTCTTAACATAGTAAGTTCACCTTCTAATTGCTTAACTTTATAGCTGTCTAATCTAGAAGACTGTTCTTCTTCATACGATAAATCACTTTGTACAGTAGCATTATGACCAAATTGATGTTTCCCATGACGATGACCATGTTGATGTTTTCCATGATTATGACCTTTCATCATAAAGACCATTGATAATGGACATAAAAGAAGCAGTAAAAGTAAAATCCATTCCATCATTAATACCTCCCATAGATCAATTTTAATAATGAAGTCATATGTCAAATGACTGTAAACTTTGAACGGTGTTATTTTTTTGTACTTAAAACTAAATGTGCATACTAACTGGTGTTAGTGGCTCCTTTTATACTATTTTAAGGATGAAAGTTCATATAGCTTCACCATGCTGTTCAATTTAATAACTTAAACAAAATTTTAGAAAAGGGCCGATCTAACAATATATTATTACTTATGAATTTCTGAATCATCACTCCCATCTCAATACCATAACCTCTTATAATATCTTTATATGCTAATTGTTTTTTCTGCAGATAAAATGCATATATGTTCTCAACTGTGTGAAAGGTGTTTTTTCAACTATTAAGCTGATCTTCACCCCTGTACCCAAAAATAAATAATGACCGATAAAAGCATCAATACAATTACTGCAAATATTGTTTTATAATAATCTGTTGCTGTTATTACATTATCATTATTAATAGTGCTTCTTGGTTTCAAATATTTCATTAAGAATATTCCGATGGTTATACCTACAATACTCATTAAATGACTAACAGATATCGTACCTAATATCATTGGATTAATTCTTGAGAATTCCACAATTGCTCGTATGATCATATAACCAATTAAATAATGAATAAAGATTTGCCCATGGTAAGATGATTTTTTCAAGCGTAACCATAGGTACCCAAATAACAAATAATCTAATAAAAATTCGTATGCTTGAGATGGATGAAGATACTCTCCATTTACTTCCATTCCCCAAGGTAATGCCTGTGAAATTGGACCACCAAATACATCACAACCAATTCTACTAATCCCTTGAGCTAATATTAATGCTGGCGCGACAATATCTAATGTTTCCCAAATCGGCATCTTGTGACGCTTCAAAAATATATACCCAACAGCAAGACCACCTAAAATACCACCATGTATTGAGAGTCCGCCGTTATGAATGAATATAATTTCTAATGGATTATTAATAAAATAGATAGGATCGTACATGAATACATAAATAATTCGAGCTCCTATTACTCCACCAATGAAAGAGTAGATTGCACCATCTATCAATAATTTATAATTAAGTCCCCTACGTTTTGCTTCTCTAGTTAAAATAGCTAAACCTGCCATTACACCAATAGCTATCATTAAACCAAAAAAATATATTGAAAGCGGACCTATACTAAATATGGGTTTCATCAAAAATTCCTCTCTTCATTAAATTATTTCTACTCATCATAACCAGTCATACTAGCTTAAATAAAGGTCCGTTTCCTTATCTTTGTTGTTATTTTGCTAATTTAAACCACTATAACGGGGGGGTTTTTCTGGTTTTATAGCAGAAAGGTACCACTCACTAAAGTTATACCGTATTTATTTCTTAGCACGTAAACAACTATCAATGCGAAAACAGCCTAAAATATGACCCCTCCTTCGAATACAGTGCTATTATAATAGAAAATTATAGATTTTTTATGAAGATTGGAATTTACTATAAAGTTTTTCGAAAGAAAAGTGTTGGGTAATCTTTCACCTACAAAAAAACACCACCTCAAAACTATTTAGTCTTTAGTGGCGTTTCTTAACTTACGAATATTTTTTATCAATGTATTTTTCCGATCTTAACCTTTGAACAATCGTGCGTTTATCGCAACAATTACAGTACTGAGTGACATTAATACAGCTCCAACTGCTGGACTTAATACAATTCCTATTGGTGATAGAATTCCAGCTGCCAGTGGAATCGCGACAATGTTATACCCTGTTGCCCACCATAGATTCTGAATCATTTTTCTATACGTTGATTTTGAAAGCTCAAGGATGGACACAACATCTTCAGGATTACTTTTTACTAAAATAACATCTGCAGTCTCCATTGCAACATCAGTACCTGCTCCTACAGCTATTCCGAGATCAGCGTTTGCCAAAGCAGGTGCATCATTGACCCCATCCCCTGTCATTGCTATTTTTAAACCGTTTGCTTTTAGTTCTTTTATCTTGTCTGCTTTTTCATGTGGTAATACCTCTGCAACTACATCATCTAAATTCAATTGCTTTCCAACCCATTGAGCTACTTTGTAATTATCTCCAGTTAACATCAACGATTGGACATTGATATTCTTCAAACGTGCGATTGCACGTTCAGCACTTTCTCTAACTTTATCAGCAAGTGCAATCATTCCAGCTACTTCACTATTAATTAATACAAAGATTACAGTTTTTCCTTGCTCAGATAATCTCTCAAACGTTTCTTGTTGAAATCTTATATTATTTGCTTTAACAAAACCAGGGCTGACTAGTAAAATCTCTTTACCTTTTACAATTCCCTTTAGCCCTTTACCTGTCATCGATTCAAACTCATCTGGCTGATAAAAAGTTAATTTTTGAGCTTTTGCTTCTCCAACTATCCCTTTTGCAATCGGGTGTTCAGACAATACTTCTAGAGAAGCTGCAAGTTGTAAAACATCCTTCTTTTCATAGCCATTTTCAGTCATGATATCAGTTACACCAAATTCACCCTCGGTTAAAGTACCCGTTTTATCAAAGACAATGGATTGAATATTTCTTGCTTCTTCAAAGTTAGCACGGTTTCTGATTAATAACCCTTGCTTTGCAGCTAATGCTGTAGATCTAGCTACAACTAATGGAGCTGCTAAACCTAAAGCATGAGGACAAGCAATTACCATTACAGTTACCATACGTTCTAACGCATAAACAAAAGGGTACCCCAGCAATAACCATGTTACCAATGTAACGAACCCAGCAATTAGTGCTAGATAAAATAACCATTTAGCAGCACGATTAGCTAAATCCTGTGTTTTGGATCTTGATTCTTGGGCTTCTTTAACCATCTTTACTACTTGGGAAAGATAGCTATCTTCTCCCGTTTTTTCTACTTGTATGGTTAAAGATCCTTCTCCATTTATGGATCCTGCAATCACCCCATCGTCTATTGTTTTTTCAACTGGTACTGATTCACCTGTCAGCATAGATTCGTTGATGGAAGAGTTCCCCTTAATAATAGTTCCATCAACAGGGACCTTTTCACCAGGTTTTACTAGAACTTTATTTCCTTGGGTTAAATGACTAATGTTAACATCTGTTATCTCTCCATTTTCATCTATCAAATGAGCCTCTGAAGGAATCATTTTCGCTAATTCTTCCAGAGCATTAGAAGCTCCCATTACTGATCGCATTTCTATCCAGTGCCCTAATAACATAATGTCAATGAGGGTGGCTAATTCCCAGAAGAAATTATTTCCTGATAAACCAAAGACAGTCAAGGTACTATATATATACGCCACTACAATCGCAAGTGCTATTAAGGTCATCATTCCAGGACTCTTTTGTTTCAGCTCATCATAAGAACCTGTTAAAAAAGGCTTTCCCCCATAGAAAAAAATGAATGTCGCTAAAATAAACAGAGCATAATTTACTCCATAAAAACTTAATTCATACCCTAAAATCGATTGGATCATAGGAGAAAAAATTAATATTGGTATTGTTACTATTAAAGAAATATAGAATCTCCTCTTAAAGTCAGCAATCATATGCCCATGATTATGCCCTCCATGGCCTTGGTGATTATGCCCCCCGTGTTCGTTATGATTATGATTATTATGTTCTTGATGATTATGACTATTATGTTCTCGATGCTTATGACCATCGTGTTCGTTATGACTATGACTATTATGTTCTCGGTGTTTATGACCATCGTGTTCGTTATGATTATGACTATTATGTTCTCGGTGTTTATGACCATCATGTTCGTTATGACTATTATGTTCCAGGTGATTATGTCCTACATGTCCATGTTGTTTATGGTCATCATGTTCTTGATGTGTATGTCTTTCAGGATTACCCACATTTTGATGAGTCTTTTTACCTTCCATCATCAATAACCCGCCCTTTCCATAATTGGAATTTATGTTGAAGTAAAATTTGAATAGCCTTTAACGCTTACTCTTAATTAATAACCTTATGTTGTTTCCTTACTTTTATACTATACCCCCCTATGGTAATTGTCAACTTAAATATTGTACTTATCTTTTATTTTGACCATATGACATAACTTCCTCTAAAAAATGTCCTAAATAAAATAGTCATAGCAGTTTGTTGCTGCTATGACTATAGTTTAAGCCCAATAAGTTATTGTATCAAAGATACCTATTATAATAATGATAATACCAGCAATCATTTGAATTCGTTTCCCTAGTTTTCTACCTTTTTTCATTAATGAACCTGCTAAGCCAAAATACCATATTATAAACAACGCTATTAGAACAGGGATAGACGTACCTAAAGCAAAAATAGTTGGTAAAATAACTCCATAAGAAGTAGATAGAACGATAGGCATTAATGTAACAAAAAATAAGATGAACATCGTTGGACAGAATGCTAAGGAAAAGCTTAATCCCATTAAAAATGAGCCAAATTTACTTTTTTTAAAATAACTGTCTGGTATTTTAATTAGCTGCAGATTCCAAGTCATTTTGAAAAACCCCATTAAATAAATACCCATTAATATTAAAATTGGCCCAATTACTTTCCTAAACCAAGGAAAATATAAGGTTAGACTTTGCTGAAACTCGCGTCCTAGCAACCATACTAATAACCCTAGTAAAGAAAATGCAGTTATTTTCCCGATAATGAAATAGATCACTTCTTTCCATGCAAGTTTTTCTTGCATGGAACGATTTCCGTAAAGAGTAATTGCACCAATATTCCCTGTAAATTGACAAGGTGCCATTGCACCAACAATGCCCAAAACAAATGCAGATGCCAGCGGAATACCTTCAACGCTATACGCAATATTCATAAAAGGCTGACTAAAAAAGTTACTTATCTGACTAAATATAGCATACACAACAAAACCACCTTTAATTTTCAAGTTAACACTTTAATGCTCACTAAATACAATAATTATGACTGTTTTCGTATAGAATGTTGTTTTTCGTACGAAATAACAAACACGTATACAACTAGGCTTTGGGTAACTATCTTTCTATAAAACGATGACTGTTGAGTAAAGTTTATGAAAAGAGCCATAATTATAAAGAAAGTATAGAAAAATAAGAAACTCGTTATATGACATAAACTTATTCGGGTTTATTGAAGTACTCTCCTTCTAATTCAAATGGTGAATAATATCCATTGTATTTAACAACTGTTACCATCCCATTTCCAGCATGGACAAGGTCATGGCAATGAAAGACCCATTCTCCTGGGTTATCAGCAGTAAATAAGATCTCATATTGTTCATGTGGTTTAACATTAATTAAGTCTTTTACTAATGGATTTTTTAACCTCTCTCCATTTCTCGTTATCACTTGAAAGTAGTGACCGTGTAAATGCATCGGATGGTCTAACATACTATTATTTGTAATCGTTACTTTTACTACGTCACCTTTCTGAACTTTAATAGGATCAGTATTAGGAAATGTTTTCCCATTAATCTTGTAAGTCATACCACCTGCCATCATACCCATCCCAACGTTCAAATCCATTTCGTATATCAGGTCTGGCTCGGCTTCTGAGCTAATAATCGACTCCATTTCACCAATGTTTGTAAAATCAATAAGTGATAACTCCTTTTTTCCTTCTACAACAGGATCTATATCTTCCACTTGCTTTTCAACGTGATTTACGATGATAGGAATTCTTATATCGTTGGCACCTTCCACATTGTTCACGCTAGAAATATACCAATTATTACTCTGATTAGCGTTAAACTCAATGTCTAGCCGCTCCCCAGGAGCTATCTCAATTACATCAGAGATTAGTGGTGCACCAATCACTTCTTTACCGTCATTTGCAACTAAATTGTAAGAGTTCCCTTGTAAATATAAATAGTGTTTCTGATATCCAGCATTCACTAGACGCAATCTTACTCTTTCTCCAAAATCAGCAACAACAGGGTCGATATTTGGCGCACTTTTACCATTCACAGTAAAGGTTCCATAGGTCATCTGTGAGTCCATCTCTCCAGGAGTGCCACCGGACATATGGTCCATCATTCCACCACTTTCACCAATAGACCATTCATCTAGCATCAGTACAAAATCTTGGTCATAAGATTTCTCCATAGGTTCAACGATTAGTGCGCCATATAAACCTCTATCTACTTGATTACCACTATCTTGGTGGGAATGATACCAATACGTCCCTGCTTCTATTGCCTCAAATTCATAGGTATATTCCTCACCAGGTTGCACTGCATTTTGTGTCACACCAGCTACACCGTCCATCATGTTAGGGAGAACCATGCCGTGCCAATGAATCGTAACTGGCTCATCAAGGTTGTTCTTTAAATTTACACGTACGAAATCTCCCTCGGATACACGAATCTCCTCTCCAGGAATTTCGTTATTATAAGTCCAAGCTTCAAATCGTGTACCTTTTATTTCCCAAACAGTTGATTGAGCAATAATATCAAATGTAACAACCTCCTCTTCATTTGGAGTTTCCTTTGGTATATCTAATATATTTATAGATGTTGAATTGTCATTTGAAGTTGTTTGTTGACACCCAACTAATATGAAAGAAATTCCTCCAATTATAAGTGTCAATAACCGAAACTTCCCCAAACCTTTCACCCCTTTGGTTAAGTTCATTATCTACTAATCTTCCATTGATTTTCCACAATACTCCGTTGTCAAATTAAACTTGTTTAGCCCAACTACTTATAAAAGATAGAAGCAGTTTTTGTTATTTACTTCTTATTTTTGCTTTAAAATGGTCATATTCTTTTTCAGAAATTTCACCCTTTGCAAACCTTTCATTTAAAATATTTATCGGATGTTGGTATGAATGGTTATTGCCATTCAGATATTTTTTCAGAAGATAAAACCCAAAGAAAAGTAAGCCTCCCCAAAAAATAAACATCCCTAGCATCATCATACTTCCTCCTTGAAAACCAGAGCAGCTATCGAGCCATCCCATCATGATCAGTTCACTCCATTCGTTTGCTCTTATACTAGCAAGAATTTTTGCAGATTTATTGAACTTCATTCATAATTTTCAATTGCATATGTTCAATACGTTTATGTTGCTAATAGTGAAAAAATAGTAGCAACAAAGTTTATGCAACAAGCTTATGTTATTTATCATTACTTTCTTCGAAATTAATTGAGAAATTTTGCAGATTCTTAAAGCATTTTATTAATTTCAAATATGTAATACCCATCATTTCTGAAATATAGAAAAGACCCAACTAATATGTCGAGTCTCTTCTATAGCTGTTATTTAATAGTTCCAGCATCTATCGTTTGCTTCCAATTTCCCCCACCATCTTCAGTCACATACACAGAGTTGTTAAATGTTGTTACTGACATTAAGTTATTATTATCTGCATTTATAGATATATTATTGACTGCGTCCTCTCCCAAGTCTAGACCAATGTAATCCCAAGTCTGCCCATTGTCGCTACTTTTCATAATACCTGCTTCATCTTGTGTAATTGAGTAGCTCACTAAGTCCTTGCTTTCATTTGGCATAACTGTAATTGCAGTAATTAAGCGATTTCCATCTAATAACTCCCATGTCTCTCCACTATCTTCAGAACGCATGACACCATTCTGTGTTCCAGCCAGTAGTTCACTATCATTATTCGGCTGTGAGATTAATGTGTAAATTTTATGAAGGTCATCTGGTAAGCCAACTGGCTCAATTTTATCCCAATTTTCGCCACCATCAATTGATTTAAATATACCAGCCCCATATTTGCCACTACCCATTTGATTCAAACCATATATAATATCAGTATTTGAATAATTTGCATCTAAAATGTGAAAATCAATCTTGCCTTGTAACGATACTTCTTCCCATGTAATTCCATTATCAGTACTTTTTAAAAGTCCTAGAGGGTCTGGAAGGTTTGATGACTTCCCTGGATGACCACTTGTAATCATTTCACCATTCGATAGTGCATGATAACCCATAAAATCATTATCATGAGAGCTAACAGTATACCATGATTCTCCTTTATCACTAGTGGAAATCATTCCTTCATGTGTAGCAACAAAGATCGTATCATCCTGAAATGATAACCCGTGCATATGTTCAATTTTTTTGCCACCTTCTATTTTCGTAGGTTCTGTAGTTTGTTCATTGGAATTACAGCCAACAAGTACTACTCCTACTAATAAAATTGGAGCAATTGTCTTTAACATTTTCATATATAATTGTCTCCTTCTAGAAAGAAATTTAATGAACTCTGTGATCCATTGGCAGTGCAAACAGATAAATATTGACTACTGTAAATACTATCATTAACACATAAAAAGGTAGCTTCCTCTGAATACCATTATTGTTCCCTATACGATGTACGGTATAAATCGAGCCAAGCAATCCTAAAACTATAATTGCATACTGTAATATTTGTACTGTTAAACCTGAACTAATAGCTAAATCACCACTCGCTTTAATACCAAACAACTGGAGCGTATTGTACCAAATTGCTTTCCCCTCGGTCAAAATATGAAATAAATTATGTGCCATATGCCCTGCCAAATCCAGCGGAATAATGGCATAACCAAAAATTACAAAATACTCTTTAATTGTTTGCATGTCCTTTTTATTAGATGCTATAAAAGAAGCAAACCACAAAAGGAATAATGGAATAACCATTGATACTATAAATGCAACTGTAAAATTAATTGCATAGCTCGTTGTTCTCGTTAATTGACTTATGTATTGTAGAATATCTTCCCATACAGACAACATCGTAATATTTTGAACAAATACGATTCCCATAATGATAGCTGCTAATGCGGTATGCTCTAACCTTGGCTTTTTTATGCCCCATAACTCACTAGTAGGTTTACGAATTGAAACTTGAATCGAATCATTAGGACAAGCTTTAATACAATTCGCACATAAGTTACAATCCCCACTTGAATCCATTGTTCTTGGAAATTGAAACATAGGACAACCTTCAACTTTGCTGTTACCCCGATAACATGATTGAGTTTTGCAGCTTTTACAAATTTCCTCTGTCCCTTTTAATTCAACAATACCAGCTCTAGAATAATTACCTGCAAGACCACCTAGAAAGCATAGTGTCTTACAAAAAGTTCTTCTTTCGTAAAAAACAGATGTGATGATGACCATTGTCAACAAGATTAATAATAAATACCCAGATCCTCTAGGTGAATCGACAATACCAAAAACGTGATCACTCCATGTAATTAAAATAAAAAATAAATCCATTAACCAAATACCATACTGTTTTAGAAACTTTGGTACGGGGAGTTCACTACCAAAGTATTTTCGAACAATGTCACTTATTTTGCCGAATGGACAAACTGCACACCAAAACCTTCCAAATAAGATAAAAAAAAGCGGAATAATAGGCCACCAAAGAACCCATGTCATCGTCGTTCCAAAATTCTTATGACCATTTGTTGTACCCGCAACTAACTGAAATACAATGATTGAAAACACAACAATGGCTGTCCATTGAAAAATCCCAGGATACCATTTACTTTTAAGAAAACTGCTTATAATGGGATGCGACAACAAGTTCTTCATATGTATTCTTTGAATATATGCTTCTTCCATTTTTCTCTTATGTAATTTTAAAATGAGACCCAACACTAAAAACAAGAAGATAATTGTCCCAAATATTCCTAAAACCACATAATTTGGAGAATCTACAATTACAATCTCTTCACCGTGAGCATGACCATCGGATTGTTCAAAGAGTTGATTTTTTTGTTCTATTAAAGTATTTTATCCTCTAAAACCGTTAATAACTGATGAAATGTCTTCATAATTTCCCGCATCCCCTCCATCTGCATATACGACTATCCCTATGCTTAGTAACACTACGAGTAGGCTAAATGCTGATACTTTCTTTAACATCCCTAACTCCTCTATGAAGATATTTTTTTTACACTCTAAAAATATCGAGGGAATATGCAGATTTAAAGGATTTTTTTTGAAGAAATAATGTATTTTTTTAAAAAATTAATTTGATGAATGATGTAACAAACCTATGTACACTATAGTCCAAGTTTATTGCCCTAAACAAATGGTATTAGTTTGATTGATTTTAAATTTTCATTAATACAAATTTTAAATTTAGTGCTTTCATTAATATTCGTAAATTTCCGTATTTCTTTTGGTATATATATTGAACCTCTGGAACCAACCACTACTTGATTTTCTAAACTTTCATTTCTTCTATTGCTCGTTATTTCTATCCACATATCACTATAGTAAACATCCACTACTTGCCCAGGTTCCATATTACAAAAATCCCTAAGTTTTTTTGGTATTGTCACAGCATACCCTTTAGTAATAAATATTATTTTATTTTCTTTTTTACGCATATTACTCAACACTGAACTCACCCATTTTATATAGTTTACACTGAACCACCTTTTTCAATTTTCACACCCCAATAATTAATAAAAGGTTATCCTTGTGGCAAGCCTTTTAGTTAGTTCAACAGAGTTATTATAGAATGAAATTTTAAAGTTTTTATGGAGATTTTGGATTCAAATAAAATAGTTGTTAAGTCTCAACAACAATAGGGAAGGTGTAATACAAATACCTAAGAAAGAAAATATAAATGGATCTTACACATGTAAAGGCTCTTGTATATGTAACCAAAAGAAAACCATCTCCGAATTAGTTTTAGCAACCTATAATCAAGCTACTATCTAGAAATCAATATTATTCATGCACAACAAAAAGACCAGCCAACGTACTTAATTATTATAGGACTCATCTACGAATCCTATAATTTTTCAAGTGGCTCGTCACATTTCATACAATAGTTTTGGAAACAGGGTTTACCCAAACAAAATCATTTCATAATACAAAAAAATAAAACACCGTTAATTATGAACAACGATAACGTAAAGGAGGTATGTATTTGTTCTAATCTAATGAAGACTGTTCCCTATGAGTGTTAGCGTTAAGTAACGGATACATATACAACAATAGTTATTTAGAAATCCGTTACTCTTTATTTTCTTTGTGTTTTTTGGCATCCTGTAAACAGACAATATCTCCTCAAGGCTTTAACTTTTATTATTAATCTACAAGATGGTTAGTAAGAGTTTTCCTTTTGGCAGATGTTCAATACTTAAGTAGCCATTGATCACTAGAGATTTTATAACAACTGGAACATTGATGTCTGAAAAATGCTCTACTAATTCTCGTCTATTGAATTCAACTGCTGCTTTGCCTTCATTTTTAAAAATAACTTTTAGTTCATCAAGTATAAATTGTTCCTCCTTCGTTAACAATGCTTTCACTCCTTTTTTGGTCTCATGACAGGATAATAGCTATAAACTGTAAAATGGTTCTTGTATAACTGACTAACCAATTACGAGATCCTCCATGATGGGGTATTATTAAAGGATTTAGACATTATCTTAAGGCATTTCAAGTGAATACATAACATATTTTTATTTGCTGCCTGTTTTCGCACAGATTATTGATTTTATATTAGGCTTTTTTTGGTTCGCAGCATCTTTTTACTTAATAATTTTTGAAGTTATTTTCCATGATTAATAAAATTGTAATCAAGATTACGCAATGTGCCTATTGATTAAATATATTGATTTCCAAATATTTTAGAACACCCACGATTAAAAATCTATAAGCTAATTAAGTAGTTCCTGAGTACAAGTTTACTAGAAACAAAAATATGTAACTATTTCGTACCTATGCTATAGTTGAAACCCGTTGTACTTTCTTTTCTCTTATCTAGATTTTATATGACGATATTTGAAGAATCGGAGAGATTGCTTGTATTCGATAAATGTTTTTTTATCTATAATGACTCATACCAATCTTTTAATTGAGGATGATTTATTATACTTTCTACGCTTAGTATTTGCGGCTTAAAACCACCTAATTCTACTATATCTATTCCTCCGTCACTGTTTCTCACCAAAAAGAAGTCCTCAAATGGGGTGCCTACTATCTCAATTGCTGTTTGACTATGTGAATCAACATAAAACATTTCAATCGTCTTCCTATCGCTTATACCGATTCGTTTTGTTTTACTATTCGCTTGTACACTTTCTAGTGAGCCAGATATTTCAAGTTTTTTGAGTGTCGAACCGCCCATATTTTCGTAGATCTTGAATACCACATTCATTACTTCAGCAAGACCAAATAACAAAAAACTATTTATAACACAGGCAATTAAAAAAGCCCCTCCAAAAGATAATAGTTGTGTATCATTTGCCAACCAAGCGCCTATAATTATCCCTACACAAATAGTAAATACGCCTAAAAATCGTAAAACACCTGTCACTTTATTTCTCATTATTATCCTCCAATACAACTATTTAACAATCATTTTATCAATATTTCGAGTTTTTTGATATATATTGTTTATTACGCTCAATGAAACCAACACTTTGTAAAAACGGTGTTTATTCTTTATCAATTGAGACTGATATTTGAAAAAATGATGCCTACACTCTATTTGTATATATTTTAGAAACAATGAAAGGTGTTTCCTACCCATCTTGGGACATCGAGTGTTATACAGCTTATTCATAATGATTCTAGAATGATAACTTTATAACCATCATATAGTGAAGATGAATTAAAGCATACGAGAGTATCTTTTATCCTAATCACAACATATGGAGGTTATGTTAAGTGAATCAAGCGACAACAAGTTCAGACCGCAAAAATGTCCAAGAAGAAAAGCCAAACTTTCTTATTTTAATGGTCGACCAGGAAAGATTTCCATCAATTTATGAAAACGAAGAACTAAAGTTATGGCGGAAAGAAAATATTATTGCACAAGAGCTTTTACGAGAAAATGGATTTGAATTTAACAATCATTATGCTGGGAGTACAGCTTGCTCACCAAGTCGTGCGACATTGTATACTGGGCAGTACCCTTCCCTACATGGGGTAACACAAACAAGCGGTGTTGCTAAAACCGCGTTTGACCCAGATTTATTCTGGTTAGACCCAAATAGCGTTCCAACGATGGGTGACTATTTTAAAGCTGCTGGGTATCGTACTTTTTGGAAAGGAAAGTGGCATGCTTCTGATGAAGATATTCTCATTCCTGGTACAAAAGATGCTTACCCAAGCTATACATTGACAGGAATACCTGATGAAGAGAAGGTTCGAAAGTATTTGAGCGCTGATCAATTGGATAAGTTTGGGTTCTCTGGCTGGGTGGGTCCTGAGCCTCATGGTTCAGCTCCTCGAAATTCAGGATGTTCAGCAGCCATAGGTGTCAGTGGGCGAGATGTTGTCTATTCTGCAGAAGTTGTTGCATTGATTCGGTCTCTCGAATTACAAGAAGAAAATGATGCACCATGGTTGATTATGAGCTCATTTGTAAATCCACATGATATCGCATTATTCGGAATCGTTACAGAATTAAGTGCACTGTATAATTTTAAAGTAGACCCTTCTGTTCCGTTCATTCCTCCTGCTCCAACGGCAAAGGAATCACTATCTACAAAACCCATCGCACAAGATAGCTACCGAGTCACTTATCAGAAAGCTTTGCAGCCTCTAAGAGACACACTTTTTTATCGCCAGTTGTATTACTCTTTACAAAAAGAAGCTGATCAGGAAATGTTGAAAGTATTTCAAGCACTTCAGAAATCTAATTTTTATGAAAATACAATTGTCATTTTCTTATCTGATCATGGAGAATTATTAGGTGCACACGGTGGATTATTTCAAAAGTGGTATAACACATACGAAGAGTCGATTCATGTCCCTATGATCATCCACAGTCCTAGGCTGTTCTCTGGTCGACAAAGTACAGACAGTATAACGAGTCACGTTGATGTTCTGCCAACTATGCTAGGCTTAGCAGGTATTAACCCAATGGAAATACAAGAAAAGCTGAGGCTAGACCATACTGAAGTACACCCTCTAGTTGGTCGTGACCTTACCCCCTTGTTAAAAGGAAGAAAGAATTTTTACCGTGACGATGAACCGATTTATTTTATGAGTGATGATGATGTGACAAGGGGATTGAATCAGGTCACATTATCAGGAGAGCCGTATGAATCAGTCGTCCAGCCAAATCATATTGAAGCGATTATTACGATGTTACCTACTGGTATGGATAAAAAAAGAGAAAGGTGGAAGCTTAGTCGTTATTATGATAATCCACAATTTTGGAGTGATCCTGGGTGTGAGGACAACACAACTGTCCAGAGCTCTGCTATTAATACAACATCAAATGAGCAATGCTACCTTTGCTTAACGAAAACAAAGTATAATCCAGTTCCAGATCAATATGAACTATACAACCTTACTAATGATCCGTTAGAAGAAAAAAACCTAGCGAACCCTGCCTTCGAAACCCCAGAATCAATAATAGTCCAGAACCTTCTTATTTCAGCTCTTGAAGAGCAATGTAGCCAAAAGAGACTATCACCATCAAGTGGAGTTGTACCTGGAATGTCGTCTTGTAATTGCAAAGGCTCTTCATAGTTTGGCAATGTGTTCAAAATAGATTGTTTACATCAACTACTTTGCGAAGTACATTTGCATTGTAGTTTCTTTTTTAGTTTGTAATCTATACTACATTCTCAGTATCATATTAGAAAAAATATGATTATATAGTAAGAACTGTTGTATTAGCTTTTGTTTAGGGTTGTATTTATTGCTCAGAAATACAACCACTTGTTCTTCCTTCATGCAAATGACATTTGCATAAAATCAAGCAACACTTTTTAAGAACAAGATGCTAAAGAACTATGTAGCTACGATTGAATTGTAGTTCTGAATATCCAACAGCTATTAGACATATTAATAAATTTGTTGAAGGACCATCTAATAGGTTAAATGTAATTCTTTGAATTAAAATCATGTTTCCTGACCTCTCATTATTTATAGACATATCTAATCAGGCATTTAGCAAAATTTTTCTTGTGTAATTTTCCGCCTTCCCTACTCATGGAAACTATTGGTTTTACTTAATTAAATGATGATAATTTAATCTTTATTGCCATTCTAATACGCGCTATTGTTACCCTAATCGAAGCTCTACTTTTTCAGCTTTCATGATGCCATTATCATATTCGTATGTAATGACGATGTTACCATAATAATGGTTCGGTTTTTCTTCTACCAATAATATAGCCTTAAGTGTATTGTCTTCTATCGTAAATTTCACAAAATGTTCCATTGATAGTTGAGGTAACTCTTCTTTAGAATCTAGCTTATTATTTGGAATGAATGTACTTTTACCATCTACTACTAAAACTACTCCTCTCTTCGTTCTCTTCATATTAACTTTTTGAGCGGCGATGATTCGTGGATTCTCAATATAAATTTCTTTCACTACATCTGTTTTGTCTACTAATGTTCTTTCTAATACATGTGCTTCATTTATATATACACCTTTGTCTCGGTCTGTCGTGAGGACGACAATAATTTCCTCCTGACCAGTATTTGTTACATCAATAGAGTACAATTTTGGCTGAAAGTCATGATCTGTGACATTCATCCAATGTACAAACTCTTTGTTTCGTTTTCCTACTGTAAGCTGAAAATATTTAAACCACTTGTCTTCTTTAATCGCTAGCAATGTAACATTAGCATCAGGTAAATTAGCTACTTTTATTCTATCTTGAACATGACTCTTGCTTGAAAATTTGATTACTTTTCCACTCGACTCATTATAAGCAAATACAGGGGCTGCGATTTGACATAACATAAGTACAAATACTAACAAGCCACATAAAATACGAACCCACTTCATTTATACCCACCTCACAATTACAATTATTTCTGTTGCTTATCCTACAAAGAACTAAATCATATACACCTAAACCCAATGACACTATTTTTTCCATACATTTACATTTCTCCCTTAATTTCATTTAAATGTTCTAATCTACAAAGTTTACAAAAAAAGCTCCCCTCTTGTTCCAAACAATCATCTCCACAACTAATGATGGTAAACATTCTTTACTGATTGCTGTTTTCTTATAGAATGTTGTGTTTACTAAAAAATAAACACGAACTAATTTTCGTTGCATCTTTCTTCTATAAAACGATGACTGTTGAATAAAGCGACATTTTCTCCTAGGAACTGTAGCAACAACGTTTACGAAAAGAGCCCTAATGATTGACTGATAATATTACTAAATGTATTAGAAGTTGTTCGTATGAAAATGCATGTAAGTACATTTTCTTTCATTTCTTACTCATACGAATCTATTCTCAGAATTAAAATGTTTTTTTATAGTATTGTTTTCCTGTCACGTCAATATGTACAGGCATACATGAATATATAGTAAAAAGGTTGTTTTAAAAAGCTGATCAACCCTTCTCCCAGGCTAACCACTTTATAAGGAGTGATTCTTTTGTTTTCAAACGAAGAAATTCGTGAAGAAATTACAACTATTGTGCATGACCTCCATGAAACACAATATACAGATGGGACTTGGCGATTTTGCTTTGAAGGTCCTCCATTAACGGATTGTTATACTATTATTTTGTTACATTGCCTTGGTATAGATGAAGAATCATTAATATCAAAACTTGCAAATCGATTATTGAGTATACAAAGTGAAAAGGGTACTTGGAAGCTGTATGAAGATGAGCAAGATGGAAATTTATCTGCTACCATTCAATGTTACTTCGCCTTATTATGCTCTAAAGCTGCGAAAAAAAGTGATACAAATATGAAGAAAGCAGAACGATACATTAAATCACAAGGTGGGTTGACTAAGGCTCATTTTACAACTAAGTTTATTCTCTCTGTATGCGGCCAATATCCTTGGCCTACAGCATTTTATATTCCTATGTCCATATTAATGCTTCCAAAATTTTCGCCACTTAGCATTTATTCAATTAGTAATTATGCCCGAATTCATTTTATTCCTATGGCTATTTGTGGAAACAAACGCATTTCACTTCGTTCTGAGAGTACACCAGATGTAAGTCATCTATTCACCACACCTCCTTCTTTATTCACACAAAGCTGGATTAGAGAAAGTAGACTTTCACATGAATTCTTAACACAGCTTAAAAAACTTGCTAGCTATCCGCTGCATATCCATGAACAAGGATTAAAAAAAGCTGAGAAGTTTTTACTAGACAGAATTGAAAGTAATGGGACTTTGTATAGTTACGCTACCTCAACTGTCGTCATGGTTTTTGCACTTTTAGCATTGGGATACACGAAAGATTCGCCGATTATCCAAAAAGCAATTAAAGGATTGAAATCTCTCAGTTGCCCAGCTAACGAAGTTCATATTCAAAACTCACCCTCAACTGTATGGGATACAGCCTTATTAAGTTATGCGCTCCAAAAAGCAGGAGTAAGTGCAGATGTTTTAATGATACATCGTGCTAACGAATACCTACTATCCCGTCAGCACAAAAAATATGGAGACTGGACAGTACACAACCCCAATACAGAACCAGGGGGCTGGGGTTTCTCAGATATAAACACGATTATTCCTGATATTGATGATACAACTGCAGCACTAAGAGCCATCACATCAACGGCTCAAACACAACATCCTTTTCAAGTCGCTTTATCGAAAGGGCAGAAGTGGCTTCTGTCTATGCAAAATAATGACGGTGGCTGGCCATCATTTGAAAAAAACGTTGACCAAAAATGGTTAGCAACATTACCGATCGAAAACGCTAATTTTACATTGCGTGACTCATCAACAGCTGATTTAACAGGACGTACACTTGAATATCTTGGAAACTTTGCTGGCTATGACGAAGAACATCCACAAGTAAAACAAGCTGTGAATTGGTTAATTAACAATCAAGAAGAGAATGGCTCTTGGTATGGGAAATGGGGTATTTGTTACATTTATGGCACATGGGCTGCTGTTACAGGTTTGAGGGCAGTTGGTATCCAAGCAAATCACCCTTGTATACGTAAGGCAATTCGTTGGCTTAAAAATATTCAAAATAATGATGGTGGATGGGGAGAGTCTTGTCGCAGTGCTGAAGTCGAACGATTCGTACCTTTGCAATTTAGTACACCTTCTCAAACTGCATGGGCTTTAGATGCATTGCTCACTTCTAATTCAAAAATGGAAAGATCGATTCAAACTGGAATACAATTTTTAATTTCAAATAACTATTCTTCTACCCAACATACTTATCCTACAGGCACCGGCTTACCCGGTCAATTTTACACCCAATACCATAGCTACAATACAATTTTTCCACTAATAGCACTGTCTAATTATATATTGACAGAAAATTGACAATAATAAAGTAACAAAGAACATATTTTCTGTATTTTTTTCTCCTATATGAAAAGAAGCTTTTTGAGATCTTATCTAAAAACAAGTTTATTAATCTATAAGGGGTTGTTACATCTTGTATCGATTATTTTTAAGATGTTTAGAGCTAAAGCAACCGATAGAAGTCATATACATGTCTAAATCTGGTCAAATAACACAAAGGATTTTACGGGTTGAACAAGTAACGCCGAGCTATGTGAAAGCATATTGTCTGTTACGTCATGAACAACGAACTTTTAATCTAGCAAATATTTTATCGGCAATCCCAGTTTCACAATGAAAATAAGGCTCGTTTCGTAAACTTTGTATTTTGTCATTATTTAGATGAACATCATTATCTAAAACTTCTATCTTTTAAATTAGGGGCTGCTTTCACATCAATTGTTGCTTTTTTTATAGGCTGTTTTCGTATAAATTGTTGTTTTTTCTCTATTAAAATAATCATGTATACAACTAAGGTTCGGGGCATTGCATCTTTCCTTCTATAAAATTATGATTTTTGAGAAAAACGAGGTTTTTATCTGTTATTTTAGGAACGACAACAACAAAATTTACGAGAAACCAAAAATAGAAAAGATGTATAAGTGGCTATTGTGCAACGCGACTAAACAATGTGAAAACACCGTAAAAATTCACAATTAATACAAAAGAACTATTCCAATCACCTTGTTTTTTTGTTAATCTAAAAAGAAACACTTTTTTATTTAACTACAATAGAATGGAGGAGAGCACCTATGAGAGAAGTGACCTTAACAGACCTTTTTTTACATCCGATTGCTCAAAAATATCTTAATCGTTCTGGAGTTGCTCATGCAATTTCCACCTCCTACCATGCCTTTCATTTAGCAATACAGTATAAAGTTGATGTAGATTTAGCTACAAAAGCAGCACTCTTACACGATATCGGCCATTATGAGTGGTATCAAGACGGCAAATGGGACTTTGAGCAATATCGCCAAAATGATATACATGCGATCAAAGGAGCTGAACGTGCACATAAACTATTAATCCGATTAGGAGAAAAACCTACGAATGCCAAGCAAATTGCATTAGCAGTGTTGCTACACACAGATTCTTACCTTCCTGAAGGCAAGCTAAATACAGATGACTTACAACAGGTTGTAAAATTAGCTGATGAGGCTGACGAAGAACCAAATGGGAAACATCACTATCGAACAATCGAGAAAAAGCTGGCGCTAGTAAAAATCAAAAACTTAGATTCACTCATTGATCGTTATTTACAAAATACCACTAATTTAAAAGAAGCCAATTAATGACAGCAACTACTTCAATTACACACCTTCATATACATGTCGATTAAGCGGGCATACCGATGGTGTTCCTTTCCGCTTCCCTTTTTACTTCCCTTAACTTTATTCTGTCATTTATGATCTATCACACCCTCCTATCATTTTAACAGCATTATACCGTTGTTTATGGTACAATTTGATGATATTAACGTACTATGACAGCTGTAGGAGGTTTATCACATGAACGGTATAAAAGGCAAAATTAAAGAAGTGACTTTAACGAGTGAAGCCCTTAATGAAGAAGTACAAATTCTCATATATGAACCTGCGAATTTTTCACCATTGTATAAGTATCACGTATTAATCGCACAGGATGGCCAAGATTACTTAAATCTAGGTAAAATTGCCAGAGTGACAGATCATCTACTCTCTATAAAACAAATAGATAACACGATTATAGTAGCTATACCTTATAAAGATGTGATCGACCGAAAAGAAAAGTATCATCCAAATGGACAAAAACATCAGCAATATATACGCTTTCTAGCAGATGAGTTAACACCATATATTGATAAAGAATATCCAACATTCAATATGGGTATGGGGCGTATACTATTAGGTGATTCATTAGGTGGAACTGTATCTTTGTTAGCTGCACTAACATATCCACATACATTTGGAAAAATCATCATGCAGTCCCCATATGTGAACAGCCATGTAATTGATAAGGTAAAAGATTTCAAACTTCCTCATCAATTGGAGCTTTATCACGTAATTGGAAAACAAGAAACAGAAGTAAAGACAACCGATGGACAAATAAAGGATTTTGTATATCCGAACAGAGAGTTACATGACGTGATGAAGAAGAAAGCCTATCCGATCTTTTATGATGAATTTGATGGGGACCATACGTGGACTTATTGGCAACCTGATCTTAGTCGCGCACTTAAAATGATGCTGTCTATGTGACAAGATAATTCTTTAAATAGCTAATATATATAATTTTCACTTATTTTGCTATAATAGAAATTATTATATTCAAACATTTTAATAGCATGTAGTCAAAGAGGTAGATGCATTTTTTCTAATTGATTGTTTCGGAGCCTGCCGATGTACAAACATATGTGTAAAAGATGAGTATAATTAAAGAAATCCATTTTAAGAAAAGGAGCTGAAATCATGAAATACGGAATTGTATTATTCCCTTCAAAACAACTTCAAGATAAAGCGAACTCATACCGAAAGAGATATGACCCTAATTATTCACTTATTCCGCCACATATTACGCTTAAAGCGTCATTTGAATCAGATGATAACGATATGAAGGAGATGGTTGAACAATTAAAGGATATAACAGAAAAAGTTCAGCCGTTTAATCTACACGTGTATAAATTTAGCTCGTTTTCACCTGTCAATAATGTCATTTATTTAAAAGTTGACCCTACACCTGAATTATTAAATCTACATGAAATGCTTCATTCTGGCTTATTTGCAGACGATCCTGAATATGCATTTGTACCTCATATTACGATAGGACAAAAACTATCGAATGATGAACATTCTGATGTTTTTGGTAGATTAAAAATGACAAATGTAAATTTCGAAGAAAAAATTGACCGTTTCCATTTATTATATCAATTAGACAATGGACAATGGACTGTTTATGAAACATTTCAGTTTGGAAAGGATTGTTAACTGATTGAAAGTAAAAATAGCTACTACTAACGAAGAATATAACGATGCATTATTGGTCCGCAGACAGGTCTTTATCGAAGAACAACAAGTTTCTGAAGAAGAAGAAATAGACAACTTAGAAAATGAAGCAACACACTTTGTTTTGTATGATCAAAATCAACCAATTGGTGCGGGTCGCTTTCGCCAATTAGAAAACACTGGTAAAGTAGAGCGTATTTGTGTTCTTTCAACTAGCCGTAAAAAAGGTAGTGGAAAAATGATTATGGACAAAATTGAACAATTTGCCATTGATCAAGGAATTGATAAATTAAAGTTAAATTCTCAAACCCATGCAGAACAATTTTATAAAAAACTTGGGTATGAAACAGTCTCTGAAGTTTTTATGGATGCAGGAATTCCTCACGTAACGATGGTCAAACAATTAACATAATGTCTATAAAATACAATGTACATTACGCTAATAACGAGAAATGGTTATTAGCGCTTTTTTATTTATATTCCTTACAAAAAGCGATGTTTTCAGGTTAGATTTTAACTATGTTACCGATGTTTAATAACCAACCAAATTATATAAAATTCCTTCGGATGCGACTTTCGTTAAAGCTTCAACAATAGAAAAAATTTCCCTTTTTACTATTTTTCATCATAATGATTTTCACCTATTATTTTATAATAATGGTAATAAATCCCATCTATTATTCAGTATTTAAAACCATTGAAAAAACTCTTTGATCCATTACAGAAATACGCCAATTGTTGAATAACATTTTATTACAAATGGTGTATATCACAGCGATAATTTCATAACAAGCTGTTCCCCAATTGGACCGCTTTTTCGCGTGCCAGTGTCTTCAAACCCTACTGTTGCATACAGCTGTTGAGCAGGAACATTTTTATGATTCACTGCTAAAACAATTTCATCACAATTAGGAAATTCAGCTTTAACAAAATCGCTTAAGACGATCATACCTTGTTTGGCGTAACCTTTTCCTTGATGCGCATGGTCAACAGATAATGCGGTTAACAACATAGCCTTCGGATTAACTGAATACTCCTTTACTCGTTCAGTTGAATGCAATAAAAAGAAACCAACAGGTACATTATTATTAACAATGATAATTCGATGTTGTCCTTCCGTCACCTCCAAAACCTTACTTGGTAATGCAGTAAATTTTACTTGTTCTTCAGGGAGTTTAAAAGAAGATAAGGTTTCCAAATATTCATCAGAAAAATGTTTTAACTCAATGCAATTAATTTTATCCATAGTCTTTTTTGCTCCTTATTTTCTTTATATTTTATCATAAGCACAACAACAAGAACATACATTCGTTTCAATATTATAATATTACTACAAGTTCTTGTTCAGCAATTCTAGACGATGATGATATGATTAGACTACTCTTTCCTATCCAAATGACTCTACTTCGATATGACGACGATAATCCTCTCAAATTCCATTTTTCGGACTAATTATAGTAAATTAACGAAAATTTAATAAAGACTCTTTTCTGGTTGATTTTCGTACATAAATATAAACACCTAAATATATTGAACCAGATAAAGAAGTCTTTATCTCCCTGTTTATATTGTGTTTTACAAGTCAAATTCTGTGTTTTTCGGGCCAAATCCAGCATTTTATGGGTCTAATACCGTGATTTCCGAGTCAAACCCAGCATTTTACCGGTCTAATACTGTCATTTTACCGGTCTAATACTGTCATTTTACCGGTCTAATACTGTCATTTTCGGGTCAAATACCGGGATTTCTGGGCCAAATCCGGCATTTTATCGGTCTAATACTGTTATTTTCGGGTCAAATACCGGGATTTCCGAGTCAAACCCAGCATTTTACCGGTCTAATACTGTCATTTTCGGGTCAAATACCGGGATTTTCGGGTCAAATCCGGCATTTTATCGGCCTAATACTGTCATTTTCGGGTCAAATACCGTGATTTCCGGGTCAAATCCGGCATTTTATCAGTCTAATACTGTTATTTTCGGGTCAAATACCGTAAATTTTATCGGTCTAATACTGTCATTTTTGGGTCAAATTCTGTGTTTTTCGGGTCAAATCCAGCATTTTATGGGTCTAATACCGTGATTTCCGGGTCAAATCCGGCATTTTATCGGTCAATTCAGGGTTTTACACTTTATTTACCTGTCAAATTCTATGTTTTATCGGTCAATACTGTAATTTTCAATCTAACACGCTTGAAATTCTATGTTTAGGGTCTAATGTCTTTATCTCCCTGTTCCTTTTCATAAAATTAATAATAAGTGCCTTACTATTCGTCTACTCCAAAATAAAGCCTTTGAAAAGATCATAAAAAATCCCTGTCTGTACATCATAATAATGAACTTATAGGAATAGCGGAGCGACGTTCTTAATAATCATTCGTACATACCCTTGTCATTTTGAAACGCTGTTTCTGACTTAAGAAGTTACAATTAAATATTATTTTTTTTATAAGGTATTTTTGCATTGATTATAATTTTTCGTACTTAAACATTAACATAAAAATGATGTCAAACAGCTAACAAATCATTTTTTTCCGCTATAATATTGTCACGTTAGTAACAAAATTTATTAAAAAACATATCCACTAATAACAATTGCATAATACCTAGTTAACTATAAGCAGCATATTTTTTGATTCATATATAAAGGTGTGCATAACATGGATTATTATCATATTACAATCGAGATTTTTTTTGGCTTTATTGCGTTATTTTTGGTCACAAAAATGTTAGGGAAATCACAAATCACTCAAATTACAACTTTTGATTTCATATCTGCACTTGTCCTCGGCGAATTAGTTGGAAACGCACTATTTGATGAGAATACAGGGTTAGGGCAAATTATTTATTCGGTTGCAATTTGGGGGTTATTAATTTACACGATGGAAATGATCACTCAAAAATGGAAGAGAACAAGAGCTTTTCTTGAAGGTAAGCCATCAATCGTTATTAACAAAGGACAAATTAATTACAATGAATTAAAGAAAAATAAACTTGATATTAATCAATTACAGCACCTTCTACGAACAAAGGATGCATTCTCTATTCGGGAAGTTGAATACGCATTACTAGAAACAGATGGAACTGTTAACGTTCTTAAAAAATCCAAATATGCAGCTCCCACACGTGGTGATATGAATTTATCTAAAGAAAATGTTGTACTTTCAAACACACTAATTAGTGACGGGGAAGTGCTATGGGAGAATTTAGAGGAAGTTGGCTTCGATACAAAGTGGCTTCAAGGGCAAATTCAAGTTCACGGTGCAACAAAGTATTCAGAAATACTATACGCAGAATGGAAAGAAGGAGAGGGATTACACGTTCAGAAGTATTAATGCCTCTCCTTTCTATTAGGCAACTTAAAACAAGTACTTTCTGTTCAATTTTGACTGTCTATACTCAACTGACTATCTGCTTCATTTATTCCATTTTTCCACTTCAAAACAGCTACAAACATCAAACTCACTACTCGACTCCAACCTAATATACCTAATCCATGATCAAATGATTTCTTTCCAGAACACGAAAATTAATTGGAGAGACTTTCTTAAGTTTGATCCAGCTAAAAGCTTTGACAGTATCATCATCCAAAATATTGCAGATGAAGCAATGATAAATCGTGCTACTTTTTATTTACATTACCAAGATAAATATGATTTATTAGATCACATGATTGAGCATGTGTTGTTGGAGGTTGAAGATGTATATGATCCAACAAATCATATTAAAAATAAGCTATTAGAAACCAACAAGCTTCAAGCAACAATACTGAGAGTATTTGAACATGTTGAAAAACACCGCTTTTTTTATCAAGTGATGTTCGGTGAACACGGGTGTATATGATTTTAGACATAAAAATTCGCAACAAATTCAAAGACAATTTAACGGAGCTAGGTATGAAAAAAATGACCTACTCCTTCCTGAAGAACTGCTTCTTCACTTCGCTAGTTCAGCTTTTATAGGTGTTCTCACTTGGTGGCTAAAAGAAGAACCTTATCCCTCACCTGGCCATATGTCTAAACAAATCCTACGAATTTATTCTAAAAGGGCCCCAAGTGCTGCGGGGTTAAAAATAGATGTTCAAACCGACAACTAGTTAGACGTATTTGCGGACGATACTTATCACTTACTAAGTATTTTGTTATTGTATTGCACTGCATAGTTCTGCTTAATGCCTTTGTTAAATCAGTTTTCTCCGTGACTAGCTTTTAGCTCTAATAGATAGACACGTATAACCATAGGCTTCGTGGCATCTTTTCTACTTTTACATTTATTAAAGTTTTATAAAAACTATTCATACCGTCCATTTTTTTATAACAATAGCAACAAAGTATACGAACAGAGCCTAGACATAAGAATATTTTAATTACACTCGTAGTATTTTTCTCAGCTTTTAAACACACCTCCTTTAGTTTTTTTTAATTAGCAACAAAGTTTGTAAAAGTAGATATTTCAAATATTCACACAATTTACCATCATCGTCACATATTTTTCTCATCTTTATAATGTATCTTATTTGATATGAACGGTATTTAAGACACACCTCTCTCTTAGAGTCCAATAGTTATTGGACTTTTTTTGTAGTCAATAGATCGTTTTCTTACATATTCCTGTCTTTCGAAGGTTGATTTCGCACTACTAGCCTCGTACAAAGATGTCCCCCCTACAAATCTAGTCGTGGTGTCTATTCTCATATATTACAAGGTCCATTTAATATATTTCAAAAAGAGACAAGCATAAATAGTAACGCAAATAAATGCAACAATACTTATCACATCATAAAAAAGAGGCTGGGACAAAACCTAATTAAAATGAAGAAACCGCACGAAATCAAATTTATAAACCTTGATTTCATGCGGTTTTATTTTTACGTAATGTATAAAAATCAGTAAAGTTTCAACTTATGTCCCAGCCTCTTTGCTTTCTACTGTTTATAAACAGAATGTTAATTTCAGCAAACAACAAGTGGCGGAGCACATGCTTTGGATGTATTAAGCTAGTGCAAACATTCGCTAGCTTTTCCAGTTAAATGATAGCGCGAAATCTTTTATTGATAACTCTACTAAGTCGTCTTTTACTAGCTTAGTTGCGTACGCTGTTATCGCTGTACGATACAGCATCCACGATGATACGAATGGCAAAGAAACCTCCCAGGCCTCACATGCATCTCTAACTAATTCTTCATGACTTACATTGGCTTCTTTCAACTTAAAGTAGTCACTCATCCAATCTAATATTTGATGGTGGTATACGATATTGCCTCTAATAGTCCGTTGAAAAGCAGTTTCAAATTCGCCGTGTCCAGGTACTGCCCCGTAACAATCAATTCCCAAACACTTCTCTAATGTATTTATTGTATGTTGGCAATCTACAATATAAGGAATTTTATGTTTTTGAAGCTGCTCTATACTAAAATAAGCATCACCACAATATAAAATTTCATTGATTTTTATACCCATTTGATTTTCACTATGCCCTGGAAATGAGATACATTCAAACGTAAAAGCATCTATTTCATGGTTACCTTCATTTAGTACTTGGTCAATTCTGATAGTTTCACCTTCCAAGAACTTATTTCTCATTTCTGGTAAAGGATGGTTTCCTTGAAATAAATATATTGGCTCCAAAATAGGATACCGTAAAACCGCCTCCTCAAGTGGCGGAGCCATCGTAAATACGTCTTTTGTTTTTTGTAAATGCGCAGCACCTCCAAAGTGGTCTGCATGTGCATGAGTAATAAATAGGTGAGTAAGAGGTAACTGTTCTTTATCAAGCTCTTTAATTACTTTTTTTATTGAACTCTTATCGAGACCTGCGTCAATCAACAACCCTTGGTCACCCGCTTTCACATAACCAATATTGACCGCAGCATGAAAATAATAACAATCGTGTTGAATGTTGCATAACTTCATTTAGTAGTACGCCCCCATTATTCAGACTAGTTCATTTATATATTTCCCTTTACCAGTAATTTCGTAATATAGTTTTTCATCATTTTCTTTCACTTCGTATTTTCTTTTTTGAAGTATCGAAATTGGAAATGATTGTTCCTGTAGCCGTGCATCTATTGAAGACTTATAAACTGGATTAAATTTCATCATATCTTGCTTGAACGGAATGGTGCGAAGTGCGTATAAACTGTATTGCTCATGATTAATAGGTGCAATTAAAGTCATAGCTATCACCTTCCTTTATATATAAACATTCGATAAGATGCAAGTTTTTTCCTTTAATAACTCATAATATTCCAAAACTTCTTACTTAAACACAAATCATTTGATTGCTCTTTTTCGCACCACATTTACTTAAAATGTTCATGCATACTTTCTTCTGTAAAACGTGCAAACGTATAAAACTACTTCTTATGATTGTTTTCAAATCAACAATGTTTACTTCAAACAGAGACACTCAATTAAAGCATCCCACACCTGTTTATTACGAATGGGAAATCTCTACAATGTTTTAGGGCCAAAATACGTAGCTTAACATATGAAAATTATAGAAATAGTTTGCAAGTAAACCAGAAGTATCAACAAATTCTACAATTCAACTTTTCCTCCATTCATCATTTTGTTATGATAGAAAGGTTAAAAATATACAAGTCATTAGGAGGGTCCTTCATGGACTGTGCAATACATCATGATCGCCTTATTGAACTAGATTCTCAGCATAGAGAAAATCTCCAGCGCCTCTATGAAAATAGTCTTCGAGGAGAAATTACGTGTAAAGATTGTGGCGCAGAAGTCCGATTATATCTAGGCATGTCAAAGCAACCACATTTTTATCACAAAACGACATCCTGTCAAAACGTCAATGTGGTACCAGTTCATCAACCAAAAGAAAACGAGGCTGATAACGCTATTAATTTTGTTGAACAAAATGGATTTCGCATACCAAAATCACGTACTATTTCATCAACGGTCTTGGAAAAGCAAATGATATGGCAGCCTGCAAAAACCGTAACAACAACCCAAACATTTAAAAATGATACAACAAAAGAGTACGTTAAATACGCAACCAACATTCAGCTAGATTCATTACAATGGGATGCGGTAAAGCATACAGAAGGTCCACTTCTTATTCTTGCTGGTGCTGGGAGTGGAAAGACTCGTGTCTTAACTACAAGAACACTCTATATGATTAATGATAAAAAAGTAGATCCAGCTAGCATGATACTCGTTACATTTACAACTAAAGCGGCAAAAGAAATGAAACAACGCCTACTTTCTTACGGGATATCATCAGCAACGATCAGTCGCATGGTAATAGGAACTTTCCATAGTATTTTTTACAAAATACTTCTACACCACACCCCTGAGAAATGGCAAAGCGACAAACTCATCAAATGGGAATGGCAAAGAGAACAGCTTGTTAAACAAGCGGGGATGGAAATCAATTTAGATGAAAAGCAGTTTGCTTACGACGAAGCCCTTCAAAAAATTAGTTATTGGAAAAACACATTGTTGGAACCGATGGATATAAAACCTACAGACGAATGGGAAGAAAAGCTAGGATTTTTATATTTGCGCTACGAACAATTGAAAAAGGAAAAATCTTTATTCGACTTTGACGATATGCTTGTTGGTTGCTTACAGCTTTTCCAACATAATGAACAACTGTTAAAAAAGTATCAGCAACGCTTCCACTATTTTTTAATCGATGAATTTCAAGATATTAATAAAGTCCAATACAAGATCATTCAATTGCTCTCAAATCATACGAAAAACCTTTGTGTAGTTGGGGATGATGATCAATCTATTTATGCCTTTCGAGGAAGTGACCCATCGTTTATTTTACATTTCTCTACAGATTATCCTAATTGCAAAACAGTTATATTAGCAGAAAACTATCGTTCTACACATCATATTGTCCAAAGTGCAAATACGGTAATATCAGAGAATAGTATTCGTCATCAAAAAAATATGATATCACAAAATAATAATCAACATGTACCAACTGTTTTTTTTCCTTATGATGAAGAAGAGGAAGCGACAATGATTGTCACTGATTTAAAAGAAAAAATTGCAAATGGGGCAGGGCCAAATGATTTTGCGATCTTTTATCGAACCCACTCCGCTTCTAGAGCCATATTTGAGAGGTTGACACAGTCTAGCTTACCTTTCACTATTGAACAGGATAGTGAATCTTTTTATCAAAGGAGAACTGTTAAAAGCTTAGTTGCACATTTACGCTTAAGCTTAGACCCAAATAATAGCAATGCTATTCGGGATATCTTAACTGCACAGTTTTTAAAGCAATCAATCTATCAAGATTTGAAAGCAATTACTATATTAGAAGATTGTTCATTTGTAGATGGACTAGCATATCTTCAAAATGTCCAACCTTTTCAAAAAAGAAAGTTACAAAAAATAGTTCCTTTGTTTAAAACTTTAGCTAACCTACCACCTATCCAAGCTATAGAAAAAATCGAACAAGAGATGGGCTTTGCTGAATTTGTTAAAAAAAGAGGGAATGAAGGCAATGCTATTGAAAGAGGGTCAGATGATGTACGTGACTTAAAGGTTGTTGCTAAGAAATTTACAAATCTTCCCCAACTCATTGAGCACATTGATCACATGATTGCAATGAATAAAGAAATGAAGGAACTTAGTAAGCAATATAACAACGCAATTACTTTATCAACTATCCATCGAGCGAAGGGGCTAGAGTATAAAAACGTATACGTGTTAGGGGCTGTGGACGGTAGCCTTCCACACGATTATGCATTAGAATCGTTTCGAAATGGCGATATTCGTATCCTTGAGGAAGAGCGACGCTTATTATATGTTGCAATGACACGTGCGCAAGACTCTTTATACTTGTCTATACCACATATGCGACGTGGTAAAAAAGCTAAGCGTTCACGTTTCTTAGCTTCAATAATAAGATAAAAAGCTTTTTAAACTTTTTGTACATTTATAAAATGACTACCGTTGAACAAGACTTTATGCCATTTTTATGGTTCTAAATAAAAAGAAGAAATGCTACGAAATCTAGTTTCATCTTGTTTATTTCTTAGTACGAAAAATACTTTTTATGTGAATACAACCAGAGATTACAAACATTTGATTGAGCAACTACCGATACGCAGCAGCTCATTTGTTCTTGAAAGCATTATAGTTATCACTTGAGCACCTTTTGCCTTGTCCACTTAGGGGATAGTCGTTGGAGCTGTATAACTTGATCGTCATCTAAGGGTTTATAATCAAGAATCAATAAAGAGCTAGTGATCTAGTCATCCTAGCTCTTCGTTCTTTAAACATGCACTTGGTTACCTTCATATTCTAGGACACATCAGTCCTCTTATTTTCAACAATATTTATATCTTTTACCTTATACATACACCTTTGTTAATATTCCTGAATTAGATATACACAGCTAGATGAAGGTATAATTATTTCTTACTGCTTACATTAAGATAAACTATGTGAGCACTGCGTTAATAAAAGAATGGGAAACCGAAGCGTCTTATTCCAAAGAAAGGAAATCCAAAACGACCAAATCTACGGAATCTTCGTGGATAGCCTCCAAAACCACCAAAACCGTAGCCAAATCCTCCATTAGGGTCGTTAACAAATTGTTGTTGCTCATCTCTGTTCGCAACTTCCCCCATTGGAACTAACATCACTACTGAATCTCCTTGCGTACCTACAATAATTCCGTCATAATGGCGTCCATCTTTCATTTCTACACAGACAAAGTGGTGCTTATACTTTCTACAGAAGTCCTTCATTTCTTCGGGACTGTGAGCTGGCATTACTTTCTCGTGTGCTGGCATGACGTTTTCTTGCATTGGCATTACATTTTCTTGTGCTGGCATGATGTTCTCTTGCATTGGCATTACATTTTCTTGTGCCGGCATGACATTCTCGTACATCGGCATTACATTTTCTTGTGCTGGCATGACGTTCTCATACATCGGCATTACATTTTCTTGTGCTGGCATGACGTTCTCGTACATCGGCATTACATTTTCTTGTGCTGGCATGACGTTCTCGTACATCGGCATTACATTTTCTTGTGCTGGCATGACGTTCTCGTACATCGGCATTACATTTTCATGCGCTGGCATCACATTCTCATACATTGGCATTACATTTTCATGCGCTGGCATGACGTTCTCATACATCGGCATTACATTTTCATGCGCTGGCATGACGTTACCGTTCCAAGGCATCATATTCCCATGCCAAGGCATGACATTTCCATGCATTGGATTGTGCATCTGGTTATGCATATGTGGATAATAATGATTCAACAGTTCATACCTCCCTTATATTTTTCTATGCTATTTTATTCAAATATTGGGGAGTTGACACAGGTTTTCACAATTTCATGTAGAGAAATAATACACAAGGAATAAATCGCACACTAAGCTGCACTTGTATATGTGAGGTTATACATGTAAACTCTAGCTCGATAATATAACTAAACAAAAACGGGTTTCTATTGATCAAAAAATATGTAAACATATATCGATACAAATATAATCTTTTCTTGTACGATACTCATAAACTATAACGCCACTAATACACGCCGTAATTTAGTATAAAAGCTATCAAATTCACAAAGAAAAATGCTCATACGTGCTCTATAACCAATGAAAATTATGTGTGTCAAAAAATTTCGTCGTCACTAAAATATAATTATTAATAAGCGCGCAAGTTTTCAACTATAAGTTAGGAAAGGACGTAGAACAACTATAAAGAAAACTTATTTAAGATTTAGTAAAAATCCGTTACCTCCCTTTGTCTCAACCTCTTTGAATGATGTTATAAAAGTATGCTAGGAATAAAACAAAAAAACTTCCAACTGGAAGGGAGTTTAATTATTGATGAGGATCATTACTCATTAAATAGTTACAACTTAAAATCAGGTGGAGCTTGTTGCCCACCTGAACGTAAAGTTAGTTTAGCTTGAAGGAAGTTACTTCTTGTTTAACATATTCGCTATCGTTCCAAAATCAATCTTTTTCCCATCATTAATAATAGAACTGACGATTTTATCCTCAAGTTCTTTTGGAACGTCACGTCTAGCTAACTCAGCTACTCTTTTCACAATTTGCCTAACTTGTTTTTCATCTTGGAAGTTTGCATGTTGTACTGAATTGGCTAATTCGAAAACATCCTTCATTTTAACTCCTGTTTTCTTCTCAATATTTTTAAATAAATTATTATCCATCCCTAAGCCTCCTAACGTGATATATCATATGACTTGATATGCTCAGGTGTGACCGTCACTATAAATGTTCTGTTCGTATCATCAAAATTTTTGTATACTAGAAAATATACTTTCAAAGGAAAGTGGGACTCACATGGATAAATTATTGTTCTTATCTCAAATTAGTTTGTTAGAAGAATTATCAAATGAAGAGTTGCAAGTAATTGATGAATTAAGTTCGATGAAGCCAGTCAAAAAAGGAACAATTATCATAGATCCTAATCTTCCGATAAAAGCTTTGTTTTTTTTAAAAAAGGGACAAGTTCGCCTATATCGTATGAATGCACAAGGAAAAGAGTTTACGTTAGATATTTTAACTGATGGAAATATTTTCGGAGAAACATCTACCCTCTCTCTTATTGATGACCAAGTATATGCACAAGCAATGACTGACACATATTTATGTGTGATGGGGAAATCAGAATTCGAATCATTTATCGAGAAAAATCCGAAAATTGCCTTGAAGTTTATTTCAATACTTTCTGCTCGGTTAAAAGATATTTACGAGATGAGTGAAAAAATAGCACTCGGCGATGTAAAATATCGTGTCTTATATTTATTACTGAAACTTAGTGAAAAATCCGGCAAAAGAAAAAACGAGTGGCAAACAATTGAAATGAAGCTTACACACCAGGATATTGCTACAATGGTCGGATCGACTCGTGAGACAACAAGTACAATCATAAGCCAGCTTAAGAAAGAAGGGTTTCTTAAGAAAGGAATTCGTTCATTAGCAATCCATGTCGACAATGTAAACAAACACATTAATAGTCAGTACCTATAAAGAGGGCTAATATTATTTTTTTGTTGCTACAGCGATTCAATTAGAAAACAAAATAGTTGTATTCGTGGATTTAAAGCTTTTAGTGCATTTTTGTCTTACATTTGTGTTGCTGATGATAGGATTTTTATAATCTTTAGCAAAGAAAAGGCTGCCCGGAAACCTAGTTGTATACGTGATTATTCTTTAGAATGAAAACAACATTCCATACGAAAAACAGCAATTTGTTTTCTAGCAAGAGGAAGAGCAAAATAAATGTTAAAATAATAATAGACGGATGAGATTTTTTATCTCATCCGTTTTGATGCTTTTTATAAAGGTACGTCTTACATATAACCTAAAAGAGGTAGCTTCTAATGGACTTACTTACCATTAGTGTTTTCCAACCTTTAAACTAATACATAAATACGGTCGCACCTACGATTATTAATAGGATAAACAATATTACAAGTAATACAAATGACGACCCACCGTATGGTCCACCATATCCATAACCAGGATATCCATAACAACCAGATCCGCAATACATACCCTTTTAACACCTCCCTGTATATCATCACTATTACTGTATGATGACTAGTCATATAACGATATGGATAAACGCGGAGATGTCTAGGAATTTTATCAGTTGATGTAAAGGATGTAAAAAGAGGCTTTAATATTTGCTGTTTACACTTTTAAGATGCTTTTGATACTGAGACATTAAAATTTATGAATTCAGTTAGCTGTTCTCATGTAGTGAAAATTGATACTAAATATACGAGAAAAAGATAGCTTGTTTAAAACTTCCTATCTATTTCATTTTGCTTTTGCTCAAAGTACCTTTCTCCCTTTTCCATCATATTCTCAAATTTTCTCCAAAAAGAATCACTTGTATTGTCAAGTTTACCTAAATCTGAATCAAGCTCCCTTGCCCACTGATCAACTTTAGGAGGTGGTTTTTCGTTTGTTTCAGCTTCTCCTGTTATATCTGATAGAAATTTTGCTAACTCCTTCCAAAAATCTGGCACATTCATCACTCATTTCCTGTAAAGTTACCATAATATATTCGTGATGAATGCAGGTTGTTCAATAAATCATAATTGTACATATTCATAAAATTATCGAAACCATTTTATATACTTTTCTGTAATTTTAGGTAACGAGCTATTAAACAGCTTTTCACGCCAATACAAATCAGTTGTCCGCTGTACAGCTGCAGCATGGTTTGGATATGGGTGTATCACTTGAGAAACTGAGCCAATTTTTTGTTTATATTGTTTTGCGTACACGATTTCTTGCATCCAATCTCCTGCACCTGCACCTACTGCATGAGCACCGATTATTTTACCTTTGTTATTCGCAATAATTTTAACCATACCATTTGTGTTATGGTCACTTACAAACCTGTCTACATCAGCCAGAGGTTGAGAGAATACCGAAATATCTCCATATGTCTCTTTTGCTTCCCTCTCAGTCAACCCTAGATGAAACACCTCTGGATCAGTATAAGTCACCCATGGGACGTTATCATAATTGACCTTTTTTGAAAATCCTAACACAGCATTTTGTACGATTAACTTACCTTCCATACCGGCTACATGTGTAAATGGAAACCTTCCATTCACATCCCCAACCGCAAATATATGTTTAATATTTGTTCGTAAATAGTCGTCTACGACAATAGTGCCGCGTTGATCAACGTGGACACCCGCAGCTGACAAATTTAGCTTTGCTGTATTTGGAGTTCTTCCAGAGGCAATGAGAATTTGGTCTACTTGCAACTGTACCTGACCATCGTCCTTTTTTATAGAAACGGATATATGTCCAGACTGTTTACTAACCTCTTCTACTGTTGCATTCGTAAAAATCGTCATTTCATCTTCAAGATGTTTTTGTACATACGGAACGATTTCTTCATCTTCTTTTGATAACAGCCTCTCACTTCTCTCAACTACAGTAACCTCGCTACCAAAGCGAGCCAAAGATTGTGCAAGCTCTAAACCAATAGGACCTCCACCAATGACCAATAATCGACCAGGAGCTTCTTTCAAAGAAAAAATTGTTTCATTCGTTATATAATCAATATCATTGATTCCTTTGATTGGTGGAATAAACAGCCTTGATCCAGTAGATATGACAACTCTCTTTCCGTACACAACTTCTCCTGTACTAATTTCAATTTCGTGAGAGGATCGAAAGCTTCCGATACCGATATATACGTCTACTCCCATACTCCTAAATCTATCGGCATCATCATGTTTTGCTATCGTATTAATTGCTACTTTTACTCTTGTCATTGCTGCGTCTAGCGATGGTTTCCCTTGTAATTGAAGTCCGAATTGATCAGTTTGCGTTTTCGCATGATGTACGATCTTAGCTGACTCTATTAATGCTTTCGATGGAACACAGCCATAATGCAAGCAATCTCCACCAGGCTGTTCTTCCTTTTCAATCAATGCTACTTTTGCACCTAATGAACTAGCACCCGCTGCGACTGTTAGTCCACCTGCACCGCCACCAATAACTACTAGGTCGTATTTTTTCACTGCTCTCACTCCACCTTATGATAAAATTCTTTTTGCTTCTAATAACCGCTGAACTGTTGTAAAAATTTCAATCACTAGAAAAAGTAATGTCAACCATACAAGCACATTCGTAAATATCATCATTGCTGAAAAAAGTAAAAATCCTTCTGTTCGCTCTGCTAAACCAGGTTGGTAATAAAAAGATTTAATGCCTTCTTTCTCTGTGACTGCACCGACTGTTAAGAAAATTGTCATTGCAACAATGATTGAAACACTTAATAATAAAAGGCTCCACATCGCTTCAGGGTAACGAAATGCCAATCCTAAAATAACACTAATCTCTACAATGCGATCGAATGTTACATCTAGGACCGTACCAAATGGCGATGGTTTAGTTAGTCGTGCCATTGTGCCATCAACTGCATCTAAAAAACCAGAAGTCCATAAAGCGACCAGTGCTAATACGGTATAATCAAAATAAATAAAAACACCAGTCGTTATACCAATAACAAACGAAATCACAGTTGTTTGATTTGCAGACAAACCTATTTTCAACAAACCTTTTGCCGATCTTTGAAAGATAGGCTGTACGTACTTTCTCGCATGTGTATCAAGCATGATTACACCTCCGTTAATTAATTGAAATTGATTACTTCGTTAAACCTAATCTTTTTTTAAGCTTCTTACTTGTAAAAATTGGAATAATTAATACGAGTAGAAATACGATAACTGCAATCATAACAATCTTCATATCTCCATGAGCAAAGCTTGAGCCTAAAAAGTTATAAGCAAATGTTCCAGGAATAATACCAATAAACGTTGCTAAGACAAAATCTTTAAACCGAACCTTTGAAATACCTGCGATATAACTAATCATGTCGAAATTAAAAATTGGCAACAGGCGTAACAATAAGACATATATAAAGCCTTGTTTTTCTATTTGAGTTTGAATAGACTTCGCCTTTCCAGTCCATTCTTTATTACTAATATTTTTTCCTAGCTTACGGGCAACCCAAAATGATAAAGCGGCACCACATGTTGCTCCTACTACTGTATAAATGGTGCCATTAATAGCACCAAAAGCTAAGCCAGCAGCTAACGAAAGAATAGAAGCTGGAAAAAGGATAAGTGGACGTACAGTATATAAAATGACATAAATAACTGGCGCAAACAGTCCAAATGATAATATCCATTCTCTTATTAACGTCGGAGTAATATTTAAATAGTTATTATTTATCCATATTAAGGTAATAAGAACAGCTATTAATAATATGATTTTTACGATCGTTTGCTTTTTCATTTGCTTCCTCCGTTCATTTCGTTTTAAAAAAAGCTCTTTTCGTAAATTTTGTTGCTAGTTACTAAAATTGAAAAGATGCTCCGAAACCTAGTTGTATACGTTCTTATTTGTTAGAATGAAAATCAACATTCTATAAGAAAACAGCCTCTTTGAAAAGCAAAAGTTATTGTGAAAACAGCATAAAAAATATATTTCTAAGCAAGGAATGTGTGTACGTTACTTCGGTTAGTCACTAGCTTTACTTTTTCTCCTATTTTCACACGACTGTTTGAAGGAACGGTTACACTTTTATTTATTTGATCTACTTCTATTTGATCAAAAAGTTGGCCATGTTTGATAAATCTATTCATTACCTTTCCACTAAAGGCTAGCTTGTGCTGATCAATTTGATTATTGCTCGGAAGCAATTCCAAGTCTTGGATAGGTATAAACTTGTTATGATCTGTGATAAGACCATCACTGAAAAATCTAGCTACTTCCACGTTTACAGGATGATTGTAAACATCTAGTGGCGCACCTAATTGCTGGATTTTATTTTCCATAACAATTGCCACCTGATTACCAATTGTCATCGCTTCTTCTTTATCATGTGTAACAAAAATTGTCGTAATATTTTCTTTCTGCAATAGTGAAACGATCCATTCTCTTATTGATGAACGCAGTTGAGGGTCTAAGCTACTAAATGGTTCATCTAATAATAACAGCTTCGGTTTAGTCATTAATGCCCGTCCTAATGCTACACGTTGTTGTTGGCCACCTGACAACTCATAAGGATATTTCTTTTCATAATTTATTAATTCAATTTTTTCTAAAAGCTGTCTCGCATGATATATTCGATTTTTTCTTTGGTTATACAGCTTTTTTGCACCGTACATGACGTTTTCAAGTACTGTTAAATGGGGGAAAAGGAGGGCCTGCTGAAACATCATGACAATAGGTCTATTTTCCGCTTTGTCATGAGTTACATTTATACCATCTACCCATATTTCTCCTGTAGATACTTGCTCTAACCCCGCAATACTGCGGAGTATCGTTGTTTTTCCTGAACCAGATGGTCCAACTAAACTAAGTATCTCTCCTTTATCAAGTTGAAAATTAATGTCGTCAATTACTGAAGTATTACCATACTGCTTTGACACGTTTATGCAAGATACAAATGATTCATCCATTTATAGCACCTCTTTATCTTTTAGCAACATATATAACAGTTCTTATGACTAGTTCAATACATAATATAAACACGATAGGGAGGATCGCAAATAGAATAGAAAAGCTAGCAATTACCGCATCATCTACTGTAGTAAAATAAGGGTAGTAAATCGTCGCTAACGTCACTACCGTACCACCTCCGATAAGTGCTGTTAAAACGTATTGACTTAACGAAATGACAAATACGAGAAATGACGCGGTACGTACACTAGGAGATAGTAATGGTAAAGTAATCGTAGCAAATATTTTTAACGGTGATGCACCTAACGATTTAGCTTGTTCTTCCCATTTCACTCCAATACGTTCGTATCCAGCTCTTAAAATTCTAACAGTATAAGGAACGGTTGGAATTAAATGAACAATTGTCACACCTAACCAATGGTCGGCTAACCCCACTTTAATAAAAGTAATGTGTAATCCCATTGCTACTGCTAAACTTGGAATTAGAATAGGAAGTAATAGCAGTGTTTCAAACATTGATTTACCAAAAAAACTCTTTTGTGCTAGCCCTTTCGCAGCAGGAAACGCAATGATAAAGTTTAGAATTAATACACCTATTCCAATTTTTATAGTCGTGTGAAGCACCTCAATCAGTTTTTGATCTTTAAACAATGTCATCCAGCCTCTAGCCGAAAAATGTTCAGGTACAACTTGACCAAAACGCCAACCGTATGCAAAGCTATTTACTACAATTAAGGAAACTGGTAAACATACAAGGGATATCATAATAAGTAATCCGATATTTTTAGTGAGCTTTGTCATTATATTTTTCCTCTTATAAGCCTTGTTCTGAGCCTTTGTATACTCATAAAACTTACAGCTGTTGTGACCAAAATAAGTAAAGTTATACAAATAAAAGCAGCGAGTGCAAGCGGACGATTACTCCAATCACCTTCGAAAAACCACTGATAAGCAATAATTGCAATCATTTTCGGGTTTGTTGCTCCAACTAGAAAGGGTACTTCGTAAGCTGCTATGATAAACGCAAACAAGATAATAAATGTCTCAATGATAACTGGGAGAAGCCATTTCCATTCGACAGTCCAAAATACATTCCAACTATTGCCACCAAGAGTACGTACAACATCATCATAGCGATTGTCAATTTCATAAAAAACAGGAATGAGCATGAGAATTACAAAGGGAACTTCCTTCCATATATAAGTCATCATTATACCTAAACCATCTCGATCCATTGTCAATACTGGAAATTGACTTTGATCACTAATTAGCTCAACTGAGTAAAAAATAGAAGCAATAATACCACTAGATGAAAATAAACTAAATACCATGTAAGCTGCAACGAAATGCGGAAAAATCATCGGCAGCCATACGAGTAACTTTAAGTGACTTTTTTGCAACAAATGATAAATAAACTTTGCACTAATAAGGCCTATTATTAATGACATGACAGTTGATACCATTGTTACTCTTAAACTGAACTTGATTGATTGTATAAACACTGTATTGCTAAATAGCTCTTGATATACGTGCAGTGATACTCCACCATCAGTCGACTGTAACGATTCAATAATTCCGTGAAGAACCCCATACGATATCAAGAGAATTGAGAACAACGTCACAGGAAAAAATAATAATAATGTCTTGTTATGGCGTTTGTACCACTTCATTTTGCCATGTCTCCTTCACCCAATTCACATATAGAGAATCTACTTCTGGTAATAAGTGATCCTTCAAGACTTCTGAAGATAGTACAGAATCCCCTCTGTTGACTTGTCGTAATTGCTTTTGTAAGTCCTCGGAAAGCTTTGTAGGGTCTAGTGCCATATTCTCTCCCCACATAGAAGGCTCCATTTTCTTTAGTTGGGCTTCAGGTGATAATAAATAATTAATTGCAACCATTGCCCCTGCCACGTTAGGACTGTTGTATGGAATCGTTAAAAAATGTGTATTCCCAATCGACCCAGAGTCAAACACAAATGTTTTTGTTGAATCTGGAAAGATCCCTTTTTCGATCAAGCTCTCAACACGTGCTTCATTATAGCCCATTGTCATCCATACCTCACCATCACTGTACAATCGATCTAGTGCAGCTAAATCTTGAGGGTAAGTTTCTCCTGATCTCCATAGAAAAGGTTTAATATCTCGTAAATAAGTCCACATTTCTTGACTTTGAGTATAAATATATTGCTCATCAAAGCTTCGAGATAACAATTGATCTACTCCACCTGCTGCTTCATACATTAAATGGCGTAAAAACGCATTACCTGTAAAGTCACTCGCTTCTGGATATGTGAATTTTCCTTTGTTCTCCTGCATCCACACCTTTAGTTCCTCAAAAGTTCTTGGTGGTTCAGCTATATTTGCTGAATTGTAAGCTAATACAAATTGTACTTTCCCCCATGGTGCTTCCATGTTTTCTGTCGATGTACCAAAATCATATTGCACATCTAAGCTTTCTAAATCGACATATTGCTGGACATTCGGTAGCTTATTAGAAAATGCTCCTAGTAATAACTCATTTTCTTTAGCATTTTTAAAATTTTCACCATTAACCCATATAACATCAATTGTTCCTGAATCTTTGCCTGCTTTTTTTTCAGTTAACAATTTTTGAAGAATATTCTCTGTATCCATCGGTGTGCGGGTTAAAATAATGTCATGCTTCTCAAGTAGTCTAGGTGCAACCCAATCATCAATGTAAGAATTAATCCCTTCATCTCCACCCCACATAAATATATTCACTTCTGTACCACTGGCAAGTTCAATAATATCTTTCCATTCTTGCTGAAGTAAATTCTCAGCTCCGTGTCGGTTAGGTTGATTGTTGTTACAAGCAGATAGTAGAAAGAGAAAAATAATTGATATACCCTTCAAACTTTTCATATATTGTCCTCCTAGAAAAATATAATATCTTCACTTTCAAGGAGGATCTTACTCGGTATTCTCCCTGATTTTCCTGTTAGCTTTTGGCTGTTTTCACATATGTTGTTGTTTTTCGTATTTTTAAAAAAACACGCACACTACAAGAGTTCTTGGGATCTTTTCTTCTTTACAACGATGACTAACATATAAACCCACTTTTTATAGTGCTAATTTGGTAACAATAGCAACAAGGTTCACAAAAAGAGCCGGAGCTATTACACTACCACTATGTGTAAGCTTTTCATTATAGTAGAGTAGCTTCACATTACATTTACCAATGTACAACTATTAAGTAATAGTGCATTGTCAATTACTCTTTACTCTTCGATTTATTAGAACAAAGATAAAAATACGTATAAACCCAGTTTGATTTTTAGCCAGTAACATGATAACAATTCACTTCTTACTGCCCTAATTTAGTACCAATAGTAAGAAAGTTTATGGAAAGAGCCTTGTTAAATGCTATTATCGCATAGACTACTATAATAGGGCATAAGGCATGCACAAAGGCACCTTTCTTTAACTAGATTATCTTAATTGTCCACAATTTGCATTGTTATTCCAACACATTTAACGACAACAACCTTAATCAAAGATTAAAAAAAGAACCTTATGAATATATAACGAATATATTAACAATTTATTAAAACCTCATCTACGTTGTAGGAAACATTTTCAAAATGTCTTTACCAATAATCACTTTATCATCTAGATGTAATATTGGTAATGTTATTTCATTAATGAGTTGTTGTAACTCAAGTAAATACTCTTTATGATGAAAAATATTTTTTTCTGTAAATGGTATATTTTTCTTTCGTAAAAAACTCCTTGTATACTGGCAAGATGAACACCCATCCATTGTATATAAAACCGTTGTCAACTTTCATTCCCTCCTTACAATGTCAATTCTAATGACATCATTACTCTTTTTCAGTAAGACAGCTTACATACATTCTACCTATCTAAGGATATACTTTGGAGGAAGAACAAACACAAATCAAATTTGTTCTTTATCTTATCTATTTATGGTACATTGAATAAGTCATTTAATTATGAAAGGGAGAGATCATACATGGAGAAAATCACATCACTTGATCAGTTCAACGATATTACAGCGAGGGACGAAAAATCTATCATCAAATTTTATACAAATTGGTGCCCAGATTGCAGACGTATGGACATGTTTATCGGTGAAATTATTGACGAAAATCCTTCATTAAATTGGTTCGAGATAAATAAAGATGATTTCCCTGAACTAGCGGAAAAATATGATGTAATGGGAATTCCAAGTTTGCTAATATTTAAAAATGGTGACAAACTTAGTCATCTGCATAGTGCAAATGCTAAAACACCTGAACAAGTAAGACAATTTCTAAATGAATAATAATGAGTAGAGCCATTGCAGAATTTATGCAGTGGCTTTATTGTAGTATATATTTTGTTGTTCTTCTCATACTACAAGTAATGCTTACTAAGGGGTTGCTCATATAATGGATCGATTACAGGATAATAAAAAAAGTAATAGTAAAGTGGACCAAGAAAAAGAATTTATTCAGCAAACAAACACAAAAAGCCCAAACCAACCTTCTCCACAGCCTAAAGATTATGAAGATATAGAATATTAACGGGATCGTACAAGCGCCTATCTGCATAAACCTTATCTTCATAAGGCGCTTTTTTTTGAGTGAAATTATTTGGTGTATCAAGAACTCAGACCTACTGCTTTAGTGCTCCAAATATGCTGTTAATTTTATCTGCATGTCTTGAAGCTTTTGTGCATTTCTAGCATACATGTCTTTTGCTGTACGATTTTCAGTTTGTAGTGCAAACAATTCAAAATCTGCTTCACATTTTTTTATAGAGGCTAATAGCAATTGCTTTGCTTGTGGTTTAGGAATTTCTATTTTATCGTCATAAACATCTATGGTAAGCTGTCCATAGGAGTCGACCTGTGCAAGAAACACATTTTCTATAGCTACTCCTTTTTTGTCTAGTTCTTCCTTTAACCACCTTCTATTTAAGCCTATCGTCGTAAGGGGCTCATCAAAGATTTGTCCATCCATAACAACAGTTTGCGGCTCCTTTATAGCAGGAGGATTATTAATAACATCCTCAACTGAAAGTGGCTGCTTTTCCTTTTTTAGTAAAACGCTTAAATCTCCATTCGTTTCTAATGTAGCAAATTCAACATCAGCAAATTTAAAGACGTCTTTCTTCCTCAGTTGCTCTAATAGCTCATCTAGCGTATATTTTTCCTTTTTTAAGTTATCCTCCATGATTTTTCCGTTCTTAATGAAAACTGTAGAGTTTCCTTCTACGAAATCTCTAAACTTCTTATTATGTAAAGATAGGAATGAAATAGCTACAGGAAACATGGACCAAATAAAAATGCTTATTAATCCATGCATGACGTTTAGGCCAAGATCCATCGAGAGAGTTCCGGCAATATCACCAATTGTAATCCCAACTATATATTCAAAAAATGATAATTTGGATAATTGCTTTTTCCCTAATATTTTTGTGATGACAAATAAACCAATAATGATTGAAAAAGAACGGATGACAACCTCTATCCAATCAAGCATAGTGTTAGCTCCTTCTCGTAAATATTAAAAACCTCTATATTGAGGCTCTTCCCCTTCTAGCTCTCCTACACGTACTTTGATTTCTTCAATAATGTCTTCAGTTAATAGCATCGCTTCATGAAAATTACGTTTAGCCTCACCCTCTACTGATGTTAGTGCTAAACTTTGTAATCCTGCATGAATACCCTTTAAACTTGCTAAGCTTTGCTTTACTTGTGATCCAACGGTCATATCTATCACCTCCTATCCCTTTGGTTTAAAGAGTAACGCTCCGATAAATCCGAATATGATAGCTGCTGAAATCCCCGCACTAGTTACTTCAAACATACCTGTCAGCACTCCTATGATGCCATGTTTATCAGCTTCTTGTAGCGCACCGTGAACGAGAGAATTCCCAAAGCTTGTAATCGGAATAGTTGCACCTGCACCTGCAAAATCAATAAAAGGTTCGTATAAACCAACGCCATCAAGTATGGCTCCAGCAACAACTAATATACTTAAAGTATGTGCAGGAGTTAACTTAAACACATCAAACATAATTTGTCCGATAACACATATTAAGCCACCAATCACAAAGGCCCAAAAGAAAGTTGCAATCATTCATTCTCATCTCCATTCTCTATGGCTACTGCATGCGCTATGCAAGGAATTGTTTCTCCTTGTTGAAATGAAAGAGGAGATAGTAATGCACCTGTAGCAATGACGAGTATTCTTTTCAGTTCACCTGCTTTCATACGATTAAGTAAATAACCGTACGTAACTGAAGCTGAACAACCTGCCCCACTTGCGCCTGCCAATACAGGCTGACCCTCCCGATAGATAAGTAACCCACAATCTTGATACTTATGATCTTCGATAGCTAGTCCATGTTTTTTTAATAGATCGAGCGAAATCTCTCTTCCGATATGTGCTAAATCACCTGTAATAATTAAATCATAATGATCTGGGTTAATATTCATATCCTGAAAATGAGCCTCTATCGTTTCAACAGCTGCAGGTGCCATTGCTCCGCCCATATTAAAAGGATCAGTTAAACCCATGTCGACGACTCTTCCTATCGTAGCTGAAGTAATTCGCGGTCCTTTCCCCTCTTTACTCACTAATGCAGCACCTGATGCAGTTACAGTCCACTGTGCTGTTGGAGGCTTTTGTCCTCCATATTCGGTAGGATAACGGAATTGTTTTTCCACGGCAGAATTATGACTTGTAGCACCAGTTAACACGTAATTTGCACCTTGATAATTTACAAGAAAAGCACTTAATGCTAATGCCTCCATTGAAGTTGCACAAGCGCTAAAAACACCTAAGTATGGTGCACCAATAGACTGTGTTGCAAATGTTGTGGGAGTCATTTGGTTAATTAAATCACCACCTATAACAAACTGTACTTTGTCCTTTGGTAAATGAGCTTTTTCAAGAGTTTTAAAACATGCTTCTTCAAATAATATTTTGTGAGCTTTTTCATAAGAGTCCTCACCAAGCCATAAATCTTCGTGTAATAAGTCAAAATGATCAGCTAGCTTCCCGTTTGCTTCGAATGGTCCACCTACGGTACCTGTTGATATGATGACAGGCTTATGATTAAACACCCATGTACGATGACCTTTCAGCATTTATAGGCCACCCCATTGTGTAACAATCGTTTTAATTAACCCAACGACAAATGCGGAAAATGTACCAAACAGAATAACTGATCCTGCAAGCTTAAACATATTCCCTCCTACACCAAGCACAAAACCTTCCGTACGATGCTCAATACACGCAGAAATAACTGCATTACCAAATCCTGTAACAGGAACTGCACTTCCGGCACCTCCAAATTGTGCAATCCTATCATAAACTCCAAAACCAGTTAAAAGCATCGATATAAAAACCATTGTTGCGACTGTAGGATGTCCAGCGGTTTGCTCGGTAAAATTAAATTGATAAATATAAAAAAGTTGGATCATTTGACCAATGATACAAATAAATCCACCTACAAAAAAAGCTTTTATACAATTCATCAAAACAGGACGCTTCGTCTCTCTTACCTTCTCAAATTGTTGATATTCCTGTTGTGTCGGTGTCAAGTTTTTTAGTTTTTTATTTGCCACCAGATCTCACCACCTTTTAAGCTTCTTCTTTTGATAATAAAGTTATGTCATTTAATTCTTTTTCAGCTTTCTTTTTATCAAGCTTATCTTCATCAATTTTCTTTTTAAGCTGCGTCAATTCAATGAATATTTTTAAGTCCCTAGAAACGGTAATTTTGTAATCTGGAAACTCTTTTTTTAACGCTTTTTTTGCTTTCGCTTCTATATCAGCTAGAAACCATCTGTGAACATGTTTCACCTTGAACGCAACGACAACTTCTTCATCAATATTTACAGCAATAGCTTGCGTAATCCTATCCTGTTTTACTATTTCCTTCATAACTCTTTGCGAAATTGTTTGATCAATCACAATTTGTTCGGGAGACCTTTCCTTTGATGTGCTACTTAATTTTGTTATCATTTGGTTTTCTTCGTTTGACTCTTTTTCCGTCATTGTACAGCTTGATGCTATTATGGTAATGATCATTAAAAAAAGCAGTCTACTTTTTCTCATTCAAAACCAATCCATTCTTTATGTAATGCTTAATTAGTATGTGCAAGCACTTCTTCCAAAAAAAGCTGGTATTCAACCAACCTTTATTGCCTGTACTGAGGTTCCTCTTGTTCAATTTCTTGCATGCGTGGATTGAGAAGGTCTACAATTTGTTGTGCCTGCTGTGCAGCTTGCTCATATAATTGTTTAGCTTGTTGATTTTCAGTTTGTAACGCAAATTGCTCAAAACTCGCTTGTGCACTTTTTAAACCAGCTATCGTCTGCTTAACTTGTGTTGCAACAGTCAAAATAATGTCCTCCTATGCTGGAAATTTCTTTTCACTGCTTATCTTGTATCGTTTACGCATTTTTTATAATAACTTTTTTTACCATCATGCCTTCATATAAAGTAAAACAGAGCTCTTGTAAGGAGCTCTGTTTCAAAATTAAAACCAAGAAAACGGTCTTCTTTGTTGGGGTTGCTCAACATTTCCCTCTTCAGTACTTTGGTCATCTTCATTAACTTCTTCTGTATCAGTTGCTGTTTCATCTGCTTCTTCAGTTGCTACTTCTTGTTGTCTTCTTGGACGAAATCCCCAAGGATCACGGAAAGGCCTTCTTTCTTCCTGTGGCTGTTGTGACTTACTACCTTCATCTTGGATAATTACTTCATTTGCCTTAATGATTAAATTTTCTACATGAATTTCTTTCGGTTTCCGTTTTTTTTCTGCCATTTTCTACCCTCCTGAGAAAAAATCTTTACTCGCTTCTAACATATGCAATATATGATATTAGTGTATAGGCTTTTCAATTAAACAGATCTAACTAATTTATATTTTGAATATTTTTGCTTTGACAGTTGTTTTTCTCGCCTATAGTAACAAGCGTTTAGTAACATTTTTTCTAGGGAATTTTGAAATAATAGTAATAAAGCTCATATACGACAACAACATATTACAAATATTTCTTAAATTTGTTAAATAAGCTAGAAATCACTCCACCTCATTCACTCATACACTTTATGTTAAGCTTTATCATACTATCTTCTTTTCCCACAACCACAACCACCAGTTTTTTTGTAAACAGGAGTCGCAGGAGGTGGGGAAGCTACGTATTTACCTTGTGATGGTTTATTTACTGGCTTCATTATGATTTTTTTCACCAAAACACCTCCAAATTCTTTGTGCAATATTATATGCTTAACAAATAAATCTGTTGTAGTGAAAACGAGCAATTAATGCTCTTTCTCTACTCAAGTAGTCTAGAAATAATAACTTCAATGATGGCAGCACAGCCTGCAATGGCAAAAATAAAAATTAATGGTTCGAATAAAAAAGGCCAGAACAAATAACCTACATAAAAAAAGGTCGTACACCATATACCGCTACACCAATAACAACTAAGCAGCTCTCCTATCCAAGCTCGTAACCCAGTCCCCTTCACCTGCATATACGTTACAATAGCTCCATTTGGTTGCTCTTCCTCGATCACCTCATGAAATGGTTTACGAAGAAATGCTGTAATTGTGTCATAAATGATTAATCTTGTAAGCCGAAAGCTTGCAAGAAATAATATAACGAATTCAAATACAGTTAACATTCATTTCACCTTTGCTTTATCTTTATTTTTTAAAGCTGACTTAATAGCATCTCTGGCACCTTGTCATCTGTAGCAAAAGAGGCAATCTCACAAACTATTTGTTATATATTTTTATTTTTTTTAGGAATGAAACAAACCAAGATTTTTTGTTTTGCTTTTCTTGAGAGCTATTATTTGGGTTGTCAGTTGAATAATGATTTAATAGATTATCTTCACTTCTTGTAACTAGTCCCTTATTGCTAAGACTCGTTTCTATTTGATCTATTTCATCAACATGATCTTTAAACTGTTCTTTACTAGTATAAATCGTATGATGCATTGTTGTACCAGCAGTATTTTCAACTTGGTCTGTACTTTCATCAGATTCTTGAGCATGTTGTGAACTAACTGTTGAAGTGTTCATGTGAGTTGTATGTTCAACGTTATCGACATTTTCAAGTTGTTGTTCATCTATATCACCTTGATTTTTCTGATCCATCACTTCATCATTTGCATTATAATTTTCATCAGACTCTACGTTTAATTCAATTATTGTCTGTTGTTTTTTTCCCCTTTCATTTTCAACAACTGAATTACTAGTCATTTCTTCTTTGAGCTGTTCACTACTTGCCCTTTGATCTAGATGAAGGGCTTGATTAACATGTTGTTCTTTTTCCATGTCTATTTCATTAGAAAATACTTCTTGCTCGTCAATGCTAACCTCTTCCACTTGAAGGTTTTCAATATCAATTATTTCATTATTCTTTTGCTCGAGGTGAGAGGTTGTATTGGCATGTTGTTGTTCCATGTCAATTTCATTTGTAGATACTTGTTGTTCATCAATGCTACTCTCTTCTTCTTTAAGATTTTCAATATCAACTATTGTATTATTCTTATGTTCAAGGTGAAGCTCAGCGTTTGTATGTTGCACATCAGAATCCGTAGCACTGTTAAGTTGAAAGTCATCATGATCTTGTGTACTTAACATATCTTTACTAACTTCTATTTCTAGAGCTTCTTCCTTAACGTTTTGTTCACTATACTGCTGATGAATTAAATTATTAGTCTCTAACTTCTCTGAAACCGTATGTTGTGTTACTCCATTTTGAGCGATGTCTTCAGGCACATGTCCGTAAGTACTTAGTTGTTCAGCCTGTGAAGGTGTCATTTTTGTACTTTGCTCTTTACTTATTTTCTCCTCTGCAACAACATTTTCTATTTTGTGGGTCATGTCATTATTGTGTTGTTCTTTACCTTTCATCTTTAGCTTTTTTGGGTTTATTACCGCTTTTTCGTTTTTATGTTTTTTTTTTTGTTGATTTACTGACTGATTAGTTTCGTTGGACTGTTTTCTAAGACGCGTTAACGGATCAACATAATTTGTATTCTTTAAACTTGGCATTTTATATTTAGGTACCACATTTTTTTGATGACTTGTTCTTTGCTGTGATGATTCAACCTGATCTTTTTGAGTTAATACAATAGTTTCTGGAGAATTTCGTAAAATTTCACTTAGTTTTATAAAGCTATTTGTAGTAGTAGAAGTAGTAGTAGAATCTGATTGCCGACCGTTTTTTTCCTTAATCAAGTTTGAAGTATTATTTACTTCCATTATGGGCGATTGTTCCTGAACAGGTACACTTACATCAGATATTGTTTGGGGTTGGTTGGTTTGTGTGCGAGCTGATTCAAAAAGCTCTTGTTCATCTTTTTCATTACTATGCGCTTGAATATCTTCTTGTTTTAGCTTAGAAATTTTATGTTCCATATTATTGATTTTCTCAAGTAAGGTCTTGATTTGTTCATTTATACTACCTTGTTCCTCGTTCTTTATTTTATCTGCAACCACTTTTTTGTTTTCTTGTAATTGCAGTACATTATCCTGTTGGTTTGCGATAATTGAAAGTAATTGATCGATTTTCCCTCGTAGGTTCTCATTATCAGCTTGTAATGATTCACTTTCCTTTTCCATTTCCACCAGCCTCTTTTCATAATCTTTCTTTTTTAGTTCTATGGATTCGAGTTGATCTACAAGTGTTGATTGAATACCTTCTAATTTTTCACATGTATCTGTTAAGGAGTGTATTTTATTTTCGTACATATCTCTTTGCTCTGTTAATTGATTCAATACATCTTTAATCATTGAAAATTGTTCAAGCAAGTCCTGTTCAACATTTGCAAATTGAGAAGACATTTTTATATAAAAGTCAGATAATTGTTTTTGAGTTCGTTGCTCATCTTCATTTTTATTTTTATCTGACTGTTCATCACTAAACTTTTTGACATCCTTTACTTTTAATCGTTCCTCGTTCATTTGAATTAATTCTTTATATACTTCATGCATATATTGTAAGCCTTCTAATTGTTTTTTTAAGTCTTCATTTTCTTGAATGATATCATGGTTATCCAAGTTCCTCCCCCCCTTTATAAGTGCTATTTTGTAAAAGGAAATATGTTTTTTATACTTAACCTTACCTACATTTTATGCACATTAATTTAAATGTTTACATCATTAAGTGCACATGCTCAAAAATAAAAAAATAGTCATTTATCTTATCACATACTAACTGTCAATTCATAAGATGAAGTAGATTCAAAATTTATGGAAAGGAAGATTTGTATGGCAATTAAGCTTGACGATTCTTGGAAGGAAGAATGTATACATGTTTGTAAAGTGTATGACTGGACCACTTTACTAACAAAGCTTACAGACAGAGAATTACAGTTAACGACTTCAAATTCTCCAATTGACTTATCTATGGCAACAATCGACAAAACGATGTGTGATGTGTCACTTATCGCTTGTGAAGAGCCAGATCCAGATGATCGTACTGAAGTGTTATGTTACCATGACGGCAGAGAAATTCGCTTATGGAAAGTCTCGTTAAAGAAAACTTTTTGCATCGATATAACTGTAGAAGCAACAGGGACGAATGCAAGCGGTATGACAGAAACGGTTTGGGTAACATTTGACACAGTAATGGTTTCTACTTGTGAGGAAGTGCTTCTATGTGCACCTCCTGGAACAGAAGTATGCTGTGATCCGTTTGAACTAGAGGGTCATAAAACTTGTAAAGTCGAACCGATTATGAATATTTCATGTACGCAAAATGCTGATGGAACTTTTACTTGTTCTGCAACAACTTGGGTTTGTCTTAAATCTTGCCAAAACATCATGGTGAAATTTGATGTTGTGTTGAAAGTTTGGGCTCAATTCTGCGAACCTAGAGGAGAAATTAAGTGTGACCTAGATTGCATCCCACCAGCGAATCCTCCACAATGTGATGAACTGTTTCCGTTGTGTTGACAACATTTCATAACCTCTTGATACAAACTTGTGAGCTAACATAGTTCTAACGATATCAACGGAAAGTGCCTTACAATATTTGAAGGCACTTTTATTTTTTTGGCTATTTTCATAAACTTTGTTGCTTCAGCTCCTAAAATAGAAGATAAAGATTGTTTTATGGGAGAAAGATGCCACGAATTCTCGTTGTTTATTAGTACAAATGACAACAATCTATGCGAAGGCTATTTTTGAAAACACTCGTCCATAAAATAGTTTTAATTACGACTATATTTTTCACTTGTTAGACAATCTTATTTTTCATAAATATATATTGACTTCAATTTCTTTCTTGTTATGTTAAGCAATTTTATCAAAAGGAGGATAAAACAAATGAAGGAATCGTTTCGTGAAATTGAGCAGCGACTTGCGCAGTACGAAGCTGATTTAAAGACTGTTAAAGAAGAGTATCTCTCAGCTATAAACCAGCTTGACAACAACGAAATTGTATCCGTTATTCCTTATTTTCAATATTCAGTACTGCTACCAAAGGATAAAAAAAATACACTAAAAGTATTCGGATCATTCGTCATTAAAAATATTGGTACCGTTGAAGTGAATGAGCCGATTATTTGTTTGCTCGCTTCTCCTTCGAATGACATTTTAATTAGCGGTAAGATTGGTGAACATATAAATTATGACCCCCACGACAACCCATACCAATTAGAAGCTTGGGATTATGTAAATGACACACTTAAGAACAAAGTAGAAGACAATGGTGAGTATTGGTTAAAACCAGTACGAACAAAACAAATCCGACCAGAAGAACAACTATCTTTCGCAAATTTCCATATATCCTATCACCTAAATCAGAAAGTCCCTATATTTAAGGTAAAGGCATTCTTTTATAGCCAGGAATTGAAAAAAGGAGTTGCCTCCATTAATCAAATTATCATTCAACACTAAAGTATACTTTTCAAAAATTGACTGTATTATGAGCATTTTTTTACTAAGAATGCAAATTAAAAAACTAGGAGAACGTTGACCTTTTCTTACGTTCTCTTAGTTTTCACTGTTTTCGCATAAACTTGTTTGTCATACTTAAAGATAAACCAATCGTCTGTGGCATCTTTTCATCTTTCAAAAAGTTGAGAATCCTATAAAACTATTGCTTTACGAAAAGAACCTAGATTTTCACTCACCCTTTTTGAAATGTTGAAACATTTAAACTCCGACAATTACTGTCAATTCCAGTATCCAAATCTGTCATATCATTTGCAATTGTAAGTCTATACATATGACAGCCAACTCCTGGCTCATCACAAACAGTGTTGTTCGGAGTTAATGTAAACATTCCACCAGCCCTATTATCATTAACAGCATACTCACATAATATAACTGGATTAGCCATACTACTTGTAATACGTTCAACAGTATAAGTACAGCTCACGCCATTAACTGCTCCATCACCTGTGATTGCTTGTAGGTCAACCATTGAATCCACCTTAGCGACCCAATTTTTTTCAGTGACATTTATCATTGGGGTAGTTAAAACGATATTCGTAAAGTTGTTCATTCCAACAGTTTTCACTGTGATATTATTATTTTCCATTACGCAATAAATTTCATTTTCTCTTTTCCCTTTGCATTTACAACCTGACATCCGATTTCCATCCTTTCGGTAGTATTTTTAAAGGTATGATTTATACCTGTTTCTAATTTAGTAAATGCAAGTTATATTAAAATTGAAACGGACAAGAGTCCACCACTTTTACCCATTTTTTATATCACTGTAAACAAAATTAAGTAATTTCATATAATCATCCATACTACCAATATCGTATCTTTTTCCTTCAATTAATTTGCCGTATATCTTTTCTGATTGCAACAATGCTTTCATGCCATCTGTCAACTGATATTCACCACCAATACCCCGTTTAATCTTATCCAATTGCTCAAAAATCATTGGTGTAAACACATACCTACCTATGACTGCTAATTGAGAAGGTGGATTTATCTTTGGCTTTTCAACAATATCAGTCAACCTATAAGTATCGTTACTGTGTTTTTTTCCTTTTATTACACCATATTGATTTAAGTATTTTTCGTCAACCGTTTGTAAACCTATGACACTCTCTTTATATTTCGTAAATACATCAATTAATTGTTTCAGACATGGTGAATGTTTATGGAGAATGATATCATCTGGTAATAACACAGCAAACGGCTCGTCATTTATAAATGACTTTCCGAGACGAATGGCATCCCCTAGACCTTTCGCAATAGGTTGGCGAGTATAGTGGATTTGTATATCAGGTATATTAGGGGCATCCATCAAATGCATTTTATTTTTCCGCTCAAGAAATGCTTCAAGTTCAAGTGAATGGTCGAAGTAGTCAACGATAAGGTTTTTTGATCGAGAAACAACCATTAATACTTGCTCAATTCCTGACTCAATTGCTTCTTCCACTACGTATTGAATAGCCGGCTTAATACCAATCGGAAACATTTCCTTGGGAATAACCTTTGTGATTGGTAAACTACGTGTTCCATATCCTGCTGCTGGTATGATCGCTTTTTTAATCACGTCAACCTCTCCTCACTTCCTATCTTTCCGTTAAGATAATTACCTTCCTATATGTTATGCGAGAAACCTCTCCCTGCAAGTTGACCATGATAATATTACTTACTAGCGCTATTTTTGGGCTCCGCATTTGTCACAAAAATAGCCATAACAAGAATAAAATATGAACAGACACGGAAGGAGGGATGGATAAGGTGAAGATTTGCTTTATTTGTACCGAAAAGCTTCCATCACCATCAATTAGAGGAGGGGCGATCCAGCTGATGATTGATGGGGTGCTCCCATATTTAAAAGATGATCATGACATAACAGTTTTTTCAATCACTGACCCTGATCTACCTGATAAGGAAGAGCGTAGTGGAGTAACCTTTATACGTTTTGACAGAGAGCATTATAGGTCACTAGTAGCAGAAGAATTATCTAATCATACCTTTGATGTAATCCATGTATACAACCGCCCTGCAAATGTGCCACTATATAAGCAAGCTTCTCCATCTAGCCGCTTCGTCGTTAGTCTTCATAATGAAATGTTTGCAGAACATAAACTTGCCTTTGATGAAGGTCAACAAATTGTACGTGACGTTGATGCGATTACGACTGTAAGCAATTATATTAAACAAACAGTGCTAACACGATTTCCAGAAGCTGAAAAAAAAATAAAGGTCGTCTATTCTGGGGTCGATTTACAACAATTCATTCCTCTATGGTCTCTTGAAGGCAAACGCATCCGCCATCGATTACGTCAAAAGTATAGTATTGCTCAGCATGAAAAAGTCATATTATTTGTCGGCCGTTTAAGCCAATCCAAAGGCCCTCATATATTACTTGAGGCAATGAAATATATATTAAAAAAGAATGAACATGCTGTTCTCGTTATTGTTGGGGGAAAGTGGTTTAGTGATAATAATATGAATGGCTATGTGCGCTCATTGTACAAACAAGCACTTCCATATGGAGATCGCATCATTTTTACAAAGTATGTGCCAGCTGAACATATTCCACATTTATTTCTAATTGGAGATGTATTTGTCTGTAGTTCTCTTTGGAATGAGCCATTAGCGAGGGTCCATTATGAAGCGATGGCTGCTGGTATTCCAGTAGTTACTACTAAGCGGGGTGGAAATGAAGAAGTTATGATTGATGCAATGAACGGCCTTCTTATTTATGACTATAACAATCCTTTGGAATATGCCAAATCGATCAATTTTATTTTATCACACCCATCCATTGCGAGGGGGTTTGCTAAATTAGGCAGAAAATTTGTTGAAGTTAACTTCCAGTTTCACCACGTTGCAGATCGGCTAGAAAGGGTATACAACGAAGTATTGTATAAAGAAAAGCAAAATAGCACCTAAAAATTTTGCCCTCGTTACGGAACAACTCCAACAATTTGAACTCAAAACAAAAAGCGGCATATTGCTGATTTTTGTTTTTTGCTATTTATCGCATTAATTTCTGTTTTTTCTTCTTAGGCTCCTTTCTTAAACTCTGATATTATGTAAATTTGCGAAACTACTAAGTATCATATAATTTTACAGGTTTTAGAGAAGAAAAGATGCTACGATTATAAGTTATAATCCTGTATAGTTCTAATTACGAAAAGCAACAATTAATACAAAACAGCTTCTGCATAAAAGCTATGGTAATCTTTAAAGGCTCTTTTCGAAAACTTTGTTTCTAATGTTATTAATTTAATACCAAAAAAGTGGTTTTTTTATTGTTAGTCATCGTTGTACAGAAGAAAAGATGCCATGAACGCTAGTTGTGTACTGTTTATTTCTTAATACGAAAAACAACAATCAATGTGAAAACAGCCTCATCAAAGACCGTCTTTCTATTTAAAATAAAAAGCAACACAAATGTCAAAACCACCAATTCAACAATTATAGTTAAAAAGGTCAAATCTCCAAATTCTATAACTTGTGTTTTGAGATATTCCCTCTTTTACAAGCTATAGAAGTAAAGATCTGACCTTACAGGTTGTAATTTACAGTTGTTTAATCTTCTTCGTCATCATCATCTTCATCTTCATCATCTTCTTCGTCTTCACCTATGACATACTCATAGACATTACCATCTTCATATTCTAGTTCGATTTCTAGCTCTTCAAATGATAAGTTCTTAATTTCTTTCAATACAGCCTTCAAAGCCTCCTCAGGACTTACATTATGTGAAAGCTCAAACCCTTCTTCAAAATCAATATCTACTTTTACTGAAATGACTTCACCCAATTGTACTCCTCCTCACCCGAAATTCATTACGCTAACATGATATGCATCTTGCATTAAATTATTGACAAAATAATATTGAATTTTTGAGGGGTAAAAGATTTACTAGCCCATAGAGACCTAATTACTAAGAAAAGGCTCTTTTTCATAAACAGTGTTCTTATTACTAAAATAAGTTATCAATTAATAGTTATAACCTGATTTTGCAAGAAAAGATGCCATGAATACTTGGTTTTTACATATTTAGCTTAGTATGAAAAGCCACAAGGGTTTATGTTTTAGTATGAGAAAAGAAGACAGCCTAAAAATAAGAAAACTGCATCACTATATCTTATTGCCAAAATAAGTTTAATCATTGCTTATATATATGGATGGTTTAGGTAAAGGGTCGGTTGAAGCAATCATTATTACCTTTTCTTCCTTAAGTATTTCTTGATCAACATCGGCAGTATCGTTCGCTGTTATTTCTTTAGTTTTCTCTGAGTCTTCTTTCACATTGTCAACTTTATCGATACCATCAACTTCATCTGATGACAAACTACTTAATGACTCTGTTGAATCATTAGTCTTATCATGAGTAACATTCGTTTTTAACTCTGGTGATTTATCTACATTGCGATCTTTATCATTTTCTTCATTAAATAATTGGTGTAAATCTTTTTTTGATTGCTGTTTGCTGCTCTGATTATCATCATCCTTGATTTGACTCTTCGTATCTTTACCAATTGGATGTGATTTTTCTTCTACGAGCTTACCGCTAGATGCATCTTCACCTTTCCTTTCCTGTAAACTATTTTTGTTACTTGTACTAAAAATGGGATATTCACCGAATTCTTCTTCTAACAGAATACGATATAACGCCTTCTTAGATCCCTTACGCCTGTTCTTTCCTGTATTATCATGACTATGACTATTCTCTTCCATTATTTGTGAATTTTCGGATTCCTTTGCATGACTATTGAACTCCTCATGCTCATCAGTAATCGTATCTCCATTGGCCGCTATCTCTTGTGTATCGACACTTTCTTCCAGAGCAGTTATTTCACTACCAACTCCATCTAATTGCTCGTTCTTTATAGCTGATTCCACATCACTGTTTTCTTGGATTACTATATCATCTGTCACTGTATTTACTGTCGGGTATTCCTGCAGGATTACTCCTTCAAGTGAGGATAAATGATTTTTTACGGCTAATTCATTTAAGACAATTTGATCTATATTATCAAGAATTTGTTCATACTCTGAAATACTCCATCCCATCGGTCCCGGTGGTGAAAATGTAAATTTTGCTAAATCAAGTTTTGGGATCTTATTATTCGCTTTGTCAGACTGATTTTCAACCACATCATTCACCTCCTTTTCCTTCTTTTATACTACCAACTATTTCTCTGTACTGATGTAAAAACTGTTCTTTTGAATCTTCCACTGCAATAATATTTTGTAACGCCCAAATATACTTTTCATTACCCCAGGATCTCTTCTGGCTTAAATAGTATTTGTGTATAATTGAACAGAATAAATACGGAAATTCTAAGTCGGCCCATAACACTTTATATTGATCTGGAGTTAACGGATTAACAGCTTCATATGAACTTAGTAACTCAACAGCTAGATCAGTATCCCATACCGATAATTTTTTCATTAATTTATTTAGCAGAATGCGTAAATCTCTTGATGGTAGGTCATAAGTAATTGAATGTAGCTCTCTCATAAATGGATTTCCGTCAATTTCTGTAAATCTAGCTAGTGTAAAATCTTGTTGACAGTAACTCCTTTCCTCAATTGAATTCTTTGTCCATTGTTCATACTGGCCGTTATCAAGAGCTCTTAAGGCATTTTGTCCTCGTTCAAGCATTTTGTCAGCATACATTAAAAATAACTTAGAAAATTCGTCCTCAGGATAAGACTGTGCTAACTGCTTATTACCCGCTAATTCTTGCAATTTCCATCGATATAATTTATGCCATTTGTCAAGTCTACTACGCTTTTTACTTTCCGAGGCTGGAACATACCCTTTTGAAGAAATATGAAATTGTGCGGCAAATGCAAAGGTTTTCTTCATCTGATCCTTGTTGTAATAAATCATTTCATTTCCTACTACTTTATCGTATAACACATATGAAAAATCTTTTGCTCCAAGACAAATTGCACCGCTTGATGTTTTATGAATTGGTGTTATCGCCAAACCATTTTTATAGAGATGATCATGTGCTCCAGCGATAAACAACATTCTTCTCGGTTTCATTTGTGCCTGTTTTAATATTTTTTCACCTTCATTTGTCTTTACTTCCCAAGTTGTCCTTCCACTCCGGCTTTCGATGAGATGAATATCTAATATATCAAATGGATAGAACTGTAAAACTCGGTTCAAATAAGAGATGTCTTGAGTATGCTGTTGTTCCAAATACTTTCACCCTTTCAGAAGAGGATTCGTTTTAGTTGGTGAATTAGCTCATGCTTGTTCATACACATGTAACAAATTCTCGGCTACTCGATCCCAGTTAAAGTCACGTTCAACGATTGAACGACCATATTTACCCATGCTTCTACGCGCATTTCCGTCATTTAACAATAGATTGATTTTCTTTGCATATTCAATTGGGTTTTCAAAATCATCAATGATATAACCATTCTTACCTTCCTCAATGACTTCTGGATTTCCACCACGCTTACTCGTTATAATTGGTAAACCAGCAGCCATCGCTTCATAATGTACACGTGCAAGTGGCTCTTGCCATTGTGAAGAACAGACAAATACATCTGACATTGCATACAACTCTGGAATATTTTTCGGTCGCACAAACTTAATAAACGTCACATGCTCTTTGTACATGGCACCAAACGTATATAAATGACGTACATAATTGTTAACATTATCGTCACCGAACCATTTGGACCCGATAAAAACCATCATGATATCTGGATGTTTGTCTATGATGTGCGGCAAAGCTTGAAGAAGTAAATGTGGACCTTTAACTTTACTTAAACGACCTACGAATAAGACTATTTTTCTGCCTTGTAAATTTAATTCGCCCCGAATTCTATTTCTTGTACTCTTACCATTTCCTGTCCATGCAGGATGATAGTGGTCTATATCTACTCCTGAATAGACCGTCGATGTTTTATTTACGGCTTCTGGAAATCGAGATGTTATTGTTTTTCCAATAAAATTACTAACCGTTACGATTTTTGAAACATTTTGAATACAATCTAGACCCTCAATGTCAGTCATTTTTTCATAATCGAACATTTCATTATGCACACTTAAGACAAATTTAGTTTGGGGTGAGGCAGCAGCTAGAATTTTTATCCAATTTGGACGGTTACATAAATGTATGACATCATAATTTTCAGCTTTAATATGAGCTTCAATTTGCTCAACATATCGATCTGCACTAAACCGAACATATTTCACACCATTTGTTTGTTCAAAATCAAGTAACTCAGAGTCTGTAATTGAAATAACTGTTACATCATGCTTTTGAGCAATGATTGACGCAACCGATTGTAAATATATTTGAATCGCTCCACCTCGTATTGCAGGTACAGGAAGTTTCTCTGTAGCGATTAAAGCTATTTTCATAATCAACCTCCATTCATTTACACTTAGTAAAATTGAGATAAACTATCCTTATTTATTTATGATACGAGTTTGTAAGGACCGTTGTTCCTAATTACTTTTCATTTTTTTAAATGTAGGCACGTTACCTAGCTACAGTGAAAAATACTAGAACTAGGAAAATACCTATTTTTTTATGAAACTGAGAAAATTGTTGGCAACTTATGTTGGATAACCATACATTAATCATACAAGGATTGGAGGATGGTGACTGGATTGATTGAGGATCAAATTATAGTTGATCAGTTTGAAGAAGAAGAAAGTGAGTATGTATTAACACCAGAAGAAGAAGAAAAGCTGTTAAAACTTGCAGAAACAATTATGCCTTATTGGGATTTTTCAATAACTAATATTGAGGTTATCCAAGGGGGGCAAATGGCACTCGTTTGGAAAATCCATACAACAGAGCAAGTCATTTGTTTAAAAAGAATACACCGCCCTGAGAAAAAAGCGCTTTTTTCTATTTATGCCCAAGATTACTTAGCACAGAAAGGTATGAGGGTTCCAGGAATTATACCTAATAAGCATGATGAACTCTATTCTAAACATGGACCATTTTTGTTTGTTGTCTATGATTGGATTGAGGGCAGACCATTTGAATTAACCGTTACTGAAGATGTCGAATTCATGATGAAAGGGCTTGCAGAATTTCATTTAGCATCGATAGGTTACTTGCCACCACCAGGTGTTCCGGTATTTAAAAAGCTTGGCAGATGGCCAAATCATTATATTAAAAGGTGTCAACAGATGGAAACATGGAAGCTAGTTGCGCAAAGATTTCCTGATGATCCTTTTTCACAAACTTATTTAGCTGAAATAGATGCATTTATTGATGAAGGACGTAATACATTACAGAGACTATTTGAATCAGAGTATCAAACATGGGTACAAAGTATGGAGGCTACACCTACTTTATGTCACCAGGATTATGGCACAGGTAATACATTGTTAGGAACAGATGAGCAGATCTGGGTAATTGACCTTGACACCGTATCGTATGATTTACCAATCCGTGATTTGCGCAAAATTGTCATACCACTGCTGGACACTAGTGGTGTTTGGAATGAAGAACAATTCAATATTATGATAAATGCTTACGAATCAATTTCACCTCTTTCTTCAGCACAAAAACAAATTATGTTCATTGATATGTTGTTCCCTTACGAGCTATACGATGTGATCCGTGAACGATATGTACGTCAATCTCCATTACTACCCGATGAATTAACAGGAGCGTTGGAATATGAACGAATTAAATCCACCGCATTAAATAAGTTGATTGACCAAATATAACAAAAGCTCTAAATGTCTACACGACAATTAGAGCTCCCTCCATACCATACAGCTACGACAATCCTACCATCGTTATTAGTTCAACCTCATCGATATTAATCGTAATTGTTTCGCCAGTATCTATCAAATGCATTGAAATTTTTTCATCCGTTTGTTCAATAATCGTACCTTCAAACATATCATTGATCGTTTTAATTTTACATTTTACACGTGGTAGTTGTTTTGGCGGATTTGCTAAAAATTTCACTTTTTCAACTAGGTCCATTTCTTTAAAAGGTTTAATTGAAGATTTTTTAGCATATTTTCTCTTTTCTATTATATGATCAGGCTGTTCTATTTTTTCAACACTATCTTTGTTATCGATTTTATTTATATCAGTTACATTTATAGATTCATTATTATCCACCTTGGCTATAAATGTTTTTTGCATAGATGATTCAATTGTACTTAAGTTGGGTTGTATAATATACATAAATGGTGTATTTTTAATTTTTTGTTTTTCTTTCATGCTCTTTCACTCCTTAATTCGATTTCCATCAATATATATTTATGCACTTCGTACAACAAATTACCTAAATTTAAGAAAAAAAACCTTCTTTTCATTTGAAAAGAAGGTTTTTAAAACGATTTATACTTTCGATTATAAATTTCTAAACTATTTTTTTCGATTTACCTTGCTAGAATGTGATATCCAGAATCTACATGGATATTTTCACCAGTAATACCTCTTGAAAAGTCACTGAATAAAAACGTAGCTGTGTCACCAACCTCTTCTTGTGTTGTTGTACGACGAAGAGGTGCACGTTCTTCAATTTCTTTTAGAATAGAGTTAAAATCACTTACACCTTTTGCTGACAATGTTCGGATTGGTCCAGCGGAAATTGCATTAACACGTATACCATATTTCCCTAAGTCATTCGCTAAATATTTCACACTAGCTTCAAGTGATGCTTTTGCAACACCCATCACATTATAGTTTGAGACCACACGTTCTCCACCTAAATAAGTTAAAGTAATAATACTTCCACCTTCTGTCATAAGGTCCTTTGCTTCTTTTGCGACAGCTGTTAAAGAGTATGAACTAATGTTATGTGATAATAAGAAGCCGTCTCGAGATGTATTAAGAAAATCTCCAGTTAGCTCTTCTTTATTTGCAAAAGCTATACAGTGAGCAATCCCATGTATAGTACCTACTTCATCTTTTATCTTGCTGAAACAATTAGCAACTTCTTCATCGTTTGTAACATCACAAGGTAAGACGAGTGTATCATTCCCTTCCAACGTGTCAGCAAGATCTCGGACATTCTTCTCTAAACGCTCACCTGCAAAAGTAAAAATAAGTCTTGCACCAGCATTATGAAGTGAACGAGCGATGCCCCATGCTATGCTACGTTTATTTGCAACGCCCATTACAACGTATGTACGTCCTTTTAAAGAAAAAGACATGTATATCCCTCCTGAATTATTACAAGTTATTAGTACCTAGTAATAAAAATAGTATAACATATTTTTGAGCACATTCATAATATATTTCTCATAAGCAAAGGGCCAGCTTCGTATACCCTATGGTCTGTATCATTTATAGCAATATTGTATACAGAATATAGAGTATAGATTCAGACCCTTTTTTTAATCAATATTTATGAATAGCTTTATTATTCACCAAATTCAAGTACTCTTCTTAACTCTTCTACATACTCTCGTGACCCTGTTACAATGAGCCTGTCACCCATTTTCAGTTCAGTATCCCCGTGCGGTACGATCGAATCTTTTCCTCTGAACATTCGAACGAAAATCACATCACCAGTAAAAGGAAAATTACGCAGCATTAAACCGTCGTATTTAAGATTATTCATATTGATTTGGTATAACGCAGTATCTTGATTAGTTAAGATGTTCATGACACTTGGAGACTCAATTAATGCCTTTAACAAGGCTTTCGTCGATAAGAATACCGAGAACACATCGACATTTCTTGACTTTAGCTCCTCGTCTAAGTTCGGTGACTCAACCCTCGCAATGACACGATCCACACCATACTCTTTTGCAAAGATGGCTACTTCAGCATTTATTGTTTCTTCACCAGTTGTTGCTACAAAAATATCTACATCAAATACATCGAGATTCTTTAATGATTCAATCGAATAGTCAGATACTTCAACAATCTCAAACAATGAATCAGCAATTTTCTTCTCAATTTTCTCTTGTGTAACATGATATAAAGTTGACTCATATAAAGCTGGGTTTAATTCTCGTGTCACAGTTAGAGTATGTTGATTCGCTCCAATAAAGGCAACCTTTAATTTACGCATTTCTCCTTCCTGTACTGGGAAGATCTTTTTAAATGCAATTGGAGAAACAACACTTGTTATAACTGCTACTAAAATAAATGCATCTGACATTTGTTGACTAATAATTTCCATCCGAACACCAATAGTTCCTGCGGCAATTACTAAGGACAAAGTTGATGTTAGAAGAAAACCAGAAGCAAGAACTGTTTTTCGATCATACCAAATTCTTAATATATAAATAGGGATTATTTTTGAGATAAACAAAGCTCCTAGCAATAACGGAATAAACAATAACAATTTAGGGTGTTCAAATAAGGACCAGATGTCTAAATTTACCCCGACCATGACGAAAAAAATTGGTATTAAAAAGCCATAACCGAATGAGTCTAATTTATGGACTAGATCTGCATTTGGTGCTAAAAGGGAAACAAGTACTCCAGCTAAAAATGCTCCTAATATATTTTCTGCACCGATTGTTTCAGATAATGCCACTAATACAATAATTAATGCAAATACCGCCCTTGTGCCAATCTGAATTGTTCCTTTAGACATCGTTTCAAGAAAAGATTGGTTACGGAAATATTTCCCCAATAAATAAAAGATAACCCCAACACCAAACAAGATCAGTAATAACCAAGTGCTACCTTGTCCAGTATCATAAATAGAAACAAAGACAGCTAATAAAATCATTGTCACTAAGTCTGCAATGACAGCTACTAACAGGATCGTTTGGCCGATTGATGACTTCATAATTTGAACGTCTTTGAGTGTAGGAACAACAACCCCTAGGGAGATTGTAGAAATAATTAATGTCATTAAAAATGCATTTTCAATGATACCAAACCAGACAAATATGTATGATAGAACTAAGGATATACCAAAAATACCTACAAAAATAAGAAATCCAACAAGAAATGGATTTGGTGCATCTTTTCCACTGCTCAATTTTTCCTTCTTTTTACTTCCAGCAAATGCTGAGAAGTCGATTTCTAGACCACTTAAAAACATTAAAAAGATGAAGCCTAACATCGACAGCGTTTCTAGCCACATGTCAGGATGTACGATATTAAATCCACTTTTTCCAATAATTAGCCCCATCACAATTTCTGCAACGACCAACGGAATGAGATTCAATCGCAGTCTATGAAGTAAAATTGGAGTTAAAAATGCAATGATTATTACGATAACTAGCGAAGTGACAGAAGCATGTTGCTCCATATAATATTCCTGCCTTTCTAAAGTAAATAGCTCATAAATAGTGTTGCCATTCCAAAATAAATTAAAATACTTAATATGTCATTGATAGTAGTAATAAATGGACCAGATGCTACTGCTGGATCTATTTTTAACCTGTGCATAATTAAGGGGACTAATGCACCTGCAATCGTAGCTACGATCAAGGTCGCTAAAATTGACAGTCCTACGAGAATACCTAAAAATATATTATGTTGCCAAAAATATACGATTATTGTAACAAGTACTCCACACGTAACGCCAGTTATTAGTCCAGTTCCTGCTTCACGGATAAGTAATTTCCATTTACTCTCATGCTCATGATCTCCTGTAGCAATTCCTCTCACTGCAACCGCCAATGCTTGTGTTCCAGTATTACCCGCCATCCCTGCAATGAGCGGAATAAACATAGCTAAGATTGCAACTTGTTCAAGTGTTCTTTCAAACTTACCAATGAGGTTAGCAGTCATCATTCCTAAAAGAAGTAAAATAATTAACCAAGGTAACCTTTTACGTGCTGCAGTTAAGGAGTTTTTGTCAAAACTGTCTACGTCGGAAATAGCTGCTAATTTTGAATAATCTTCAGATGCTTCTTCATCCATTACGTCCATAATATCATCTACAGTGATAATCCCTAAAAGGTGATTTCTAAAGTCTACCACAGGTACTGCTAAAAAGTTATAGTCCTTCATCTTTTTAGCTACCTCTTCCTGATCTTCTGCTACAGAAACTGCTAGCACGCGATCATACATCATATCTCCTATCATCGTTTCATCATCAGATATAATTAAATCCCTTAATGATATGACACCTACTAATTGCTTCTCTTCATTGATCACATATACATAGTAGATCGTTTCTGCACGCGGTGCCTCTTTTTTCAAAATATGCATCGCTGAACGAACAGTTTGATTTGCATGAATAGCAATAAATTCAGTTGTCATAATACTTCCAGCTGTAGATTCTTCGTAATGAAGTAAATCTTTAATTTCTCCAGCTGACTCGTCATCCATGATCGTTAAATAACTAGCTGCCTGATCTTTATCAATTTCATTCAAGACGTCAACGGCATCATCTGCATACATTTCCGCAAGCATGTCAGCAGCAAAGTTTGGATTCATCTCAGATAATATCCGTTGATAATCTTCTTCTTCAATTTCAATGTTCTCGAAAATTGCAGCCATCTCTTTAGGTGATAAAAAACGATATAATAGCATTCTAACATTTTTGTCTAACTTCACGAAAAATTTGGCTTGATCATATGGATGTAAGTCAAAAAACTTTTCTCTAAAATATTCAATATTTTCTTCTAACAGTAACTGAATCAGTTCATTAAAGTCTCTCAACGTGTCAAATTTTTTATTATCACTCATTTTAGTTAACCCCCTCTCTAGTCTAAAATCATAATTCCTTACATTTTTTAAAATGTAAAATAAACCCACTTAATATCTACTACACGAAATCTTATGTATCGGAGGATGCTCAAGTTAACAAAAATTATGATAAACTAATTACACTGAATGTTATTCAGTACTTTTTTAGCAATAGTATTAACTAATTATACTTACTGTTAATAAAAGGAAAACGAGTCACTATTCTCTTATTGAACACGTGTCACTACATCCTTACGATAACAATAAGACTTACTATTGTAACAGGAAAAAATTTTTATACACATTATACTAGCAAATGTATAGTAAAATGTCGCTAGTTATGTCAAAATATATCGAAGAGAGAAATAACTAGAAGAAGGTTTATACAATGGAAAAAGAAAAGACTCAACCAAAGATAGATTATATGATTGTGTTGTTAATGATACTTTTTGTAATATATAGCTGTATTGCTATTTATAGTGCTAATTCAGCATATGTGACAAAACAAATTGTTTGGTATGTGATTGGCTTAGTAGCTATTCTTGTGACGATGATTATTGATTTTGACCGCTTCAGACAAATATCTTGGATTTTATATGGTCTTGGCATGCTTCTTCTGCTCGGCTTAGAAATTATTCCAGAAGGAGATTTTGTCAAAAATATAAATGGAGCAACAAGTTGGTATCAGTTTCCTGGGGGGCTTGGAAGCTTTCAGCCATCTGAGGTGATGAAAATCTTCCTCATCATTCTATTAAGTCAAATTGTGTTTCGCCACAATGAAAAATATCCTATTCGGACACTTAAAGAAGACTTATTGCTATTTATGAAAATCATGCTCATTTCGGGGCCACCTCTGCTACTTGTTATGATGCAACCCGATCTTGGTACTGCAATGGTATTATCCGCTATTATCGCATCTATTATCCTTGTATCTGGAATCAAATGGCGCTATATTGCAGCATTGTTTTTTTCAGTAATCTTAATCATAAGTGTCGTTGTTCTTATATACTTCCTAAACTTTGACTTTTTCGTCGAATATTTCTTAGGAGGAGATAGTAATTCATACACATTAGGCAGATTTTACGGATGGCTTGCTCCGTACGAATATCCTACCCAAGGGTTCCAGCTATTACAATCTTTATTGGCTATTGGATCTGGGGAGCTAGTCGGACGAGGGTATATGACTGAAGGTGTACGTATTCCTGAAGCACATACAGACTTTATTTTTGCAATTATAGCAGAAGAATTTGGTTTCATTGGTGCTTGCTTGCTAATCTCTATTTTCTTCCTGCTTATCTACCGGATCATTCATACCGCTCTAGAAAGCAATGATCCTTACGGCAGCTACCTTTGTACAGGAATTATAGGCATGATTACATTTCAAGTTTTCCAAAATATAGGTATGACAATAGGTCTTTTACCCATAACAGGAATTCCTCTTCCTTTTATTAGCTATGGTGGAAGCTCCTTGCTTACCTACATGATTGCTATAGGAATAGTATTAAATGTGCGTTCGAGAACAATCAAATTTATGTTCGATTAAGATACAGGTTACTCAAAAAAGTTGCCATTATTACTCTCCTCTAGCAACATGAAGAGGTTTTTCCTATTGGCTTGCTTTTAGGAACATAAGCTGTCATCATTATTAGCTTTAGAACTTGCGAAGACGCCCTACACAAGCGTAATATTCCGTTTGAAGGTTTTGGAGTAGAGTGAAAATCACACAAAAGCGAAGCTCATTTGAAAAGAGCTTCGCTTTTTAGTTATGGGTAGTTAGTCATTCAAACATCTAATGTTGAATGATTAACACCTCAACCAAGAGGAGATTCCTTTAGCGTAGCACAAAGTTATTTTTCAATTTATTACCTAAACCAACATCACGAATGTCGTACTTGCACCTTTGTTGCCATAACCTATAATCCTACTGTCACATTCGCATCCTTTATTGTCCATACCATTAGTTTTACTGTCGCAACCGCCTCCTTTATTTTCTAAAACTATAGTCTTACTGTCCCATTTGCACCTTTTACTATCCAAACCAATATCATTAATGTCGTACTTGCACCTTTATTGTCATAACCTATACATTCGCACCCTTCATTGTCCAAACTAGAAGCTTTTTCTGACTCATCCGCAGCTTTTTTAGCTGCTCTTATTCATTTGTGTTAGACTTTGTCATATTCGTAGCATGATGTATTTTTATATAACGATCTGTTTGGAATAGTGAAATGCAATGTAGCTTATTATAAAAGAAGAAAAGTTCTATGATGTTTTTTCAACACACCTCGAAATTAACTCGATTATAGATGACAATTATCTGAAGAAAAAATCACATTTGAGATGGAGAGTTAAAATGCTTATTGTTAAGGAGAGTACATAATGGACATTGACGTCATTGGAGATATACATGGGTGTTATAACGAATTCAAGCTGTTAACAGAAAAACTTGGTTACATATGGTCATCTGGGGTACCATTACATCCTAATAATCGTTGCATAGCATTTGTTGGTGACATAACAGACCGAGGACCGCATTCCGTTCGTATGATTAACATCGTTTATTCTTTAGTAAAAAATCAGCATTCATTTTATGTACCAGGTAATCATTGTAATAAACTGTATCGTTTCTTTTTAGGAAATAAAGTTCAAGTCACCCATGGATTAGATACGACGGTCGCTGAATATAATCAGCTTAATGTTTATGAACAACAAGAAGTCAAATCTAATTTTATTGAGCTTTATGAGAATGCACCATTATATTATCAAATTAATAATAGCAAACTGATCATTGCACATGCTGGTATCCGCGCTGATTTTATTGGAAGAAACGACAAGCAAGTCAAGACGTTTGTACTGTATGGAGACATAACGGGAAAGTTGAATGACGATGGGACACCAATTAGAAGAGATTGGGCTCAAAACTACAATGGAGATAGCTGGATTGTATATGGCCATACACCTGTCAAACAACCTAGAATCATTAATAAAACGATAAATATAGATACAGGTGCTGTATTTGGAGGGAGCTTAACAGCCTTTCGTTACCCTGAGATTGAAACTGTCGCTGTACAATCAACTATGCCATATATTGCTGAGAAATTTAGAACGTTTGAAGAGGATGAGCAACAAAATAATACACGATCATAATACGCTAAAATGTTACAGTTAAATCTCAAAATAGTTCTGCAATCAGGTGAAGGCTTTCTTCACCTGATTGCCCATATGTGTAGAGTACTCTCCTACTTATCAAATTCAGTCGTAAGTGAATGCATATCATCAGGTAAATTTTTTTGAAAGACTAATTCCTCATATGTAACCGGATGACAAAATGTTAACTTGTGACAATGCAGAGCTTGCCGTTTAATATGTTGCACTGTCCCACCATATAGAGTATCTCCCTCTAATGGGTGACCAATATGCGACATATGAACCCGAATTTGGTGCGTCCTTCCGGTTTCTAAACGTAATTGTACCAATGTATAAGTAGGATACCTTCTTACTACTTGAAAATGAGTAATTGCCTTCTGTCCATCATCCCTAACTTCCCTTTCAATGATACTATTACTTTTCCTTCCAATTGGTGAAGTAATCGTTCCACTATTTAATGTCACCAACCCGTTTACTATAGCGTAGTAAACTCGTTTAATTTGTCCTAACTGTTGTTGTTGTGACAGCAAATGGTGAACATGACGATGCTTCGCTACCAAAACCAATCCAGATGTATCACGATCAAGTCTAGTGACAATGTGAACGGTAATTTGTAAGCCCTGCTCCTTATAATAGTTCAACAAACCATTTGCTAGGGATCCTTGAGGATGTTGACGTGAAGGAATAGTCGGCATATTAGGTGGTTTGTTGATAATTAACAGATACTCATCCTCATAAATAATTTCTAAAGGAATATTTTCCGCTACTATACCTTTACCAATTGGTTCTATTGGGAATACAACTACTACTTGATCACCTTGCTTTAGCCTGTAGCGAACATTCTGAGATTTTCCATTAACAATAATATCTCCACCTGCAAACTTGATATCAGTGAGTGAAGCCTTTGAAATATGTTGCTGCTTCAAAAAATCACGAATGAGCTTATAGTGATCTTTTTCAGAAATTATCCATTGTAGTTTAAAGTTTTTCAAATTGTAGTCATTCCTTAACAAATGAATCACGAACACGTTTCCAAAATGGAAACGGTCGAAAGCGAGCAAACCTTATTTTCTCATGAGCAACCCGATATTGTATAGATTTAACCTCTTTATGAAGTAGTGTTAAATGATCTATAGTGATTTGAAAATCTACATCATTTACGGGCTTAAACAAGCATGTATGGTGCCCTGGCAATATTAAAGGTGAGCCAATCGTACGAAACACTCTATTGTTAATAGAAGCCATCTCAGCTACTTGTATAGCCTCTAATGATGGATGTAAAATAGCACCGCCTAGTGCTTTATTATAAGCTGTACTGCCTGACGGCGTTGAAACACATAACCCATCACCTCTAAATGTCTCGAAATGCTGACCTTTTATTTCCACGTCCATAACAAGAGACCCCTCAACACTCTTTACAGTACATTCATTTAGGGCTAAATACCTTTGTTCCTTAGCTCCATCTAAGTAACGAATAATTACTTCTAATATTGGGTACTCAATCACTTGATAAGGTGTTTTTGCAATAGCTATAACAAGCTTTTCAATTTCATCTGGAACCCAATCCGCATAAAAACCTAAATGACCTGTATGAACACCTACAAATGCAGTTTTATCGAGTCTGCTTTTATAACGATGGAAAGCATACAATAGCGTACCATCTCCACCTACAGAAACGACTATATCTGGCCGATCCTCATCATATACTAGATCAAAATCTAATAAGTATGTTTTCATTTTATGCATTAATGTATTTGATGTAGTGTCACCTTTTGAAGTTACAGCAAATTTCATTATCAACATCCCTTTTCAAGTAATCAAATGATTAATCTGAATCATGTACTTCCTTTTTCTTAGTAAAGAATGCTTGTGCCTCTTGAATTTCTTCACGGATTAAGGACATCTCCTCATCTAATCTATATGCTGCCTCAGCAGCACTCTTTAAACGAAGCTGGATGTCCTCTGGAAATTGACCACGATATTTATAATTGAGTGAATGCTCTATTGTAGCCCAGAAATTCATCGCTAATGTTCGTATTTGTATTTCAATAAGAATTTGTTTTTCACCTTTAATCGTTTGCACAGGGTATCGAATAACTACATGATGAGAGCGGTATCCACTCTCTTTATTTTGATTTATATAGTCTCTCTCTTCAATAATTTCAAAATCATTGCGCTTTTGTAACATTTCTACAACTATTTTAATATCATCAACAAATTGACACATAATTCTTAATCCAGCGATATCTTGCATTTCCTCACTTAAGTTACTGAGAGGAATATTTTTTTTTGCTGCTTTATCTAATATACTCGCAATTGGCTTTACACGCCCTGTTACAAATTCAACAACTGAATGCTCAGAATGCATAACAAACTGCGAGCGCATTCCTTTAAGTTTTACTTTTAACTCCTCGACTGCTTGACGATAAGGAGCTAAAAACACGTCCCAATGTTCACCCATATTAAACACCACCATCTACTCTTACGCTGAAAGATTTAGCTCTTTATATATATGTAACAGTATAAAAATCTTTGAGGTTTAACTATGTAACCTAATCAGTTAGTTAAAAATATTTCCTCCACTTTACTAACCATTTCGTCACCATAGTTTGTATTTCCTTCAATATTATTAATTAAGTACTCTAACTCTTCTTTCATATTTTCAAGTTGAAGACGTTGATTCCCCACCTGTAAAACAGCTTGGTAATTATGTAAGAGAAGCTGCTTTAACCCTTTCCAACAAGCATGTGGAATCTCTATATAAACATACTCTTCATCACATTCAATGATATAAATAAAGGCAGTCTGATCTGAATCAACAAGCATTTGCTTCGTATCTTTTCCTTTTGTAATATTAATACTTGTATCATTTGAGCATAGTTGTATGATTTGCTCATTTATTTCGTAACTAGTTATCGTAATTATTTTTCGCATGATGCTCTCCTTCTATAGTGAATGTTGGTTTTATTTTATCACACTCTTGTATATGAAGATAATAATTGCGATTGTCATAAATTAAAGAGATAATGTAATGATACAGGTAGAAGGGACGTATTCAAAGTGACTCAAGAAATTGAAATTGAATTTAAAAATATTTTGACGAAAATTGAATTTAACAACATGCTAAATGCTTTTTCAATAAACAATACACATTTCAAATCCCAGGTAAACTATTATTTCGATACAAACGATTTTGCGCTTAAAAGTAAAGCTTCTGCATTGAGAATCCGTTTAAAAGAAAACGAATATATGCTAACATTAAAGCAGCCAGCCCAAGTCGGCTTACTTGAGATACATCAACCGCTTACAGATGAACAAGCACAACGATTGCTTCGCAACGATTTTTCCATAAATGGAGAGGTTCTTCAGCAATTAAAAAAACTTCATGTTCCAATTAACGAAATAAAGTATTTTGGTTCACTTTCTACAAATAGAGCCGAAATAATATATGGGGGTGGAACGCTAGTTTTTGACCATAGTCATTATTTAACAATAGATGATTACGAAATTGAATATGAAGTAAGAAATTACGAAACTGGATTTGCTACATTTCAAAAACTGTTAAGTAAATTTCAAATTCCTGTACGTAAAACAGAAAATAAAATTCAAAGATTTTATAATTATAAGATTAACAAAGAAGAAAGTTGACAATGAAAATGTTCATTTCATAAATACATAAGGTTGATTTCGAATAAATTGTTGCTTACCTAAGAGCTCACTGTGAATATAGCTAACATTTGGGGGCATCTTTTCTGCTCTAATGGTTATAACAGTTATATAATGACTTCACTTTCTCAATTATAAATAAAAAAAAGCAACAAAGTTTACGGAAAGAGCCATACATAACAAAGAAAAATAATGAACGCAATGATACCATAGACAAATCAAATCAACTTTTGTCACTTCATATTCAATCATTTATATTCTCACAATGTGGCTGATTGGATTTAGCGTTAAAAAAGGACATGCGATCTGTTCACTTTAATAACGTAAGCAACATATTAAAACTTCCTCGTATTTTAGAAAGATAGGTGATTAAATTGAGTATTGATCATTTAAAAGTTATGATGGAGCTTCAGGCATTGAAAAATTTTCAAGTAAGCTCATCACAAACATCATTAAATGAGTCTCTATTTAAAGAGCTTTTAAATGAATATTTAGTGGATTCAAGTGCTCCAGCAAATGTTTCAGTCCAAAATAGTCAATTAACAACACAAGCATATGCTCAACAACAGCTAAACGGAAGTATCGCAAGTGACACTAGCACTCCAAAAACATACGATGAGATCGTAAATAATGCTGCACAAAAATATAATATTGATCCAAAGTTAATTTTGGCTGTGATAAAGACAGAGTCCAACTTTAACCCAAATGCAGTTAGTCGAGCAGGGGCAACTGGTTTAATGCAATTAATGCCTCCCACAGCTAAGGCGTTAGGTGTTACAAATTTATATGATCCGGAAGAGAATATTGCAGCTGGGACGAAATATTTACGTGATATGCTTAATAGATACGATAACGATCTTGAATTGGCTCTAGCTGCATATAATGCTGGCCCAGGAAATGTAGATAAGTTTGAAGGTATCCCACCATTTAAAGAAACGCAAAACTATGTTAAAAAAGTAACTAATACATATCACTCATTATAAAATTAAAGTGTTTTTTTCTATTATTAATAGCTAAAAACCTTGATAGTACCTCCTTTAATCAGGATGGTATTTTTTTGTGTACGAATTTCAGTGCTCTTTATTTGAGATAACTGTTATAGATTGCTAAAATAAACATACATTTACTAAGTTTTTTATAAGCGTAAAGTCCTTAGTCCTCCAAAAGTACTATAAGGAATAAGAGACATCATTGGATAAAAAAAATTAAGATGCTTAACCCTTACAAGTGTTGTAGTGCCTTTTCGACTTATGATGAAAATCTTTTTGTCTTCAGTCGAAAAGGTGTAACAATGAGAGAGGTTAGAACTTAGAAATAATCTATTCTACAATAAAAAAGGAGTAGTCAACATGACCGATAAGATGTTAACACCATTTGTCGCAATAGGTGGCGAACAATTCATTGATAAGCTAGTAGATGAGTTCTATCTCCGAGTGAAGCAACATGCTGAGTTGGCTCCTATCTTTCCTAACGACTTAACCGAAACTGCACGTAAACAAAAACAGTTTTTAACACAATATTTAGGTGGACCAAACCATTATACGACAGAGCATGGTCACCCGATGCTACGTGCCCGACATATGCCATTTGAAATTACACCAACTAGAGCAAGAGCATGGTTACAATGCATGAAAGAAGCAATGGATGCAGTAAACCTTAACGGTCCTGTGCGTGAAGAGTTTTATAACAGATTAGTATTAACTGCCCAACATATGATTAACACACCTGATCAAGGAACAGAGACGAAAGGGGTTTCATTTTGAAAAAGCAACAATCAAGTAATATGCAAAACCATACCTTAAGCTCTCATACACCACAAAGAAAGCCATTAGAATTATACATGTTTGTTGATCCGCTTTGTTCTGATTGTTGGGGTCTTGAACCAATCGTAAAAAAATTAATAATTGAATATGGCCGTTTTTTCTCATTGCGTCATATAGTTAGTGGAAAATTAGAAACTTTACAACTTAGAAGAAAGAAAAGCCATGAAAATATGGCTATGGTTTGGGAAAGGGCAGCAAGCAGAAGTGGAATGTCATGCGACGGAACAATATGGATGGAAGATCCAATTTCAACACCCTATGCAGTCTCAGTTGCGATTAAAGCAGCAGAGCTTCAAGGTCGAAAATCAGGGAACCGATTTCTAAGAAAAGTACAAGAAGTGCTATTTTTAGAAAAGCAAAACATTTCTAACGAAGAAGTTTTAATTGAATGTGCAAAAGATGTAGGACTTGATGTTGACGAATTTATTAAAGATATTCACTCACCAAGTGCTGCAAGAGCACTACAATGTGACTTGAAAATTACTTCGGAAATGGATGTACAGGAAATACCTACACTCATCCTATTTAATGAACATGTGGAAGATGAAGGGTTAAAAATATCTGGGTGCTATTCTTATGATGTTTATGTGCAGGTCATTCAAGATATGCTCGGTAGAAAAGTGCAAGCAGACCCAGTTCCTCCACTTGAAGTGTTTTTACAGCATTTTAGGTTTGTAGCAACAAAAGAAATATCTGTTGTCTACGATATGTCTTGTAATGACGTAGAACGAGAGATGAAAAAACTTGCATTGCAAAAAAAGGTTGAAAGAGTTCCTGTAAAATACGGGACGTTCTGGAGATATATCCAGTAGCTTAATCACTTTATTAGGGCTGTTCTCCTAAACTTTGTTGCTATTATTCCTAACTTAGAGAATTAAGATGTCCATTTGCGTAACACTCTGCGTTTTGCAGAATAAAGGTAGAGGAGATAAACGATAAGTGACAATGTATTCAAAAATAGCCTTGTAGAAAGAGTCTGACCAATCATGTGTAAGACTCTTTTTCTTTACGTTATTATTATTAAGAAATATACATTGATTGTTTCTTTTCCAACATATATCGATAATGGTAAGTCAATAGTATTACGATTAGCCTGGTGTTTGTATGAATTATTTTTACTCATTCATTGTCCAAACCATATAACCCAACATATATACACACATTGTTCTCGTACTTGGACACCTAGTTAACAAAATTGTAGCAATGCTTTTCACATAGTGATGTTATTACTGAGATAATAACCGAACACAAAAAGTATTCTTAGCATTTTTTCTTACATTTATAGTAGTTAAGTTTGCGAAGAGAGACAAATAAAAAAAGCTTAGTAAGCATAAACTAAGCTTTTTTCATGTATGTCTAAAGACAACAAAGGGGATGGGAGAAATTTTCACGGTCAAACAAGGGGTATTGTTTGTTTGTGATTAACTTCACAAGTATAATATAACAGATGAATGAAACAATGGCAACAATTCTGCTCACCCTTTCACAATTTTGTCATACATTACACTTATCCATCATACAATATACATTATAACTACTCGTACCACATTCCAAATATCATTATATTAACGGACAGAAAGGTTGATGGTATGAAACTTGTCGTTGTACTATTTAGTATTTTTTTTATAGTTGCTTTAGCTATACAAATACTTGGGTTAATGCAAATTATTCCGATCTATATTAGCTCTCCTTTACTTTTTATTACTATCTTAAGTTTCATAATCTATCTTAACGATCGTAATCGCTTTCGTGGAGTTTAATTAACTACACCACTTCACATCATTAATAATATAAGTGCGTGCAACCCTCTTATCCATCAGTGCTTGTTGAACAATAAAAAGGAATGGGGATTCCCATTCCTTTTTCGAGTTATTTTGTTAATAGCTGTTCCATTTCATTCAACTTCTCTTCAAAAACTTGACAAGCTTCTTTAACTGGAGTTGATGAAGTCATGTCAACTCCAGCTTTTTTCAATACTTCAATTGGATAATCTGAACTACCCGCTTTCAAAAAGTCCATATATCTATCCACAGCTGGTTGACCTTCATCAAGGATTTGTTTACTCAAGGCAGTAGCAGCACTGAATCCAGTAGCGTATTGGAATACATAGTAATTATAATAAAAATGAGGGATTCTTGACCACTCAAGACCGATTTCTTCATCAATGACAAGATCATTTCCAAAATATTTTTTATTTAAATCATAATAAGTCGTTGTTAATAATTCGGCTGTTAACGCTTCACCTGCTTGCGCTTTTTGATGAATAAGATGTTCATATTCAGCAAACATCGTCTGACGGAATACTGTACCACGGAAGCCTTCTAAATAATGATTTAATAAATACAGACGTTTTTGTTCATCATCTATTGTTTTCAATAAATAGTCATTAAGTAGCGCCTCATTACAAGTTGATGCTACTTCAGCTACAAAGATTGAGTAATTTCCATATGGGTATGGTTGGAATTTTCGAGTGTAGTAGCTATGCGCTGAGTGACCAAACTCATGCGCAAGTGTAAATAAGTTATTAACATTATCTTGCCAGTTCATTAGAATATATGGGTTTGTACCATATGTCCCTGATGAATATGCCCCACTTCGTTTGCCTTTAGTTTCATGAACATCTACCCATCGATTATCTAGCCCTTCTTTAATCACGGCTAAGTAATCCTCACCTAACGGAGTAAGACCTTTCATTAAATAATCCTTGGCTTCCTTGTAGGTTACCTCCATTTTCACGTCTTTTACAAGTGGTGTATATAAATCATACATATGAAGTTGATCAACACCTAACAGCTTTTTACGTAAAGAAATGTATTTATGCAATAAAGGAAGGTGATCATTTACTGTATCCACTAAATTATCATAAACTGATTCAGGTATATTATTAGCACTTAATGCTGCATGACGAGCTGACTCATAATTTCTCACTCTTGCATTAAAATTATCCTTCTTCACAGCTCCACTTAATGTACTAGCAAATGTGTTTTTATATTTACCATATGTATCATAAACAGCTTTAAATGCATTTTCTCTAACTTGACGATCTTCGCTCTCTAGGAAGCGTATATAACGTCCATGTGTTACTTCAACCTCATCCCCATTCTCATCTTTTATAGTTGGGAATGTAAGGTCGGCATTGTTAAGCATCCCAAACGTATTACTAGAAGATGCCATCACTTCAGATGCTTGGGCTAACAAAGCTTCTTCACTAGATGACAGCACATGTGGTCGTTGACGCGTAATATCATCCAATGCCTTCTTATATAACTTTAATTCTTCTTTATTATCTAAAAACTCTTTAAGCTGACTCTCTTCCATGGCAAGGATTTCTGGAACTACAAATGATAAAGCGCTAGAAGCTTGTGTGTACAGATTTTTTGCTCTGTCATCTAAACCTTGATAGAAAGAGTTCGTTGTATCTTGATCATAACGCATATGTGCATAAGAATAAAGCTTGCTAAGTCGCATCGTTATTTCATCTTGTAGTTGTAATAAATCATATAAAACTTCTGCAGAATCTGCTAGTTTTCCATTATATTTTTGGACATTTGGAATAAGTGCCTTCACTGCATTAAATTCATTTTCCCACACTTCATCAGATGCAAAAATATCTTCTAATTTCCATGTATCTTCAATACTTATTTCATCTCTTGTAGGTATTTTCTTCACTGCTGCCTGTTCGGACATCGTATAGCCTCCTTAAATTCACATTTCTAAATTGTTTGAACAATTCATATATAACTATTTATTATTATATGATAGTAACTTATTCATTATATCATAATCCAATAAAACTGCATCTTCAGAAGATTTAGGTAGCGTAAATTCTTTTTTTACTTTAAACCCTTGATGTTTAATTTTTTTTATCACTTGTAATTTCTCTAATAAAAGCAAATATTCTCTAATAGCATTAGCATAATGTGAGTTTGTCACTAAAGGTAATGTTCTAATCGATATTTTATTATTAGTGATTCGTAGGTTCACACAATTAAGTATGTCAGCGAATGTGAAAGTTCCCCCATTACTTTTCATAAGAATATCAACATATATATAAGCTTGCCAAACAATCGGTGGTGTCTCAAACCAATAGGAATAATTAGTAGGTATACCAACTTCCGCTGGAATTAGGCTCGGTGGGATTTTTTTTTCATACAATACATGAAGTAGTTTTTCGAGGTCTTTTGAAGGATAAACCGTACAATATAAACGCCAATACTTCTTTTTATAAGCCCAATTTTCATAAAGTGTTTTCCCATGAAAACCTTTTGATTTAAGCAACTGATAAAATGTACTTGAATGAAGTGGAAGAGAAACTATACCAGAGAGAACTTCAGTTGAAGAGAAGAAAAGTGGATTTTCGTTAAGATAAAACTGCCGTTTATACGGACAAAAGTATATGATCTTGCCATAACGCCCATATAGATCTTCAATAAATAATGATTGAAACTGAGATATCTTCATGCACCGAGAAGTTATTTTCATAAAGCTAGCTGCTAATATCCAAACTGGAATAATACCATATTTTTTATAAGCCGCTGTTCGTTTGGCAAAAAGTTCAGTACTAATCGTAGAACATTGAAACTCAATCGCATATACATGATGATTGTCTCTAATAATTAAATCAGGTCGCTGTTTTATGTTGCTTATATAATGCTCTAGCTTGATAGAAAATGATTGTTTTTTTAACCATTCATATATCCCACTTTTCCCTTCCATATGATACTGAGATTCTGGTTCAATCGAAAATTTACAATTCTCCTTCGTTTGATGTGCAAAGTGAAATATTCTTTTCGTTCCAAGCTTAAGGTACATCATTTCGCCACAAGATGGACAATAAAAGCTTTCGTCTCTTTTTAGAATTTCAAGCTCCTTCCGCGTCCAGTTTTCAACTAATGATACTTGTTTATTATTACTTAATTTTGCGACTAACACATTGTCACCACCCTTTCTATTTGTCATTCAACTAAAATAGCAAAATCCCTTTAGACTATTTACAAAAACTTTGGTGCTAATGATATTTAATTAAAATTGCTAGCACTTATGATAGACAATTGTCAGCGATTTATTAAATAATTGTTACTGATCGCAAGTTATAAGCTGTTTTACCGTAGCTCGGTGTTAACCTTTTATTTGTATCGGTATATATCTCATTGCCTAATGTATTAGGCTACTATCGGATTAATTGTTGCTTTTCATAATAAGAGCTAAACATGCTTAATAATCGGTTAGGGCATCTTTTCTTCTCTAAAAAACTATAAAAACCATATAATCCACATCAGTTACTCAAATAAAAGCAATAAAGTTTACGAATAAGAGCCTAAATAAAAAAGGGTCTAAACGCAAAGTTTGACCCTCAAAAAAGATACCCTTGTTATAATAGTGGCGACAACAATCGTGCAGTTGACTCATATAAACGAACCCAAATTGGCCTGGTACTAAATTGCTCCTCGGTAATAATATCAGAATGTGCGATGTCATGAATAAAATCATTTGTTAATGCTCGAATACTATTTGTTCGATATAAGAATGCGTTCACTTCAAAATTCAAATGAAAACTTCTCATATCCATATTTGATGTTCCAATTGAGGCAATTTCATCATCCACAATTAGAATCTTACTATGCATAAAGCCTTTTTTGTATTCATATATTTTCGCCCCTGCTTCTAACAGCTCAGGGAAATACGAACGGGATGCATAAAATACAATCTTTTTATCTGGACGTTTAGGCATCAATATTCTTACATCAATTCCGCTTAAAGCAGCAACTTTTAACGCTGTGAAAATATCTTCATCAGGAATAAAGTAAGGCGTTGCAATCCAAACAGATTTTTCTGCCGAAATGATCATAGAAAAAAAGAGCTGCTTTATGATTTCCCATTCGTTATCTGGTCCACCAGCAATTAATTGAACACCGCCCAAGTTCTCTTTATCAATTAACTGTGGAGACAAATAGCTCGGAGTTAACAACTTTTGTCCAGTCATATAGTACCAATCCTGTAAAAAAATCAATTGTAGAGTCCGTACTGATTCACCTTGAACAGCTAAGTGTGTATCTCTCCAAAAACCAAAATAAGAATCTTTACCTAAATATTCATCACCAATATTTAGACCACCAACGAAACCTATTGTTCCATCAATCACTACTATTTTTCGATGATTACGGAAGTTAATTTTGTGGTTTAGAATGGGTAATTTAACTGGAAAAAAAGGAATCATATCCACCCCAGCTTTTCTCAATTCTTCAATATAGCTTCTTGAAAGTTTCCAGCAGCCAACTGCATCATATAAAAAGCGTACTTGAACGCCATTTTGTGCTCGCTCAATCAAAATATCTTTGATTTGCTGCCCAATGTCATCATGCCTTACGATGTAATATTCAAGGTGTATATGATGTGTCGCCCCTCTTAATGCCTCTAAAATATGAGAAAATGTTTCCTCACCATTTGTAAGCACTTTCGTTTCTGTTGAAAAAGATATTGGGCTTTTACCTAAATTCTGTGCAAGGCGGAAAAGAAGCTGTTGATGCTCCCCCATATGAGTTATTTTTTCCTCACTCCAATATGGTCCACCTTCAATTTTTAAATATGTCTGTTCATCCAACAACGCTTTTTTAGCAAATAACTTACGCTTGCGAAAATTACGACCAAATATTATGTAAAAAATAAAACCTAACAACGGAACACTACCTAAAATGATAAGCCATGTTAATGTTGCTGTTGGATTTCTATTTTCTAAGAAAATAACAAAACCAATGAAAATAACTGATAAACTAATAATTAAACTAGCCGCTCCTAGAATCCAGCCTTCCCAATATTGTTTTGTAACATAAAATAAGATAACTATAATAAATGAAAATACTAAAACCTGTAATGTTTTTTTCATTCCCCACACCACCTCATACTACAGTTCTTCAACCCTAAGTTAGCAAAATTAATTAAAATTTGCCCACACTAACGTGGGCAAAAGTCCAATTGCATTACTGCATTTAATAACACTCACAAGTATTTTAATAAAGCCGATTTCACTATTTCAGAAATCGGCTTTTATTATCTTGATGGGAAATGATTAGCTATAACCGTCATTGCATCTTCTTTAATGATTTCGTTTCCGTACTCTTCTAGTCGATGAATTGTCACTGTTGTTTCTTGCCCATACTCTAACAACAAGCTTATAATAGCGTCCAATTCATCCCCTATCATGTTTTCTTCATTAAATTCAACATATAAATAATATTGTCCTTCGAATGAAAATAATCGATTCTTGAATGGTGATGCATCTATTCGATGTGACAATGAGATAATATGTTCAAAATCATCAAACCTAAGTAAAAATTCGAGTTGTTCATCGTCTACTTGGTTAACATTTTGATTATAATCATCCTTAGCTGGGCTAAATTGTTGATCAAGTAACTCTTCTATTTTCTCATCAACAGGTAATTCCTTTATTCGATCTTCTGATAAAGGAATCTCATACCGATTCCCATCCTTTGAAAGTTGAGCTTTTGTTACGAGTACCTCAAGCCCTTTATCTAATGCTTGGACTTGTATCCATAACGGACCTTCCACCACAAAGTCTTCTTCTTGATGAATTTCATCCATCATTTCCCAAAAAAGTTCTTCACTTCTTTCACGATTATACCATATTTCATCACGGTCAAATCCTCTTTCTTCAATATCTAAATATGAAATATAAAATTTTACAGTATTCTCATTTATTCGTTCAATTTCCATATAATTAACTCCCTTCCATAGGATGTTTTTGAAGGGACTTATTTACCCCCGTGATACACTTTTTCACGATTATAATCATTCTTGTACTTTTATTTTATGACAAATACAAAAGGAATGGAAATAAAAAATACCGATTATTTAAAAACCATCTACTGCCCAATAAGAGCAGACAAAAAGCCTATATAAACTTAATTAGTCTCTTTTTTATGGACTTGTAGTTAGTTTATCAACATAGCAATGTATCGTTCTTATTCTTTCCATCGAACCTTCTAGAGCGAGATCATTTATATCACGTAATACTATATAAAATGTCGTTTTTTAAAGATGGCCATATATTTGTTATTTACTCGTCATAATGATGAATGTTGCTTACTATACTTGTACTATTAATAAAAAAAGCTGCTTTCGCATTTTTTTATTATGCTACCTAAAAAATAATCAGAATATAACCATCTTTGCACCAAACACTAAGATTTCATTAATCTAGTTTAACAGTCGTCATTTAGTAAAAGAATCAGCTAAGTTTACAACAAAGCCATAAAAAAGATAGCGCTATTATTTAGTTAACAGGAGGACGAAAATGGATTTTGATTACGTAATTACAATCATGATGATTATTGGAATTGACATCGTATTAGGCGGCGATAATGCTGTTGTCATTGCCTTAGCAACAAGAAATCTTCCTGAAGCTAAAAGGAATAAAGCTATCTTTATTGGTACTACCTTTGCTATTATTGTTCGTGTTTGTTTAACTATTATTGCAGCTTTATTAATGACTATCCCGTTATTGTACATGATTGGTGGAATATTACTTCTCAGGATTGCTTATCAATTACTCGTGTCAGAGAGCCAAGATCAAGCAACACTTAAAGCGAGTACTTCTTTATATATTGCTATTCGAACAATTGTCTTTGCAGATATTATAATGGGTTTAGACAATGTAATTGCAATAGCTGGAGCCTCACAAGGACATTTGCCACTCGTAATAATTGGTGTGTTAATCTCTGTTCCAATTATTATTTGGGGCAGTAAACTAATACTATACATAATGGATCAATACCCTATTATTATCTATATAGGAGCAAGTATTTTAGCATTTACTGCCGGAAGAATGATTACACATGAATTATATTTTACACAATTTTTTAACCACTATAATTACGCAAAAATCATTATACCATATATTTGCATTTTACTTGTAATTACAGGTGGATATATTAGTAATCGGATCAGAGTAGTTCGTTAAACGGCACAAGACTTTTAAATTAACTAAACATGATAAGCCTTGTTCGGTCTTGTTAATAAAAACTTGAAATTAATTCGCCACTCATACATCCACAATTCGCAACTTTGTTTCTGTTATTAGCATCTTACGAAAACCAACAAGCTATTCGCTAAAAATCTCAGCCAATGCTATGGCTGCGAATGTGATTTAAATTTTAAATAATACGTACACAACTAGAGTTCGTGAAGTATTTTTTTCTTTAAAACGATGACACACATAAACAACTAATAGTTGCGTTTTTCTATATTGTTATTAATAGCAGAAAATTTTGCGAAAAGAACCTAAGCTAAAAAACTTCTACATCGAGATGTAGAAGTTTTTTTATATTCCAGATTATTGGTTTACTAATTTTTGCGCTTCTTTCAATTGAAAAGTTCTGACTTTACGCGGTAAAAATCTTCTAATTTCATCTTCGTTGTAACCTACTTGAAGTCTTTTCTCGTCAATGATAATTGGTCTTCGTAACAATCCAGGATTTTCACGAATAAGACTATACAATTCATTCAATGGTAAAGTATCAACATTAACATTTAATTTTTGAAAAGTTTTTGATCTTGTAGATATGATTTCATCTGTTCCTTCTTCTGTCATTCTTAAAATCTCTTTAATTTCTTCGATAGTTAGAGATTCTGAAAATATATTTCGTTCTTTAAATGAAATATCGTGTTCCTCTAACCAAGATCTTGCTTTGCGACAGGAAGTACAACTTGGTGATGAATATAAAGTTACCATTGTTTCTTCACTCCCATAATTTATGTGGATAGAAAGCTCACATAAGAAATAATTTCATAAATTAAAAGTTACCAAAAGTTCAGTATATCTGATAAGAGAATGTTAACGAATTGTACGAGTAAACATGTTGTAACATAAACAATGCTTCAGCTTATATTCTCCACCTTTTGATACTCTCTAAAATGTTATACGTAAATAAACACAAAAAGTTTCAAAAAAAGAAAAAAAAATCTAAATTGAAATAAATCTAAATAAGTAATGTCTATTGATAATTATACAATAAATATATATAGAAAGATATACTTTTTTCAATTAATTATGTGTAAAAAAACCCAGCGACAGCTAGGTTTTTTCTTAATATATATTTTATTTTAGTGTAATTTTCTATAAAATGTAATTTGTATTTAATGGTATTGAATCTTTTTGTCAGGACTGTTTTCTCATTGACAGTATTTAAAATAAGAATTTAAAACGCATACAACTATTTCGCAGCACCTTTCTTACATTAACGATGTTATACATTCGTAAAAACTACTTTGCTTCATTGTACATATAGGGGAAAGTCTCCTGTTAAATTAATTTCGCTTTCCTCCAACACTTCTCCAACCGACTTGTGTATTTGCAGATTGATTAAAAGATTCAGCTTTCTTTCTTCCTCCGAAAAACTTTTCACCAATACCATTTAACATGACTCCCATCATAGCAGTAATACCAATGATTAGTACAGCCACTATAGCAAAATCAGTAAAATAATCAATAACCATTCCAATACCTCCATTGATATATTTCTAACGACCTTCACAAGTAATTTCCTAGTTCAACGGGGTATAATCTACATTTTCTGTATAGGAGTTACCTGCATTCCAAAGTAAAAATTCTTTTACACCATTTTCATTCAAAGCTCTAATTTGATCCTCTACTTCAGTTTTGCCATATAGTTTATAGTTACCATTTCCTAACCAAGAAGCAGTAAAATCTTGGAGCCAAGGTCTAGAGATAGGACTATTAGTTAATTCCTTTAATTTCTCAGCTTCAACCTTAATATATTCTGTAACCAGTTTATATGGCTCTAAATCAGGCTTTTGAATACCAAAATATGTTGTCCAATGACTAGGATAAATCATAGACGAAATAACGTCAACATTTGCTGATATTTTAGAAAAGTTTTGCCCTATCCCAGGAGCTTCAGGCAATGTTGCTGTATAACCAAAAATATCCACCGATACTTTTACGCCATATGGCTTAAGCTTTTCTTTTGCATAGGCAACAAAATCTGTAACTGATTGAACACGTTTTTGAACATTATCTATATCCTTGCTTGCATATTCTCCCATACTGTACGATAAAATTGAATCACGTTTTTCAAATCCTTCTGGAAATCTCACATAATCGAATTGAATTTCTTGAAAACCTAGTTTTGCTGCTTCAATTGCTATACCGACATTATAATCCCAAACTTCTTTTATGAATGGGTTAACGAACGATTCGCCCCGTCTATTTGTCCAAATATTATTTTCTTCAATAAATGACCATTCAGGATATTTATTCGCAAGGACACTGTCTTTAAATACTACAATCCGAGCAATTGGATATATTTTCTTTTCTTCTAGTGTCTTTAACATTTCTACAGGGTCTTTAATATAGTTTTTTCCAATTTCTTTATATGGTTGGTTTTCTGGTATGTATGTCATATTGCCATAATCATCTTTTATGTCTATTACCATTGCATTTAAATCCGATGAATCAACTAAATTAACTAAAGTACCAAATTTATCCCCACCCGCTGAATGGCCTGTCACATAAATCCCTCTTACTGCATCTGGGTATTCAAAGGACAACCCAGAATCATACATGTATCGAGGTAGCTGTTCAGGTAGGATCTTTTTCTTTACAACTGACCTTTTTATAACGTGATTACTTACCGAAGTTGACTCTATTTGCTTAGCATACCCATCTGTACCAAACAAAAAGAACAACATACTAGCAGTTATAAGTGTAATAAAATATCCCTTTATATTCATAAATCAGTGTTCCCCCAACTAAGATGAATTAATTTAATTATAAATCAAATAACTAATTTTTGGGGTAATGTTTAACAAATTCTTTTATTTTTTGGCTATTTTATTGCTGTAATTCGAGCATTTTAGACAAATCTATATAGTTAACCCCAACCAACTTATTATAATGAATGGTTTATCTAGCTGTTTATATTTGAGTATGACAAAATATTGCGTTTATTAGAAAATAGGACAGCTAGAAAGGTAATATACAAGTTATAAGTATAAAGTTAGCAGTAAAGGACAAGAAGTGTTAATTACTTAGGCTTGTTTCGCATTAATTGTTGCTTTTCGTACTAAGAAATAAATACGTATACACCAAGCATTCATGGCATCTTTTCTTCTCTAAAGACTACAAACACATTAGACACGTCAATTACTCAAATGTAAGTGAAAAAAGCAACATAATATACAAAAGAGCCTAAAAAAAGAAGATCCCTTAAAAAAGGGATCTATCGTTACTATTTCCGTTCTTCTTTATAACGTTTGTATTCAGACTCTGAGCAATATACGAAATGGCCTGGTTTAATTTCTCTCATTGCAGGAGCTTCAGTATCATAATTATGCTGCAAAGGGTCATAAATTATTCTGTTACGAGAGCGCTCATGTTCTGGGTCAGGCAATGGAATTGCCGATAACAGTGCTTTCGTATAAGGATGAATTGGGTCGTTATAGAGATCATCACTGCTTGCTAATTCAACAATTTTCCCACGATACATTACACCAATTCGATCGCTAATATACTTGACCATCGAAAGATCATGCGCAATAAATAAATATGTCAAACCTTTTTCTTTTTGCAACTGTTTCATCAAGTTCACAACTTGAGCTTGAATAGAAACATCCAATGCTGAAATAGGCTCGTCTGCAATGATAAATTCTGGGTCTACTGCTAGTGCCCTTGCAATCCCTATACGTTGTCTTTGTCCGCCACTGAATTCATGGGGATAACGACTCGCATGCTCTCGATTAAGTCCAACAATTTCTAGCAATTCATGGACTCTATTCATTCGATCTTGCTTAGAAGAAGCGAGACCATGGATATCAATTCCTTCTGCTATAATGTCAGATACTTTCATCCGTGGGTTAAGTGACGCATATGGATCCTGAAAGATCATCTGCATTTTTCGATTAAAAGATTTTAATTCCTTTTTGGACTTCTTCCCGTGGACATTCTCCCCACCAAAAATAACTTTGCCATCAGTTGCATCATATAAACGAATGACCGTTCTTCCTGTAGTAGATTTTCCACAACCTGATTCTCCAACTAAGCCAAACGTTTCACCTTTATATATATCAAAGGAAATACCATCAACAGCTTTTACTGTGTTTTCTTTACTAACTTTAAAATGCTGTTTAAGATCTTGAATTTCCAACAATTTTTCTCTTCTATTCGTCATTTTCATTTACCCTCTTTCATGTCTGCGTTTGAAAGATTCATATTGCTTTTTCATACGCTGCACTATTTCAGGTGGCTCAACTTTCGGTGCATTATCATGTAATAGCCATGTTTTTGCATAGTGAGTATTTGATACTTTAAACATCGGTGGTTCCATTTCAAAATCAATTTTCAGCGCGTATTCACTTCTCAATGCAAATGCATCTCCTACAGGTGGGCTAATTAAATTAGGTGGTGACCCTGGAATCGCATAAAGCTCATCCTCGCTGCCTTCAAGACTTGGCATTGACCCTAATAACCCCCATGTGTATGGATGTTCAGGACTATAAAATATTTCATCTACTGTTCCAGTTTCAACAATCTGCCCAGCATACATAACCGCAACTCGATCAGCTACATTTGCTACGACACCTAGATCATGGGTAATGAATATAACTGCCATATCCATCTTTTCTTGTAAATCCTTTAATAACTCGAGAATCTGCGCTTGAATGGTCACATCAAGAGCTGTTGTAGGCTCATCACAGATCAATAGCTTTGGACGAGATGATAATGCAATCGCAATGACAACACGCTGCCTCATACCGCCACTAAATTGGTGAGGGTATTCATCCACACGCCTTTCTGGCATTGGAATACCTACCATGTCCAGTAAATTAATCGCTTCTTTTTTTGCATCAGCTTTTGACATACTTTGATGCTTAATTAAACCTTCCATGATTTGATGTCCGACTTTCATCGTTGGATTTAATGAAGTCATCGGATCTTGGAAAATCATCCCAATATCTTTACCACGAATTTTTTCCATCTGTTTCTCTGATTTTTGGACAATGTCTTCACCATTAAACATGATTGAGCCCCGTACATACTCACCTGGAGGTGTTGGAATAAGCTTCATAATTGACTGTGTTGTCACACTTTTCCCTGAACCTGACTCACCAACGATAGCTAGCGTTTCTCCTTTGTTTACGTGAAAATTTACGCCACGGACCGCCTTTACTTCTCCTGCAAAAGTGTGAAAAGAAATAGCTAAATCGTTTACCTCTAAAATTGGCTTCATTTTTCTCCCCCCTATTTTCGTAGTCGTGGATCAAGTGCGTCTCGTAAGCCATCTCCAACAACATTAAAAGCAAAAATGGTTAAACATATAAATATAGCCGGGAAGAATAATTGCCACGGATAATATTTCATTGCTGGTACACCTTCACTTGCCATCGTTCCCCAGCTAGCGAGTGGTGCTGGTACACCAAGACCTAAATAGCTTAAGAAAGCTTCAGTGAAGATCGCTGCAGGAACCGTTAATGTCATTGTAATTAAAATGGGGCCCATTGAGTTAGGAACTAAATGTCGAGCCATAATTCTTTTCGTATTTGCACCTAGCGTTTGAGCTGCTAACACATATTCCTGCGATTTTAGTTGAAGGACTTGCCCACGAACGATTCGAGCCATATTAATCCAGCCGGTTATAGACATCGCAATAATCATTGTTGTTAAGCCTTGTTCTAATACGACCATTAGCAAAATTACAACTAACAAATATGGAACAGCTGTTAAAATATCGGCGATACGCATTAATATTTCATCCGTACGCTTGCCAAGATAACCTGCTAAACCACCCCAAATGATACCGATAATTAAATCAATTGTTGCAGCAGCTAAACCGATAAACAACGAAATTCGTGCACCATGCCAAATTCTAGTAAACACGTCACGACCTAAGCTATCAGTGCCAAACCAATGTTCACTTGAAGGTGCTTTGTTCGCTTGGGTTAAATCATTTGTCGCATAATCATATGGGGTCAAGCTTGGACCAACCCATGCCATAATTCCGAGTATGAACAATAAAAAAATACCGAATACAGCTAATTTATTGCTTTTAAAGCGTAGCCAAACATCTTTCCAAAATGTGATGCTTTTCCCTAATTTTTCTGCTTCATGTGCTTCAGATTTTGTTCTTTCGAATAATTCTTTAGGTAAGTTTTGTTGTATCGTTTGTGATTCTTCTAATTGTTTATCCATATTAATCCCCCTTCTCTTGAGCAAGCTTAATACGAGGATCAATTAATCCATATAATATATCCACTAAAAGGATTGAAACGAGTAACAATATACTATAAAACACAGTTACACCCATAATCGTTGTATAATCACGATCTGTAATCGACCGAACGAAGTGGCTACCTAACCCAGGAATACCAAATATACTCTCGATAACGAAGCTACCTGTTAATATCCCAGCAGTTAGTGGACCCATATAAGAAACTACAGGCATTAAAGCATTACGAATCGCATGCTTGACGACGATAACCGTATTCTTTATTCCTTTTGCTTTCGCCGTTCTTATATAATCTGAAGCTAAGACTTCAAGCATACTTGACCTAGTAAGTCGTGCGATAAATGCCAGCGGTGTCGACGCTAAAGCAATCGCAGGTAAAACATGGTAAGAGAATGATTCAAATCTTGCGACAGGAAATACCCCTAATTTTATCGCAAACACATATTGTAGGACCGATGCCATGATAAAGCTTGGTACAGATATCCCTAATACCGCTAAAATCATTACAGAATAGTCTTGCCATTTATTATGCCTGAGAGCTGAAATAACACCGAATAGTACACCAAAAGCAAGTGCTAGAAAGATAGCCTCCAGTCCTAGTATTAACGACACAGGGAATCCTGAATTAATAAAGTCATTTACAGATTGACCTTTGTATTTAAATGATGGGCCGAAGTCCCAGCTAGCGACTGAAACTAAATAATCAAAATATTGAACATACAATGGTTGATCAAGCCCATAATATTCATTTAATTTTTGCTGGATCTCCGGTGGTGGTGGCTTTTCCGAAGTAAATGGACCTCCAGGTGCTGCCTGCATGAGAAAGAAAGTAACCGTAACAATTAACACAAGTGCTATTAACATAAAGCCTAAACGCTTTACTATATATTTAAACAAGGGTTTACACCTCCACAATATTCTGACAAAACCCTAATCGTAAAGAATGGTATACGGAGAAATTCTCCATATACCATTACTTATTAATGCTATAAAACAGCTAATGATGTACATTTAATCATTTTAAAAAATATTATTCTTCTACGAAATAAGCCCATTTATATTGTGCATCACCTAAGCCGGATACTACAACATCTTTTAAATTATCTTTTTTCACGTACTTATTTGTGTAGTAATAAATTGGCATTGCAGGCATTTCTTCCATGAAGATTTCTTCAGCTTGTTTTAACAGATCTTTACGTTTTTCTGGATCAGTTTCCGTATTAGATTGGTTTAACAAGCTTTTATACTCTTCATTTTCCCAACGAGTGTCGTTGTTGCCACCAATTTCTTTGTAGATTTCTAAGAAGTTCATTGCATCGTTGAAATCACCTAACCATCCAAGACGAGCGATTTGGAAATCACCAGCATCCATTGCATCAAGGTGAACTGCAAACTCTTGGTTTAACAATTCAACTTCTATGCCTAGATTTTTCTTCCACATATCTTGAATAGCTTGAGCAATCTTTGCATGTGCTTCAAGAGTGTTGTATGAAAGTGTTATTGAAGGTAAATCATCAACACTTGCAAAACCTTCTTCAGCTAACCCTTCCTCTAAAAGCTGTTTAGCTGTCTCAATATCAGCATCTTTAAAGTAACCTTGATCTTCAGCTTCAGGGAAGATTGTCGGTGGTATAATTCCCAATGCTGGAATTTCTCCACCTTGAGAAATATTATCTACTATCGCTTTACGATCAATTGCATACGCGAAAGCTTTACGGATTTTTGCATTATTAAATGGTGCTTCTGATGTATTAAACTTGTACCAATAAACACCAGCAATTGGATTGATTGATAAATCACCTTGTTCCTTAAGGGTTGGCAGTGCTTCTGTTGGTAAATTACCTGTTGGGTTACCAGCCCAATCTAATTCGTCATTATCAAACATCGTTAATTCAGTATTTGCATCATTAATCATTACTATTTCAATTGTTTCAAGCTTAACATTATCCGCGTCCCAATAATGTTCGTTCTTTTCTAAAATGATCTTATCGTTATGTTCCCAAGTAGTCATTTTGAAAGGACCGTTTGATGTATAGTCGTCTCCAGCATCTAAAGCCCAATCAGCGTTAGCTTCTGAGATTTTGCTATTTACTGGATAGTAAGTATAAAATGCTGTTAATTCTAAGAAATAAGGTGTTGGATTTTCTAATTGAACTTCAAGTGTCTTATCATCAATTGCTTTGACACCCACTTCATCAATAGACACTTCACCTTTTGAAGCTGCTTCAGCATTTTTCACATAATATAATTGATATGCATAGTTTGCTTCGCCTGAATTAAGGACCCATTTCCATGCATATTCAAAATCATTAGCCGTTACAGGATCTCCATTTGACCATTTAGCGCCATCACGTAGAGTAAATGTATAAGTAAGTCCATCATCCGAAACTTCTATGTTTTCAGCCATAGCTTCTTCAGGGCTACCTTCTTTACCAATACGAGTCAATCCTTCAAACGTCTGTAGCAATACTGCTGAAGAAGTCGTATCTTCTGCTAAACCTGGATTTAAAGTACTAGGCTCAGAATTATTATTAATTCTTAAAGTTTGGTTTTCTGCTAAAGCAGCTTCACCAGTAGTACCCGTATCTTCTTCTTTAGCAGGTTCTTCTTCTGCTGCACCACATGCAGCTACGAACACGCTCAAAGCAAGAATCAATGTTAGAAGTAATGACTTTTTTGTCTTCTTCATGTTGTGTTTCTCTCCTTTTCATTCATTTTTCATGTTGAGTAGTTTTAAAACCACAGAATTTATTATACAATTTTTCCACTTGCTATGCATAAATTTTGATACGATAATGATTGATATCCCTGATACGTTTACCATTTGACACGAATAAATAGTTCTATATACCTATAAGATAGTTGTACTTATATTGTTTATTTTTGTATCTTCTTCAAAAATAAACCAATGAAATGTTTCCCTATTTGTCTTCTCCTTTCTAAATATGTATTTTTTCTCATATTAAATTGAATAAAAAAGTTCATAATTCTTTTACTGCAATAAGTTTTTTACTTACTCGGATTTACAGTCTTTAGTATGCTAATTTTCTTTGTTTTTATAATATAAAGTTTGCATTTACTATTTTTTTTTTATATAATTTTGCAATACTTATAATAATGTTAAAATGCTGGTTTTTCGTGCTTTAAACTAAAGATGATTAAATGATCAAACATCTTGCTTTTTTCATTACATAATTCGTTTTGTCATCTTGACATATTCCATTGTTCATTTTTTAGGAACTTAAATATAAGGAGTAAAATGATATGAAAACAATTTTTTCCGGCATACAGCCGAGCGGATCCATCACAATAGGAAATTACATTGGAGCAATGAAACAATTTGTAGAATTGCAGCATGAGTATCAATGTTATTTCTGTATTGTGGACTTACACGCAATTACTGTACCACAGGACAGATTACAATTAAGAAACAATACTCGAAGCTTAGCAGCTCTTTATTTAGCTGTAGGCATAGATCCTCAAAAGTCCACACTGTTCATACAATCGGAAGTACCTGCACATGCTGAAGGAGGATGGATGCTCCAATGTATTGCTCATATTGGTGAGCTAGAGCGTATGACACAGTATAAAGATAAATCATCAAATCGTAATGATGGAGTTTCTGCTGGCTTACTAACGTATCCACCTCTTATGGCTGCTGATATATTATTGTATAATACTGATCTCGTTCCGGTTGGGGAGGACCAGAAACAGCATATTGAATTAACACGTGATTTAGCCGAACGCTTTAATAAAAAATATAATGACATCTTCACCATCCCTGAAGTTCGCATATCTAAACATGGGGCTCGTGTCATGTCACTTGTAGATCCTACAAAAAAAATGAGTAAATCTGACCCAAATTCAAAATCATTTATTACATTACTTGATGATGCAAAAACAATTGAGAAAAAAATAAAAAGTGCAGTAACTGATTCAGACGGGATCGTAAAATTTGATAAAGAACAAAAACCAGGGGTTTCAAATTTACTTACGATTTATTCCGCACTAACCGATCAACCAATTTCCTCAATTGAGCAACAATATGAAGGGAAAGGTTATGGAGTATTTAAATCTGAACTAGCTGATATTGTCAAACAGTCACTAATACCGATACAAGACAAATATTATCATTTAATGGAATCTAGTAAATTGGACGACATATTAAATGAAGGCGCTGAAAAAGCAAATTATACAGCAAATAAAATGCTAAGAAAAATGAAAAATGCGATGGGGTTAGGTCGAAAGATAAGATAGATTAACAGATCTTTCTTTACCTCCATTCAACAAAAAGTGTGACGTATTAAGAATCTAACGTCGCGCTTTTTGTTTGCAAAAAACTAAACGATTAATCCACTTCTATTTACCTTCCACACATAAGTAATTTTTCGATATCAATAGTTCCCTTTTCATAAATAATGGTATAATTGCTATAATTGATTATTTTAAGGGGGATTTTTGTGTGCGAAAAAATAAGAACACGATGAAAATAGCAAAAAAACAGCCAAATCGTACAAAAACAAAGATAAATATACACGGAATTGGCATTAAAATAAATTTGCTATTTTTAGTGTCTATGATTACTACTGGTTTGTTACTTATATTAATTATTACACCGTACGTCACAAAAAAAATGGAAGAAAATATACAAACTCAATCAATGATGGTTGCTGAAACCCAGTTACAATCATTACAGGGCTACGTTAATACAACAGTTGAAGAAATAACACTCATGTCAGAAATGCTAAAAAACGAAACTGATCAAAATATTAGTAAAGGTTATTCTAGAATGCGTTCTTCAAATTCTAAATTTTTAGATATTTACCATATTAACGATCGTGGAAATGAAGAGATGAGACAAGGGTATTCTATCTCACCTTCAGATCGAAGTAATGATGAAGCATATCAGAATGCTATGCAAGCAGGTCTTTTTGTTGGCAAGGTTAAAGAAAGTAAATATACATTGGGACCTGTATTTACATTAGAAGTGTCTAAAGTAGTAACAGATTTAGTAAAAAAACCGATAGGTGTTATTGGTACATACATAGATATCCGTACTGCTTGGAGGGAACTTAGAGGAACTGCATCCGATACAGACCAAAACATGTTTCTCGTGTCATCTGAAGGGGTTGGAGTTGCCTCAGATGAACAATCTCAACTGGAAACCAATGATCAGGAATTGATGTCATTTCTTGATCACGAAGGTGTAAGTGATATGGTTGTAAAAGTAGAAGGGAACGAGTTTGCGGAAGATGCTTCCCTATTAAGTGGGGTCGGGGTGTTTAAAGATGAAAATGGTGATGAGCAAGTAACTTCTTATGTATATGATCATGAGCTAGGTATTGCCGTCTTTGTAGATACGCCTGTGTCAATCGCTTTTGGAGCAGTAACAGAAATACGAAATGTTATAATTCTTATCATCGTTATATCACAAATTGTGATTACATTTATTGCGTTTATCTTTTCAAATCGACTTGTAAAGCCATTGAAGAAATTGATGAACGTAGCTCAGCGTATTGCAAAAGGTGACTTAACGAATACGACAAACATCATGCGTAAAGATGAGATCGGTCAATTGGCCAAGTCATTTGATGATATGATTATTAGTTTAAATGGTATAGTTAGAAATACTAAAGAAGCCTCAAACGTAACCCTTAATACATCAGAACAATTGAGACAGACAGCTAACGAAGTCGCTATCTCATCTGAACAAATTACAGCAGCCATAGATGAAATTGCACAAGGCTCAGAGTATCAGGCTGCCATTAGTCAAGAAACTGACGACAAAATAGATCAGTTTATGGAGATTGCTACTCAAATAGATAAGCAAAGAAATGAGGTTGTTACTACAGCCGAAGAAACTCAAGATACGATTGTTGATAATCAAACGATTTTGGAGGATGTCATCACTGGTGTTCAAGCATTGGCTAATGCGACAGATCAATCTTCTACAGAAGTAAAAATACTAGAAGATAGGACAAATCAAATTCGTACAATTCTTGAAACTTCAAGAGATATCGCTGATCAAACAAATTTATTAGCGTTAAACGCGAGCATTGAAGCAGCACGAGCTGGTGAGCATGGTAAAGGCTTTGCAGTTGTTGCTGATGAAGTCCGAAAGCTTGCAGAAGAAAGTAGAAATGCCTCTAACAAAGTAGAAGAGATTATTTCAAGTGTGCTTGATTCCATATCGAATGTGAATAAAACAATGATACAAAGTATTGAACAAGCGCAAAAAGAAACTGAGGCAGCCGCAAAAGCAAAAACGGCTTTACTACAAATAAATGCATCGATGGATAAAGTTGTACTTACGATCAATTCTATGAATGATCTATTAGGAGAACAAAAAACAAGTGTCACTTCAATTCAAGACCATTCAAAGCAATCTTCATCTTATGCGATGGAAACAACTTCAAGTACGGAGGAAGTTGCAGCTTCAGCTACAGAAACAGCAGCTAATATGGCCACTGTTAGTGAACAAATTGAGAATTTATTGTCAATGTCACAAGAACTAAATAAATCTGTTGAAAGATTTAAAGTAAAGCAAGATAACTAGAAGAATTAACGCATTCATGTGTCTTGTATAGCTCAAAAATAGTCAGTCCCGATTCCCTATATTCATATATAGGACAAGGGACTGACTATTTTTAAGTTCTCCTTCTTATCGAGCTGATTTTGGGTTAAAGGCATCTTTTAAGCCCTCTCCTATAAAATTAATAGATAAAATAGTTAACGTTAATATTGTTGCAGGAGGCACCCAAATCCATTGCTTGTTTTGAAGTGTATCCGTTTCTCTAGCAACTGACAACATATTTCCCCAACTTGGGACGGTTTGTGGAACTCCAAAGCCAAGAAAGCTTAAGCCTGTCTCGGCAACGATCATACTTGCAAATAAGAGCGATGCTTGAACAATAATTGTTGATCCTACATTCGGGAGCAAATGCCTTATAATAACTTTAATTGGTGAACACCCGATTGATTGTGCTGCTAAAATATACTCATTTTCTTTTTCAGCAAGTATTTTACTCCGTACTATTCTTGCAACGCCTCCCCATGCTAGTACACTAATAATACCAATCAATACCCAAACACCATTTACTTTCCCTATAAAAATAGAATTTACTACAATTACGAATACTAAAAAAGGAAAATTTAAAATAAAGTCAGTAAATCTCATTAAAGCTCCATCAACAAAACCTCCGAAATACCCTGCAATCGACCCAATAATGGTTCCTAGCAATATGATCAAGAATGTACACGACATACCAATCACTAACGATATTCTACCACCATAAAGCAAGCGAGTGAAAACGTCGCGCCCGCTTTTATCAGTTCCAAACCAATGATCTGTTGAAGGGGCAAGTCCCATCTCCCCTACATTCACTCTTGTAATATCAGCAGTCGTTACATACGGTGCTAAAAACGATATGATACATATGAAAACAAGAAAAACAGCGCTGATCATGGCAAGTTTATTCTTTAAGAATTTACGACGAGCAATGGCCCAAGGGGATTGATTCTTTCTTGCTTTTTTCACCTTGGTTGTTTGATCTGTTTCTACTTCCATACAACCATTCCTCCTACTCTACTCTAATTCGAGGATCGACTATACCGTATAAAATATCTGCTATTAAGTTACCTATTAACGTTAATAGTGACAACATCATTACGATCGCCATCACAACTGCATAATCTCTACTATTTATAGATCCTATGAATAAATTACCTATACCTGGATAAGAAAAAATTGTTTCTGTAATAATCGCACCACCTACAAGTGCTGCAAAATCAAACCCTAAAAAGGTAACAAGCGGAATGATTGAATTTCTTAAAATATGTTTATTATAAATTGTTGATTCTTTCGTCCCCTTCGCTCTAGCTGTTCGAACAAAATCTTTACGACTACTTTCGATAATATCATTACGTAAAAACTGCGTATACGACGCCGTACTAAATGCTCCTAGTACGATTGCGGGTAATAAGACATGATGTAATCTACTTTGCCAATATGCTAGTGTACCTTCTTCTAGACCGATCGTGACTGAACCATGTGAAGGAAACCAACCGAGTTCAAATGCAAAGAAATATATTGAGACGATAGCAGCAACAAATGAAGGAATTGCTAAAACTAAATAGTTAAAGCCACCTATCGTATGGTCAGCAATTGTATAAGGCTTTCTCCCCGCATAACTTCCCATAAAAAAAGCGAGAATATAAGTAATTAATAAAGAAGTAACGCCTAGCAAAATTGTATTAGGTAAACGCTCAAAAATGACTTGTTCTGCTGGAATTTTATATTTTGTAGATTTTCCAAAATCACCTTGAACAAAGTTTGTTATCCAACGCTGATACTGAACAGGAATTGGATCATTGTATCCTAGTTTTTCTCTCATTTCCTCAATATACTCTGGATTAGTATTTGACGGATCTATTTCTCCACCAAGTGGATCCCCTGGCATGAGCATTGCCAGGGAAAACACTACAAAGGAGATAAGGAGTAACATCGGTATCATGCCAAGTAATCTTCTTAGTATGAATTTAATCATCATCATTCTCCTTATCTAGCATTATCGAAAATTGTTACTCTGAAATATACCAAAGGTGAACATCATTTTGTGCACCTACTGAGTTAATATGTGTCCCTTGAAGCCTATTATTCACTGCCCATAGGTCATACAACTCCATAATTGGTAACACTGGCACTTCTTCATTAAAGAATTGCTGCCATTCTTTATAGATTTCCATGCGTTTTTCCGTATCAGTACCTACAATTTCCATATCTAATGCATCGTCTAACAGTCGGTCATTTTCAGCATCTACCCAACGAGTGTAATTGAACTTAGCATCCGATCCCCATAATGGTGATGGATCTGGGTCTGTCCCGGTATACCAACCACCATAGAAGACTTCAAGCTCTCGGTCATCATTTTCAAGCATGTCATAATATAAATTGACTTCAATTAAACCACCAGTCGCAAACTGAGCATCAAGCCCAATGTCTTGCCAATATTGAAGGATTGCTTGTGCACGTGCTTCATAAGTCGGATTACTCGTTGCATAATGTCCAAACTTAACGGTGAATTTTTCACCAGCAGGATTATCTCTCAATCCATCACCATCAACGTCAACATAACCTGCTTCATCTAGTAACTCCATTGCTTTTTCAGGACTATATTCAAATTGATTCGTTAGTATGGCATTTTCAGCAGCAATCCAGTGCACAGAAGGAACGGGTCTATTAACTGGTTGTGCTAAGCCACTGAAAAATGCATCAACCCAAGCTTGACGGTCAATTGCGTACAACATCGCTTGCCGTAGTTTTTTATCCTGATATTTCTCAATATTCATGACGTTTTTATCGCCATCCCACTCTCCCATTTTGAAGCCAATATAGTAATATGATAATCCTGGTATTTCTAATAAATCGATGTTATTTAATGCTTCAACTTCGCCTAAATTTGAAGGATGAACACCCATCATATCTACTTCGCCATTCTCAAGTAAGCCTTTCGTTAACGAGCTGTCTATCACTTTAACTACAACCCCATCTAAATATGGCCTTCCTTGATAATAGTCATCAAAGCGCTCCATCTCAAAATATTCGCCAGGAACAATTTTCTTTACTTTAAATGGACCTAATCCAACTGGATTTTGACGAACCTGAGGTGATCCAGACATATCTTTCACTTCGATTCCTGCAAATTCTGTTCTATTCATTGGATATGTCCACAAATTCTCTAAATTATTGACTCGAGCCTTATCAAATGTAATTTCAATTGTATAATCGTCAATGACATTTAAGCCACTTATATTGTCAGCTTCTCCAGCGCGAAATTCTTGCGCACCTACGATATCACTTACATTCACAAAACGAACTCCGTCATAGTCTGGATGTGCGATCGTTTCCAATGAAAATACCCAATCGTGAACAGTCAATTCATCTCCATTATGCCATTTTACCCCTTGTTGGAATGTGAAAGTGTAGTTAATGTTGTCGTCTGTTGTCCAGTCAGCTATACCTGGAACGTATTGGAGATTATCGTCAACACCAATTAAATTTTCATCAAAAAAAGATAAAATATCACCGTCAACAGACCCATCATAAAAAGCAAAGTTAAATAAACCATCAAATTCTGATTCTACAGCGTACGTTGCCACTCCACCTTCAGTAGGCCCCTCTTCTACCACTTCTTCTTCATTTTCTTCTGTCACTTCTTCTTCATTTTCTTCTGTCACAGGATCCTGACTATCTCCGCTTGTTGATTCACCATCATCACCTCCGTTACACGCAGCTAGGAAAAATGAAAGTACTAATAGCAATGACATAACAGTTAACTTATGTTTTTTCACAAAAACACCCCCGAGTTATAATTTTTCCCCTAAATTCACGTTGCTTAACTTGGCTGTTTTCTTATGAGATATTGCTTTAATACAGAAAGATAGCTACATATATCGAATGGTTGATGCCATCTTGCCATCTCTAAAATAGTTGGATATTCTTATCCTCATCTAGCTAATAAATAGTGAATAAAACGAAAAGAGCCTTTAATATAGATGACAAGCAACTGAATGTCCTTGTTTCACCTCCTTTAAAGACGGCTTCACTTGTTCGCACTCCGGCTTTGCGTGTACACAACGAGGGTGAAATGGACAGCCTGTTGGAGGATTTGCCGGACTAGGGACATCTCCATGTAAAATAATACGCTCTTTCTTTGCCATAGGGTCTGGTTGTGGAATTGCTGATATAAGTGCTTGTGTATATGGATGTAGCGGCATTGAGTATAAACTATGATTTTCACCGATTTCTACTATTCTACCTAAATACATTACTCCAATCCGGTCACTCATATGTTTCACTACACTTAAATCATGTGCAATAAATAAATAAGTTAAGTTGAAAGCACTTTGTAGTTCTTTAAGTAAATTAAGGACTTGTGATTGCACAGATACATCTAGCGCAGATACAGGCTCATCAGCTATGATAAATTTTGGCTTTAATGCTAGCGCCCTTGCGATGCCAATACGCTGCCTCTGACCACCAGAAAACTCATGGGGATATTTGAAATAACAGTCCCTAGGTAAGCCGACTTTTTCTAGCAGATTCATAACCTCATCTTTTAAATCTCTTTTAGTGATTTTAGAATAATTTCGTATAGGCTCAGAAATGATATCACCAATCATTTGTTTCGGATTTAATGACGCATATGGATCCTGAAAGATCATTTGAAAATTACGTCTTAATTTTTGTAATGAACTTCCTCCAACTTTAGTAATATCTTGTCCTTCAAATACAATACTTCCATCTGTTGGGGCTATCAACCTTAGCAACGTTCGGCCAGTTGTAGACTTCCCACAGCCTGATTCTCCAACGAGGCCAAATGTTTCACCTCTTTTGATAGCAAATGATACATCGTCAACTGCTTTTACTTGCCCAACAGTTCTACGAAAAAATCCTCCTTTTATTGGGTAATATGTTTTTAAGTTCTTAATTTCAACTAGAGAGTTTTCATTATCCATTGCTCTTAACATGTCTTACCCTCACTTCTTTAATTGACTAGTTTCATATAGTAAACACGAAACAAAATGTGATTGATCAGTTTCTACTAACTGTGGAGCTACAACTTTGCATTGTTCTTTCACTTCTTGACAACGGTTCGCAAACCTACATCCGACATCAGGCATACGAGTAATAGAAGGAACGATCCCTTCAATAGAACCTAATTTCTCAACTACGGTATCCATTTTAGGGATGGATTCCAATAGAGCTTTTGTATATGGATGCTGTGGTTTACTAAATAACGTCTCAACGTCCGCAGATTCTACAATCTTTCCAGCATACATTACGAGTACTTCATCACACATTTCAGCAACAACACCCAAATCATGAGTAATTAATATAATTGACATATCATTGACTTCTTGAATATCCTTAAGCAATTCTAAAATTTGTGCTTGCACAGTAACATCCAAAGCCGTCGTAGGTTCATCTGCAATGAGAAGTTTTGGTTGGCATGCAATTGCCATCGCAATCATGACCCTTTGTCTCATTCCTCCTGACAATTGATGTGGATATTCATCAACCACCTTTTCCGGTCTAGAAATTCCAACGCTTTTCAAGAGGGCAATGCTTTTATCTCTTGCCATCTTCTTAGAAATCTTCAAATGATTTAACAGAACTTCCTGCACCTGGGAACCTATCGTAAAGACTGGATTTAGCGCTGTCATAGGTTCTTGAAATATCATAGTTATGTCTTTTCCACGAATACTATTTAGCTCCTTGTCACCCATCTTCTCTATATGTTTTCCCTCAAAAAAAATCTCACCGTTAATTTTCCCGATACCCTTCGGTAACAGTGACATAATAGATAATGACATTACACTTTTTCCACAGCCTGATTCTCCAACAATACCCACAATTTGCTTTGGCTTCACAGTAAATGACACTTGATCCACAGCATTATAGTATTCTCCATCTACTTGAAAAGCTGTCTCTAAATTTCTTACTTCTAATAGTGGTGATACCGATCTTGAATGAGAAATTATACCCATAGTACACCTCAATTTTTTTGACTCTTTTCGGTATTTTGTGGGGTTCTTCTTATTAACTACAACAACTAGACTAAAATTTCCGATTGAATAATAGCTATAAACTCTAGTTGTATAACTGTTGATTCCAAGTTCGAAAATAGTCATTTTTTATGTGAAATTTCATAATTTTCAATTCACATTCAATATATTACAAGCATTACAAATACATTACAAAATTTAGTTATTTATCAAAAATTTGTGAGCTTTATAAAAGTAGAGAAGGTATATTCCCCCCAATCCCAATATCCTATTCTTTATTACCCATTGTTACATCTATTTTTCGATACAAAATCTAGGCTCTTTTCGTAAACTTTGATAATATTATTATCGAACTAATATGAATAATGTGATTTACATTGTTAGTCATCGTGGTACAGAAAAAAGTTGCCACGAACTTTAGTTGTGTACATGTTTATTTCTATTACAAAAAATAATGTGAGAAAAGCAAAAAAAAAGTAATCGGATCATAGCCCGATTACTTTGTTAATTTACTTTTGACTCTTGTTCTAGCTCCCACAATTTTTCAAAAAATGGTTGTCCTTTTATTAAGTTTTCACATAAGAGCTCATGTTTACTACTCCAGCCCGTTTTTGCTTCCTCATATAAACTATACCAAGCTTCTTTAAAAGTCATTTGTTGTATATTTTCATAATGTTGTGGTTTCCATTCAGTATACCAATATCTTATTTGTGCAGCATTTTTCGTTTGATATAGCTGATCTAAGGCCATAAACAATAGCTGTTTAAGTTGTCTTTCTTTTCTCGTTAGTCCGCTCATCAGCTCCGGTTCAAGCGAAAGAATATGGTATTCCTTTTCCTCATTATGATGAAGTTCTATCGCATATGTGTCTTGTTCTTTATCTTGGACCATTTCATATACCAATTGCTCTTGTCTTGGTATAAGCCTGCTTTTTCTTATAGGTATATGATATCCTATTGTATCAATCGCAATAATCCCTGACCCATCTGTTACAACAAAACAATACTCTAATTGTTTCCGTTCATGATTTTTCCGAATGAATGCTTTCTTATGTACATCTTCTAGCAGTTGTGCAGGTAATTCCATTAAATCATTTTCAATATAAGCATAGAGTAATGGATCAACCTTAATCAATGGAACTTGATCTAATAACTCCACACTATCGTCACTTCTCCATTCGTGAAAGTGACATACATTATATCCGTTTTCTTCACCTTCAAACCAGTTTACCCAAACATCATGAAGATACAACATACTTTTACCCCTCACTTCACTACTGTTTGTCAACAGTATAGGCAGAGTACTATAAATTTATTCCATTATTTGAAACTAATCGATGCTGTTTTTCTACTTATACATATTTTAGAAAGTAAAAGTGACCATTTTCTGTTAACATAATTACTATTCTTCATTATCAAATTGTAAATAAATGCTAAGCCAAATAATACAGATTCCTATTACTAATAAATAACTTTCTACCCTTTTGCTAATAAATATGACATAGTCAATAACTCCTACACCGAGTGTGAGCAAATTCAAGTAAGCTATAATACTAATTCCCCCGGCAACACAAAGACCAAATCCTACAAGAAACAAAAACAGGCGGTACATAATTTAGCTCACACTCCTCTTATTGTTATTAACACCAAAATTATTGCCAATTGATATATATATAGTGAAATAGCACATTTCTGTCGAATATAGCAAATAACTGTAAACGGATTAATACTTGTCCTATGGAACTTATTCATATATATGAAACGAAAATAAAAAAAAGTAGTCAAAAAAAAATCTATCACTATTAAAGTGATAGATTTTTTTAATTATCGGCTAGATTTCGGGTTAAATGCATCCTTCAAGCCTTCACCCACAAAATTAATTGAAAGAATCGTTAAAGCAATTGCTAAGCCTGGTGGAAGCCATATCCACCACTTATATTGTAAAACATCTGGGCTACGTGCTTCTTGAAGCATATTACCCCAGCTCGGAGTTGTCATAGGAACACCAAAACCAAGGAAACTTAAGCCAGTTTCAACAACTATCATTACCGCCAATAAGAGTGTTGCTTGTACGATAATAATAGACATGATATTTGGAAATAAATGCTTTCTAATAACTTTCGCTGGTGAACAACCAATTGATATTGCACTAAGAATATACTCATTTTCCTTTTCAGCTAATACTCGTCCTCGGACTATACGAGCCATACCTGTCCAGCTTAATATACTAATAACAAAAATGAGAACAGCAATACCTGATTCAATAAAAATCGCTTTCAATACGATTACAAACGGTAAGAACGGAAATATTAGAACAAAATCCGTAAATCTCATAAGTACTGAATCAACCTTACCTCCGAAAAATCCAGAGGTAGCACCAATAATTGTACCGATAATAGTAAGGATTAGCGTAATTGAAAACGCGAGTAATAATGATGTCTTTCCTCCGTGAAGAACACGGTCAAATACTTCTCTCCCAGCTTTGTCAGTACCGAACCAATGCTCAGATGATGGTTCCTGACTAAGTTGACTTGTGTTGATAATATTCGTTTCTTCCATCGGTACCGTTAACGGTTCAGCTAACATACTTACAGTAGTAATAAATAGCAAGAATATTAAGCTAATCATAGCTGGCTTATTACGTAAAAATTTTCGTCGAGCTATTGCCCACGGTGATTGTTTTTTGGGACGTTTTGTTTGTGGTATAACAGAGTTTGCTTGATTTGACACTGATGGTTCCATCTTTTTCACCTCACTAACCTAAACGGATTCTCGGATCAACTATCCCATAAAGTAAATCCGCTAATAAATTACCAATTAACGCCATCATTGACAGTAGCATAGTGATTGCCATTAAAACTGAATAGTCTCGGCTATTCATCGACTCAAAAAACAAGTTACCAATGCCTGGATATGTGAAAATTGATTCAACGATGATTGCCCCACTTAATAAAGATGCGATATCAAAACCTAATAATGTTACGATCGGTATAAGAGAGTTGCGTAGTATATGCTTATTATAAATAGTACTCTCTTTTGTACCTTTCGCTCTCGCTGTACGAACGTAATCTTTACGTGAGCTTTCGATAATATCATTTCGTAAAAATTGCGTATAACTAGCTGTAGCCATTGCACCTAATACTAAAGCAGGTAAAATCGTATGCTTTAATTTACTCATATAATATTCCAGAGTCCCAGCTTCTACACCAGCACCGATACTACCAGTTGCCGGTACCCAGCCTAATTTAATAGCAAACACGTAAATAGCAACTAATGCCGCAACAAAACTTGGAATCGCTAAGGCAATATAATTATAGGTTGAGATAAAATAATCTCCTTTTTTATAAGGATATCTTCCTGCATGTCTCCCCATCAAAAATGACAAAACATAAGCAATTAGAAGTGCAGATATTGCGAGTAAGAGTGTGTTTGGAAAGCGAGAAAATACTAGCTCAGATACATCACGTTTATGAACAAATGAATCTCCGAAATCTCCTTGTAGAACGCCACTTATCCAACGAAAATATTGCTCGTGAATTGGATCATTTAAACCCATTTTTTCACGCATCTCTGCAATATATTCTGGATCAGAATTGAGCGGATCAACTTTACCCGAAAGGGCATCCCCTGGCATTAGCTTAGCCAGGGTAAATACCACTACGGAGATAAGGAAAAGTAACGGAATCATTCCTAATAGTCTACGAATCGTATATTGTAGCATGTCGGATCTCCTTATCGTACAGTTTCAAATAGATTTTATTACTCTGTAACATACCATTTTTCGAAATCGAGTACGCCAAATGGTGTAACTGTTACGCCTTTTAAGCGCTTGTTAATCGCCCAAGCATCTTCACGTTGTTCAAAGAAAATAACAGGTAGCTCTTCGTTAACAAGTTTTTGCCATTCGTAATAAATCTCTTTGCGGTGCTCAAGTACATCTTTGTTTGGATCCTCTGGGAATTGGACACCAGCTTTAATTAGCTCATCAGACTCTTCGTTATACCAGCGCCACATGTTCCACTTATCAGTACTTAACCAAATACCTGACGGATCTGGATCTGTAGCTAGTCCCCAAGCACCATGGAATGTTTCAACAGATGGATCATCTGCTTCAATCGTATCATAGAATAAGTTGAAGTCTTTTAGTGCTCCACCGTTTAATTGAGCATCAAGTCCAACACCTTGCCATGCTTGTAGTACGTATTGAGCACGAATCTCAGACGTTTCTGCACCACTCATCGCGTCAAAGTTAATTGTAAATTTATTACCTTCTGGGTCTTCACGGAAGCCATCACCATCAACATCAACATAACCAGCTTCATCTAAAAGCTCTTTTGCTTTTTCTGGATCATAATCATATGTGTTAATTTGATCATCAGGAATTTTTGCCCAAGAAACAGATGGGAAAGGAACATTTAATGGTTTTCCAAGCCCATTTCTAAAGCTATCCACAAATTCTTGTCGATTAATTGCATACGCCATTGCATGACGTAACGTTTTGTTTTGGAATTTCGGGTTGTCACTTACTACTACGTTGTTTTCAGTATCGTAATAACCCATATCAAAAGCGATATAGCTGTATGATAAAGCATCTACTACTTCATTCTCAAGGTTTGGTAAATCTTTAATAATCTCCCACTGATCAGAAGGTGCTGTGATAATGTCGATCTCGCCACTTTCAAGCAAACCTGAAGCTAATGCGCCATCTATTACTTTATACACAACTCCATCTAATAAAGGCTTACCATTCCAGTAATCGTCATAACGCTCAAGCTCAACCATCTCACCAGGTACGATGTTTTTCACTTTAAATGGTCCAAGACCAATTGGGTTTACACGAACTTGATCAGAATCAGGTACTTCTTTAGATGATAAATCTCCGTAATAATGTTTTGGTTCTGGTACTGTCCAGATGTTATCAACTAAGTTAACAGATGGTTCTGTTACTTTTACTTCAATTGTATAGTCATCTACTACCGTAATACCTGCAATCGTGTCAGCTTCACCTGCTTGGTATTCCGCTGCACCTTCAATCATTGCTACGTTTGCAAAACGAGCTCCTTCATAAGTAGGGTCAGCAATTAAGTACCAAGCATATTCCATATCCTCAGCAGTTAATTCTTCGCCATCATGCCATTTAACACCTTGCTTTAACTTAAACGTTAACGTTAGCTTATCTTCAGAAAGCTCCCAGTCTGCTAAGTTTGGTACAGTTTGTAAGTTTACATCAGTTGCAGTTAAGCCCTCCTGCATAAACTGTAAAATCTCTGAATCATCTGCACCTTCATAATAAGCATATGATAATACGCCTTTAAACGGTTGGGTAAAACCGTATGTTACAGTTCCACCTTCTTTAGGACCTTCTGTTGTAGCTTCAGTATCGTTTGAATCAGTTTCTTCTGTGTTATTATCATCTGCTGGAGCTGAAGCGTCATCCCCGCCACCACAAGCAGCTAAGAACAATGCTAGAACAAGCATTAATGAAAACAGCCATAATGATTTTTTCATAGTTCTCCCCCTAATTTATCAATTTTAGTTAATATAAGTGACATGCTACTTTATGACCTTTTTTCACCTCCTTCAAAACAGGTTTCACCTTCTGGCACTCCGGTTTAGCATGGGCACAGCGTGGGTGGAAGGCACAGCCTTCAGGTGGATTTGCTGGACTAGGTACGTCCCCTTCTAAAATAATGCGCTCTTTTTTCTTCCTTGGATCAGGTTCAGGAATTGCAGATAACAGCGCTTGGGTATACGGATGTAAAGGCTCAGCATATAAGCTTTCTTTATCAGCAAGCTCTGCGATCCCACCTAGGTACATAACACCAATTCTATCACTCATATGTTTCACTACACTTAAGTCATGTGCGATAAACAAATACGTTAAATCAAATTCATCTTGTAATTCTTTCAACAAGTTTAATACTTGTGACTGCACTGACACGTCAAGTGCGGACACAGGTTCATCGGCAATGATAAGCTTTGGGCGAAGTGCAAGCGCTCTAGCTATACCGACACGCTGTCTTTGTCCACCTGAAAATTCATGTGGATATTTATAGTATGCATCAGGAGGTAGCCCAACCTTCTTCAGCAAATCCAAGACATCATCTTTTAAATCTTCTTCAGAAACTTTTTTGTAATTGCGAATAGGCTCTGATACCAAACTTCCGACCATCATTGTAGGATTTAAGGAAGCATATGGATCTTGGAAAACCATTTGGAAGTCTTTACGCATCTGTCGTAGGGATGCACCTCTTAACTTCGTAATGTCTTGTCCATCAAAAATAATCTTGCCGTCTGTCGGTTCCAACAAACGTAAAATCGTTCTACCTGTTGTTGATTTACCACATCCAGATTCTCCTACAAGCCCGAATGTTTCACCCTTCTTAATTTCAAAGGATACATCGTCAACTGCTTTAACATTGCCTATCGTTCTACGTAAAATTCCACCTTTAATAGGATAGTAAGTTTTCAAATTTACTATCTCTAGTAAACTTTCTTTTTCTTCTAAAGTTGATTGTTGGCTCATTTACTCACCTTCACCCTTTCAGTAGGAAAGCTGTTTTCATATAACAAACAAGCTACCTCATGATTAACATTATCCTCTTTCAGCTGTGGTGTTAATTCTCTACATTCTGCCATTGCTTGTGGACAACGGTCAACAAATTTACAGCCAGTTTTCGGCATATTGACTAGGGAAGGTACAATTCCTTCAATAGAACTTAACTTTTCAACTTCCTCATCTAACTTAGGAATGGAGCCCATTAATAGCTTCGTGTACGGATGCTTCGGGTTGTAAAACAGTTCTTCTGCATTAGCTCTTTCAGCAATTCTACCTGCATACATAACTATTACTTCATCGCACATCTCTGCAACGACACCTAAATCATGCGTAATAAGAATGATTGACATATCATTTACTTCTTGAATTTCCTTAAGTAATTCAAGAATTTGGGCTTGTACAGTTACGTCGAGTGCAGTTGTAGGCTCATCAGCGATCAACAATTGTGGCTGACAAGCGATAGCCATTGCTATCATTACCCTTTGTCTCATTCCACCTGAAAGCTGGTGAGGATATTCTTCGACAATTTGCTCAGGTCTGGAAATTCCGACACTTTTTAATAAAGAAACACTTTTCAAGCGCGCTTCACGTTTAGAAATATTCATATGGTTAAAAAGTACTTCTTCAAGTTGAAAGCCGATTGTGAAAACTGGATTTAGTGCAGTCATCGGCTCTTGGAAAATCATAGAAATATCTTTTCCGCGAATTGTATTCATCTCATTATCATCTAAATCTTGCAATTCCTTACCTTTAAAATCAACTTGTCCACTTCTAATTTCTCCGTTGTGCTTTGGTAACAGTTTCATGATGGAAAGTGACATAACACTCTTTCCGCATCCTGATTCTCCAACAATTCCGACAATTTGCTTCGGCTTTACTGAGAATGACACATTATCAACGGCATTGTGGTATTCACCATCAATTTTAAAGGCTGTTTCTAAATTGCTCACCTTTAATAAAGGTGTTTCAGCGTTTTGACGAGAATTTGAACTCATAGTACACCTCTAATTAGTAATATATTTAATATGAATTTTTAAACATAATATTATAATAAAATATATTACAGATTCTTTACAAAATCAATATATTTTTTAAAGTTACAATATTTTCAAAATATAAAAAAAAGAAAAGTAGCTAGTATACTAGATTTTCTACTACTCCTCTTTAAGCATTTAATAATGATTAAAAGTCTGAATATTTAACGATGTCATTACTTTGGAAAGATAACAAAGTCTTTATCGCATCACCTTGATGATCTATACACGATTTCACTAATTGATATCCAACATTATAGCCTACCATTTTTGGAAAAAGTCCATGACCATATAGAAGCTGATCATGAATCCGGTGACTTCTTAACACATTCCTTTTCGGTTTTATTATTTTATTCCAATAATATTGAGCTTCATCCTGAGAGTAATAATTCGTCCATGCAGCAGCATATTTTTCCCCAAGTCTTTCCCTAACAGCATTTTCAGCGAGCCCCTCTAAGATAATCGTATCCAATAAAGTATAACTGTCATCATTTTTTTTGTACTTTGATAACCTACAAACATGATTATATTCATGTGTAAATAAAGCACGAATTTCATTTTTCTCATTTTGTGGAGAGACGAATAAAAATAGCTTATCTTTAAAAGCAACACCAGATTTACCATTGTATTCGCGCAAGCCAGGATTTGATGAATCGGCTGGAAAAATGATGATCGGTACATCTTCACCCACCCATTCTTTTTGTAAAAGTTGATGCTCTTTTTTTACAATTTCCCATACTTTATTCTCCTTGAGCTCATGTATACATTCCTTACCATTCCTTGAGGGACGATACATTCCAAAGGAACGTAGATATGAATAGATAGACCTCTCAGATGTTCCTCCAAATAATTTTGCTAATTTTTTACACAGTTTATATGGTTCGTCGTACCATTGATCCAACCATTCATAGGTAGATATTACAGGCATCTTTTTCACCCTTTTATTGTATGATTAATATCAACAATATGCGCTGTTTCGCATTAATTGATGTATCTCGTACGAAGAATAAATAGTCTTAGAAACTATCATTCATGCCATTCTTTCTTCTTATGAGATGAATGTTGTAAAATCATCAGCTTGTTAACTTTTTTTAAAAAGGCTGTTTTCGCATTGGTTGTTCTTTTACGTATTAAGAAATAAACACGTAATACACAACTAGAGTTCGTGACACCTTTTCTTCTGTACAACGATGATTAACATATAAAACTTCTTTTTATGGCACTAATTTGTAACTATGGCTACAAACTATACGAAAAGGGCCTAATCATGTTATTAATCACTTCTTAAAGAAGAATACAGTTTTCTTTTCATCATATGACAAAATGTTAATGTGAGTGCATAGGCCATATAAGCACAAAAAACTGGCATATAAAAATAGCCAGTTTTTTGGGTTATCATATTATTATTCATAATTTTTAAAGACTAATACTGCGTTATGACCCCCGAAACCTAATGAGTTACTTAACGCTACAGATACTTCCTGTTTTCTAGCTTCATTCGGAACGTAATCAAGGTCGCAATCAGGGTCAGGAGTTTCCAAGTTAATAGTCGGAGGAATGATTCCTTCCTTAATCGATAAGACTGAGAATATTGCTTCTATCCCACCGGCAGCACCTAGTAGGTGTCCTGTCATGGATTTCGTTGAGCTAATTGGTAGTTTTTCGGCATACGAACCAAACACTTCTTTAATCGCCATTGTTTCAAATTTTTCATTGTATTGTGTGCTCGTACCGTGAGCATTAATATAATCAATTTGTTCTGGTGTAAGGTCAGCATCCTCAATTGCTTGCCTCATTGCGCGAACCCCACCTTCTCCACCAGGTGCAGGCGCTGTAATATGATAGGCATCTCCAGTAGAACCGTAACCGACTACTTCTGCATAAATTTTTGCCCCTCTTGCTTTCGCAAACTCTAGCTCCTCTAGGACAATGATTCCAGCTCCTTCACCCATTACGAAACCATCTCGATTTTTATCAAAAGGACGGCTCGCTGTATCTGGATCTGGATTTGTTGACAACGCTGTATTAGCACAAAATCCAGCCATGGACATTTTCGTAATTGGTGCTTCCGCTCCACCTGAAACCATTACATCCGCATCTCCTCGCTGGATGACTTTAAATGCATCACCGATAGAATTCGTCCCTGTAGCACATGCTGTGACAGTACAAGAATTTATCCCTTTGGCACCAAGAGCAATTGACACTTGACCTGCTGCCATATCAGGGATAATCATCGGTACAAAAAACGGACTCACACGACGATAGCCTCGTTTTTGAAATGTTTCAAATTGATTTTCAAATGTTTCCATACCACCTATCCCAGATCCGATCCAGACACCAACTCTTGGAGCAATATCATCTGTGATTGTTAGGCTGGCATCTTTTACTGCCATCAAAGATGCCGCTAACGCAAATTGCGTAAAACGATCCATTTTTCGTGCATCTTTCTTTTCCATAAAATCTTCAGGGTTAAAGTCTGTTGCTTCACCTGCTACCTTAGCAGGATAATCATCTGGGTTCACACGCGTAACAGTTCCAATACCCGAAACACCTTTTATTAAATTTTCCCATGTTGCTTCCACTGATGACCCAAGAGGTGTAACAGCACCTAAACCTGTAATAACAACTCTACGTTTATTCATTGTAAGCATCTCCTTTGTCCATTTATACATGAATTACTCAACATATATTTTAAATAATTAAATTTTTGTTATTTCCCCCAACGGAAAGCAATAGCTCCCCAAGTTAAACCTCCGCCAAAGCCGACCATGACGAGCAAATCATCATCTTTGATCTTACCAGCCTCTAGCTCTTCAACGATGGAAATTGGGATTGAAGCAGCTGAAGTATTCCCATATTTATGCACTGTTTTTGACATTTTTTCTTCTGGTAGTTCGAGCCTTGTTCTCGCTGATTCCATAATACGAATATTCGCTTGATGAGGAATGAGAAAGTCAACATCTTCTTTTGTTAATCCAGCTTTTTCCAATACATTGACACTAGACTCACCCATTTGCCTTACTGCAAATTTAAAGACTTCACGTCCGTTCATAATGATATATTCATCTTGGTATAAATGGTTTGCACCGGTTCCATCCGCTCCTAGTTCAAAAGAAAGTAAGCCTCTATCTTCTGACACAGGCCCCATAACGACGGCACCAGCCCCATCCCCAAATAAGACAGCGGTATTGCGATCTTCCCAGTTAGTGATCTTAGACAATTTTTCAACACCAATGACTAACACATGCTTATAAGTCCCTGTAGATATAAATTGTTTGGCGGTTACCATGCCATACATGAACCCAGCACAAGCAGCACTTATATCCATAGCGTTCGCTTTACTTGCTCCTAACCTCTCCTGAATTCTGCATGCTACTGATGGAAATGGCTGATCTGGTGTCACCGTAGCAACTAAAATCATATCTACTTCATCAGCTGTGATTTCCGCATCTTTTAACGCTTTTTCTGCAGCAAAAAATGCCATGTCTGACGTATCAATATCATCATTGGCAATTCTACGTTCCTCTATCCCTGTGCGTGTACGAATCCACTCATCAGATGTATCCATCATCTTTTCCAAATCAGCGTTTGTCAACACACGTTCGGGTAAATATCGACCAATTCCTAAAATACCTGCATTCATATGCTAATCTCCTTTTTATTAATGGCTTTTTCGCATCGATTGATGTTTTTTGTATTAAGACAAAAATACGTATACAAGAAACAATTATGGTATCTTTTCTTCAAGACTATGGCATTCATACAAAAACTCATTTAGCTTTAACTATTTTGTAAAGATGGCAACAAAATTTATGAAAAGAGCCCTTATTAATAGTAAATATTATTACTTGGTACTAATTTTACTCCATATTGTTACCTTTTAGCAACTTTATTGTCTCAAAAAAATGGACGTTCACCTAAGTATCATTATGATATCCGTCTACAAAATTTGTTTTAATAAAACATATGCTATAAGTAAGGTGATTTTCGCATACATTGTGGTTTGCTTATTAAGAACTTAAAAATATTTACAAATAATTTGCGCGAAACCACTGCTAAGTTCAGGTTAGCTCCTAATTTAACTATGTTAAATTAGGAACAATAGCAGCAACAGTTACGAAATGATCCACGAGTATTAAAGCACATGAAGTGGGGTGATACTATGGAAAAAGAAGAACAACATTCGAGGGGTGCTGAAACAAGACCGGTTGATCCTTTTTCAAGGTCTTTATTCGGCCCACGAAGAGACAGAGACAGACAAACTCAAAATTTCAGAGAACAACAACCAAGTGTCAATCAGACACCACAACAACAAAATGATGAAATAGACTATGTGAAAATAATGGAACAATTGAATGATATTTATAACTCATATAATCAACTTAAACCAATGATGAAAGAGCTCACTCCGTTATTTAACTTTTTTAAAAAATCAAAAAAATGATTCAAGAATTACGAAGCTACCGCCTTTCATGAAAGAGATTATTTACTTATTACTAAAACACCAGCAGTTTTTACTCTTATATTCACACTTTTAATTATTCAATTTGATTAGGTAGCTTCCCCGTATCTTTATAAATCTGAATATAGCTATTTATTTTTTTCTGATAAGCTTGATCTATCTTTGGGCTAAATACCCCCATGGTAATAACTTCATCCTGAAAATCGAAATATAAATTTCCTGATTCAAGCGTTCCATCGTTATACCTTTCCGCAACAAGTTCATATAATATATCAACGTTTTGAACCGTACTCGTTAACACCGTTGCCTGTCCTAAATCTGATTGATCTGATACGTAACCAATTGCATACAGTCCATTTTCTTTCAGCCTCTCAATAACAGGAACATTAAACCCATCACCAGCAGGATAGACAACATCAACACCTTCACTAATCATTCTATCGACAACTTGTAATGCTAAGTCAATATCATTCCAATTTTGTACATATTCAACTTTTACCTCAACTTCATCGTTCGTTTGAAATAGTGCACCTTCAAAAAAACCATCTACCTCTGGCTGCCAATCAAACGCAGCTATAACCCCAACCTTATTGGATTGAGTCATTTTCCCAGCTACCATACCACCAAAAAAACCCATCGCATTTGCTTCAAAATTAAGGCTCGTTATATTTTCAATAACGGCATCACCATTAAAATATATAAAATGTATATTTGGGTATTGAGGAGCTATTTTATTAAAGTATTCCACATATTCATTCCCATGACCAAATATTAGATTTACGCCTTTGGCACTGAGGTCCTCAACTGCAACCTTTACAACAGCTTCGTTATTCATTCCTTCTTTTAAAAAAACATCTACATTAAAGTTAGACTGAATCTTTAACATCCCTTTATAACCCTTTGTCCCCCATACTTGATCATTAACTGTATCAGGTACGAGAAGACCAACATTGTTGATTTTATTGCCCTCTGAATTCTCACATCCTGCAATCATGAAAATATAAAGGAAAATGATTACTGTTAACAGCTTAGGCATTTACAGCAACTCCTTTAGCGACATAGGTGTAGTACTATTTATTCACTTCTATGTAACTAGTATACAAGCTTGAATTTATTTTACTTGATTACTATATCAAATTGATCATAGCTAACTCTTATTTTACCTTGACGTTTGCTCATTTGTAAAAGGGGAATTTTTTTACAATTACTAAATCAAATGTTTCATTATTTTTTTTGTGTGTGCTACCTGCTTCTTAATTCCTTCATCTATTGTTGTTTGTGGATAAAAATTTAATAATTTCCTTACCTTTGTCGTATCTATGATTGGGTATTTGTACTCATTTCTCAAAGATGATTCTTGTTCATAAATTAACTTATAACCATAAAACCATTCACTTTCATTACCGCTTGCAAAATGTATGATTTCGTTTGATAAATTATTTGACCCAAGAACATATAAACTATTTAATAAATCACGAATATATAAAACATCACTTGTGTCTTCATGTATAGTGGGGTGATCAGAGTGGAGATCAGTAGTTACAATCCCATGCTGAAACGCCATTTCCATAGGTTGCCACGGTCCATATAGCGTTGGTAAACGGACAATAATGTATGGAAATTCTAGATCATTTTCTTTGTTCATCACTAATATTTCTTCACGATGGTGTAATAATCCGTTCAATGATTTAGGTGTTGGTTCTGTTTCTTCATTAATTACTTGCTCATTACGATTAAACATATCAAGTGTAGATACGAGGATTAATTTACATTTGCGCAGAGCACAAAAATTAATTACTTTCGTTAATAAAGTGAGTGACTTCTCTATATACTTTTGTTGATAAAATTCACTTTTTATATGAATTGTAGGATCAAACAAGCAATAATATATCGCGGAGCTTGTGTCGATATCGCCCTTGTGAATTAAAGGTGAACCCTCTTCAAGCTCAAGTAAATGAAAATTAGCATTTCTACCCAGGTGCAACATTTTTTGTTCAATAAATTTATCACACTTTTCAATCAAAGGGTTTCTCACACCAAATACTTCCATCCCTTCTTCCAGAAGGTAACAACTAAGATTGAATCCAACAAAACCCATCGCACCAAATACCATCGCCTGCTCCAATCTTTCCCCTCCTCCGACCATTTCCTCATTAATTTGATTTCACTAAACAGTATCAATTGTTACGCAATTGTTAAAAAGCCTTTTCATACAAAGGTTTCTTTAGTCTATACAAAAATGTTTCTTGCCTTTTTTTCTTCTATTTAAAATAACCACTTATAAATCCACTTTGCAATTTTAACTTAATAAAAGAAGCAGCTAAGTTTATTTAAACAACCACTCTAAGCAAATCTTATATTAATGCTGTTTTCGCATTGATTGTTGGTGTTCGTTATAAGATAATAGCACTTTTACATCTAGCGTTCGTGGCATTTTTTCTATTTTACATTTATTGAGCTACAAAAAACTCATCATATAATAAACAACAAATTTCCCTGTATTAAAGGACCTTTTCATTCTCTCTATAAAACCGTATGATAGATTGAGCAATGCTATTACGCTTTTCTTGTAAGTGATATGCAAGTGTAATAGGAGCACTCATACTTTTTCTTAATTTCTCATACTTTCTACTATGGATCATTGGATTATAATAATAGTTGTCTACTGACTGCCATATTTTAATATTTGTACTATTATTTTTATACTCTTGTTTAAGGTTCATTAAATGAACTTCTGCATTTTTATCATCAATATCATGTGCTGCTGCAAATTCTTTTAAAAAACGTTTGTAAAAAAATTTGTTGTCTTTTTCCGCATTTGCCTGTGCAATTAAATCAATACATGGGTTTAATAAAACCGTAGAACGAATTTTAGCTGCATCATCCTCCATTAATTGCAAAGCTACTAAAGCTCCCATCCCTTCTGCTAAAACATGAATACGTTTATTTAAAATCTCTTTACGCATAATTATGTGATACAACCTTTTTGCTAACAATAGTGCTTTTGGACTTCCCCAATGTTCATTATATAAGTTGGAATAAAACACCGTATATCCATTGTTAGAAAATGAATCTAATAACAAACTTCTACCCATATTTTGCATCCAAAAACTCGTCTGTTGATCTACATAATGGTTTTTATCACCTATCACAAATACACCAAAACCATTCGGTTTATATGGAATATGGACAACGTTCCATTCTTTATCTAATTGTAGAAAGCGTTTTAGTTCTTCCATAGCTCCCCCGCCTCACACTAATCAAGCTGTTATTCATTCTTTACAATGTATGATTGTATTTACCAAAATGTAAGTCGTAACATCTATTTATTCTATATAATATTTATGATATGATTAACTTAAAATGCATAATAGTGGGGTGATAATATTGCGTTATTTTTGGACTTTTTTCTGGACATTTTTATTAGTACATATGGCTACTTATGTAGGCAGCTCAATGCTTGGTGCTGTATATAGCTTTACAACAGGTACCGTATTAGCTGTTGCATTTACCCTTTTTGTATATATCATTGGGGAAGCACTTCCAATCGAGCCTACTGAAAACCATTAAAGAAATTCGATTTCGTGAAAAACTTCGGAATCGATTGAATATTTAGGGCTTTTTTTGAACGTTAATTATATACGTGCTTAACTCTTATAACATAAAGCAACAATTAATGCGAAAACAGCCCTATTTAGTAAATAAAAAAGTCTTGGGATTAACCCAAGACTTTTTTATTTTTTTCTTTTCTAAAGACTCTTTTCATAATTTTTGTTCCTACTGTAGCAAAAATAGAAGAAAAAGAAACCTTGTATTCTGGATTATGTTTTAATATGAAAACAGTGTTTCTATATGTCCATCAATTTACTCGGTAATAATGAGTTACAAAATCTAACTAACCTATAAATAATTATAGATACATTTACAAATTCTCACTCACTACTGATGTTGATTTGTCCATTTTTTGCATCAATTTTCACATGATCATGATCGTTTATATGACCGGCAATGATTTCTTTTGCCATTAGTGTTTCTACATGTTTCTGGATAAACCTTTTTAACGGTCTCGCTCCGTATACTGGATCGAAGCCTGATAATCCTATATAATGTTTTGCTTCCGCTGTAACTGAAATTGATATGTGCCTCTCTTTTAGACGAACTTGCAGCTCGTTAATCAGTTTTTCAACAATTCCATTGATAGACGCTTGAGAAAGTGGCTTGAACAAAATGATATCATCAACTCGGTTAAGAAATTCCGGTCGGAAATGTCCTCGTAGTTGATCCAGAACTTGATTTTCAATAACATCGTTTATTTGCCCAATCTCATTCATCCCATCTAACAGAAACTGAGACCCTATATTTGAGGTCATTATTATTACTGTATTTTTAAAATCAACTGTTCGACCTTGTGAATCTGTAATCCGTCCGTCATCTAAAATTTGTAACAATATATTGAATACTTCTGGGTGTGCTTTTTCAATTTCATCTAACAATACTACTGAATAAGGCTTTCTACGAATCGCCTCAGTTAATTGGCCCCCTTCTTCATATCCAACATAACCTGGAGGTGCACCAATAAGCCTTGAAATCGCATGCTTTTCCATATACTCAGACATATCAATTCTGATCATCTGTTCTTCACTGTCAAATAATGCTTCAGCCAATGCTTTTGCAAGCTCTGTTTTTCCTACGCCAGTTGGACCTAAAAAAATAAATGAGCCGATCGGTTTATTTGGATCTTTTATTCCTGCTCTTGCCCTTAGTACTGCATCAGCAACCAGTTCAATTGCCTTATCCTGACCAATGACCCTTTTCCCTAATATGCCAGCAAGTCTCAGTAACTTTTCCCTTTCACCTTCAACAAGCTTTGTTACTGGAATACCCGTCCACTTGCCTACAATATTCGCTATTTCTTCTTCGGTTACTTCTTCCCGTAATAAACGATTCTCTGGTTGTTGGTCATTTAACTGCTGCTCTAGTAATTTATATTCCTTTTCTAATTGTGGGATTAGTCCATGTCGTAGCTCTGCAGCTTTGTTTAAATCATAATTATTTTCAGCTTCTTCAAGATCTCTTTTTGCTTTTTCAATTCGTTCTCGTAACAACTGAATATTTTGCAACCCTTCTTTTTCAAGTTGCCACTTGCCTTTCATAGCTGCAGCTTTCTCTTTTAAATCTGACAGCTCTTTTACTAAAATTTCAAGGCGGTTTTTACTAACGATATCCGTTTCTTTTCTTAAAGCGGCTTCTTCAATTTCAAGTTGCATCATTCTTCGAGTGACTTCATCTAATTCAGCAGGTAAAGAATCAATTTCTGTTCTTATTTTTGCACAAGCCTCATCGATAAGATCAATTGCTTTATCTGGTAAAAAGCGTTCAGATATATACCGATCAGATAATGTTGCAGCAGCAACAATTGCTCTATCATGTATGTTCACCCCATGATGAATCTCAAATCGTTCCTTCAATCCTCTTAATATGGAAATGGTATCTTCTACAGTAGGTTCATTAACAAGCACTTGCTGAAAACGACGCTCTAATGCAGGGTCTTTTTCAATATACTGGCGATGCTCATCAAGCGTTGTAGCACCAATACAATGGAGCTCACCTCTAGCTAACATCGGCTTTAGCATATTCCCAGCATCCATTGCCCCTTCTGTTTTCCCTGCACCAACAATCGTGTGCAATTCATCTATAAACAACAGAATTCTACCATCGCTTTTTTTCACTTCTTGCAATACAGCCTTTAATCTTTCTTCAAACTCTCCACGAAACTTTGCACCTGCTACAAGCGAGCTCATATCTAATGTAAAAATAGTTTTATCCTTCAAACCTTCTGGAACATCTTTACGCACGATACGTTGCGCAAGACCTTCAACAATCGCTGTTTTCCCAACACCTGGCTCTCCGATTAAGACTGGATTATTCTTTGTTTTTCTAGATAAAATTCTAATAACTCTTCGTATTTCACTATCACGACCAATTACCGGATCAACTTTCCCTAAGCGAACTTCAGCAACGAGATCACGCCCATATTTTTTTAAAGCTTCATAAGTAACCTCTGGGTTTTGACTTGTCACTCTTTGGTTCCCCCTTATCTCAGCTAAAACCTTTAATAATGAATCTCGAGTAACACGGTGTTGTATGAACAGATCCTTCATTTCTGATGATGCCTTTTTGTTTACGATAGCCAATAACAGATGTTCAATAGAAATATATTCATCTTTTAAAAAATCAGCTTCCTCTTTTGCATATATAAAAAGCTGTTGTAACTGGTGAGTTATATATACTTTACCAGCCTCAACCCCTGCTCCAATTATTTGAGGTTTCTTATGTAACAGTTCTTCTACTTGCTGTTTAATAAGTTGGATTTTAATATCTAAGTGTTGAAAAATCGTCTTTACTAGCCCATCTTCTTCATTTAAAAGTGTGTACAATAGGTGAACAACATCTACCTCCTGATGATGGTTTTTAATAGCTAATGTTTGGGATGACATAACAGCCTCTTGTAGCTTTTGCGTCATATTATTTAGCTCCATCCAAATCCCCCCAAAAAAGTAGTTTGACTTTTTTTGACCTTTAATCATATTATATATGGATTCTTGTGGAAATAAAAGTATATAGCAAAAAATCTCCTTTAACATAGACGTTACAAATGTTGATTGTGTAGTCTAGTTAAAGGAGATAGTATGATATTCAGACTGGTTTCTTTCGTACAGATTGTTGCTACAAGTATTAACATATGATGCGCGTGCACCTAGATTTCGTGGACCTTTTTTACTTTTTTAAAATTTTGGGGCTCGGACAAAGCCCCAGCTTACTTTACATGATTAATTTACGAATAAAACCTTCAGATTTTATCAGTATTTAAGGTTTTCTTTTGTATGTCCAATGTCTATTATGATTTGATGTTTCTGGGAATGGATCTCCTGCTTTTAATCTAATCTTCTTTGGATTTTTCACATTATCCCCTGTCTCCCCTACTTCAACATATTCTCCATTATTCGGAGCTCTTTGCCCTGATCTAAAGCGATGACTTTGTCCCATCTTTCTCACTCCTTAAAACAATTTATCTCAGCAAGAGCATGAAAAGACTTTGGAAAGTTCCTTCTTTCTCATTCACACTCTTTTCTACATGCAGTATTACTATTTCCTTTTAACTGCAATTTCATGTTTTCTACATATCATTTTGAAAGAATATTTCTTATTTCATGTGAATACATCTTTTATGTGACGAGCTTTTTAATCTACACAAGACCTTCTCTTGAAATTAAAAATTAGACAGTATGTGAATCATTTTATGAAAAGATGCTATGAAAGCTAATTTACAAAGCGTTTTTTGGTTATATAAGAAAATAATTACTATGTAAAACGAAAGCTGCTCATTAAAACAACAATCTTTGTAAGAACAGCCTTTACATAGAAATTAACTCTTTACAGCCATACAGAAAGTATAGTTAAATGAATAAATAGTAGCATCAATATTGGAGGATTTTAGACGTGGATTCATTTGAAAAAATATTTCTCTTACTTAAATATTTATTGTTAGGAATATTCCAAGGGTTCACAGAACCAATTCCTATTTCATCAAGCGGCCATTTATTTTTAGCAGAGACTATTTTTGGAATAAAAACTGAAGATATGTCATTCGCATTACTTGTCAATACAGCATCTCTTATCGCAGTCCTACTCATCTATAGAGAAGATTTGGTTCGTTTAACAACTAATGGCATTGCATATGTTATAAAAAAAGATGAAAGTGCAAAATCAGATTTTCGTTTTATTATTTATTTAATTATCGGAACAATTCCTGCTGGAGTCATTGGTGTATTTTTTGATGATTTCATTTCTTATCATTTGAAGAAAATTTATGTTCTTGGAATTGCTTTATTAATTACTGGTATCGCACTTTGGACGATTCGTAATTTTCGCGGGAGAAAAAATGATGCTGAGCTTACTCTTAGAGATTCCATTATTGTAGGATTTGCCCAAGCTGTTGCACTCATTCCTGGAATTAGTCGATCTGGAGCAACGATTGTTGCTGCTATGTTACTCGGCATGAAGCAAGAAACTGCGTTACGTTTTTCTTTCTTATTATATATTCCAGTCAGTGCAGGTGGGATGGTATTAGGCTTTACAGATATTTTAACTGACGAGAATTTAAAAACATTAGCCATACCATATACAGTTGCCTTCTTTGCTTCACTATTTGCTTCTTACTTTTCTTTAAAGTGGTTTATGGGCATCATGGCAAGAGGAAACTTGAAATATTTTGCAATATATTGCTTTATCGTAGGAACGCTCGTAACAATTTATGCGTTATTTTAAGCTCACATACTGAAAATATAACAAACCAAAAGAAGGTATAGAAAAACTCCCTATTAATATTATAATAGGGAGCTTTTTACTACGATGTTTATGTTAACTAACTAACTGAGTATCTCTTGCAATAATGCTTTTTGAACGTGTAAACGATTCGCAGCCTGTTCAAATACTACAGAGTGATTGCCATCTATAATTTCAGCAGTAACTTCTTCACCTCTATGTGCAGGTAGACAATGTAAAAATTTAAAGTTAGACTTAGCTTTCTTGATTAAATTTTCATTCACCTGAAATTGTTGAAACACTTGTAACCGCTCTGCCTGCTCCTTTTCTTGGCCCATACTTGCCCACACATCAGTGTAAACAAAATCAGCCATTTCTATAGCATGATATGGGTCATGAGAAATGTCAATCGAAGCCCCGCTTTCTTTAGCAAATTGAGAAGCTATTTTAAAAATTTCACTCTCAGGTTCATATCCTTTAGGGCAAGCTATGACACAATCTAAACCCACTTTAGCCGATGCTATCATTAATGAATGGGCCACATTATTCCCGTCTCCAACGTAAACCAGTTTAACACCTTCAAAAGTTTTGTTCGTTTCATAGATTGTTAATAAGTCAGCTAATGCTTGACATGGGTGAAATTGATCTGTAAGACCATTAATGACAGGAATTTTAGCATGTAACGCTAATTCTTCAACTGTGCTATGAGCGAACGTTCTAATCATAATGGCATCTGCATATTGTGATAATACTTTTGCGGTATCTGCTATTGTTTCTCCTCTACCTAATTGTAAATCATTACTATTCAAAAATAGCGCGTGACCACCTAATTGCGTCATCCCTACTTCAAACGACACACGCGTTCGTGTTGAAGGCTTGTCAAATATCATAGCTAATGTTTGACCATCTAGTACCTTACTATGCTTTCCGCTTTTACTTGCCTTCTTCAAATATAATGCAGTGTTTAATAAATACATGATTTCGTCGATATTCAATTCACTTAGTGTCAGCAAATCCATACCCTTTAATTGAATATTGGTCTTCACTTTTGGTAGAGCTGCCATTATATCACCACTTCCTGCGTTAATTTAGATTTTTCTTTCCACTCTTGTATCGAATGCATCGTAAATTTCTTGTGAGAAATTGCTGTAAAAAACGCTTTCACTGTCTCATATTGAGTGAATACTTGTTTACTATGAGCGATAGATTTTATGCGATTAGTCAATGCTTGTTTTCCTTCATTTATACTAATCACTGCTAATGCTTCTTTTTTCTTCAGCCAAACATCAATATTTACATCTTCTACTGCTATTAAACCAGCTGCTTCAATCTCGTGATATAGCGTGTCCTTTAATTCATCTTGTTCGTCATCAAGGTCAATAAATATTTCATTACTTCCTTCGTGTGACTGAAGATAAGAATGAAATGTCTTTGCGAGTGCTTCATTTATCGTTAGCGCAATGCTAATCCCTTCTCCAGTAGCTTTCATTTCTGGTCCAACAGTCGGGTCGACCCCATTCAACTTGTTTATGGAAAAAACAGGCGATTTCACAGTGTAATACGGTTTATTCTCTAGTAACCCTTTGTTGCCATACAGTTGATCTAATGTATATTTCCCAAGCAATAATTTTGTCGCAATTTGTATAATAGGTATATTTGTTACCTTACTCACAATAGGAACTGTTCTACTAGCCCTTGGATTAACTTCAAGTACAAAAACATCACCTTTGTTTATGACGAATTGAATATTCATCACACCTGTGAAAGATAGCTTTTGAGCAATTCTTTCCGTATAGGCAACAATTTTGTCTCTTTCTTCTTCTGTTAAACTATATGCTGGTAAAACAGCATAACTGTCTCCTGAATGAACTCCTGCTCGTTCAATATGTTCAATGATCGTTGGAATGACTATATTTTTCCCATCCGATAACACGTCAATCTCCACTTCTTTGTCAGGGATAAAGGCGTCTATTAATACCGGGTACACTCTCTGTGTTTGTTTATTCATATATTTTTTTAATTCCTGCTCTGATGAATACGTGACCATGCCCTTCCCACCAATAACGTATGAAGGTCTCAGTAAAATCGGATAACCTATTTCACGCGCTTTTTCTAATATGTCATACTCATTTAACGCTATTTTGCCAGGTACATGTGGTACATCAATTTCTGATAGAAGCTTGTAAAAAAGATCTCTGTCTTCTAACAGATGTACAATTTGGTGGGAGGTTCCAACAATTTCAATACCATACTTTTCTAACTGATGAACAAGATTAATTGCAGTTTGACCACCAAACTGAACGATTACTTTTTCGACACCTTCTGCTTCTATAACATTTAATACATCTTCAAAGATTAATGGCTCAAAATATAAACGATCTGCTGTTTCATAATCGGTGCTTACAGTTTCTGGGTTATTATTTATCAAAATCGTTTCATACCCTTCTTGTTGTAAGGCAAAACAAGCATGAACTGAACTATAATCAAACTCGATTCCTTGACCAATCCGTATAGGACCAGAACCAATAATGAGTACCTTTTCTTTTGAAGAAGCTGCTAGTTCGTTTTCTCCAAAATAGCTAGAATAATAATAGGCTGTTTTCGTCTTAAATTCAGCTGCACAAGTATCTACTATTTTATAAGAAGGAACAATTCCTAACGACTTTCTTTTACTTCTTACATCAAGCTCATTGACATTCCATAACAAAGCGATGTACTCATCTGAAAAGCCTTTTTCTTTCATCTGTTGCATTTCTTCTTTTGTAACGCTATTTAATGACAATTGTTTTATTTTCTGTTCAAAGTCAATTAGTTGCGAAAATATATGCAAAAAGAAATAATTAATGTTCGTATGCTCAAATATAACATCGACTGAAATTTCCCTGCGTAATAATTCAAGAATTACGAATAACCTTCTATCATCAGCTTCCTTTAGAAGTTTCAGGAGAGGTTCTGTAGCAAATTCACATAGCTCTTTTAACAACAATCCGATGCTTTCAAGTTCAAGTGATTGAATTGCTTTTTGAATGGCCCTTTCAATATTCCGGTCAAGTGCCATGACTTCTCCTGTTGCCTTCATTTGTGTACCTAATGTCCGATCCGCAGTCGGAAATTTATCAAACGGCCATCTCGGGATTTTAACCACAGTGTAATCTAAACTTGGTTCGAAGCTTGCAAAAGTATAACCAGTTACTGGATTGGTTAATTCTGCTAATGAATAGCCAACTGCGAGTTTAGCGGCTATTTTTGCAATTGGATAACCTGTAGCTTTTGATGCTAATGCAGATGAACGACTAACTCTTGGATTAACTTCTATTAAATAATATTGCTTACTGTATGGATCAAGTGCAAATTGAATATTGCACCCACCGACAATACCTAAAGCTGATATGATCTTTATAGATGCTGTTCTTAGCAATTGATATTCATTGTCAGAAATTGTTTGAGAAGGTGCAACAACGATTGAATCCCCTGTGTGTATTCCGACAGGATCAATATTTTCCATATTACAGATCGTAATACATGTTCCCGTTGAATCACGCATTACCTCATATTCTATTTCTTTAAAGCCAGCTACACTTTTCTCAATTAAACATTGAGAAATCGGGCTCGCTAATAACCCATTCGTTACGAATGACTTAAACTGTTCTTCATTGTAGGCGATACCACCACCTGTTCCTCCTAATGTATATGCAGGGCGTATAATTATGGGAAAATCCACTTTTGTTGCAAAACCTAGAGCACCTTCCAACGTTGTGACAATTTCACTTTCAGGAACTGGTTCATCTAATTTTTTCATAAGTTCACGAAATTCTTCTCGATCCTCACCCTTTTTTATCGATTCAATTGAAGTGCCTAATAAGCGAACACTATATTTTTCTAATGCACCTTCTTCATATAAGGAAAATGCAAGATTTAACCCAGTTTGACCACCTAGTGTTGCTAACAATCCATCTGGTCTTTCTTTAGCAATAATTTTTGTTACGCAGTCAACTGTTAATGGTTCAAAATAAACAACATCAGCATACAAATCATCTGTCATAATTGTTGCCGGATTGTTGTTAATTAAAATCACTCGGTACCCTTCTTCTTTTAATGCTTTACATCCTTGTGTGCCTGAATAATCGAATTCTGCTGCCTGACCAATAATAATTGGACCTGACCCAATGACTAGGATGCTTTGAATTGTTGTATCTTTAGGCATACACTTTCTCACCCCTAACCGCACAAACACTATCTATAAATTCGTCAAAGACCCATTCACTTTCAACAGGCCCTGGATTAGCCTCAGGGTGGTATTGAACTGTTAATATTGGTAACGTTTTATGTGTTACACCTTCTATCGAACGATCATTTACATTGACAAAACGTGGTTGTAATGAAGTTTCACTGAGACTATGTTCATCCACAACATAACTATGATTTTGTGATGTCATAAAAACTTTATTATTTGTTAAATCACGCACTGGTTGATTAGCACCGCGATGACCAAAAGATAACTTTAATGTATTCGCTCCAAATGTTAAGCAAACGAGCTGATGTCCTAAACAAATTGCTAAGGTCGGGTAATTAGATAATATTTTTTTTAATTCACTTATGATGTTTTCAAGTGCCTTTGGGTCTCCTGGACCATTAGATAACAATATACCATCAGGTTGAATTTCAGTAATTGTGTTATAGTTTGTATAATATGGTACGATCGTTACCATACAGCCACGTTTTATCAATTGTTCAACAATTGATTGTTTGTATCCAAAGTCTATAACTACAATGTGTGGAAATCCCGTACCTAATGTTTGATTGTTCTTAGTAGATACTTCAGCAACAGCCAACTTTTCTTCATGTAAATGCTTTATTTTGCTAAAATGCGTATGTGGTATATGAGATATTTGTCCTAACATAGTGCCACTATCCCGAATTGTTTTTACGATGGCCCTCGTATCAATATGTGTAATTAATGGAACATTCCATTTCCTTAAATACTGTTCTAGTGTTTTCTCAGCTTCAAAATGATTTAATGATTCTTTCGCTTCGTACACAATTACTCCAGCAACATGTGGTTTGTTACTTTCAAAATCTACAGCGTTAATTCCATAGTTCCCTATTAAAGGATAAGTAAAAACAATAATTTGTCCTTTATACGAAGGATCAGTGAGAACCTCTTGGTATCCTGTCATTCCTGTAAAGAACACAACTTCACCAGATATATTAGTTGAAAGAGGTGATTTTATGTCCCCTTCGTAGACATTCCCATTCGTTAACGTTAAATATGCTTTCATGCTACACCTCTTTTTGTATTTTTATTTATTTTATTGAATTTTTATGCATTTCAGATTAAAAAAATAACCCGATAGTTATTTAGCTACCATTGTTATATCTGTTACAACTTTACTAATGATATTTATTGCATAATTTATTTCATCATAGCTTACTGTAAGTGGTGGTAATAGCCGAATCACATGTGGACCTGCTGGTAATACAAGTAGTCCTTCCTCACGGACTTTCGATATAATATCTGTAACATTGATATTACAAGCAATCCCTATCATCAATCCTTCCCCGCGAATTTCTTCTATGAAGCTTACATGCTTACAAACATCACTCAGTTTATTCGTTAAATAGGCTGCTTTTTGTTCAACTTGCTGTAAAAAAACATCATCAAATATGATTTCTAATGTTGCTTTTGCTGCAGCGATAGCTATTGGGTTTCCACCAAATGTTGAACCGTGAGAGCCTGGACCAAATGTATTGATTAGATTCTCAGTCCCAAGCATTGCACCGATGGGTAAACCACTTCCTAACCCCTTGGCAACAGTAATAATATGTGGTGAAATACCAAATTTTTGATATGCAAACTTAGATGCCGTTCTACCAACCCCTGTTTGTACTTCGTCAACAATAAGGAGTGCTCCATACTTGTTACATAATTCCTCAACCCTTAGTAAAAAATCACGCTCAGCTGGTACAACTCCACCTTCACCTTGAACAATTTCTAGCATAATGGCTGCTACATGACTATCAATCACTTTTTCTATCGCTTCGATATCATTAAATGGTAGATAAAGAAACTCTTCTAATAAAGGTCCAAATCCATCATGAACCTTATCCTGCCCTGTAGCCGTCATCGTAGCAAATGTTCTGCCGTGAAATGACTGTTTAAATGTAATGATTCTTGATCTATTCGTATGTTTTCTTGCTAGTTTAATTGCTGCCTCATTTGCTTCAGCACCACTGTTACAGAAGAAGACTGCTGAACCGTTACTATTTTCAACAAGTAGACGTGAGACTTCTTTCTGTGAGTCAACATGAAACAAATTTGAGACGTGCCAAAATGTTTGTAATTGTTTTTCTATTGCTTGTTGAACTTTTGGATGACGGTGACCTAGATTACATACGCCTATTCCAGACACAAAATCTAGATAACTTTTGCCCATTTCATCAATGATATGTGAACCTTCAGCTGAAGCAACATGAATGTCCCAACGCTGATAAGTAGGAAATAATGTTTCTTTCGTCATTGTAAGCTACCTCCCAATTAGAAAAGCGCAAGCGACTGTATCATCCCCGACAAGCACTGGACACATTTCACATGAAGGCGTCTTTTTTCCTTCGGTTGAAATGGCGAAGTGGTCTCGAGGGATAGGTGCTAGAGCTAGATATAGATAACCCCTGTATAGCGAATGATTCTCTGCAAAAATATTATACTTTCCATTTATTAAACACATTCTTATAATGCACTCTTTATTGATCAAGAGTTATAAAAAACTCTTACATTTTTCTTATTTTCGTTCCGTGCAACGACCCGCTGGCAGATAAGATGCTATTTTTCCCGCTGACAATCATCACTTCTTGTAGTTTGTCTGATAATGAGTGAATTGCTGCTTTGACCTTTGGAATCATACCTCCATAAATCGTCCCATCACTTATCATGCCATTAATTTGGTTTTCAGATGCTTCTTCTAAAAGAATACCATTTTGTAATATACCTGGAACGTCTGTAACAAACAATAATTGTTTTGCATTGAGTGCTTCAGCAATACTCCCTGCTGCTGAATCAGCATTAATATTGTATTTCCCCCCTTGTGAACTCATGCCTATTGGTGCAACAACTGGGATGTAGTCATCGTTAAGTAGCGTTATAAGCAAATCTACGTTTACATGATCAACTTCACCTACGTAACCTAACTTCTCAAATTCAATAGGCTTCACTAGCAACATTTGGCCATCACAACCTGATAGTCCTACAGCTTTGAGACCATATTGAGATAAATTAGTCACAAATTGTTTATTAACCTTTCCAGCTAAAGTCATTTCTACTACATCTAACACATCTTTTGTCGTTTTACGTAAGCCATCAACAAATTCCACTCGTATGTTCATTCGTGACAATAATTGGTTAATAACTGGCCCTCCACCGTGTACAATAACCACTTTCTTTCCTCGTTTTTGAAGTTCATGGAGCCCTTTAAAAAACTGTGCTGAAAGCTCTGTTATAACACTTCCTCCACATTTAATTACGATGATGTCATTACTCATCCCCATCCTCCTTACGTTCGGTAGCTTGCATTAATTTTGACGTAATCATAAGTTAAGTCACAGCCCCATGCTATCCCTTCGCCATCACCTATATTCAAATGTACCTCAATATAAATATCATTATTTGCTAAATATGCTGTTGCTCTTTCCTCGGAGAACGGCTGTGGTTGACTCGCAATTAACATCTTTATTGAACCGACCGTAATATCTACAGTATTTGGATTAACTGATGCACTACTATGTCCAATCGCCCCAATTATTCTTCCCCAGTTCGCATCATTACCGTAAATCGCTGTTTTAACAAGGTTAGAACCGACAATTTGTTTAGCCATTTCCCTTGCTTCATCGTCGTTTACTGCCCCTTTCACTTTTACTTCAATAAGCTTTGTTGCTCCTTCCCCATCACGAGCAATTTGTTTAGCTAAATCTTCACAAACATGCATTAAAGCTGTGTAAAACTGCTTCCATTCAGAGTGTATTGGGGTTAATGGTTCATTATTAGCTAGCCCATTAGCCATCACAATAACCATGTCATTAGTAGATGTCTCACCATCAACAGTTATTTGATTAAATGATTGATTCGTTATTATTCGTAAAGTATTTTGTAAAATTGTTGAATCAATATTGGCATCTGTCGTAATAAATGAAAGCATAGTAGCCATGTTGGGGTGAATCATACCAGAACCTTTAGCTACTCCACCTATTGTCACTGTTTTTCCATCAATAACTGTCTGATAACATGCCTTTTTTGTAACGGTATCAGTCGTTAAAATAGCTGATTCAAAATGCTGTGCATTTTTTTTCGTTTTGTTAGGTTTAAGTTTTTTTATTCCAGTACGGATCTTATTCATTTGTAATAATTCACCTATTACTCCTGTTGAAGCTACTGCAATGAGGTGTTCTTGCATCGAAAATTGTGTAGCACATAAATGTCTCATTTCATATGCATCCTGCATACCTTGTTCACCGGTGCATGCATTGGCACAGGCGCTGTTTACAACAATAGCTTGAAGCTTGTTTTCAACTGCAATACTTTGTTGCGTAACTTTTAATGGAGGTGCTTGAAAATGACTTTGTGTATATACTGCAGCACATGTGGCTGGTACTTCACTGAGAACAATACCTAGATCATTTTTGGTGTATCTTAAACCTGCATGAATCCCATCCGTTTGAAACCCTTCAGGAGATGTGATCGTTCCTTCTGGCAATACATTAACAGTACCTACTTTTGTTTTCATATTAATCAAACTTATTCCTCCATTATTTTTTTCGTAAGAGAAAGAAAAATATATATGACATCTATGGATAAACAGGTAGTAAATCTAAGCCCGTATGTTCATCCATACCTAGTAAAATATTTAAGTTTTGAATAGCCTGACCTGCTGCTCCTTTAACTAGATTATCAATCACTGAAACAATTGTAATTCTTCCTGTTCTTTCATCATTCATCAATGCAATATCACAATAGTTTGACCCATAAACTTCCTTCGTTGATGGAAATACATCCTTTACTCGTACAAAATAATGCTCATCATATGCACACCTATAAATATCATACAGCTCCTCCGTTTTGAGCTGTTTTTTAGGCTCAACATACATTGTCGCCATAATACCTCGAGTCATTGGAACAAGATGGGTGCTCAATGTAATTGGTTGAATGCTACCATTCCAATTAAGGAGCATTTGCTCTATTTCTGGAATATGCTGATGTTGATTTACTTTATAGATTTTTAGATTCTCATTTGTTTCAGCAAAATGAACAGCGGTAGCTAAACTTCTCCCTGCACCCGAAACACCTGATTTTGCATCAATAATGATCGATTCTTCCTTAATTAAATCCATCTGAACTAAAGGTGCTAAACCTAGTAGTACCGCCGTAGGGTAACAACCGGGATTTGCAATAATCTTAGCTTCACTAATTTTATTGCTATTCCACTCGGATAATCCATATACAGCTTCCTTGACAATTTGAGATGGAGCTGGAGTCTTGTTATACCATCTTTCATAAGTTTTATTATCTTGTAGCCGCAAATCACCTGATAAATCAATGATATGTGTATCATATTCACTGAATTGTGATGTCAATTCACTAGATACACCAGCTGGTGTTGCCATAAATACCACATCTACCTCACTACCAATTTTGTCAATATCAATACTTTCTAACTGAAATTTCAAACTTCCAGATAAATGTCCATACATCTGCCCTAATGGTAATCCATCATTAGAAGATGAATGAACAGAATGAACATTAACGACTGGATGTTGCTGCAATAAACGTAATAGTTCTACTCCTCCATAACCTGTTGCACCGATTACAGCAGCTCTCATCTGCGATCCCCCTCTATTTCTTAGGCAGCATTGATTCACTCAATTCAAAGCTACACCTCTGTCTTTGTCATGTTTTTTTGAACATCACGTAAAATTAGTTTTCATTATAATACTGAATAAATATAAAATCAATTGTATTTTTATAAATAAATTATAAAAACCATAAACTATTATATAAATACTATTAATTACGCTGTAAAAATAGAACAAACATTAAATCTACCTATTTTGTAGCTTAGTTGAATATTGACCTTATGAAATAAAAAGAGCTAACCTTTAATAGGTTAGCTCTCATTATAAATACGATATACATTTCAATGCTATTTTAGACTAACACTACAACGACTAAGAAAAAATAAACAGCATTTATAATTTCCCAGATACCTACTTTCAAAACAGAAACATTTTTTCCATAAAAGTAAAAAGCACGGACTACACTCGGTATATACGCAATAATAAACCAAGGGTAGCCACTTACAAATAATATAACTATGATTCCTAGATGGTATCCCCAAGAAAGCCAACGGTATGCATTATTTTTCTTCTCTCTTATCATTGTTTTCACATAAAATGTACTTCCTATAAAGAAGAACATTGATAGTAACAAAATACCAATAGCAACAAAATCTATCGTACCAGTCCCCCCATAATAACTAGCTACTCCACCGATGCTAAATGATGTAATTGCACTCATGTCATTTAGTAGAGCACGTTCTTGGTTTTTCTTTGCAAAATACACATTTACCACGAAAAAAGGCAACATGACGATGCCAAAATAAATAAGGTTATAATTAATAATTAATGCTACAACTAAACAAATTAGAGCTGGAAACATATAAATAAATGTCCATTTGAGATAAAATTCTTGTCGCTTTCCTTTCAAAAACATGAGCAAAGGATATGTACCTAAATAAAGTAACAGCCAGCCACCAAATAAGGGGATATGTATCATAGAAGGCTGACCAGCAAATATTCCTACCAAAAATGGGATGAGTAACATAGCCCATGCACCGTGTTGTTTCGGAATCAAAGGTTTCATACTCGTTCACCTCACCTAAACTTTCTTAGATGTTATTATAATGAAACAACATAAAACAATAAGTGAGATAAATCACAAAGTTACAGTCCCTTCCAAGGCATCTTTGACTTTTTATTAACAATTTACAAAAATGTTGTGTATAGCCTAATTGTAAGCTCTTAAAAGGCTAGAATAACTTCTGGTCCTAGCCTTTCAATAGAGTGGTTATGATAAGGATTGTTGTTTTCTCACGCTGAAAATAAGCGCAACTAAAGTTTCGTGACACCTTTCCTTCTATTAAGGCTGAAAATAGCAATAAGGTTAAAGTCATGGGTAACCTTCCGATATTTAAACTTTATTAGATGAGAGTGATGTCCATACAGCATGTTTTCCTTTGGCTGTTTTCACATTTTCGTTATAAGATTTAAGCACGTATACATTTAGCGTACGTGATAACTTTTTAATTATTGTGCACCTATACAACTCATCATACCGTCCATTTTTAGTAATGCTGTTTTTGCATTGATTGTTGATTTTCTTATTAAAAAATAGTCAACTAGCGCTTTTCTGCTGTACATAGTTGACTAACATATAAACCACTTATATAGTACTTGGTAATAATTTGATAACAATAGCAACAAAGTTTACGAAAAGAGCCTTTAAGCTAAACGAGCGTTTCAGACAACCTACCTTTAGCTAAATGATACTCATTTTGCATTTCCTCAATAATTTCAGCAACTGTTTGAGCTCTACTTATCTGACCAACTCCTTGCCCTGCTGAAAAAATATCCTTCCATGCTTTCGCATTTGTTTGGTTCATAAATGAAAAGTCAACAGTTTGTTTTTTTTCAAGTTCATTTATATCAATACCAGCATTTAAAATACTTTCCTTTAGGTAATTAGCGTATACACCACTAATGGCATCAGTATAAATAAGATCATCTACAGAAGCATCTATTAACATATCTCTATAATCTTCACTTGCAAAGCTCTCCTTTGCACTTATAAATCTCGTTCCAATGTAAGCCATGTCCATACCTAAAGCTTCAACTGCAAGAATATCACGTCCCGTCGTGATGCAACCTGCCAAGACTGTAATGCCATCCCAAAATTTTCTTACTTCTCCTGCAAAAGCAAAGCTATTAATTGTTCCAGCATGCCCTCCTGCACCTGAACATACTAGAATTAAGCCGTCAACTCCCGTTTTCGCAGCTTTGCGAGCATGAGGAATGTTACTTACATCAGCAAAGACAAGACCACCATATTGATGAACAATTTCAACAACAGCTGACGGGTTTCCAAGTGATGTAATAACAATTGGGGGCTGATATTTAGTTATTAACCGTAAGTCTTCCTCATATCGCGGATTTGTTTGATGAACGATAAAATTGACAGCCCATGGTGCAACTTTCAGTTGAGGATCTTCTTTTTTTGCAATAGCTAGCTCTGTAGAAATTTCAGCCATCCAATCTTCTAATATATCTACTGTTCTAGCATTCAATGTTGGAAACGAACCTATGACACCTAACTTACAACTTTCAATAACTAACTTTGGACTTGATATGAGAAACATTGGTGCTGAAATGACTGGTAAAGTTATATTTGTAGTCATATGTTTCGGCAGTTTTTCGTTCATTATCTTTCCCCCCTTTTTAATTCATACACTAATTACCTACCAGAAAATTGTGGTTGTCTTTTCTCAAAAAATGACGTTACTCCTTCTCTATGATCTTTCGTTGTAAAGGCAATACCTTGTGCCATAGCTTCTTCAGCTAAAATTTGATCAAAGCTTGATTCAAAACTATGGTTTAAAATTGACTTAGTTAATGCAATTGCATTTGGAGCACCTTCTGTTATTGTTTTCGCAAATTCAACTGCTCGTTCCATTAAATGTTCTGCAGATACTAATTCAAGCACAATACCATATTCAAACGCTTCTTTTGCAGTAATTTTTCGTCCTGAATACATAAGCTCCTTTGCCCTTTGTAACCCAACGGTGCGCGGTAAAAGAAACATTCCTCCCATATCAGGAACTAGACCAATTTTTGAAAAAATTTGAGAAAAAACAGCTTTCTCTGAAGCTAAAACAAAGTCACAACAAAGAGCTAAATTAAACCCTCCTCCAACTGCTAATCCATTGACAGCTGCAATAACTGGCTTTTCTAAAGCATAAATTCTTTTAAGTAAATCATGTCCCTCTATCAAATATTTACGCCCGTTCACTGCATTCAAATCTGGAAAATCAGTTACGTTCCCTCCTGAACTAAATGCACGACCAGTACCTGTCAAAATAATACTTTGCACATGTTCATCCTTCTCCGCTTTTCGAATAGCTCCTTCAAGTTCCTCAATTAAATCAAAAGACAGTGCATTTAGCTTATCAGGATTATTCAACGTAATTACAGCTGTACGATCTAGCAATTCGTATAATACTAAATTATTCATCATTTTATGTTCCTCCTTTTGTTTCTCTTATAAAACTAAGACAGTTTAAGTACTATCACAGCATGCTTCTTAGTTGAGTTTTTAACACTTTGCCAGTTGCATTTCGAGGTAGATTGGAAAGTAGCTCTATATGTTTAGGAATCTTATAATTCGCGAGCTTTCCATTACAAAATGTTGTGAAGTGTTCGAGTGTCAAATTTTTGTCGGTATCATGTAGGACAATATATGCCCTAGGGACCTCACCCCATGTCTCATCTACTGCCCCAACTACAGCAACTTCTTTGATATCAGGATGCTTATATAAAACTTGTTCCACTTCTGCAGGATAAATATTTTCTCCACCACTTATAATCATATCTTTCTTTCTATCTACAATATAAATAAAACCCTCATCATCCATTCTGGCTAAATCACCTGTATAGAACCAACTATCTTTAATAGCCTTCTTCGTTTCAAGTGGTTTATTCCAATATCCAGCAAACACATTAGGGCCTTTGACTAATAATTCACCAACTTCACCATGTTCTACACGGCTTCCTAAGTCATTAACAATTTTCACTTCCGTGTGTATAGGGTTCTTACCAACTGAACCCATCTTTCGATAAGCATTTTTAGCATCTAGTAAGCTTACAAATGGAGCTGTTTCAGTTAATCCAAACCCTTCATATAACGGTACTAGTCTTTGCTGAAAAAATTCAATCACTGTGAGAGGGCATGGTGCGCCACCAGAAATGCAAAATCGAAAAGATGATACATCATAGTCATTAATGAGGTTAGAATGTAAGAGAGCCATCCACATTGCAGGAACAAGAAATAGACTAGTTACTTTATAAGCTTGGATCGCATGTAGTACCTTATCTGGTTGAAAATGGTCTTGAAGAACGACAGTCCCTCCTTTATATAGTACAGGGGTCGTAAGAATATTCATCCCACCAATATGGAATAAAGGTGCCACAGTTAAAGTAATGTCATCTTCTTTGAAAGCCAAAAATTGAATCGCATTAATTGCATTCCATTGTGTATTTCCGTGAGTTAACATTGCTCCTTTTGGTTTTCCAGTCGTACCAGACGTATACATCATCATATGAACATCATTTTCGCTCAGTTCAAATTCAGGCTCGTTCCCCAATGACTGATCTATTAAATTTTCGTAAGATAAATCTACTAAATCTGGAGAGTGACCGACATGGATGAAATAATTTAAGTCTTTTATTCTTTCACGCAATGCATTCACTGCTTGAGTCATTCTTTCATCGTAGATTAAATGACCTGTTCCAGAGTCTCGAACAATGTATTCAATTTCATCAATGCTAAGTCGAAAATTTATCGGTACAAAAATAGCACCAATTTTAGCACAAGCAAACATCGTTTCCATACATTCATTTGAGTTAAAAAGGAGAGCATTAACTCTATCTCCAAATCGAACTCCTAGCTTAAGAAAACTATTAGCCAGTTTATTAACTCTAATATTTAACTCCTTATACGTGATTGTTTTATCTTTGTATATGAGAGCAGCTTGTTCAGGTCTCTGTTCACTATGATATGTTAGCCATGACCCTATTCCTTTGTTCATTGTGTTAACCCACCTTTCACTTATTTATTTGTTACTTAGTCTTGTTTCGAAAAAATGTTTTTGTCAGAGTGAATGGTATTTTTTATTAGGACTTCGCGTGTGCATAGTGTTCTTGATATTGTTTTCGAATATGATGTTTCTGTATTTTTCCAGTGGATGTCATAGGTAATTCATTTACGATAACGACATCCTTAGGAACCTGGAATCCTCCTAAATATTGCTTGCAATATGCAATAATTTCTTCAGCCGTTAAATCCATTCCCTCTTTTGGAATTACAAACGCAGTCACTGCCTCACTCCAGTGCTCGTGTGGCAACCCTACAACTACTACATTTTGAACTTTAGCGTGATTAATAATTGTTTGTTCTACCTTTATAGATGCCACATTTTCTCCACCAGTTTTAATCATGTCTTTTTTTCGATCTACAAAAACCATTTGTCCCTCATCATCCCAATAACCTAAGTCTCCTGTATGATGCCAATCAAACATACGCGTTTGCTCGGTAGCTTGTTTATTATTTAAATATCCATTCATGACGTTCGGACCACGGTGGACGATTTCACCGACTTGATTTTTACTGAGGATGTTACCTTCGCCATCCATAATCACTGTATCGTTAATTAAACTACTCGTACCCCAATAAGATCCGAATCGACGTAACTGTTCTTCTGGTTTAAAAAACATCGTACCTGGATACATTTCTGTTTGCCCAGTACCTAATAAAAAATTTGCATTCAATTCGGTTATGCCTTTTTCTAAAGTAAACTTATCCATAGGAGCCATCCCATACATACACGTTTCGAGAGATGTAAGATCATAGTGTTCTCTTTTTGGATGATGAATAATGGCTCGATACATAATAGGTAAGGCAAACATAACCGTAACCTTTTCCTCTTGGACTGTTTGCATAAAAGCCTCTGGTTCAAAAGCTTTATAAATGATATTCTTTGCCCCTATATTTATAAACGATGTAAGAAATGCATGTTGCGCACAATGAAACATCGGTAACATAATCGTTACGACATCCTCTTGCTTCAATTTGTTTTCAATAATGTTTGCTAAGCTTGATACATAGACACTCGTATGACTGATCATGACACCTTTCGGATTTCCTGTCGTTCCACTCGTAAACATAATTTGAGCCACATCACGATCATGAATATCAACTACCGGTTCATTTGTAGATTCATCATTGAAAGCAGCAAGAAATGCTAATTGTTCTTCTGAGGTGTTATTAAAATATAATAAGTGTTTTGCCTTTAAGCTCTCATAATCTTGCGTTAACAGCGGTGCATCACCAAGGATGATCGATGCCTTCACCTCATCGAGAATATATAGCTTTTCTTGGATTGATATATGTGGGTTAATGGGTACCCATGTTAATCCTGCTTTTGCTATACCAAAAATAGCGATTACATGTTCGTAGGAATTCCCAGCAATGGTAGCTACACAATCACCTTTGTTAAATTCATTATTTAACAAATAGTTAGCAAATTGATTAACTGCATTGTCTAGTTGTTTATACGTTAACTCAACGTCACTATCAACAAGGGCTATTTTTTCAGGCACTCTGTTAGCTGTTCTTCTTAACATATCCCCAATGGCAATTCTGTTGATCTCGTTAATCATCATATGAACACCTCTTTATTTGATATTTAAGCCATACTTATCCATGACCAGCTTGCTATTATAGAGCAGATACTTACATTTACATAAAATATTAAAGCGCTTTCATTAACGGAGAGCGAATGAAGTCCCGTCGACCAAAGAGTTGAATATATTCTTAATAGAGTTGGGTATTCTATCCCTCTGACATAAGGTTAAACTAATTCAGCATAACAGTTGTTATATTTGATGTGAAATTTTAACATCATCAATAGAGTAAAAATCAGTTTGTAAAATCGATCTATTAACGCCTTCATTTCTTAATTTACTAATCTACTATTTGTAGTTGCTTTGATAGAATTTCATTCATAATTTGTGTCGTACCACCTCCAATCGATTGGACTCTAGCATCTCGCCAATAACGTTGTACATCATATTCCATCATGTACCCTGCCCCACCAAAGATTTGCATAGCTTCATCACAGACCCTATTTACCATCTCCCCAGCATAAACTTTCGCAAATGTCGCTTCAGTCGTGATGTCTTTACCTTCACTGAATAAATATAACGCTCGATAAGTCATATGCTTTGCTTTTTCAATATCTACAGCCATATCAACCATTTTGTGTCGATTCACTTGAAATGCTGAAATTGGTTGATTAAATTGTATTCTTTCGGAACTATATTTCATGCTTGCCTCCAGTGCCATTTCCGCCTGAGCTACACATGCTAACGATAAGATAATTCTTTCCCATTGAAAATTTTTCATAATATAATAAAAGCCATCGTTCACTTTTCCAATTAGATTTTCTTCAGGTATAGCTACGCTTTCAAAGAATAACTCCCCAGTATCAGAGCTTCGCCAACCTAGTTTTTGCAAAGGCTTTCCAACATCGAAGCCATCCCATCCTGTTTCAACGATAAACAAGCTAATATTTTTATGCAGTGGCTCATTTCTCGTTTTGGCAGCAACTACGACATAATCGGCATTTACACCATTTGTAATGAACGTCTTTGATCCATTTAACTCATAATATCCATCTTTTTTTGTAGCAGTCGTACGCAGAGAGGAGACATCACTTCCAGCGTTTGGCTCAGTTATCCCAAGAGCTCCCACCATATCCCCAGCAATCGTAGGTTGAACATATTTTGCCTTTTGATGATCGTTACCAAAATTCAAAATAGGGGTCATGGCAATTCCAATGGAGCCTCCAATCGCAGCACCTACACCACCCGAGCCACATTTTGTTAACTCCTCAAGAAAAACGGCTTCAGTAATATAATCTAAACCTAATCCTCCATACTTCTTTGGCACTTTAATACCTAAATAACCTAGGTCTCCGATTCGCTTAAAAAGGCTGCGTGGGATTTCACCTTCCTTTTCCCACTCATTAACATAAGGCTTGACTTCCTTTTCCACAAACTTTCGAACGGTTCTACGAAATAATTTGTGTTCTTCAGTGAAGATCCAGTGAGTCATGAACAATTCACCCCCAAAAAAATTGAAATTCAAAAAATAGCACACACCTCACCAACACATGCACTGTCGTCATTTCTGTTCGCTTCGAATGAATGACTTGAGTTAAGTTTTTCTAGACAAGTGAGCTAAAGACGTAAAAATAGTTGAAACAGCTAGAGAGGTTCGGTTCAGTAGCTAAACAGTTAGAAAAGCTTTCGATACAGCAAAACTCTTTCTTATAGCTCCATTTGCTTAGCGATAATTTCTTTCATAACCTCATCGGTTCCTCCGCCAATACGATACACTCTAGAATCACGCCAAATTCTTTGAATTTCATTTTCTAGCATATATCCGCTTCCTCCGAAAATTTGTAATGCTCGATCTGCTACCCAATGGCACATTTTTGCTGATGTTAACTTTGCCATGGATATTTCTTTACTAGGTACTTCACCATTTGCAAACCTGTACGCAGTAGCATAGGTTAATTCTCTACAAAGCTCTATTTCAGTTTTCATTTCTACCAACAAGTGTGAAATGACTTGATTGTTGTTAATAGTTTGATTGAATTGCTTTCTCGTTTTGGCATATTCAAGAGCTAACTTATACGCATGATCAGCCATACCGATTGCCCCAGCGGCAGCTATTAATCGCTCTCCTTGTAGTTCCCACATAATTTGTGCAAAACCTCGCCCTTCTTCCCCCAACAAGTTTTCATGTGGTACACGTACATCCTCAAATACAAATTCAGCAGTATCAGATGAGCGCATACCTACCTTGTCTAGCTTTCTACTGACAGTACAGCCAGGACGATTCGTTTCAACTAAAAACAGACTGATACCTTTATACCCTGGACTATCAGAAGTTCGTGTAACGAGTGTAATAAAATCAGCACTCGGACCATTTGTAATAAACGTTTTTGCTCCATTGACAACCCATTCGTTCCCATCTCGTTTAGCTCTCGTTTCAATAGAAGCTACATCAGATCCGTGATTTGGTTCTGTAATCCCAATTGAAGCGATTTTTTCACCTCGTAACGCTGGCTTCAAATACTTTTGTTGCTGTTCCTCTGTACCAAATTCCAATATTGGTGGAGTTGCCATATCAGTTTGAACAGCAACAGCCATTGGAAAACCACCAGCTCCACACTTCGCAAGCTCTTCAGCTAACACAATACCAGAGAAATAGTCCCAGCCTTGCCCTCCAACTTCTTCAGGGTAACGCAGTCCTAAAAATCCGAGCTCACCCATTCTTGCCATCATTTCTCTAGGAAAGCCGCCTGCTACTTCCCACTCATCTACGAAAGGAATTACTTCCTTTTGAACGAATTTTTTTATCGTCTTTCTTAACTGTTCGTGTTCATCTGAAAAATACGGTTCATACTTAATCATTACCACTCCTTTCTTAATGAAATATGTAAAGATTAGTTTTTGAGATGCTGAATTTTTAAAACGTCGATACTTCATAAATCTTGAGATATATCAATTTCTAACCTCAGTAAATTGGAACCAAAACATTTTCCGAGGTTATCTAATCGTAATGAGTTTGATCCGCCCCCATCTAAAGCATTAGTACATACAAAGTTAAGTGAGTGTATGTTTGGTAGTTCATACCTTGTTACATTTCCAAGTACTATTCCCTCAAAATGCTCCTTCACCTTTGCACTCGTTACTTGGTCAACGAGTATGTCATACCATTGTTCCTCTTTAGCAATAAGTCCTATATTTACGGTATTGCCTTTATCACCTGAACGAGCTTGAGCTATTTCTGCAAGTAGTATCTTCGACATCCTTTACACCTCCTGAACCGTAACAGAAATCTTAGCCTCTACAAGGTGTCGAGGTATAAGCGTTGCCCACATACCAAATAGCTTTCTAGGTGGGATGTTTCCTATATACGCCCCCATACTCGGTGGGCCATTTAAAGCAAGTGGTGGAAATAGCCTTGAAAAAGAAATGGCGTCTCTTTTAGATTTTGTACGTATGGCCATTCTAAGAAAAATCTCATTTGAATCGGTACTCACTTCTGTTGCCAAAGGACCATGTAGCGCGTTGTAACCGATGAAATCAGTTTTGATCTCATCAAATTGAAGTTTGCTCCTCTCTGCTTGAAGGCGAATAATTTCATCTGCTTTTTTCGCTTTTTCCAGTGCATTTGGCCAAGCAAATCCAGTTATTACTTGCCCCATATAGCCATTGTCAAACCCCATAACGACTTTTAATTCAGCTGGTTTAGCTTTGCCTTTCACACCTGTGACTAAAACCTCATTTTCAGCAACTTGTTCGAGCTTCACATTCATTAAATCAACAACAACATCAGGCGTAATATATGCTGATGGATCATGGATTTCATACAGCATTTGTTCTTTCAGAGTATTTGGTGTAATAAGACCGCCGCGCTCCTTTACCTTACTGACGATAAACTCTCCATTTTCTTGACATTCAGCAATCGGATAACCTATTTCGTCCATTTGAGCAACTTCATGCCATTCACCGCTATAATTTCCCCCAGTTGATTGCGCAGAACACTCTAGTAAATGGCCCATAAACACACCACTTGCAAGCTTATCCCACTCCTGATCTCCCCAATTATATTCATATATTAAAGGTGCTAAAAACTGCGCGGTATCTGTTGTCCGTCCAGTGATTACAATATCTGCTCCCTCTTTCAATGCTTCTACGATGGGCTGTGCGCCGAGATAAGCATTTGCAAACAATACTTTGTCTTTTACTGTACGAAAGGACTCATTTGTCTCAAAATGATCAAGTGAAACCCCTTGTTCTATCAAATCCTCTAAATCGTCATAAATATGATCTCCAGTGACGACAGCAATCTTTATGTTTTCAAATCCATTTTGCCTTGCAATTTGAATGACTTCTTGTTGAGCTCTTAGAGGGTTCAAACCTCCCGCGTTTGTAAGAATCTTCATTCCTTGTTCCTTCACATACGGTAACAGCGCTTTCATTGATATAGTTATATCCCTTGCATATCCTAGATGAGGATCTTTTTGTTGGTCCTTTAATAATATTGCCATCGTTAATTCTGCTAGGCAGTCAAAGCATAAATAATCGACATTACCGTGCTTTGCTGTTGCAATTGCTGGTTCAATTGTATCCCCATAAAAGCCTTGAGCAGCGCCTATTCGAATTGACTTCACATAACCACCTCCCTAGTCTTCCATTTCTATAACAATATCACTTTCTTGTACAAAATCTGTTTCACTAGCTATTACTTTTTTTACTGTCCCTTCAGCTGTTGCTTCGATTGGAATTTCCATCTTCATAGATTCCATTATGATAAGAACATCACCAATTTGGACATGATCGCCATCCTCCACTAAAACCTTCCAAACATTCCCACTTATAGGAGCTTCATAATTCACTGTTTATACCCCTTTCCAATCGGGCACTCGTTTCTCTAAAAATGCTGAAGCACCCTCTTTTAGGTCCTCACTCTTAAAAGATACAAGCCTTAAGTTTGATAAATAATCAAAGGATTTCATAAAATCCATCTGTTCAGTCGTAAAATATGAATCTAGTGCTAGCTTTACAGCAAGTGGACTATGAGATGCTATTATTTTTGCAGTATTCCAGACTTCTTCATCTAATCTCTCTGGTTCCACAACTTGATGAACTAAATGATATTTACATGCTTCTTCAGCGGTTAACACTTCTGCCTTAAGCATCATTTCCATTACTTTACGGTTTCCTACTGCTCTTCTTACCCATGGCAAAATGACAAATGGAACGATACCTAGCTTCAGCTCTGTTAAGCCTAATTTTGCACTAGTGGATGCAATAGCTATATGGCACATTGCAACTAGACCTGTTCCACCACCAAGTGCCGCACCGTTTACAGCAGCAATCATCGGTGTTTGTACCGTTGCACCTAGTTTAAATAACTCTGTACTACTTTTTCCTTCAAAATATAATGTAGGAACATCCTTTTCAGAAGTCCGCTTAAATTCATTCAGATTACCACCTGCTGAGAAGGATTTTCCACGCCCTGTTAAAATCATGGCTTGAACTTGTTCATCTGAGTCAGCTAGCTTTATCGCTTGGATAAGCTCTGTAACTAACTTCTCTGTTAATGGATTTCTCACTTCAGGTAGATTAAGAGTAATCGTTGCGATATGCTCTTTCACTTCGTATAAAATTGTTTGGAATTCCACTATTACACCTCTTTTCTATACTGGATGAATCGCGTTTCTCTTTTCGGGCACATGTACTTTTTTCGTTTTATATAATGCAAACCTGCGAATAACTGCCGATCTTAACTCTTCAAAGCCGATTAAATCATCTATAATTAACTCTGAAGCTAGCTTATGGATATTAATATTCTCTGCATATTCCTCTCGCTTAGCTTGAACAAAAGCCTGGCGTTCTTCTTCAGGAAGCTCGAGTATTTTATTTAAATATACTGCATTTACAGCTGCCTGCGGTCCCATTACAGCTATTGATCCACTCGGCAGCGCTAACACTGCATCTGTTCCAAACGCAGGTCCAGCCATGGCATATAATCCAGCACCGTAACACTTTCTTACAACGACACAAATTTTTGAAACTGTTGCTTCTGATAATGCAGAAATCATTTTTGCACCATGCCTAATGATTCCGCTTCTTTCAACTTTTGATCCAATCATATAGCCTGGAACATCTGATAAAAACAACAGAGGAATACTATAGGCATTACAAATTTTTATAAAGCGTGCTGCTTTGTCTGGCGAATCTACAAATAAGGTGCCACCTTTTACCTTTGGTTGGTTTGCAACTAACCCAGTTACTTTTCCACCAATCCTACAAAAACCAGTTATGAGCTCTGGTGCAAATAACTTCTTATATTCAAACCAGCTATCTTCGTCAATTACTTGATTAATCAGTTCATACATATCGAAAGGAACGTTTTCATTTTGAGGAATAATTTCTTCTATCTTTCTTCCTGTTACCGGTTCTTTACTTACGCCCTCATCCGGCACTTCTTGCCAATTTTGTGGCATAAATGTTAAGTACTGCTTACATGTTTCGATCGCTTCATCTTCAGTTTGAACGAGAACATCACCAAGTCCACTCACTGAGCAATGCATTTTCGCACCACCCATATCATCCATCGTCGTTTTCTCACCGATCGCCATTTCAACCATCCTTGGAGATCCCAAATATGCTGAAGCATTTTGATCAACCATAATCACCAAATCAGAAAAAGCAGGTACATAGGCAGCACCAGCTGGTGACGGTCCAAATAAAATACATATTTGCGGTACGGATCCAGACATTTGGATTTGGTTATAAAAAACCTTTCCACCTTGTCTTTTCCCAGGAAAAACTTCCAATTGCTCAGTTATTCTAGCTCCTGCAGAATCAATAAGGTATAACATTGGTACTTGTAGTTCCATCGCTTTTTCTTGAATTCGTATATTCTTTTCGACTGATTTTGGTCCCCATGACCCTGCTTTTACTGTTGAATCGGCAGCCAAAAAACATACCGTTCTCCCGTTAATCTTACCTATACCAGTAATACAAGCGTCAGCAGGTAATTCAGGTTCCTCCGCATTGGCAAATAATCCGTCCTCAACGATGGCCCCCTCGTCAAATAGCTTCGATAACCTACTTCGAACGAACATCTTGCCTTTACTTGCGTTATACTGATGATATTTTTCTTTCCCACCTTTTAAAATTCTTTCTTTTTCTCTTAAATATAGTTCATAATCTTCTCTCATTAATTAGCCCCCTTATAAGCAAGAAAAATAAGTAGATGAATATAAAAGAAATCCTACAAATAGCTTTATGCAAATGTTGTGCCAAATAAGTAAATCAATGAATTTGACCGATAAATATAGTGATTTAGCTCATATAATTGAATTTTTGACCCGTAAATATTGTAATTTGACCCATATAACTGAGTTTTTGACCAGTAAATATTGTTATTTGACCCATATAACTAAGTATTTGATCCATAAATGTGGTGTACTTAACTCATACGACGGAATTTCATACACAAATATTCCTTAGAAAATATCGATTATATATTGCTGTTAGCATCGTTACATATGTCCGTAGTAACTTACGACTGTACAGAAACCGGACAAATGTGTTGAATATTCAAAATTTTTTTAATACAATTGCAACATATGGAAAAGGGGGTTATCCTTATAGAAATTCGTCAAATCACTTCATTTCAATTTATCAAAGTAGTACCTACGAGCTCCGTTCGTGAAGTTCTTCAAGCTTTTTTACACTTTCGTCAGGATATCGCTTGCGTAATAAATAACAAAAAATTCGTAGGAATTGTCACCAAATATTCTCTCTATCGTTGTTTACTTGATTCAGGAGATTTAGCAAAAGAAATCACTCCATACATAAAAAAAAACGTAGTAACACTTAATGAAAATGATAATGTATATTTTGCAAAAGACTTGCTAGTGCAAGAAAATGTTGGTCATGCCATCGTTCTAAACGATCAACAAAGAGTGGTAGGCGTACTTACAAAGTCTGAACTCATTCGAGGATTAATAACAGAAAGTCAAAGCTTAACAGAACGTCTCAATTTATTAATTAATAACTTAGAAGAGTCGGTTATCTCTGTTAACTTACATCTCACAATTACATCCGTTAACACATCTGCAACTAATATCCTTAACTATGAAAAAAACCAACTTATAAATCACTCTATTGAAGAAATCTCTCCAGCAATTTCAAATTATTTAAAATCTACAATTCAATCTAAGACCATTATTAAGCATAAGCAACTATCGATAGGTACAACATCAGTGATAGCTTCTTTTATTCCTCTGCTACAATGGCAAACAGTTACTGGGGGAATGGTAGTTTTAAAGGATATTACTGATTATGAGCAGGTTGCTAGAGGTTTAGTATCTACGAAACAAAGCGCAAATTATTTTACACACATTATTTCTCGAAGTGAAAGAATGGAAGACTTAAAACAACAAGCACTAATAGCCGCACAATCATTTTCGACTATTCTAATTTCTGGAAAAAGTGGCACAGGAAAAGAATTAATAGCAGATGGTATCCATTTTTCATCAGGCAGAAAAGGGAAATTCATCAAAATTAACTGTGCAGCCATTCCTGAAGAGCTGTTAGAAGCAGAGATTTTCGGCTATACTTCTGGTGCCTTTACTGGTGCGAAAAAAGGAGGAAAACCAGGTAAATTTGAATTAGCCCATGAAGGTACCCTGTTTTTAGATGAAATAGGTGATATGCCCTTATCTCTCCAAGCAAAGCTATTACGTGTTTTACAAGAAAGAGAGTTTGAAAGAGTTGGTGGCACAAAAACGATCAAGGTTGACGTGAGAATTATAGCAGCTACAAATAAGAATTTAATTGAGTTAATAGCTAAAGGAATTTTCAGAGAAGATTTATACTATCGAATAAATGTCATTCAACTCCATATCCCTCCTTTAAATGAACGTATGGAGGATATCCCTTTACTATGTAATCACTTCATTGAAAAATGTAATGCCAAAACAAAGCGCACTATCGTTGGTATTTCAAACGGTGGCATTGAAAAGCTTCAACAATATGATTGGCCAGGCAATGTACGACAACTTGAGAATATTATTGAACGAGCTTATCACTTTACTAATACAAAATGGATTGAGCCACTACATATTCAATTTGAAGAGCTTACATATGGACTTCAACAAACACAACCTACTTTTCATAGCTTTAATAATGGATATTTTACTAATCAAAAAAATCTACTGAAAGAGTCTGAAAAATCACTGATCATTCAAGCGCTTATCCAAACAAACGGTAATCGAACTAAAGCCGCTCATTTGTTAGGAATTAGTCGCTCCACGCTTTATGAAAAAATAAAAAACTATGCTATAAAAGAGCAAACCCATTATATGTAAGAAATATTTTCCTATAATATAGTCGTAAAATTCTCGATCCAATAACCCCAGACTCATTCTTTCATGGGAGTATTGGATTTGTTTTCGTGTAGATAAAGAGCTCATTAGAAATGGTTGGATTGTTCATTTTATATGGTTTATATATCGTTGGTCATAATCTAATTCCAACTTAACTTTCTCTTTATGATTTTTTCCATCTTTGGTTCTCCAGCTAAATTCAAAAATAGTTTGCTCCATAATATCTTCAAAAGACAGGCTATTATCAGGATAAGCCCCTCCACCACCTCTTTTAATTGAGACATATTTCACAAACTGTTCCGCATCTGTTTCTCCTACACTGTGAGGTACAATGCCATCTCTAAAATAATCATATACTTTTACTTCAATTTTTCCTTCTAGTTGCTGAGGATCTCCCAGATAGGTTATTTCTTCGCTACCTTCAATTGCTCCTTTATTAGATTTCCATGCAATTTGATAATCTTTCACCTCCCAATACTCACCCTTACCTGCGAGTTTAAATAGATAATTATTTTTTATAACTGTTGTTGGAAAAAAAACCTTAACACAATAAAAGGTAGCTAAGTTAGTTAAAATGACTATAATAATAAGATTTTTCCAGCTAAACTTCATCCTTCTCCCTCCTTTCCCTAATCGTTCAAAAGATTTAAAACCCCAATTATAATATTTTAATAAGCTTCGAGTACTTCTTCACTTGATGCCGTTTCAATGTCAGAAGTTATTCAGAATTCTTCACTACTTGTTTCATTTTGGCTCAGTTCAACCAAAATAATTTATGGAAAGATTAAAGTAATATTAGATAGAGCAACAATACTGGCTCTACGACTATAATCTGAGATTTCGTTATAAAAAATCCATTAGTATTTTTTCTCACTACATAATGTATACGAATATCCTGATACACTAAAATAGATAAGTAAAATAAGTTATATCTAATTATCCTTTTTCATTTTCCAACTCACTTTCTGCCCCTTTTTTAATGTACATTCCAAAATGTTCCTCTAAAACAGAGTATAGCGTATTATATATCTCTATCATTTGTACATTTTCTGAATTCTCATTATAAATGTAAGGATAATGCTTTATTAGAGAAGGTTAATCAACATAACACTGATGAAATATTGGCTAACAAAAAAGTGAGTCATCAGTCGACTCACTTTTTCTGGTGGTTAATATAATCTTTATTTTCACCCTCCGCTTACAGGTGGAATAAGTGCAACAATATCCCCTGCTTGGATGACATCATTCACTTGTGCATACTCTTCATTTATAGCAAACATTAATTGTTCTACATTTTGTAGTTCAAATTGGTCTGATAGCAATACTTTTAATTCAGCAATTGTTAGAGGTGCCTTATCTATCGTTATCGTTTCTTTACCTACCTCATCCTGCAAATGTGCAAAAAGTAAAACTTTAATCATTGATATGCTCCTCCTCAGGTTGTCCTGTTGGGTATTCATTTTGTTCCAGTTGATCTCCAATCCATTTTTCACCATTTTCCCAATGCTCTTTTTTCCAAATAGGAACAATTTGCTTTATACGTTCAATCGCATACTCATTCGCCTCATAAGCATCTTTTCTGTGAGGTGTTGATACAGCAATGACCACTGCAATGTCTGATATTTCTAACCTACCGATTCGATGAGTGATCGCTACTTTAGCATCAGGCCATTTCTCTGTTATTTCTTCACCTATTTGTGCTAGTTTTTTTTCAGCCATCGTAACATATGATTCATATTGTAAAAATAAAGTTCGCTTTCCCTTTGTAAACTCTCTCACTGTACCGATGAAAGTAGTTACCGCTCCTGCTTCACGCCTAACTACTTTATCTATTAATTCTTGAACTCGAATTGGATCTTCAGTCAATGAAAAATTTTTATTGTCCATGTCGTCTCCTCACATTTTGTAAAATCGTCGGAATATATTTTTCATGCTCACCAATATTGAACACTTTATATGGAATCTCATCAAATTGATGATGATCGAACCATTTTATAATAGCTAACACGTTCGTTAATTCGTTACATAAATGGATATCTTCTACAGACCGCAACAAAACAATTTTGGGAAATTGTGCTTGTTTATAACCCTCTACAAAAATGATGTCTAGGCCAAATGGATTATACATGTGTAATAATTGCTTCAAGGAAGTTTCGTCATTTTCAATATGAATGTGAACAGTCCCTTCCCCCTCAACCCCAGTTATGACTGCACCAGCTTGCCGGTGACGATATGTGTCTTTCCCTACATCATTTGCCTTTGGTTTGCCACCGTGTCCGTGATGTTTAATTGTGCCAACCTTTAAACCTTGTTTGACTGATTCATGCACAAAGCGTTCAACTAAAGTGGTTTTCCCACTATTTTGATACCCTACTATTTGTAAAATTACTGGTGTATTCACCACGGCCATTGACAACCTTCTTGATCTTCAAGTAACAACACGTCTACCAGCATTCCTTTTTGAAATCCTCTAGTGCCACCTGGTAACATCATTAACGCATTCGTAGAAGCTAAAGAAACAACTACATTTGATTTATCTAAACCACTCGGTGCTACAAAAACTTTTCCTTCATGGTATGACAGCTTACTCCTTACAAATCTCGTGAAAGGATTAGCTTTAGGGAAGTCTTCATTAAGCGTAGCTTGAATTTTTTGAAGGTGTGGACGTGCTGAAAATAATAGGCTCCTTATGATTGGACGAGCATATAGTTCAAAACCAACATAACAGGCTGATGGATTCCCAGATAAGCCAAATAATAGCTGACCATTTAACTGTGCAACTGAAGTCACACTGCCTGGTCGCATTGAAATTTTGTTGAAAAGGAGTTCAGCTCCTAGCTTGTTATAAATTTCTTGTATGTAATCAAAGTCTCCTACAGAAACACCGCCTGTGGTAATAAGAATATCAACATGTTGAAGTGCATTTTTCATCGCCTCGTAACATGATTGAAAATCATCCATGAGCTTTCCAAGATAAACGGCCTCTCCACCACAACGTTCTATTTGATCGCAGATCATGTAGGAATTACTATTTCGTATTTTTCCTGGCTCTAGAGGCATATCTACATCAAGTAGTTCTGACCCTGTTGCAAACACACCTACTTTTGGTTTTTTTCCTACTTTTACAGTACTATAACCAAATGTAGCTAATAACGCTTTTATACCTGGATTTATAACATGTCCTTTTTCAACTAATACAGTACCTTTTTTTGTGTCTTCACCTTTAAAAGAAACGTTATCACCTTCTTTAAAAGGTCGCTTTATAGACATATACTTTTTTCCATCACGTTCGTATTGCTTAGTTAATTCGAGCATTACAATCGCGTTTGCAGTCGAAGGCATTCGTGCTCCGGTCATAATTCGTATCGCTTGACCTTCTGTTAATGTCTCTGATGCTACCTGCCCGGCACCTATTTCTTCAACCACTTCAAATTCAATAAGATTATGTTGATTCGCATGTATGGAATCTACTGCTCGTATCGCAAAGCCATCAAAAGCAGAGCGATCAAAATTTGGTACATCGTGATCTGCAACAATCGTTTCTGCAAGAAAACGACCATAGCAATCATCTATTGATACTTCTTCTATTTCACCATGCTTAGCATGTGTCATAACCTTACTAACAGCTTCTGATACTGGTGTTAATTGTCTTTTTTCCACCATAGGCCTACTCCTTTATAGTTATTTCTAACAGACTTTTATACATTCTAATTATTTACGGGTATACAACAAAAGTTTCCAACATCTTTTCTTCTTTTTAACGATAGCTTAAAGCTTGTTTAGCTGAACTCATTACATAAAATGATGCCTTAAGTTGATGAAACTTTTTTAATAGAAAAGTCCTTGACCACGACTGCCAAATTACTAAATTGGTTTATTTTCTCATCCTTGTTAAATCTCCTCTAAAAGAAACCATGCTCCTCCATTATTTAACTGTATGCTCTTCTGGAGCTTGTGAAACTTCATCATGTACTGTTGAAGTATGATCACATGGAAGCTGGCAAGCACTTGAACAATTTGCACATTTTCCTTTTGAGCTACGTTTTAATGATTTTAAGAGCATGAATGCCGCATAACCGATAATCAATGTTCCAAGGACAATATTTATTACCATTTTATCACTTCCTTTAATATTTAGTCAGTGATCTATACTTCCTACTATAAAAACATTTTTCCGACTTGATAAATAAGTAAAGAAATTACATAAGCAATTACTAGGGCATATCCAACTGAAAAAAGTGTCCATTTCGTCGAATTCGATTCTTTTTTTATCGTAGCTACTGTTGCAAGACAAGGTACGTATAAAAGGACAAATGACATAAAGCTAATAGCGGAGATTGGTGTATAATATTGTGATAGCATGCCTTGTAAAGAGTCTGTGTTAGGCGCATAGTAAATAATATTCATCGTCGATACGACAACTTCTTTTGCAAAAAAACCTGTCATCAACGAAGCGGCAGCTTGCCATGTGCCAAATCCTAAAGGGGCAAATAAAGGAGCTATATAACCACCTATTAAAGCTAAAAAGCTATTATCCATTTGTTCAGCGACACCACTTGGTCCAAAGTATGTTAACAACCAAATAAAAACAGAACCTGCAAAAATGATTGTTCCCGCTTTTTTCAAAAATCCCTTTCCCTTCTCCCACGTACTACGTGACAATGTTAACAATTGAGGGATGCGATAAGGAGGTAGTTCCATGACGAACAGTGATTTTTCTCCTTTGAAAAATATACTAGAGAACAATTTTGCTAGCACCATCGCAACAACAATTCCTAATACATACAATGAAAATACGATGACAGCTTGATGTTTAATAAAGAACGCCCCTGCAAACAACGCATATACAGGTAATCTTGCTGAGCAAGACATTAAAGGAGTTAATAATATTGTTAACAGTCGCTCTTTCGGTTGCTCAATTGTTCTAGCTGCCATAACACCTGGGACGTTACATCCGAAACCAATAATCATAGGAATAAATGCCTTTCCATTTAAGCCAATTGCCTCCATTAATCTATCCATCACTACAGCTACTCTCGCTAAATATCCTGAATCTTCAAGGAATGAGATTAATAGAAACAAGATAAAAATTTGTGGTACAAATACTAATACTCCACCAACCCCTGCCACAATGCCATCAAGTACCAACGATTGAATAAACTCCGAAGCACCGATTACCTCAAGTCCATTTGCTAACAATGATGATATTTGTCCTGAAATAAAGCCATCCAACAAATCCGCTAAAGGCGAACCGAGCCAATCAAAAGTTAACATAAAAATGATATACATAAATAGTAAAAATAGTGGTAACCCGAAGTATTTATTCGTGACTATATTATCAATTAATTCCGTTGTAGTTCTTTCCTTTGTCTCTGACACTTCCATTACGTTTACTATTAAGCCACCGATAAACTGATCACGTATATGATAGATGAATTGACGGATTGTTCCACTTTCTGTAACTTTTGATATCATCTGTTCCGTTTGGTGCTTTATTTGCTCAAGTATATTTGGTTCTAAAAATTGTCTAACATAGGATTCTACTTGTTTATTACCTTCCAAATATTGTATAGCTAACCACCGTTTTGATATGGATAACTTGTCGGGTAGTATTTCTTCAATTTGCTGAATTGCTTCTTCTAAAATAGCGCCATAATTTAATGTAAATATTCGTTCATTAGATTCATTTAGTAACGCAAGATTAGCTGTAAGTTCTTCACAGCCCATTCCAGTTCTAGCAATAATAGGAGCTACTATGACATCAAGCTTATCAGCTAATTTTTCAGCATTGATTATCAAGCCTCTTTTTTTTGCAACATCAACCATATTTAAACCGATAATGATAGGTTTCTCGAACTCTAACAACTGCACTGTTAAGTGTAAATTCCGCTTTAGTTGAGAAGCATCAACAATATTAACAATTTTTTCAAATGATGCTGTCAGCATAAAATTTGTGACAACCTCTTCATCCTTTGAAAGTGGATTTAATGAATACACTCCTGGGAGATCAATGAGCTGGCCTTGTTTATCTCTTAAGATACCAATTTTCTTCTCAACGGTCACCCCACTCCAGTTGCCAACGTATTCATATGATCCTGTCAAATTATTAAACAGCGATGTTTTTCCCGTATTAGGATTCCCGAATAGTGCAATTTGTGAGGACAATATCATCCACTCCAATCTTCGCTGCCTCATTACGTCTAATGCTTATACATTGTCCGCAGCACTCAATCAATACTGGACCTCCAAATGGCATGACACACTTTAAGCAAATATTTTCACCTTCTACGACGCCCATGTATAATAACCGTTGCTTCACAAGATCACTTGCTAATGACAAATCAATAATTTTTGCTGTAGAGCCTTTTTTCAAGTTAGCCATGTTCATATGATATTCCTCCTGAAATAGCTGAAAAGTTCTTCATAGTTAAATTTACAAATTATTATCTTATATGATAATGATAATTCTTCTCATTGTAATTTCATCATATAATAGATTTTTTTATTTTTGTGTAATATTTGTCACAATACAGTTGCGATATTATGAAAGATGTGTGACGTCAATTGTCAATTTACCCAATTGACACCGCATTTCCTGTCCATAAAGTTACATTCAATGAAAGACCTGTGATCTCAATCACCACGCTACCCATTTGGATTGTCTATGCTATACATAAGAATTTATTTTTTAGGCTCTTTTCGTAAACTTTGTTGCTATTGTTATGAATTTAGTACCAAATATTGTTAGTCATCTCTGTACAGAAGATAAGATGCCACGACCTCTAGTTGGGTACGGTTATTATTTAATACGAAAAACAACAACCATTGCGAAAACAGCCATCTTTAATAATGAGGAGGGAATAGAAATGCCAAATAAATTTGATGAAAACATGATTGTAGGGGAAGTTGTAGCAGAATTTCCTAAAGCTAGTGATATTTTCAAATCGTATAGGATTGATTTTTGTTGTAATGGGAATAGACCTATAAAAGAATCAGCTCTTGAAAGAAATGTTTCTACAGAAAAAATAATTGCAGAGCTAAACAAATTATATGAAGAGAAAGAAAACGATTCAAGTTCTCAACACAACTGGAATTCAGCATCTATTACCGAACTTATCAACCGCATAATAGATAAACATCATCGTTATTTAGAAGAGGAGCTTCCACAATTAAGCCCGTATGTAACAAAGGTGATGAGGGTCCATGGACAAGCCCACCCAGAACTTATTCAAGTTCATAAGCTATTCAACACGTTAAAAGCAGTTTTAGAAGAGCACCTTATGGGTGAAGAAACTGAGCTATTTCCATCATTTTTAGCGTTCGAGCACGATCCTTCTAATAGTAATCGAGACAAAATCGTCAATATTCTCGAAGCTACGAAAAATGAACATGAAACTGCAGGTGATATCTTAAAGGAACTACGTACCGTTACGAATAATTTCACGCCACCATTAGGTGCATGTAGAACGTATCAATTAGTATTTAATCGCTTAGAAGAGCTAGAATCTGATTTATTTGAACATATTCATCTAGAAAATAATATTTTATTTAATAGGATTTCATAAATTAAAACCCTCTGATAAATTATGTCAGAGGGTTTGTTATTGAGTTTGCTGCTTTGCATGATATGAAACCTACAGGGCTTATCTGCTTGTTTTCATAAGCCAAACCATATGAAGGTTAACAAGCGACTTTTCATCCCACTCTTCTTTGCTTGGCGGGTATGTTCAGGATACTTACCCTTTTCTTCTCACCCACCAATGTAGGACATTTCGATTTTTTCTCTCATTTTTGCTGAATGTTCAGTACGTTCATCTGAATAACGATCGTGTCGTGCTCCCCACACCTTTTTAATTTCCTCTATAATTGTTTCGCTTGATGCATTAGCGCGTAATATTTTCTTAAAATCGTGGCCCTTCGATGCGAATAAACAATTGTACATTTTCCCATCTGCTGATATACGAGCCCTTGTACAGCTAGAACAAAATGACTCTGAAACAGATGTAATGAACCCTACTTCTGTATCTGTGCCTTTGTGACGATAGCATGTTGCTACTTCGCCAAAATACCGTTGCTCCACTGGTTCTAATTCAAAGTGTTCTTCTAATTGGTGAAATATTTGTTTTTTCGTTACCACTTGATCATAATTCCAGCCATTTGTGCTACCGACATCCATAAACTCAATATAGCGAATAGGAATCTCTTCCTTTTTAAAATATTTCGCCATCGGTATGATTTGTGAATCATTTAAGCCCTTTTTAACAACCATATTAACTTTTACAATTAGGCCCTCTTTTTTAGCAGCTGCTATACCTTTTAAAACTGGTGATACACCTACAGATCTGCCGTTCATTTCTTTAAAGATTTCATCTTCAATAGCATCTAAGCTTATATTTACACGCTGTAAACCAGCTTGCTTTAACTCTTTCGCATATTTTGGTAAATATATTCCGTTTGTCGTAAGAGCAATATCCTCAATCCCATCTATTAATGACAGTTGCTTAATTAAAATATGAAGATCCTTTCTAAGTAACGGTTCTCCCCCAGTTAACCTTACTTTCTTCACACCAATCTCAGCAAAGCATTTGACGAGTCTAGAAATTTCTTCAAACGTCAATAGTTCTTTCCTTTGTAAAAATGGAAAATCAGGGCCGAAGATGTCTGCTGGCATGCAATATGAACAACGGAAATTACATCTGTCTGTTACTGATATTCTTATATCCCGCAAAGGGCGATGATGTTGGTCTTGAATTGATATTGCCTGATTGACCATAAGCAATCTCTCCCCCATAAATTATTTAAGTCAGTAATATCATATTTAACCTATTATATACATATTAAAGCAAAATATATTTATAAACAATGTGATGCTTGTCACTTAAAGAAATTAACTTGTCGTATACACTTTAACTGGGAAATATTTTTTTGGAGCGATTTCTCCTATTATTACTTTATTATCTCAGTTAAGGAGGTTTTAACATGTATGTCCAGATGTTACGAAAAATAAATATATTTCAAGATTTACCAGAGCAATCATTAGCCTTTATTTCGGAAAATCTTAAATCTCAATATTTTAATAAGGGGGAGATTATCTTTTCTGAAGTCGAGGAAGCTACATCAGTTTTTTTTGTGAAATCTGGCATTGTTCGCCTCACAAAAGGAGACCAGACTGGAAAAGAGATTGTTGTTTGTTTAAAAAAAGCAGGAGATATATTTGCTGAAGCAGCGTTATTTAGCGAAGAAGGAACAAGATACCCTGCAACTTCTCAAATGCTTCAAGAGGGGGAAGTTTTATACTTAGACACGAATCATTTGCAAGTTGAATTGATGCAAAATCCAGACATAGCTGTTGAAATGATTCGTTATATGAGTCGGCAGCTACGTAGCTTTACATCAATCATAAGAGATATCGCCTTACTGGATGTATATAGTAAAACAATTTCAACATTAGATCGATTAGCAAAAGAATTTGGAAGTAAAAAAAGTAAAGGTGTTCAAATTGAACTCCCTTTAACAGTACAAGAATTTGCAAACATAATTGGAGCTACCCGTGAAAGCGTAAGCCGAGTTTTTTCAAAATTAAAAAGTGAACATATTATAGACATTGAAGAAAAGAAAATCATCATTTGTGACTGGAATCAATTTTCGACGATGTATAAACACTAATTCTTGTCGCACAGTTGAGCAATTAATATTCTCATAATTAAAATCAAGTGGAGTGCTCCTCCACCTGATTTACTCTTTAAATATGGCGTTAACCTTATTGTTGTTTTAAAATATTTTCCGTTAAATCAAGTACAGGGTTTTCAGGTGACCTCTTATTAACTTGATGCATGCTATAAATCCAGTTTTCTCCTTTTCCGTCCTCAACAGCAAATAATATTCTATTTTCATCTGAATTATATATATAATCTACGCCATTTAGGTTTCTCTTCTCTGATTGCTCTAATTCTTTATCACTCATATGCCATGTAGTGCCATTTGTACTTGAAATTATATTAATATAAACCTTTTCGTATAGTTCGTTTTTTAAGGTCATTGAAATTACAACTATGTTAGAACTTAGTTCTCCTTCTTTTGTAACAAACTCTAGACCCTTACTTTTACCCTCTTTATACATTTCTTCATATACATTTAAGAGGTTTTCTTCACTTTTAATAGTGTATTGTATTTGTCCTTTATCTAGTTCATAGGCTCCAGGAAATTCAGTTGGTAATAAGACTTTATTTTCAATAAAGTTTTTCATATTTGTATAATCAGAAAAATATGTATCATTTTTAACAGTTCGTACAGCACCTGGACCATATCTTTCGTATTGATCAATAGGTAGAAAATAAAGAAACTCACCTGGTTCAAGAGTATCTTTTAAATCATCAACTGTATCATCATATCGTCTGTAGTATGATAAACCTTCCTTTTCATTCGTAACCTCTAGCATCGTTTCACCTTTTGAATTTAACAACGACCAGCCATTTAATTTTGCAGCAACACCGACTGACGTTGTTAAAATAATGAGTAATACCGTTGTCATTAACACTAGCCTTCGGTTAACAAAGAAGCTTGTTCTTTTACTATCTTTCTTGTAAAACACAGCTTCATGTATTTGTTGTTCATTCATTGTAGGGATTTGTTCATTTTTCAATGATCGTTCAAAGTCTTCAAAGGAATGAAATTTCTTCATCTTTTATCCTCCTATTCTCGTTTGCTAGTAAATATCTTTTTAGCTTTTTCCTAGCCCGCTCATAGCATTTGCGCACTGCGGGTTGATTACTACTCATAATTTGCTCAATTTCAGTGTATGAAAGCTCCTGAACTGTTTTTAAAATAATAATCGTACGTTCTTTTGCTGATAATTCTCGTAAAGCATCTGAAATCTCTTCACTAAACTCTGTTTCATGCATTGTTGTATTATTATGAGCTAGCGGTTCATTATGAGGTTGAAATGGTATAAATTTGATTAATCTTTGTCTTTTTATGACATTCAAACAATGATGATATGCAATTTTGTATAACCAAGCAGATAGATTGGTTTCATTGGTAATTTTATGCAAGTTATTATAAGCCTTCACGAACACTTCTTGAGTAGCATCTTCAGCATCTAGGACATTTCTAAGCATATGAAAACAATATGTATGAATCCTTTGATAATTTGTACTAATCAATTGGCTAAAATCAACGTTATAATCGTTCAATATTTTGTCTTTGTTTTCTGCTACCTTTTTCAACTTCCATCCCTCCTCTTTTCTTTGATAAAGGCAATCTTCGCATTGACTGTTGTTTTTTTCGTCCTTATAATTAAAAGTTATGTTCAAAGCTGTTTTAAATCTGTTTACTACATGTAAAAAAACAACCGTTTGTAGCATCTTTTCATTAGCACTTACGGCAATGATACAATACTTATTGGTATTTCTAATGTAGTGACAATGACAACTAAGTTTACGAAAAGAGCCTGATAAATAAGCGTTTCATAATTAAAACAATTTTACTCATCAATTTGTGACATTTTATGAAAAATTTTAATTAATTTTAAGTTAGAATGAATGAGAAAGTATAAATTAAGTTCAACGTGTAGGATTCAAACTTTATAATACTATTATCTATGTTGTACAACATCAAAAAAAAATCATAATCCTTTCGATAACCCAGTAGAATGATAATATTTACGTTGCAGTTTTGAATGTTTTCATATTTAATAGAAGTAACAACTAATTCTTCCATAAGGTAGGTGGTAACAATAAAAACTCAACCCCAGCCTACAAAACCGACCATGTCTGTTGAGCTAAAAGAATTGTTGAATTCCTCTGAGTACACCGTGAAAGTTAACAAAGGCTCATACCTTTTTCAAGAAGGGATGGAGGCTACAGAACTTTACATCATTCGTTCCGGAAGAATACAAATTAGTAAAATTTCTGCAGATGGACGTGAACTTACATTAAGAATATGTCGACAAGATGACATCGTAGGTGAGCTTACACTTTTTACAGATGATGCAAAATATATTCTCAATGCAAAAGTGCTTGAGGATTGTGAAGTAGCTGTCATAAAAAAAGACCATCTCGAGACGCAATTTTTTCAAAATAGCCAACTTGCATTTGAATTTATGAAATGGATGAGTGATCACTTTCGGAAAACGCAAACGAAATTTCGCGATTTAGTTCTAAATGGAAAAAAAGGTGCGCTATATTCTACTCTTATTCGTATGTCAAACAGCTATGGAATTAAGAAAGAAGATGGAATTTTTATTGACTTACCTCTTACGAATCAGGAGCTGGCAAACTTTTGTGGTACAACTAGAGAAAGTGTCAATCGCATGTTAAATGACTTGCGACGTCAAAAGAAAATATCAATGAATAAAGGATTTATTACGATTCTTGATTTAGAGTTCTTAAAAACAGAAATTAATTGTGAAGAGTGCCCTGCTATTATTTGTAGTATTGATTAACTCGTCTTATTATCTTTAATGTTATTGGGGCATTCTTTTACAACTGGCAAGATACCACGAACAAGGGAACTCCCCTTTGGAGTTCCCTTGTTTTCTTTATTAATTAGTCTAGTATTTTACAAAGAAGCTGGAAACTTTAAATCTAGTTTTTCTCTTCTAACTGTATCGTTTCTCCTGGTTTTACTTCTAATTTATTTTCCACCTCGAATTTCTCAACATTTTCTTCATTATAAATGCCAGGTGCATCTGTATGAATAGGAATGACATGATCAGCATTAATCATTATTGCTGCATCTATCGCCTCCTCTACATTCATATTATCATATGTACCGTCCATACCTAATAAGGCATAATTTATATTTTTATCAGACAATAAATTCATTTCTTCTATTTTTCCAGTATCTCCTGCATGATAAACTCGCAGTCCATCAAACTCTAGTACATAACCATAGGATAAATCTATAGGATGGTGATCATTATAAGCTGCGACTGCACTAATATGAATACCTAATACCTCAATGTTTTTACCAGGTAAGTCACTCTCAATCTTTTTATTTTCAAAATCGTAAAATTGTGTAATAATTTCTGTTTGATCTTTTTTCGTTACTTTTGACAAATCACTGTGATCATAATGTCCATGAGTAGATAGAATTATATCTGCTGGTTCAGAGTAATCCTCCTCATCACCTGCCCATGGATCGATGTAAATGACTTTACCATCACTCGTTTTAATTTTCACACTGGCGTGGCCAATTACTTGAAGTGATGGAGGTCCCTCTGTAGTACTAGCATCCTCCTTACTACAGCCAAATATAAATAGTGAAGTGATTAATAAACATGCAAATATAGTAACTTTCCGCTTTGAGAACAAATACATTCCTCCTAAAATGTTAAATTTTTCACATTGATTTTACCATATTATACATATAAATCATACTTATATTCATAATTTTCAGATTATTAATTGGTCCGCAAGCTTATTTGTTGTGATTTTTACTACGCATCATCATGGTAATTTTCATAATTTAGTGCAGCGGCTAACTTATACAAATTTTTAGATCATGATAAATAGTGAAGAGTTCTTATAAATTCCATAAAAAATTCCGAATTTACGTTACAAAATATAGGCATACTTTCTTTTTCAATTTTATTAACAGCTTTACTACGACCGTTATTAGTAATTTCATTATTGAAGGATTTTGGTCTTTTCTCACGTAGAGAAAAAATTAAAGAACATTAAATAATCCCTTTTTCTCTACCAAAATTTAATAATGCTTCGTAAGAATCTCCAGATAGACCTAAAATTTCACAAAATGCTGGTTCAGTCTTATATCCTTTTATTTTTAGATTAATGACTTGTTCCCTTATACCTGGAAACTCTTTTAGTATAAATCTCTCTATAACCATGTGTTGGTAAGCATATTGTTGTAAAACTGGCTGAGATTGCCCAAATATTTCAAATTCAAAGCCGTGAAATATAAAATTGGCCTTGATCACTTCCAAATTTCTAATATTTTTTCTGGTGATCTTAAAATCGATTTCATTCTCATATAGTTTTTTTACTTTATTTTCAAATCTTAGTTTATGTAAATGATCAACTTCCATAATAATGTCTAAATCAGAATCAATTACATCAACACCAATTGGTATCGTTCCACATACTACAGGATCATACTCAACTAAGTCTTTCATAATTCCTAAATTTTCTATGGCACTATATGCTTGACGCTGTTTTGCTGTTCCCATTTTTAAACTTATCAGAGAATTATACAATGCTTCCCTCCTAAAAACATGTCAATAATATTGTAGTGGTTATATACATTTCATCATGACATAACTAGAAATCAATATTAATAGCAACAAAGTCTACCGAAAAGGTCCCTTTTAGTTTATGTTTTTCTTATAAGACATTAAACATGTTTAAAATTAAGTATTCAAGCTGTTTGCTTTAGGTAAAAAAACAATAACTTAATAATACAAAGTTATATGTCGACCTGACACCTTTGATCGAATAAGAAAAAATCCTGCCAATATTTCAACAGGATTTATATTATAGCACTATCTTATAAGCTCCATCTAAAAGCTTTCAGTATTGATATTTATATTTTGACAAGTTGATCAAAGCATCCTTGTTAAAATGAGAAAATTAACGAAAAGAGCTCTTCTCACCTAATCTATTTATATATCCAGATAAAAACGATAGCATGACATGTACGCCTGCTTTGACAGTTGAATTTGCTTGATCCTTATGTGGATCGAGACAAACAATATCCATTGCCTTCACTTTGTCACTTTGACCAGCAATATAAACTGCATCAAACAACTCATCTGCTCTCATCCCACCTGGTGTTGCAGCCGGTGCCCCAGGTCCAGCAGTAATATCTAGTACATCCATATCAACAGTCAAATATATTGTATCTACCTGATTACTCAGTTCATCTATTGCTCGCTTTACTACGTGTTCAATCCCTTGCTTACGTGCCTCACGTAGTGTCGTATAATTCAGCCCACACTCGTCCGCATAGTCCTTTAATGATTTCGCATTAAAGAAACCGTGAAGGCCTATATTATATACATGCTTACCTTCTACTATCTCGTTTTCAATAAGATTTCTAATTGGAGTACCGTTTGCTGGACCAAATTCATCTACATCTCGTAAATCAAAATGAGTATCAAACTGTAAAATACCTATTTTCTCATTAGGATGTGACTGCTTCCACCCTTTCACTAGCATTGCAGTAATAGAATGATCTCCACCGAGCATGATTGGGAACACATGTGGATGATGTTGACGCATTGCTACCATTGCATGGGTAATATTTTGATGACACAATGCAATGTCTGTAACATGCTGTTTGACATCACCTAAATCTACTACAGAAAGGTCCGTTAAATCAATGTCATAATCAATATTATATGTCGTAAAAGACTTCCATTCTCTGCGCATCGCTTCAGGATTCTCACTCGCGGCTGATGCACTAATTGATGATCGTGAAAGAGGTATTCCTAAAATAGAAATATCAAAGTTCTCCCACTTAACATCATGATTTACGGGTAATGTTTCAATCCATTCATGTACTTTAGGTTCTGTTATATTCTCGTTTCTATCCCAGGTAAATGGTGGTCGCTTAAGCAACGGGTACGGATAATTAGACACAAAGCTTCCCTCCATCAACGACAATTTTACCGTTTTTAATAACCGTATCAGTATGGTTCATGCCGTAATGGTATGGTAATTGCATATAATTCGGTACATCGACAATTAATATATCTGCTTTTTTACCGACCTCAATACTACCTATTTCTTGTCCTCGTTTAATCGCATGAGCAGCATTAATTGTTGCAGCACAAATGACTTCAGCAGGAGTCATGCCCATTTTTAAACAGCCTAGATTCATAATAAATGGCAATGAAACAGTAGGTGAAGACCCAGGGTTACAATCAGTAGATAAAGCTACTGGGACACCTTTATCAATCATTTTGCGCCCATTTGCAAATTCAGCCATGAGGAAAAATGCTGTTCCTGGGAGCAACACGCCTATAACATCATTTTCTGCCATCATGTCCATACCTTTTTCCGAAGCTTTAAGCAAATGGTCAGCCGATACTGCTCCAACTTCTGCTGCAGTTTCTGCTCCGCCATATGGCTCAATCTCATCTGCATGGATTTTAGGAAGTAAGCCATGTTCCAATCCAGCTTGTAAAATACGCTTTGATTGCTCCGGTGTAAACACACCGTGTTCACAAAATACGTCATTAAATTCAGCAAGTTTTGTCTGAGCAACCTTAGGGATCATTTCATTTACAACGATATCTACAAACTCATCAGGTCGATCTTTATACTCGGCAGGTACTGCATGTGCACCCATAAAAGTAGAAACAATGTCAATGACGTGATCTTCATTGAGCTGTTTTGCTACTTCAAGCTGCTTTATTTCATGCTCTAATGCTAAGCCATAGCCACTTTTCGCTTCCACAGTCGTAACACCATGAAGTAAAAACTGATCTAGTCTACGTTTACTTTCCACATATAATTGATCATGACTAGCTTCCTTCGTTGCTTTTGTCGATGCATGAATGCCACCACCAGCATTCATAATATCCATATAGCTCGCACCTTTTAGGCGCATATTAAATTCATTTTCCCGACTTCCTGCATGCACTAAATGTGTATGCGGATCTACTAAGCCAGGTAAAATCACTTTGCCTCGCGCATCAATCACTTCTGCTTCATCAATTCGATTCTTAAATTGTTCATGTAGTTGTTCATCCGTACCAACAGCTATGATTTTGTCGTTCTCCAACCAGACACTGCCGCCTTTAATTACTTCAAGGTTTTCCATTTGCTCTAACTTACGTGGATGTTCTGAACTACCTTTCAGCGTTATCACTTCATTTGCATTTCTAATAAAAAGTGGTTTCATAATTACCCTCCTCCCCTTAATCCATCATTGGAATGTGTATACCTTTTTCTTTTGCTGTCTTTTTCGCTAAATCATACCCCGCATCTGCATGACGAACAACTCCCATACCAGGATCTGTCGTTAACACACGTTCAAGCCTTTTTGCAGCTTCTGGTGTTCCATCAGCAACGATGACCATACCTGCATGCAATGAATATCCCATTCCTACACCACCACCATGATGTACAGACACCCAGCTTGCACCACCGATGCTATTTATTAAGGCATTCAAAATTGGCCAATCAGCTACTGCATCACTTCCATCCATCATGCCTTCAGTTTCACGATTTGGTGAAGCTACTGAACCGGAGTCTAGATGATCACGTCCAATAACAATTGGTGCTTTCAACTCACCGCTAGCAACCATGTCATTAATAATTTTCCCAAATTTAGCGCGCTCTCCATAACCTAACCAACAAATACGAGATGGTAACCCTTGAAATTGGATTTTTTCACGAGCCATTTTAATCCAATTGCATAAATGTTTATTGTAGCTAAACTCACGTAAAATGACTTCATCCGTCTTATAAATATCTTCTGGGTCTCCTGATAAAGCAACCCATCTGAAAGGCCCTTTTCCTTCACAAAACTGTGGTCGAATATAAGCTGGTACAAAGCCAGGGAAATTAAAAGCTTTGTCCACTCCTTCATCCTTTGCTACCTGCCTAATGTTATTTCCATAGTCGAAAGTAATCGCACCTAGTTCCTGCATTGTTAACATCGCTTTTACATGTTCAGCAATACTCTTCTTAGATTCACTCTCATATGCTTTTGGATCCGCTTTACGTAACTCATCTGCCTTCTCTAGAGAATAGCCTAAAGGTATATATCCATTAATTGGATCATGTGCGGACGTTTGATCTGTTAGTACATCTGGAGTAAATCCTTTGCTAATCATTTCTGGTAATACTTCTGCAGCGTTTCCTAATAAGCCAATCGATAGTGGTTTCCCCTGTTCCTTCGCTTCACGTGCCAATTGAATAGCTTCATCAATACTTTCTGTCATTATATCTAGATAGCGTGTTTCAATGCGTCGTTGAATTCTAGTTCGATCTACCTCAATAGCAATACAAACACCTTCATTTAAAGTGACAGCTAAAGGCTGTGCTCCACCCATACCACCTAATCCGGCTGTTAGAGATATCGTTCCTTTTAGTGTACTATTGAAATGCTGGCGTCCAAGTTCAGCAAACGTTTCATATGTGCCTTGAACGATCCCTTGGCTGCCGATATATATCCAGCTTCCAGCTGTCATTTGTCCATACATCATTAAGCCTTTTTTATCAAGCTCATGGAAGTGGTCCCAATTTGCCCAAGCTGGCACAAGATTTGAGTTTGCAATTAACACTCTCGGTGCGTCCGTGTGTGTTTTAAACACCGCAACTGGTTTCCCAGATTGAACAAGCATCGTTTCATCGTCTTCTAAATTGTGTAAAGTTTTTATAATCGCATCATAGCTTTCCCAATTACGAGCAGCTTTGCCAATACCTCCATATACAACGAGATCTTCAGGTCTTTCTGCTACATCCTCATTTAAATTATTCATGAGCATTCTTAATGCTGCTTCTTGAACCCAACCTTTTGCATGTAATTCTGATCCTGTATAATTTTCAATGCTACGCTTATTTGTACTCATCATAAACACCCCATTATTCATTTCTTATGAGTAAGTATACTAGGGGAAATTTCAGAAAAATAGAACAAAACTTTGTGAAATTCAAGACGATATCAAGTTGGCATCATTAAAATAGAAGGATTTACGTGAAATTATAGTAATTTATTTTGTTATTAGTATTTTTTTTTGATTTTAGATGTATTCATCGTTTTGCCATTTTACAGATAACACATATACTATACAAATAGGGGTTCATGTTCTTATCATCGTTTGAAAGAGTAAAGGTGCAACAAAACTAAAGTTGTTTATTTCTTAGTGAGAAAAATCATACTATGCGAAAAACTCTTTTCGTACACTTTGTTGCTTTGTACCATTAGAGGCTGCTTTATATGTAAGTCATCATTTTGCAAAAGAAAAGATGCCCCCAACGCCAGTTGGGTATGTATTTATTACCTAATAAAACAACATGTTATGTGAAAACAGTCTTTATGAAAAATGACTATACTTAGCTGTTTTCATTCAAAAACATGACAGCAAAGCTCACTCACTAATACACTCGTGTTAAAACATAGACCTAATTTAAATCTATATCTTTCTCCATTCTATACTCTCGAGGAGTAACACCCATCACCTGCTTAAAAATTCTACTGAAGTAATTTGCATTTCGAAAACCAGCTTTATTTGCAACCTCTTTAATTGATAAATCTGTTTCCCATAACAATCTCTTCGCAGCGTGAATCCGAAGATTGGTCACAAGCTGAATAAAAGATATGTTCATTTTTTTGTTAAGCAAATGGCTAAAATAGCTGGGGCTTCTACCTGTGTATTTAGCAACATCCTCTAATGATAAAGTTTGATGGTGATAATTCCTTTCAATATATGCCACGCCTAGTTCGACGACATCGTGACGTGAAGATTCTAGTTGATTTTGAGCACCATCAAATAATTGACCCGTAAACAGAATCATTTGTTGAACAGAGCGGTATAAGACTGGACTATATAAAATTTCTTCAAAAACCTTATGGTATAACTCTTCGTACACCCCTTGATCTAAATAAAACGATTTCATATATCGACGTATTTGTGCTAGTATGCTTGTTAATCTAGTTCGTACTAATCCTGGTTCGGGAAAAGGCTCTGAAATTGATAGAAAATGACGGTACATCCATGACTTAACCATATCCTTATCCTTATTATTTAGCATATCTATCCATTCTCTTTGCTCTTGAGGAGTTAAAAAAGGGTCAATAGTATGCCATTCAACATTTTGCTTTACATGTATAAGTTGCCTGTATCCTTTAAAGTATGTTACTTGTAATGCCCCTTTTGCTTGCATGTATGCTTCGTGAAGTGACTTAATTATCCCTTGGCTATGAATAACGATAGCCATTGGGTCATTTTTTTCTTCATCCCAATCTTGAAGGAGTCGATTTCCAACTGCTTCTAACTGTTTTGTATTTTTATTTTGAAAAACTAATACAATTAAATCACTGACAGGTAATAGTAATACATCCTCCATTACATAATAGGTTTCAAGAAATAAGCGAAGCTCAGCTAACTTATTTTGATCTTCAGTTTGTAATACCATTAAAGAATCAGCCGTTTCATTTTGGTGATCTTGGATAAAAAGCGAACGATAAGTTGTAGTATTATACTTATTAGCTTGACGTTGTTTAGAGCTATGTTCCGCTCTTAAAACATTAACTGAACGATACAAAGTTTTCTTTAATGACTCTGGTGAATTTGGTTTTACTAATAAATCAACAGCTTGCAGCTCTATCGCTTGCTTTGCACGCTCATATGTCGCTTCGGCTGAAACAGCTATGACGATTTGTGTATATTGTTTTATCCTACTCAATAGTATGTTCCAGTGCTCTCTTGGGATCATATCAAGCTCTATGATTGTTACTTCTGGAACATCATTTTCAAGGTTGATAATAAGCTCGTCAAATGAACTAGCTAGCAATATTTGCTCAAATGAAAATGAGTTTGCCGATACTAACCAACGTATCCCTATCCTTTCATCTTGATCACGGTCTGCAATAAGTAATTTCATATGACTTCTCCTTATGTAAGTCTCTTTTATACATTATAAGAAAACTAAATTATATGATAAAGTAATGAGAGATATATTTTTATTAAGAGAGGAGATTTAAGATGAATACATATCCAAACACAAATGCAACAATTGAGCTTATTAAAGAACTAGTATCTATTCCAAGTCCATCTGGCCATACAGACAACATCATTCAATTTATTGAAGATAAACTTACTAACATTGGGGTCGAGAATAGCCGCAATAGAAAAGGTGGACTGCTTGCAACTCTTCCTGGAACTGACGGCACGAAACATCGAATGTTAACAGCACATGTAGATACACTTGGTGCTATGGTTAAAGAAGTCAAGAGTAATGGTCGGTTAAAACTTTCGATGATCGGAGGTTTTCGGTGGAATTCTGTTGAAGGAGAGTATTGTCAAATTGAAACCTCTGACGGACGGACATATACAGGTACCATTCTGATGCATCAAACGAGCGTACATGTATATAAAAATGCTGGTGAAGCTAAACGAAATGAGGAGAATATTGAAGTTAGAATTGATGAAAAGGTAGAGAATGCAGAGGACGTTCGCTCTCTAGGTATCGAAGTTGGAGATTTTGTGTCATTTGATCCTAGAGTTGAAGTTACTTCAAGCGGGTTTATAAAATCTAGACATTTAGATGATAAAGCAAGTGTAGCTATCTTACTACAACTAATTGAACATATCAAAAAAGAAAACATACAGCTACCACATACAACACATTTTCTTATTTCCAATAACGAAGAAATTGGCTATGGTGGAAACTCTAATATTACACCTGAAACCGTTGAATATTTGGCAGTTGACATGGGAGCTATTGGAGATGGTCAAGCTTCTGATGAATATACAGTGTCTATTTGTGCGAAGGATTCTAGCGGCCCGTATCATTATGGCCTTAGAAAAAAGTTAGTTCAATTAGCTAACGATAATAATATTGACTATAAGGTTGACATATATCCTTTTTACGGATCTGATGCATCCGCAGCTATACGTTCAGGATTTGATATTGTTCACGGACTTATTGGCCCTGGTATTGAATCATCACACGCCTTTGAGCGTACCCATCAAACTTCAATAATTAATACTGAAAAGCTACTTCTTTCATATGTTCAAACAGCAACAATATGTTAAGACTTGTATAGTAGGTGGAACTTTACTCCATCTACTCTTTTTTTTCCTTCATTTGTCGGTTAAGATTCATCCGTACATGTTTTCCTCTGTAAAAAATGGGTAGTCATTATCCGCATATGTCTGTATCAACTCTTTCATTAAACCCATATACATAACCTAAAATAGATTACACATTTTTGGAGATGAAGGATTGATGCTAAAAAAAACTGTCTTAATTATTGCATCCCATCCTGATGACGAGCTGCTTGGTTCGGGTGCAACTATAAAAAAATTAATAAATGGTGGCTATGAAGTTATTACTGTAATAACTGCTCAAGGCCGTAACAAAGAAGATGAATATATCACCAACTGCTGTATAGAAGCAAATAAAGAGTTAGGTGTAAAAGAAGTTATTTTCCTCGAGTATCCTAATTTAGAAATGGAAACTTTCCCACTTCACCTTATTAATAAGAAAATTGAAAAGTTAATTACAATATATCAACCTTGTAAAATATTCACTCACCATTATGGCGATTTAAATAAGGACCATCAAGTTACATTTCAAGCTGTTATGACTGCTGCACGTCCTATAGCTGGAAGTGCCCCAATCGACATAATTTGCTTTGAAACAGTTTCATCTACCGAATGGACTCACCATACCAATGATCAAACTTTTAAACCAAATTACTATGTTGACGTAACTGATACAATCGATAATAAATTGAATGCCCTTAAACATTACGATGTTGAAATGCGCCCTTTCCCCCACCCCCGTTCGTTTGATGGAATAAAGTTTTTAGCAAGGTATAGAGGGATGACAGTTGGTGTACATTATGCTGAGGCTTTTGAAATTATTAGGAGGATCCAACATGAAGACAATTGGTGATTTTTCAAATAAACAGATAACAATTTCCAAGTTAGCGAAACTACAAGTTCCCGCACCAGATTTACTTGCCATGATGGATCATCATTTCCAACAACAGATACTTAAGAAAGACAAGAAAGATCCATTCGAGGATTCAAATAACGACAACATTCAATCTTCAACAACATGAAACATGATGACAAATCAAACTAGAGGGCACAAAGGGGAAGTGGACATTGAGAATATTACTAACGACTTTCTGGAACTATCCTCATGTTGGAGGTTTATCTAACTATATCACTAATCTAAAACACGGCCTGGAGAATCGTGGCCATGTCGTTGAAATTACATGTCCAAACGAGTTTGATGGTTATGTAAACACAAAGAACAACATAAGTGACTATTTGTGGAAATTTTACCAACAACGCTACGGTAAAGATAAGAAGAAGTTTTTTCAGCTTGACGTTAACTTTTACACATATTTAACACATTTAAGTCAACAAAACCTTGAGGGTTATGATATTTTACACGCTCAGGATTTAGCAACTGCGTATATTTTAGGTATGCTTAATGAACATTATGAAAAACCACTACTTTATACTCCTCACGGGATTTTAAGCCTCAATAGAATAAAATTTAAAGAAGTAGACAAAGATTCACTTTCAGCAAGGTACTTTATTGAAATTGATAAAAGGGCTGTTCAATATGCGGATAAGATTATCATCCTATCAGATCATTTCCGTGAACCGCTTAAGCAACTAGGTGCACACGATTCAAAAATGCTAACAGTTCATACAGGAATAGAAGAAAATGAAGAAATAGAGTACACCAAAGGTGCAAACCGTCATCAAACGATCATTTCTTGTATTGCTCGTCTTACTCAACGTAAGGGTCACCATATTTTGTTAGAAGCCCTAAACATGATTAAAGAGCATTTAGATCATGTAGAAATTAGGATTATTGGTGACGGTAAGACGAGAGAGGATTTAGAACAACAAGCACAACATTTACGTTTGTCAAATGTAGTGTTCTTAGGAAGTAGAGACGACATCCCTCAGCTATTAAAGGAAACGGACATTTTTGTTTTACCTACTATAAATGATAGTCTACCAATTTCTATCATTGAAGCGATGCATATGGGGTTACCTATCGTTTCATCATATGTAGGAGGAATTCCCGAATTAATTCATCATCAGAAGGAAGGTTTACTTTCAACACCAGGTGACATTGAAACACTCTCAAAGCATCTGCTACTACTTATCCAAAATCCCTCTTTAAGAAACGAACTAGGGGAAAATGCCCGCAAGTTTGCACAAGCTGAGCTAACAGTTAACGAGATGTCAAGAAAAATTGAACAGGAGTACCAATCTTTATTATAGAAAGGTAGTTGAAATATGGTTGAGCGTAAGCATCCTGCAATCGTTCTTGATTTAAGTGCAAATGGAATTGGTATTGTAAGAAGTTTAGGTAGAAAAGGAGTGGATGTATACGCCTTTGATACAGGAAAAAAATACAAAATCGGCAAAACATGTTATGCAACATGTAAGAGTTGTCCTGACCCTATTAAAGATGAAGAAGGCTTGCTTACCTTCCTATTAAATTTAGGTAAGACATTTTGTTGTAAAGCTGTGCTATATGCTGGTTCAGATGATTTTCTCTATTTTATGTCAAAGCATAGAGAAATATTGTCTATGTATTATTTATTTTTATTACCTGAGCACTCAACTATTCATGCATTAATCGATAAACGTTTAACGTATGAACTAGCTACAAAGTATAATATTCCATGCCCGACAACTTTTTTTTTAGATCAGGAAGAGGAATTGGAAGATATTCTTAACAAATTAACATTTCCGTGTATTATAAAGCCTGTTTATGGACATAAGTTTCGTCAACATATTAATAAAAAAATTATTATGGTTCATAGTGCAGAAGAATTAAAAACTGTTTTTCCTTACTATCGGCAATTTGGTGAGTTAATGCTACAAGAATTTATTCCCGGTGATGACAGCACTTTTTACAAACTGGCGACTTTTCTTGATGAAGATATGAATGTAAAGGCTCTTTTCACACTACAAAAAATTCATCAATTCCCGCCAAATATGGGTACAGGTGCCCTCATTATTAGCAAAAGAGATGAAGAAATTATTGATGTTGGCTTACCATTTCTAAAAGAATTGGAGTGTAGGGGAGTAGCCATGGCCGAATTTAAAAAAGATCCCCGTGATGGTGAACTTAAGTTTATTGAGATCAATTCTAGATTATGGCTTTCTCATAGTTTAACAGAGGCTTGTGGTATAGATTTTGCTTATTTATACTACCTATACTTAACAGGTCAAGACCCTGAACCGCGATTGTATCAAATAGAAGACATTAAATGGATTTATCTTGTACGGTATTACCTTGCCTACCTCCAAAAAAGGGAATATGGTGAAATGACTTTTAATGACTTCAAGAAGGGACTATCTGGAAACAAACAATATGCACTATTCGCATGGGATGACCCGATGCCATTTTTGCGCAGTACATTTTCTCATCTTTATAATTCATGGAAAACTAAAAAACAGGAAGAAAACACATAATGGATATCGCCTACATTAAAAAGGTTTTTCAAAACACCGATTTTCATCATCAAATAAAACATAAGTTTGGCAAATTTAAGTCATTTGTTCCTGATTCAATTCAGCAATTAAGAGCATCTGCGAAAAGTATGATTTATAAATTAGACATCTCAACAGAATTAGGTATTCAACCAATTATTTTTAAACGTTATATAGGGTCAAAAAATAGAAATACTGTAGAAATAAATTTATATGAAAAAGCTCTCCCCTTTCTAAAAGAGTTCATGCCAACAATATACGCAACTAAGTCAAATATATTTGATAACGAAACATGGATGTTAATAGAATATATTGAGCCTTTGCGTGGACGAATACCTCCTCCAAATCATTTTGACTATATCATACCAACAATTGCAAAATTACATGCCCACTCATATGAGCAAAATTTCTACGATAATATCGATTTGTTTAACCCCTGGTTTCCAACATTTCATTCGAAGAAAATGAAAACACGAAGACAAGCTAAAATACAAAAAACAAAATTGTATCTTATTGATGCGTTACACCATAAGCGCTTAAAGAAAATGATAGAACCTACGCACAGCATAATACAACAAATATTAAGTGAAAGCTCTTTATCATTTTCTGAACTAGTAAAGAATGGACAATGCATCGTACACGGTGACCTTCATTTACAAAATATATGCTGCAATCATTTTCATCAAAATACTAACAACCATATTCAAATGATTGATTGGGAATCGTCTAGATTTGCATCAGGTTGGTTTGATATCAATTTACTAGTTGAAAGATATCTTGGGTTACGTAATTCCGAGAAAAACAATGATGATAGCATTCGAAACCATTGTGTTCAATTATATACTAAGGAAATGAACAAAAGAGGAATCTCCTTTCAAGGTGACCCTATGATATTATATAAAATGTCTTATTTACAGTACGTCCTTGAAACTGGCTTACTAGTACAATTACAAAAAGAGTTTGATGGTAACAAAGGTGTATTGCTTACCTATTATCTAGACAAAGTTTTGATTTGGGGTAAAGAACTCAATTTTTATAGCTAATGCTTTTCTAGATGTTCAAACAAAACGTTCGTTAAAAAGGCACTATTCAAAAATTATAGATTGTACGAAATTGCTATCTTGTTAACGAAGAAAAGCTACAGTTAACGCTAGTTATGAAAAGAGGCCGAGCTTTAACATAGCTACATACAAAAAGGTGTATCCCACTCAAAGATATAGAGGAAGGCTACACCTACTTCAGCTTGTTATATTAAGTATTCACTGATTTTGACCGCAATGCTTTCGGTATATACACACAGAATGGTTCACTTTCTAAAAAATTTCCAGTCACTGCATACGACCTTGCACGTGAGCCACCACAAACAAAGCGGAATTCACATACACCACATTTCCCTTTAAATTTGTCTGGATTTCGCAAATCTTTGAAGATAGGAGAATTTCTATAAATATCCGCTAATGTCTTCTCTCTAATATTTCCAGCTTTGACAGGCAGTAATCCACTAGGAAATACATCACCAATATGAGATATAAAAACAAAACCATTGCCGTCATTGACACCTTTTGGTGCTCGACCTAAACCATCAATTTGACCCGTTTTTCCTTCGTTTAAGGCATCTGCATAACGGATAGCTCGATCTGTATCTTTTGCTTCTTTCATTTTCTGTTGAATAACGACACGACGATAATGTTGTGCTGCTGTTGTTTTAATATCAAACGGTACCTTTTTACTTAATTCATATAGCCAGTGAAAAATCTGTTCGTGTTGTACTGGGGATACCATATCTGACTCTTTCCCCCTTCCGGTAGGAACGAGAAAAAATACACTCCACAGGACGCATTTTAACTCTTCTACAACCTTAGCCATCTCTTCTAGCACATCAACATTGTAGCGAGAAATCACTGTATTAATTTGCACTGGAATTTCTAACTCGTGTAAATATTTTATGGCATTCATTGTTAAATCAAATGATCCTTTCGTTCCACGAAAATGATCATGTACTTCAGCAGTTGGACCGTCTAAACTAAAAGCCCACCGTGCTAAACCAACCTCTTTTGCCTTCTCAATCGCTTGTTTAGTTACATTGGGAGTGGCACTAGGTGTCATGGATACCCTTACACCTTTTTTTATCGCATAATCTGCAATATCATATACATCTTCCCTCATCAAAGGGTCTCCACCTGTAAACACCAACATTGGATTATCCATTTCATAAATCTGATCTATTAATTGTTTACCTTCCTCAAAGGATAATTCTCTAGGGTCCCGTCTAGTTTGAGCTTTTGCTCGACAATGCAAGCAGTGTAATTGACAAGCACGCGTTAATTCCCAAATGACTATAAATGGATTTTTATTAAAATCTCGATCAAACATAAGGACTACCTCCTCAACATTCATGTAAATATTGTAATTATTTTGATTTGAGTATGTATGTGATATGCATCACATATTCTTGTGGACAAATTGTGAATGGTAACTATTGAAAAAATTATTAACAAGTGAACTGAATCACACCAAACATAATTGAAAATTATTATCATTAAATCAAAGGATATGACGAGGAGGAATAAAAAATGAACGATATAGAAGCAAAGAACATCGTTGAGTTAGATGTGAGAGAAGATATAAATAAAAAGCTTCAGCCATTTCAAAAAATAACAAATACTGTTTCTTCATTGAAAGATGATGACATTTTTATATTACACGCACCTATTAAACCTACACCGCTACTTACAATTATGAAAACAAAAGGTTTTACTTATACCGTTGAGAAGATAGCAGCAAAGCATTGGAAAGTGACCTTCGTGCGAGGTGAGAAAAATGATTCTTGATAATCGAGGTTTAGAGCCTCCCCAACCAATGATGAGAACACTTGCAGCATTGGAAAAACTTCAAGATAACGAAGTTCTTTCAATTATTAATGATAGACGACCTATGTTCTTATATGAGCAATTGGATGAACTCAAGTATACGCACCATACTAAACAGCTAGACGATGGTACTTATCAAATTGATATTAGAAGATGAAAACGGGTGATACTTTATGTTTCCAAAGCAAGCTACGACTGAAACGAATATAAAGCTTCCATTTTTATTTATTTTTTTTAGTTTATTAGCCTTTCTAGCAAGTCAATTTATTCTGGTTTTTCAAGGTGAGAATATCGTAAAAGGTTTATATAGAATACCTGAAATATGGAGTAGTGCACATTTGCTTATTCTCGGATGGGCAGTGATGGTGGCTATGGGGGCAATGTACCAACTTGTTCCTGTTGTCTTCCTTACTCCTATTTGGAGTGAACGCTTAGGCTTTCTTCAATTTTTCTTAAGTGCTATAGGAGTTTCTAGCCTGGCTTTATCATTTGTATTTGCACCTAAAACAATTCTATACAGTGGAAGTATTGCTTTATTTTCAATATTATTATTTATCATTCAAATGTTGATGACTATGAAAAAACAAGAAAAATTCAATATACTTACATTGTTTGTTGGCAGTGCACTCATTTGCTTATTGCTTACATTGGCTTTAGGGATATTGTTAGCATATAATTTGCAGTTCGGAACAGTATTATTTCAACATATCCCACTGTTAAAAACACATATTTTATTTGGAATCACAGGCTGGTTTACTTTATTGATTTTTGGTTTTTCTTATAAAATGGTGCCGATGTTTGCTCTTGCACACGGATTTTCAATGAAATTAGCCGCTTGGGTATATAGTGCTTATGTATGCGGATTATTTTTAACAGCATTATCTTTTTTACTAGATATTTCAACTTTATTACCAATAGGTGTCAGTGGATTATTCATTGGCTTTAGTTTATTTACGGGGCATATATATACCATTCTTACAAAAAGAATTAAGAAGAAGCTTGATAAACCTTTTATGTTTTCATTATTAGCTATTATAAATGGGTTTTTCATTCATTTTTTTGCAATGATTATCTCTTTTTTCCCTAGTCTCCATCATTGGTTTCCAATACTTATATTACTCTATATTATCGCTTGGATTGTGTTAAGTATTATGGGATACCTATACAAAATAGTTCCGTTTTTATGGTGGACGCATCGATATAGCAAAGAGATAGGTAAAGAATCTGTTCCTACGTTAAAAGATATGATTAATGAGAAAATGAGCATACCTACTTTTCTTGCTTTTCTAATAAGCATTGTTGGAATAGCTTTATCTATTATCGTAAAGAGTGTTCCGTTATATACGATCAGTCAATTAGTAATGTTATTAACTACTGCCACCTTTTGTTTTTCAATTGGCAACGTCATTCGGAAATAAGGAGGAGATCTTAATGAGCTTAACAGAAAAAGTGTACAGTCGTCTATATGAAGTAATTGATCCGGAGTTAAACATAAATATTGTTGACCTCGGTTTGATTTATGATGTTACTATATCCACAGCTAATGATGTGTCAATTATCATGACATTAACTACCCCTGGTTGCCCTTTACACGATAGCATTGTAAATGGTGTTAAGCATGTTATCGAGCAACTGGGAGAGGTTCATACAGTTAACGTGCAACTTGTATGGGAGCCAGCATGGACACCGCAACGCATGTCACAAAGAGCATTACAAACTTTACAAGGAATATAGTGACTGCATGTAAATAAACTCGAACTCGGTGAATCAGGTGGTAACTCTCCTCCACCTGATTGGTTGTTGAATCTTAATAGCAGGCTGTTTTCGCATTGATTGTTGCTTTTCGTCTATAACATGATGACTAACATTTAAAGCTACTTCTTATAGTACAAATTTGTTAAAAATAGCATCATATTGAAACTGTGATGCTAGCCATTTACCCTAACAACATTACTTTTGAAACAAGAAACAATTCCGCTCTTAGCCAAGGGCTTTTTTTCATGAATTGTTATTTTTTTCATAAGAAATAAACAAAGTTGCATCTTTCCTTCTATATATCGATGACTAATCAGTAGTAAAACAACAATTTTATCTTATAGATTAGGCGTAAAAAGTAACAAAGCTAAGTCATTTTTTCGGCTAGAATAGAAAAAAGCTTAACTTATGGCAGCATAAAGAGAGATGAAGTTATTTAATCTCCACCTCTCTTACAATAATATCTAAAATATTTATACATCAGATGTATTTTACTACATGATTATCCATGAACTCCTAAAGCAATTTTTGCATATCTTGACATGCGATCCTTACTCCAAGGTGGGCTCCAAACAATACTAACTTCTGTCTCTTTTACTTCTGGTATATCCGCTAAATTTCTCTTTACATCTTCAGAAATAGTTCCTGCTAATGGGCATCCCATAGAAGTGAGAGTCATTGTAACAGTCGCAGTCCCATTATCATCTATATCAACACCATACACTAAGCCTAAATTAACAATATCAATACCTAACTCTGGATCAAGCACATTTTCAAGTGCGCCCATTAAATTTTCTTCTAAAGCTTTATCCATGTTTTTCACCCTTTCGACCTACTTGAGAATCATTTTCATTATATCATATATGTACTAATTAGCAAAAAAATTACTTCTTTTCAGTACATTTTCTTATAGAAAATATGAACGATTTGTTACATTTATTGTCGCAAATACTAGCGATATGAGAATGAATTAACATCGTGAGATATTAATGAATCGTACTTGCTCTTATTATTTTTCATTTTATTACAAAATAGTGGACAAATTTTTTCCATTCAAGGTACACTTAAAACAATCGATGATTATTTTCTACTATGTAAATAGTATAATAAATGTTTTATTATGTAAGATAAATTATTTTTACAAAGGAGACATTATGAGCTTTCAACAACATTTAATTGCATTAGATTTAGACGGTACTTTATTAACTGATGATAAAAAGATTTCCTCATATACGAAAGAAATGATCATGAAGGCTCAAATGGCAGGTCATATTGTTGTTATTGCAACTGGAAGACCATATAGAGCTAGTGAAATTTATTATAATGAGCTTAATTTAAAAACACCCATTGTTAATTTTAATGGTGCCTTCGTTCATCATCCAATCGATCACAATTGGGGATTATATCATACCCCACTTCATTTAAATACAGCGAAGGATATCGTGGAAGCTAGTGAGCAATATGATATTAAGAATATTTTAGCTGAAGTGATGGATGATGTTTATTTTCATTATCATGATGAAAAGTATTTAAATATCTTTAACTTTGGCAACCCGAAAATTGAAACAGGTGACTTAAAGCAAATTTTAACTCACGACCCTACGAGTATTTTAATTCATGCAGAAGAGAGCCACGTACAAGAAATTCGTTCTTATTTATCAGATGTACATGCAGAAATGATTGATCATCGCAAATGGGGAGCACCATGGCACATTATAGAGATTGTAAAAGCTGGATTAAATAAAGCCGTTGGTTTGAAAAAAATTGCTGACTATTATCAAATTCCTCGCAGCCGCATAATAGCTTTTGGCGATGAAGACAATGATTTAGAAATGATTGATTATGCTGGATTTGGAATTGCTATGGGAAATGCAATTGATGAATTAAAGTCCCTTGCTAAAGATATTACCACTACAAACGAACAAGATGGAGTCGGTAAGGCTTTAGCTAATATATTAAAACTTGATAACTAAATGATAATGGTTATTTAATGTTCTAACTAACATTTAAAGCCCTATAACAAATGAAATTTTTTCATTTTTTGTTACCTAATGTACGATTAAATAAAGACTTACTCGAGCACCTTGTCTTTTACCAAATCACGTCTAATAATATTTTTTACAAATAACAACAAAGTTTATAATAAGAGCCTTAACCTAATCATTCATGTATATATAAACAATTGTTAGCCAAAATATAAATGATACTGACTCAATCAATCGAGTGTAGCTTAAGATTAACCAAGTAACATTTTCAATATACACCTAGAAATCGATTTTGTTGAGTTAGTTTCTTCAGGATGATTTAAGGGGGGCTACTGATGGGTAAACGTAATAAATCCAAACGCTTCGTTCAACAAGGTGTTGACGCTGTTGAAAAACATGATGAACGGATCCCTTATCACACGACATATGCAGAGGCAGAGGAAAGACAAAAAATTTCAAATGTTAAAGAATCATCAATTGGTGGGGCATAACGATGGGAAATCAATTATTTCAACAAGCTCGAGAAGCAGTTCAATTAGCTGAACAGGCTGCTCAATCTGAAGATGCCTTGTCAGCGGCAAAAAACGCACTGTCCTCAGCATATGCAAACTCAACGATTGCTGAAAAAAAGCAGTTAAGAGAGCTTCAAAATAGGTTAGACAATTTACAACATTAATTAATTGTTAAAATATTTATTCCGGTGTAAGGGTAGGAAATAAGCTAAAAAGTAGCTCTTGATTTCCTACCCTTTCTAATTGATTATTCTTTTCGAAATAAGCCAAAGATACCTGCTGTTTGAACAATATTAGTAAATGCATTCTCGTCGACCTTTTTGATGATTCTTTCTAAATCATACAATTCATACCTCGTGATTACGATAATCATCATTTCTTGACTTTCATTTGAAAAGCCACCCTTTGCAGGTACTGTCGTAATTCCCCTCACTAGCTTTGAGTGAATTGCCTCTTTTAGCTCATCTGCTTTTTTTGTAATGATCATCGCTGTTAGTTTTTCATGTCTAGTATGTATTGAATCAATCACTCTTGTCGCTACATATAAAGTCACTAACGTATATAGTGCGTATTCCCAACCATATAAAGAACCGGTTGTGATAATGATTACGGCATTTAATGAGAAGAAATATACACCAATAGGGCGATCATTGATTTTAGATAAAACTAGCGTGATGATATCAAGACCACCTGTGGAAGCGCCATATTTCAATGTGAAACCAATCCCTACTGCTTGAATGACTCCACCAAAAACTGCATTCAATAAAATATCTTCAGAAACATGAACGATAGGCAATATTTGAAGAAAGAATGACATCGATGCGACACTTAAAAAACTATACAGGGTAAACCTTTTCCCTACTTTTTTCCAACCTAGGATCGCAACTGGCACATTTAGTAAGAACAGAAAAATACCTGTTGATATTTGAAATGGTGTGAATTGTCCAGTAATGCTCGATAGTAACTGCGAAAGACCTGCAAAGCCTCCAGCATAAATATTGGCAGGAATTAAAAAGAAATTAAGTGCTAATGCATTTAATAATGCACCTAAGATGACTATTACAAACTTTTTTACTTCATGCATAATTACTATGATTCCCCTTTATAAGCTATATTTCTACTCCCAAAACTTGAATATTCTAACGGTTCATTTTATGAAGCTGTCCGTTTTATTTGTTGCTATTCTTAGTAAAATATAAACGATTAACTATATAAATATAGTAGCTACAAATTCTAAATAAAGTGCCTTATTTACTATTTTCACTGCTGTGATGTATTAAATTAAACATATTCTACCCAAACTTGCAATACTATAATTTCTTTTGTCATGATAAACTTATTGAGTAGGCTTAAATTTATTAATGTAGCAATTTATTTAAAGAGGTGCTTGGATGAATACAAATATTATTGCAGACAGCGGCAGTGACTTACCGCTTGATTTTTATCGGAATTCAAATGTAGATTTAGTTCCTTTATGTGTTAATGTTGATGGAACAGAATACGAAGATTTACTCTCTATCAAACCTAAGCAAGTATATGATGCGATGCGACAAGGAAAGATAGCAAAAACATCACAAGCCAAGCCTAGCGAGCTAAGAAAACTATTCTTAAACTTAGCAAAACAGCAGAAATCATCAATTTATATCGCTTTTTCTTCTGAGCTGTCCGGCACATATCAAACAGCAATGTTAATGAGAGAGCAAGTTTTAGAAGAATACCCAAACTTTGAACTTACAATTATTGATTCAAAATGTGCTTCTTTAGGATACGGATTAATTGTAGAAAAGGCTGTAGAGCTATCAAAAACACTAGCATATCAAGATCTCATCGAAGCTATCCAGTTCCACTGTAAGCATATGGAACACATATTTACAGTTGATAACTTAGAATATTTGGCTCGGGGAGGAAGAGTTAGTAGAACCTCTGCTTTTGTAGGAGGTTTACTAAACATTAAGCCTTTATTGCATGTTGAGGATGGTAAGCTAATTCCATTAGAAAAAATTAGAGGTAACAAAAAAGTGATCAAACGTATGATTGATCTTATGAGAGAACGAGGAGTTGATTTATCAACTCAAACGATCGGTATCAGTCACGGAGATAATGAAGAGGGAGCACTATTGTTACAAGAAAAAATTAAAGATGAGTTTGGCTGCGATCAATTTTTAATAAATACAATAGGCTGTGCGATTGGAGCACATGCTGGACCAGGGACACTAGCGTTATTTTTCTTGAATGATAAGTATAGTTAATAAGCTACATACATTCTCACTAACGCGGACAAGCTAATAAAGATTATAACTAAAGGCTCTTTTCCTTTCATTGTTGTTGCTATTGACTGTGACGAGAAAAAATTATCCAGTTATATCGCATACCAACAATCAATTTGAAATCAGCCGATTTAAAAGGAGTGTCTCTTTATGCCGCATACGAGTGATAATGAAAAAAAAGCAAAAGATAATAATGCACTGCACCACAAACAAAATTTACAAAAAGAACAAAATCGTAAACGTGGTGAACGCCAATATTCACAGGATACAGATCATAAATAAGCATTACAAACACTGCATTACATTTCCAAATTCCAAATAAAGAGTTATTACCCAACTCTCGGAGGCTGCCCTCTGAGGGTTTTCTGTTTAAGCTAAATTAATGATAAAATTATAAAGGCTAGTAGTTATTCATAATAATCTTCTATACAGCTAGAGGTTCGCAGTATCTTTGCTTGTCAAATTACTTAACTTGCTGTGCAAATTAAATAACAATAACATCCGTGTTTACAATATAAAAACAGCCATCACTCTATGAGTAAATGGCTGTTTTGTATGTTAGTATTTCGTTAATCAACCAGTTGCTTTACTACTTGCTGAACCAGCTTGATTCAATCTTTCAATTAATCCAGAACCAAATTCCGGAGAAACAGGATTATGTTGATCTGATAAAATACCTTCTCGTAACTCATAAGCTGTTGAACCGTGCTCAGCAAAATCTAAGCCACCGATCTCTTCTTCACGAGATACTCTAATTGATCCAAGACGAGTCATAATGAATAGTGCAACACCTAATGTGGCAACGGTCCATACGATTACTGCTGTAATCCCTAAGGCTTGAATACCAAGTAATTGAACTCCACCACCGTAAACTAATCCTGCTTGAGTATCGAAGAAGCCAACTGCTAATGTTCCCCAAATTCCAGCAACTCCATGAACTGCGATTGCACCTACTGGATCATCAAGCTTTAACTTACGATCAATAAATTGTACTGCTTCAACTAAGATGATACCTGACACTAGGCCGATAATGATTGCACCAACTAAAGAAACGTTTGCAGTACCAGCTGTAATCCCAACTAATCCAGCTAAAGCACCATTTAAAGTTAATGAAGCATCAATTCTTTTATAGCGTAAGTTTGTATAAAATGCAGATGCTAGAACACCGCACGATGCTGACAATAAGGTAGTTGTTACAACATGAGGGATTAATTCTGGATCAGCTGCTAAAGTACTTCCTCCGTTAAAACCAAACCAACCAAACCATAAAATGAATACACCTAGTGCCCCTAGTGGGATATTATGACCAGGAATGACATTTACTTTACCCTCAGAGTATTTGCCAATTCTTGCACCAAGAAAGAATACTGCAACTACTGCACCAAGTGCACCTGTTAAATGAACAACTGTTGATCCTGCAAAATCGACGAAACCTAATTCAGCTAACCATCCGCCATTCCAAATCCAATGTCCAACTACAGGATAAATAAAACCTGTCATTAAAATCGTAATTAATAAATAGCTAGATAGCTTAATTCTTTCTGCTACGGCTCCTGAAATAATCGTTGCACATGTAGCTGAGAAAACTGCCTGGAATAAGAAGAATCCAACGTCAGCTTCATGACCATTTAAGGCAAATCCACTTGTACCGATAAATCCACCAGCACTTGATCCGAACATAATTCCATATCCAACTAGAAAATAAAGCACTGATGCGATTGAAATCGTCAACATGTTCTTCATTAATATATTTAATGCATTTTTAGAACGTGTAAATCCACTTTCTACCATTGCAAAACCAGCATGCATAAAGAATACAAGCAACGCTGCAACCATGATCCACATCATATCCATCGATGATTGTAATGCAGTGGTGGTTGGACCCTCAGCGAAAGCAACAGACGACATGAATAAACTAATAATAAGTGTTAAAAGTGCTGTTCTTTTCATTCTTCTCAACTTAATCTCTCCCTTTCAATATTGGTTTTATCGAATTATAGTATTGCTTGCTTTCCAGTTTCACCTGTACGAATCCTAACAGCATCTTCGATAGGTATGATAAAAATTTTCCCATCTCCCACACTGTTCGTACGACATATCGATTGAATGATGTTAATGATTTCGTCTACCTTTTCGTTTTCAACGACCATTTCTACTTTAATTTTTGGTACTAATGTGATTTCAAATTTACTTCCCCTAAATACCCCTTTTTGACCTTTTTGCTTACCACATCCAGCAACCTCTGAAACAGTAAGCCCATTTACACCGATAGTTTCTAATTTATTGCGTAGATCCTGAAAGTGTTCAGGACGAAAAATCGCTTCAACTTTTTTCAATTTCATATCCCCCTCTAACCTACATGTTATATAAGTTAACGCCATCATGTTATATCATGTATCTTATTCTAAGTGAAGTTTCAGAAAAAAGCAACAACTTTTTTGCGTTTTATGTTAGAAAATATAACATGGATTAATTTTTACAAATAAAAGCACATTCTTCTGTGAAGCATATCGCTAAAATATTGACTACCTACTACTAGTGGAGATAATCTAGTAAAGGATATATTTTATATATGATCATTTAAAATAATAAAAGGAGTTTAATATTAATGAAAAAAAGGTTGCTCGCTTTCCTATTTATACCATTCATCCTTATACAAGGCGTATTAGTCCAAGCTGAAAATAATGAGGCTCCAACTTTGGAGGATGAAACGATCTATTATGTAATAGTGGAGAAATTCTTTAACGGTGATGTATCAAATGATCAAAAAGTTCCAAATGACGGTTACGGGGGTGACATAAAGGGCGTTATACAAAAACTCGATTATATTGAAGAAATGGGTTTTAGTACTATAATGTTATCATCCATTTTTAACGATGACTTTAGTAACGATAATGAAAATCTTACTATCAAAGAATACTTTGGAACGAAAGAGGATTTAATAGCGTTAGTAGACGAAGCTCATAAACGGAATATGAAGATAATTGTAGATGTTGAAACAACAATGGAAATGCCAAATAATATTGCGGAAGCTTACATATCTTTGCAAGAAGAAACAGATATTGATGGTTATCATATATTAAATATTGGCTTGTACCCTAGTGATTTCTGGAAGGAATTTATTAACGATATCAAATCAAGCAATCAAAATTTATTCTTGCTTGCAGATGAACTAACTATAGAATCTCAACTTGAACACACGTATAACGGTATAGGTTTTGACGCAATTGTAAGTCGTTCCTATTACGAAGAAGCTTCTAGCAAATTTGTAACAATTGATCAACCACTTGATACAATTAATAATGTATTTAACGAAACAAATAACAACCAGGAACAATCCGAAACGACAGTGAAAATGATCGATAGTCCTCAAACAGATAGATTTACAAGGAAAGCCACCGCACTGGATCAATATCCCGTTACAAGAATCAAACAAGCTTTGGTTCATTTGTATACAACACCTGGGGCGCCTGTTGTATTATATGGGTCTGAAATAGCATTAGATGGTGGTAATGGAATTCCTAATCAACTAATAATGAATTTTCGAACTGAGAAAGAATTATCTGATTATATAACTAAATTAAGTGAACTTAGAAGCACACTACCTTCATTAACCTATGGAGACTTTGAAATGTTATATGAGGAAGATGGCATGCTAGTCTTTAAGCGGACATATAAAGAAGAAACAGCGATTGCTGTCATCAACAATACCTCCGAAACAAAGACAGTACACTTAGATACAACTACGCTTGAAGATGAAAAAGAACTTAGAGGATTATTAGCTGGAGATTTAATTAGAAGTGATGAACAGGGATACAAGGTAACTATTGACCGGGAGGAAGCAGAAATTTATGTTCTTGCTGAGAAAACCGGTGTAAATTTACCATTTATGCTAATGGTCTTTGCTGTTCCAGCCTTGTTTTTACTATTTTTATTTGCAAATAAAAAGGTCCATAACAAATAAGAGGATATTCTAAGAATCAGAAATTAACATGAGTGATTTAGACAAGCGCCTCGACGCCCAATGAATGTATTAGAAGGGCTATTCTACGAGGCGCTTTGTTCTAAAAACCTGCTTATAGAGCCATTAAAATGGCTTTTTTACATTAACGGTAATTTATAAATTGTACATCAACTGTTAAATCAGCCTCTCGAATGGCTGTAATTACCTTTTGCAAATCATCTTTATTCTTCCCAGTAACCCTCACTTGATCATCTTGAATTTGGGTTTTAATTTTCAAACCTAGTTGTTTAATAATCGCGTTAATTTTTTTAGCATTTTCTTTATCTATTCCCTGAATAAGCTTAGCTCTTTGTCTAACAGTCCCACCTGAAGCACTTTCAACTTTACTATAGTCTAAATTTTTTATCGGAATACCTCTTTTAACCATTTTACTCACTAAAACATCCTTTAACTGATCTAGCTTGAAATCATCGTCAGACAGTAGCACAAGATCTTCTTTTTCAAGTGAGATGTTACTTTTACTCCCTTTAAAATCATAACGGTTTTGAATTTCTTTCATAGCTATATTTATTGCATTTGTTACTTCCGAAAAATCCACTTTAGACACAATATCGAACGAGCTTTCCTTCGCCATGATGACACCTCCAAAATATCTATTGAGTTTTGTCTCCATTATAGTAAAATTAAGCAATTGGGACAACTTATGACATAATGTATATTAGTGCATACAGATATCATATACCACTTACAAAAGCTAGAAACAGGTTATAATGTAAACTATATGATAATTTTTGTAGAAAGAAGGAAACAAAGATGAACAACGTAAAAGCAGGCAACATTGTTACTCTTGTTGTAGAGAGAGAATCAGATTTTGGATTTTTTTTATCAGATGGTGAGACAAGCATTCTTCTTCATAATAGCGAAATAACTTCTGACATTCAGTTACAACAAGAAGTAGAAGTATTTTTGTATTCTGATCACCAGGGACGTATAGCAGCAACTACAACATTACCAAGTATTACATCTGAATCATACGGATGGGTAAAAGTTGTAGAAGTAAAGCAAAACCTCGGAGCATTTATAGATATTGGTATTAAAAAGGATATTCTTGTTTCAGGTGACGATTTACCACTGTTGGAAAATATTTGGCCTGAAATCGGCGATCAATTGTATTGTTCATTAAAAACTGATAATCGTGGACGATTACTTGCTAAACTCGCTACGGAAGAAATCATTGAGGAAATAATGAACACTGCTCCAAAGGAAATTTCCAACAGAAATATTAAAGGAACTATTTATCGTTCCTTAAAAGTCGGCTCATTTTTACTTACAGATGAAGGGTACCGAGGCTTTATTCATCATTCAGAGCGAAAGTCAGAACCAAGGTTAGGTGAACATGTCGAAGGTAGAGTCATTGCAGTTAAGGATGATGGAACAATTAATGTATCATTATTATCTAGAAGCCACGAAAGCATGAATGATGATTCACTAGTTATTTATAAGTATATGGAAGACCGTGGAGGAGCAATGCCTTATTCAGATAAAAGTTCACCTGAAGATATAAAACAACGGTTTCACATGAGTAAAGGCGCATTTAAAAGAGCATTAGGTAAGTTAATGAAAGATGAAAAAGTGTATCAAGAGGATGGTTGGACTTATTTTAAAAAATAAAGGCTCCTTTCGTAAACTTTGTTGCTATTTTTATTAACAATGGACAATGTGATAAGTTTTATTAGAGCTTAATAATTGTAAAAGTAGAAAAGATGCCAGTTACACTAGATGGATACGTGCTTTTATATATTAGAACGTATAGCAACATCTAATGCGAAAACAGCCAAAATAAACCATCACCTTCTGTGGTATAACAAATAGCTCTTGCACCTATCCGACCATTAATATCAAAAGGATAGGTGCAAGACCCATATATTGATTTATTAGTATGATAAAGGTTTTATCGGTCAATATTGATGTTTCACGGATCTAACACTTTGCATGCGCGTCAAATTCTATGCTTTATCGATCTAACTTTGTTTACATGTTAAATTCTGTTTTTTTGGCTCTAATTTGGTGTTTTACGGGTCAATTTCGGTGTTTTATGGGTCTAATACGGCATTATACGGGTCTAATCAAGTGTTTTATTGGTCAATTCTGTATTTTAGTGGTCTAACACTTTGCATACGCATCAATTTCTATGCTTTATCGATCTAACTTTGTTTACATGTTAAATTCTGTTTTTTGGGTCAAGTTCGGTGTTTTACGGGTCAAATACTGTAATTTTCGGGTCAAATTCGGTGTTTTATGGGTCTAATACGGCATTATACGGGTCTAATCAAGTGTTTTATTGGTCAATTCTGTATTTTAGTGGTCTAACACTTTGCATACGCATCAATTTCTATGCTTTATCGATCTAACTTTGTTTACATGTTAAATTCTGTTTTTTGGGTCAAGTTCGGTGTTTTACGGGTCAAATACTGTAATTTTCGGGTCAATTTCGGTGTTTTATGGGTCTAATACGGCATTATACGGGTCTAATCAAGTGTTTTATTGGTCAATTCTGTATTTTAGTGGTCTAACACTTTGCATACGCATCAATTTCTATGCTTTATCGATCTAACTTTGTTTACATGTTAAATTCTGTTTTTTGGGTCAAGTTCGGTGTTTTACGGGTCTAATACTGTAATTTCTGGGTCAATTTCGGTATTTTATGGGTCTAATACGGCATTATACGGGTCTAATCAAGTGTTTTATCGGTCAATTCTGGGTTTTAGTGGTCTAACACTTTGCATACGCATCAAATTCTGGGTTTTACGGGTCTAATACTGTAAAATACGGCATTTTATCGGTCAATTCTGGGTTTTATCAGTCTAAAACTTTCTTTACGGGTCAATTTCGGTGTTTTACGGGTCAAATCCAGCACATTATGGGTCTAATACTATGATTTTCGGGTCAAATCCAGCACATTATGGGTCTAATACTATGATTTTCGGGTCAAATCCAGCACTTTATCGGTCTAATACTATGATTTTCGGGTCAAATCCACCATTTTATCGGTCAATTCTTGTTTTTATCCATCTATCACTTTATTTACGCATCAAACCTCTGTATTTTTTATTTATTGCCAGTTTAGCTACTCTTTTACTTGTATACCGTATTCGTTAAACCAAACGTGGATTTGAGCTAAATATGCGAGTAACTGTGGTCCAGTCATTAATTGTCCAAACCATGGAACTCGAAATGCTTTGCCTTCGGAGTCAACAATTTCTTTTAATTTATCTTTATTAAAAAACTCATAAAGCACAGATGATTTATCTTCTAATATATTTTCTAACCAATTTTTAACAAGTGAACTATATAGAGGGTGGTGCGTTTTAGGATAAGGACTCTTCTTCCTATAAAGCACTTTACTTGGTAAAATCCCTTCTAATGATCGCCGTAAGATGCCTTTCTCTCTATTGCCGTACATTTTCATTTCCCAAGGGATATTCCAAACGTATTCAACGAGCCTATGATCTGCAAATGGTACACGAACTTCAAGGCTAGCTCCCATACTCATGCGATCCTTACGATCTAATAATGTTGTCATAAACCATATCATGTTTAAATAAAACATCTGTCTTCGATTCGCTTCAAGTGGGTTTTCACCTTCAAGCATCGGTGTTTCTTTTACAGTTTGTTCATACTTTTCTTGAACGTAGTCTTTTAATTTTAGCTTTTTATTCCATGAATCTTGCAATAGCTCAATCCTTGCATCTAAGGAACGCATCCACGGAAATCCAGCATTTTGTAATATATCCGTGTTGTGAAACCAAGGGTAACCACCAAAAATTTCATCTGCACATTCTCCAGACAACCCAACAACAAATTGTTCTTTAATTTGTTTACAGAACCATAATAATGACGAATCGATGTCTGCCATTCCAGGTAAATCTCTTACATATACTGCTTCTGTTAAATAATTCACTAAATCCTGTTGAGAAATGACGCATCGATGATGTTGTGTTTTAAATTCAGTCGACATTTTCTCAATCCAAGGCACATCTGAATTCGGTTGGAAATCATTTGCTTGAAAGTATTTATCATTCTCTTCATAGTCTATTGAATACGTATGCAAGCTTCCTTTTCCCTCTTTTGCATACGCTAATGAAGCAAAAGCAGTGATTGCACTAGAATCTACCCCTCCAGATAAAAATGTGCATAATGGTACATCTGACACAAGCTGCCTTGTCACAGCATCTTTGAGGAGAAAGTGTACTTTTTCAGTCGTTTCATCTAATGAATCGGTATGTGGTTTACTTTTTACATTCCAATAACGCCACATTTTAATGCCTTGCTTCGAAAATACAAGCGCATGACCAGGTCGTAGCTCATTAATTTTATTAAATACACCATGACCGGGAGAACGCGACGGACCGAGACCAAAAATCTCTGCTAGCCCTTCGACTCCTAGCTCTGCTTTTACAGATGGATGTGCTAAAATGGCTTTTAATTCAGACCCAAATAATATACTAAACTCATCCATCCTATAAAATAAGGGCTTTACTCCTAAACGATCACGAGCAAGAAATACTTGTTCTTTCTTTGCATCCCATACAGCAAACGCATAGATACCATTTAAATAATCAACACATCGCTCCTCCCATTCAATATAAGCAGTTAGCAACACCTCAGTGTCAGAGTGCCCTTTAAATGTATAGCCACAAGAAGCTAACTGTTTTCTAATATCCTCAGTATTATATAGCTCTCCATTATAACAAATAGTATATGTGTTTGAATGATTGGAACGAGACATTGGTTGAATACCACCTTCAGGATCAACAACAACCAATCTTTTATGACCAAACCCCGCATGAAGTGATGTCCAAATATTCGTATCATCCGGACCTCTTTTTCTTAGTGTTTCTGTCATTTTTGATAGGGTGGTATGTTCGTTTCTTAAGTCTCTGTTATAGTCAATCCAACCTGTAATTCCACACATTTCTTACCAGCTCCTCTTCATTACTAACATGAACCATTCTTCGTATAAGCATGCTATCATTGTATGCAATTATCGTGAATTGGATGAATCGTCCTACATAAATAACAACATTATACATATTTTTATTCAACCCAATGATTCATAGTTTAAAGAGAACGAAAGTTGTCTAAACAAGATAAAGAAATACATGACTCAATTTTTTTCAAAGGCGTGTTTATAAACCATGTTTATTTTTTAAAATGACATTTTCACAAATAGACTTTCTATGATCTTCATCGTTTTATAGAAACTAAGATACCACGATAGCCTAGTTGTATACGTATTTATTCTCAATGCACAACCGCTTGTTGTATAGTCGCTCATCAAAAAATACAACTCCACCTGTATTGGTGGAGTCAAATTGAATAAAAAGTATGGTTAACACATAGTTGGAGGATTTTCTGCATGAATATACAGCATAGACTGCAATTAATAAAAGAACAACAAAGAGCATTTATAAATGGATCAATTGAATATATTGGTGATGAATGGATTTTTTTTGATGATGAAGATGATGTTGCTTCAAATTTTGAAGATATTGTTCAAGACGAGTTCGAAATATGGTTGATGGACCGTTGGCTTAAAGGAAGCATCATTGAGTCTGGAGTTGTTGAACTCTCCAAATTCACATATTTCTTACAACATGGAGATAAAGTAAGGATAAACAAGAAGCTGCTGCTTAACTACTCAGAACTATTGCAATCGCTCAATGAAGAAAGCTTTATTAGATTTATCCATTGCTTAAACCAATTGTCTTTTTCTATGTATGATTGTATTTATTCTCATAATGTATTAAGTTTTTTTGAGATGAATAATTCAAATGCTGAAGGTGTAAACTTCCTCATCTTCGATAATTTAGAGACAATATGTAACGTGCAGCATCATTTCTTTAGAGGGTCTCATTCAACTGATCGTTTTGAATATACAACTAGTAGTGGGAAACGTTTACTTTCACAGCATATTTAAAAAATGAAAAAAGCATCTATTATAAATACAGATGCTTTTTGTTAATTACATGTCTTACATATTATGTAATTGATTGTACTTAAAATATAATCGTAGTCTTACTTTTTTAGTATGATGACAGCCGAGTAAAATCTCCTTTTGCTGTTCTTTTCATAGAAAAGAAAAGACCCTACCTATTTAAAACTGAGTACCTTGTGGTAATGTAAACCCTAAATATAATACAACTATAAAACTGATAATTAATAATACCCAAGCAATGTTTGTTGATTTTTCTTTTGAAGAACGGACTAACACCATTTCCATTGCAGCTATAACGATAATTCCTAACGTAGCCTTCACGTGGTAAAGTCCTGGAATTTCTGCCCCACTTGAATAAAGCATACCTCCAGTTGCGATGATAAGTAAATAGAATAGACGCAAAATCATGTGAGAAATTTTTGCCCCTTTATTACTTCCCTTTTTGTACATAGAAAATGCAACGAAGAATAGAATAAGAGCTACAACCCAAGAGGTAAGATGTGCATGTATTATCATTTTAATTCCTTCCTTTCTTTTTTCATCTTAGTTTGTAAAAGTTTTTAGACCTCCATCGCTATTGATGGAATCTTTCTATCAGGTAGCGTATACTCTCTTACCTGACACGGCGATGTTCAAGTATACTAGAACAAGCTTACTCCTTCAACATCATAGCATATTTTCGACCAAAATTCTAAAATAATGAATAAAGAAAATTACATGAAGTGTTATGAAAAGAAATATTTTACACCATTTCCTCATTCATCACATGTAGAATATTGCATTATTTTGTAAAAACAAATCTTCTTTTAGCGAACGCATTCCATTTCATGTATAATCATGTATAATATACACATACTTAAGTCCTATCAATAAAATAAGATGGTGTGGGATAAATGATTCAACACATAATTGAAGAAAAAAGACAACAAATGATTGACCTTGCAGCAACATTCGGTTATACAGCAGATGAAACAGTAAAATGCAGTCAGGAATTAGATGATTTATTGAACGTGGAACAAGAAATACTAGATTCAGCTGACTTTTAACTTGGCATATGCCAAGTTTTTTTATTTAATAAACAAGATTATAATTCTTCCTCACAATAAATTAGGGTCACTCATACTATGCCTATAACAGATTGTAAAAGGGTGTTTGTTATGCCTGCTATAGTTGGTGTCGTAAATGTAACTGACATTGGGTCAAGTGCAGTTTTTCATATAGGTGACGTTTATTCAATTTCACCTATAAGCACAGCTAAAACCTTTGCTGGAGCAGGTTCATTTAATACAGGTGATTATTTATATATTAACAACACTCAAAGTGTAACTAATACGTATGATGCTGATGTAATTGATCAACCACTAGCTGCAAATCTGTAGAAATTGAATCTGAATGAATTCTCAAAAAGGTCGAGTTTTTTAAATGACGCTTAGATCTGAAGGATTTACAAATCAGGTGGGGTTGAGTCTTCACCTGATTGCTTGTTGTAAAGCTTTAAAAGTACATTTACTAAATTTGTTCTATGAAAGAGAGGAGGTGTGGGAATTTTGAACTTTTATATTAACCAAAGTATTATTATTCACCAACTAAGAGTTGATGGTGTTTCGAACTCTTCTGTGTTACAAATAGGAAGTGCTGGTAGTATTAATGCATTATCAAATTTGTATAATACAGGAGCATATACAGAGCCCGCTCCCGAAGCTCAACAACCTACAGGTTTTCCAGGCACGGGACAACTTGTACCATTACAGGGACCATAAAAAATTCTTTAATTCAAAATGGGCTAATCACCTATTTTTTTTTTTCACATATGATAAATAACAAAGCGCATGCACCTTATTTTTAGTGCGTTCCGAATATTTGAAAGGTACTTAACAATAGGCTATTTACGCATTGATACTTGTTATTCGAACTAAGAATGTACACCTATATTAACATAGCAAGAAAAGCACGACAGTTGCATAGGCCACTTTCAGCTGAGTAAATTTTAACAATAAAAGCAACAGAGTTTAACAAAATCATGTGAATACCCTAAAGAAAGGAAGGTTTGAATGTATTTTCAAGATGAATTCTACCAGTATATGCGCCAACTTCATTCATTTGTGGAATCTCAAAATGAAAAGATTAAACAAATGGAATCAACCATAGAGCAATTGCAAAATGAAGTGGAAGAGCTAAAAAACGAAAAACACACGACGATTGATAAGATTGAATACAAATTTGATCAATTAAAGGTTGAAACTCTTTCGGGAACATTAAATATTGGCTTAAACCCACAAGATTCTAATGCAATTGAAGATTTTGCAGTAACTCAAGATCAATTCCAAGTTCCACCAATCGAACAACTTCCTGAAGGTTTTTCACAACAAGTATTTAATGATGTACATTCATTTTTAGACCGGAATAGCGTTGACCTAATTAAAGGGATTGAAAAACAACAAGATTTTGCTCTTGACGACTCATATCGACAATTCATGATTGAAGATGTAAAGAAACAAATTAACCCCCGGATAAATTATTACATCAATAAACTTACACCTGCTGATATACAAAATCCAACCCAAGCAAAAAGAAGTATGGAAAGGATCGTTTCATATGTTAAAAAAGATATTGAAAACTCATTTCTCGCTTTCATTCAACATTTTCCAAGAAACATAGGAGGAGAAGATAAATGAATTTTACTGTAACAAACCGGAATTTATGTGTAGGAGACATAAGAATGATTGGTGTATCTAGTTCTTCAGTTTTTTTAGTCGGCGACACACACTCAATAACTTTATCATCCATATTTGATACCCCACCAGAATCTTTAATAATCGGCGCAGTTGCACCATTCGTTCCATTTGTTCCTACCGCGCCACCTTCAACTGCACTTTGAGGATAACAAGATGCTGCGTAGAGTATCTGTTGTTAACAAAATAAGAATTGTTGATGTGTCATTAAGCTCGGTATTTCATATTGGTGATTCTGTGTCCTTCACGCCGCTTGCTAGAGTTTTTGCAGTTAGACGAGAATATCCGCTATTTTTTTCAAATGAAGGTAATTTCGAAGACGAAATTTACTCACAGGTTATCCCTAAACCACCAGACCGAGAGCCTGTTTCTGTTGCTTTTCACAACGAAAATCCAACGATACACGTACGTAACATTAGAATCATCGGGATAGCCGCTTCATCTTTAGTTCAAATAGGTTCGATTGATGAAATTGATGCCGTTGATCGTGTGAAGAACATTCGACAATTGGAAAGTAATGAGGAGAATCAATGAACATTTATAAGCCAAATGCATAACATAAATATTGAAATGACAAGTTATACATTCACACATAAATAAGATAAGGAAGATATACTACTCATTCAACATGTTGAACTAATTTGGATACTCTAATAAAGGGTGTAGTCTATGCCTTCAATCGTTGGACCCGTTAATATTAACACTGTATCTGGCGGAGTGATAAACTTTGGAGATTCCTTTTATATATCGCCGAAAACACAGGAAAAATCTTATACTGGTTCAGGTTCTTCAGTTTCAGGTAACTTCTTCATTGTAACAAACGGAATTAGCTTTACAAATACTGGTGATCCAGATTTAGTAGATCAGCCGCAAACAGCAAATGCATAGCAACTCTTGAATTCCTACAAAGAGTTGCTATGTATTTTACATGCGTAATAGATGTGACCCATCAAAGAAAAATAAGTAGCATTCATCTATTTTTCTTTGCCATATCTGTTCAAGTGCATGTCGGTATAAATCTATTTGAGTGCGATAACGCTTCGTTAATATTGGTTCAGCTTCTTCAAACCCATTTGTAAAACGACCGGTAATTGTATCAGTTTTATAATCTAGTAAGACAATTCCTTGATCATCTTCAAATATACAATCAATCATTCCTTGAACAAGAACAGTCTCTTCGTCTTGTATTTGCCATTTTGGATAAGCTTCCTTCGCTGGTAACGCAAGGCTAAATGGTAACTCTCTCTTCACCATCGTAGCATTAACTAGACGTTCTCCCAACTCAGTTTGAAAAAAGTCATGGATATGTTCTATAGAAATGGCTGTTGATTGCTCTTCTGTAATGATCTCATGAACAACCATTTTAGCAAGCTGGTCTGACAATCCTTCAATCGTTATAGGCTCATGTAGTTTGATTTGCTGCATGAACAGATGCATCGCTGTTCCTCTCTCAGAAGGAGAGATTGATTTTTCTTGTAAAAATAATGGACGTTCTGCAATAGGTTGCTGTTTTTGTGCCAACAAAGATGTATGACTAAACTCATCTAATGATTCACGCATCCGCTTTATTTCTGATACTGCCTGCTTAGACCGATACTTTGTAGCATCTACGTTTGGATACTCCCATGTTAAACGGTTAACCATTTGGTCCTGATATGAACTTCCTAAATCTATTGATTGGCCGTTACGAATTGCTGATAAGATTTGTTCATCTTCTATAGGATTGTTCAAATCTTGTTCTAAAAAATCAGTTGATTGTTTAATCTCTATCCGAAACTTTGCAGGATAGTCAGTTAATTCTTCGGGTAATTTATCAATGTTTTCGTCATTTCGTAAAGCTTCATTATGTCGGTGACGTATCAGTGTAGGTCCAAGCCAATCTAAATATGATTTTGCATATACCCTATCATAATCTGAAAGCAACCATTGGTGATTTAAAAGCTGACCTTGCCATTCATTAATCACCTTTGATGCTTGTTTCACAGTGCCGACCAAGAATAACTTTTCCTTGGCTCGTGTTAACGCGACATATAAAACTCTCATTTCTTCAGCAATTAGTTCCATTTTCATTTTCATTTTTAATGTTAATTGCGGAAGAGTCGGATAGCTAATCCTAAGCGAAGGGTTAATATATTTTGAAGCAAACCCCAAATTTTTATCTAACAAATACGATTTGTTTAAATCTTGTCTATTAAATTGTCTTGACAAGCCACTTACAAAAACAATTGGAAACTCCAAACCTTTACTACTGTGAATGGTCATTAAACGAACAACATCCTCTTGTTCCCCAATAGCTCTTGCCGTACCCAGATCGTCTCCACGGTCTTGCATACGATCAATAAATCGTAAAAATCGGAACAATCCTCGAAAAGAGGTTGCTTCATATTGCCTTGCCCTATCGTACAATGCCCGTAAATTTGCTTGACGTTGTTTTCCACCAGGTAAACCGCCTACATAATCATAATACTGTGTTTCTCTGTATATTTTCCATATAAGATCAGAGAGTGACCCATTTCTCGCTTTCATGCGCCATGTTTGAAGACTTTCATAAAAATTACTTATCTTCTCATATAACTCTTTTTCATATTCTTCAGGTGCACCCTTCAAAAAGCTTGTTAATGCTTCATAATAAGTACCTTTCTTCTTTTTCAAGCGAATATTTGCTAGTTCCTCCCCATTCAGTTGAACGATTGGTGAACGAAGCACAGATGCGAGTGGAATATCTTGCAAAGGATTGTCGATCACTTTAAGCAAGGATAGCATAATTGCAACTTCTGTCGCTTCAAAATAACCTGTTGATAAATTCGCGTATATTGGAATGCCTTGTTGCTTAAACTCCTCCATAATTTGAGGCGCCCATGTCATTGAACGAAGCAAAATAACGATATCTCTGTATGCAACACGACGGTTCATTTTTTTCTTGCGATCAAACACTTCAAATGGCTCATTAATAAGTTCCTTAATTTTACTAGCCATAAAACGTGCTTCTAACTGGGCTGTCTCTAACTCAACCGGATCAAAAGAATGAACACCTTCTTCTTTGGTGCTAAGATGTGTTGGTCCTTCCACATCGTCTTGATTTTTCTCAATTAACGTAAATTCTGTATCCATTTTATCATTTGATGGATAGTCAAGTGCACCTAGCTTTAATTCTGCATCACTGTTATAATCAATTTCACCTACAGATTCATTCATCAATTGCTTAAATATATAATTTGTTGCATTCAATACTTCTGAACGACTTCGGAAATTTTTCGCTAAATCAATTCGTAGACCACTTTCTTTCCCTACCGTACTGAACCGTTTGTATTTACTTAAAAATAGTAACGGTTCCGCAAGGCGGAAGCGATAAATGGATTGCTTCACATCACCTACCATAAACAAGTTACCGACATGTTCTTGATTTGTTGTAACAAATTGAATAATTGATTCTTGGACCATGTTAGTATCTTGGTATTCATCCACTAAAACCTCTTGAAATTGCTCACGATAGTCGAGAGCAGCTTCAGATGGTATGAATTCTTCGACAGCACTGTTTGTTTTCCGTAAAATTTGCAAACAATAATGTTCTAAATCTGCAAAATCTACAAGGCCTTTTCCTTGTTTGACACTCTCAAATCTTATTGCAAATTCTTTTACTAAAGTAACGAGCGTTTTTACCGTAGGCTCCATTTCTCGAATATCATTTAATAACAATTCTTGCTTACGTTTAAACAGTTCATCATGAAGTTTTTCAATGATATCTCTAGCTTTCTTTCGAAGCTTTGTCACTTTTTCTATGAGTATCTCATCAAACTGATCACCACGACAAACTTTTGCTCGAGAAAACGATAAACCTTGCATTTCTTCATATAGTTCATTCCATGAAAGATTCTTAGCACGATCAATGCGATTAAGCTGCTCTAAGTCATCTTCAATATTTGTTGCTCTAGGTGCAGGCCCTGACGGTTGTTTTGTAATTGTTAACGCTTGTTCTAGTAAACCTCTTGCACCTTCAAGCTGAATATTAATATCTGCTAATAAATAGTTATAGTATGGCAAGTCTTCGATAGAGGTATTTTCTGTAATCTCGTACATTTTAATGACTGAGTTTAGCCAATCATTAGGTGATGGGTGTGACCGAGAAAAATCATACATTTTTTTTATTAATACTTGCACATCAGCATCATTTCGATCATTTGAATAACAATCGACTAATTGAAAAAATTGGTCATTGTTTTCCATCCCGTAATACTCTTCAAACATATCCTCAATAACTTCTTCTCTTATGAGCTCGCCTTCCACTTCATCAGCAATGCGAAAGCTTGGATCAATATCAATTAAGTAATAGTATTTACGAATCACTTCTAAACAAAATGAGTGTAATGTTGATATAGATGCACGATTTAACAAGCTTAGTTGTTTTCGTAAGTGAAGTGAACTAGGATCTTCCTTAATCGCCTGCTCAATAGCTTCACCGATCCTACTACGCATCTCAGCGGCTGATGCATTTGTAAATGTCACAACGAGTAATCGATCAACATCAATCGGGTCTTCAATAGAAGTGATTTTTTTTATGATCCTTTCAACTAATACTGCTGTTTTCCCAGATCCCGCCGCAGCAGCAACCAATGTACTTTGTCCTTTCGCAACAATTGCTTGCCACTGCTCATCTGTCCATTGACTTTCAGTTGGTTTTGGAGGGAGATTATTAGTCATTCTCTTCAACCTCCTTACTAATTTTTTCTAAAATCCGATGATCTTTTTCATCTGATAATATTCGATATTGATTTTCTTTAAATGACTCATCAAATTGGCAGAACGGTTTATAAGAACAAAATGTACAAGGGGTTTTCTCCTTTAACTTATAAGGCGAAATTGATACATCTCCGTCCATAATATGTGTTCCTATATCAGTAAATATGTTTTTCACATGTTTACGTAAGTTTGAGAACTCCTCTGCTGAAGCTATTGATGAACCAGCATAGAAGCCACCACCCTTTTTAATACCAGCACTTACAATATCGGAACGACCAACTTCTAACGATTGATCCATTAAACGTATGGACTCTTCATCCCCAAGAAGCAAGCCCTTCATTTTAAATTGTTTCAATAACTCTTTCTCAATATCATTTGCAGCTAGCTTACCTTTTGTTTGAAGCATTGGATTATGCACATGAAAGTAAAGAACCCCAGCCGGGTTCGCTTGCTGTCCTATCCACTTTGTTGAATGGGTAATAACTATATCTAAATATGTGAGCATTTGTAGAGCTAAACCATAATAAACTTCAGCTAAATTTAACTCCTTTGCACTGGATTTATAATCGACTATTCGGAGTAATACTCCTTGTGAACCAACCGCTTTATCAACACGGTCAATCCTTCCGACTAATTCCATTTTTGTTTCATTCGGTAACTGAAACGCAATAGCAGGAAATTCTTCACCTGCTCCAAATGGTAGCTCTAAGCCAACTGGTGTAAATCCACTTGCTCTTGCGTGCTCACTTAAAACGACCGAAGCACGAATGAGCACATGCTGCAATTTACGCTTCACATAATGATGTCGATTCGAACTCAATAAAATTTCATTTTGTAATCGAGGAGCTAGTTTTTCGACAGCTTCAATAGCTAACAGCTGACATTGCTCTTGTGACAACTCTGACCAATCTACGTGTTGATTTCGAAGCTTATCAGAAATCATTTTTAACGCTGAATGAAATAATTGACCTATATCAGGTGCCTCTAAACGAAATAACTGTCTCTCCTTCAATTTTAAACCGTGTGAGGCAAAGTGCGAAAACGGGCAACCTTTGAAACGTTCCATTCGAGATACGCTTGCTTTAATTGTGTCACCATAGAGCTTTTTCGTTGTTTCAATCTTTAATGGCTGTTCTTTGTTCTCATAAAAAAGACTTTGAAATACTCTATTTCCTCTTGTTTTCCAGTAGGCATCACTAACAATAAAGTTGTATACATCCCACCAAAGTGGTTCTACAGGATATCCTTTCTTCCATGCTTGTAATTGAGTAGCAACATGAGATAGCGTGACTGTTGGACTAGTTACAAAAGCTAGCTGCTCTTCAGCAGTTGTTAGCTCACTCGTATCACCCACAAGCACTTCTTCTTCTAACTCTGGATATAAATCCTTTATTCTATTAATTAAACTGGAAGGGATGAGTGATTTCCCTTCATCATTCGCCAAAGGATAGGAGATGTACAAATATTCATTTGGAGATGACAATGCCATATATATTTGAAAAGATTCGTCTAAGAGCTGTTCCCGACCACCAGGGGCTAGCTCTACTCCTATTTCATGAAGCATTCCTCTTTCAACCTCTGATAAAACACCCTCATCTGTAGGCTTTAAAGGGATGACACCTTCATTTACCCCAAGAATAAATGACCCTTTAATATTAATATAGCGAGAACGATCAAAATGTGCGATGAGGACCTGGTCTATCGCTGGTGGCACTAGAGCAAACTGCATACTTTCTAATCCAGTCTCGATAATATTCGTAAATACATGTAATGGTAATGCCTCTTCCCCTAATACCTCTACATACTGGTCAAGTAAATCTATTACAGCCTTCCAAACCTGACTATGTTCACTACCCTCTACTAAATGACCGTCAGCTTCAGCTTGATCTCTCATCTTTGTAAGCTTAGCAGGAATGTGCAGCTCTTCTAAAAAGGTATAAATTGCTTCACACATCTCTCGACCACATTTCGCTTTGGTAAGTCTTTTTTGCAGGCTATTTAACGATGGTACAATCAAATTACGTAAATCATTTACTCTATTTTCAAATAATACATCTTCATCCGTCTTCACATATGAATCTAAATCCAGTCCCTGAAAACGGCGATACTCCCAACGTTTCTTATTCGTCCATTTACCCCCATGAATTCCGTATGCTAACACATAGTTTTCTAGATAGTCCATTTCTTCACGCAACGCATTGATATTGGCATCCTGAGGAAATAATAAATCTGTTTTTACACACCGAAATACTGCATCATAGCGCCAATTAGCTGTCACTACCTCTAAGCTCGAGCGAATTAATTCAATCAACGGATGATGGAGCATTGAACGTTTTTGATCAATAAAAAATGGGATGTGGTGATCTGTGAATACCGTATCTAGTAAATCATAATAATCATTTGAATTACGAATGAAGAGCGCTATATCACGATAACGATACCCCTCATCTCTTACGAGTCTAGTAATTTCTCTAGCGACGCCTTCCACCTCTGCTCGACGATTAACAGCTTGATATAATGTAATATTTGAACGTTGTTGAAATGGTATAGAAGGCCGAGACTCAAGCGATTGCTCTAAATGATGTAATGAAGGTTGTAAAGCATGTCTCATATTTTCGACCAAGCGAACAGGTGACTCAATGTCGATGGAAGCCTCTTTTGCTAATCGAGTAATGGTTTGATATGTCCTCCCTGTCATTCTAAATAGATGTAAATCGTGAGGGGGGTAGTCGTCATATTGTTCATCTGTAGTCAATGTAATAGAAACCCGCTTACTTGTTTTCATCATTTGCACTAGGACATCGAGCTCTTGGGGTGTATAGTTATGAAAACCATCCACATAAATATGCGCATTTTGTAAGTAAGATGATTGTGCCATTTTTTCAGCTAATAGCCTCAAATAATCTTCTGAATCAATATATTTCATTAATAGATGCGCTTCTAAATCTTGATAAATCATTTGTAAATCGTATAATTTGTCAGCTAGTACTTGTTTATTAGGTTGATCTTCCTTTAGAATCAACTGTTCATGAGTTTGTTTAAGTTCATTTGCATCTATACAATAACGCTTTAACTCTGTGAGCATTCCTTCAACATGAGTAATAAAGCCTGATTTTTCTGCTGCCTTTGAGAACACCTTCAGTTCGCTCTTCCTATGCTCAATGATCTTTCTAAGCAGCATTGATACACCTACAGTCGATAAATGATATCTACTAATTCCCCCCGTCTCTTGAAGTACACGCCATGCAAGTCTTGAAAAACTATACACTTGAGCACGAATCATGCCTTTTATCCCTGGTCTATTAATTAATTCATACTCCGATTGAAACGTCATTTGATCCGGTACTAAGTAAATGATCGGATCTCCCATTGGATCGTTAATCAACAGTTGATGAATCTCATTTATACATGTCTGTGTCTTTCCAGAACCACTTCTTCCAATAACAAAACGAAGAGACATAAAATCTCCCCTCCCAGTAATCTTGTATACTATTTATTATTTTACTTTATTTACAATAAGATAACCACCATAGCAGGTTGTTAGCCAATGCATGTCATTAATCACTTTAACAAGGCTGCTTTCACGATGCCTGTATATTTTCCAACACTATATAATGATGAAAAAAGTATAAAACCACTAGTTATCTGTCCCTTTTTAGTTAAAGGCTCTTTTCGTAAACTTTGTTGTTATTTATACAAAATTACGACAGTAAAAAGAAGTCTTGTATAATTATCTTTATATTGTAGAAGAAAAGATGCAACGAAACTATTGTTGTATCCGTGTTATATCTTAGAACGACAAGCAACAATCATTGCGAAAACAGCCTAATTAAAATAACAACATAGTTAAAAAGAGTTATTTTTATCATATCCCCAAAATTCTTGAAGTGCATTGAGAAAAATCTGGTTAAACGGTTCATACTTTTCACATTTCGAAGCTGGCTGGTTATGAACAACTCTTTCAATTGTAATTAATAGTTGTTCAATACATTGTACGAGAGTTTTGGAATCCCCTCTACTAATGACATCTTTTCGCTTCATATTAATTAATTTAGCTATTTCTTCAATTAAACCTTCTTTTGAAATTGTCGCATACATCATCTTTTGAAATTGGACAGGTGGTGGTGAGTGATGCATTTCGATCCACTTACAGCATAAAAGAGGTTGTATAATTTGAAGATATTGTTTTGCAGTGACACTTTCTTTGGACAATATGTTATGATAATTTCTTTTAGCCATATGTAAATAATGATACATGCATTTTTTTTCAGAAAATGCATATGAAATCATTTTTCGAAAACCTTTCATTACTTGGTCATGTTCAGCATAAACAATCGATGATTGTAACCACTCAAATATGGAAGGATTTGATTTTTTGTAAAGCTGTAATGCCTTACGAATATCCCATCCACTAATATCTAATAAATCGGATACAGGCTTGCTTATGACATCCCTCTTATGTTCAATGGACAAATACCAGTCTGTATGATGAATATAAAAAAACCTCACATCGAAATCGCTATCATTCGAATGAAGCCCCCACGCCCTGCTGCCTGCTTCACAAGCAAAAATTATTTTAACTTGTTCCTCCCTCTCTATTTGTTCTAGTTCTGATATAATTTGAGTTCGCACGGTATTAACACACCTCATTTTACGAAGTATAAATGTTATAACAATATAAGTACTGTTCTAAGAAATTAATCAATTCAAGAATTAAGATTATTTTTAATTAGTTATTTTCATAAGGCTCTTTTCGTAAACTTTGTTCAATTGTAAAAGTAGATAAGATGCCAAGAACGTAAAAAGAATACATACTTATATATTAGAACGCAAAGCAACATTCAATGCGAACACAATCTTTCGTATACTTTAGAACTGTAAGATACACCTTTACAACTTTCACTCTTTAGAGAGATGAAAAGCTATCAAGGGAGTTAGTTAGCTAAATAGCAATAATAAATACGAAGACAGCTTGCATAAACTTTGTTAATGAATTTAATGTGAACAACTTGAGGTGTTTTTATGCGATTGTCATCGCCTTTAATAAGAAAAGGTACTAAGTCCATGCTTTGTTTGTTTCTTAGAACACAACTACTATAATAACCTTCAAAAAATACAGTGCACTTAGTGAATATGTTCATTTGCTAGTAAAACTAGTCGTCAATTCTTCACCTCTTTGTCAATAGTTCATCCATTTCATCATATTGAAGCAACAGAGCTTAAGTGTATTACTTTGTATAGAACTAAAAAAAGCCAGGTACATCACCTTGGCTTTTATTTATTCGTTTTTTGGATCGAAGGCATCTCGTAATCCATCTCCTACAAAATTAAAACATAATACTGTTATTAGAATCATTAACCCAGGAAATAATGGATACCACCATGCTTTTAACATGATCGTATAGTTTTGGGCATCTTGTAGCATATTACCCCAGCTCGGCTTCGGAGGTTGTATCCCCAAGCCCAAGTAGCTTAATGCGGCTTCGATTAATATAACCTGGCCAATGTTTAAAGTTGCCACAACAATAATTGGCCCTAGTGCGTTAGGTAATATATGCGAAAAGATAATAGTCCACGATTTTGCACCAATCGTTTTAGCAGAAAGTACAAATTCACGAGTTCTTAGCGAAAGAAACTCACCTCTTACTAAACGTGCAGTGGTCATCCACCCTGTAAAAATAAATATGAGAATTAATTTATCTACACCTGGTTGAAAGATCGTAACCAAAGTAATTAATAAGAAAATCGTAGGAATTGAAAGAAGTATATCGACAAACCTCATAAGAAATGAATCAATACGTCTACCAAAATAGCCAGCAATCGCTCCTATGAAAGTTCCAATTGTTATTGCCCCTGCAATTGATGAAAAGCCAACAAGTAATGAAACTCTACCTCCATACAATAATCTCGTAAATATATCCCTGCCAAATTTATCAGTCCCTAATAGATTCTCGCTACTCGGTGGTTTAAGCTTATCTATTAAGCTTTGTTTATTTGGGGAATATGGTGTTAAAAGTGGTGCAAATATTGCTGCAAGTATGATGATCGTAAGCACAACTGCCCCAAATACTGCGAGTTTATTTTTCAAAAATTTTCGAGCGAAAATTTTTGTATACGTATCCGGCTTTTCGTTAAGAATGGGGTTCAATAGCTGTTCTCTAGTCGGTTCAGGCATACTATTCATTTGTGACACGATAATCCCCCCTATTTATACTCAATCCGTGGATCAAAGACCGCATATAATATGTCTGCTATCATATTACCAATAATAACTAAAACGGCAGATAAAACAGTTAATGCCATAATAACTGGATAGTCTCTTTTAAATGCTGATTCAAAAAATAAACGACCAAGACCAGGCCAAGCAAATACTTGTTCAACTATAACTGATCCACCGATAAATGTCGGCAGCATAACTCCAAAAATAGTAATAACTGGTGTTAAGCCGTTCCGTAAACCGTGTTTATATATAACCGTACCTCTCTTTAACCCTTTTGCCCGTGCAGTTCTCATATAGTCTTGTTTCGTTACATCAATCATACTTGAACGTGTATACCTTGTTAAACTAGCCATATCTGCTGAAGCTAACACGAATGCAGGTAATATTAAATGATGAATGCGGTCCCATAAACCTGACGGACCTGTGAGATTCGCAACACCACCGGTAGGAAACCAGCCAAGTTTTACCGAAAAAAACATAATCAAAATAAGTCCTAACCAGAAATTTGGAGTAGCAAGTCCTAAAAAAGAAGTTACTGTAATTCCATAATCTAATTTTGAATAAGGCCTCGTAGCTGAGTAAACACCTAATGGGATTGATATTAAAAACGCTAACACTGTAGCTACAAGCATTAACAATAGAGTATTAGGTAGTCTGTTCATGATCATTTCAGATACTGGAGTTCCTTTTTTTAGTAAAGATGTTCCGAAGTCTCCTTGTAACATATTTCCAACCCACTTTAAATATTGGACATGAATAGGGTCGTTCAAACCGTAATTTTCTATCATTTTTGCTTTATCAGCTGGGCTAATACTTGGGTCTATTAACAAGGCAGTAGGGTCTCCAGGAGCCATTTGGATAATGACAAAAGAAATAATTGTTATACCTAACAACAAGGGAATAGTCATGAAGAGTCTACGGACGATATATGCTAACAAGTTGCACCTCCCTCTCCTTTTCATACATAATCGCTATATCTATCATTAAAGTATTATTAAATTTTACAATTTGTATAATACTTTGCCTTCAATAATAATAAAGGGGAGGGAAGCCCACCCCTCTTTTAATCGAAATAATTATTTATTCCTGTTTTAACCACCATTTATATGGATGATATACATCAAGCCTTGAGTGGAAGGTATAATCTTGTAAGTTTGAAGGAATGGCTTGATATCTTGTAGGATAATACAAGAATGTGTAAGGTTGGTCTTCCGCAACAATTTTGTAAATTTCAGCATATGCATCCTTATATTCATCTCTATCAGTTAGTGATTTTGCTTCTTCTAATAAAATATCCAATTCAGGGTTTGAATACCAAACAAAGTTCATCCCTTGTTCTCTTTGACTTGAGTGGTAAATTTCATTTAGATCTGGGAATGTGTTTAGAAGCCAACCTAATATTAGCGCATCATAATCCCAGTTAGGAGCGGTAATGGATGTAACAAAAGCACTGAATTCCATAATATTTGGTGTTACTTCAATACCAATTTCTTCTAATTGTTGTTTTAGAATAACTGTTATATCTTCTCTAATTTTATTACCTTGGTTCGTTTTAACTTCAAATGCAAACTTTTTACCATCTTTATCTAAGAATCCATCACCATCAGTATCCTCCCATCCAGCTTCTGCTAATAATTGCTTCGCTTGTTCAGGGTCATACTCAAATACTGGAACATCATCACTATATGCCCATGATAATGGGCTTTCTGGTACGTGTGCTATTTGTCCTCCACCATTCAACACTGCTGCAATAATACCTTCACGGTCTACAGCATGCGTAAGTGCTTGACGAACTCTTTTGTCTTGAAACATCTCATTTTGTTGGTTATAAGCAATAAAGTTATACTGTAATCCAAGACCATCTTCAATGACAACGCCAGCACTATCAGCCCATCCCTTTACCGTGTCAATTTCACTTTCTGGAACAGAAGGGTAATAGTCCACATCTCCCGCTTGAAGTTGTGCTAGTAACGCATTTTGATCAGGAACAATTTTGTAAATGATCTCTTCAAGATAAGGCGCACCTAAAAAGTAATCATCGTTCCGCACAACTTTCACGTACTCTCCGTCTCTCCACTCATCAAAAATAAAAGGTCCTGAACCAATGGGATTTTTCGTATTGAACTCATGTGAGCCTAATTCTGCAATCGGTACATCTTTTAATATATGTTCAGGTAAAACCTGGTAGTTTAATGTTGTTGGAATAAACCCTACATTTACTTCATTTAGTTTAAATTCAACAGTATATTCATCGATTTTTGTAATGCTTTCTATTGATTCAAAATCTCCACCTCGTGGACCAATATATTCATCACTTATAGGAATACTGTATGTGAATACTAAGTCATCTGCGGTAAGTGGCTCACCATCATGAAACTTTACATCATCTCTAAGTGTTACAGTAACTGTTAAGCCATCTTCAGAGCTTTGAATATCTGTTGCTAAATCATATTCCACTTCAAGGTTAGGGTTAGCAATAACTGGTGAAGAGAAAATAAGATTTTGAATATCTCCACTTGAAGCGTCTTGAGAGTAGATGGAATTAAATAAAGTTGGACCGCCTATAGATCCCATAATTAACGTCCCACCAGATTGTGGTTCATTAGTTGTTGCTGGTTCTTCAGTTTCTTCTACTTCCTCTTCCTCTTCGCCTTCACCATCACTTGTTGTTACTGGATCTTTTTGCGCAGTAGATGGCTCATCTGCTTCATTTCCACACGCTGCTAAAAATAGTGCAAATACTAACATTAGACTTAATAAAAGCCAATTTGATTTACTCAATTTCACGTTTTTACTCCCCCCTAAGATTAATTAAAGTCATTACTTGAATTATTTATTAAATCTTATCTCCCCCCTTCTAAGAATTTGTGTCCCTAAACTTATTTATATAAGTGGCATGCAACTAAATGATCTTTTTTCACTTCATTTATTTGAGGTACAATCTTGCTGCATTCATCTTTTGCTGCAGGACACCTCGTATGAAATACACAACCTGCCGGTGGATTAGCCGGGCTTGGCAAATCCCCTTGTAGAACGATTCTTTCCTTTGGAACAGTTCCCTTATTCTTTGTTACGGGTACAGCAGATAGTAAGGCTTGTGTATATGGATGAAGTGGTTCTGAATATAAGTTGTTTTTGGGTGCTAGCTCCATTAAGTTCCCTAAGTACATTACTCCAACTCTATCGCTTATATGTCTAACAACACTTAGATCATGTGAAATAAAGATATAAGTTAAGCCAAATTCTTCTTGCAAATCCTCTAATAAGTTGATGATTTGGGCTTGTACAGATACATCTAATGCCGAAACAGCTTCATCAGCGATTATTAAATCTGGATGTAATGCAATGGCTCTAGCAATCCCAATACGTTGACGCTGTCCACCTGAAAATTCATGCGGATAACGATTTATATAGGAAGAATTTAAACCCACCTTTTCTAATAATTGACCAATATATTCATCACGTTCTTTTCCACTATACAAGTTGTGGATTTTCAAAGGTTCTCTTAATATTGAACGAAGTGTTTTTCTTGGATTTAATGAAGCATATGGGTCTTGGAAAATCATTTGGATATCTTTCCGAACACTTTGCCTTAATTCATTTTCACGCATATGTGAAATATCTTGACCTTTAAATATGATTTTTCCATCTGTAGGTTCATACAGTCTAATTACTGTACGACCAATTGTAGACTTTCCACAACCAGATTCGCCTACTATGCCTATTGTTTCTCCCTTGTTAATGGAAAAACTTATCCCATCAACTGCTTTTAAGTGACCTGCTGTTCTTTGTAAAATGCCACTCTTTATAGGAAAGTGTTTTTTTAAGTTGTGTAACTGAAGTATTGGTGATGTTTGTTCGTTTTGAACCGCTTCGCTTTTTTCAACTGATGTTACACTCATACTCCTTCCTCCTCTTCTTCATGTAAAAAACAGCGTACAGATCTGGAACCTTTTTTCGTTAATAAGGGTATCTCGTTAAAGCATTGGTCAAATGCCTTTGAACAACGTGGTGCAAAACGACAGCCTTTCGGTAAGTGCTCTGGGGAGGGAACAGTCCCTTCAATTGATTGTAAGCGTGTTATTTCCCCATCTATGGAAGGTACAGAATTAATTAGACCTTCAGTATATGGGTGAAGTGGATTATCAAATAATTCGTCTACATTTGCTTCCTCAACAACTTGGCCGCAATACATCACTACAACTCTATCTGCTATATCTGAAACAACACCTAAATCATGTGTAATTAATAGAATTGAAGTGTTAAATTTTTTGCTTAAATTTCTCATTAAATCTAATATTTGCGCTTGAATAGTAACATCTAATGCAGTTGTAGGTTCGTCCGCTATTAATAACTTAGGATTACAGCTCATAGCCATTGCAATCATTACTCTTTGTCTCATCCCTCCTGATAATCTATGAGGGTATTCATCTATGATTTCAGCTGCTCGAGAAAAACCAACCATATCTAATAATTCGATTGCCTTAATTCTTGCTTCAGCCTTTGACATTTTTTGATGGTAGATTAAAACTTCCGTTATTTGTTCACCAATTTTCAACACAGGATTTAATGATGTCATCGGCTCTTGGAAAATCATTGAAATGTCATTCCCTCGCACTTTCAACATCTCTTTTTCTGGTATTTCCACCAGATCTTTTCCGTCATAAAGAATTTGACCATCCACTATTTTTCCTCCAGGACTCGGAACTAATCTCATAATCGATAGCGATGTTATACTCTTACCTGAACCAGATTCGCCAACTAAGGCTACTGTTTCTCCTTTATTAATTTTTATATCAACCCCATCAACTGCTGGAATAGCTTTCTTTTTACGAAAGAAGTATGTCTTTAAATTTTTCACTTCCAATAACGTTGACATTTAATAGTTTCACCTTCCTACTCTAGGTAACTACAATTGCTACTTTTATACTATTCTGAGTTTTTATTTGTTATTACAATTACGTCTCTATTACAAGTATTTTCTTTATTTTATTACTATAAGAGAATTCTCAATTAATTATTGACTATCGTAAGAGAACTCTTTTTTTATGCTGAAATTTCTGTTTATTGACTGATTAAAGGTTGAAATTCTATACTAAAGAATATGTACAAAAATTATTGGATTTAGACTGATTTTTAAAGAAGGCTCTTCTCGATTATTTGGTGATTGCTTTTTCTCATCACTTTGTGGAAGAAAAGTAGTATACGTATTTTAACAACCATCAAAGCGAAAACAGCCTTGAAGAAAGAGGGTTACATACATGGACAGGATCTATACGATAACCGAGTGGATTACACGGTTCTTACTACTTAATCTTTATTGGATTTTATTTTCATTAGTTGGTTTAGTTTTTTTGGGTGTATTCCCTGCGACAACCGCGATGTTCTCTATTTCCAGAAAGTGGATTCAAGGCGATATAGACATCCCTATTTTCAAGACTTTTTGGAGTTATTTTCGAAGTGATTTCTTGAAGGCAAATATGTTAGGTTTTTTACTAATTATCTTAGGATTTGGGTTATACGTAGATTTTGTATACGTGAAGTCGCTTAATAGTGCTTTAGGTATAATCTTACTTGGAAGTACATTGTTACTTACTGCATTGTTTATCATTACGATTCTAAATCTATTTCCAATATATGCTCATTATGAATTAAATATATTCCAATATATTCAACGTGCATTTTCTATAGGCATCCTACATCCGATTAGAACGATTATGATGGCACTTGGAGTAATTGGCATATACTTCATTTCAAGTGCCTTTCCAGGGTTCATCATTTTTTTCAGCGGTAGTTTATTAAGCTACTTGATCACCTGGATTGCTTATAGAAATTTTTCAGATGTTATAGAAGGTAACTAACTTAGTACATTTAAGTTAGTTACCTATATCAATACTTGCTATTAAACTAAGAAGGTATAATCTACGATAATTAAGTAGTTATACCTTTCCATTAGCATTTCAAGCGCTGTAAAGCATTATTAATGGCTCTATTTATTCTTAAACCTCGTAGTTATGTTCACGGTGGAAGAAGTATTTATAACCTATTTATTAGCTGTTTTGTTTTCGCATTGTACTACGAAAAAAATATGTATAAACAAAGCGTTCATTTATATTGAGGTCAATTTCATAATATTATTTTTGATGTATATAGTAGTCTCATAAAAAAAAAGCCTTCTTAAAATAATAATTGGCTTTGACAGATACTATATAATCTCCGGGATCACCTTTCATCCTTTTTGCTAATGAGTCTCTTTGTTTTTGACATAATCTTTATGGACGTTCCTCACCGTTTTCTCATTCACCCCTATTGCTCTAGCGACGTCTATAAATTTATTCTTCATAGTCTCCCATTCTATAAATCTCACAAGCCTTGTCGTCATCAGTCTTTTTTGATCAACACTTTCTAAAGGTTCCCAAAAGCTTGTAAAGCATTCTTTACACTTATATCTTTTCCTGTTAATCTCTAAAATTACTTGTTTTGAACGAATAGGGATATCGACAATCATTTGTTTTCTAGTTCCATATTTATATAAGTTAGCCAAGGACAGACAATACGGACAATGTGAAGGAAGGTTCTTTTTGGTTACCTGAATAATAATATGATGTTCATTTTCGTGACCTTCTATTATATTAAACTCGCTTAATACCTTTGAATAACTCATCCGTTCTCCCTCTTATTCATGTGTATTAACCTCTTTAGAATGAGTATTTGAAAGTTTGTATAAAGGAATTAAGTATATAATGAAGAGAATACTTAACATTGCATAGGCGATCGTAAGTCCAAAAGATGCAGTCAATAAGCTTGCTATTAATGGACCAACAATCATACCAAACGAATATGCAGTATTGAAGACTGCGAATATGATACCTTGTGAAGTAACACCGGCTTGTTCTGATATATCAGCCAATTTAGGAAGAGCTGGTGTGAGTACGATTCCAAGGCTAACACCTAACAAGGCAAGTGTGACAGCTTGATACCCGATGGATTGAGGCAGAGCATTTAACGGTAATACAACTGCAACTAGTACAATACCTAACATGACCGATTTCACATGTCCTATTTTAGTAGACACAATCCCAATAATAGGTGCTATAATTCCATAAGCTAGTGGTGGGATAACGAAGAGTAATCCAATCATTCCTGGCGAGGCATGTAAGTTATTTGTTATGTGTATCGGTAAAGTTGGCTCAATACTCGCAAAAACTGCTGCACCTATTGCTGCGATTCCTGCGATGATAAGAATTTGTCTTTGACGAAGTATGCCAAAAGATGAGACGAACCGCTCAGATTTTGTCTCTGTTATACTCCGAAGACAAAAAAATCTAAGAAGTGCAGTCAAAAAGCTAATCCCACCTGCCACAAAAAAAGGCAACTTATATCCACCTAATTCAAAAAGCCAGCCTCCAAATAGAGGGCCAAATAATACACCAGCTGATTGGCCTGATATGGCTATTCCCATCGCTTTCCCCCGTTCTTCACTTGGGAAAACATCCGCAACAAACGCAAGCCCTGCAGACCAAGGAATTGAGGCTGCAACTCCTTGCAAAGCACGTGCAATAACAAGGAGCCACAATGATGTAGACATAGCAAATACTATTGTAGTTACCCCTAAGCCTAGTAGCCCTATCGTAATCATTATTTTCCTTCCAATTCGATCTGCCAAGGCTCCAGAAATTGGGGTAGCTATAAATAAAGCAATAGCATAACTAGCAAACAATATACCTACGAAGGATTGAGATGCTCCTAGATCAGTAGCATAAATCGGCAGAAATGGTACAACTAAACCATACATTAACATATCTGTAAATATCGCAATTGACACGATGAATAGCACTGTTTTATTTGATGTTTTTTGCTTGTTCTTTATCACTCTTTTCTCCTCCCCTCGCAAACTCGATCATGTCATTAATACATTTCAGTTGCAATTCACATTGGCTATACATATTGTCAAATATTATTTTCACTTGATGTGGTACAGACCCAAACATTTTTTCTTTCTCTGCATAGCCTGACTTCATCGTTTCATAAATATAAATGACTTCGTTTTTCTGTTTTTCTAATGATAATAATATTTCATCATTTGATATATTGTCTATAAACGTTAACGATGTATATAAAGCTGTCGGAAATACTACCGAAGATGTTGCCAATGACTCAATGAGTAAACGATTTAATTCAGCTTCTCCTTTCGTTGTAATTCTAAAAATAGACTTCGTTCTTAAGCCTGTTTGTTCAACTGTCTCTAATTCAACCTTTGCTTCTTTTTGTAGTTTTTTCAATGCATGGTAAATGGAAGCAGGTTTCACGTTTGCCCACATTTCTGTATTCGATGATTCCATCATTCGTTGAATTTCGTAACCTGACATTGGTCCATTAGATTTAAGAAGCCCAAGTACCATTGTTCGTGTCATTTAATCACTCCTTCATCTAACTAAACATTTAATACTAAATGTTTAGTATTTGTTAAACATTATAAATACACGGTATACAAAAATAAAGGTATATCATCATTTCTACTAGATAATCCGATATATCTTTTATAAGAACAATGATCATACTCTTATTTTTCTAGCATTTCATTCACAAAAACTTGTTCAGCCATAGAAAATGAATGATTGGTTTGATGAATAAATGATAGCGTTCTTGTGAAATGTGCTTTATTTATTGAAATCGCTACGAGTTCACCACGTTCTAATTCTTTTTCCACTATAATATGTGACAGAATGGCAATGCCAAGATTATTCAGAACCGCTTCCTTAATCCCTTGACTTGAATTAAATATGTAAGAGCGCATAATAGATAAATTCCATTCCTTGATTAAATAATCACTATATGCTCGAGTTCCAGAGCCAATCTCTCGCAATATCCAAGTTTGATTATTAAGCTGAGCTGGTAAAATATTATCTTTTGAAGCGATTGGTGATGAAGGAGATGTAACAAGAACCATTTCATCCTCTAAAAAGGGCTTTACAACAAGATCATTGTTTTCGATCTTACCTTCTATCAGTCCAATATCCAAACGAGCTTGTCTTATTAATTCTGTTATTTCTTCTGTATTTTTAATCACAACTTCAATATCAACCTCTGGGTGCGCAGATGTAAACTGCGCTAAATACTTTGGTAATAAATATTCACCAATTGTATAACTTGCTCCAATCTTTATGCTCCCACTTACAATATTACTTAAATGGTTAATTTCATCTTTCGTATTGCTATACAATGTTAAAATTTTGTTTGCGTTTCTATACAACACTTTACCAGCCTTTGTTAATTCAACATATTTTGGAGAACGATAAAGAAGCTGTTCGTTAAATTCTTCTTCTAAATTGCGTATATGTAAACTAATAGTCGGTTGTGAAAAGTTTAAATGTTCAGCAGCTCGAGAAAAGTTTTTGTACTTTGCTACTGTAATAAAAATTTTTAACGCATCAATATTCATCTCTTACCCTCACTTTCCTTTTGAACTGCTAACTTAACATGCTAGAAAATTGTAACAGCGTTTAACTTATTACAACTATACAAGATTTTGTAAAAATAAGCAGTTAAAATAAATTATGTAACTTCAGCTTTTATCATATGAAGTTAAATCGATGTACACACTTGTAGAAGAAGACTAGGCTGTTATTAGAATTTCCTATGATTATCATAATAATATCTCATTTCCCCTTTTCTTATTATCAACGTAAGATGGGGTTAAGAAATGAGGTGGTCATTTTGACATTACTGCAAGAAAATCAGCCACAAATTCACAGAAAATCGCGTATAAAGGAAAATAATCGAGCATTTATTATTGGAGTATTTTTAACATTTTTACTTGCAACCGTTGCTAAATTCCTATCGACTCTACCATATTTAGAAATGGTTGGTGCATTAGTCATAGCACTAATTTTAGGGATCATGTGGCGCTTAGTTTTAGGCGTTGAACAAGATTATTCAGCTGGAATTGAATTTTCTAGCAAAAAACTACTTCGCTTAGGTATTATTATTCTTGGAATTCGTCTTAACATAAAATCAATTATTGAGATTGGGGCAAACGTTCTAAGTGGCATAATAATCATTGTTATTATAACGATTATTGTAATAGTAATACTTAGTAAAAGAATGAATGTAAATAACAACATTGGATTATTAACTGCATGTGGGACTGGGATTTGCGGGGCAGCCGCAATTGTTGCAATTGCTCCACAGATGAGAGCAAAAAATGACCAAATTACCATTAGTATTGCTATAATTGCATTATTAGGAACTTTATTTACACTTATATTTGTACTTTTTTCAGCTAAGTTGCCTTTATCAGATATTCAATATGGAATATTGTCCGGTTTATCACTTCATGAGTTAGCACATGTAGTTGCTGCCGCAGATGTTCGTGGTAAATCCGCCACGGATATCGCGGTCATCATTAAGCTTACTCGTGTACTGTTATTGGTTCCTATTGCAATTATCATAGGTCACATGTATCGTATGAATAATAATAATTCGGCAGGAAACAAGCTACCATTTCCTTGGTTTATCATAGGCTTTTTATCTATGAGTATGTTAAATACGTTTATTAGTATTCCTGTTCATATAAGTGATTTTCTAGTAATGATTGCGTATATTCTTATAGGAACAGCAATGGCTGCCCTCGGTCTTATGATTGATACACAGTCATTCCGCTTGTATGGGATTAAAGCTTTTATTGCAGGTTTGATTGGGACTATTTTTATGGTTGCGATCGCGTATGTCTTTGTCACAATATCAACTATGTAAGTGAGCAGGAATATTATAAAATTAACTAAATACTCCTGAAATGTCTATCAAAGAAGCACCTTTTACCCACTTGGTTTGAATGGAAATGACTTTTTAAAAAATATAGCCAACTAAAAAAGCAGAAACATATTGTTAAATCCAATACGTTCCTGCTTTTTATCATTAATATGACGTTAAGTTATTTTAATACTGGTTGTACGATGGCATTTTCTTTCATAACATTTGTAAACCATTTAGCACTTTCCTTCGGAATACGCTGTTGTGTTTTATAATCAACATATACCATACCAAAGCGTTTTTCATAACCAAATGCCCACTCAAAATTGTCCATAAATGACCATAAATAGTATCCCTTTAAATTCCCACCTTCTTCAATGAAGCGGTGGCATGCTTCAAGATGTGATTGAACATAGGCAATACGGTCTTTATCATCAACTACTCCTGCCACTAACTCATCTTTCATTGCAGCACCATTTTCAGCGATGTAGATTGGTAGCTCAGTATATTCAGATTGCAGACGTTTAAGTAATACATATAATGATTCAGGGTGTACTTCCCATCCCATATCTGTATGCTCACCCTCTTGTGGGATGTGATTTAGCTTTAATAGTTGGTTTTCTTCTCCAGCTGTAACAACTGATCGACTATAAAAATTGACCGCAAGAAAGTCACCTGGGTTATTTATTGTAGCTAAGTCATTTTCTTTAATAAAGTCATATTCACCAACTTCATTTTTAAACCATTCAAGCATATCAGTAGGGTACTTACCATAAAAAATTGGATCCAAGAACCAGCGATTACTATAGCCGTCTTGTCTTTTTGTTGCTGCAATATCCTCTTCAGAATTAGTTGCAGGGTAAGCAGGCTGAAGATTTAGTACAATCCCTATTTCGCCAGGTAGGTTCATTTCTTTATATTTCTGTACTGCTAAGCCATGTGATAAAAAGATATGGTGCGAAGCAATAATCGCTTCTCTCCAATTTTGATGTCCAGGTGCATGGACACCTTCACCATATCCTAAAAATGCTGCACACCAAGGTTCATTATGCGTGAACCACATTGGTACTTCATTACCAAACTCATTGAATAGAGTAGTAGCATACTCCATATAATAATCAACTATGTTTCTATTAACCCAGCCACCCTCATCTTGAATCCATTGAGGCAAATCCCAATGGTAAATAGTTAATGCAGGTTTAATATCGTATTTTTTCAACTCTGCTAATAAGCGTTTATAAAAATCTAAACCAGCTTGATTTACAACCGATTTTTGCGGGAATATTCTAGGCCATGCAACTGAAAATCGGTAATGTTTGATGCCTAAATCTGCGAGTAATTTTACATCTTCTTCAATTTTATGGTAATGATCACATGCGATATCACCGTTATCTCCATTTACAACTTTGCCAGGTACTCTACAAAAGGTATCCCAAATCGATTCTGAACGTCCGTCTTTTTCAATGGCTCCCTCAATTTGATATGAAGAAGTAGCCGTACCCCACACAAAGCCTTTAGGGAATGATTTTTGTGCTAACATAATATTCATCTCCTCTTTCATTAAACGACCTATTGTTGACATAGAAATACAAATCTTTAATGTTTATCAAAAGGTCATCTTATTGTCTATTCACCATCTTATGCAGTTTTCAGTATTCGAAAAAGAGTCTCAACATAATTTATTATAATTACAGTATCCGTTACAATTATCTTAACCCTTTACCAAGGTAACGAAACCGCTTTCGGTTTATAGTATAATTATCGACGGTTTTTATAATAATGTAAAGGCATTTTTCACAAAAAAATACTGATATTTCAGCTTTTTTAACATGACTAAATTCACGAATTTTTTTCGTAACATCCTAAAATAGATGCGTAACAATAATTATCCCCTTATCAAAACAAACTTACCTATTATGGTTATGTGTTAATTAGAGTTGTAACACTATTGGAAGGCTAGAGTATCGTTGCTCACTTAAGTCGAAGAACTAGCGCGGACAACACAATCATTATTTTCATTTACGTAGGATGACAAACGATATTAAAAACTGCTTTTATTAAGGCTCTTTACTTTAACTTTCTAGCTATTGTTACCAAATTTGAATTCTAATATGAAAAACTACAAATCAATAGGAATATAGCCTTTACTAAACAAAAAGGTAGGATGCGCTCCTACCTCACGTTATGATTTTACAGCTCCAGACATCGTACCTTCAATAATATATTTTTGAAGGAAGATATATAAGATTAATAGTGGGGCTGCCACAATTAAAATACCACATGATAGCAATGGCCAGTTATTACCATATTGTCCTTGGAAATTTAATAAACCTGCTGAAATCGACCAAAGTTTACTATCTGATAAGTAGAGGATTGGTCCTAGCAAATCATTCCATGTTCCAATGGCAGTTAATACGATTCCTGTAGCAATAATCGGCTTCATTAATGGCATGATGACGGAGAACATATATCGACCGTAGCCACAGCCATCAATACTTGCTGCTTCATCTAATTCCTTACTAATCGATTTAATATAACCAACAAACAGAATGAAAACGACACCAAATCCTGTTGAACGAATTAAGATGTAACCAAGTTGAGTATTATATAGCCCTGTCTCAACCATCATTCTAAATTGAGGAACAATTGGGTTTGGTAGAAACATCGACATTGTAAAAAAGATATAAAGCAATCCACTCCATTTTACATAACCTCTAGCAATTGGGAATGCAGCAAATATCGAAAAGATGATAACGATAACAGTTGAGACACCAGTATACAGTAAGGTATTCCATACGTATGTCGAGAAAGCTCCTTGTTCCCATGCATCTAAAAAGTTTTTAAAATTAAAGTTTTCTGCAATTGAGTTTGGACTAATAATAAACTCTGCATTTGTCTTAAAAGCTGTATTTACAACTAAGAGAAGTGGCACAAGATATAGTACTAGCATGATAAACACGGAGAAATAGCTTAAAAATTTTATTGATTTGGATGTTTTCATGTCTTATCCCACCTCTCTCTTTCGTAAATAATGCTGTGACACAACGACAAAAATGAGAACGATTAAAAATTGGATCATCGATAAAGCTGCTGGTAATCCTAAATCAATCGTATTACTTCTAAATGTTTCGCTGTAAACATCGAATCCTATCGTACTCGTATTAAAGTTCCCTCGTGTTAAGACGATAATGATGTCATAAGTTTGAAGTGCTCCAATAATTGATAGCAAAATATTTACTGTAAAAGCAGGAGCAATCATCGGGAAAGTAATATTTTTAAATGACTGCCAACTATTTGCACCATCAATGTAGGCTGCTTCGTATAAATCTTTTGGTACAGTCTGTAAACCAGCAAGGAAAATGAGCATTGAATAACCCATATACATCCATATTTGTACAAACATAATATACTCAAAAGCATGTTCAAAATTTCCAAAGAATGTGTCCGAATAACCAAATAAACCGTATATTTTTTGAACAGGTCCATTAATAGGGTTAAACATTAGCTGCCAAATTAGACCAACAACTGTTACCCCTAACAATACAGGAATAAAAAATACTGATCTAAAAAACTTATCACCTTTTAATTTTTGATTTAATACTAAGGCCATAAGTAAACCAACAGAGTTTTGAATAACTGTTACAACAATTGCGAAATATATAGTTCTCTGAATTGCTGCATATCTTTCTGGGGTATTCGAAGAGAAAAATATTTCTTTATAATTATCTAAACCTACAAAAGAAAACCCCTGCCCAGGTACACTAGTAACATCAGTAAATGAAAAGATTACTGTGAAAACTGAGGGACCAAATAAAAATGCAACATATAAACTTAAAGGGAGTAACAAAAAGAGATATGGATACAGTCTAGATCTCCCTTTTCCAAAAGGATACATAAGTCTCACCTCACGAGCTTCAAAAGCTAGTAGTTTTTGGGATAAATTAAGGGCCTGATTTCAGGCCCTTAATTAGCAGTAATATTTTTAATAGAAAGGCTTAGTTGCCTTCAGCGTCTTCCCATTCTTGTTGTTGAATTTCCGCTAATTCTTGAGCTGTTTCGATCGGTCCACCTGGTGCAATATATTCAGCATGAACACCTGCATTCGCAATGTGCTCACCAGCGTTTGGTCTATTGATGAATAATTGCTCATAACCAAGCTTGAACTCTTGTAAATATGGAGAGATCTCATTTACGAATTCACTGTCAGCTACTACATTTGGTTGAACTGGCAGCATTCCTGATGCATTAACAAACTCTGTGTAATTTTCTGGTTGAGAGAAGAACTCTAACCATTTAATTGCATATTCTTTATTTGGAGCATTTTCTGCTACTAAATATGTCATATCATACTTACCAGCTAAGCTTTTATTATCCTCAGCGTTGTCACTACCAGGGATTGGGAAGTATCCAAAATTCAAATCAGGAAAGTCTTTTGTTAATTCTGGTGCTTTCCATGCACCATCACCCATCATTGCTACTTGACCTGATGTAAATAATGAAGGTAATGTTGCATAATCAATTCCCATAAATCCATTGATTGCGTATCCCATCATTTGTTGAGCTTTTGTTAATACTTCTAGAGGTTTTTCATCAGTAAATTTGCTTTCACCAGTCCATAAGCCTCTGATAAACTCTAGTTGATCACCTAAAATTGAAGCTTGTAAGCCTTGAACAGTGATTGCTAATGGCCACGTATCTTTACCTGCAAAAGCAAGTGGAGTAACTTTATTATCTTGTAATGTGTCTAACACGTTTATGAACTCATCCCAAGTTGTCGGAACTTCTAAACCATGATCTGCAAAAATGTCTTTGTTATAGTATAAGCCTGTAAATGCAGTTGTACCAACTGGCACACCATACACTTTACCGTCAAACATTCCACCATTTTCGATGTCAGAAGCGTTATAGTTATCTAAGAAAGATTCACCAGTTAAATCAGCGATTTGTCCAGCTTCAATCCATTGTTGCCAGTTTGGCTTTTCAGCTCCCGGCGACCACTCTTGTGGTGATAAGATAAAACCAGATAAGTTAGGGAATAGGTCAACATCTTCAGCAGCTAATCTAGATTGCATTAATTGCTTATACACGTCGTCTGATGCAGTGACTGTGTATTCAACCTCTACCTCAGGGTATTCCTCCATGAATGCTTCGTTAAGTTCTGTAATATAATCATTTACCGCTTTATTTGTCCAACCTAACATTTTTAATGTAACTTTATCTTTTTGCTCTTCTTGGTTGCTATCATTAGAAGCTGTTTCATTACTTGTACCTTCACTAGAGCCATTTGAAGCGCCATCATTACCAGAACAAGCAGCAACACTAAAAATAAGTGCAATAGCTAATGTAAACATTGCAAATTTCGAAAACACTTTCTTACTCATGTTTCTCCCCCTCAAATATAATTTGTGTATAAAATACTATGTTTTCTGCTTTCATCACTGAAAGCGGTTTCGTTACAATTTCATTATTACTCAAAAATGCCTACTTGTAAAGTGATTTTTTTAAAAAAATTATAGTAAAATGACCTACTATCTAAAAAAGAACTCTATTTATATATTAAAATAAAGAAAAAAGTCGAAAACGGTTTAGAGATCTCCAAAAGTACATTTGTAGGCTCAACAGTTTAATTAAACTCAGTAACCACTTTGTAAACTTTCATCAACTTGTCTATACTCTCCATCCAATTGATACACTCGTACGTAATCAATTAGGAATTGTTGAGGAAACAAAGTTGTTTCATCTGGACTACCTGGCCAATTCCCACCAACAGCTAAATTAAGCTGTATATAAAAATCACGATTAAACGGTGCCGGATAGTTAAATTTGTCATTTGCATCTGATAGTTTTGAAAACCACTTTTGTTGTTTTAAGTATAAAATGCCATCAACATACCAACGTATTTCACCTGGTTCCCATACAATGGAGAAAACATGGAAATCATCTGAAAATTTCTCCTCATTTGGCAATGTAAAAAAGCCTCCTGTATGCGTCCAAGGTACACCGTAATGGATTGTTCCGTGCACAGTTCCTGGTTTATGGCCCAAAAGCTCCATAATATCAATTTCTCCGGATGAAGGCCATTTCCCATACATTTCATAATCGCTTGGCATCATCCAAATGGCAGGCCAAATCCCTTGTCCTTCTGGCAATTTAGCACGAATTTCAAATTTGCCATATGTCCACTCACCTTTACCTTCGGTTGTTAATTTGGCGGAAGTATACTCCCTTTGTTCATAGTTTTCCATATGTGCTTCAATAATTAAGCTGCCCTTCCCATCCAAACGTGCATTTTTTTGTCTTGAAGTATAAAACTGAAGTTCGTTATTACCAAAGCCATTTCCAGCTTCAATATAGTTCCATTTACTGATATCTATGTCTTCCCCATCAAACTCATCAGCCCATACTAAATCCCACTTTTCAGGAGTGATTTGGTGCTTATTTAGCTGAACTAATGCGGCTTTCACAACTTGATTCCTGTTATTTGCTTCATATACAGCTATGTATTTATTAATGCTGGCATCCACACCTGAAATATCGTCACCCGATTGATATGGATTGATGGCCATTTTCCCGGTCGGAACGAAATCCCCTTCACTTCGTTCTAAAGCTTTGTCCTGTGAAATGAGTACAACCAAATGGTTACCTTTCTCAGCATTAGCAATCACTTTCGTTGAGCCATGTGTAGAGCCAGCTTCAACAGCTATCTCTAAGTTATTTATATTCATGCCTTTAGCATATCCATTGTCCAAGATCCTTAACTCCCCTCCACCGCTCAATAAATCTTTTATATAAACGAAACTTATAATGATAAACATAATAATTGCAATGAATGATATTTTTTTCATAAAAGTCCTTCTCTCGTTCATATAGCTTTTTTAAGTGGCTAAATAGAGCTTATATTACTGTGAATTCACATGAAACTGACCAAGGAAAAGCAGAACATCAATTAATGTTCTGCCAAATGAGAGCCACAAGATTTTCGAATGACAAGTTCTGGTTCGACCATTAAGTTAGTTGATTGGACATGATCTTCTATTAAATCTACTAGCATATAGGCAGCTAATTTACCTATTTTACTCTTGTCTTGCTTAATAGATGTTAATGGAGGTTCAGTGTATTTACATGCATCGATATCATCGCACCCAACAATCGCAATATCTTCTGGCACGCGCAATCCTCTTTCTTTAACAGCTCTTAGTGCTCCAAATGCCATCAAATCAGAGGCCGCAAACATTGCTCTAGGTATTGTTTTCGCTTGTAATATCTTCAGCATACATTGGTAGCCACTTTCCTCAAAATAATCTCCGTAGGTAACCCAGTCTTCATTTTCAACTAACCCAAAGTCAGCCATTTTTTTCTTAAATCCTTCCAAACGATAAGCTGTGACAGGTGAATTTTTCATTCCACCTATGAAACCTATATCTCTGTACCCCGATAAATAAAAGTGCTCTACTACCTTTTTTCCTACTTTCACATTGTTGCTCATAATATAAGAAGAACGTTTGCCATCTAATTGCAAATCAACACCAATACACGGTATCTCACTTTTAACTAAATCAAATATGGAGGATTGGATTTCTTCTCCACTAATCACAATGCAACCATCTACTTGGTAGTGACGACATCTTTCTAGATAGTTTTCGTTACCGCCATTAAATTTTTCATTAGAAAAAAATAGTAAATCATATCCTAATGATCCAATAGACTTTTTAAAGGAGTTCATGACCTCAATAAAAAATGGATGATTAAAATCAGCATTAACATTACCTGCATAAATGACACCGATAATGTTAGACGTTTGCATAGCAAGAGATCTAGCGGAATAAGATGGACGATATCCCGTCTGTTCCATAATATCGAGCACTTTTTGTCTTGTCTCTTCACCTACATCCTTATAATTATTAATAATTTTCGATACTGTTGCCGGTGAGACACCCGCCATTTTTGCAATATCTTTAATAGTTACTTTCATAGCCAGTTCCCTTTTCTAATAAGATTGTCAGTAGTACTGACATAAATAAAATCTTGAAGAAAACGTAAAAATGTTAATAAAAAGTCTAGTCTAATAAAGAAGGCTCTTTTCGTAAAATTTGTTGCTATAGTTCCCGAAATGGAAAGTAAAAAGATATCGTTTTACTCATCAGTCATCGTTTTATAGAAGAGAGATGCCACGAAATCTAATTGTATATGTGTTTATTTTTTCGTATGAAAACAACAGTCTATACGAGAACAGTCAATAAGAAAAAGCAGCATATTTGAAATTAGGCCAGGTTTAACATTTATTTATTTTTCCAGTTACCCTTCACCTCCGAATAGTTTCGTAAATTATATAATATTCATAATTAAATTAAGCGTTTCCATAGTTTAAGGTTAACAGTTTTTTTTATTTTGTAAAGGCTTTTCGCTACTAATTTAGGCTTTTTCCACTATTATTCATCTTAACTTTACGAAACAAAATTTCACGAATTTTTTTCGCTTACTTTTTGTTACTTTGTAGCTATTCCAAAACTTGAATAACAATCTATTATCGTTTTTTCAGTAGCTTTATTCTATTTGATGAAAATGACTTTTAAGCATGTCCCACTGTCATAATCAATTATCAACAAAATATAATGTAGCGTAGGCTTATCTCTTCTTATTTGACTATAAAATTTAGGAATGGAGGATTACCGTGACAAACAAACATGAGTTAGGTGCAATCATTTTACGGATCGTTTTAGGTGTTACTTTTTTTATTCATGGACTCGACAAGTTTCAAACAGGAATTGATCAGGTTTCAACTTGGTTTGACGGTATGGGTATCGCTGGTTTCTTTGCTTATGTTGTAGCTTTAGTTGAAGTAATCGGAGGTGCTGCACTCATATTAGGCTTAGGAACAAGAATTGCAGGCAGTCTCCTATGCATTATTATGATTGTAGCAATATTTAAAGTAAAACTCGATGTTGGTTTTACGGGCAATGGTACTATGGCTGGCTATGAATTAGATCTTGCATTACTAGCTATGGCATTATATTTAGCGATTAATGGAAGTAAGCAATGGTCACTAGATGGTTGGTTTAGTTCATTAAAAGAGTCAAAAGTAAATAAACCATCGTAGTAAATATTATTTGAACTCAAAGTTTATTTTCTAAAATTTTAGACGGATAACAGTTATGTTATACCGTCTCTTTATTTTTGGCTATTTCCCTACTACCTGTTAGCCACATATATAATAGTACAAATTTCATAAACCTGTCATCTAACTATTCCAATGAGTTTATGTATCCAAGAGGCTATTTATTAAACTTTGTTATTATCGTTCCTAAACCAGAAGATAAAGATGTCCTTTACTCAACAGTCATCGATTTATAAAAGAAATTACACGGCGAAACTTAGTTGTGTTCGTGTTTATTTAATAATACGCAAATCAACTATCTATTCAATAACAGCATAATTAAAAAACTGGAGGTTTGACAATTGAAAAAGTATATCACTCTTTTATTTTGCGCTTTTTTAGTTGGAATAACGATCAATTTTCATCAATCATTCGCTTCAAATCATTATCCAAATGATTTTAAATTGTTACAACATAATGTTTTTCTTATGCCTACTTATGCTTCCAGCTGGGGGCAAAAAGATCGAGCGACTTTTATTAGTGAGGCAGACTACATAAAAGATCAGGATGCAATCATATTTAATGAGCTATATGATAATAACTCTTCGGAAATATTACTTAATAACATAGCGGAAGAGTACCCGTTTCAAACGCCTGTTTTAGGAAGAAGTAAAGATGGCTGGGATGAAACGCTAGGTCATTACTCAAATATAGTTCCAGAAGATGGGGGTGTTGCAATTATTTCTAAATGGCCAATTCTTGAGCAAATTCAATATGTATTTGAAGAGGGCTGTGGTGTAGATTATTTCGCAAACAAAGGATTTGTTTATGTAAAGGTTGAAAAGGAAGATGATTATTATCATATTATAGGTACTCATGCCCAAGCTGATGATACCGGCTGTGGCACTGATGAGGCAAATAGAATTCGAAAAACACAATTCCAAGAAATAGCAGAATTTATAACAGACAAGGACGTTCCCTTAGATGAGGTATTGTTTATTGGCGGTGATTTTAATGTAAACAGGTATAATGTTGATGAGTATCAGTCTTTGATTGATACTTTAAATGTCAACGAACCTTCACAATTTACTGGACATAGCTCAACATTTGATCCGGAAACAAATGAAATTGTTGCCTATAAATTTCCTGATGGAGATCCAAGGTATTTAGATTATATATTCTTAGAAAAAAATCATAAACAACCTGATTTTTGGACAAATGAAGTGCTTAATGTTAAATCACCAACATGGACAGCAATTATAAATAAGTACAATGAATTTTCTGATCACTACCCCGTATATGGATATTCTAATATTGAAGAAAACTCTCAACAATAGCTAACATGTATATCGTTAGCATATTTAAAGCCTTCATTGTATACTTACTAAGACATTATATGTAAAAAATTATAAATGAAGGTGAAAAAATGACTGTAAAGATGAAAGTATATTCAGATTTTGTTTGTCCGTTTTGTTTCTTAGCAAAGAAACCACTTCTAGAAGCAACTAGTGGAAAAGATGTTGAAATCGAATGGATGCCCTATGAACTCCGTCCAGGAAATAGCGAACCACTTAGACCAGAAAGCAATTATATTCAAACAGGATGGCAACATTCAGTAAAGCCTCTTTCTGAGCGTATTGGTGTAGAAATGGTCTTACCCGAAATGTCTCCACACCCTCGAACTCATTTAACACATGAAGGGTTGCAGTTTGCAAAAGAGAGAGGTAAAGGAAATGAGTATGCTGACGCAGTCTTCCGTGCTTTTTGGCAACTTGAACAAGATATAGGTGATGTTGAGATATTAACTTCAATTGCTGAAAATGTTGGTCTTGATGCAAATGAATTCAAAGAATCACTCGTTTCAAGAAAATATGAGCAAGTTCATCAAAAGCAACTTCAACACGCTTATACAGAAGCGAATATTCGTGCAGTACCAACAATCCAAATAGGAAATCAACAGCTATCAGGTGTGCAATCATCAGACTCAATTGAACGTGCTATTAATAAACAATTAGAAACTGCTAAAACTCCTTCAACTGGGATGAATTGTAGTATAGATGGGTGTGAATAGACAGTCATCTACAGTAGCTTATATAGAGCCGTACCCAATAATATCTACTTAAGATATTATTGAGTACGGCTATTTTTGCGTTGAACAGTGTTTAGCTACAAAAAAATTAACGCATGTACATGTAGTGTCTTTTCTGTTGGTTAGCACTAACGTTAAATCAAATATGAACCATAAATGAAAGGTTAGGATCAATATTAGGTTATCATCCTTCTGCTGCCCAATGTTATGTTGATAAAAATAACTCCGGTTTCTATATAATTACTTATTATGGATTGGTGATTTCTACATTACTAGAAATGGTTGCTGGATATATCGTTTGGTTAAATAACAGATACGAATTAATTGAAGATAAACAGGAAGATTTTTAGAAAATGAAGATGATAGTGAGTGGTTGGAAAACAAAATAATGATTTCGATGTGCTTTTAGATTTGAATGATTTGTAATTCCAACCCGCTTCAGTTAACAAACTAAGCTAAAGTTTCTCTTTTCTCTAAAGGGAGATCTAGGTAGAAGCTGAATAATTTTGTAATTTTTTTCAATTCGTCAAATAGTCTATCCTTTGCTAGAATAATAGTAATTTGACAAGTAGGCGATTGGATTCTTGGAATTTAGAAAGGGTGTTCATAAGTGAGTTTTTCATTTATTGTCGCTGTAAGTAAAAACGGAGTAATTGGTGTAGATAACAAACTCCCTTGGAATCTATCAAATGACTTAAAATATTTTAAGAGCAAAACTACAGGCAAAAACGTGATTATGGGTAGGAAAACATTTGATTCGATTGGGAAACCTCTTCCAAACAGGGAGAATTATATTTTAACAAGAGAGAGAAATTATCAACAAGAAGGATGTCATGTCTATCATTCTATTGATGAGATCATAAAGTATTTACCCGTTGATAAAGAAAATATGGTTATCGGCGGTGGTGAAGTATATAAATTATTTAGCCCTTATGTTGATAAAATTTATTTAACTAAAGTGGATGTAATTATAGAAGGCAATACATTTTTTGAAGTCCCTAAAGGGTTCATAGTTACCGAAGAAGAAAAACATTATGATGAAAACCAGGGAATCCATTATTCCTTTTTAACAATGGAAAAAGTATAAGGATTGCTTTGTTAAATTCGTAATGACTCGAATACTCAAATTTCGTAAGAGAGTGGAGGAACCACAAAACAAACAGTACATTGGGGTGTACTGTAGCTTGTGGTTTTTTATTTCCATTAAACTGTGTTTTGTGAAAGGTGTTGTTGGTTAATGCTTTATTCTAAGAGGTTTAAATTAAGCGATGCTCATGATTGGGTTGTTTTTATTCATGGTGCGGGAGGAAGTTCAACAGTATGGTATAAACAGTTAAAAGCATTTAAAGAGCACTTTAATGTACTACTGATAGATTTAAGGGGACACGGAAAGTCAAAAGATAGAGGGATTTTGAAGAGAAATTACTCTTTTTCCGATGTAAGTTTAGATATTATTGAGGTATTAAATGACTTAAACATTAAAAATGCACATTTTGTGGGAATATCATTAGGAACGATATTAATTAGAAATATTGCAGAAATTGAGCCCAATAGAGTTAAAACTATGATTTTGGGTGGTGCTGTTATACGGTTAAACACCCGCGTAAAAACCTTAATGTTCTTGGGGAATGTAGGGAAAAAAGTTGTTCCGTATATGTGGTTATATAAATTATTTGCTTGGTGTTTAATGCCTAAAAAAAGACATAAGGAATCTCGGTTGCTTTTTGTTAATCAAGCAAAGAAGCTATGTCAAAAAGAATTTGTCAAGTGGTTTAAGTTAACGAAGGATGTCGTTCCATTGTTGGTGCAGTTTGAAGAAAATGAGTTGGATATTCCTACCTTGTATGTCATGGGGCAAGAAGATTATATGTTCTTACTTCCAGTTGAGGAAGTAGTGAAGAAGAGCAATCATGCGCAGCTTGAAATTATCGAGGATAGTGGTCATGTTGTGAACGTTGATCAACCAGATAAATTTAATGTAATGTCAATTAGATTCTTGAATACTCTAAAAGGTGATAATAGATATGTCGCAAGTAGATAAATAAAATATGAAGTTAATAAAGATTAGATTAGAAGTACGAGTTATAAAGCGATAGGACAACCGGGAGCAACAGATATAAGATGGGTATAATTAACTAAATCATTAATAACCTTACTCTTGGATATGAGTAAGGTTATTTACTATACATAAATTATTGTAAATAATCATATAGTACATTTCCTTTTGACACATGCTTTGAAAATTGTTAAACAAATTTGTATTCTCCTATAATCAGTAATCGCACAATCATCATGTCGCATAAACTGAACATAAGAGAATTAAAGAAAACAGAATTAGATTTCTAACATTGTAGATAGAACTTTTAGTTGAAGGTTGATATCTAGCTTCTCTGTTTAAATAATAATAGTCATTTTTAATTTTTTTAATCTTTTCCAAGTGGATGTAGAAATCAATACCTTATTTAAGCAAATTAAGTAAACTGCACGTAATTTACTGATAATCTTACTTTTTAGTAAAACATCTGATTTATATAATCAGTCACTACTTATGGGAACAAGTAACTCAATAAAAAAAAAGAGTAACACCTCATCACAAAGTAAATGAAGGCGTTACTCTTGTTATTATTGATATTTTTGTAGAATTGACTGTAGTTTTAACGCAAGAGATAAATCTCCCTTGATTTTTAGTTGTCCCATCATGAAAGCTGATGTTGCATTCAATTTACCGTGTATCAGCTTTACTAGATTTTCACCAGATAACTGAATTGTACAAGATGGATCTTCAGCTTCACCTTCATTGTATGCTAGCTCTCCATTTGAAAATGCTACTTGATATGCCCCTTCATCTTCCCCAGATACTTGAAATTGATAAACATAATCAAGTCCTTCAATGTGTTCAGGATTTTCATTAATTTTGTCAGAAAGATTTTTCAACTCTTCTTTTACAGCCATATATTCCACCCCTTTATTAAAATACCAATATAAATACTGGTAATTTCATTGTAAATGAATACTCATTCATTTACAATGAAATTTGATTATTTCGAATTATTTTCCTAATAAAATTTTGTTGTTTAATTTTGCACACTCATTATCATCTTGAAAAAATCCTGTAATCATCATAATATAGCAATATATCACGTACTATATACACACTCTTGTAATTTTATAATAAGGAGTAGACGATGGTTATTATTAGAGATGCACACCAAGACGATCTTTTGAGTATATTAAACATTTACAATCAAGCAATTGTAAATACAACTGCAACTTTTGATTTAACAGAGGAGACGCTCGAACAAAGACAACAATGGTTTTCTAAATATGGAAGTGATTATCCTCTAATTGTAGCTACGATTGAAAATAAGGTTGTAGGTTATTGTTGCCTATCAGCATTTAGAGAAAAAGCAGCTTACGCTAAAACTGTTGAATTATCAGTATATGTAGATGAAAATACGCGAGGACATGGAGTGGCTACAAAGTTAGTAAATGAAATTTTACTAAGAGCTAAACAAATAGGTTTTCATGTTATCATTTCTGGTATCACAAAAGGAAATGATAGTAGCATTAAACTTCATGAAAAATTCGGTTTTGAATTTATTGGCTCCTTTAAAGAAGTTGGTTACAAGTTTGACAGCTGGCAAGATGTATTATTTTATCAATTAATAATGGACTGAACTCCTCACGCTATTAGACTTTGGCTCATTAGAGTGGATGTCTGTTAAGTTAATTTGAGCAACATTAAAAACCGCCATTAAAACACAATGGCGGTTTCTTCATCACTTAATTTCCAGAGCTTTGACGTGCTTCCTTCAGTAATTCTTTGATTTCCTCAACTGTTTTACCTTCTGTATCAATTCCTAATTCTTCTGCTCGTTGAATTAGTCTTTGCTGGCGTTGATCTTTTAGTAACTCTTGAATTTCTTCTAGTGATTTTCCTTCTACGTCAATTCCTAGCTGCTCAGCTTTTTCTAATAACTTTGCCTCTTTTTCTTCATCACTAAGCTCATTCCATTTTTCTTGAAACTTTTCTTTGTTCATTCTTTTCCCTTTATGGGATGGAGCTTGTTCCTTCATTAATTCTATTACTTCATCCACAGTTTTTCCTTCTGTATCAATACCTAATTCTTCTGCTCGTTCGAACAGCTTTTGCTCACGTTGTTCCTTCAACAAGTCTTGGATTTCTTCTAATGTTTTGCCTTCTACGTCAATTCCTAGCTGCTCTGCTCGCTCTGTTAGCTTTGTCATTTTTTCTTCATCACTAAGCTCATTCCATTTTTCTTGGAACTTTTCTTTATTTATTCTTTTTCCTTTATGGTGTGGAGCTTGTTCCTTCACTAACTCTATTACTTCGTCCACAGTTTTGCCTTCTGTATCAATACCTAATTCTTCTGCTCGTTCCAGCAGCTTTTGTTCACGTTGTTCCTTCAACAAGTCTTGGATTTCTTCTAATGTTTTGCCTTCTACGTTAATTCCGAGCTGCTCTGCTCGCTCTGTTAGCTTTGCCATTTTTTCTTCATCACTAAGCTCATTCCATTTTTCTTGGAACTTTTCTTTATTTATTCTTTTTCCTTTATGGTGTGGAGCTTGTTCCTTCACTAACTCTATTACTTCATCCACAGTTTTGCCTTCTGTATCAATACCTAATTCTTCTGCTCGTTCCAGTAGCTTTTGTTCACGTTGTTCCTTCAACAAGTCTTGGATTTCTTCTAATGTTTTGCCTTCTACGTCAATTCCTAGCTGCTCTGCTCGCTCTGTTAGCTTTGCCATTTTTTCTTCATCACTAAGCTCATTCCATTTTTCTTGAAAATGATCTTTATTAAAGTATTTTACGTTACTATCATATTTTGCAAAAGCACTAGTAGCACTCACTCCTCCCAATGTTATTGCTCCAGCTAAGGCTAACAAACCAATTTTCTTCATTATTAACTCTCCTCCTTCAATTGTTGGACAATTTATTTGTCACATGTTTACTATAAGCTGTCTTTGTGTCAATCATATGTCAAGGCAAATTAAACATCATTTTCTTATGGTGGTCATTGTTTGGTCATAAAAACCGTGCTAGTATATTCATAATTATTATTCGTTAATTACCAAATTTTTATTATTGAGGAGAAGAACAATGATTCGTAAATTGAAGTCTAATGACCATAAACAAGTATTTTCTTTCCTAGAAGAAGAAGCTTCATTTAACTTATTTCTTATCGGTGATATTGAAGCATTCGGATACGAACAAGACTTCCAAGATATTTGGGGAGAATTCGATGAAAACAATCAGCTAATCGCTGTTTTACTTCGTTATTACCAATACTATATTCCTTATGCCAAACATGGGTTTGATGTAGAAGGTTTTGTTCAAATTATTAAGAAACATGATAATGTACAATCTCTTTCCGGTAAGTCTGAAATCGCATGTCAGTTTGAAAATATTGAGGGCTTAAAGCTAGGAAAAAAACAAAACATGTTCTTTTGTGAATGTGTAACAGATGATCAATTAGGAGAACTACATTTTCAATCAGAAATATCTCTAGCAACAATTGAAGATGTCGATGGGATTATTGCATTAAGAAGTGATATTGAGGAATTTGTAACACCATCAAATGCAAAAGAAATGTTTATAAAAACAATGAAATCTGGTACAGGTCGCACATATGTTATGAAAAAGAATGGACAAATTATTGCCTCTGCATCAACTACGGCAGAAAATTCGATATCAGCAATGATCGTTGGTGTTTGTACTCATCAAGACTATAGAAATAGAGGCTATGCCACTGAAGTGATGAAAATGTTATGTAAAGACTTATTAAAAGAAGGAAAAACACTTTGTCTTTTTTACGATAACCCAGGCGCAGGTAGGATTTATAAAAAGCTTGGTTTTGTTGACATTGGAAAATGGGTAATGTACAGATAATCATTAGGTATTTTTCCAAAACATACATGAAAGGGTTCTAACCCACAAATTGATGGGTAGAACCCTTTTTTTAGTGCTCTTCTGTCCAAAATTCAGGTTATACTGTCTGAATCACATGTTTTACTATCCAAACTACTTCGTTTACTATCCAAACTGCTTCATTTACTATCCAAACTGCTTCGATTACTATCCAAACTACTTCGATTACTATCCAAACTACTTCATTTACTATCCAAGCTACTTCGGTTACTATCCAAACTACTTCATTTACTATCCAAACTACTTCGGTTACTATCCAAACTACTTCATTTACTATCCAAACTACTTCGGTTACTATCCAAACTGCTCCATTTACTATCCAAACTACTTCATTTACTATCCAAACTGCTTCATTTACTATCTAAACTACTTCGGTTACTGCCCAAACTACTTCGGTTACTATCCAAACTGCTTCATTTACTATCCAAACTGCTTCATTTACTATCCAAACTGCTTCATTTACTATCCAAACTACTTTGTTTACTATCCTAACTGCTTTGTTTACTATCCAAACTGCTTTGTTTACTATCCAAACTGCTTTGTTTACTATCCAAACTGCTTTGTTTACTATCCAAACTGCTTTGTTTACTATCCAAACTGCTTTGTTTACTATCCAAACTGCTTTGTTTACTATCCAAGCTTAACTATTTAGTTGTAAAATAGCTTCAATTTCAGTTAATTCTTCTTCACTAAATGAAAGATGGTTAAGAGCTTTAACATTATCTTCGATTTGGGCTACCCGACTGGCACCAATCAGTGCGGAAGTCACTCGCTCATCACGTAAAGCCCAAGAAATTGCAAGTTGCGCTAAACTTTGCCCACGATTTTTGGCAATATTATTAAGTTGGACCACCATATTAACTCTTTTATCATTAATATCTTGTTCATTTAAAAATACACTTTCACTAGCAGCACGAGAATCACTAGGAATACCTTGCAAATACCTGTCAGTTAAGACACCCTGTGCCAATGGTTGGAAGATGATCGTTCCAATACCAGCTCTTTCATTAACATCTAACAACCCATGTTCAACCCAACGATTCAACATTGAATATGCTGGTTGATGAAGAACAATTGGTGTTTTTAAGTCCTTCAGTACCTCAAGTGCTTGAGATGTTTGGAGGGCATCATAATTGGATAACCCTACATACAATGCTTTTCCTTGTCGAACAATTGAATCAAGGGCCATCATAGTCTCTTCAATAGAAGTTTCAGGATCTGGACGATGTGAATAAAAGACATCTACGTAGTCTACCCCTAGTCTTTTTAAGCTTTGATCCAGGCTAGCAATTAAATATTTTCTTGATCCAAAATCACCATAAGGGCCTGGCCACATACCGTAACCTGCCTTAGTTGAAATAATTAATTCATCTCTATAATCCTTTAATTCCGTCTGCAAAATTTTACCTAGTGTTTCTTCAGCACTCCCTGCTGGGGGACCGTAGTTGTTAGCAAGATCAAAGTGAGTAACTCCTAAATCAAATGCTCGTGTAACCATCGCTTTAGCATTATCATAATCATCAACTCCACCAAAATTATGCCATAACCCTAGCGAAACAGCAGGTAACTTCAAACCGGTCTTGCCACACCTGCGATAAATCATCGTATGGTATCTGTTTTCATTTGCTTTATAATTCATCTTATCCTGCTACACAAAACAAGCTTTTCGATTCATGGATAAGTGCTAAGACAAATGCCATTGATATTAAATGGATGAGTAGCTCATTTATTTCCTGACACTTAATTCACATGAAATATTGAATGCTTTTATTGTTATAGCAGTCTTTCACCTGCCCTTTTAGTATCATATTTTAAATCTACTTTCAGTGTCATTATTAAAGTTTATGTATAACGAAAACGCTTTCGAATACATTATACGTTCTTTTTTTCACATACGTCAATGAAAGTATTTCCCTACAAAAAACAGGCTGACCTCATACTGGCTAGCCTGTAACAATATATAATGAATATTAGCTAAAATTTTGTTGTACACATTGGTTTTTGATCTGTAGCAAAAATTCTATTAACCGTTTCTACATAAGTTGAATCAGATATGCTCACTAATCCATAGCTAAGTAGTTGCTTAAAAGGAATAGAACCAACAAGCATTGATGTAAATTCTGAAACATGTAATGATATTTCTACGTCATACTCACTTTCTTCCATCACTTTTACTTTGCCGTCTTCAAAATATAAGATAACACTACCTTCATTTTCTTTAAGGAAGTCGTCATTAATCGTTATCTTCAATTTACAATTCGCATTATTAAAATTATGGCTACTTAACTGTTGGAATATAGCCTTCGTATTAATTACTCTATACATTATGCCTACACCTTGGACATTGCTTTCATGATACACATGGGGCATGATATGATTCGTACCGTTCCGAACGTCTTTTAGTAAGTAATGGAAATATTCATCTTGAGTATGAACAATGACTTCATTGACTTGATCCATTTGGCTATTTAGAAAGGTTAAGAGCTCTTGAAGAACTTCTGTGTTTTCATATATAATTTCTTCAATAATTAAATTATTTAGTAGAAAGTTGTTCTTATTTACTTTGTTAAATGTAAAAACAAGATAACCTCTAATTGATTCTTCTTCTTTATACCCAATAATGCTATTTCCTTCTTTTTTAAATATACTAGCTGCGTCATTGTAATTTTTCTGTATCATGCCGTGAGTCATTTTCGCGACTCTATTATAGCAGTCTAGTAACTCGGTAGTTTCAGAGGCATCAACATATTGGAGATGCTTCTTCGACCTTCCTTTCGGAAAGCTATGGGGTTGAATTCGATATTGATTCGTTTTTGTACCATATCCAAAACCCATTTTTTTATAAAAATCTGGACGGAACGGATATAGAACTGCAAGTGGAAAGCCTTTTTTTCTAAAGTGTTGTAATGAAAAGGATATTAAGTCCTTACCTATTTTTTCTTTTTTATGTAATAGATCAACTGCAACTGAGCCAATTCCACCTGCGTTTATTTGAGACGAAAATAGCGTCAGCTTGTAATCATATAATCTCATGCCACCTACAACTTTTTGATCTTTAAATGCACCATAAAATACTTTTGAAGAGTCAATACTCTGCAACTCTATAAATTTTTCTTCTAATTGCTTTATTTTGTTTACAGAAGAATCATAAAACCCCGGATACGCATTAACTGAAATTTTTGCAAAATCTCTAAAATCGACATCTATCATCTTTTTAATTTCAATCACCATACTTCCACCCCTTACAGTATATTATTGATACATGTGACCTTCTGAAAATGCTCCTTTTTCACCTGCTTCCTTAATGACTTCTTATCGAACAATTTGTTGCTATTTCTTACAAACAGATGACAAGATGAGGGTTATATATTTCTGTGATTTTTTTGTGAAGAAAAGGTACTACCTTCGCTAGTTGGTCTTCATTTATTTTGTCGTACGAAACTACAATTAATATGATAATGAACAAAGGACAAAACATACCTCGTAAGCTACGAGTTTAGCTCATAGTACGAAAAGTAACAGTTAATTCGAAAGCAGCCTTTTCTTAAATTCTATTAAATAATGGAGTTCTTTATACAATAGTGGGATTATTTAACTATTTTATCATACGTCCCATAATTACTGCATTTAGAAAAGCAATTTCATCGATAGTTATATCTTGTTTCCTCGCTTTTTGATGCCATTTATTACTCGTCAAAATCCCCTTTTTATAGGAAATCTCATACGTTTTTGCGAGTTCCTCGTATTGCCATTTTTGTAGTTTCATTGAGCTTTCCTCCTCTTCTATTTTTTCACTTAAATACGCTAATGGATTGACGGCATTTGTCTTATTAAGATTCCACCTTCCTTTATGCAACTCGAAGTGTAAGTGTTGACCTGTAGATTGACCAGTATTACCCATATAACCTACATGTTCTCCTTGCTTCACGTAATCACCTTGCTTGACTTTTCGAGATCCACTACGCATATGTGCGTAAACAGTTTCCCAGATTTGTCCTTCGATATGATGAACTAAAAAGATAACTTCACCATAGCTCGTTGATATATATGATCGACTAACAGTACCTTCAGCAGCTGCAACAATTGAAACCATTCCAGATTGGGCAAAATCTACACCATAATGGTCTGGCCTCTGGCTTGTACGATATGCTGACGACACACGTCCTTCACAAGGATAGATAAACAATATTGCTCCCCCCTTTCTTCATCGTAGTTATATAATCTTTATATAACTAAACTATGTAAAAAGGTCCCTCTTGGAAACTGTCATTTATCTCAGCACAATCGTCCTTTTCATCACACATCGTTAATAGGCTACTATACTTGACTACTTGTAGATGAAAATATGTAAGAGCAATTTGACTATAAAACATGTAAAAAATCTTCAAAAAACAGGTGGATTATATGATATGAACGAGGAGAGCTTAGACCATTACCAAATCTATGTCTAAGGAGAAAAATCTCATTTTATATGGATAGAAGTAGTAATAAACAACTACACGCATGATTGTTAAACGTGCTTAAATCATGTATTGTCCAAATATAAAGGAGGTTAAGAAGGATTGTTTTCAAACTATCAACACTGCTAAATGTTATTAGCTTATGAAATAATCGGGAATCAATCATCATTACTTTAAAACTTCTACTACCTAAACTACTTTTTTGTTCGCACAAATATTCATCATACATCATTTAAGAGTGTAACTTATTTTATTTATAAACGTATGTAAAACCCTCAATGAGTAACAAACTCATTGAGGGTAGATTTCTAGTAAAAGTAGCCTACTATGTCAATATCATATTCGGCATTACTATCAAGTACTGTCCATGTACCGTAGTCTGGAGTCATGGTCAGTAAATATGGATTTAGCTCATCAGCCGTTACATACATTAATCCGCTATGATGAACCGACTCAGGATCCACGCCTTTCGCAAATTTTGTTGCAGCAGTCCCTAATTGTACATAATCGTTATTAATTGAGAATTTTAATACACTAGCACCTATATTTTTTGCTGTAACATTAACTAGAAATGCTTTTGGTTGCTCTTTAAAATCATTTCCTTGTAGGATAACTTGCGTAGATTGCTCATCTGTTACTGTTGGAGACGCTACAGAAATTGGTGTTGTATACTGCTCATAGAACCAATCGTTATTAGAGTCATTATCATCTGCAAAATACCCAAGTACTTTAATTGAGAATTCAGTATTATCGTCAGTATCTTTCCAACTACCTAAAGAAATGTCAACTGTTATATTAGCAGGGTCATTTTCATCTGCTGGAACAAATACGATATTGCTATGCTTCGGATTATTCTCAGCACCTGGCTCAAATCCTAATGCATGTGTTGCCGAAGTACCAAGCTCTGAATTAGATGAGCCGTTTATTTTAACTCTGACTTTATTAGACGTCACCCTGTTTGCATCTACTTGTACCAGATAACCTTTTGCATGGTTTATACCCGTGCTATATGATTGGGTCCCTGTCGTTGTATATGTTCGCTCATGATTATATGGCGTGAACTTAGACGAGCTTGATAAGCGATCAAAATACCCAACTACTTTTATTGAAGTACCTTCTCCAAAATAATCATTTGTTGTGCTTAATGTCAAATCAGATGCAGGTACAACAACCGTAGTATTGTGAGTCGGTCTCTCATCTGGAATACGTGTAATTAATTTAACCGAAGAAATTTTATCATTAAAATCAACTCTACTTAAATCAGGGATATCCTTAGTAACAGGTAGAAAATCTCCAGCATAGTTCGTATTATCATACGCGATTAATCCTATTTCAGGCAGCGGGTTTAATACTTTTACAGAACTAAACTGATTAGACCAATTACTACCAATATCATCCTCCCCTATGACATAGTCAGCATAATCACCAGTATAGTTTGTTCCCTCATAAAAACGGTATACTGGCCCATAGTAGAAACGAGCTGAGTCAATCGTATTATTAAATCCACGAGAACCTGTTGCGCTTCTACCTTTGTAAATAATATCTTGAAAACTACTTAAATCAGGAATCGACTCATCAATAATTGCGTAAGAGCCTTCAAAATCAGTTTCTTTATAGATGATTACTTTGGCAAGCTTATCTTCATTGTTTTCAAACTTTATTGAAGATAATGAAGATCCCATACCAAAAGGACGTAAGTCAAATATAGGTGTCAATGTGTTATTACCGTGTAGATCATCGTAGTTTTTATTATTGTAAAATTTAACTGTTGGACAATTCTGCTCACACCCTAGTTTGATAGAAGAGACATTATTATTAGTATCATATTTTGTAAGATTTTTTCCTCGTCCAATCGTATCCCACGAATGATACCAGCCACCAGACTCAGAAAAGTCACCATCATTATAAAAGTACGTATCAAGTTGATAGCTCGTATCTTCGCCTGCAAAAACTTTAAATGAAGAAGCTTTATTATTAAAATAACCAGAAATATCTTTTTGCCCGTAAATATCTATAAAATCACCAGCATAATCATTTCCACCGTTAGAAAAATCTTTCTGATCATATAGTCGAACGAACGGCTTTCCTGACTGTCCGACAATGCGGACTGACGATGCTTTATTATCCATATTAGTGCTTGAAAGATCTCGATATCCATTCACTACTGGTAAAACATTATCAACATTGCCATTTTCATATCCGTAGTAGTTATATAGAACAAGCCCTGATCCAGATTCGTCCTGTCTTAACTTAACACCACTCACCTTATTACTTCCACTATCATTACTCATATAATGAAAACCGCTTCGCAAATCTGACATTGAACTAGTTAAATCGTATATACGGTCCCCTTCATAATCCGCGTCCTCATATAACTGGTATGTTGTAGCTGCCCCTCTATATTCAATTGGGTCATCGTTGACACCTAAATAAGTTTCTTGGGCACCAATTTGTACATTATGTTTATTTGAAGTCGTTTCTGTATCTTTCACTTCAAGGACGAATGCTTCAGCAGTCGGATATTGTGACGACAGAGTATTAATATTTGAAACATCTTGGGTTTCTTGTAATGGGACATAACCTAAGCCATACAATGATAAATCATACGGTCTTAAAATATACGATTCTGTTTCATTTCCATTTGCTGCAGTAACAGTTATTTTTGCATCTGCATGTGTTAAATCTATTAGCCCTGCTGAACTATCAGATTCCCAAACACCATCAAAGTCACCGTTTTCATCCTCATCTGTTAATATGAGTTCCTGTACGCCATTATTAATCGTTTTAACTGTCGCTTTGACACTCTCAATTGATGATCCGTTTTCAAGAACATTTGCAACAACCTGCTTTCCTTCATCAGCATAAAGAGCATATTGTACATACGGTGTACCGTTCGGATCAGGTTTTTCAATAACAATATTCATACCAGGTCGTAATTTCGTATCAAAAATGCTTTCACCTTGTTGGAATGCATCGTAATCAGCAGATGAATCAGATGAAAAATAAACACGCCATGAATCATCAACTTCTTCTCCAAAAATTCTTAATTTCTCATTCACAATTTCTGCATCGAGAACTAACACAAGTGCTTCCTCTAACGACGTATCAGGTTTAAATTGAGAATTTGAGTTATTTGGGTCATTCGCATATATTTTATAGTTATGCTCTCCAGTCGTACTACTGATAAAAGTAATATTTGCCGAAACAGCATCAATAGCTCCTTCATATAGACTCCAATTGTACTCTGTAGATGGCAATCCATTTTCAATGCGTTTCACCTTTGCCTCTATTTGGTCTGTAGAAAGAGAAATAGGCAATCCCATTTCAATCATTTTAAGTTGATCTATCGTAAGATAAATAGGTGTGTTATCTACCGACCCTACCTCTTGGTACTGTAAAGCAATAGATCCACTGCTAGGGTATGTTCCATTAGGGACAATCGTTCCAATCGTACTAGCGTTAGCTGTTTTCAATGACAGAATATCCAAATTACCAACTGTTAAAGATAGACTTGGAACGATGTCATATGCTGGCGCAGTACCTACATTTCTATATTTTACATTCCAAATACTTGTAGCAGCTTTATCTTTTTCACTCGTAGTCGCTTGACTCCAATTCGCTGTATTCGTGCCATTTCTACCGCTCGAATTTGATGTAACATCTGTAGTCTCAATATTCGTATTTAATTCCGTATATAGTTTAAGAGACGTTGATTGCTTTACCCCAAGGTCGGTAAGTGATGCTGATACTTCAAATTCTTGTGTGACTTCAGTACCAAACTTAGCTCCAGTACTGATTTTTTTACTCTCAGTCGTATCTGTTTGGGTTTGCCACCCTGTTGACCTAGATGTTCCATCTGAGAGTGTAATAGTCTCTCTAGGTGTTATCTGAATATGTTCAAGATCAGCTTTTATATCTGGAAAAGCTGGAACTAATGGATGAGTTGCTGGAGCTAGAATAGCCGCATCAATTTGACCAGTTACTTCTTCCTTATCACTGTATGGATCTTGGTCTGTACTCCAGTCATATGGCGATGTAGTATATTTTAATACGCCCATCTCATAATAGGCATCATCCCATTCAACTAATCCAAAGCCAGGAATATGAGTATAACCATTGATTTCCCATAAATCAGTTACTCCATCGTCATCTGTATCGTTTTCTATCACTTCCGCACTTACAACTGATGGGTTAAAAGTAATGAGACCTTTTATTTTCTGATAAGACGATAATAGCCAATCACGAAAGCTTTTTGCAGCTTTTCCTAGCGAATCGGTTAGATTATCTACTGGTTCTTCCCCTGGGTCAGGTGATTCGTCCCCTGGGTCTTCTACTGGATCAATTTCCTCTCCTGTCTCTTCCCCTGCTTCTTCTGCTGGATCAGTTGATTCCTCTCCTGCCTCTTCCCCTGGGTCAGATGATTCGTCCCCTGGTTCTTCTACTGGATCAGTTGATTCCTCTCCCGCCTCTTCTGCTGGATCAGTTGATTCCTCTCCTGCCTCTTCTGCTGGATCAGTTGATTCCTCTCCCGCCTCTTCTGCTGGATCAGTTGATTCCTCCCCTGCTTCTTCTGCTGGATCAGTTGATTCCTCCCCTGCCTCTTCTGCTAGATCAGTTGATTCCTCTCCTGCCTCTTCTTGGATGGTTGGCTCATCAACTATCAAATCAACAGGGTCTAATGAATCATTACCTTCTTCACTTTGAGTTGGTGGTAATATTTGTTCTTTTGGAATAATCTCTTCTTCTTGATTCTTGCTGCTCCATTTAATTTCAAGTTCAGATAGTGCCACATCTGGATTACTATAACCTATAGTAATCTTATATTGTTGATCTGACGCTAAGTTAATTGCTTGTGGTTCAATATTTTGTCCATTAATAATTAGTTCATCATCAATCCATAGTTTAATATGATCGTTATCAGATGTAGTAAATGTATATTCCTCAGAGAAACTAGGTTCGATTATACCTTCCCATTTTATCGAGTGAATATTTTTCATCTTACTTAGGAGTGGCTTGGGTATATTAAGTCTATTAATATCAAATTTTGCATTTGAATCTTCTAGGCGTATTAACAAATGATCAGAAAACTCAGCGTCAGAATAATAGGTTCCCTCCATACCATTCGTAATGATGTTTTCATCATTTACTTCTTCCCTTGAAGAAGTCTCGGATTGGGACTCAACAGTTTTAGCATAAGTTACTGGATGAGAAAATGGTACTACTTGAGTCGTTAGAGCTAATGTTGTAATAATTGAGAGAAAACGTTTTTTTGATTTATTATTTCCCATTTAAAAATGCTCCTTTCTCATTTGGACTTTTGATTTGATATAATTACTTCATCCCAACCACTTAAAGAGTTACGAACAACATTTCACATTTGAAATGCACCTCCTTTAAAATAGTTTGAAAATACTACAAGTTACGTAAGTAGAATATTATAAATACACAGTCGGTTTTTATCCGACTAAGTTGATCTCTCTTGCAACTGTCACAAAAGAATCACGAGTAATAAGTTATAGCTTTGAACACATTGAGCTGGTATTTTATCTGGATCTGTTAAATAAATGACTCGTATCACTTATATAGATGCTACGATATTACTTATCTAAGTGAAAAACCTCAAAATAGAGGATAAAGCAACATTTATCGCTAAAAACATGTATACTTCGTCATTTATCGACAGTTTTTAAATAATAGCATCAATATATTTATATTATTACTATTAAAATCACTATTACTATTCTTCCATAATAAAGTCGTTAATCTAGCAAGAACTAAGGTGACACGTTCAAAACTTGAACATCAGTAAACCGTGTGGAACCCTATTCCTTTCCCCCCCCTTATTGTAAGAAAAAAATTTAAAAGTTTTATTTCGTTCAATAAATTTACAATACTTAATCATCAGACTATACGATAAAAAAAACCTATCAACGCGATAGGCTTTTTTAGAACTTTTATCCCTTATATTTTTACTAATGACTAGGTCGATTATCTATAAAAATAATCTCTTTCAGAAAACAATAAATACACATACTTACTTTTTTTAGAAGTTTAAAACCCGTTACTCAATCCATTGCACTTTTGTTATGGAAAGTTTGTGATTGTAAAAAGACACTATTTAAAATGATTGTTTGAACTAACAAATTTAGTCTTACATTTGTTAATCAATAGCAATACCCATTAAGACCTTCTTGTTCACTTTAAAATATATTATTTCACAATATGACTACTAAAGATAAAAAGATCAATCATACTCTTCTTAAACAAACTGATTATAGATTTTTGAAAGTTACAATCACTTGTTTATAAGTTTCTCAATTGTGCCCTTAAGTATAAGGAATCAAACAAAAGTTATCAGAAGAATGGGGTATATCTATAAAAAATTGACAAAAATATTATATGATTGTAAATGCTACTTTTAATTGGGGCAAATAACCTTTTTGTAAAAAAATCATCACACATAGGAAGGAAACATCAGCGAAATGAAACCAATTTATTCTTTTTTATTGACATTAGTAGTGTTAGTTACTCTCGTTCAGCTAGAAGTACCAAATATATACCTATATCTGGCTATCTTCATTATTTTTATATTAGCTATTTTCGCTAATTTGTATCCCCTCTATTTGTCAAACAACGTACTGACAGTAGAGAAGAGCATTTTGAATAAAAAAAGAAATGCTTTATTTCACTTTTATTATGTTTATGCAAATCAAATTGATGATGAAATCGAAGAAGCTACCGAGCGAGTACTAAAAAAATATCAGATGCCTCATATGTATGCACTTATTAATGTCATATATGCTCTGTACAATAAAGATATCATAGCTGCTAATAAATATGTAGATCATATTAAACTATTAAACTATCAAAATTACTATAAAGGGTTGATTTCTGTTGAGGATAATCATGTAGATTTAGCAAATGAACTTGCTAATGAAATTAAAATTGAATGGATGAAATATGCACTTCTCGCAGCAATTGAAAGGAAACATGGAAATGAAGAAGAAGCAATCAAATATGCAAAACTTTCCTATTCTTCAGCCAGAGGTTTGAATAAATATATGATTTATAAGTATGGTATAAAAGAAGGATTGTTACATGCAGACAACGCTGCATAAGATAGAGTGTTAGACCTACTTGGGGTCTAACACTCTATTTTTTAACTCTATGTATTTTAAAAGAGTTTCGCCACGAAGCTTTTAAATCGCTTAATTACATCTTGTTATAGACTCTTATAAAACAATACTCTGTCATTACCTTGACCGTCATAATTACGTTTCACATAGATGCCTTTCGTCAAAGTATCTGTTTCTTCAATTTGAAAACCCATTTTTTGATGGAATGCTATGGATGTTGTATTCACTGGTGATGTAATGCACCTAACAATTTGACATCCATGGTGTTTTACAGTAGTAAAAAACTGTTCATATAGTTTTTTGGCAAGTCCCAGTTCTCGATATTGAGGATGTACACCTACAAAGTGTATGTAGGCTTCATTTTGTTGAGATTGAGAAAGAAATCCAATTAAGAATCCAACAATCTCATTCTGCTCTTCAATAACAAAACTAGTATTTTGGAAGTGCGTAAAGAATAGCTTTGGCAACATATGATCCATTTTGCGACCATTCCACCAATCGTTCACTACAGGTATAATGGTTTGATAATCTGCTTCCTTCACGTGTCTAATCATAGTTCACACTCCTCTCATAGCAAGTTTTAATTTCATTACGTCGAACATTGATTAAACAAAAGTAAGCTAATGATGGCGATAACAATCGATACAACAATTTGAAAACAACCACCTCTCACCAGTTCTGAAGGAGAGCCAGCTTGACTACGGTTGATTCCATCATTTAACATTCTAGTTGGGTGATTTTTCCGTTCCTTATTATATAGATCGTCCCTTTTCTGCTCACTCATTTAACCATCTGCTATCCACTTTTCTAAAGACACCTGGTAATAAAGTTTGACACTTTGTTGTATTAAACGAAGTATCTAGTGAGATTGCTCTATGTGTGGCTTCTTCTTCCGATATTTCATAAGGAATCATCATATCTTTTTGTTGATTTGTCAAGGTTTTAAAAAAAGAATAGTAACTTTCTTTTTGTTCTGGTCCTACATGAAGAATCCCACGATATTCCTTCATCATAAGCTTTGTGATAGCTACTGCTAAATCTTCAACATGTACAAATGTTTTATAAATGTTTGACGCTCTTGTTATTTGATTTCCATTACTAATCTCATTTAATACGTATGCTACTCGATGATCCAATCGGCCTTGTGCATTTGTTCCATAGATTGGACCAGAGCGCAAAATGAGGTGGTTTTCATGTGTTCGCCTATTATGTAATTAGCCTTTTTCATAATGTTTGTATTTAAAGAAATAACACCTTTAACAACTAATATTCGTGGCATCTTTTCTTCTTATTAATTTGTAACGTTGCAAAAAAACTCAGCTTGCTGGTCTAGTTTAATAATATATTAAATCATTATTTTATTTATTCGACTCAATTTGTTAGGTGCATTTTACATATTACAGCTTTGATTGCAAAGTAATCTACCTCTTCTGGTAATGCCTCTTTTAATGGTTTTAACTTCTCAGCACCTAACTCTGTTATTTTGGAGACTATTTGTTCTTCATACTCAGCTGGAATCATTCGCCCCCATTCAATTACGTTGCCTTCAGTTGCACTTCGAATGATATGATTCTGAATGGTTATTGGCGACATTGACCGCTTTTTTGCAATATCTTCAATATCTTCCCCTTCAACAAATAATTGATAGGACAATATATGACTAGGGTTTTCTGTTACTTTGTCTGCAACGTTATCATTAGATGAACCTAATGCTGATTCACTCACTCGTACCTCTGTCGGAATATCCTCTGTTGCTTCAATATCATGTTCAGCTGCATATGCTTTTATTGTTTGCAAAAATTGGGCTCCATATCTTTCAAACTTAACTTTGCCTACTCCTTTTATGCTTAGCATAGCTTGTTCATTTAGAGGTGCTTGCTCACTCATTTCTCTTAATGCACTATCCGCGAAAACGACATAAGGTGGAACACGCTCTTCAGTTGAAATATCTTTCCGAAGTGCACGCAGACGCTCAAACAGCTCATTATGTGTTGTTAAGCGTTTTGCTTTGTGTTTTTGTTTTTTATATACTTTTTCATTTCCTTTTAATACTTGATACGCTTTATTCCCGATCATTAGCACTGGATATTGACCTTCTGTAGCAACCAAATATTGTTCAGCGACGAAGTAGTCAATCATTTCAACAATTTCTTTTTCGGAATATTTACTCAGAAGACCATACGTCGGTAGCGTATGAAATTGTTGTTCAACGACACGTTTGTTTCTAGAGCCTTTTAAAACTTGGGCTACGATCGTTTTACCAAACCGCTCATTCATGCGTTTAATACAAGAAAAAACCATTTGCGCCTCTGTTGTAATATCAATCGTTTCTCTGGCATCAGTACAATTCCCGCATTTTCCACATGTTTGACCATCTGTTTCTCCAAAATATTCGAGTATGTATAGCTGTAAACAACGCTCAGTATGACAATAATCGATCATTTGTTGCAGCTTTTGATATTCATTAGCTTTCCGTTCAGGATTTAACAACGTTTGTTCTATTAAAAACTTTTGCAACTGTATGTCCTGAGGAGAAAATAATACAACACAATCGCTTTCCTCACCATCACGACCAGCACGACCGGCTTCTTGGTAATATGCTTCCATATTTTTTGGTAAATTGTAATGTAACACATAACGTACATTGGATTTATTTATTCCCATGCCAAAGGCATTTGTAGCAACCATGATACTAATATCATCGTAGATAAATTTCTCTTGCGTGTCCTTTCGTTCTTGCTCTGACATCCCAGCATGATACTTTCCTATTGAAACACCACTACGTTCAAAATAGGCATAAAGCTGATCAACCTCTTTTCTCGTACCAGCATAAATAATTCCTGAAGAAGCTTTATTTGCGTTAATATATTTCGTTATGTAATCACGTTTGTTTTCACCTTTGACGACTGTAAAAGAAAGATTTTCTCTAGCAAACCCTGTAACAAAAGTATTTGAATAATCAATATGTAGTAAATTACATATATCATCTTTTACTTCTGTCGTTGCTGTCGCTGTTAATGCGATGACCACTGGTAGCTTATCTAAAGCTTGAAGAAACGTAGAAATATGCCGATAGCTTGGGCGAAAATCATGCCCCCATTGTGAAATACAGTGCGCTTCATCAATTGCTACTAGTGAAATATGTAACCTTTGTAATAATTGTTGGAAATCAGGTGACTCTAATCTCTCAGGCGCTATATAAATGAGTTTGTAAGCCCCTTCTTGTGCTTTCGCTATTCTGTCATTTAATTCTTGTCTTGTTAACGTACTATTTATATATGTTGCTGGTATTCCAATATTAATTAAAGCATCAACTTGATCCTTCATTAAGGAGATTAATGGTGAAATAACAATTGTCACACCATCGAACATCATCGCTGGCACTTGATAACAAATTGATTTTCCTCCACCTGTAGGCATAATAGCAAGCGTATCATTCCCGTTTAATACATTTTCTATGATCCCATCTTGCCCTTGCCGAAACGCTTTATAACCAAAATATTGTTTTAATACATGGGTCGCCTTTTCAAACATGACGGTGAGCTCCTTTCCTCAGTGTTATATTCTCAAATGGCTATTCCAGAATTGGTTGTTGCTTTTCACACTAAAATTCAGGCATCTCTTTTCTACTTGTAAAATCTATTAGCCCTCAATAAAACATATCATACTGTCCATCTCTAGTAATAATAGAAGCAAACTTTACGAAAAGAGCCTTTAATAAAAATCAATATTTACGAAAAGGATCTATCAAATAAATAATAAATATCTATCTTGTATACCGTAGCTAATCCTTCCTTTCATTATAAAACAGTTATCGAAAATCTTAAACATACTACCACCTATACGAGCCAGTTAAAAAGCTTTCTACATAGGATGTTGTTTTATTTGCTAAGAAATAATTTTGTATACAGCATAGTACCTTTTCTACGTTGAGGGATACACTAAAAACTTATCACAAGGAACAAAAAAAGAACCCTCCCGAATTGGAAGATTCTTAATCACAATTTAGATAAAAGGTTTAGATGTTCTATAACATAGCTAGCTCGTTGCCGAGATACTTAGCAATCGCACCCATCCCTGAAACATTTGCGACTGCTTCTGCATCAGCATTATAGTTTGTATTAGTATTTATATCGTAAGTGTATATATTTCCTTTGGCATCGTTAATAAATTCGATTCCTGCAAAATGAATGTCATTGTTAGCGAGAAATTGTTCATATTTTTGAATGATCGGATCGTTAAAATTTTCTTGAATTTTAAACTTTGGTGTAGGATCGGCTGTTGTAGGGCAGAAGGCATCTCCTATTTGGCACGCGTCTGCTGGGCATAGCTCAAAGCCTTCAGACGTATCAACCCGAACAGCATAAAGAAATTTCCCTCCAACGAATTCACAACGAGTAATATACGGTTCTGGTGCCTGTATGTATTCCTGCAAAAGTGTGATCCCATCGATCGATTCATCAAACTCATCGCTGTTCACATATTGCTGTAGTGCGGCAACATTGTCAAAGAGCTGAACCCCTAACCCTTTGCCAGCACGATTGTGCTTTGTAATAAATGGCTTTGCAAACGTACTTCCAGCTTGTAAAATATGTTCCCTGCCTACTGCAGCAATCGTATGTGGAGTGATGATGTCAAATGCTTGCAACGCGGTATATTGGGCAACTTTACTTACTTCAAGCTGAAGTGCCCGACTTGTATTAAACACTTTTCGTCCATGCTTTTCTAACCAAGACAATACAGCTGCTGTATATTCAGGAGCAAAACGGTGTCCTCTCGTATGAGAAGATGCACTCATTCGGTTATAGAAAATCCCAATCGGTGGTTCCTCGTTAAGGTTAAGTGATCCTTCATTAAGAAACCAATCTTCATAAGATAGTCCTAATTTATCGAGTTCTTTGTGTAAAGGTTCTGTCCATTCATCGTTTTCATGAATAATATATATTTTTGGCTCCATCTTAATTCCCCCATAATATATGACTGCTGTGATATATACTCTATTAGTACATCAGTATAACTGTAATTGATAACGATAGATAGTAAAAAGTATTGATCAAACATAAACTAGGGCAAAAGTTCGCTGAAACACATATTACTTTAATGAGGAAGCCAAGTTCATTATTTTACCTTTATACGGATATCTTTTGTATATTTTCTAGTTGGATAATCACTAATTGTAAACACTAACGGGTTATTATAGTTTTCATTAGGGATTTCGATCACCAAGCTTTCTTTAGTTTCACCCATACGGTAGCCGTTCGATAAAGGCTTATATTTTTTTCCATCTCCATCAATAAATTCCCAATCGACGCGTAATTCACCACTATAGAGGTCATCTTTATCAAACGAAATAGCTAGCTGTTCCATCTCATTTTTGTAGGTGGGTTCCATATAGATACGGTCATCAGGTGCTTTTACGATTTTTCTGTTTTCTACATCCACCTGAAGGTCTAATAAGTTTTTATCCAACGCTCTTATAGCTGTAAATTGGATGTATAGCTCCTTCGGTTTCTTGAAATAATTACTTTCCAGATGAAAACTCTCCCCATATTCGGTAATGTTCGAGCCTATTACTCCATGCGAAATTGAAGTAACCTCATCACCATTTTCATCAACAATTCGTAAATCTTCAAGTTCGAAGATTTTCATCGTATTGTTTTTATCATATGTCACTTGTAGTTTTAATTGAGTTGGATATACCTCGAGTGTCTTAAATGTTATTTTCTGCCCTTCTGTTTTATTTATTTCGTATAGTTCCTTCATATTTTCGAAAAGCGCTGTATTTACTTGAAAAGGAATACTATATTCATGTGGAAGTTCACTCATATTAGATAAATCACCCCCCGCTTCAACAATTAGTTGGAGTATAAGACCTTCTGTAGGTACAGCTTCATGGAAATAAAAATCAAATCGTCCGCTTATCGAATTTTCGTTCTGTTTATTTTTCAGATTATTAGAGCCAGAACTTGCAAGATACTCTTTACCCTCACTCGTTAATAAATCTGGTAAAGGGTGCAAATAATGATAGTCTTTTACATTTTCCAGTGTATAAAACATCACCATCTTGCTCTCATCAACAATAACAGCATCGATTGTGAACGTAACACCATTTTGTTCTTCACTAGCACCAATATGTTGAATAAATTCATTTTCTACCGCTACTTGCAAGCTTTGGTCAAATTGAATGAGTTCAACTATTTTTGCTAAGCCAGGAATCGTACTCATGTAATTAGCAAAGGCAGGTGATACCCGCACTGTTGTAACGAAGGATAAAATTAAGATACAAGCACTAATGAAAGTCAGCCTCATTCTACGATTTATTCTTCGACTCTTTGTTGCTTTATTCATCCCATTCCTTATTGATTGATCCAGGTCTTCTGGGATCGATAAATGATCATATTTATCTTTTATGTCGTAAAGAGCAGCTTCTTCTTTGTCAAAGTCTTTATTCATCATAACCACTCCTTTGCTAAGCTAACTTTTAATAGTTTTAGAGATTTATACAGCCTTGTTTTCACAGTTCCTTCAGGACATTGAAGAATGTCAGCTATTTGATCGATCGTTAAGTCATGATAGTATTTTAACTTAACAATTGTTTGTAGTTGTGGGTCTAATAATGCAATATGCTGTTCAAGGTCAATTTTCGTTAACGTTGATGACTCACTATCTTCTACACCTTTATCTACTTCCTGCAAAGAAGTCTTTTTCTTTCGACTATACTCTCTCGAACAATAATTAATCATAATGCGAGTAATCCAAGTAGTAAAAAATTGTGGTTGCCTCACCTTTCTGATCTCCTTATAGGCTCGAAAGGTCACTTCTTGCACTGCTTCTGTTGCATCGTGTTCATTTTTAAAATACGAGTATGCTATTTTATACAAGCTTATTTTATGCAAAGTAATTAATTCATAAAATGCCTCATCATCATACTTTTGTGCACGTTTTACTAGTTGTTCAAAATCCAAAGTGTCTCCTCCCCATAAACCTCTCTATAATATTAGAGCACAATAACTCCAAAATAGTTTTCTTTTTTTGACTGTTTTTCAGATTAATTTTGCTTGCCGTACTATGGTAGTAAATATAAACTAAGCGTTCGTTTCATCTTTTCCTAATTAACGATGATGTTAACTGAAGAATTGTTGCTGTCATTTTCAGTGACAATAGCAATGAAGTTTACGAAAAGACCTCTATTTGTACACATAAACACAATTCATATAAAACATGCTAATCTGTAATCACCTTCACAGGCAAAGGGTCTTGTAATTTCAACAACAAATGGTTAACAGAGCGTTACAAAAAAAACATAACAAAAAACGTCAATAAGTCCAAATCCTTATCAACGTTCACATTTATGTAGTATGTATTTACTTTTAATGTATTTCAATATACTGTCATTTTGTTCTTCCTTAGAGAAATATATCTTCATGTCAATAAAAAACAGGGACAATCATTATCTAGTATATTTAGCAACAAGATTTGCAAAAGGTTCGTGGCATCTTTTCTTCAATAAAACGATGACTGTTGAGTATAACGACATCTTTACCCTCTAGTTTAGGAACTAATGCAAACAAAGTTTACGAAAAGATAGTAGGCTAAAATGTTATATCAAATTCATCCATTGGCCAGTAACGTAAATTGACCTTTCCAACAATTTGATCTCGTTTAATGAACCCAAAATGCCTCCCATCCCAACTTTTGCGACGGTTATCCCCTATAACAAATACTGAATCTTCTGGAACACTAGCTTCACCGGTAATTTCTTGTAGTGTAAAATCTCCTGTCAGTTTACCTTCAACGAGTCTTTCTTTAAATGGAAGGAGGTATGGCTCTTGAACAGGTTTATCATTAATATATAAAACGTCTTGCTTGTATTCAATTTTATCACCTGGTAAACCGATCACACGTTTCACATAATCATCTTCACCATCTGAATGAAAGACAACGACATCAAAATGGTCTAGATCTCCTAAACGATAGCCTATTTTATTTACCATTAACATATTACCATCCTGAAGGGTAGGCATCATCGATTCACCTTCTACTACATAATTCGTAAAGAAGAATGTTCTAAAAAATGCAAAAATAATAATTCCAATACCTATAGACTTAAGCCATTCAATTCCTTCTTTTTTAATATTGTTTTCTTGTTGAGGCATTGTCTATTAACTCCTTCATAACTTTTTTTAATTTTATTTTATCAGTATCAGTTTCGTGGAACAATAATCAATTTGCTGTTTGTTTAATATTAAACCTTGCTTCTAGCCTTTTCCCTACGACCCATAATATGAAAATAATAATTATAACGATAATTGATCGTACAGGCTGATGAACTAAGGCCGCAATATCATACCCAACCCAACTCATTGTAAAGATCATCACCATTTTCCCACACAATACGGCAAGAATAAATTGAGGTACACGTACGTTTGACAAGCCAGCAACAATGTTAACAGCTGCCGATGGGGTAAATGGAAAGCATAGGAGTAAAAACAATGGACCGAACCCGTGTCTATCAACCCAATTCATTAAGCTTTTCACTTTAGGATGACGGCTAACAAAAGAAAAGAAGCGCTGTTGACCAAATTTTCGGACTAGAAAAAACACCGCTATTGAACCCGCACATGCACCAATCCAAGAAAAGATAAAACCGAGCCAAAGTCCAAACGCAGCCGCATTTGCCATCACAAAAACAAATAAAGGAAAAAACGGTAAAAATGCTTCAATTAAGGGCAGAAAAATTCCAGGTAGTGGTCCTAATGAGCGATATTCTTCTAATACAGATAATATATTTTCTAACGTTATAAGTTCTCTTAACGTGTCTAGGTCCATGTCTATTACTCCTCATCGTCAGATACATATTTTTTACCCACTATTTCATATATTGTACACGTATAATGTTAATTTTGGGAAATATAATATCAAACAAATGTCATTTCTACAACTATTGTGAATTATACCCTTTTCACAATTTTAGATACTTGTTTTTTTTCATAATTTATAATAAGATATAAACCAAACATACGTTCTTTTCTCCTGTAATAAACATTTTCACATTCATTATAATTTTTCATAATCACTTTTCTTCTTATTTATATCCATGTGCTAAAACTTCGTTGATTATGCTTATTTAACAGGAAAGTTTACGCAATTTCTTAAGGAAACCACGAGGAAGCATTAACTCTTCACTCGTTATATACATACTTGAACAAGCTTTCTGAAAGGAGAAATAGTATGACGAGAATTCCAAATGAAGAACGAGCAATGATGGAGTTGGCAATTTATTTGCCTATGTTATTAATTGTTTTAAACAAAGACTTAGCAACCATTCAACAAAGTAATTTCAAACTAAAAAAGCCATACGTAACTATTATTGAGCAATCAATGAAACAAATACAAATAGATTTACGACGCATAAAGAAAGAAATGTACAAAAATGATTTAAAAGTATGTGAAGTAAACCGAGATGAAGCTTTCACAGATTTTCTATTTATTTATAAAGGGTATGAGGAACGACACAATTACTTTAATCCACGTATAAGAAATAAAGTACAGGACCTAATGATCGTATACTTGCAAGATAATAAAATTAATTCGGCCAAGCCTATTGATACGTAAGTAGGAACATTATCAATTTCAATAAATGACATAGTATGATTGCAAGTCGTTATCCACTGTCGATTAGCTTATGACAAGCAAGGTCACCTCAAATTGACATATAATTGTGACATAGCTCAGAAATATTTATCCTTTGTAAACACGCACTTAATTGGGTGTAATTAAATGTGTTACTACTGATATCGTATGTTGCTCAGCAAATCAAGTGGAAATAAAAATCATATATACAACTTTGTATTACCGTTGTATATATGATTCGAGATTATAGTCGTTACTCCTTTTAATTTCGGTGTTTACGAGTATTGTTGTTCCTACTAAAAAATAAACACGTATTGAATTAGTGTTCGTAGCATCTTTTCACCAATAATTGCAACAAAGTTTATAAAAAGAGTCTTTCATTTAGTCATGCTTACTTTTATCTTCCATTATGTAACTATGACTAGATTTTCTCCCATTCTTTTTCTCTGGAGTTAACAAAAATGCCATTTTCCGATTATTGTTATCAATGCGGTCTGTTAATTTTGTTTGCAACTGGGCAGTACGATGTAATTGATTTTTAAATGATCTATGAGAAATAGGCAATTCAATGTTTGTTTTATTTACAAAGATTACATCAGTTTTATTTCCAGCGACTGGCTTATGATCCTGAACGTGAGGGTGTGAAATCCAAGCACATAACGATTTTTTTGGTGAGAGTGTAGGGAAGAGGTAAATCATGTTAGATGGCTCAATAGCGATGGGAGCTTTATAAGATATTCCAATAATCTTATAGGTACCCTCACGCCTTCCTCTGAAGCTTGTACCGTAATAAAAACAACTTCTTTCAACAATTTGAAGCGGCTTCATTAATACAATAAACTCCTCAGTTTCTTCTATAACTTTTGAAACTGGCCTTCCTTCATAAATATGTGGCAAGATAGACATTGTGTGCCTGTTTACCTCATAACCTTGCAAGACACCATGTGATCCATCATTCATTTCATCAACTCCTAACTATTAATGTAAACCTAAATATTTCCTTTATATAATAGCACACAAATTTGTGCATTTATTTGAATTCACAAAATATTCATAATATAAGTGATTTCTGGCATAGAAAATCACTTATATTATTTTACGAATTATTTTTTGATTGTCCTATTTCTTTTTGAGCAATATATTCATTAGCTTCTTGCTGTATAACATGCTCATTTGTTGAATCACCAGAATACTGAATTTCTGATTTAAATGGGTTATTTGAATCAAAATTTGCTGTAACCATAACTGAGGGATTAAGTGTCGTTCCCAAAGGTAATTCCGTCTCATCTTCCATCGTCGACTTCACTTTGTTGTGTTTATCCACTATACATTCCTCCATTCTAAGTTCTATACAAATAACATGTTCCATTATTGTAATTTTATTCACAATCATGTAATTTTATCTATTTTCCGAATATTTTAAATTTTTGGTTGATTTTTCACTTAATTATCCATATAATATAAAAAAGACGTAGGAGGGATTTTTAATGAGAGAAAAAAAGTCGTATACTGAAATCATGAAATCCCACGGCAAAGATCAAAAATTGCTACACGATGCTACTATGATTGATGTATACATTCAAATGGTAATAGACTCTGCTATTTATGATAGAAAAAAAGAATTACTTTTACAAAAAATTGATGCTGCTTTAGATTGCAGGAACAATGAGTTATTTATGAATCTTTCACAGGAATATAACAACTTACTAAAGCTTTCCTCATAACGATTTACTTGATCAAAAGCTACGTACTTAAATGCTGAGTACGTAGCTTTTTTTGCTGTAGTTTATAGCATCTCATCTAAAGTTTCATACAGGTCGTCTCTTTCAGTACTTAATAATTCTCTCTTCTGCTGCAATTCTAATAAATTAGTTAGTTCAAATTCTTGTTCCATTAGTTGCTCAATCTTATTAATTTCATCTTCTAATGCTTCAACTTTTATTTCTATATGCTGTACTGTTACAGTTTCTTGTTTATTAACGGATATCATTGTTTTTTTGACATAATGATTCTCACTTTTGGCTTTAGCTGGAGTTAGACTAAGTTCTTTTCTTTTTCCTTTTGCTTCATCGTAACTTCCTTCATATCTTGTTAGTCCATAGTCTTCAATCCAATAAGTGACCTTAAAGCATTTATTTAACAAATAACGGTCGTGTGATACACAAATCAGCGTCCCATCAAAATCTTCAATGGCATCTTCAAGTACCTCACGAGAGTCAATATCAAGGTGGTTTGTTGGTTCATCTAAAATGAGTACATTAAGTTGTTGCTGCATAAGTTGTGCTAAACGCAATCGCATTCGTTCACCACCACTAAGGCTTGAGACTTTTTTAAAAACATCCTGGCCATAAAACATAAATCTAGCTAGAATGTGCCGAGCATCAGCTTGTGATATCGGTACTTCATTACAAAAGTGCTGAAGGATCGATTCTTCTTTGTTGTCATACTTAAGCTGCTGGGATAGATAACCTATTTTAACTTGATTTCCTACTTTAACAGCCCCTTCGTCTACGTGTTCATTACCTAATATCATTTTTAATAATGTTGTTTTACCGCTTCCATTATGTCCTACAATTGCCACCCTATCTCGAAATCTAACATACATTGAGGCATCGCTAAAAAGTTTTTTCCCTTCAAACTTTTTACATATTTGATCAATGACGATAACGTCCTTTCCACTTCTATCCTCCATATTAAAAGAAAGTGCCATTTTCTTTCTTTCAAGAATCGGACGTTTTAGTTTTTCCATCCTCTCAATTGCACGCTCCATATTTTTTGCTCTTTTATGCAATCCTTCATTTGGTGGATTCGCACGGTTTGCCCATTCTTTCAACCGTTTAATCGTTTCTCTCATCTTTTTAATTTTCTTCTGTTGCTCCTCATACGCTGCAAATTCAGCAAGTAATCTTTCTTCCTTTTCTTTAACAAATGCAGAGTAATTACAGTGGTACGTGGACAGTTCGCCAGCTTCCAAATCATAAATCTTTGTAACAATTTGATCTAAAAAGTATCGATCATGAGATATCACGAAAACTGTGCCTTCATATTGAGTTAAATACTGTTCAAGCCATTCCACAGCGTCTATGTCTAAATGATTGGTCGGTTCATCAAGTAATAACAGACTTGGCTGTTGTAGAATAACTAACCCAAGTCCAACTTTTGTCTTTTCACCACCACTAAGTTCATTAAACCTTTGTTCAAGCATTGCTTCAATTCCTAAACCATTAGCTACCTTCATGATCTCAGCTTCAATTTCATAGCCACCCAAGTTAGTAAATTGTTGTTGGACTGTCCCATACTCTTCTAATAACAACTCAAGTGACTGTTGGTCTTGCTCATTTGCCATAGCTCTTTCTAATTTTTTCATTTTTTGTTCCAGCTTTTTCACATGTGAAAAAGCATGTTGGAGAACATCTAATACGGTTGTACTAGCTTCAAAACTTGGAATTTGTGCAAGGTACCCAACTTTACAACCTTTCTGCAAATGAATTTCTCCACTATCAGGCTGTTCTATACCTGACAACAATTTAAAAATAGTTGTTTTTCCACTTCCATTTTGCCCTACAATTCCAATTCGCTCTCCAGTTTTTATTTCAAAGGAAATATTTTCGAATATCTGATTTCCTCCATACATTTTACTAATTTCATTTGCTGCACATACGATCATTTATAACCACTCCTTAACAAATTTTTAGACTAGCTAATGGGCCTTTATTATTTAAAGGGCTGTTTTCACATTAATTGTTACTTGTGTAATAAAATCTAATCACAATTATTACTAACGTTCGGGGCATCTTTCTTCTATTAAACGATGACTTTTGTGTAAACCAACATCTTTATCTTCTAATTAAGAACAATACCAACAAAGTTTAGGAAAAGAGCCATATAAAAACACAAAAAAAGCCATAGGTAAGATTCAACTACCCATGACTTTATGAAACATAAATTTACTTAACAAGAAATCATCAATCGTACACAAATTGGCATAAGAATTTAAACACAAAAAAGGAGAGCATGACTCTCCCCATAGTAGCCGATCAGATTTCTGTGAGAAATTTATATTAGATGGTGTTCAGATATGTTAGAAAATTAGCCAGATTTTTCGAGGCTACATTCTCCAACTGCTTTGGCATCCTTCTGAACACACACTATTAGGGTTAAGAGACCTTACATTCTGTTCAATATGATGTGTTTTCTAAAAATGGGCATACGTATCCCGTTGAAAACAACACCATGAAAAATCGCACGGCAAATATAAATATATGCTAAAAAACCATTGCGATTAATAACAGAATGTAACATCTCTACACCTCCTTATCATTTTTCAAGATGTTTTTATTGTATCAACTGAATCATAAAAATTCAAACTTTTTCTATAAATAGAACTAACTTATATCTATTACTTAATTAGGTTTCATGTCGTATACTTTATAACTGTTGTTTACTAAATGAGAGAAACCAGATGCGGTAATACGAAACATCATTGTTTATATAACGCTCTTTGCAATTGAAACTAATTGAGGATGCAACAAGTAATTGACCCAATTTTATATGAGAATAGATGCCACGAAATCTAGTTAAAAATACGGGTTAATTTACTACATACATTGTGAAATAATTATTTGTAAAATATATAATTTTTAGAAAAGTGTTAAGTGATAATGAAAAATTGATATAATTATCCTATCTATCAAAAATTTGGTGTAGGAGTTGGTATGTTCATGGATTCTCTTCATAATTTTTATCAAAAGGATTTAAAACAAAAAAACAAATTAATGTTAATAGTTGTCATCATTTCAATTATCTTAGGTACAGTCTCAAATATTTCAATGGAACAGCCCTTGTACATAACGGTAACGATGTTAGTTGGAGGTATTCTATTGATTAGTTATGGCATTGTGACACAACTTAATAGAATGAATGGAGCACATTTTTATATACCTGTTGTCACAATCGTTATAGCTGCTATGTTCTATTTTATTATTACGCAAAAAGTTTTTTTTGTATCTTTAGCATATCCGTTTTATGTGTTAATGATATCTATGATACATGGGCGGAGAAGAACCCTTTTCCTTGGTTTTGTATTATCGTTAGGTATGATGCCAACGATGTTTATTCTTGATGACTACTTAAATATTAATATTTATGAAATTATAAATATCTCCATTTTACTCATATTAATAACTTGTATTATATTTACAGTTCAAAAAATAAATCGTAACCATATCTCCCAAGTAAAAGATAGTTTACAACAAATACAGCAAGCAGCACAAAAAGAAATGACTCAAAAACTCGAGATTGAAAAAGAGGCTGAAAAAATAAACCAAAAAATGGTTAATCAATATAATCATGCCTCCTCAACAATGACAAATAATATGGAAGTAGCTGCAGCTATACAACAACTATCATCAAGTAGTTTTACACAATCTGAAGCAATTACAACAATTGCTGAACAAATTGAACAAACGACAACTAATATTGAACAGATCTCTACAAATGCAGCTAAATTAAAAGAAAAATCAAGTGCTTCATCAGATCTTGCAGTTAATGGTGAACGAAAAATGGGCAATTTATTAGAAAACACGGTAGAATTAGACGTAGTCATGAAGGATTTAGCTGTTACATTTCGTGAATTGAACGAAAAGATTAACGAAACAAATATTTTGACTGAAGGAATTAAAGAAATAACAACAAAGACAAACCTACTAGCGTTAAATGCATCCATTGAAGCTGCAAGAGCAGGAGATTATGGCAAAGGGTTTGCAATCGTCGCCGATGAAATCCGACAATTAGCACATTTAACTGAACAGTCAACGGAGGAGATTACAAATAATTTACAAGAAGTAAATGGAAAGACAAGTGAAGCTAACCTAAGACTAAATGAGAGCTCAGAACAGCTTAGTAAAAATGTTGACATAACGAAGGAGACAGAAAATAGCTTTCGATCCTTAAACAAAGTAGTAAATGAATTAAACAACCAAATGATTCAATTTGAAAAACTTGCGGATAATGTAAACGATACATCAATTATCATCAAATCATCTACGGCTGATTTTGCTTCAACATTTGAACAAACGTCAGCAACCTTCCAGCAAATAGCATCATCCGTCGACATTCAAAAAAAGAGTAGTAAAGAGCTTGTTACATATTTAGATGACACGAAGGAAAGTTTAGAAATGATGAGAAATATGTTTAATGATGAGAAGGTTGATTAATAGGGACAAGCTTGTTTTCACATTGATTATAGTTTGTCATACTTAGAAATAAACTCATTCTAATTAGCTTACGTGGCATCTTTTCTTTTATACAATGATGACTGACAGTGTAAAACCGCTTTTTATAGTAAAAATTCAACAATAGCAACAATGTTTACAAATAGAGCCTTATAAAAGCTAAAAGACTGGCTTTGCCTCATCTTGCTGATCAATTTTTTAACAATAACCACGAAGCTTATGTAAAGAGCCTATTATTTCATAATGATCACAGGTGATTAGAAGCTCATCAAGCTGTTCTACTAAACAGAACAGCCTTTTAAAGCTAATAATATTAAGAGAGAAGGTATGAAATGAAAGTACTTGTTGTAGGTGCTAATGGTGGTACAGGACGAATAATATTACAACTACTCGGTCAGAGTGGTGAACATGACGCTGTTGCAATGATTCGTGATGACTCACAACGTGAAGACCTTATTAGTCTTGGGGCAAGCTCAACAGTTTTAGCTGATTTAGAAAAAGAGATGAGCCATGCTATCGAAGGCTGTGATGCCATCATTTTCGCAGCTGGGTCAGGCTCAAAAACTGGAGCAGATAAAACAAAACTCGTTGATGAACAAGGTGCAATTAACTTAATAAAAACAGCGGAAAGGCGTGGAGTTAACCGTTTTATCATGTTAAGTTCTGTAGGGGCTGATCTACCCGACCTTGGCCCTACTGATTCAATGAAAGTATATTTAAAATCAAAAGGGATAGCTGATGAATATTTGAGCAATAGCTCACTCGTATATACGATTGTCCGACCAGGTAGGCTTTCTTACGATGAAGGAACAGGACATATTAGCATATCCAAAAAACTAGCTGACTATTCAGGTGATATATCTAGAGAAGACGTGGCAAAAGTACTGGTAGAATGTTTAAACATTCAGAATACCTATGGGAAAACATTCGAAATTTTGTCTGGACAGACGGATATTATAGAAGCATTGCAAAACATATAATTCATTTAACATACATGTTAATTTATGCCTAAAATATTTTCTAATTCAAACATAGCTCTGAACAACAAAGACGGATGAGCTTTATGACAGTGACAACCGTATATGTTTTTACTATGTAGCTTGTTTTTCCTACTAATAAACACGCATAAAGCTAATTTGGTGGCATCTTTTCTTCTATAATATGATGATAATCACATAAGACTTTTTGTTTATATAACAACAAAGTTAAAGCTAACGAAAAACACTGGCCTTTTGTGAGCCAGTGTTTATTCTTTATTTCATTTCCCCCATTTAATTTAATCCTTGACACGCTAGTTAGTTATGCATTGGTAACAAATTGTTCTTCCTCTGTTGAACCTTTTAGAGCTGTTGTTGATGATTTACCTCCTGATACAACTTGAGACACTTCATCAAAATAACCTGTACCTACTTCTCTTTGATGCTTTGTAGCAGTGTAACCATGTTTTTCATTTCCAAATTCCGCTTGCTGCAATTCGGAATATGCAGCCATTCCTCGTTCTTTGTATCCACGAGCTAACTCGAACATACTATGATTTAACGCATGGAAGCCTGCAAGTGTTACGAATTGGAACTTATAACCCATCTTCCCTAACTCTTTTTGGAATTTTGCAATCGTTTCATCATCTAGTTTTGCTTTCCAGTTAAACGAAGGTGAACAGTTGTATGCAAGAAGCTTATTTGGATATTTTTCATGAATTGCATCTGCAAACTGTTTTGCTTGCTCAAGATCAGGTGTTGATGTTTCACACCAAATTAAATCTGCATACGGAGCATATGCTAAACCTCTAGCAATCGCTTGCTCAATGCCAGGCTTCGTACGGAAGAAGCCTTCAGGTGTTCTTTCACCAGTTAAAAACGCTTTATCGTAATCATCAATATCACTAGTAATCATATCAGCTGCATCGGCATCTGTTCTTGCGATTAACAGTGTTGGCACACCCATTACGTCAGCGGCTAAACGAGCAGAGATTAAGTTACGTACAGCAGTTTGTGTTGGAAGTAGAACTTTCCCCCCTAAATGACCACATTTCTTTTCAGATGACAGCTGATCTTCAAAATGTACTCCTGAAGCTCCAGCTTCAATCATTCCTTTCATTAGTTCGAAGACATTTAATTGACCACCAAAACCAGCTTCAGCATCAGCAACAATTGGCGCAAACCAATCAATCTGGTCATTTTCTTCTAAATGATGAATTTGATCTGCACGTTGCAATGCCTGATTAATTCGTTTCACAACAGAAGGTACACTATTGGCTGGATATAAGCTTTGATCAGGATACATTTGTCCTGCTAAATTTGCATCAGCAGCTACTTGCCAACCACTTAAATAAATTGCTTTTAATCCTGCTTTCACTTGTTGAACAGCTTGATTACCTGTTAACGCACCTAGTGCATTAACGTAATCCTCTGTATGAATTAAATCCCATAACTTTTCTGAGCCTTTTTTTGCTAATGTATATTCAATATCAATCGAACCTCGAAGCTTAATTACTCCTTCTGCACTATAAGGTCTTTCAACCCCATTCCAACGCTTATCCATACTCCAGCTTTCTTCTAATTTTTGAATTCTTTTATTAGTCATAATCATATTCCTCCTTGTATTTTAAGTACTTTAGCTTTCCTTTTAGCAATGACATTACAAGCTCATCTTCTTTTATATGAAGCCATTTGATGGTGATTTGTTGTGTCTTCCTTTAATAATTAGGTTTAAACAGTGATTTTTCTTCTATATAAGACGAAATGACATACCAAAACCTTTTACAGCATACCGTTATTCCACATTCTACTTACAAGGTTTTATAACCAGGTAAAGTTAAAAACTCAGTAAATTCATCATTTGAAATTAATTGTTCAAAAAGCTTGTTTGCTTCATGATATCTACCTTTTGAGAATGTCTCTTCTCCAACCTCTTGTTTAATTTTTACAAGCTCTTCTTCTTTCAACTGTTGAACAAGCTCAGAGGTGATTTTTCTTCCATCCTCGAGAATTCCTTGAGGGTGACGTATCCATTGCCAAAGTTGTGCACGAGATATTTCAGCAGTTGCTGCATCTTCCATTAAATTATGAATTGGAGCAGCACCTCTACCAGACAACCATGACTCAATATATTGAATTCCTACATTTATATTAGTCCGTACGCCACTCTCAGTAATTTTTCCATCTGGTACTGCGAGTAGCTCTGTAGCTGTGACGCAAACATCCTCCCGTTTTCTATATATTTGATTCGGTTCAGGCATTTCATTATTAAAGATTTCCATTGCAACAGGAACTAGTGCTGGATGTGCAACCCAGGTCCCATCATGACCGTCTAGCACTTCCCTCTCCTTGTCAGCTTGAACCTTTTTAAAGGCTTCTTCATTTGCTTTTGGATCGTTTTTCACAGGAATTTGTGCAGCCATACCACCAATTGCAGGTGCACTACGTCTATGACATGTCTTAATCGCAAGCAGTGAATAAGCTCTCATAAAAGGAACTGTCATCGTAACGAGAGATCGGTCAGGCAAAATCACATGTTCATAATTTCTTAATTTTTTAATATAACTAAAAATATAGTCCCAACGCCCACAATTTAACCCTGCAGAATGATCGCGTAACTCGTATAATATTTCATCCATTTCAAAAGCTGCTAATATTGTTTCGATTAATACAGTAGCTTTAATTGTCCCTTGCGGAATATTTAGTTCATCTTGAGCAAACACGAATACATCATTCCACAATCTCGCTTCTAAATGACTTTCGAGCTTGGGCAAATATAAATATGGTCCGCTATTTCGTTCTAAAAGTGTTTTAGCATTATGGAAAAAATACAATCCAAAGTCTATTAAACTAGCGGACATACTCTTGCCGCCGACTGTGACATGTCTTTCTTCTAAATGCCAACCACGGGGACGGACGAGCAACGTAGCAATTTCTTCATTCAACCTATATTTTTTACCATTTGGATTTTCGAATGTAATGGTTTTGTTCACTGCATCTCTTAGATTTATTTGTCCTTCTATACAATTTTGCCAAGTTGGAGAATTAGCATCCTCAAAATCAGCCATGAACACTTTTGCACCAGAATTTAATGCATTAATAACCATCTTTCTTTCTACAGGGCCTGTTATCTCGACTCTTCGATCCTGAAGGTCTTTAGGTATAGGAGCAATAGTCCAATCACCTTGTCGAACACCAGATGTTTCTTCCAAGAAGTCTGGCATTTCCCCAGCATCGATTTTCTGCTGCCGTTCACCTCTTTTTATTAGCAGTTCTTTTCTTCTCTCGCCAAACTGTTTCTCTAACTTTTCAATAAACATTAATGCTTCAGGTGTCAAAATTTCATCATACTGTTCATTTCTCGTACCGTGAACTTGAATACCTGACGTCTGTATCGTCATCCGTAGCTACACACCCTTCCACCTATATTGTTATAATACAGTTTTATTTAACTAATAGTATTATATAACAGAATAGAGGAATTGCAAGGTATTTTTTTAAAAATCTGATAATTTTACTCGTAATCTGTTTTATCAGATCAAATTCTTAAGTATTTCTTCCCACTCTTGTTATATAACGCTCATAGCTTTTATATAGTTTGATATATAGAATTACACTCATAAATGCAAAAAATAGAATTATGCTAAAGATCCCCATAGGTGAAACCCATTCAGCTAGGAATACAGTTAATGGAGCTAAAAATCTACCGATTGTAAACTGTAATCTAGATGCGCCCATATATTTTCCTCTAGCATGCTCTGGAGCATAGTCACTAACAAAATTATTTATTACTGGGGCTCTCACAATTTCTCCGAAAGTAAAAATGATTGTTAGTAAAAATAGCATCCAAATATTTGTAGAAAATCCAACTAAAAACAAGCCACCCCCAGCTAAAATTGCTGAAAGAATAAAAACGTTCCTATCAGTCCAGCTTTTTAACAATTTTGTTATAGGTAAAACAAAAAACACGAACAGGACACCATTTAACACTAACATCCACGCAAAAATCTCTTTACTGTCCAGTGCTACAGACAAGTTATTCCAAACAAATAGCTTTTGAGAAGGAACATAATTAATAATATATACTGATAAATATAAGTCTAACTGCATAATCGCTATAACAGCAGAAGCTCCTCCCAGAATGTACAACAAGAAGACTTTATCGCTTAAAATCTCCCCATACCCGTTCCATGCTTCTTTAAATCCACTGGAAATTGAATTTGCATTTATTCGTTTTCTTGAGTAATTTGGCATGGTTTCGTCTATCTTTACATAAACAATAATTGAGTAAACTAACATCACAATTGTGCAAGCCCATAACAATTCGCTAAGATAGTTAAAAAAGAAAAACGATCCTAATACAGGCCCTATAACTGCACCAATATTATTAGCTGTCATAAAAGTTACAAACACTTGTTTCCTCGCTTCTTGTGGTACTAAGTCAGCTACCATTGCATCACTAGCTGGGCCGTATATTGTACCTCCTAAGCCAATTCCAATAAACGCTAAATAATTTAACCAATACGAATCTGATATAGCAAAAATACAAAACATTATTGTTCTAATCGATGTCCCTAATAACATAGCAGCACGTCTACCTAATCTATCAGCTAGATTCCCACCAATGATAATTCCAATGATCCCTATTAAAGGGGGGATCGTCATAAAAATACCAGCAATATTATTTCCTAATGCACTTCCGAAGTAATAAGTAATGAACGGGAAATACATCCAATACAGCAAATTAAATAACATTTCACCAATTAACCGAATTTTTAAGCTTGTATTCCATGTACTAATTTTCATATAATGACTCCTTTCCATACGACCATTACCAAATTTTTAGTTACTTTATAGAAAATATAGCTAAAAATCCCAGAAAATTGCAGACTTATAAAACTGAATAATTTATACTAATAATATGAATATTAAGAGGACCGTCATTTTAATTTGAGTGCAGCAAAAAAGGAACATTTATTCGTTCCATAAAAAAAGACTTTGGATAAAAGTTTTAAAATACTTTTATCCAAAGTCTTTTTTGCTATAGGCTGTTGTATTACAAACGAGTACAGCCAAATTTTATTAAACCACCAACGATATGAAAGAATGGTATGAATGAGGGTAATAATGAGGTTTTTTAAGTAAGGGGTCTTTCAAACATTTGGATTTGAAATTATCGATGAACTAGATTTCCTACTCTTCTATGGAAATGGATATGTATGATATGAAATAGAGGCACCCTCATACGCTAATGAGGGAGCCTTTATTCTAATACGTCTCACTATCATTTTTCTTGATGATTACGTTACTTGAAGAGTATCTTTATCATTTTTTTTACTAAAGTTTCTTTTCTTCATCCATTGATACAAATATATCGAAATAATTAGGGTAACTATCCCTAAAGCATGGCCTGCAATAACATCGGTAGGGTAATGCGCTGACAGTATAATGCGACTTAGACCGATTAAAAATATAAGAATACTTCCAAAGATGCCAACGAATAACTTTGCTTTGAATGATGTTACATTCACTACAATTAAATAAGTTGCAAGTCCATATGCTAACAAACCAGTCATTGCATGACCGCTCGGAAAACTGTAGCCTAATGCATCGATCGCAGGATCGATCAAAGGTCGTTCCCTTTGATAAAAATCTTTAAGCACTTTATTAAACTCATTCTGCAAAATAACCATCGTTATGAGTAAAATAATACCTTTGAAATCCCGATATCTCCATATTAACCATACTAACATTATAACTAGCATCGTGATGACACCAGGCTTATTTCCAAGCCAAGTAATATCCTTAAATAATTGGTATACAAATGACTGTGACTCTAGAACAAAGATATCTCTAATCACTGTATCAAAGGCTACTTCGTCAGACTGTTGTATGACCTCAGCAATAATAAGAAAAATGGCGACCGAGATCAAACATAAAGCAATAAATCCAATATGATAAAGGACAGGTCGTTTTGCTGTCTCTGTAGGTTGTCTATTAATCTCCATATTTATTTATCTACTCCTTTTTGACGTAATAAATGAATAGCTTTATTTGGGTAATCCGTCATTATTCCATCAGCACCTTGTTCAAGTAAATATTCTACCATGTCTAAATCATTAATTGTCCAGTATTGGACAGCAATGTTTCTTTCATGTGCTGCATCAATTAATTTTTTCGTAGTAAGATCAAAAATACTTGAGTGAGTAGGTAATTGTAGAGCTTGTTCTTTTAACGGAATAATATTTCCTAAAAATAGCTTTTGAAAAATGACATATTTTTTCGTAGTAGCACTTGCAGTACTTATAGCAACTTCTCCATTAGTAATATCGTAAAAATAATTTGCTATTTCGTCAAAGAAAGATCCTATAATCACTTTATCTTCCATTCCATATTGAAAAATAATATCAGCAAATTCATCTGCTAACTTCGTATCATTTTCTTTAATTTCTATGACCATAGGCAAATGACTATACGATTCGAACACTTCGGTTAGAGTTGGAATCGTAACGCCCTTACCTCTATAAGGAAATGAGCCATCTGGACCTACAAAATGATAGCCAGCGTCAAACGATTTTAATTCTTCAACAGAATATTCAGATACTTTACCCTCTCCATTAGTTGTTCGATCAATTGTTTCATCATGCATTACTACTACTTGTCCATCTTTTGATAGTCTCACATCAAATTCTAACATATCTACTCCGAGTGAATCAGACAGTTTGAATGCCTCTAATGTATTTTCAGGAGCTATTCCAGCTCCTCCACGGTGAGCGATCACATCTGGCTTTCCACCTACACGCAGAAGAGTGTTACTTTCATTTTTCTTAACAGGAATGATTTGGACAATCAAAAAGAACAAAATAATTAAAGCTAGTACAATTAATAACATATTTCTTACAAACCTTCCTCTCGTTTTCCTCTTCTCAGTTACAATTTCCAAACATATTTCCCCCTTGTTTTTCTATATAAATATAGCTCAATCACAACAACAATAAGAATATTTTACACTGTTAATATTAATTTTATATTATTTAATTATATATTTATATAAAATCATGTTAATTCTTATAAAAAATGTAAGCGCTTAAAGTCATTGACTATTAACGAACTATAAAAAGATGTGGTATCTTTTCTTCTGTTCTGTAAAACGATGACAGCCTCATATAAGTTCATCCTGCTACGCTTCTTTAGCCCAGTTTTTATAGTGAAGAGAAGCGCTCCACAATTTTTCTATAATAAAATATTATATCAGATGAAGTAAGTACTTCACCTGACACTTTTCACCATCTCTGAATAAGAAACACTTAATTTTGAAACATTTATGCTTTCTAACGTTTCTTAGTTATTTTCGCTCCTCTATATAAGCAATTCTCTCTAGTATAGTTGGATGACCATACCTAAATATTTTCACAATAAATGGAGGATTCACTTGACTAAGTCCCGCACGTGACAATTCTTGAAAAGTTTGAATAGCAGCTTCATTGTCCTTAGTCATATCAATTGCGTATACATCTGCTGTATGCTCCTGATATCTAGAAACAACGTTTTCCAATGGGCTTGCTAAAAATGTAAGCATAGAAAATACAAGTAACAACAAAGGAAGTGAATGTAGCTCGCTTAAATCACGAATATGTAGAATATCTTTCCACCTATGAATACAAAAATGTAAAATTTTACTAGTTAAATATAAGCCAATAAGAGAGAGAATTAAATAACCCGCTATCCCAAAATAAATATGCTTTTTCACATAATGTCCCATTTCATGAGCCATGATAAATAAAATCTCTTGTTCATTAAGCCTATTTAATGTAGTATCCCATAACACAATTCTTGAGTTATTCCCAATTCCAGTGACATAAGCATTCAAGGCATTTGTTTTTTCGGACATATTAACCTCAAATACGTGATCAGCAGGGATATTCGCTTGTTCTGCCATTTGTAAAATTTCTGCTTCAAGCTCTTTATTTTTTAGTTCGTAAAAATCGTTATAAAGCGGATCAATAATCACTGGTTGAACAAACATTAAAAATAAGGAAAATGGAATTGACAAGACCCACGCATAAAACCACCATCGCTTCTTTGCTTTAGTAATGAGAAAAAATAAAGCATAGGCGATCATGACCAAAAATCCAAAATCAAGCCAGAAATCGATTAATCGGTCTTTTAACCACCCTGATGTAGATTGAGTAGAAATATTGTACATTTTAGAAAAGGTGAAGCTAATCCAACTAAGTGGTAGTGTTAAAACCCCAACAAAAATAGATAACCAAAATACATAAATTGGAATTTGTGCAATTTTTCTTTTTGAAGTTATTTGCGCCCAAGTATTGAATTTGTATGATATTCCTAACACTAGTACAAATAAATAGATAATCCATTCGAATGGTAAGGAGAGAAAAAATAACAAATTTCTTATTTGTGAATACTCTTCACTCAACATAAGCTCACGTTCATTTAAGAACGTAGAAGGATCCGCTCCTGAACCCCTATACTGTATCGGAATTGATGTATCAGCCCAATAAAAAATATACATAGCTATAAATAGACCAAATAGCACATACGAAATTAACGTCCAACCTACAATTTTTCTCATGAATGTTAGATTCTCCCCCTTGTACTAAGTATAGCTTGCCTCCTTACTAATTGTAAGAAAAATCAGATAAAATTAGTACAAAAATTAGCGATAATTTTTTTGTCATACAAAATTCATGGATATAGACACATGAATATGCAATGTTCATGTATGATTAGTATGTATAGAATCGACTTAATTTATATTGTCAAATTCGAATGGCGTATTGGAGTGAAATCATGAAGAAGCTTTACATTACATTTGTCACCTTATTAGTACTCGGTATTTCATCAGGAATATTCTACTTTTCAGTTTATAAACAATCAGGAATGGAATTTCCGGAAGACGTTGCCATGGAAACAGCTTACGGAGAGCCATTTGTATTTACTGAAATGGAACCAAAGGTACGTCTACTAGAATTTATTTACACAAATTGCCCAGATATTTGTCCAGTAACAACTTATAAAATGAAGCAACTGCGTGAAGAGTTTGAACAAGAAGGCGTCTTTGGGAATAAAGTCGAATTCATAACTATTACAATTGATCCCGCTTACGATACAAAAGAAGTGTTGCAGGAATATGGCAAAGCATTTGAATTAAAGCAAGGTGGCCCATGGTACCTTCTTCGTGGAAGTGAGGAAGATACAAAAAAAGTTGCAGAAGCGTTTGAATTCTTATATAGAGATCCTGGTGATGGACAATTTATTCATTCAGCCTATACATATTTATTAGACGATGAAAATAACATCATTGAGATTTTTGGTATGGGAGAAGGTTTTGACAAAGAGCGTGTATTCAAAAGAATAATGCGAACTATTAATTAAGGCATGCCTTCAGTGCTTGTGGGAGATATCAGAACATCTCTCCTAGTTGTTTCTTTGTACGCATACAACAAACCATGCAAAAACAGACTATATGTAAAACCGGTGGAGAGTTAATTCCCCACCGGTTTTTATGTTAATCAAGTCTGCTATATAACGCTTATTTTACAACAAAACCGACCGATCACTTGTAAACCCTGAACCACGAATGCGCTGAAACTCTTCTAATAATTGCTCTACAGTCAATTTCTTTTTCTCTACTCCGCTAGCTTCAAAAATAATTTGGCCTTTATCCATCATAATTAAGCGGTTGCCCAAGTCTAGAGCTTGTTGCATATTATGGGTGACCATCAAAGTCGTTAGCTTATTCTTTTCTACAATTTCTTTAGTTAAATTTGTGATTAATTCTGCCCTAGCAGGATCTAATGCTGCTGTATGTTCGTCTAATAACAATATTTTTGGATCTGTGAATGAAGCCATTAATAAAGACAATGCTTGACGTTCACCACCTGATAATAAGCCTACTTTTGCATTTAAGCGATCTTCTAGCCCCAAGTGAAGTGTCTCAAGCTGTTCTTTAAAAAACACCTTACGCTTTTTTGTTACACCCTTGTGTAAAGTTCTTCTTTTTATTCTCGAAAAAGCCATTGCCAAATTCTCTTCAATCGTCATCGTCGGCGCAGTACCTGCCATTGGATCTTGAAATACTCTGCCGATATATTGAGCTCGCTTATGTTCTGGTAGATTCGTTACTTGTTGCCCATCAATTATAACCTCACCTATGTCGGGGTAAATCCTACCTGACACAACATTCATAAGCGTTGATTTCCCTGCGCCATTACTTCCTATGACCGTCACGAAATCTCCTTTATTTAATGATAACGTTATGTGATCTAATGCAATTTTTTCATCAAGCGTTCCTTCGTTAAAAACTTTGAAGATATGGTTAAAATCAAGCATCTATATCACCTCTTTATTCGCTAGTTGCTTGTGATCATTTACGAATGCTTGTAATCGCTGCTTTTTGCGTTTTTTGTCTTTACGTGATTCAAATATTTTAGGAATAATTAATGCACAGACAACTATGACTGCAGTAATTAACTTCAAATCACCTGGTTCTAAAAATTCTACACGCAAAGCAATACTTACAACAATGCGGTAAATAATTGCACCACCGATCACGGCAAATGTCGTTCGCATAATCGATTTCGTACCAAATATTGCTTCACCAATAATAACTGAGGCCAAGCCAATAATAATGATACCTATTCCCATTCCGACATCACTAAAGCCATTATATTGTGCAATAACTGCACCAGAAAAAGCGACAAGGGCATTGGATAATCCTAGTCCAACTACTGTTAAAGCATTCGTATTTGCTGAAAAGCTACGAATCATATTTTTATTGTCACCAGTGGCGCGTAGTGCAAGTCCAATCTCCGTTTGAAGAAAGCGATCTAAAATAAGTTTAATGGCAAATGTAATTATAATCATGAAAATAACAATTGCCCAAGTTTTTGGTATATACCCTGAATACCCTATTGCTCTCAACACATTGACTACACCTGTATCAAACCCTAAACTCTTCCAAAAATCCGTTAAAATTGTAACCACTGTTGTTTCATTTAACATCGGTATATTTGATCTTCCCATTATACGAAGATTAATAGAATATAATGCAATCATCATTAAAATCCCTGATAACAGCGGATTTATTTTTCCTTTCGTATGAAGCAAACCAGTGATACAACCAGCAATAAATCCCGCTAGTAAAGAAGCGATTGTAGCTATAAAAGGATTGATACCATTTACTATTAGAATTGCGGCTACGGCTGCTCCAATTACAAAACTCCCATCAACGGTTAAGTCTGGAAAGTCTAAAATTCGAAATGATAAGTATACACCTAATGCCATAATTGCATAAATAATACCTGACTCAAATGCTCCGAATATTGCTGTAGGCATAGTATTTTCACCCTTCCAGTTAAAAAATATATTTTTTCAATAAGTTGTTATGAAAAGCGCAAGTGCCTGGTCATCCCCGACAAGTACTGGAGCCTGCGTTTTGCAATAAGGCCTTTTTTTCATTTTGATAAAATGCCGAATTGACCTCGAGGTGATAGGCGCTGGAACTGTTCATCGATCATTATTATTCAAAGAATGAGTTCTCTCAAAAATATTATACTTGCTTACCTTTCAAACAGAAAAATATGTTCCTTTCTTCTATATATAAGAAAGGAACACAATAGTAATCTATTCACTACTCTTCATTTAAATATTCAGCGATATCATCCCACTCGCTATTTATATCGATACCCATATTTTCAGCTGCTTTTTTGTTAATCTGTAATTTTAAGTTTTGTGGATACTGTACTGGTAGTTCTGAAGTTGTTTTTTCTCCTGTTAATATTTGTGCTGCCATCTCACCGGCTTCATAGCCAATATCAAAGTAGTCAAAACCGTAAGCAGCAAATCCACCATTTTCAACCGAATCAAGTTCACCAACAAACAATGGAATATCATTTTCTTCTGATACCATGATGACTGATTCTAACGCACTAACAACAGTGTTATCTGTAATAATGTATATCACATCAACATTTCCAATGAGAGATTCAGTCGCTTGCTTTACCTCAGCAGATGTTGACACAGATGCTGAGACAATTTCAAGATCTGTTCCTTTCATTGCTTCTTCCACTAGTTTAACTTGTGCATTGGAATTTTGTTCTCCAGAGTTGTATACCATCCCTACACGTTTACCTTCAAAATATTGGTCGATAAATTCAACTGTATTGGGTACTGCATTTGGATGTGTATCAGTTGTACCCGTTATATTCGTACCAGGCTTATCCATTGCTTCTACTAGCTCAGCACCAACCGGATCAGTCACAGACGTAAATACGATTGGAATTTCACTCGTTTCATTTAACACACCTTGAGCACTTGGAGTTGAGTTAGCAAAAATTAAGTCTACATTATCTCCTACTAACTTCTCGGCTATTAAATTACTCGTATTAGGGTCACCTTGAGCAATTTGAACGTCATATTCAACCTCTAATCCCTTATCTGCTAATGCTTGCTTAAATCCATCAAACGCAGCATCTAATGAGTCATGCTCTACAATTTGTGTCACACCTATTTTATATGTTTCTCCAGCATCCCCTGTATTGGATCCACCGCTTTCGTCAGTGCCACAGCCACTCAAAATTAATACTGAAGCAAGAGTACTGCCGAGTATACCTTTCAAACTTTTTTTCATCTTTTAAAAACCCCCTTGTAAACTATTATTCTATGTTTTATTTGTTTCTTTTACACTTTTATACTTTTATGCTTTTATGCTTCGGTGCTTTTATGCATTAAATTATACATGAATAATATAAAACATCAAGATTTTTTTTCATAATACGCAATAACTGTTCCATTTGAACAAAGAACACCGTCTATAAATGTCACACTAAATAATATATGAATATTATTAATTATCAAAAAATATTACTCATTATTTTCCGTGAAATTTAGGAGGTCGCTTCTCGGAAAATGCATGTAGAGCTTCCAATCGATCTTCGGTCGGAATTGTTACTTCATATGCTTTTCTTTCAATTTCCAGACCTGTTTGTATATCAGTATTCATCCCCTGCTTTATAGCAAATTTTGCTTGTTGTAAAGCAACAGGGCCATTTTTCAGCATTTCATTAGCAAATTGTACACTTTCGGCTATTAAATGATCTTTAGGTACAACTTTAGTAACTAAACCATACGTTAAAGCCTGTGCAGAATTTAATCTCTTAGCTGTCAAAATTAATTCTAGAGCTTTTTCTGTTCCTATTATTCGAGGTAGACGTTGTGTACCGCCAGCACCTGGTATAATAGCTAAACTCGTTTCAGTTAAGCCTAATTGTGTACCTTCAACAACGAAACGAAAATCACAAGAAAGAGCTAACTCGAGCCCACCACCAAATGCATAGCCATTTATTGCAGCTATTGTCGGCTGAGGGAGTTTATCAATGTTTGTGAATAATTGACCGATTTTAGTTAAATTTCTTTTTACTTCTATGTCAGATAATGTTCTTCTCTCTTTTAAGTCTGCCCCTACTGAAAATGCCTTATCTCCTGTCCCAGTAAAAATAACAACTCTAATATCGCTACTAGCATGTATTTCTTCAATCTTTTTCTCTAGACTACATAGCAAATCGTAATTAAAACAATTAAGAGCCTCAGGACGATTTAATGTAACAGTTGCAATATGATTTTCAACATGCAATTTTACGACACTAATAAGATCACCTACTTCATTTTTTTTCATAGTTATTGTTCTAATTCTAAGTGAAATGAATAAATTCCTTTTTTTAAAGAAAAATCATTCAGAAAATTTTGTTTTTTATAGATTTATGCGCTGTTTGACAAAATATAAACACGTATACATCTAGCATTGGTGGCATCTTTTCTACATTTAAAATGATTAAGTTCTTATACAACTCATCGTAGTGTCCATTATTAGTAATGCTGTTTTCATGTTGTTTTTTCGTATTAAGAAATAAACAAGTAGTCAACTAGCATTCGTGGTACCTTTTCTTTCATACGACGATGCCCAACATATAAAACCACTTGTTATCGTACTAATTTGATAACAATAGCAACAGAGTTTAAGAAAAGAGCTTTGACAAACTATTTATATGTATAAATGTCATGAAATTGTGATACTTTTCACATTGATAGCAAAGAATTTTAGCAGTATAATTATGGTATACCGAACGTTCGATACGTTATCATTCAAATTTTTTCATGACATTATTTTATATTAAAAATTAAATAACGTAGAGGATGAGATGATTATGAATATTACCATTTGGCCACACGTAATTACTATGCCTATTTACTTTATTGTTTTAATATTCATCGTCGCTTTTTTCAGAAAACACTATAAACTAGCAGCTTATTTTTGGATTGCATCTCTATTTACATTCCCATTATGGATTCTAGGTGGAGTTGAAGGATGGTTTCGCTGGGCGAAAATATTAAGTGTCATCTTACCAACCATCATCGTTGGCTTTTCGCGTATAGCCGTTTACGAAAATAAAAAAGGTAAAATATGGAATTTTCTAAAATCAGAACAATTTCTATGGTTTTTCTACGCCATCTTGTTTTTAAATATTATGGAAGCAACGATAAAAGATGCTACTATGGGTAATTACTTTAATGCAGCAACCGGGTTTCTCTTATGTGTCACCATACCATTCGCTCCAAAGTTTTGGAAGATTACTACTGAAAAACATGGAGATCTTATAGCTTATACGACTGCTTCTTGGAACTTTCTCTATACAACATGGAACGCTTGCTTCGTCTATGCTGAGAGTCCTGTCTATTTTGCGAGTTCATTAACTATTTTACTTGCAGCAGAGCTATACCCATTGATGAAAGGACGTCCAGAATTATATATTACTGCTCGAGTATATACACTAGCTGCACACCTGCTCTTAAGAGCAAGTTTTGATATATTCCCTATGACGATGGATTCCTCTTCTTGGTATAATCCAGAAGTATTAAAAACATGGGGCATGATTAACTTCATCTTAATCGTTCCATATGTCTTTTGGCATATGTGGCAATTACAAACTGGAAAAGCCGAAAAAAGCTTTAGACGTCAGCGTGCGGCGTAATTCCCCATCTCTATTTGAATTTTTTGAAAGCGCTTTACAAATAAAAGGTCAGACCCTAGCTAAACTGGGGCTCTGACCTTCATGCTGTTGATCTATTTGTATATGTTACAATTAGCCTATATCTTATGTTGCTACAATTATAAGCTTGTTGTTGCTTGCTGTTTTAAAGCACGTCTTAATATTTTTCCTGTTGTGTTTTTTGGTAACTCTTCTATAAACTCTATTGAGGTAGGGATTTTATATTTTGCTAGATGCTCTATACAATAATCAAGGACTTCTTTCTCAGTAAGTTGGTTGTTTGTTGTTACTACAAAGCTTTTTACTGCCTCACCAAAGTTCGGGTCTGGAACACCAATGACCGCAGCCTCGATAATATCTGGATGATTATATAGAACCTCTTCTACTTCTCGTGGATATACATTATATCCACCTACTAGTACCATGTCTTTTTTTCTATCTACAATATAAAAATACCCCTCTTCATCCATACGTGCCAAATCACCAGTGTATAACCACCCATCCATAATCGTATGAGCAGTTTCTTCAGGCATTTTATAATAGCCTTTCATCACATTTGGCCCACGAACAATAAGCTCACCTACTTGTCCAGGTGGAACTTCCTCACCCATTTCGTCAACTACCTTATTTTCTATATTAAAAATACTTGTACCAATAGAGCCTGGTTTTCTTGGACGATCTAGCGGATTAAATGCAGTAACTGGCGAAGCTTCGGACAAACCGTAACCCTCTGAAACGATAACATTAAACTTTTGTTCAAAACCTTTTAACAGTGCTACTGGCATTGATGCACCACCAGAAATACAAAGACGTAAAGATGCTAAATCTTCTTTATTTCCCTCTGGATGTTGTAATAAAAAGTTATACATTGTTGGGACACCTGCAAAAACTGTCGCTTCATATGTCTTTGCAACACGAAATACTTCTTCGGGACTAAACTTTGGTAATATTATCAACGTTCCGCCATTCATAAGTGGCGCATTCAGTGCAACAGTTAGGCAAAACACATGAAACATCGGTAATGTTGTAATTACACGGTCAGTATCACTTAATTTTAAATATTGTGCAACATCTATCGCATTACTATACAAATTTTTATGAGTCAGCATTGCCCCTTTTGGTTTCCCAGTTGTTCCTGATGTATAAAGGATAACCGCTACATCATCTTCAGCTAATGTTGGACCTTCATAAGTAAAGCTTCCTAATGAGATTATCTTTGAAAACGATTTCATTTTTTCAGATGTAACAATTGCAGATGAATCAACACCCACCTCTTTCCCTTGTGGTGTTTCACAATAAATGATATGCTCGACACCTTTCATGATAGGAAGCATAGGTTCTACTTGTGGAAGTAAAACATCAAAGGTAATAATCGCTTTAACATCCCCATTATTAACGATATAACTAATTTCATCGGCAGTATAAATAGGATTAATAGGTATAATAGTTGCTCCTACCTTCAATGCACCGTAAAGCGAAATTACAAAGTAAGGTGAATTACCTAATAAAAGTGCAATGTGATCCCCTTTGCCAATACCTAGTTTGTCTAACCCACTAGCAAACGCATTCACAGCACTATCTAGCTCAGCATATGTGCTAGCTTTATCTTGAAAAATATAAGCTGGTTTTGCTGGGTATTTCTGTGCAGATTCTGACAAGCGCGAAGTTAAATTCAAAATACTCCCTCCCTATTATAATGAATGAGTAACCATTCATTTTTTCGGCATATTAATATACACTTCTATTATATTGAAATAATCTAGTTTACTCAAGGAACGAAATAAAAAATTTCTGAAATTTATTTCATTTCATTATTTTTAACTATTTCAACCCCAAACATAGCCAGTCTTTGCAAGAGTTACATTACCTTGATATAGTTTTTCAGCTTCCCTAATTAATTGTTCATGCTCACCAAAGTGGGGAAGATGTGTTAGTAAAAGTTCCTTGACTTTTGCTTTATTTGCGATATAACCAGCTTCTTCACTAGTCATGTGTCCAGCGTTCGTTCCATTTTGATTTGCATATAAATTGCTTTCACAAATAAATAAATCAGCTTGTTGAGCAAATGAAATAAATTTCTTATCAAAACTAGAGTCAGCAGTATAAACTATTGATTGATCACCTGCTTGTATTCTCATTGCATAACACTTTACTGGATGCACTGTTTGAATAAAGGTAATGGAAAAAGGTCCAATGTGTAATTTTTTTTCAGGGTTATATGCAATTCCTCTTGAAATATTTTTATACGATAGCCTATCAAACTCTATTTGATCATGTGAATGTCCATAAATCGGTAATTCCTTCAGTTCTTTCCCCATAAAACGGTGAATTAACAAAGCGTATTGTAGAGAGCCAATGTCTGCAATATGATCATGATGATAGTGAGAAAGTAAAACAGCATCTAGTTGGTCAATTTGAATAAATTTTTGAAGTTGTGATAGAACCGCACTTCCGCAATCAACTAATAATGAAAAACCTTCATGCTCAATTAAGTAACCTGACGTTGCTTCTCCTGCGGCAGGATACCCACCCCAATATCCAATTACTGTCATATTCATCTTCATTCTTCCTTTCAAAATACTCCTATTTCATTTCATTGTACCCTTTTACACCTAAATATTACACTGGCTCACTTGAACCTGCTAGAACCTAACCGTTCTTCGTTAAATATCGTGGATACACCTAAGAGCCATTTATGATGAATGTATGCGATCAGTTTTGCCTATTTACAAGCTTTGTTACAAAACAGTTATTGACTAAACAAAACTGTTATAATACAATATATACATAACATAATTCGGAGGGGATACGAAATGATTGAGAAAAGTAGTGACTTCTTCAAAAACTTACCACCAAAAAAATGTACTGATTGTAATAAAGAAATAGATGAACAACATGAATGCTATGGTAACATCTGTAACGATTGTCTTCATGTTAAATAATAAAATTTATAAATAATAGCCTGCTGATAACCAATCAGCAGGCTTTGTTCTATGCTCTAATATTTTTTCTTTATTTCAGGAATCAGTTGAATAGACTCTCCACTTGAAATTCCAAGATTTGTTCATTATGATTGTGCAGTATTTGCTCCATATTTACGCTTAAACTGCATTACAAAATATAATAGCGTTCCTAATGACATCAATACAATGAACATTAAGAGGATTGTTGCATTTTGCCACATAAATCCATAATCACCGCTTGATATTACTGCCTTCAACCCTGAAACTGTATAGGTCATTGGTAATAATGTATTAAACGGTTGTAATACATCTGGAATTACTTCTAACGGGAACGTTCCGGCACTAGTTGTTAATTGCAAAATTAAAATAACTATTGCTAAGAAGCGTCCTGGATCATTAAAGCAAGTCACTAAAAACTGAATCAATGTGATAAAGGTGACACTAGTTAGAATGCTAAACAAGATAAATAATGAAACACTTTTCACTTCAAGACCTAAGCCATATAATAGCACTGCATCGGCTATTAGCGCTTGAATTATACCAACTATAACCAGTACTCCAAATTTACTAATAAACCAACTAAACGGATTTTTTGGGGCTGCGACCGTTTCACGTAAAGGAAATACAATCGACAAGAGCAATGCCCCCACAAACAACCCTAAACTTAAGAAGTATGGCGCAAACCCTGTTCCATAGTTTGGTACTTCATTCATTTTCTTTTCTTCGACTGATACTGGGTCTGCGAACATATTATACATATCATCGTTACCTGATATTTCCGATGTCTCTGTGGAGGCATCAGTTAATTTCGTAGAAAGTTCATTCGTTCCGTCAGAAAGCTCTCCAAACCCATCAATTAATTCTATAGATCCATCTGCTAATTGACTAGCTCCATCTTCTAGCGCCAAAGAGCCAGTTGCTAATTCATCTATACCAGCTGATAATTTATTACTACCGTCTAGTAAATTGCCAGTACCTACTTGTGCCTCTGTAATCTTTTCTCCGAATAATTGAAGCCCTCCTACAAGTTGATCTTGACCATCTAACAGTTTAGTAGCACCATCAACTAGTAGCTGTTGCCCTTCAGCCAACTCGATTATTCCAGTTTGTAACGCAAGTTGTCCTTGATGAAGCTTATTCATTTCTGTTGAAAGTACTGTTGCACCACCATTGATTTCGTCAGCAGCAACCTTTAACTGTTCTAATCCACCATTTACTTCTTTACTTCCATCTATTAAGCTCGCCATTGTTACTTTAAGTTGTTCCTTTTGTTCTTCAGGTAACGAATCCAACATTGGTTGAATAACTTCATTTAGTTGTTCAATACCGTTTGACAACTCGGTTGACCCAGCTGCAGTTTGTTCTGCTGCTTGCTTCCATTGTTCTATTGATCCAATTAACTGTTGGGTCCCTTCATTTAACTGTAAGGATCCATCTGTTAATTGAGGAATAGAAGACTGAGCTGTTTCCACTCCCTGTAGTGATTGTTGCAAACCATTTGACAATTGTTCTGTACCAGTTTGAGCTTCAAGAGCTCCAGCTAGCAATTCTTCCTGGCCTGTCTTCATTTCCTCAAATCCATCTTTTAAAGCTGTTACGCCATCAACTAATTCTTTTGAACCATTATTTGATGCTTGTAACCCTTCCTTAAATGTAATTGTATTGCTTGCTAGCCTTGCTAAATTTTCTTGCAACGTAATTGCACCATCGTTAAGTTCGGTAACTCCATCATCAATCTTACTTGCACCATCACTAGCCTCTGTTAAACCATCTGCTAATTCATCAACATTGTCAAATAAGCTTTCTGCGAATGTTGCACTAATTTCATTCGCTAGCTCAGCTTTAATTTTTTCAATTGCAGATTCTCCAATTTGTCCAGCAAGAAAGTTATAACTTTCATTCGGTATATATTTAAGCTCTAGTTTGGTAGGGGTATCTTCTAACAATGTTGTAGCACGCTCAGAAAAATCTGCTGGAATTTCAACCATCATATAATAATCTAGATTGTCTAACCCTTCTTGAGCTACATTTTTATCGACAAAATCCCATCCAAAACCTTCATTATCTTTTAATTGATCTACTAGATCATCTCCTATGTGCAGTTCTTCATCATTATACTCTGTTCCAGTATCTTGATTTACAACTGCTACAGGTAAGCGATCCATTTGATCGTATGGATCCCAGAAAGCCCATAAAAACATCCCACTATATAACAGCGGAATAAACATTAACACAATGATTGGAACAATGAGTTTCTTGTTCGTTACCATCGCCTTTAGTTCTTGAATTAACAATGATATTCCTCTCATAGTATCCCCCTAGTAACATTTGACTGTTTTGTTCATTTGGTCAATAATGCTAAAAATTTAAGGATCATCTAATTGATAATCCCTCTAAGAAATAGAGCTCGAATAAGTGTAATATTTGTTCCTTACCTAAAGGTTCGTGATTTTTTTCCCAATCAAAAATTAATGCAATATACAATTTCAAAAAAATAAATGCAGTCATTTCTGGATCACAATTTCTCATTTCTTTTTTATCTATTGCAACGATAATTTTCTGTTTAATAAATCCAATAATAGCATCTTCGAGTTTAACCATAGCTTCTTGAACTGCAGGTGTACCAATCTGATTTTCCTCTTCAATTAACTTGATCATCAGTTGATGTCTCTTTCTAAATTCCAATATTTTGTATAAAGCTCTGTGCGCATTCTCGTAGAAACGTAATGTTGGATCAATTGCTTCTTCTGCAGCCTCTTTCATTTCGGCAATTAATGAAGATGTTATTTCGTCAAATAACTCTTCTTTATTTTTAAAGAATGTATATATCGTACCTTTCCCAACGTTAGCTAGCTTTGCGACTTGATCCATTGTTGTTGCTTTATACCCAAACAGAGAAAAAGATTTTGTCGCTGCGTCTATTATTAGTTGTTTTCGATCTTTAACCACTACTACACCTCATTCCACAACTGACCAAATGAACATTTTAGTCATTTAGTATGAAAATACTATAACACAAGGCCAAAACCTTGATCAATACTTTTGGTATCAATTTTATAAAAACAGTTTTTTCTAAAAACTGCAAACGTATTCACACCTTCAGTCTGTAGATGTATGAAAGTTCCTTTTCGTATCGGCTTAAATTTGTAGCAATCATTCAATATAAATACCGATTTATTCCAATTGTTTATACGTTATGCTTAAGGCAAGGCTCATTTCATTACTATTTAAGGCATTAGGCAAGTTGTTCATTATATCCAGTTCACATTCGCTTTCAAAAAGTCGAGATAGATGTAACAAACCATTGTTAACTACATGTAGTATGCTTCGTACGGAAACCACCATTTGTACGAAAAACAGCCTAATGTAAATAAAGGAGGAATACAGATGAACATGAATCATTATTTACAAAGAATAGGTATACACTCCCTCACCGGTGAAAAAGAACAAGACTTGAGAAGCTTACAACGACAACACCTATACACAGTTCCATTTGAAAATTTAGATGTCATAAACAGCGTACCCATAAAGCTTAATTTAACTAATATCTATCATAAAATCGTGAATAATGAACGAGGTGGCTTTTGTTATGAATTAAATGGCTTATTTAATTGGCTACTAGAGAAACTCGACTACAAAGTAACGATGATTTCAGCAACAATATCGACTGGGAAAAATCAGTGGTATAAAGCAAATAGCCATTTAACGAATTTAGTAACTATTAATGAACGTGATTATTTGGTAGATGTGGGCTGCGGGGATACAGTCCGTTCACCAATACTATTAACCGGAGAAATTGTTGAGGATATTAGTGGAAAGTACCGCATACAGTCTGTTGACGATATATTTTTGATTTACAAAAGCACATGAATAATGAATGGAATACACAATTCCGCTTTAGCAAAACACCAAGAGAATATGACTTCTTTAATGAGATATGTCATTGGAATCAAACTAATACACAATCTAAATTCACACAGCAGACAATCGTTACAATTGCAACCCCTAATGGCCGAGTAACGGTAACTGATGAGCACATCATTATAACTAATGATGATCAGAAGTCAAAACAAGCTTACTCAACAAGCGAATTTAACACGATCCTAAATTACTATTTTGATATTAATTGATAGGACACCTTTGATCTTTATTATCGACCTTAGGGGGAAATGATTATGAACGATAAACCTGCTGGTCCTATTTTAGCTGGAGTAATAGGTGCTGTATTGGGTGGCCTTAGTTTTTTATTTTTAAAAAATGTCGTAAGCATGACTACTCCATTAAATATTTTATCGATAAGATTTACGATTGCTTTTCTAGTAATCGCACTCCTTGTTTTAAGCAATGCTGTAAAAATTCAATATTACAATAAACCAATACTTCCTCTTATTTTATTTTCAACCATCCATCCAGTACTCGCATTTTTGTTGCAAACGTATGGCATGAAGTATACAACTTCAAGTGAAGCGGGAGTTATAACAGCACTTGTTCCTATTATCGTCATGATATTGGCTTCTGTGTTATTGAAGGAACGAACTACCATTACGCAAAAAACTTCTATTATGCTATCTGTCGGTGGAGTAACATACATTACTTTAATGAAAGGACTTGAAACTGATGGAAATCTTGTTGGTATCACACTCATTGTTTTATCCGCCCTTTCAATGGCACTATACACAGTATTAATCAGAGAAATTGCTAAACAATTCACAGCTATGGAAATCACCTTTGCGATGATGGGTATTGGTATGGTTATTTTTAATATCCTCCTATTTTTGTCACCTGAAAGGGTAGATTACTCCATGTTATTAAATACAAGCTTTTTGTTTTCAATTTTGTATCTAGCTATAATATCTTCTCTACTTGGAGCTATGTTAAAAAACTACGCTTATGCTCGAATGAAAGCCTCTCAAGCAGGTGTATTTATGAATCTAGCTACTATTGTAAGTATTATTGCAGGCGTATTTATTTTGAATGAGCCATTTTACAGCTATCACCTGATAGGTTCAATGCTGATAATCTTAGGGGTTGTTGGTGTTCATCTACAAAGAGTTAATCTCAAAAGGTTTTTTTAAAATAGGCTGCGTTAAATTTTAATGTTGATACTTTAGATAAACTAAAGGGAAACCTTGACATATGGTTTCCCTTCTTTTGTTCACTAACCCCGTTAGGAGTTAAATAGGTGAATGAACTATCGAAACTAATGAATAACATCACGCACTATACACAACAAAAAAGTAGCTAATTGTATACTACATTCTATTGGCTACAATAAGTTTATCTAGGTATTTAAACAATGTTTTTCCTTTGAATTTAGACTTAATAGTTACAACAAAAGTTGATTCATCAATTTCCTTACCTTCTATTTTATATCTGATTTTTAATGAGTCAGGAGACCGTGTTAGGATATTCATATAAATATCAGGGCTCTGAATACTTTGCTGTTTGTTAAATTTTAAATTCGTATCTAGAGAATTCTTCTCAACAATATAATGATCCGGATTAGAATTAAGAATAATTAACTCATTATTTGAAAAAGGTGGAAGTTTATTAGAAAAGTCCACTGTAATTGTTAATGTATCTTCATGTTCTTCAATAAATGTGTTGACTACTAATTCATTGAAGGTATCTTCAAAATAATAGTGTTCATAAAGATATAAGCTGAACCAAAAAATATAAAATAAGGCAAAGAATAATAATGTTACAATTAATTTTTTCCTCATAAACTCCTCCTTTAAGGTAGATTTTGAAGTTGGATTTAAGGAATATACTCAAATACAAGATTAATTGTATTGTAAAAAACCCTTCAAATGGATAGGCCTATATACTCTTTTTCAATCCGCATTTATTACACTCACATATGAAAATATAATCCTTTACAGAACTTTTAAATCTAGTTGAGTCACAGTTATCGCATCGACCACTAGCTTTATCGGGGAAATCTTTGTAGTCATATACCTTATTTAAATCTATCTCTTTGTTATCAGTCATATTATCACCTTTAATTAGATTTAAGCTCATCTATAATAGCAGACTTAAGTGATTATTTATAGTCGAAAGACAATAATACTGAACGAATGAATGAAATGAGAGCTGCTCGAAAGGGGCATGAGGGTTAATGGTAAGGGTTTTAGTATGGTTTGTTACAAAAGAAAAAATATGGTATGATGAACATAAATAAAGAGTATATTAAATAGACCGAAGATGTTAGCGCATCTTCGACCTTAGATAGACGTTCCACAGGGATCGGCTAAATACAGAGAAATAGACCTCGCCCCTAGCGTAAGGGAGGTCTATTTTTTATTCATTGACTGCATGTGCACAAACAATGCAACTAGTCCTACAATTAAAGATGAAAATCCTAGTGCTACCATCAGTGCTTCGTATACAGTCATTTGGCGTCACCCCCTTACTATCATGACATGGGGATTAGCCGACCGCCCTATTCACATACTATCTTTCTCTATTATACCACATTTTTCCCTATGAAAGAACTGCCGTTCTGTATAACCCCAAATATATTAACATTATTCAACAAGCTTAGACATTTTACGGTTCTTTCCATAATAGAAATCAAACCTCCTGTTTCTCATATCTATCTTCTAAGAGTACCTTTTAAAATTTTGATATATAAGTCCCTTGACAACCCATACCTCATCATAATTATCTACCTCATAAATTTGAAACCATCTATTACTCCCGTTCGTATTAATTCTCCTCGTTTATTTTTAAAAATATAATGTAATTTTATGTCTTTCTTTAGAGGATATACCAATTTTTTGTAGAAAACACTATTGTTGAAGGAGGCGATGGGAAATGCAAAAGTTTAAAATTTTCACTTTAACTATTACATTGTTAATATCTGTATTGTTATCAGGCATGACGGTTAGAGCCAGTACAAGCTTTAGTGATGTTTCTGATGATTTTTGGGCTAAGAATGAAATTGAATTTTTGAGTGGTGAAAACATTATTAAGGGCTTTTCTGACGGTACATTTAAGCCAAATGATGAGGTAAAAAGAGTACAAGCAGCTATAATGATTGTTCGTGCTTTAGGTCTAGATACATCAAACCGTCCAAATCCAGGAATCAGTGATATTAATTTTCTAGATCAAGAAGCTTTTAAAGCAATTGCTACAGTTGTAGATGAAGGGATTTTTGCAAAAGAAGATTATTTTTACCCTTATAGTGCATTAACACGAGGTGAGATGGCAGTAGCATTAGTAAATGCATATAAATTAGAAGGTACATATGAAGGAGAAATAACTGATGTTTCAAATGAGTTATTTCCGTATGTGAGTTTATTAGCATCAAATGGAATAACACAAATATATGATGATAATACATATAAGCCAGATAATACAGTTAAACGTGCTCATTTCGCAGTATTTTTCTCTAGAGTGCTAGATGATTCATTTAAAGTAAAGAATGAAGAAGAAACAACAGAAAGTGAAGATGAGTTAACTACGCAAAATATCGATTTGGTAAGTGTTGATCTAGAAAAGGAAATTGTAACAATTAGTAACGCTGGCAATGAAGATGTTGATATGACAGGATGGACATTAGTAAGTGTTGAAGGCAATCAGACTTTCGAATTTCCTAGTGGATATGTTTTAAATGTTGGTTCTACAGTGTACATTACAAGTGGAAAAAACGCTCAAGAGTCATCACCAACGTATTTAAAGTGGACTGGAGCCAATATTTGGAACAATGGTGGAGATGTAGCAGAGTTGTATAATGCGGATGGTGAGCTAGTTGATGAATTATAGTAATTCTTTAGTTAACTGAATAATAAAAAAGGGCTTATAAAGTCCTTTTTTTGTAGTTATTTTTACAATAAAACTTGCATATTGTCATTACATTTATGACAATACTTAAGGCAGCGAAAATCAGATCAATATGATACATCAACTGTTTACACAATAAATGAATTGTCGACAGAATCAGCATTTTTGAAAATTGTCAACTGGAGTGGCTTGTTAGGAAATTACGATATTATTATAAAGGATTAACTTAGATAATTTTAAAAAAATAAGTATTTTACTTGAATATAAAAAAGACCAAGTTATTGGTCATTAGAAATGATGAAAGCATCAAGATCAGTTAGCCATTTATCGATACCCGACTTAGGAAAGTAATATTCATTTCCCAATTTCACATACGGTAACGGGCTATCGTTATTAAAATCAGGGAGCAACAGGTTTACCTGGGAATCTCTTATTCCTAAATACTCACCTAATTCGTCCGAGTGTAACAATTGCTTTTGTGTGCTACTTATTGAATTTGAAGCAATTAGTCTTTCCGGTAGATCTGATATTTGATTAGAAATTCCCCAATTACTATCAGAGATGTAGTTTGCTATTCTCTCATTACCTCTGGAAATTGAACTAGATATTACCAACTGCCTATTACTATACAAATAGCTAAAGTAAATAGTGATCTTGCTATTAAATTTTCTTTCATAGATTTTCACCCCTAAATATAATATATGTCTATTATATAAAAATTCCCCAACAACAGGGTGTGAAACTTAATTTTCGGTTTTTTGTTTTAGTAAATCAGAATAAAATGACCATTTTATTTGGAAGGCTCTGTTAATTTCCAATGTTGATAATTGCATAAAAAAAATATAAAAAATCCCAATTATTAGGGTTCCCTATATTTTTGTTAATCTTATTCCAGCATTTAATCAACTTTAATTCCAAAAGCTATCCATCTTCCATCTATATCTTCAACTACAAATTCTTTATTATTGTAGTCAGTGTTATCTAATGAACGGACAATCTTCACATTAGAATTGACCATTTCTTCTTGAAGTTCTTCTTGATTTTTAGTTATAAAGTAAGCATCGTACCCGTAACCATATAATTCCCTATTCGGAATTACTTTTTGTCCATTAGATTTGGTTAAGATAATCTCTGTCGTATCACGATATAAACAAATATGAGGTTCATTAGAGTTCAAATAATTAGCAACTCTAAATCCCATTTTCTCTTCATAAAAGTTTGCGGTTTTCATTATATTCTTGGTTGGAAATATGCAGTGAGATTCTAATAAAAGGTTCTTCATTTACTTTCTCCTCGTATAAAAATGGTTTCCTACCAATTTCTATAAACTCTTTGCAAAATCCTTCTTTGATAAAAATGCCTCGATAGATTTGATAGGATAGGATTTACACATTGAATTTTGACAGTTGTAAACTGTCATATGTGTCCGTCATTTCAAATACAAATGATGATAATAGAAGCTCTTTTATATGCTGTTTAGTGAATCGAGTATGTAGCTACTTCGTATGTTTAGGCTCTTTTCATAAACTTTGTTGCTATTATTTCTAAAATGGACAGTTTGATGAGTTTTAGGAGAATTCAATAATTATAAAAGTAGAAAAGATGCCACGAACGCTAGATATATACGTGCTTAACCTTAGAACGAAAAGCAACAATCAATGCGAAAACAGCCTTTGTTTAACACCTATAAAATCGAGGAGGTATATTAAAAAAAAGGCTAACTATAATGATATGCTCCCCTTAAGGTAGACAGATTAAAAAATAAAATCTGATTACCTTAAGGGGGCTTTTTTATGTCCAATAAATTTTTCTCTATTGAATTTAAACATGAAGTGGTGAGGGCATTTAACAACGAAAACTTCACTCTAAAAGAGCTAACAACAATGTACCAAATTCCTAAAAATACTATTTATAAATGGGTAGAGCGATTTGAGAAAAGTGGAATTGATGGGTTAATTGACTCTAAAACATGGAAAAACTACTCCAAAGAATTAAAGGAAGCTGCAGTTAAAGATTATTTGTCAGGGGAATACTCTCAACGTGAGGTTGTTCGTAAATATGAAATTTCGAGTTGTTCCGTCCTTGAGAAATGGGTTTACAAGTATAATAGTCATAGTGAATTAAAAGATACGAAACAAGGAAGGACAAGGACTATGACTAACGGAAGAAATACGACTTGGGAAGAACGGATACAAATTGTAATGGACTGTTTAGAGAATGGCAAAGATTATCAAACAACAGCTGAGACCTACAAGGTCTCTTATCAACAGGTGTACCAATGGGTTAAGAAGTATGAAAATGGTGGAGATGAAGGACTTAAAGATAAACGTGGAAAAAAGAAAGAAGAAGTAAAGCTAACTCCAGAAGAGAAGATTGAACTCCAGATGAAAAAGCTAGAAAGAGAAAATGAGCGCTTACGTGCGGAAAATTTATTCTTAAAAAAGTTAGAGGAAATCGAAAGGAGGCGAAAGTAAGCTGCATTCGATATGAAGACAAGTATATTGCCATTCAGGAACTTAATGAAAGCAAAGGCCTGAGTATTCTATTGCTTTGTGAAGTGGCAGGTATTACAAGAGGTGCTTACTATAAGTGGCTAAAACGGAAGCCTTCGGCACAAGAACTTCAGAACGAAGAGATTATTAAAGAAATGATGGTTCTACATAAGAAGGTCGATGGGATATATGGATATCGTCGAATGACGTTAAATATCAATCGGAAATTTGAAGAGAACTTTAATTACAAACGTATTTATAGACTAATGAAGGTAGCCTGCATACAGTCTGTCATTCGAAGAAAGAAAAATTCTTATAAGAGCTCTACTCCTCAACATGTCGCAGAAAATGTGTTAAATCGCGAATTCACGGCAGAAAAACCGAATGAAAAATGGGTAACGGACGTAACGGAATTTAAATATGGAGCATCAAAGAAAGCTTATTTAAGTGCTATTCTCGATCTATATGATGGCTCAATTATTAGTTATGTTTTAGGGAATTCGAATAATAACCTTCTTGTGTTTAATACTCTTGACCGAGCGATAGACCAACTGAACGGGGATTATCCACTAATACATAGTGATCGAGGATTTCAGTACACATCTAAAGGGTTTAAACGAAAAATAGATGCCGCTAAGATGACACAGAGTAGGTCGATGCATTGATAATGGACCGATGGAATCTTTTTGGGGAGCATTGAAATGTGAGAAGTATTATTTAAATAAATATGAGAATTTTGAAGAATTATCTCAAGCCATAGAAGACTATATACATTTTTATAATTACGATAGGTACCAAAAACGATTAAATGGCCTTAGCCCTATGGAATATAGAGCTAAAGCCGCTTAAGTGACTTTTTATTATTTCCGCTGTCTACTAGACAGGGGGCAGTTCATAATTAGTTAACCTCTACTAGTTCTTTTGAATGCGTTTGGATATATTCTAAAACTTTCTTAACTGCCTCTTCTCCTTGATCTATACAATCTGGGATACCTAAGCCTTCGAACGAGCTTCCTGCTAAAAATACGCCGGGTAATTCCTTCTCCATTACTTCCTTCACATTCTCCACTCGTTCTTTATGCCCAACAGTGTATTGAGGCATTGATTTTTTCCATCGAGTTATAATAGAAAACTCTGGATCGCTAGTAATATTCATTGTTTTATTTAAGTCTTCCAAAACAACCTTTATGATCTCGTCATCCGTTTGATCAACAATTGCTTCATCTCCAGCTCTACCTACATAGCACCGTAACAGGATTTTTCCTTTTGGTGTTGTATGTGGCCATTTCTTATGTGTCCAAGTACATGCAGTGATGGTATAATCACTATTTCTTGAAACAACAAACCCTGTACCATCTATGTCTTTGTTGATTGCCGACTGCGGAAATGCAAGTGCAACTGTAGCAACTGAAGTTGATGGCATATTCTTAAATTGGTCAAAAAACGAATAATCAGCAAGAATGTTTTGGGTAATTTCATGTGGTGTTGTAATAACAACCGTATCAGCTATTATTTGCTCACCATTACTTAAATGAACGATATATTCATCATTTACCTTTTCTAACTTGATCACACTTGTGTTCTTTAATACTGAACCAGTATCTAACTTCTCCTCAACTGCTTCAACTAATGATTGTAAACCAGTTGAAACAGTTAAGAACATTCCTTTTGCTTTACCCTTTTCAGCATTTTTTGCTTTTCGCGGTGTCATACTCTTCATTCCGACTATTAAACTACCATGCTTTTGTTCAACTTGATAAAATTGCGGAAAAGTTGATAATAAGCTCAGTTTGTCGATATCACCTGCATATATACCTGACAGTAATGGCTCTATTAAATTTTCTACAACTTCATCACCTAAACGTCTGCGGAAAAACTGTCCTAATGATTGATCACCAACTACTTTTGATTTAGGTAATACAAAATCAGCTGCTGCTCTAATTTTACCGAATGGCGAAAACAGCCCTGTTGTAACAAATGGAGCAATTTGTGTAGGAATTCCCATAATGGAGCCGCCTGGCATCGGGTGTAAGTTCCCTTTTACTTGTACAAAAGATTGTCCGGTAGAATTATTTACTAGTTTATCCCCTAGTCCCACCTCTGTTGCAAGTCTTGATGCACTTCTCTTTCTTTCTAAAAAAGAATCTGGTCCCTTCTCAATAACAAAGCCATCTCGTTCGGCTGTTTGAATCTTTCCTCCCAGATGATTGGAGGATTCTATTAACGTACATGCTAAAGAAATCCCTTTCTCTCTTGCTTCCTTTTGCAAGTAATATGCTGTTGTTACTCCAGTGATACCACCACCAATTACGACAGTCCTTCTCTTCACATTACTCACTTGCACATCGCCTTCTTTATTATAGTTTTTTATTATCTAATTCTTTTAACACAACTGAAGCCATTGCATCTATGAAATTTGAGTTCGTATTTGGCATTTTAGGACGGTAGTATGTTGCATTCAATTCATCAGTAACCATTTTACATTCAATGTCATTATCATATAATACTTCCAAATGATCGGAGACAAACCCAACAGGTATATATACGAATGTCTTATACCCTTGTTCTTTATACAGCTGTCTAGTTAAATCTTGTACGTCTGGTCCTAACCACGGTTCAGGCGTATTACCAGCACTCTGCCAGCCGATTACATAGTCAGAAATCTCCGCATTCGTTGAAATTAAATCAGCTGTTTGCTGTAATTGCTGCAAGTAAGGGTCACCATTAGCAAGGATTTTTTCAGGTAAACTATGAGCTGATACAATAAGTACAGCATTATTCCGTTGCTCATCAGACATTTTATGATAAGTTTCTGTCACCTTTTCCACCCAATAATTGATAAATTTAGGCTCATCATACCAACTTTCAATTGCATGAATGTTTGGTCCACCTAGTTTATCAGCAGCTTCCTTAGCCCTACCATTATAAGATTTAACACTGAAAGTTGAAAAGTGCGGCGCTAAAACAATGCTAACTGCTTCTTCAATTCCGTCGTCTTTCATTTGTTTCACAGCATCTTCAACAAATGGCTCAATATGCTTTAAGCCAAGATAAGGTTTAAATTCTATCTCCTGCTGAATATCATTTAAATGTGAAGCAAGCTTAGCTGCTTGTTCTTGGGTAATTTTAGCGAGTGGAGAAATTCCACCAATTGCTTGATATCGTTCTCTAAGATCCTCAAGCATATCTATAGTTGGTTTTCTTCCACGTCGGATATGAGTATAATATCTTTCTATATCTTCCTCATTGTATGGTGTCCCATAGGCCATAACGAGCAAACCCATTTGTTTCTTCATAATTTTATTGCCCCCTTTTAATCTCTAAGCCAATATACCCCTTCTACATCTTTGTTACTTGTTTAATGAATAATCATGGATAAATGCAGTAAGACGTTTTAAAGTTTCGGGTTGAACTTCCGGAAATACCCCATGACCGAGATTAAAAATATAACCAGGTAACTCCATACCTTGATCTAATATTGCTTTAGTTCGTTCTTCAATGACATCCCACGGTGCGAGTAAAATTGCTGGGTCAAGGTTTCCTTGTACTGGTTTATGAATACCTATAGACCTAGCTTCTTTTATCGGAAGTCGCCAATCTAAACCTACAACATTTAACGGTAAATCATGCCATTCTTTAGCTAAATGGCTTGCACCAACACCAAACATAATTAATGGAACTTGCTCTTCACTTAGTTCTGAAAAAATTCGATTCATTATTGGTTTAATAAAATAACGATAATCTGCAACATTTAATGCTCCAACCCATGAATCAAATATTTGTATCGCACTAGCACCTGCATTAATTTGTGATTTTACATATGTAATAACCATGTCTCCTAACTTGTCCATTAAGGCAAACCAAGCAGTTGGTTCTGCATACATAAAGGCTTTCGTCTTATTGTAATTTTTCGACGGACCTCCCTCAATCATATAGCTAGCAAGTGTAAATGGTGCTCCCGAAAAACTAATTAGTGGTACATTTAATTGTTCTGTAGTCAATAATTTAATTGTATCAAGAACATATGGTACATCAGCTTCCGGATTTATTTTCCCTAGATTTTCAACATCGTTTAATGAACGTATCGGATTCGATATAACTGGTCCAATACCTGATTTAATTTCTACGTCAACCCCCATTGCCGGAAGAGGGGTCATAATATCTTTATATAAAATTGCTGCATCAACATTATATTGCTCAACTGGAAGTCTCGTCACATAAGCACAAAGTTCTGGTTGATGAGTAATGTCAAAAAGCGAGTATTTTTCTTTTATCTTTCTGTATTCTGGTTGTGAGCGCCCTGCTTGACGCATGTACCAAACAGGCACGTAATCTGTCTTTTCACCTCTACATGCCTTCAAAAACGTATCATTTATAATTGTGTTGTTTGCCATAAAGCCCATCCTTTCATTATTCCACCTAAATATCATATAAGAACTCTTATTTCCAATCAAATGATACATATTATTATACAAAACAATACACTGATAGTAGTATGTATATCTTGTGAACGTTTTCTTTTATTCAATATGAAGACTTGGCTGTAGCCAAGTCTATCGTTTTATTTATACAAGCCCTCATCATAAATTTTGTTATCATATTAACTTAAAAAGGACACCTAGGCGTAGTATGAATGTAACTTCTCTCCTTTTTTAGAAGGAAAGATCCTCAAAATCTAATTGATTGGATTTCTTACTACGCAAAATATAACAAAGAATGCGAAAATATCGTTGTACAAAAACACTATTAACTATAACTGTTTATACTATACTTGTATATATAACATTTGAAAATGTCAATAAATTGACCATAAATAACATGATTACTCATCAAATGTAAAGAATTGTGGCTTAACATTATTAGAGGGACTCCCCTCTTCACCTGTAATCGGATTATAAGGAACGACCTGATAATTAGGTATCGAAAAAATATTGACAGATGAAATAGCAAAGTTTCCTTTTCCTGTAACCGTACCTATAAGTGTTGCTTTATTATTTTTCTTTTCATAAATTCGATACTTGATTCTTTTATCCTCGGCAGGTGTCCATTCTAGATTTACAGAAAAAAAACCATATGGTTTGAAAGAGAGTTGTGCAAATAAATCATTTATCTCTTTTAATCGGATTGGTTGTTCTAGATCCTTTACTTGCTCAGGAATTTGAAAAGCTAAATGTTTACTTTCAGATGTCTCTTCTATAATTTTTTTAAATAATAGGGTTGGCTGACTACTACCTTTTGTTAAATAATGAGATTTATCTGTCTTGTCATACCCCATCCACAATGCGCCAACAACTGTAGGTGTATACCCTACAAACCACGCATCTTTTGTCGCATCTTCAACTGGCTCGTACGATGTCGAACCAGTTTTTCCAGCTAAAGCCCCTGAGTATTTTCCCATTTGTGCTGTTCCTTCGCGAACGACCCCCTCTAGCATGCGAGTCATATACCAAGCAGTTTGCTTAGAAAATACACGTTTTTCTTCTTTATTAAATTTACCAATCACCCGATTATTACGGTCTTCTATTTTTGTTATAAAGTGAGGTTCAATGACTTTACCACCTTCAGCAAATGCGCGGTAAACTTTTGTTAAATCAATAGGAGAAACTCCTTCCTCTAATCCTCCAAGTGCCATTGCAAGACCTTTATCTTTTATAGGAATTCCAGCTTTTTCTAAATATTCTTTTCCATAATCGATACCTAAGTTATTTAACGCCCATACTGCAGGAGCATTTGCAGATTCAATAATAGCATCATACATCGTTATTTTATCTTTATAAACATCGTTGTAATTATGCGGTTTATAATCACCATATTGTAGCAGTTGATCAACTAATAATGAGTAAGGATCAAATTCTTCTTTCTCAAGTGCAGGACCGTATACGACTATGGGCTTAAATGTAGAACCAGGCTGCCTTTTTACGATTGCACGATTCAAGCCCTTTTGTACATAGTTACGACCACCAATACAAGCAATGATCCCCCCTGTTTTATTATCCATTAAGACAAAAGCGCCTTCCACATTTTCATCTGTACCAGCAAAATTATTTGAGTCTTGGAAGAACTCATAAGCCTTTTGTTGTACAGTCGCATCTAAGGGCACAGTAATTTTGTATCCACCCTTTAATAATTCGTTATTCGTCAGTCCATATCTTTCTTCCGCTTCCTTGACTACTAAATCTATATAAGATAATAAATACATATTTTCATTCATTTGATTAATATCTAACGCTAACGTTCTACCTTGATAACGAACTGCATCCTCGGGTGTAATATACCCTTTTCTTTCCATCAAACTTAAAACAAGATTTCTCCGATCAAAGCTTTTCTCTGGCTGTAGTATAGGGGAATAATTAGTTGGAGCTTTTGGTATCGCAGCTAATAACGCTCCTTGTTCTACAGTTAGTTCAGACACATGTTTGTTAAAATATAATTGGGAAGCAGCTTCAATCCCATAAGCACCGTGCCCAAAATATATTTGGTTCAAATACATTTCTAGCAGTTCTTGTTTACTATATTTTTTTTCTAAATTAAGGGCGATAATTACTTCTTTTGTTTTTCGTAGCCACGTTTTTTCATTGGAAAGGAAGATGTTTTTAGCGAGCTGTTGTGTTATCGTACTTCCTCCCTCCACCTTCTTTCCTTCAGTAATATCTCTATATAATGCCCTCATAATGGCTCTTAAATCAACTCCATGATGATTATAGAAACGTTCATCCTCCACTGATATAAATGCCTGCTGTACATGTTTAGGAATGTCTTGGATAGAGACCAATTCTCTGTTCTCTATAAAAAGCTTTGCAATTAACTCATCCTCATCACTTACTAATGTTGAAGCAGAGTTCATCACAAGCTTTTTTTCATCAACTACATAATCTCCAGCATATATTATAAATAAATATGCAACTAATCCGACAAAAAAAGTAAAAAATATAATTACACTTGCTTTACCAATCACTTTAAGCACGTAACATCACCTCCAAATGACGCATGATAAAACTGACAACTTGATAGCGACCTCGACAGTACAGCTATACTATATTGAATTATTCATTCATGCAACTATTAATTATTATTCATGTAAATGTTTCACAATATGTAAAAAGATTAAGCTCTTTTTGTAAAGTTTGTTGTTATTCTTAAAAGCTCTTTTCGTAAATTTTGTTGTGCTCAAGATGTCGTTTAACAAGAAAAGATACCTGGAAATCTAGTTGTTAAGTATGAAACTTAATACGCAAAACAACAATGAATGGGTAAAGAGCCTAAGAATAAGCGCTTTGTCCAGCATGACACAATTAATACTTACCCACTTGTCCTAGGATATTGTTACTAATATACCTCGATCTCCAAGCCTCTCGAATCGTTTCGCTTCATTCTATAAAGACAAAAAGTCCTTCATGACTTGATGCTCCAAACTTGTCGAGGGGAGTCACTGATGACGATATTCACCGTTGCTCACAGGGTGTTGGAAGAATTTATATTAAAATCGACTTCGCTTTTCTAAATAAGTTAACAATTTTTTCAATTTTATGGATTGGGAAAATGGGAGAAATTGTTATAATGATAGTGAGGTGATGAATGATGAAAATTTATCTGACACATGGTACGTATCATTATTTAAAAACCAAAAAAGATGAGTTTTCTAACGAGCTAATCGTTCTCATGCAAAACGAAGATCAAACTTTATTATTACATGAAACCAACCGAAATTGTGTCTTTAACGAACCTCGAAAATATGAGGTTCTAGATTCAGAAGGTAGATTCCCACTAAAAGGCTATGTTGTTATGAATCACGTTCCAGTATCAGAGGAAGGACGACCTGTCTTTGAATATAGATTTAGCAAGCGCCCCGGTCTTATTGACAAAGAACCTGGGTTTATTGCGATGCGTATTTTAAGGCCAATGAACAGCGATACATATATCATTATTACAGTATGGCATAATAAACAAAGCTACCAAAATTGGCAAAAGTCCAACGCATACGAAAAAACTCATGAAAAAAGAGGAACTCTGGAAGGCGTTGATCACTACAAATCGTTTTTCCCTCGACCTTCTTATTTAAAAACCTATTTCATCACTGACGAAGATTTATCATAATCCCTAAGTTTCATTAATTATTTATTCATGTATGCACATAGAAAAATAAAGCTTTTCTCGTAACCATTGTTGCTATTGTTATCTAAATAAGTACTATAATAAGTTGTTTTATATTGTTAGTCATTGTTGTACAAAAGAAAAGATGCCACGAACTCTAGTTGTGTACGTGTTTTCTTCTTAATATGAAAAACTACAATCAATGCAAAAACAGCTAAAATAAAAAACCAGATGGTATAGATGCCACCTGGTTTTATCTTTTTTTTTACTACTAAATTCAATTAATATTTAGTATACGTAAACGAAATCCGTTCATCGCAGTTTCACCTAGCTGGTTAAGAAGTTGAAAGTTAGCAAAAGCCCCAACGACCGCTCCAACTCCAGGGACAATTTGCATCATTTTTATTAAATCAATATGGTCTCGATATTCTTGCTGAAATTTTCTCCAATCCAATTCAATGAGTTCATTTTTTTTCTCATTCCAGTTCGCAATAATCATAAATGTTTCTTTTCTATGCTTATCACTTGAGAACGCTAATTGAAATAAATATAACAAAAATAAACGCTCTTCATATTTTTTTACATCATACCCATATAATGTAGCAATTTCAAACAATAACTTCATTTTAATAGACAGTAATAAAGGGAAATCAGCAAGACCTAGCAATATCCCTCCCATGCCGGTTCCAGCCCCTTCAACTGCTGCTGTACGTTTATAGGACTTAATTTTTTCTTTAATTAACAAATCTTTTTCTTGTAACGTAAGATGAGACACCTCATGACCTTTCGTTGTAAAATCTGAACCAACAAGCGTTCCTTTGACAAGTTTTTTTATACTTTCTGTAATCATTTCATGAGCTTGCTCAGGGATCATTTGATTCACTTTGTACTGGGCTTTTTTTGTCACCCTAGTGAAAATTGGTGGTCGCTGTAACATTTTTTTACGCCATTGAATTAGCTCATTTAACACTTTACGCTCATATGTGTTCATTCATCGTACTCCTCTGAACCTAGACGTATTTATAACTTTTTCAGCCTACTTTTAACATAAAGATTTATAAACACATAACTAAAAACTATCCCACAAACGAAAGCTAAAAATGCAATAAATACTTTACCTATAAATAGTATGACGATAGCAAATATACTAGCTTGTATAATTAACAATATATGTAGCAGTTGTAAGAATGCTTTTTCCCTCACCGCTTTTTGAATCGGATACAAGCCAAGCCAAATTTTCATTGAAAAATGTCGCCATAAGGTCATAAGTTGAAAACCGGTAAGATATAAAAATAAAACAACAATGACGAGCATTCCATAGCTTAAAGGCAACATTACAAGTAAAAGAATCCCTATAATAAGTAATCGGATAAATAAACCAAAATAATCACTTGATCGTAAAAAAGCCCTCGCGAATAAGTGAGTAAAAGTAGCATCTTGTGAAAAAGGTAACCTCTTCAATGTCCAATCTAGCCACTTTCGTCTCTTAACTTGTATTTTCAATTGAGGAACGTCTGTGAACAAATTAGCAATGCGGTAAAACGTCATCATCCTTTTCGATTCTAGTTCAATTAAGTGATCCCATTTCAATCGTTTAGAAGATGTTAGCTTTCTAAAATAAAAGTAAAGACCAAACATAATAACAATGATTAAAACAGGATAAAGGTAGTTGGCTTTAATAATGACAAAATAGACAAAGGAAAAAGAAATGAGAAAACGAATGATAAAATCAACAATGTGAACTTCTTTTTCAACAAAATATTGTACTGCCCACTCTATTAACATATTCCAAACCTTTAATATTAACAATAGCACTAGTAATAAAAGGAGGCTTGTCGCTCCTCTTCCAGACATCGTTAAATATAGAGGTGCAAGACCTGCTACGACCAAAATAACAATGTAGCTTTGTAAGGTAAAGCTGTACAAAAATGACCGATAAAAATATGCTGACATCTTTGTTTCCATTGGTAATAGGAATACAATGTCTGCTTGCTTTAAAAAAGTTTGTATTGGGCTTTTCGTGATTACTACAGCTAATATAATTGACATGACTATCGCATACGGAAAATGGGGTGAGAGTGTCTCAAGCCACTGCTGATAATAATAAGCACCTGCCCCAATGCTAAAAATTAAAACAAATGCTAAATGTTGATTAAATATATAACGGAGGTATCTCCCCGTTTCTTTTCTATGTTGTGCAAATCGCTGATTCCAAATCTTTTTTGCCTCATTCATCTGACTCTGCTTCCTTTGTCAATTGGATATAAAGATCATCAAGTGTAGCATCTGGAGCTTGAAATTCTTTCCGCAGCTCATTCAAGGTCCCTTTCGCTCGTACTTTACCATTATGTAAAATAACAAATGAATCACAGTATCGTTCAGCAGTTGCTAAAATATGGGTTGACATTAAAATACCTGCGCCATTTTCTTTCATCGTATTCATTAACTCTAATAGTGACTGGATGCCCAATGGATCTAATCCGACAAAAGGTTCATCAATAATATAGAGCGACGGCTCAACTAAAAACGCACACATAATCATTACCTTTTGCTTCATTCCTTTTGAAAAATGTGCAGGAAACCACTTCAACTTCTTTTCCATTCTAAATTCTTTTAGCAATGGTACTAGCCTCTCTTCAAAAGTTTCCTTTGTGAGACCATAAGCCATCGCAGTTAATTCTAGATGTTCTCTTAACGTGAGTTCTTCATATAAAATAGGCATTTCGGGAATGAAGCTATATTGCGCCCGATATTCTTCAGAGTCTTCTATCATGGTCTTTCCATTTATTTTAATTGTTCCGTTTCTCACATCCATTAACCCAATGATATGTTTAATCGTAGTACTTTTCCCAGCACCATTTAAACCGATTAACCCAACTATTTCATTACTATTTACCTCAAAAGATACATCATTAATGACAGGTCTTTTCGTATATCCGCCTGTCACACCGTTCAATTCAAGTAATGCCATTGTACATCTCCTTAAGTTTATAAAATTAACTATACTTAAGTATATTTTACCAAACAAAAAGAAAAAGAAACAATAATAAAGCAGAAGTGCTTTGAGCATTCCCGACAAGCACTGGAGAGAAATCACGTGAAGGCGCTATTTGCCTTCAGGGGATTTGACGAAGTGACCTCGAGGGAATAGGCGCTGGAGCTAGAAAATAATAAAAGCAGAAGTGCCTTGAGCATTCCCGACAAGCACTGGAGTGAAATCACGTGAAGGCGCTATTTGCCTTCAGGGGATTTGACGAAGTGACCTCGAGGGAATAGGCGCTGGAGCTAGAAAATAATAAAAGCGTAAGTGCCTTGAGCATTCCCGACAAGCACTGGAGTGATGGTGCTGCCTTTTAAAAACATCTTTAAATACATTCCCATCCATTTTTTACTAGTAAATAAAAAATTATTTTTTGTGTATATTGTTTTAAGCATTGGGTATTCTAAATTTTGAAGAGAGGGAAAGTGTTAGCTAAGAAATTGAACTCCCGCTTTTCTAGTGGTGATTCAATCTAAAGGAATGAGGTGTCTGTGAAAGACAACTTTCTATGTTAGACACTGGACCTATTAGTTGCTTTTAATGACGTTTGTCAAAGAGGGGATGGTCATCTTGAACGAAGTGAGTTAACGACGTTCAAAGACTACATTCATAATGAGGTGTTTACAGAAGGCAATTTAGTCTTTGCATCTAATTAAAGATCCCTTACTTAAATGTAGGGTGTAATCACTTAGAATGCTCATCTTGAACAATCATTCTCACTTTTAAACACATCATTCATAAAACAAATGAGGTGTTTACGAAAGACACATTAGCTTTTTCACAACGTATTCAAAGCAAAACACAATATCCCTCATCTTCAAATTAGGATGCAACCTAAAAGGTTGTATCCTGTTTCTATTTCCAAACAAATATATGGTAAAATATAAAGAAATGTGCAAGCGACTTGACCATCCTCAAATGCATATGAAAGTGCTTTTTACCTTTTATGAAATGGTAAAGTGACCTCTAGGGTGCAGCTAACCCACAAATACGCTTGCTTGTCTCTGATCAACAAAATTAATGGAGGGGTAAGAACATGTCTGATTGCATTTTTTGCAAAATAATTAATGGTGAAATTCCTAGCGCAAAAGTTTTTGAGAATGAACACGTTATAGCAATACTTGATATTAGCCAAGTCACAAAAGGGCATACACTAGTTATTCCGAAAGTACATAAAGAAAATATTTTTGATTTAACACCTGACATTGCTAGAAACATATTTGAAGTAGTCCCAAAGATAGCTAATTCGATTAAAGAACAATTTCAACCTCTCGGATTAAATCTGCTTAACAACAACGGTGAAATTGCAGGACAAACAGTATTTCATTACCACATGCATATTATCCCTCGCTATGGAAAAGGTGACGGCTTTGGGGCAGCATGGAAGCCACATGGAAATGAATATAGTCAAGAGGATTTACAACAAATTGCACGTACAATCGCCTCTAACATACAATGATGTCTGTTAAGTAAGTCAAAAAGGGAAACAACTTTCTAATTAGACAGAGCTAATTACATATGTTGTATTTTCTACAATGGCTGTTTTCACATTGATTGTTGTTTTTCGTACTAAGAAAAATTATTGAGTTCTCATAAAACTCAGCATTCTGACATTATTAGTAACAATAACAACAAAGTTTACGAAAAGAGCCTCTACAATTTAACGAGGTAATTAGCTACCATAATCTACCCTATATAGGATATTCTATTTAGGACAGATTATGGTTTTTATTATAAAAAGGCTCATTGTGTAACGCTGTTTTCGCATTGATTGTCTTTATTATTGGAAATAAACACTCATACAACTAGAGTTCGTGGCCTCTTTTGTTCTGAAACATGATAACTAACATCTAGAGCCAGTTCCTATGGTACAAATTTGGTGATAATTGCAACAAAGTTTGCGAAAAGAGTCTTACATAAATATTGCTGCTTTTATCTACAAGATTACACGATATGCAATTCTATAAATTTGTCATATTGTTCTCAAATTGTATTTAAACCCCATTCATCCTGTGAATAACAACCGATGCAAAGCAGCCATTATATACACTAGTCGCTAAATTTTCTGATCATTGAACGAACTGGAGTTATTTCTGATATTTTCAACCAATCATCGTGATCAAAGAAATCTTCATACTGAGAAAGAAACTCTTCTACTGTTCTATGAAAAGAATCATTCCACCTTAATAGATGAATAAATTCTTCTCTTGTTCCAGTAAAATCGTATAGATCTTTTATTCGGTTTATCATATCCGCTTGCCACACTGCTGGAATAGTAGAAATGCTTGGAATATCATTATAACGATAATATGTTCCATCTAACTTCAGAGCATATGGATAATAATATGCATACACTTTTTCAAACGTTTCTCCTGTTTGAAGTGTTAGTTTTCTATTAAGATGTTCTCTAAGTTCATATCCGGTTTCTGTTCTATCCATAAGTTCAAGTTGATCCTTATCCATGAATGTTAGCCAAATTTCCGTTTGTGCCCCACGATTTGGTGCAATTACTGCTGGTAATGCCCCGTAAGGAGCTAAAAATGGGCCAAAAACAATATCTGAATCAAGCATCCTACCTTTCATACAAATGAGTATTTGTTTCGAGTTTTGATTTAAGCCAAATTTGTACACAAGTTGTGCAATACATACGTTTGATCCATAAGCAACAACTGGAAATCTATCATCGATCGCACATACTCCCTCTGTCTCTAACAATTCCCCAATATTAAGTATCGCTCCATCGCCCGTTAAAAATGAACCTAGTGGGTGACTATTATTTGCAACATGAACTGAAAGTTGTTCAATTTTAGTATTATTTGATTCTTCAATTTTATGGACTCTGCCATTCATAAAAACAAATGAACTAGGTGGTCTTGGTCCTGGATAAATGTCTGGGTGGTCATAAGGGCTAATAGTAAACGGCTTGTTTTCACGGTACAAAAACATTTCTCCCCTTTTGAATTCATGTAATTTTATGTTTGTATTTTGTTAACTAATCTTAGCTAATTTTCGAAAACTTTAAAATAATAGCTTACTTCATTACCGTTTCATGGTACTATATAAACAATTTAAGCAATTAACGTAACAAAACATTTTTGAGGAGGATATTACGTGATGCGTGCATACAACTTTAATGCTGGACCATCTGCACTACCACTAGAAGTTCTACAAATCGCTCAACAAGAGTTAGTAAATTTCCAAGGAACTGGGATGTCTGTGATGGAGCTTAGTCATCGTAGTAAAGAATATGACGCCGTTCATGAAAAAGCGAAAACTCTACTAAAACAATTACTTAACATCTCAGATGAATATGAAGTTTTATTTCTTCAAGGTGGGGCTAGTCTTCAATTTACAATGATTCCAATGAATTTACTTTCCAAAAATACAGTTGCTAACTATGTTTTGACAGGATCTTGGTCTGAGAAAGCCTTAGCTGAAGCTAAAAAAATCGGGCATGTCCATGTATCTGCATCTAGTAAAGAAAATCAATACAAACACATTCCATCAATTAATGATTTAGAAATAAGTGATAATGCTGCTTATTTACATGTTACTTCAAATAATACGATTTATGGTACCCAATGGTCGGAATATCCACAGTTAAATAATGTTGAGCTTATTGCCGATATGTCTAGTGATATTTTAAGCCATGAAATTAATGTGGAGCAATTCTCGATGATTTATGCTGGTGCACAAAAAAATCTAGGACCATCTGGTGTAACGGTTGTCATTCTAAAAAAAGAGCTACTCACTAACAGCACTAATGAATTACCTACGATGCTAAACTATCGTACGCATGCTGACAAAAATTCCTTATATAACACTCCTCCTACATTTGCTATATATACTTTATCACTTGTTCTTGAGTGGTTAGCTAATAGCGGTGGTGTGAAAGGAATAGAGAGAGTTAATAATGAAAAAGCTTCTCTTCTATACAGTTGTATTGACGATAGTAATGGGTTTTATAAGCCTCATGCAAAGATGGATAGTAGGTCAAAAATGAACGTAACATTTACATTACCTTCTGAAGAGTTAACAAAGAAATTTCTCGTCGAGGCAAAAGAAAAAGGCTTTATCGGTTTGAGTGGACACCGCTCTGTAGGAGGGTGTCGCGCATCAATGTATAACGCTGTACCACTAGAAGCTTGTGAAACCTTAGCATATTTCATGAACGACTTTTATAAGAGGAACCAGCTCTAAACGCTAAAATCTTTTATAAAATGAAATTTATAAAAACCCCGATCTTTGGTCGGGGTTTCATCATCTAAAGTAAATGATTGATAGAGCTAATAGCAAACAAACAAATCCACCTCCACCTAGGACAGCTGCTTTTTGACGAAGTATTTGTTTAGGTGGGTAGGCGACAGCTCTTTGAATTAGTGAGAAATAATTTATCATGCCAACAAAGAATAATAGACTTAAAACGAACAATAACAAGATTAACACTGTCAATGCAGTCCCCCCTTTAATTGATATTATGGTGTTTTAAGAATAACTATGTGTTTTGATTTAAATAAATTTCGTTTATTTTAAAATTTCCGAAATTTAATCCTTTATTAATTTTTATTTTATTGGCATAATAGATTGTAATAAAAAATCCAAAGAAAAGTAGGTGACTAGTTGTGACGAAAGAAAATAATTTTTCTATGAAAGAAGCAATGTTATTTAGCCAAAGAATGGCTCAACTCGGTAAAGCACTATGGAAGACTATCGAAAAGGATTGGCAACACTGGATCAAACCATATGATTTAAATATTAATGAACATCATATACTATGGATTGCTTACCATTTAAATGGTGCCTCCATCTCAGAGATTGCAAAATTCGGAGTCATGCACGTTTCAACTGCCTTCAACTTTTCTAAGAAATTGGAAGAACGAAATTTATTGCAATTTTCCAAAAAAGAGAATGATAAAAGAAATACCTATGTAAAAATTACTAGTCAAGGAGAAGAAATATTATTAGAGTTAATGGAGAGTTATGATCCAACAAGACATTCTACCTTTCAAGGTGCACTTCCAATAAAAGATTTATACGGGAAATTCCCTGAACTTACTGATGTAATGTGTATCATTCGTAGTATATACGGAGACGATTTCATGAGGATATTTGAAAAATCTTTTGAGAATATTGAAAAAGAATTTGTTGAAGTAGATGGAAAAATTAGAAAGCACAATCAGCTACAAGAAGTTATTGAAGATAACTAAAGTCTATTTTAATAATTTCATAAATTCTTCCATCAACGGAGTGTACATTTGTTGTTTTAACATAGCAGTTACTGTATCTTTTACATTCATTTTAAATTGGATTGTTTTGGAAAATTCGATAAGAAGCGGGGTAAATACTAATAGGCCTTCCGCTTTTTGTTCTTCAAGTTTTATGCTCAATTTTTCACAAATTGATAGAATTTCATCTACATCTTCTTTTGATAATTGTTCCTTGATGACCATTTGATAAAATGGCATATGATCTTCTTCAACCATTTTTAGTAACAGTGTTTGATAATACTCTATCTTTTCTATTCGACCAATAAATTCGTCCATACTACTATTCCCTTCCATAGCATTTACTTTTAATTTTTCCATATTTCTAATACAATAATATCTAAAAAGATACATGAGTACCAACATCTTTTCATAAGTTCTCTATAACAACTATTTTTCATAAAATTTATTCGTAACCTTGTAGCTATGGTTCCTAAATTAGAAGATTACGTAATAGTCATCGTTTAAACAAGAATAGAAGACATGAAATCTATTTTATACATGCTTTTTAGTACTAAAACCTTAGACTAAGCATAAATATTGATAGTTTTGTAACAGCTATTGATTTTTTCAACAAATGAGCGTAAAGTATGTTTGTAAGTTCGTAGATTATAGATTATAGATTTTATATTATAACTCATTTAGGACTGCAATCTTATAGTTCGGAAGGTGATTATATGAATTGTTGGAAAACAATCAATTTTTCTCGAGATGTTGGATTCCATCGAATCATACTCATTTCACTATTAACCATGTTAAGTACATTTATATTATTTTATTTACCATTAAATTTATATTACTCTTCAACTAAGTTGCATGGGGATAGATTTATTTATTTTATCATAGCATTACTTATGACCATAGTATTTCATAAATGCTTGCATGCTATACCTCTTATACTTATGAGAAAGAAAGTAAAAATTGAATTAAAATGGGTTACAATCATTCCCATTTTCACGGTGCGATTTTGCAATATGATATCTAAACCAATGTCTATAATGGTGTTTTTAACACCGTTTGTCATGTTTACATCCATATGCTTGCTTCTAGCTGTGATGTTCCCAAGCTATATCCACTATTTTTCAATTATCGCAGCAGCTAACTTAGGTTTGTGTGTACCAGACTTTATATGCTTAAAGCAATTTATAAGTGCTCCTAAACGCTCAGTTATTGAAGAAATTGAAGACGGATATGATATTTTAGTAAAAAGTAATTAACTCTACAGGTACTTACTACAATAGCTTTCTTAAGGGCATCCAACAAAAATGGGTGCTCTTCACTATTTTTCAGAGTTCACTTACAGAGTAGTTCACTCATTTTCAGTAAGTAAAGCGTGTTATCGTTAATTATAGCTTTTCTTACATGGCTGTTTTCGCATTGATTGTTGTTTTTCTTTATAAAATATAATCACGTATACATCTAGCGTTTGGCATCTTTTCTATTTTTACAATTATTGAGCTTTTACGAAAAGATCCTCTTACTAAGACATAAACGCGAATAAAATTAGTGTTTACGCCATCTTTTCTTCTTAAACTTAATGCAATCGTATAAACCACTATTTAGCTTTATAAAATATATAAAATACCAACAAATTTTACGAAAAAAGCTAAATAATGACGTGTGTATAAGACCGTTGATCAAAAGCTTTAATACAATAACAAAGCATAAGGGTATCTTTTTTGCTAAATTTTTGATATTGTTATAAACATATACAAAATGTAGCATCATCAATTAAATTCCAGGGAGGGAATCTCAAATTGCTAATATATTTTATTCCTTTCGCTTTATTTGTCCTATATTATATTAATAAATTAACAAACAGTTTATGTATTCAAAAAGAGATTCCTGAAGAGCGCCAGCCAAAAGTATTTCGAACAATCAATGTCCTTATAACCATCCTGCTACTTTCATCATACGTTGAGGTCATGTACACTTGATAACTCATTACCCTAACTAAACGATCAAGTTGACTTTAAAATTTTTATAGTTTTCACTACAAAGCTGACAAATTATTTTGTCAGCTTTTGCTGCTTTTTACTAAGTCCCTTTTCATAGACTTTTTTCACTTGTATTTGATTAACTATTGTGTACTTTATGATTTTTATAGTCTTTAGAGGAAAAAAGATAACACCAACGTTAGTTATATTCTTTTTGAGTTCTAATTACGACAAGGAACAATTAATGCGCAGCCAACTTTTACTAAAGCTCTTAGCATTAGTTTTGTTGTTTACTTCAATGTGAGTAACTAATGTATACTATTTAATTTCTTTAGTCTTTAGAGAAGAAAAGAACCCCGACCGTTAAGCTCTTATTACGATCAACAGCAATTCTTTCGATAACCGCCTTACATAGAGCTGTTAACGAAAATTATGTGTCAATCGTCATGAAGACATGATATCCAGTTTTTATATCTAAGCACGAAAAACAATATTTATTAGCTAAGCTCTTTTCGTAAACTTTGTTGCTATTTTTATCAATTTAGTATAAAAAAGTGGTTTTAAATTATTAGTCATCGTAATACAGAAGAAAAGATGGCACGAACTCTAATTGCGTACGGTTTATTTCTTAATACGAAAAACAACAATCATTGCGAAAACAGCTATTAGATAAGGTCCTTACAAATACAAACACTATATTTGGAGTAGATCTCCTTATCATTTCCGATGTTTATAATATCACTGGAACTATGAGTTTGAATTCTAAATACAGTAACGACTAATGATGAAACTACCATACAAGATCTTCTATTTCTGTAAGGACTAAAAAATAAAATAATTTCTTTCTCATTTCAAAATATGTTATAGTAGTTGTTGTGGCTTAGATATCATTTAATTTACCGATATAGGAGTGTTTTTAATGAAGAAAATGTTTATCGCATTCACAGCAGCAGCAAGTATATTTGCGCTTTCTGCATGTAATAATGCTGGAGATAGTGAAGTGATCGTAGAAACAAGTGCAGGAAATATTACTAAAGATGAATTTTATGATGTAATGAAGGATCGCGTTGGTGAAGATGTTTTAAGAGAAATCGTATTTACTAAGGTCTTAGAGGACAAATACGAAGTTACAGATGAGGAAATTAACGAGCAACTTCAAACAATAAAAGATCAGTACGGTGAACAATTTGAAATGCTTCTTCAGCAATATGGTTATCAAGATGAAGAGCAACTTAAAGAAACGATTAAGTTAGGACTATTATCAGAAAAAGCTGCAACAGAGCGTGAAGATGAAATCGAAGTTACTGACGATGAAATTAAACAGTTACATGACAGCATGGAAGGGCAAATTAAAGCTAGTCATATATTAGTTACTGATGAAGAAACAGCAAAAGAAGTGAAGGACAAGCTTGATCAAGGTGAATCATTTGAAGACTTAGCGAAAGAGTACTCTACTGATACTTCTGCTGCAAACGGTGGAGACTTAGGTTGGTTCGGAAAAGGACAAATGGTACCTGAATTTGAAGAAGCTGCATTTGCGTTAAAAGAAGGCGAAATAAGCGATATTGTACAAACTGAACACGGATTTCATATTATCATGTTAACAGAAACTGTTAAACCACTTGATGAAATGAAAGATGAGCTTACTCAGCAGATTCGCGAATCTAAAATGCGTCAACCAGATTTTGTTGATAAGATAATGTTAGAAGACGTAGAGGCTGCTAAAGTAAAAGTGAAAGACGATGATTTAAAAGATATATTTAAAACGAATGAGTAATAAACAAAATGTACTATATAACAAAGCAAAACGCTCGTAATTAATTACGAGCGTTTTGCTTCTTCTTCATTAATGATCTCATGATTCATGTTTCGCTTCTCACGCTCTTTTTTCATTCTCTCCATGTACACATTTCCTTCTCTCTCAATATAGGATTGTTCTATTTTCCGCTCCTTCATCGTAATATGAAAGGACATATACCCAGAAAACAAAATCCCTAAGATGACCAAAAATACCCACCAAGGAATGATAAACATGCTTTATCCCCTGCCTTTAACTCAAGATTCAATGACTGTTGTCAAATGAATCGTTACATTAGTAACGATTGGACTTCAATAAAGAGCCTACAAATTTAAACTAGACGCTCGTACACGCTCTAGCTGTACTTCCAACTCTTTATTGATTATATGCATAGGGACAAGCATTTATCACTGTTACAATAGACAAGATATAGTGTTTATTGCTATTGAAGGTGGATATAGTGAACAGCTAGTTTTGAGCTAAGGTGTTAAGCTCTACTTGTGAAAAGTAGGCTTATAAAATGATCTATTGTCAAGCGCAAAAACCCTTTCGCTAAACTCTCCTGGCTTCACACGTTCTAGTGCACGGTCCAGCATATTCATTTTGGCATCTATATTGTCAATATAATGCAATATTTCTGCTTCCTTTATCATTGGTGGCTTTGGACTCCCCCATTCGGCTTTGCCATGATGGCTCAAAGTCAAATGCTGGAGTACCATTACTTCTTCACCATCAATACCGAGCTCATCAGCTGCTTTACCTATTTCATTTACCATGATTGTAATATGACCTAGTAAATTACCTTCTACAGTATAAACTGTTGAGATAGGTCCAGATAATTCAATTACCTTTCCTAAATCATGTAAAATCACACCTGCATATAACAAGTCTTTATCTAGAGAAGGATATTGGTTAGCAATTGCTTTGGCTAAATCGAGCATGGAAACGACATGATATGCAAGTCCAGAGACAAACTCATGATGATTTTTTGTAGCAGCTGGATACTCTAAAAAAGATTGTTGATATTTTTTTAATAGATGCCGAGTAATCCGCTGGATATTTGGATTTTTCATTTCAAATATAAATTGGGTTATACTGTCTATCATTGACTCTTTTGACAGAGGGGCTATCTCGATAAAATCAGACATTTTAACTCCATCACTTTGATTCGCAGGACGAATGTTACGAAGCTTTAATTGATTTCTTCCTCTGTAATTATGTATATCTCCAACAACTTTAACAATATTTTCACCTGCATATACGTCCTCATCTTCAGTGGAAGCATCCCACAGCTTTGCTTCAATATCACCACTTTTATCTTGTAAGATTAACGTTAAAAATGGCTTTCCATTACTAGCTATACCTTTTGTTGCAGATTTTATTAATAGAAACACATCAACCTGCTCACCAACATCAAAATGTAAAATTCCTTTCGACGACATGTGTTCACTCCCCCTCATTCACTTATATATAAGTTCATTTCATTATATCATGATTCATTAATCCTCGACGTGAATAGTAACTTTCCGCTGTTTATTATATAACCAAACTTTCATTGAAATCATCCCAATTACCATGATCAATGCTCCAAAGAAATATGGTAAATGTATATTTGCCTCGAACAAATTACCTGCAATTAACGGACCTGCAACATTTCCTAAGCTTAGAAACGAATTATTTAACCCCATGACCATACCTTGTTTATTACCAGCAAGCTTAGAAATAAGAGAGTTTAGTGCTGGACGCAAAATTGAATTCCCAAGGAAGAAAATACTAGTTGTCAAAATAACCATGCTGTAACTCTTGGCAAATGTCATGATTACGAAGCCAATCGCACTAAGCAACAACGACCCTGTTACTACTCTTTCATCTCCAAAGCGATTTACTAACTTACCTACTATAACTCCCTGTGCAATTGTACCAATTAACCCTACAATGAGAATAATCGTTCCTACTTCACTTGGACTGTATTGATACCGTTCCATCGAATAATACCCAAAGATTGACTGGAAATTTGCTAAACCAAAACTCATGATAAAAACGAGCACTAATAGGAAACCTACAGGACTGACAAGCGCTTTAGCTAATAGCTCAAAGTGGTTAGAAGATTTTTCCTGTGTTTGAGTTTGAGCTCGCATATCCTTCGTATACGATTCTGGTAAGATAAGCATTGATACAACCCCTGCTATAGTCGCTGCTATGCCAGCAAATAAAAATGGATAAGATAAATCAAATTCTGCTAACCATCCCCCAATACCAGGACCAACTACAATACCTAAGCCCATTGCGGCTCCGAGAATACCCATTCCTTGACCACGTTTGTCTTCACTTGTTACATCTGATACATATGCCATTGCGGTTGGCATAAGAGCAGAACCAAATGTTCCAGCAAGAATTCTAGACAAGAATAGCATCCACAAGCCTGTTGCGTAAGCAAATATAAATTCAGCTACAGCAAAACCAAAGAGGCCGATTGTAATAAGAGGCTTTCTGCCAATTTTATCAGAGAGGCGCCCCCAAAGAGGTGCAAATAAAAATTGCATAAACGCAAAAACAGCAACAAGCATCCCTAATACTCTAGCATTAGCATTGAATGCTTCTACGTAGAAAGGTAATATTGGAATGACTAAGCCAATCCCTACCATAATAATAAATAAATTAATACTTAACAACAAAAGTGGACCACGTTTAAATGTGGATTCGTGTGTTGAATTCATATACCTATCCTTTCAGTCTTATTTTCCAATAAGATAATTTCGTTTTCATGAAAATAGTCAAGTATATATTCATGACATGTAAAAAATAAAACCTGATGCTTTTTAGCTATATCTCTAATTAGCTCGACTGACTTCCCTAACCGATCTCGATCAAAATTTACGAAGCTATCGTCAATAATAATCGGGAACTTTTCTCCTTTCCCTACTTGCTCTGCAAGTGCTAGACGTAGTGCTACATACATTTGTTCGGTAGTTGCTTGACTTACTTCATTAGGTTGGAAAAAAAGGCCATCCTTACGTTTTAATAAAAAGCTATTGTTTTCATTTGGAGGCAACACTTCGATATACTCTCCATTCGTTAATAATTTCATATATGCTGTCGTGTTTTTTAGTACATTGGGTAGACGTACATGACGATAATGATCGATCGTATTCGTAAGAATTTTTTTTGCTATTGCATAGCTCGCCCATTTTTTCGCTCCCTCATGAAGCTGTGACTTTTCACTCTCAAATTTATGTAGTAATTCAGCATATGTTCCTCCTTCTTCAAGTTGAGAAAGAAGGACCTTTAATTCTGAGAGTTCTTCAATAAAATTTTGTTCTTTCATAATTATGCTTTTAAGCTCGTTATCATACTTCTCAACCTGCACTGGTAACGGTGCTACATCTCTAGGGAGTTGATTAGTTAACTCATCTCCACGTTGAGTTAAAATTTGAGCCTCAACGATAGCTAGTCTCTCTAAGATTTGTTGACTATCTTTAAAGGCCTTTTCTTTCAAACGAAATTGCTCTTCATCTTGGACTTCAGCAAGTTGGAATAAATGTACAATATCATTGTGCAAATGATTTTTTTTAGCCGTAATCTCATGCAGTTCATCGTCTAATGAATTTATGCTATTTGCTTTTTCTCGCAACAGCCTTTTTTTATCCTTTTCTTTCGTTAACCGCTTATCAATGTTGAATAGCGTTACACTCATATCTTTATCATTCTTTTTGATTTGGAATAAATCTGCTAACTCAGCCACTTTAGCATCAAATTCATTCATATCATGTTCTAACAATTGTTTTTTTTCAGCTATCAATTGCTTTCCTATTATCAGTTCTTTTATTTTCTCTATAATAAGTAATATTTCATATAATTGCTTTGCTGAAACATCCTCTTTAATAGGAAATCCTAAATCTAAATTATGCAACTTCTTAGAAAATGCAAACTTGTCCTGTTCCCAATCTGTATATTTCTTAACGATCTTTTCATATGTTCTACCACGTTGTTCAACTGCTAATTTTTCGATCTCAAGTAATTGACTATAATGGTCATCTTTCACTAACATTCGTTCTAAGTCTGAAAGGTGATCATTAGACAAATTTAAAAGTTGTTGCTTATTTTCATCAATAGCACTTATTATCTCAGCTTTTTCTTTCTCAAGCTCATTTAACAATATTTTTTCGGAGGGCGAATTGAATCTAAGTAACAGTGGGATAAATAGGATAATAATTCCACCTAATAACATGATCCATTTACCAGTAAAGATCGCTCCTCCAACAAGCCCAACAAGCAACATGATACTCAAAAAACTGACCAAATTTATCTGTTGTTTTTTCTTCTTTTCAACAAATTTAATCGTATCAACTTTACGAGTTAAGCGAGTATAACTCTTTGCTAAATGTTCCTGTTCATGCTGTAACACTTGCAGTGAACTATGCTGTGCAATTTGTTTCTCATACTTGTCACGCTGTTCATCCTGTAAGGTTTGTTGTTCAAATTCAATGAGCCTTTGTTCGCTTTCTTCTAAATCTTCCTTTGCACGATTAAACCGCTCATCTAACACTCGTTTGTCATGAGCCAGTTCTTCTTCAATTGTTATAAGGGTAGAAAGTTGATCTTTTTTTAGTAAACCAGCATCGATTTGAAGAATATCTGTTTCGTCAAGATCAAAGGGTAACTTTGCAAACTCAAAATGTAACTCTTTTTGCTGCTGATCAATTTGAACAGATAACTCATTTTGTCTTTCCAACATCGCTTGAAATAAGCTGTAATTCGACTTGACCTCTTGAACTTTTTCTTCGGCTATTAACATGCTTTCAACTACCGCTTCATTTTGCTGCTCTTCAATAAGGTCTCTTCTTTTTGCTATTAAAGTATCATATTGTGCTTCATAAGCTCTTTTTTCAGCATATAGTTGTTCAAAGCGGACTAGTCCATCAGCAGGAAAAGGATGATATGTCGGTAGCTTGTCTAATTGTGTACGATATAATGCTCTCTTTTCAAACAATGGCTGTAGCTCAGTTAGTTTTTTTGCGATTACTGTTTCTTGTTCAATCCTTTTTTTATTTACCTTTATTGTTTGTAATTCTTCCTTTATAACTGTCGTTCGATTCATTAAATTTTTGTATTGATTACTTTTTTCCTGCCATTGTAGAAGCTGTTTATTCTGTTCAGCTAGTTGAGGTAGCATCTCGTTAATTAGCGGTTTTCTACCATTTGGCTTAAAATACTCATCTATCTTTTTTGAAAGCTTCTGCTCAGCTGAAAGAATGGCATCCGTTCCTACAGCGCCAGAGGAAAATAAATAACGACCCAAATCCTCAGTTTTCATTGTATGTATATTTTGTAAGCCATGAATATTAAATGAAAATATCGACTGATAGTTTGATTTATCCATACCTTGAACAATCATTTGCAGTGCTTCTTCTCCAGCCTTTGTACCATCAGAAAACGTCACTGTAACAGCTCTTTCACCTTTTCTTAATAACCTTTCAACAGTTACAACACCATACTTCTCTGTTTCAAGCACAAGGCGACCACCATAATTGCTCCCTAATCTTGGCTTGTATCGATTTTCACTCTGTTGCTTAGTAGGAAAACCAAATAACATACTATGAATAAATGAGTGAAGTGTAGATTTTCCTGCCTCATTTTTCCCATAAAAAACTTGGATATCACCAAGTGGCTGTAAGTCTATATGATCAAGCTTTCCATATCCATAAATGTATATACCGATAATTTTCATGTTCATCACCCGCTTATTTCCATGATTAATATAATTCTCTGAATAATAACTTCTGAGCCTCTTTATGAATTTCACGAATATCTTCTTCAGAAAACTCTGTAAGGTATTTACGTGCTTGAGAGTGAGAAAATAGCGGTTTGAGAACTTCTTCATATTCTTCGAACTCGCTTATCATAGTAACTAAATCTTTAAGAAAAGGAGATTGCGCAATGTTCTTATCCTCAATACCTTCACTAGTATTAACGATCGTTTTGTCAACCCAGACAAAATCTTGCCTTTCCTCTTCACCATCAACTATGATTGATAAGAAATCCTCTAACTGTGCTTCATTTTGCAATACTTTATGAAGCGGTCCTGATCCAATAAACTCAATAGATAGTAGAGTGCCATTATTCCTTGATCGAATCTCTTCGAATTTTGTATAGCTTACGTTTAACAATTCCTCAAATGTTTCAAGTTGCGCTATGTTAATTTCTAATTGATCCCAAATGAGATTTGTAGTTGGATGAAAAGAATAAGATACGTCTGTTGTAGCTAGGTTCACTAAATAACAACCTTTTTCACCATGCTCCTTTCGATGCCTACCTTGAGTATTCCCCGGATATATAATTGGAGGGTTATCACACAGAACTTGACGTTGATGGATATGGCCTAATGCCCAATAATCAAAGTCTTTTTCAATGAGTTGTCTAACTGTAAACGGGGCGTAATTATTATGTTCTGTTTGTCCTTCAGAACTGCCGTGTAGGATCCCAATATGAAATTTTACTTCTCCTTGCTTGTTATACAGGTCAGTCATATTGTTACGTACAGATCTGTTTCGATAACTAAACCCATATAAATTGACAAGCTCTTTTCCTTCTTTTTTATAAGTCTTACATTCAACTGTTTCATCAGAAAAAATATGTACATTTTCAGGCCACGTTATATCTATCCATGATCCATTAGTATAATCATGATTCCCGTGCACAATATATACTTCTATTTGTGCTTTTTTTAATCTTTCCATTTCTTTCCTCAATCGAGCTTGGGCTCTTATGCTTCGATCCCCTTGGTCATAAATATCACCTGCTAGAATAACAAAATCTACTTGTTCTTTTATTGCTATATCAACAAGATTTGTTAAAGCAATAAATGTACTATCCATTACTCGTTGAAATATTTGTGTGGGAAGCTTTTTTAATCCAACAAAAGGACTATCCAAATGCAAATCTGCTGCATGTAGAAATTTGATTTGCTCCATATAAACTTGCTCCTTTTAAACAACTAGTTACTATTATTATAATTCTATTTATTTTACCATATGTTGCTGTTAAACCCCTCTTTTTCGTAAATCACGAAAGTATACCGTTATCTTAGCTCTATACAGGCTTATATAGCATTTCTTGATTGATCATATAACAAAAAAATGCAATCACTTGAAGGTTTATTTTCTAAGTAAAAGTAATTTCATAGTTATTGTTACGAGTATTTGTTGTTGATGCTCAATGTAATCGAGCCTCCTTTTTGTCACTATACCTCTTCTCAAACAATTTTCAGCCCTAATACAATATCATCACGTGCTAAGTACGAACTACTACAGATGCATAAGCTTTCCTTGGCAAATCTATATAAATGTCTATTGAAAAGCATTTTCAAAGTAGTAGTTACATACATTGTGTATATGTAGATCATCATGTTTTATCATTCTACTAAGTCTAAATTCAAGCCAAATGATATAACGATTAGATGTTATTCTACTTCGTTCACATAGGCTGTTTTCGTAGACTCTGTTGCTATTGTTATTGAATTAGTACCATAGTCACGTTTCACATCAGAAAAGATGTCACGAACGCTAGTTGACTACGTATTTATTTCTTAATACGAAAAAACACAACAATGTGGAAGCAGCCTTCAAATGTCATTCTATATTTTACTTCTTATTCTATCCAATTAGCGTAACATTCTATTCAATTCATGCAGGTTTATATCTAACTGATGAGGGATGCTATTTTCCATTAGTATTACATATTTTTATTAAAGGGGGAGCTTATTTGCAATTTTATTATGGGCAGCAAATGCCTTTACGAATACTTGATGAAGCTGAATTTTGGAAGCACCAGGAGGAGGAACATACTGTTGTCATTAGAGAGCTTGTTAAAGATCTAGAATCTGAATATGTAGATCAGTTAAAGGTATGGGAAGAAACACTTAAAGAAACACATCAACATATCGTTAGGTTTATTGAAACTGTCATACGCTCAGGTAATCAAATATCTGCTAAGCTCCATCAAGACATTATGAAACTAGTACAATTTTGCTTACAGCAGAGTGAAGAGTTTATTAAACTGTGCAGGTTCCTCCAAAGACATAGCAAGCCCATCCAAGAAAACCAAACTGCAATTGTAGTAATAGATCATATTATTCGTGAATCTGAGTACTTTATCGGTATTTCAAAAGCTTTATTATACAAATAGACCACTGAGAGTGTCTCAGTGGCCTTATTATTGTTTATAAGCTTTATGCTTAACGAACATGAATAATAACAGATTGATTTCCGTTATTTTTTTGTTAATTGTAACGCCTTTTTAATATCTTTAAACGAGCTTGATTTTCCGTACATTAATACACCACCGCGATATACTTTCGCTCCGAATAATGCTAACGCTACAATTGTTCCTACTAGCAGTGTGATACTTAAGGTAATTTCCCACCAAGGAAGATTTAACATGCCTACACGTAGAAACATAATCATCGGAGTAAAAAATGGTATATAAGATGTGACTGTAATAAAGGGAGCTTCAGGTACTCCTAATCCAAACATTGCGATCATAAAAGCTGCAACGATTAACAGCGTCATTGGCATAATCATTTGCTGTACATCTTCAATCCTGCTCACTAACGAACCTAGAACTGCAGCAAGTGTTGAATATAACAAATAACCAAGTATAAAAAATACAAAACCATATATAATCGTAGATGCTGGTATATTAGCAAACCCAAAGAATTCTAAAACCCCGCCACTGTTTTGAATATTATCTACATTGCTTGATAATGAAAAGTATCCTATTGCTAGTATAGCTGCAAGCTGCGTTAAGCTAAGAAGAGCAATACCTAAAATCTTCCCAAACATTTGTGTTACAGGCGAAACACTCGAAATAATTATTTCCATTACCCGTGAAGTTTTTTCTGTAGCAACTTCAGTAGCTATCATGCTCGCATACATGATGACTGAGATATAAATAAAGAATAATAACACATAAACAATGCCTCGTGCTTGCATTAATTCTTCCTCTGTTTTTGCATCCTCCGCAAGCGCTATTTTTTCGAAAAATACTGGTTCATATAATTTCTCCACCTGTGATGGTTCAAGTCCTATTTGACTCGTTGCAATCGTTGTTTTCAATTGCTGTAAAGCTTGTTCTAGCTTCGTATTTACATCATTATCAGTTATACTCATCGCCTTAAAGGTTCCTTGAGGTAAATTTGCTTCATTATAAGAAAGAATGATAAATCCAGTATAATCTTCCTCTTCAACCTTCAATGTGGCTTCTTCTTCTGTCCCACTATATTTCTCAACGGTTAACTCTTCACTAAAAACATCTAACTGGGCTTTAAAAGGCTCAAATAACTCCTCAGTTTCGTCAATTACAGCAATCGTTGTTGCCTTATCTTGTTTATTAAAAAAGTCTATAATATTTTGCATATTTCCTAAAGCAAATACTATTAAACCTATGATAAGAGTTGATATAATAAACGATTTTGTTTTTAACTTAGTCATGTAGGTATTTGACACAATAATCCAAAATTTATTCATGATAAGAAGCACCTACCTTTTCTATAAAAATATCATTTAACGAAGGTTCTTCTAGCATAAATTTTCTTATAAAGCCCTTATTGCTAATTTGCGCAAGAATTTTTTGTGAAACATTCTCATTTTCTATTTGCAGCTCCATCCCTAGTGCCGTATCCTTAGCTTTGACTACACCAGGTAACGTTTTAATGTCAGATAAATCAAAGTCAGCGTCGATCATTACATTCTTTTTACCAAATGATCTTTTAATATCTTTTAAGCTACCATGAACGACAGGTTTACCGTGATGCATAATACATAAATGCTCACATAATTCCTCTACATGTTCCATTCTATGGCTTGAGAAAACGATTGAAGTACCTTCCTTCTTCAAGTCGATGACAGCTTCTTTTAGTTGTTCAACATTTACTGGGTCTAAGCCACTAAATGGCTCATCCAAAATAAGTAATTTAGGTTTATGTATAACAGCTGAAATAAATTGAATTTTTTGCTGGTTACCTTTAGATAACTCTTCAACTTTTTTATTCTTGTATTCTGGAACCTTGAATCGTTCAAGCCAGTAATCTAATTCTTTTACCACCTTTGCTTTGTCCATCCCTCGTAGCCTACCAAAGTAAACAATCTGCTCGACAACCTTCAATTTTGGGTAGAGTCCTCGTTCTTCTGGCAAATAACCAACTAAATGGCTTGATGAATAATTAATTGGTTTTCCTTCCCAAGTAATGTTTCCTTCAGTAGCATCTAACAATCCTAAAATCATTCGAAAGGTTGTCGTTTTTCCAGCCCCATTCGCCCCTAAGAAGCCAAACATTTCTTTCTCTGGAATATCAATTGTTAACTTATCAACAGCTGAAAAACTGCCGAAACGTTTTGTCACATTCTCTAGCTTTAACCCCATAGTCTACCTCCTCCTATTTTTCGATACTATAATTACGATTAAAAAAACTAATAAGTTTCATATTTTTTGCAGAATTTCGATTATTATGTAAGAATAATAGTAAATATTTAATAAGGAGTTGTTGAATTGTGTACACTTTAACAGTATATGATGCAAGCGGTGAGAAATTACTAGAAAAGACATTTGAAGCAAGCGGTGACAAAGAAGCAAAATTGAAAGGAGAACAATTGTTAGTTGAAGCAAACTACCAAGATAAAACGCACCGCTGTACGTCTTCACAAGGAAAACTAATTTTGTTTCACCGCTAATAGCATTTACCACAGATAAGTCCGGTGTTGATGTTGTGATATGTAACAGGAACGCATATCGTTCACAATCAATGTTAATCGACCACACGTACTGATTTACAGGTCAATCAAGCAATTTTAACGGTCAATTACGCTACTTTAACGGTCAATTTTGCTGTCTTTCAGGTCAAATCAACTATTTTATCAATTTCAGAGTTTTATACAAAACCAAAGCGCAAGCTCACTATTGATATGTAATGTGAAACTTGCGCTTTTTTACTTACTAGAAAGTAAATTATTTATGAAATCGTTTTCAATTTTATGATTATTTTCCTGTAAATTGAGGTTTTCTCTTCTCAATAAATGAGATGATACCTTCTTGATGATCAGCCGTTTGGCGCATTTTAAATTGGGCCTGCTTTTCTAACTCAAGAATATTCTTTAATGTAGGTAAATGCATTTGTTTAAAAATACTTTTAGTCTCTAACATTGTTTTGGTAGGTTTGTTTAACCACTCAGTAACTTTAGCTTGAACTGCTTCCTCGAAGTTACCTTCAACAACTTGATCGATCAGGCCTAGCTCAAGTGCCTTAGCTACAGGAAGTTTTTCGCCTTCCCAAATAATTTTTTTCGCCTTTTGTTCACCTACTCGTCTTTCGATAAAGAAATGTCCCCCACCGTCAGGAACTAAGGCGATCCCGATAAAGTTCATCGCAACAATCGAATGAGCTTCAGCCATTACGTAATCACTCGCTAAAGCAAAGCTTAACCCTAATCCAGCTGCAGGACCATGGATTGCACTAATCGTTAATAGTGGCAACTTATAAAGCGTTTCCATCATTTCGTTTATTTTGTTCATCATTTTTTCGAAGTCTTCTGGTCCAGCTGATGCGGCAGTTGCTAGCATTGATTTAATGTCACCGCCTGAACAAAAACCTTTCCCGCTTCCTTTAATAACAAGTATGTCTGCCTCACTGTCAGCAACTTCATGAAGCTTTTCTACTATACTAAAAATCATTTCCACGTCCATTGCATTTAAAACTTTCGGACGATTTAATTCTAGTGTTGCCACTCTTCCTTCGACTGTTAATAGAACTACTTCAGTAGAGCTTTGAGTTGTCATAATTATCCCCCTTTTATTTATTCTTTATAATTGTACCAAAACTATACAATAAAATAAATATTCTGAAATTATTTTTTGTTTATCGTTTTTGAAGATGCTCCTTTAACTGTTCTCTCAATGCTCTTTTTAAAAATTTTCCAACGGATGTCTTTGGTATTTCTTTCATGAATACGATATCATCTGGAAGCCACCATTTGACAAACTGAGGGCGCAAATACTCGTAAAGTTCTTCCTTCGTTACAGCATTTCTTCCATCCTTCATTACAACACAAGCAATAGGTCGCTCTTGCCATCTTTCATGAGGAACTGCAATGACAGCAGCCTCAAAAACTTCCTCATGAGCCATTAAAGCATTTTCTAAATCTACAGATGAAATCCATTCACCACCACTTTTAATAAGATCCTTTGTTCGATCTACAATTTTAATTACTCCTTCTTGGTCCACTGTTACTACATCACCTGTATGGAGCCAGCCATCACGAAATGCATCTTTACTTCTATCATCATGATAATATTCTTCTGCTACCCACGGACCTCGTAAACAGAGCTCACCCATTTCTGTTCCGTTCCATGTTACTTCGCCATCTTTACCGATCACTTTCATTTCAACACCCGGCACAAGATAACCTTGCTTAGACCGAATTTCTAAACGCTCTTCCTCTGATAAGTTAGTTTGATAGCTTTTTAATCTAGACAAAACAACAAGTGGGCTCGTTTCAGTCATTCCATATGCATGAATAAATGGGATGCCATATTTTGATTCAAATGCTTTTATCATTCCTTTTGGTGCAGCAGAACCACCACATAAAATCCTAGTTACACTCTTTAAATTGTAGTCTCCTTGTTCAAGAACCTGTAATAACCCTAACCAAATCGTAGGAACACCAGCTGCTATTGTCACTTTTTCTGACTCCATTAATTGTGCTAATATCTTTGGAGTAAAAGAAGGTCCTGGCATAACCATGGTTGTTCCAAACCATACCCCCGCAAAAGGTAATCCCCAAGCATTAGCATGAAACATCGGTACAACTGCTAATGATACATCACTCTCAGAAATTGCTGCACTGTCGGCCAATCCTAATGCAAAACTGTGTAGAACAATTGCCCTGTGAGAATAAACAACACCTTTTGGGTTCCCTGTTGTTGCTGATGTATAACATATACCTGCTGGGTCATTTTCATCCATATTATTGTCAAATGGAAAAGTTGGGTCAGCATCAGCAAGCATTTTTTCATAGTGGAAAACCGGTTCAAGTATTGTTTCAGGAATGTCTTCTTTATCTGTCATAATGATATAAGCTCGAACAGTTGGAAGCTCATCTTTAATTTTTTCAATAAGCGGAAGCAAATCCTCATCAATTAATAAAACTTTGTCCTCCGCATGATTAATAATATAGACAATATGTTCAGGAGCTAGGCGAATATTAATTGTATGAAGAACAGCTCCAATCCCAGGTATGCCAAAATACGCTTCAAGATGGCGATGGTGGTTCCACGCAAACGTTCCAACACGTTCCCCTTTGTTGATCCCCAGTTTTTGCAATGCACTTGATAAACGTCTAGTTCTCTCACCAATTTGCTTATACGTATGTGTTGTTTTTCCTAGTGCCATTCGAGAGATAACCTTCTTGTTCGGAAAATATGTTTCAGCGTGCTCCATCATCATTGGCAAAATTAACGGTGAATTCATCATGATACCAGCCTCCTATTTGTTGGTTTTAGGAAGGAACGAGCCCCCATTTACACCTTTAGTCTCCACTTTTCCATAACAAACTCTGCAATCATCTCAGCTTCATTTCCCAATTGATCTATTTAACACGTTAACTACTATAGTTCATGGCAGCTTTTCCTCTTTAGCATTATGACTAACAATATTAAACCACTTTTTATTTTTCTAATTTGATAACAATAGCTTTCAAAGTTTACGAAAAGAGCCTGTATAAAAGTCGTTTTCACATTGATTGTGCTTTTCGTATTAAGAAGTAAATTCTTGCACAACTAGAGTTCAGGGCAGCTTTTCTTCTATAGCAAAATGACTAACAATATAATTTGATAACAATAGCTTCAAAGTGTACGAAAAGAGCCTTCAAAGAAGGTATTTATACTTGAGTGTTAGTCAATTGCTCTCGAAGTAAAAACTTTTGGATTTTTCCACTCGCATTGCGAGGTAGCGCATCTATAAAAACATATTTTCTAGGTCGTTTATAATTTGCAAGCTGATCACTATTTTTCAAGTAGTCTTCTAACATCTCTGCCGTTAGCTGTGGATTTTTTTTTACTATTATTGCTATGACTTTTTCTCCCCATACCTCATCTGGCTCGCCAAGTACAGCAACATCTAGCACTCCGTCATATGCATGGAGTACGTCCTCTACTTCTCTCGGATATACGTTCTCTCCCCCACTTATAATCATGTCATCAACTCTATCTGCTATATATAAATATCCTCCTTGATCAAGATAGCCTAGATCTCCTGAATGATACCATCCTTTATACATCGCTTTATCCGATGCTTCAGTACGATTAAAATATCCTTCCATCATACAAGGACCCCTAACAATGATTTCCCCTACTTCTCCTGGAGACAGACCATTCTCCGGATCTGCAGGGCCATCATCATTCGGCCGTACTATACGTATTTCGTGGTTTATGCATGCTCTGCCAGCAGACCCTGCTTTGAGTAATTGTTCATCTTCCATAAGAAACGAAACCGCAGGACCCATCTCCGTCATACCATATGCTTGTATTAAATCAATTCCCATTATCTCTTTTATTGACTTTACTAATACAGGAGCCATTGGCGCTGCACCATACAGCCCTAAGCGCAATGAAGTGAGTGATTTAGGTTCAATTTGTTCCTGCAACAGCATATTCCACATCGTAGGTGCTGCAAACAAAACTGAGATTTTCTCTCCTTCAATTGTTTTTAACACGCTTTGTGGATCAAAATGGTGGAGTATGACATTAGTTGCTCCGACATGTATCCTCGGTATGAAGCAACAATGTAATTCAGCACAATGAAACATCGGGGCTGTGACAAGACCTCTATCTTTATCCGTTATTTTCAGAGCGGTAAGGCAAATAATACTTTGTTCAACCATATCACGGTGACGGTGAAGGACACCTTTAGGCCTTCCTGTCGTACCACTCGTATACATAATTGCGTAGAGATCATCTTCGCTAATTTTCACTTGAGGTTGTACTCGAGAAGCTAGTTTTAATCTTTCATCATAACTTACTGCATAAGAAGGAGTATCTTCGTTTATATACCAGAAGGAGGTGTTTGTAAATTCTTTATGAATTGCAAATATATGAGGTTCTAAGGCTTTCTCAAACAAAAGTACTTTTGGTTCTGCATCACTTAAAATGTAAGCTACTTCTTTTGGTTGCAGCCTAAAATTTATTGGATTAAATATAGCACCAATTTTAGCACAAGCTACAAGGACCGTTGCTAGTTCACTCGTGTTAAAAAGATAGGTTGATACTCTATCACCCTTTTGCACCCCTGAGGAAAGTAACGCATTTGCTAACTTATTTACCTCAATGTCCCATTGTTCATAAGTTAACCTATATCCTTTAGCAACATCGACCAACGCTTCCTTGTTAGGAAATTTAGCGACCGTTTGTTCAAATAATCTGGCAATAGTCATGTACAAAAAAATTCCTCCTTTTTACAATTATTTAAGTAATTCATTCCAATATATATTTCATCAAAAAAAAGTAAAACACCTTTATTTTTGTGAATATTCTAAAAATATAATTCACTAAAAAAAGTTGCCAGGAAAGTTAAAATTTCAAGGGCAACTTTTTTAGTGAAATAATGCAATTTTTCAATCAGAAAATATATTTGAAAGGATAGAAATTTTATCATGTGTATACTTTTCGTAACCGTCATTAAACGTTTTCGGGTCTTTAGGATTTGCAAACCTAGTTATTTTTCCGGTTTGTGGGTGCACAAGTTTACTCGACGCCCCGCAGCCTAATCCAATAATTGTTTGCTGTTCTTCCATAATCATAATATTATAAATGCTTTCTTGGTTAGGAAGAGCATATCCAACGTTTTCTAAATTTCCTAGGATATTTTTTTGTCGATACAAATAATAAGGTCTATATCCTTTTTCAGTGGTCCATAGAGTAGCCATATCCATCATTTCAGCTATTTCTTGTCTATCTGCTACTGGATATTTAGCTTTGTTTTTTGTCATTTCTGAAGCACGTTTAAATGATAAAGTATGCACCGTTAATGATTCAGGCATTAATTTTTCTGTTTCTGATAATGTATGGTGAAATTGTTCTTTACCTTCTCCAGGTAATCCAATGATAAGGTCCATATTAATGTTATTCATCCCCATTTGCCTAGCAAGATGAAATTTATCAATCGTTTCTTGAACCGTATGATGGCGTCCAATTGCTTTTAATGTTTCTTGAATATACGATTGTGGATTGATGCTTATACGATCAATTTTCCATTTGTTCAACACAGTGAGCTTCTCAGGTGTAATTGTATCAGGACGACCAGCCTCTACCGTAATTTCTCGCACATTTTCAACATTCGGAAAGGACTCATACATTTCCTCGTAAAGCATATCCATTTCTTCTGCTGAAATACTTGTAGGTGTTCCACCACCGAAATATATAGTCGTAATGTTAATACCATTTTCTTTTAACCAAGCTCCTACTTTACGCATTTCATAATGGAGTCCCCCCAGAAATGAATTTACTGAGCCCTGCCTACCATTTATCGCATAAGCAGGAAAGGTACAATATGCGCATTTCGTTGGACAAAATGGAATTCCGATATAAATGCTTACTTCGTTCTTTAATTGATATAGATCTGGCACAACTGAAAGCTGTTGATCCACAATTTGCTGCATCAGTTGTATTTTTTCATCTGAAATCATATAGTTATCACGAAGCTCGTTATGAGCCTGTTTTTTAGCTATACCTAACTGAAGTTTTTTATGAAGTAATTTCGTTGGGCGAATCCCAGTTAATAATCCCCATGGTTGTCTCACTTTTGTATGCTGCTGTAACAATGATAAATACACATATAAAACGATATTTTTTATTTGGGTAAAGCGTTCCTTTTCACTTTCAAAAGAAGCAAGCGATTTTTCCATCTTTGCTTCATATATATGATTTGTCGCAAGTACATGCAATTTAGCAGTAGCTGAAGCGTTAATACTCTCGTCTAAATCAACCGTAACAATTAATGTTGGATCATCAATATTATTAAACGATAGTTCGCTTTGTTCAAAAAATAAATCTGTAATTAGTTCCATTGGACGTTGATATCGCGGATCATCCAAACCATTTATTACTATTCTCATATACATCACCTTCTTATTGTCCGATCCAAACTTATCTAAGTGTACAGAACATATGTAAATTGGTCAATCATGAGATGGGAGAATAGATTTTTCACCCCAAAAAAGATCATCTCTACTTAATATTCCTTTCCTGCTTGGAAGTAAGGATATCATTTTAAAATAAGTTATCATGATTAAACCATTTATCAATATCTACGCTGCCTTGCACAGATAATATACGGTATAAATAACGATAAGGTAATCTACTTGATATAATGATAGAAATACAAAAAATAGCTGTTGCAGGTGGCACCCTTATTATCAATTATGATGTTGAACGAATATCAGGAGAGGATACTACAACTTTATGTAGTTACAATGTGTTTGAACAAAGATCCAACCCCCTACACATAAACTCCTAATAATATAGTCTGTGATGAACCAGAATTAGGTTGTCATATGTATCAACTATCCTTTATAGATGTCGGATCAAGCCCTACCTTAGAATTAGAAAGTAATTGCCGATGTATAACTTTTCAAAAAGATAAGTAAACACAAAAACTGCCCTATTTTAATCAAATAGTAGGACAGTTTCCATGTCACCATACCAATAATACATAATATGTTTTCCTTATTTGTTGGTGCATCCAATAAGAATAATAGTTATTCTACAAAATTTTTATTATGTTTCACAAAAACATCTTCTTTCACTTCATTTGAGAAAGCTTGTGCTGAAGTGATATTAAAGATAAGTTCCCTACGTTCAACATTAGTTTGACTGCCTACAATGTATATCGCTTTCGTTTTCTATATATTCTTTTCTATTGTCATTTTATTAATTTTCAACACTATCTTCTGGGTATCAGTCAATATAATATGGATTCTATCAAAGAGGAAATCACCATGATGAAATGAGTAATTTAACGTACTTGCATGAACAATATGTCTTCTGATATCTCCACTTATTCTTTCTATTTTTCACACACTGGATAAATTCAAAGTAAATTTTATTAAGCCAAGAAAAATATCTGACATATAAAGTTTCTTCAAGCAATTCATCTTTAATAGCTCCAACGTTTTCCTTTTCAACAGGATTATAATCATTTACATAATTACGTATAGTACTTGTACACCGCAATGGTCGCCATTGTACTTATGATCTTAATAGTTTTAAAAAATGGTTCAAAATATCCAACAAGACATTTTTTACAGCTTTATGTGAGATGACATTCAGATAGAGAACTTGTTAGGTGGATTCACCCTAACAAACGGATAATAAAAAATGGCTCCAATGTTGCAATATATACTGTCATAAGGAACTATGATTAGATTATATGAATTTAAGCCCCAATTAAGTAAGTCCATATATCCCATACTCATAAATTCGAAGTTCCTACTGAAATTTCTTTCAACAACGTTAGGTACCTTCTACACGCCAAGAAGAGCGATAGTTATACTTAATTAAAATAATCTTGCAACCTCTTTTGCATTGTTAACTGCTTCAAGATATATCTCTTCAACTTTTGAATGATCTAAATTTACACCCTCACACAAAACAACTTTAAAGTTTTTAACCCCTAAAAAATTCATGACAGTTTCTAAATAGCTTTTTGTATGCTCGGAGCTTGCTCCTGAACCTTCTGAATAAATCCCCCCACGTGCCTCAAGTAAAACAACAGCTTTATCTCCTGCTAAGCCCACCGGTCCATTCTCTGTGTACTTAAAAGTTTTGCCTGCAATGGATATGGCATCAATATATGCCTTTACCATAGGTGGAAAACCAAAATTCCACATAGGTGCAGAGAAAATGATTTTATCTGACTCTAAAAATAAGTCGGCTAGTCGGTTTATTTTATTTATTTTCTCTAACTCTATTTCATTAAGCTCTTGTTTTAACACGACCTTCCCTCTAGCAGATAACACATCACCATCAATAAAAGGAATCTCTTCCTTATACAAATCTAACTCTATAATTTGATCATTTGGGTTCTGCGTTTGGTATTCATCAATAAACTTTTTTGCTAAACGCAGTGAATAAGATTTTTTCTCTTGTTGTGGATTTGCTTTCACTAATAGTACTTTTTTCATTTTACTTCTCTCCCTATATTACTGAGTTTACTTAGCTACTTATTTGCTGAAAATATTGGTAAACTTTTTCTAGTTTTTTTGTATGTTTTCCTTTCGGGTTCTCCATATTACCGAATTCAAAAAACTTTACATCTTTAATTCCTACAAAATTGAATACTAACTTTTCCATTGAACGCTTATGGGAATTTCTCAATATAAGTAACGGATAAAGAATTTCCGGTCCTTTCATTGTTGAGATACAAACAACGGATTTTCCCTTCAATAGCCCTTCTGGCATGATTTTCCCAACATTTTTATATGCAAAATTTGTTGAGAATATTTGATCTATATAGCCTAAAAGCATTGCTGGTGGTCTTCCCCACCAAATTGGATAAATAAAAACAATTTTATCTGCCTGAATAATTTGATCTCTATACTTTTTTAAATCAGGATCCTTATGCATGTCCCTTCTTCTTTTATCCTTATTAAATACAAGCGCAGGATTAAATCCTTCCTCATATAAATCGAGTACTTTTATTTCCTTAATATTGGAATTCTCTCTCATTCCCTTTAAAGTTTTTTGCAAAAATGAATAACATAAACTGGAATGATTCGGATGTGTATAGATAATGAGTGTATTCATATTTTCACCTCATATTTTTTTGTATTTAAATTTGTTCTATTTTTCAGAACTAATCCAAGTGAAAGGATAAGACCTATGATTGAAAAACACAGTAATAATAAAAAAAAGAATGTATTACCTATTAAAATAGCAACTACCACGGATGCCATTATTCCACCCAAATATCTAAAAGTAGAGTAAATTCCAGAAGCAATTCCCACTTTCTCTCTTGGTACAGATTTCAAACTATTGATCTGCATTGAGGCAATTCCAATTCCTGAAGAAAAACCACCAAAAATTAATGCAATTACAACAAACGGATAAGAAGATTCATTACTAATCGCGAAATAAAGTAGTGCTGTGATGCAACATAAGAAAAAGGATATAGAAATGACTTTTTCCTTGCCAATCTTATTGGCCAATGTCCCTCCTATCCATGAAGATAATGACATAGATAGGGCAAAAAAGAATAACATCATACCAATTGTGCTGATACTAAACTGATTCAGTGAAATAGGAATAAAAAGAACCGTACTGTACATGAAAAAGTTATTAATCATAATAAATAAGTTTGCAGTAGTAAAATGGATATTTTTAAACATACTAAATTCAATTAAAGGAGCTTTGCTTACTAGCTCTTGATAACTAAATAAGGCAACTAAGATAAATAAAACAAGAGTCGTCCAACCAGTTATTAATTCATTTTTGGTTGCAAATAATGTCATGAATGTCAATATTGCACCAAGGTATAAAGTACCTGCTATATCCAAGGTTTTGTTATTAGGTTGGGAATCGTTCACATTAGGTACAATAAGCCAATTGGCAATCACACCAATGACCAGAAAAGGAATATTAACCCAAAATATAGCTTCCCAACTGAATGAACGGATTAAAAATGAACCCAGTAGGGGGCCTATTGCTGCACCTAAACCCATCGTAAGGCCAAAAATACCAAAAGCATAACTCAATTTTTTTGTTGGAATGGCGAAACGAATAATCGCGGTAGCATTTGGAATTAATAATGCACCGCCTAGTGCTTGTAAAGAACGAAATAGAATAAGAGAAAACAAATTAAAAGAAAAAGCACAAGCGATCGATGAGATAAGAAACACAATAAACCCGATCTGCATTACTTGTTTATTCCCATATAAATCCCCTAATTTACCCGCAATGGGCTGCACGACTGCCATAACAATTAAATAAATAGTAACCACCCATGATATATCAGTAATTGAAACATTTAAATAGGATGCAATACTAGGAAGCCCAACAGCGATCATTGTTGAATTAACAGGGACTAAAAACGTCCCTATTAATATAGACAACAAAATCAGATTTGTTTTATTCAAGAATGGTAACTTCACCTTTAGCACCATCCACTTTAACCACATCTCCGTCTTTTAGTGTAGAGGTTGCAATTTTCGTTCCGGTTACACAAGGAACTCCATATTCTCTTGCAACAGTAGCAGCATGTGATAGAATTCCACCTACATCTGTAACAATGGCACCTGCTAAGTTAAACAATACTGTCCATGGTGGTGTAGTCGTTTTACAGACAAGGATATCTCCTTTTTTCACCTTATCAAATTCACTTTGATCACTAACAACCTTTACTGTTCCAGTGTGTACTCCTACGCTACTAGAATAACCCGTAAATGTTTTCTCCTCTTCATTTAAGTCGGCCATTCTTGTACCAAACATTCTTTCTGCGATTGGATCTGACGAACGCCCCTCCGGTCGATTACCATAGAAAGGAACAGGAGTAATTGCTTCATTGTTCTTATGTTCCTCTTTTCTTTCTTTGATCAAGTCAAATACTGACTTAGGCTGTCTTAATAATTCAACTAATTCGTCTAAATAAAGGTAAGAAATATCTTCTTTCTTTTCGATGACAGAATGGTTAACTAATAAACCTCCAACATTTAATAAAAATAGACGTGCTTTTGCCGGTAACATCGCATCAATATAAAAATGATGGTCTTCATTAATTCCCCACATTCTTAGTGCCATACCATAAAGCGAAATAAATGTTTCTTTTAACTCCCCATCAGGCATTCTAGCTAATACTTCATTCACTTTCTGTTCTCTCTTATTGATCCCTTCTTGCAGCTCAGCTTCGAAATCAAAATCTTTTTCAATATAGTTTTTAACCAATGTTAAAGCATGATTCGGATTTTCCACCCATGTTTCTTCATTAAATTCATGATTGCTCGCACGGTAACCATATGTTTCCAAGAAAGTTTTGACAGTAGTTAAAAACTGACGGCCTTCATCCACATTATTAAGTGATTCACTTAAATGATTCACATCTGAATTATTAAATATTTCAGATAAATTTTCTGAATCTTTTACAATTAAAGAGAGCCTCCACAGTTCTCGGTCTGTTTCAATTGATTTATTCATGGTTCCTAATAACAAATCATATACTCCTGTTGTGTCTTTGGTATTTAACAACTTCCCGTATATCTCCTCAAGAGCTAGCCCCATTGACATTTTTGGCATCACTACTTCAAAGTGTATGGACCAAATTTTCAAATACATCTGATAAAGTTCTAACACTCTTTCTTCTGCTTCTTCTAAGGATAACTTTTGTTTTTTTGCTTCATCCAGTATGCTGTAGTATGGAAGTAGAGTATTTTCTACATATTTAAAAAGAATTTCTGATGCTCTTGGAAAAACTGTTGTCATCACTTCTTTATGTTCCGCTACTCTCGTCTCAGGGTTATCATGTACTTTAACTGTTTGGTAATGGTAGCCTTTCGAAATTTTAAATTGAAATTGTTTTAATGGGAGTTTCAATTTTTCAAAAGCTTCCAAGGTCCCACTAGAAACTGAAGGGCCCATGAATGAAGCAAATAAGGGAGTAAGTGGCTTCGAGAAATGTGCATCATTGTATTCCCAAAACCATTTCTTCTCTACCTCCGATATTATTAAATTTTGTTTAAAATCCTTTAAATCTACATGATATATATTGGATGTCATTATACATTTTCTCCTTTTAAAGTCGTAATAGGTCTTGATTGCAAAATATAAATAATGTTATTTTTTATAGCAAATTCTATATCTACTGGATTTTCAAAGTAATTTTCTATTTTCATTGTTATATCAACTAGTTCTAGAATTTCTTCGTCACCCAAGCAAAATATTTTTTGTAGATCCGTAGAAACCACTACAGATTCATTTCCCTCTTCCTTAGCAATTATTTGGATCTTTTTATCACCTAATTCCTTTACAATGTGTTTGTTTTCTTTGTTAATTACATACATATCTGGAGTTACACTACCATCCACAATTGCTTCTCCTAATCCATAACTTGCATTTACTAGTATTTCGTTTTGGTTATTCGTTACTGGATTAGAGCTGAAAATTACGCCCGATACATCTGCGTTAATCATCTGTTGAACGAAAACACCCATCTGAACATCCGAGAGAGATATATTATTGGTTTTAGCATAGTCTAGTATGTGTGCTGAAAAATACGAAGCCCAGCAACGCTTAATACTATCCAATAATTGATCCAAATTTTTCACATTCAAAATTGTTTCATATTGCCCTGCGAAGGATGCGTTATTTAGGTCTTCCATTGCTGAGGAAGAACGAACGGCTAGTATTACATCAGGACTGGTTTTTATAGCGTTGAAAAATTTTGATATGGATAATTCCAGTTCCCTTGGATATTCAGCAGTTAAAACTTCTTCTTGAATGTGTCGGTTATTCTTGGACCTGATATTGTTATGTGTAAGAAATTTTTTAAAAGAATCTGAAGTTAATACAAATCCATCTGGTATTAAAGGTATTGTTGATTTTATTTTAGATAGGTTCATCGCTTTTGAACCTACCAACACTTTCTCTAGTTTTATACAATCTGTTAAACTTACAACATTCATTTTTTTGATTCTCCTTCCAAGGGCACAATTTAATAAGTGCATATTATCCAACAACATGTTGATTATTTAATAACCTGTTGTTTATACTGTTATTATATTTGAAATTTACGATGACACAATAATCAATGTTTCTTCATTTGTTTTATACACGACATCGTAAAATGAATTGTTGTTTAAAATAATAAAAAACGATTGGATGGGTACATTATGGCAAATAAAGAAGATTTACGAATCACTCGTACGAGAAAACTAATTGGAGAAGCCTTCTTAAAATTACTCCAACAAAAAGGTTTTGATAGCATTACAATCCAAAACATTGCAGATGAAGCGATGATAAACCGCGCGACATTTTATTTACATTATCAAGACAAGTATGATTTATTAGAGCAGATGATGGATGTAGTATTAAAAGAACTCATCACATCTTATGGTGATTCTAATAATCATATCGAAGAGCAACAGTTTAAAATAAAAAACCATCAAATGACCATTCAGAGAGTTTATGAAAGTGTTGAAAAACATCGTTTCTTTTACCAAGTAATGTTCGGAAAACATGGAGTTTATGAATTTAGAAAAAACTTAGAGGAAGTCATGATTGGTAAATTCGAAGAAAATTTTAATAATCTAGGAATGACAGATGCGGATTTTAAAATTCCAAAGGAAGTACTTCTTCATTTTTCTAGCTCAGCTTTTGTCGGAATAATAGATTGGTGGTTAAGAGAGGAAAATCATAAATCTCCAGAAGAAATGTCCGTTATGATATCTCAAATTATTTTGAGAGGACACACGAATGCAGCGGGAGTTGAGATTAGATAGAAATGTTATTCTATAAGTAAATTCTAAAATAGACTGGAATCTACAATTAATAAATTTGTTTAATTCTTAGCCTTATTTAACCCCGTCCTAAATTTTTTTGAGACGGGGTTAGAAAAGATCTTTTGTAATCTAATTGGTTGTTTCATCAGAACTAATAAAAGCGTGGAATAAATATAAATTGTAAAAAAACATGGGGAAACGTGTGTGCTAAAATTGCATATTCAAAACCTTTCTTTCAAAATAAGTATCCGAATAATAGTTCACCAATACCATTTAGTATGAAAGATCTAGTGATTAGATTAGTTGTTAACTCTCCAAACATTGCATCAGTTTTGTACGTCTATCCTAAAAATATACAATTAATTCTTAATCGACTCAATGGACATACTAAGGACAAAACTAAAGGCCTGAATCCACCTCTAAACCGGAATCAGACCCTGTAAGCAATAATTTATCCAAATTCTCAACTAAGTTTAGTTTTATAATCTAGTAAAAAAAAGCTAATGATCCTTATAAAGTTAGACAAGTTCAGGTTTAGTATTGAATCTAATGGAACAGCTTTATGTCAATTAACAGCTATTTATTCAGATATTATTTTCTTTTCACTATAAAAACACCCCTTTAGATACCATATCCAAAGGGGAATACCAACGCATTTTTTTGTGAACATCGTGACTTTATCCAACACATCTCATCTTTCTTTCAAATCTACATCAAAATGTGTTTTGACCATAATAGGTGTTTTCTAAAAAACTATTACTTTTTTAACTTAAATCTTTTCTATAAATATTTGATATTAAAAAGTTTCGTGATTAAATTAAAATCACTTATCGGATAGGTTGTTAAATTAATTTGTAAAGTGAGGTATACCCGATGAGACTCTCAACCGCAACAATTAACGTGATGGACAAGATTCTATTTAGTTTTCTCCTGAACGACTTACTTCACGGAGAAATTCTTTTCGTTGTTGCTTACGAAAATGTTCTTTAATCATATATGTTACACCTTGTTGATTACTCGTACGTGTAATCCAATCTGCTGCCTTTTTCACCTCGTTAGGTGAATCCCACATCGCTACACCTAAGCCTACTTGTTTAACTATAGGTAAATCATCTACCGCATAACCAATTGCAACCATTTCATTCAATTGAATACCAATATGCTCACCTAATCTCTTCAATCCGTTAAGCTTTGACACGCCTTCTGGAATAATTTCAATTTTATTTTCAATATGTCCAAGTATAGAGAGTGTTGGGAATGCTTTGCTAATCGTTTCTTCCACTTTCATCTTCTCATCTTTATTGGAAAAATACACTTCTATTTTTAGAGCTGAGACTGGATTATCGCGTAAATGGTCACCTAATGAATCAACAAATTGCAATGGATAAAACAAAGGATCACCACTATTTAAAACTGCTTTTGCAACTATATTTTCTGTTGCTCTTTTTCTATTGCCTAAAGAGAACTTTTCATGAACTAACCTTATATTGCAATCATAATTTTCTAACACTTGCACAATATTAAAAGTTCTCTCCTCTGATAAACCATTTACATAGATTGGACGATCAATAGAATTAGCAATAAAAGCCCCATTAAGAGTTACAAGTACGGAATCTATTTTTAAAGCCTTCGCTACTTTTTGAGCTGACAAAAAGTTTCTGCCTGTAACTAGTGTTACATACACATCTTTATTTTGAACAAACTGAATTGCTTCCTTTACACCTTTTTGTAACCGACCATTTGACCGTAGTAGAGTTCCATCAATATTGATAGCGAGTAAGCGGTAATACATTACTACCTCTCCCTTCTAGCTGTAACTATGTTTATCTATAATACTTATGTATTAATAAAAAGAAATAGAACTCTAAAAATATATTGACAAATATTTAATTATATGTTATAATTAAATATTTATTTCTATTTCCGTCATTTCTGTGTTAGAATATGATTAGCGCTGATTGACCTAAGTAGTTAACTACTTAAATATGTTAAGGAGATGTTTAAGTGAATAACAAAGCAAGCCTAACCGCAATTGTTAGTGCCTTTGCTAGATCCTATCATTCACAACACCATTACCCCATCATCTTTGATGATTTCCTTGCACAAGAGCTAATATCAGACGAAGAAAGTGCCATGATTGGACATAATTGGGCTAAGGCCATATCATTTTTCAATCCACAAAACGCATCAAAATATAGCAATAAAACAGACGCATTAAATTGGGTTATGAGTACCCAATGTATTCCTCAAACTGTGAGCCGTGCAAAATATGTGGAGGATTGTTTAGAAAATGCTATTACTAGAGGGGTTGAACAATATATTATATTGGGAGCAGGCTTTGACACATTTGCGTATCGCAAAACGGAATTAATAAATCATTTACAAGTTTTTGAACTTGATCATCCAGCAACTCAGACTCTCAAAATAAAGCGAATGGCTGAACTCAAGTGGGAAATACCTAACAACGTGCAATTCATCCCTATAGACTTCACAGAAGAAAACATTACTAATGTGCTTATTAAACCTTCATTCTCACCTAAGAAATTGACGTTTATCAGCTGGTTAGGTGTAACGTATTATTTAACGATAGACACGCTCTTTGAAACATTACATGCATTAAAAAGAATTATACCCACTGGAAGTTCAATTGTATTTGACTATTTAGATGATACTGCATTTGACCCAGACAGAGCATCAAAACGTATATTACAAATGCAAGAAATAGCTAAACAAACGCAAGAACCTCTAAAAACTGGCTTAGACCCAAATACGATGGACTTATCACTTCAGCAAATAGATATGCTACTTTACGAACACCTTTCTCCTGAGGATATTGACAAGCGATATTTCAACAACAGACACGATCTATTAAGCGCTTTTGAGCATTTTTATTTTGCTCACGCTACATTTTAACAACTTGTAAAACTAAGATAATAATATAGCATGCTTTTATTAGAACATAAGGAGGGCTATTTGAAATTGATCTTTTCAAATAGCCTCATTTTTTCTATAACAACTAAACAATGTTAAAATGGTTTAAAGTTTGTCAACTTAAATGAAAACAGCGCTGCTATAATCGTTACAATCGCACCAATCAGAAAAATAATCATAGATCCAAACATTGTCCAAACTACTGCCCCTAGAATTGGGATACAAACTGCGACAACGTGCGCTATTGTACTACCCATTGCTAACGTCGCACTTAATTCATCTCTGGGAACAAGACGTCCTACGAAAGATGAAATACCGATATCGTCAAAACCAACTAACACATCATCAATGATAAAAAGAAAATAAATAAGATAGACATAATCGAACAAGGCATACCCTACGAATACAAACGTAACTAGGATATAATTAACCGCAAGTGCTCTTCCTTCACCCCATCGCTGTATTGCCTTTCCAACTAATGGTCGCGTAATAATGGCGCATATACTGTGAGCAGCCATAAGTAGTGCCATTAATTGTACAGAAGTATTAAATGTTTCAATCAAGAGTAAAGTCCCAAAAGTAATAAAAAACATTTCCCTTGTCGCAGACAAGATAGTCAACAAATAATAAGGAGTATACGCCCTTTTAAAAACTAATTTCGCTGTGGGAGAAGAGTAACTTTTTGCTTGCACGACCTTCAGCCCAGCAATTGTGCTAACCGATGCGAAAATACTGCTTATAATAAAAATTGTTTCAAATGAAGATACCGTACTAATTCCCCACACTAAACCCATTCCTAATAAACTTGCTACTGCATTATAACTTGCAATTAGTCCAAATTTATAGGAACGATCCCGTTCTGTAGAAAAATCAGTTACTAAATAATCTCCTTGTATCCCCCTTAAATGTGTCCCAGTACTATAAATTAAAGTGAAGATAATAATGAATAACAAATTGTCAGAGACAGTATATAAAACTAACCCTGCTGCAATCACAATTAGAGAGCAAATCCACACAGCTTTTGGGGTAAACCGTGATGCAATAAGGACAATTCCAACTGCAAATAATCCAGGCAGCTCCTTCATTCCATCAACCCACCCATATTGAGTCGGAGAAAAGGACAAATGATCTAATAAGTAATTTTTATAAACTCCCTGATACATAGCGACCGCTACACTTGATAAAACAAATGAATATAATAGGGTGCGGAAATTCTTTTCTTTCATTTCAGTTAACACTCCTTCAACTTTTTTGCAAACTTATACGTTCGTCAAGAAAAAATTGAAGGAGCTCTTGGGTAACAACCAATTAATAAGTTACGAGCAGATGTTCAAACTCATTTAATTCATATAAAAATAAATTCATACCCCATTGACGTCATCCTTTCTTTATAGCTTTAAACACTTCCCGATGCTAACATATATTATAGAAGATTAAAATTTAGCATTCAATATATTCATAATAATATGATTTTTATAACAAATAAATCATATATATCTAACTTATTGACTCTTTTCGTAAACTTTGTAGCTATAGTTCCTTAAATTGAAGATTAGAAAGTCGTTTTACTCAACAGTCATCGTTTTATAGAAGAAAACAACAATAAATGCACATGCAAACAACAAACTTATTTTACAGCTATAATACGAATCCTTTTATAATCCGCAACCCAAGATCCTTGATGAAACAATTGAGGTTTTATTTTCTCATTAACTAATCTGTATAAATGAAGCTGCTGTTCTTCACTAAACCCAACAAAAAAATCGCTAGCAAAACTATCTAACCAATGATTCAACCCTTCTTCTTGGTCGGGCAGTAATGTCGGTCGATCAAAATATTGAGCGTAATGAACTGTAAAACCATGCTCTTCAAGTAAAGTAGTGTATTCTCCTACACTTGGAAAATACCAAGGGTTTCTTACTGAAGCATCTATCCCAAACTCACTATATAGTACACTTGATATAGCTTTGATAGTTGTTTCTACATTGTATTTCCCACCAAACTCAGCTACAAACCTTCCACCCGGCTTTAACGCATGTGAAATATTTTCAACAACTTTTGACGTCTGCTTCATCCAGTGAATAGCCGAATTGGAAAATACAGCATCATATTTATCGTGAGTTAGAAAGGTTTCACCATCTTGGATAAGAAATGAAATGAATGGATACTTGCTTCGTGCTTGTTGAATCATTTCTTCAGACGAGTCAATTCCAACTATCACTGATCCAAATTGAAATATCTCATTTGCAAGGTCACCTGTTCCACAACCTAAGTCAAGAATTTTCTCTCCTGCTTGTGGATTAAGCAGGCCTATTAGTTCTTTGCCAAAATTTGAAACAAAATGTTGCTTGTCATCGTACAAGTTTGCATTCCAGCTATTCAATGGCTTACCCCTCCTCTAGCATTAATTAAAGGTAGTTTCATCATAGCCAATGGAAAAGTATTCGTCTAAGATATATAATCTATTATTTTAATAGCTTTTAGCTATGGAGGTTATATTGTTGGAAATAAGATTATTAGAATACGCACTCGCTATATCCAAGAGCCGAAATTTTACTAAAGCAGCAGAGAGCCTTCACATTGCACAACCATCATTAAGTAAGCAAATTTCTAAATTAGAGAATGAATTAGGGGTACAATTATTTATTCGTAAGCATGGCAACATTACTCCAACTCCTGCTGGAGTGAGATTCTTAAAAAAAGCGGAAAAGATTGTCCTTATGCGGAACGACTTAATTCGTGAAATGAAAGAAGTTAATCAAGGAACAAGCGGGGAGTTAATCATCGGTTCAACAGCAGTCACAGGTGGTCATGTATTACCTCCACTTCTTCAAGAATACAAACAAAGATACCCCAATGTTCAAATTAAGCTAGTTGAAGAATCAACAAAACAGCTTACTTCCTTAACTGCTAAAGGGGAAATCGACATTGCTATAGTAGCTCTCCCAATAGAAAATACATACTTAACTACAAAAACGATGTTTACCGAGCCACTTCACATCGTTCTACCGACAAAAATAACCTCTTGGATGCCGAGCCAAATTCAAAGTCTCTTAACACCATCACAGATACAGCACGCACGTACTCTTTCATTAGAAAGCTTGTCCCAGTGTCCATTTATCCTGCTAAAGCAAGGTTTTGGGTTTCGAAATTCGGTATTAGAGTTATGTGCAAAGAGTGGGTTTCAACCTCAGATAGAGTTTGAAACAAGTAGTATTGAAACAGCGCAGTCTCTAGTAAAAAATGGCCTCGGCGTGACGGTTGTACCGAATATGGTCGTACATCAAAATGCTAATAAACAACTTACTTACTTTAAAATAGATTCAAATCCAACAAGGACACTTGTCTTTGCTTATCATCACGAGCGTTACTTAAGCTCACCTTCTAGAGCACTCATGAATGTTTTTGCTGAATTAAATAATTAAAATTAATATGTTTACCTTTAGTAGACTTTGATCTAATTTTATAGGTGGGGTTCTACTCCACCTATAAAACCAAAAACCCCACTAAATGTAAAAGTGGGGGTTAAAATCGACTAGATTAAATCCAAATTTTTATTCACGTATGTATCTTTTGCCTAGAAAAAAATTTGTTAGAATTAAATGATATGTTTGCTAATTTTATCAGGTACCATAACAACTTCTGTAGTTATTGGTGTTTGTTCCTCTTGATCAATACATTCTTCCCAATACTCCATATGCTTCTTAATTACTTCATTCTTATTGTTTATTTCATCTTCCGTAAGTTCTACATTCATTTCATTATCACCTTGTATTGCATACCAATAAAGAAATTCACCATCAGCATTTTTTTCACGAAACATTGTTTCTACATACAAATTTTCATTTTTTAATATAATAAGTACCTTATCCATGTTTTGATTTAACATGTCCATCCAATCATCCACACGTTTCGTTTTACCTTCTTTAATACGATATTTACTTAATCGAACTTTCATTTAGCTTTACCTCCTACATTAACTTCCATCCTAATTAATATATCATACCTTTTCAAATAAGTTTGTGTTTTACTATTAAAAACCAACTCCCTTAAAGGAAGCTGGTTTATGGGTAATTAATAACCTTATTCCTCAATGAATACAAACTCAGTTGGACATCCTCGAATACCCTTACTTATAAGCTTAATCGTCTTAGAAGTGTTCTCGATAAACTGAAGATGAAAACGATTAAACTTAGTAATAAGTTCTTTATTATTAGCTAAGTCTTCTCGTGTAATATGATAATCTTCTAAACTACTAGGGTATTGATGTTGTAGCAAAACGCTTTCGATCTCTTCAAGTAACTTGAACATATCGATATCCTGAAAGTGATGAACACTAGCTTTTATTGATGACCAATTTTTCGGTTGGGCATAAAAATATGAACTCCACCAATACAACTCTACTACGGATTTTCTTGCATGATCATAAAACATATGAAATACGAATAAAGCTTGTTGCCCAGTAGTTAGCTGTTCATAAAATTGCTCTTTAAACGCGGACATGCTTTGTAAAGTTTGCTCAGCCATACTATTTTTATAGGCTATGATCAAAGGTTCAAAGCATACTTTACAAAGCTCCTCATGAGCTAACGTGTCAAATTCCTTTCTTGTCATCTTAACTATCAACATTTATCACTCCTCCAACTTACTATACATTAATTGGAAGAAATAAAACTGTTTGTATTTACTTATCAAGCTATTAAATTCATTATAGTCCTTAAATATATTATTGGAACCCAATGAAATTTTAATAAAATATTTTAGTCGAACCTTATCCCGATCATTTATACTGCCCTTAAGGTGTAGATGATAAATTTAGTACTCTAATTTTCTCATAAATGCAACAAATTTTAATTCATTAACCTACTCCAAAATTGATGTCAATTTTGTCTTTGACTTAGAACCTTAGCTACAAAACTATTTTTTTCTTCGGAATAGGCAGATACATTATTGGGATATTTAATAGCTAGGGTCTTTTTAAGTGCTTCATATTCTTTAGCCATTTGAGGGTTATTATTTAAATAATCTCTGAAAAACGTGTGTTGTTGCCACCAATCACCCTTATATTCAACGATATGAAGAATATAAGATTTAGTCATGGTATTTAAATTGGAAAATTTCGCAAACACTTCTTTACCTTCTATTTCAACTTTAGATAAATGATAATAGCCTTCTTCTTTCAGAACGTTTGTATCAAACTGTTATATATCACTTAAAGATTCAACACCAACTAATATGTCAAGTATGGGCTTTGCCAATATACTCCGAATAGCTGTACTACCTATATGTTGAATATCTTTTACATAGTTACCAATTAATAAATCCAAAGTCTCTTTCTCTTCTAAAAACAAGCTATTCCATTCTGAATATTTATTTTCTACTAGCTTAACTTCACCTTTGTTCAAACCTAACATTTCCCTCCCCCTCCTGAAATCACTGGATATAACGCAAACTATATAGAAATAATTTCAAATTACTAAAATAATCTTTATCAGATAAACTTAACAATTCAAAGTTTAACTAAATTTAACTATATTGATAATCATTTTACCATATAGTAAAATATGGATATTCATTACCTACTCGAGGTGCAATAATGAAATAATCTATAGAAATAACTGGATTTTTTTATTGTTTTGGTATAAACAGCAATACTCATTTACTTTACTCCATATGGTAGATTAGGTTTACTTATTTTTCAAGTGACCTTAATAATTAAAAGCAGAAAGAAATCACAATAACAGCGCTAATAAGAAAATCCCAAGCGCTAAGCAAAAAAAAAAGGCAAATAATTGAAGTTTCTAAGTATACTGAAAAGGGTGTGAACACTTTATTAGCTCTTAAGTTATCGCAGTATTACGCAAAATCGTTTTAAAAAAGCAAAAAACACATTCCATATTTACAAGAATTGTTGATGGATTTATAAGAAAAATATTAAAAAAAAGAAGGTAAAATATGAGATTATTTCGGAAAACTTCATCATTATTCATCTATACTTTATTCACTTTTCTATATTTATCAGGATGTGAAATCCAAACATCATCACATAATAGTGAAAAAGTTATCTCACTGAAAGCAGATCATATCGATCAAATAAGTAGTTCTAACAAAGATAACTTCGATTTTAAAAGCATAGATTTGAAAGGTAATGACTTTAGTGACTTAATGTTTCTGAAAGATATATTAGCAGATAAAAGAATTGTCATGCTCGGTGAAAGCTCTCATGGGGTTGCAGAATATAATCAAATGAAAGGCAGGCTCATTAAATTTTTACATGAAGAGTTAGATTACAATGTAGTAGCTTTCGAAAGCGGCATGACAGAGGTTAATCTGACAAATGAACTGTTGCTTGAGCTAGATTCAATTACTGGCATGAAGAAATCTCTTTATAATATTTGGCATACGAACAATAATACATATTTATTTAAATATATACGAGAACAGAAATCTTCAAGTCAACCTATCAACCTTGTTGGATTTGATATGAATTCAACGGGTACAAGGGAGGGATTGCTATACGATTTTTTTGAGGATATAAATTTAGAGTATGCAAAAGCTATTGAAATAGCAGAAAAAGAGTTTTATTCTTTAACACAACTAGGCAATCCTATTCCAGATGAAAGAAATAAAAAGTTAATCGATCAATATAAGAATTTATTAAGTAGTTTGAACGAAGAAAATTCTAATCTAGCTCGATCTTTAAACGAGAATATCCAACAATTGTTTGATAAAATATTCAAACAAAGATTATATTTACTTTCTAACATATACAACAGTAGTGAAGAAATAAATTATATGAACTTAAGAGATAAAATCATGTCAGAAAATTTAGTATGGTTGCTTAATGAATTATATCCTGATGAAAAATTCGTTGTATGGGGACATAACGGTCACATTATGAAAAACAATTCAGCCACTAGCAATGGTTGGTACGTTAGTATGGTAGAATATTTACCAGAGTCTATAAAAAATGAAGCATATGTTATCGGATTATATATGTATAGTGGTAAACATAAATCCCTTGATATTAAAGAAATTGTGGATGTTAATACGAACCACAAAACTAACTCAATAGAACATCGGCTTAATCAATCAGGATATCCAGTGACCTTTTTAAATATCAATATAAAAGATGATAAAACAAATAGTTATTGGTGGAATTCGGAAGCAATAGGAAAACACGATGGTAGAAGTGATATTCTATTTATACCGAGTGAGCAATACGATGGCCTTATATTGATAGATAAAGTAAGTCCACCATCATATACATTGCAATAGCGAATTGGCGTACCATCATCTAGATAGATTCATCGATAAATGAATCTATCTAGATTTTTCACTGTTAGTTGTAAAAATAATTTTCGTACGTTTTCTTCATTCATTTTACTAACTTTAGACAGTTAACCTTTTCTCGCTGAATTCTTGAGGATACATGCAATTGTTCGTATGTTGGTTGAGCTCACTAATGGAAAAAGCATCACATGCCTGCTCTCTTCCTAATTCTACAAATTCACCTAAGGATTTTTTCTGAAATCCACCTACACCTTGTAAATCAATTTCTATAATTACATCTGCATATTTTTCTACAAGCTGGTTTGTATGATATTTACTTGCTACGCCTATGTATCTTGAAAGCTGATGTAATATATTTTTTGGCTGTTGATCTTTTGATCCTCGTAGGCAAACAGCAGTAATATGCTTAGCACCCATTTCTTTTACGATATCGACAGGATTATTATTTAATATATATCCATCAACTAATAGCTGATTGCCATAATTAACAGGTGAAAATATGCCAGGAATGGCTACACTTGCATGAATAGCTTTGGCCACTTCACCTGAACGAATGACAACTAGTTTGCCAGATAACAGATCTAAACTAACTATTGCAAGTGGGATCTCTAGATCAGTAAAATACTTGCCGTCTGTGAGCTGTAGTAGCTTGTCATAAATTCTTTTCCCTTTAACAAATCCTTTTTTACCCAATCTTATATCTATTAATTTTCTTAATGAAAGTTCATCTAATTCCTTTTTCATTGTTTCTGGTTTCATACCACAAGCGTATAAGCCGGCAATGACAGCTCCTGCGCTCGTTCCAGCAATATGTGTAATTTCCATATTTTGTTTATTCAATTCGTTAAGTACGCCAATATGAGCAGCACCTCTTATGGAGCCTCCACTCAACGATAAGCCTGTTCTGATCATTCCACTTACCTCCCAGCCCAATATTTTGATTAGAGGTTGGTAACAGCTTTCAGAGTTAACACATGATGATGTCGTTATACTGTAGTTCACTTGTTCAAAGCTACACTATCTTGTTGTTGTTTGCTGTTCTCGATCTCCTCCTTCATATAAGTTCCAGCATTATTTTTTAACTTTATCCACAATAAAATAAGATAACTAATGAGAATTAATGCGCCTAAGAGATAAATATATACATCATATTCCTGAAACAATTGCTTTACTTTCGTTACATTTCCAAGTTTGCCAATCATGAGAACGGCAACTGACCATGGCAGGATTCCCAAAAAAGTATGAACAAGATAAATACGTAACTTTACATTACTTATACCAGCTACATAAGAAATATAATTTCCTATAACGAATGGTCTTGATAAAGAGATACTCCAAACTCCATACCTTCTAAACCAACATCTAGCTTTCTCCATACTTATCCAAAATCTCTTTGGGAATAAAAAGGTCATTTTTGCACCGAGTACATAAGGAATGAGGCTCGCTACCGTATACATACTTGCCATACCAAGCGAGGTGAGTACAATCTCCATATGACTAGGATTTAGCAACAGACCGTACGATAAAACGACCACAATTCCCGGGAATGGTATAGATGAGCCTTCTAAAAACATGGATATAAATAAACCAATCGTACCTAGATTTTGTATAAGTTCTAGTATATTCATCTATCTTTCACCCTTTTTCCTATATAAGATGCTGGTTTAGAGACTTCAATAATCACAGATTATCCTATTAATCTGTTAACCATTTCTCCTTTGACATAAACTACCCAACCTTATCTACCTTTTTGTTGTTAATAGCTTTTATGACTGTTAATAATTTCTCAGATGCAAACTGGCACGTCTGCACATAACCCTCAATTCTTTGTTGGTGCTCATTCCATTCCTGCTTATTCGTTAGTTTCTCAATGATCTGTGATGAGATAGACATATTCAAATCAAGTTTATACACTAAGCTTTCACTTTGAAGATAAGATAAATTAATTTCTTCCTGTCCTGGTAAACCAGCTATTGCAAAGATTGGTAACTTTTTATGCAAAGCCTCACTAACAGTTACACCGCCAGGCTTCGTCACAATAGCATCAACATTTTCATACAAATCATTCATTTCATCTCGCGAAGAAAGATACTGCAACGGCGTAATATATGGTTTTTTCCAGTTTGTTAACTCTTCATACATCCTCACGTTATTTCCACATAATACGGAAAAATGAAAATGCTTTGCTGAATGATCTATTTGCCTTAGAAGGTCTACCATATTTCCTAAGCCACAACTTCCACCAGCTAACAAAATATGATGGATTTGTTTTTGTTCGAACTGTCGGCTCACCCGATTAAACTTGCCATTAATAGGAATACCTGTCACAACTATCTTTTCTGCAGTTACCCCGCTATCCTCTATTAAGGAAGTACGTATGTGCTCACTTGGTACAAAATGATAATCAACACCATCTCTTCCCCAGACATTGTTAATAAAAAAATCTGTATACACATTAATTAACGGAACATCAATCATTCTCTTTTGCTTTAAGCGGCTAACTAAAAACGATGGAAAGCCATGTGTTGCTACGATAACATCAGGTTGTTCACGTTGAATAAGTTGCTCCATGTTTTTTAAAAACAACCTTTCATACCATTGTAATGAGTAGGTTGTTGATTTTGAATAACCGAAATTATTATATGCCCACTTATACGTTTTAGGTGATACTTTTATCCATTTAAGATAAAATGCTGTAATTAATTTTTCTAAAACTGGATGAGAGTAACTAAGTAGGTCAACCTTATTCGTTGTTATCCCATTGGTAGTCCTATTAATTGAATGAATTAAAGCCTCTGCTACTTGATGATGTCCGGAAGGCATACTTAACAATGGCAAAAATAATATCTTTTTCATTCCTGCTCTCTCCCTTTCATATGATTAAGATTCCAGTTAAGGCTCTCTTCTTAAATATTGTTACAATTCTCACTAAGAAATTACAATGAAAAAGTAGTAGAGGGCATGTATCATTTCTTAATTTGGATTCAGAGCAATCGATGCAAAAACAGCTAAGATAAAAAAGAGGACACTTCTCTCATATGATAAATGTGCCTATCATTCTACGAAGAAGTGTCCTTATTATTATAAATATTCCCTTACATAAATGTAAATTTATTCTAATTTTAACTCTAATATGTTGGTATTTTAACAATTACTTTAAATAGATCGCCATCTAGATCTATTTGTAATGTACCGCCATGTAAATCAACGATCGATTGAGCAATCGCAAGCCCTAAGCCAGATCCCTCTGTAGCTCGTGATGTATCTGCTCGTTTAAATCTTTCAAGTAGTTCGTTAATATTCTCACCAAGCTCATATTTAGTAATGTTCTTAACAACAAATTCTGCTTGGTTATTTTCATGCTTTAGACTAACATATACTCTTGTACCTGTAAGTGAATACTTCAGTGCATTAACGATTAAATTGTCTAACACACGCCACCATCTTTGTCCGTCTACGTAGCTCATCACTGAGGTATCTGGAATTGTCATCCGAAAATCAAGACCGGACTTTTCAATATCCTCTTGGTGTTCACCAAGTACTTGGTGTATTAATTGTGTTAAATCTACCTGTTGCTTATGAAGCTCCAAATTCCCACTAGCCATTTTAGATACTTCAAACAAGTCTTCAATGAGTATTTTTAAGCGATTGGATTTTCTTTCTAATATATTTACATACTCATTTCTTTCTTCCTCTGTCAGCTGCTGATTTTTTAACAAATCGGTATATGTGATAATTGAGGTCAGAGGTGTTCTTAAGTCATGACTTACATTTGTTATAAGCTCGGTTTTTAATCGCTCACTTTTTGCTTGCTCTGTTAGTGACGTCTTAATTCCAGCTCTTAGTTTATTAAGATGTTTCGCATGCTTAGCTATAACCGACTTTCCTTTTTCAGGAACTGGTTCAAGTAAGGTGCCACTTGCCATTTGCTCGGTTGCTCTAAATACACGATTTAAATAACGAATCCTTTTCATCAGAAACAAAATTGACGGTATACCGATGAAGAAGACACAAATAAGATAAAACATGATTAAACCATCATCGTAAGAATTAGCAAAGGCAATTGCAGTTCCAATCCCCCAAAAAAAGATAACGATTAATATCGCCAACATTTGCTTCCCGATAGCGGTTTTTAAAAAAGCATCCCTTACTAACTTTATATTTTTAACAACAATACCGTTTTTAAGTGTTTCGATAAAGCCCAATCCTTGCTTTAGCTCATCATACGTCCATACAACTTGGTATATGCCAAACCATATTGCAAATAAATGAATGAAATGATTAAATAATAGCCCTTCAACACTCTGATAATTGTAATAAGAAAATAATGAATAATAATCTTGCTTAAGCATGAAAGTAAATATCATGACAATCCAGCCATTGATCAAAATTAGGACAAGCCTTATGTCTAATGGCCAATTTTCATATTGTCGTCTTACAGAACTATCTACGTACCAAGATTTACGAAATTTAAATATTAATAATATAATTAATAAAGCAACAACAGCTATTGCCAGCATGATTAATGACAGATTTTTTTGATAAATGAAATATTGTGCCCTTTCTACTTGATTCATGTTTGCAACGGGTATAGTTATTTTTCCTTCAAATGTTGATGGAGAAGCTTTTAATAATGTGGTTATTTTATTATTGACATCGATTCCAGTTTCTTCGTTGTACTCTCCACCGATATAATATGATGCACTATCTAAATATTGTGATGCCTTTAAATATCCATTCTTTTTACTGAACTCCATAGTAAACGCAGCTTTTTCTGATACATCTCCAGATGAGAAGGTTTCGCCTGTCTCAATATTTTTCAACTCATATGAGAAATATGTGAAATCGGACACGAAGTCTTGTTTTTTCGCGTTTAGTTCCGCTATATACGAATCAATATTTGTGTTAATAACTGCTTTTATCTTTTTTTCGACATATTCATCATCTTCAAAGTTTTTTTGTACGTCAGCTATTTTGGCGTCTCGTTCTTTCGTAAGGGCATCTTTCACAGAGGTATTACCTGAAGCCTCCGCTTCTAAAATACGTGATTGATATTGCCCCTGTATATTTTGAATTTGCGAAGTTAAGTCACCGTAGTAAAACCTATACTGATCTATTTCTTGTTGAGAAACAGAAACTGTTTCCTTCAACTGCTCCTTATCAGGATTATTTAACACAATTGAACTTAATTCCCTTATATAGTTATGGTATTCTGATTGAAATTCATCGGTTTGAAAATAATCTTGATTACCGATAAATCGATGAGCATTTTCTAGAGTTGAAGTTACGGCAATTAGAATTATGCTAACTAATAAACTCCAACCAATTGTTTTATAGAAATTCTTCTTCATTTTACAAACCCCCTTCTTACACTCACTAAGCTATAAAAAATCCATTAAAACATTGTTTATCTATATGTTTGCGAACTTTCTTTAAAGAAGGTTACTTCTCAATCTTATAACCAATCCCCCAAACAACCTTAACATAACGAGGATTTTTTGGATTTTCTTCTATTTTTTCTCGTATTTTTCGAATATGCACTGCTACGATATTCTCGGCGTTATATGCTGGCTCATTCCATACTCGTTCATAAATTTCATTAATGGAAAACACACGCCCTGCATTCAGTAATAATAGCTCTGTGATCTTATACTCAATCGGTGTAAGCTTAATTGAGTTGCCGTCTAGCTTCACTTCCTTTGCTTCCTGATCAAGAACTAAGCCATTTACTTCAGTGATTGTTTGTTGCTCATGATATGTGCCTAGCTGTACATACCTGCGCATTTGTGATTTTACACGCGCAATGAGCTCCATCGGATGAAATGGCTTTGTAATATAGTCGTCAGCTCCTACTGAAAGTCCATGAATTTTATCTGTATCCTCAGCTTTTGCACTGAGCATAATGATAGGAATATTGTACTTATCTCGTATTTTAAATGTTGCCGCAATTCCATCCATCTGTGGCATCATGATGTCCATTATAATTAAATGCACTTCATTATTTTCAAGCTGTTGGAGTGTTTCAATTCCATTTGCTGCTTTTATGACCTTATATCCCTCATTACTAAGATAAATCTCAATGCCATCTCTTATCTCTTTGTCGTCATCGGTAACTAGAATTGTATATTCGTTCATCATTACACCTCATCTCCTACTCATTTGCTCATTATTATACTTGTCATTTCTTAACATTTGGATTAGAAAAATATGAAGAATTTCTTAAGGAAAGTATACAATCACCTTAAGCTTTGTAAATGTTCTTTCATAAGCTTTGTTCTATAACTTCTATAGGAATACACCATAATATTCTGCAATGCTTACTAAATTTGTGTTTAACTCTTTAACATAGCACCGTTTTCGCAGTCATTGTTGTCTATCGTAATAACAGCTAAACATGAAAACAACTATCGTTCGGGACATTTTTTCTTTTTTAATGACTGTAAAAATCATTTATATATACACATCAATAACTCAAATTGAAATAAAAAAGCAACAAAGAAATTGCTAACGGTGTTTGTAATATAAGAAAATATAATGTTATAAAATGGTATTTCATATTAATTATATCAATATATTATTTGTAGTGTTATATGTTTTATTACCTTTTTTAGCTTAGTTCAGAATAAGTAACCTTAAACATTGACTAATGATGTCAAGATAATAACACATAAGTAAAAGCTGTTTATGTGTTTATCCTACTAAGAATAAACATATAAACAGCTAGTATTCTTGGCACCTTTTCATTTAAAAAACAACAACACCTAGATAAAAATACTAATTTAAGGAAGGATGGCACAAAGCTCGAAAAAACGTAAGCAAATGAAGATCAGTCGCAACGGTAGTTTTTATGTAAATATCAACTAGATGAGTACCTCAGGCTAAAGTAGTAGACCATGTTCATCCTATTCATTGATGTACGATAAGCTTCCTTTAAGTATGCTATACATAAGAGATAGCAACTAGGAGGAATGAAAGATGAAACAATATAATCTATTACCTATAGTGGCAGGTATATTAAGTGCTGGCATAGTCGGTTTCAGCTTTTTATTTTTAAAAAATATTGTAAGTGAAACTTCACCTTTAGCTATATTATCCTACCGTTTTACCATTGCATTTATTGTCATGACAGCATTTATTTTATTAAAAGTAATACGCGTAGATTTTCGACATAAACCCGTACTCCCGCTTATATTATTCTCAATCGTTCAACCTGTACTTTCTTTTTCATTTCAAACTTATGGAATGAAATATGCTTCTTCCAGTGAAGCTGGTATTATTACAGCCTTAGTCCCCATTTTTGTCATGTTATTCGCGGCTATCTTGTTAAAAGAGAGCACGACAACAATACAGAAAGCTTCTATTCTGCTTTCCGTGGGAGGTGTAAGTTACATTACTGTTATGAAAGGCGTTGACGGTGAAGCAAATATGCTTGGTATTATACTCATCTTTTTATCTGTTGTATCAATGGCTTTTTATACTGTATTGGCAAGAAAGTTTTCTAAACAATTTTCACCAATTGAATTAACGTATGCAATGATGGGCATGGGCATGATCATGTTTAATTTAGTACTTTTTGTCTCACCTGAAAAAGCTGATTTTACAGTCTTATTAAAAGCCAATTTTATTTTACCGATGTTATACTTAGCGATTTTATCTTCTGTAGTTACATCTTTCTTAAGCAATTACATGGTATCTAGAATGAAAGCTTCACAATCTGTTGTATTTATGAACCTTTCAACAATTGTAAGTATACTTGCAGGTGTTTTCATTCTGCATGAAACATTTTACACTTATCACTTGATTGGCACTATTATGATTATCATAGGTGTTGTCGGAGCAAATATAAAGGGCATAAATATACCTAAACAAATGACGCAGAAATCAACTGTCATTCATGACTAAACACCCATATATCTTTCAGTTAAAAAGAGTAGCTTTAACATAGGTATTAACAACAAGTCTCTTAATGAATAACAAAATGAAATTTAGTGCTAATGTTATTGTTTTTCGAAGAAAAGATACTTTAGTTTACGGAGTCTTACTAAGATATCTACACGTATACAACTAAATCTGGTCACCTTTTTAAGGATCAAACCTCATCTTAGCAACTTCTACAAAAAGCGGCTAATACAAAAACAACCAAAATAAATAAGTCATGCATGTAGCTTTTAGCTAATATGCATGACTTATTTATAGTTAAATTCTTTGTGCTACCTACTACTTACTAGGTGCCATATTGAAAGCTTTGATCAAATACCTGAACTTTTCTAGAAGCTTCATCATTGACCAGTTAAAGCTTCATTATATGATGTCCCATCATAGAACCTTAATAAGTCTCCATAAACGATGTTATCTGAGTATTCTAGCTCATGTTTTACTTTTTCTTCATATGGTTCACAGCTAGAACTAGTCGTTTTTGCTCCAGTACGTTTGTCAAAACATATAGATTTTGTATATATATAATCCTCCGTTATAAAGCTTCCATCTCTCAAGACAGTAAGGTCACTCTTTTTTGTCGAGAAGATATCAGCACCAAAATGAACGTCATTTTTTGTTTCAATCCCCAATAAGTGCAAAAGTGTCGGCTTCACATCTATTTGTCCTGATACTTTCGAAACTACAAGTGGATTTTCATCTGTAATTCCCGGTATATGAATTATTAAAGGGACTTTTTGTAAATTCACTACATCAAATGGTGTCATTTCTTTTCCTAAAAACTCTCCCATAGCTTTTTTATGATTTTCGGAAATTCCATAGTGATCGCCATAGAATACGAGAATCGAATTTTCATATATGCCTTCTTGCTTTAGTAATTCAACGAAATCTTTAAGAGCCTCATCCATATATCGCACAGTTGGAAAATATCGATTAACTGTCCGGCTATTAGACGTAAACTCATCTACCATCTTATCCTCTTCTTCAAGTACAAACGGAAAATGATTTGTTAACGTAATAAACTTTGTATAAAACGGCTGCGGTAGTGTCTTTAATATATCTACAGATTGGGAAAAGAACTCTGCATCCTTTAACCCCCAACCAATTGAATTGTTCTCATTAACATCAAAATCAATTAATGAGAAATAACGATCATAGCCTAGGTTAGGGTACATTACACCTCTATTCCAAAAGCTTTTTTTATTCGCATGGAATACCGCTGAATAATAATTTTCTTCTTTCAAGATTTCTGGTGTCGCACGATATTCATTTTCTGAATGAGTAAAAAATACTGCCCCCCTACCTAAAGGGTATAATGAATTCTCAACTAAAAACTCACTATCAGAAGTTTTTCCCTGACCCGTTTGATGATAAAAATTATCAAAATAATAGCTTTCTTTCACAAATTCATTTAAAAAAGGCGTAATTTCTTCCCCATTAATTGTTTCATTTATCACAAAATTTTGCAAAGATTCCATTGAAACGATAATCACATTACGACCTTTTGCGATATCAAAAAAGTCTTGATTTGGTTCTTTGTAATTTGCTTTTATATAATTTTCTATTTCAACAAACTCACTACTATCTGCAAATGCTCTTTGTGCTTTTGTTTTAGATGTTAACAAAAGGTCGTAAATGTGGTAATTGTATGACCCGATGTTCTTCACTATTATTTCTCTGTCAAATGTACGCGTTAACAGCTGCGGTCTTTCCGTTTCCGCAAGTACTAAATTAACTAAAGCAATGCTTGTAACTAATATGAAATAGGCTCGTTTATCTTTCTTCGTATAAATGATTTCATTAGATCCCTTATTCCTGTGACGCATAATGCAATATATCACAAGCACATCGACAAACATAAAAATATCAGTCACATGCAATAGCTCAAAAATACTATTATGTAGATCCTTTATATTGCTAGTTTGGAAAAGTAATGGCATTGTAATAAAATCTGAAAATTCCCTATAATACAACATATTTGCATACAACACGAATGAAACTATGAAGCTTGTAACAATTAAATAACGATTACGTTTCTTGATATTAATAAACAGTGCAATTCCAAAAATAATAAGTAAAAAGCTTAGCGGATTTATAAATAGAATAAATTCTTGCTTCCAAGATTCAATCTTTAAATCAAAGCTAGTTTTATAGACAATATATGTCTTCAGCCATAATAAAGTTGTGGCGGCGAATACGAATGACATCTTTAACAATGATGATTTATTCATCCCTAAATTCCTCCCATATTCATGGCACCTACAAAGGGAATTTTTGTATTTTTAATTATGATTTTAGCATTGTTATTTATTGTTTTCTACCCATAATTTACTAAAATAATATCTTTTTAGAATGGAAATATCCTACTTCGTGTATGTACTATGAAATATTAGACGTCTACAACTAATAATCGTTACACCTTTTCTTATTTTTACGATACGAAATGGCATAACACTCCTATTAGTTGAAGGTGTTTTCGCATTTATTGTTGCTTAGTAAAACATCATCATGGGGATTGTCAATTAAGTAAATAGCAGCAACGTATATGCAAAAAAATTAGATAAAATCTAGAATTTGTATATCTACGAGATCAAGATCCCCAATATTATCCTTATAATTCCATAGCATAATTTCTGAAGTTTCATCGTTATCTCTGAAAGGTTGCAATTTATCTACTGTTGAGTAATAAACAGGATTATACTTTACTTCACCACTATGTTTATTTTTCACCTTAAGTAAACCTTTAAATGATAAATCATTTACTTCTTGTCCTGTTTCCTCAAACAACTCTCTTATAGCACACTGCTTCGGGGTTTCACCTTCTTCTCTTCTACCTGCTGGTATCTCCCATTGATTTCTCCATACGTTATAGCATAAAAGAATACGCTCTCCACATATGATTACCGCAAAAGAACCGCTAAGCGGTTCATATTTCTTCATCTGTGCTTCGTTGCATTTAATAAAATCAAGAAACTGTAAACCGTTTTTATTTTCAATGATTTTCAATTTAGTTCCTCCTATCCTGAAGACTCTAGTTCAAGCTGTATTTCTATAGTAACCAGCTTTTACTAGCTTAGCTTTCACCATCAAACACTATTAGGTTACTAATGAAAAATTCTCTTATTTGTTCAACTCCATGATCCTTCTTCCAAGAAGCTGAAATGATCATTTCATCAAAAGCTTTTGTAATATCATTCTCTGTTAAGCCCTTCGCATAAAAGACAAAATCATATTTATAGGTTGCGTTAGTTTGAGAACTACCTTTACCGTACCAATACCTCTGCTCGTCAATAGCATTAATTGCATTTTTCCATTCTCCATATTCTGGGGTATCAATATTTAAGTCTATAACGTTATGCTTAGAGTCTATTTCAAAGTGAAATATCAATTTTCTAAAATCATTTATTGTTGGATTGACTAAATCTCCTGTTCCTACATATTGATATTCTTCTTCAGTTAAATTTGCTACGTTCACTCTAATATGAAAGCTTGGCTCTTTTAATTGGTTACAAGCAACTAGTAAAAAACAGCATAAAAAAAGTACTAGCTTTTTAATTGTGTATACCCCCTTTACTAAACAACAGGAATATTTTGTAATTTATATAAATAAGTTTATCATAACAAAATAACTTTCTCTTTATTTATAATTTTGTAAATAATTAGTTTTTTATAATATTTTGATGTTAAAATCAAAAGTAAAGCCTTGTTCAACTTGGCACACATGCGAAAACAATCATAAAAGATGGAGGTTATTCGATGGACAAAGAAATTTTATTTAATCACTTTTCAAAAGTGATAGAACTGTTAGAGCAGCATTACGTTGTTGCATCTAAAAAAGAAAAATTACTAAGTGGCTTACGCGAAAAAAATTCTGACGATTTTAAAAATATTAAATACCTAAGCGAATTTGCTACATTTGTAACAGAGATGTTGATGCAGCTTAGTGGAGACAAGCATTTATACATTGAATTATTCACTGATCAAGAAGACGGTAACTTTCTAGAGGAGGATTGGCTAAAAAAAGAACTGGAATCAGAAAGAACAAACAACTTTGGGTTTACCGAAGTAAAGGTTATGCCAAATAATATCGGTTACATGAAAATAACACAGTTTATGAATCCTGATAGAGGTATAGATACAGCCATTGCAGCGATGAAAATGTTAGAAAATACGGATGCAACAATTATTGATTTACGTCACAATCGTGGGGGATATGGAGAGCTAGGAGAATACATACTTAGCTACTTTTTTGATGATGAACCTATACTACTATCTACTACTCATGATATGAATATAAAAGATTTCCAAACTTTCACCCATCCTTTTGTTGTTGGCAAACGCAAACTAAATCATCCACTTTACATATTAATTAACTGTAAAACTGGATCAGCAGCTGAGTACTTTACTTATGTACTCCAAGCTCATGAGAAAGCAATTATTGTAGGTGAACCTTCAGCAGGAGCTGCAAATAGAAATACGTATTATCCATTAACTGATGGAATAAGACTATCTATTTCAACTGGGGAACCTATTGTTGAAATAACTGGTTCTAACTGGGAGGGCGAAGGTGTCATTCCAAATATCAAATGTGCTCCTGAAGATGCCTTAGACAAAGCTATAGCACATTTACAACAAAGTGAATGAAGATTAATAGCTATCTAACCAAACTAACTTTTTTATAACTAACCTATATGTCGTTAAGTATAAGGACATTCTATCCTTTTAATGAATTGCAGTATTCTTTAAAAGGATGAATGTCCTCTTGCATCTTCGTTAAATGTATGATTCTAGTTACTTATTTAACCTACTTGTATTTTCACAAAAATGACATGTAAATAGTTATTAATCTGTTAAACTTTTAGACCTATTAGTTTTGGTGAAATGATTCCTATTCATTTTCGTTTGCAAAGAAATAAGTGCTGGTATAAAAACAGGTAGCATAATGACAGTCAGGAGTGTTAAACCAATGATTACTACAGTAGCCATTTGAGTTAACGACAGCACACCTGCTGGATACATTGCTGCAAACGTTCCACATAAAATTGTAGCAGCTGAAATAATGACTTTACCCATTTGTTTTTTAGCAATTACTAATGCTTCAATTGTTGAAAGTTCAATATTTTCTTTAAATCTCATCATTAGGAAAATACTATAATCTACTCCAAGTGCAATGATCATAATGAATGAAAAGAATGGAATGGTCCAAGACAATCCACTGTATCCAAAAACATGAACAAAAAGTAAATCAGTCATTGATAGAGCTGTATAATAACTTAATATAAGAGATGCAATAATAAATATTGGTATCCAAAAGGCCCTCATAATTAAGACGAGTACGACAAAAATTCCTACTAACATTAAAATAATTGTGCGAGAAAAGTCATCGTTTGCCATCATATTTAAATCGTTATTTATTGAAGAAATCCCACCTATTGCATACGTTGTACCCTTTATATTGGAAGATACAAGTTCACTTTCAATGACAGAGTTTAGTTGATTAATGACTGAAATTGCTTCTGTTGAATACGGATCTACAGATAACTCAACTGTCAATTTGAACGTACTTCTTTCATCAGACATATACGTATTTAGGACATCCTGATAGTCTCCTTCAAGTAATTCTTCAGGAACAAAGAACGAAGAAGTTCCTTCAGATTGTGTTACCTCATCTAAATAGTCGGTTGCATCGTGAAGTCCTACTGAAATTTCGTTTAACCCTTCTGAGCTTTTAGAGAGACCTTTTTCTAATTCATTCATTCCAGAAGATAATTCCTCTAGTTCATTCTTCAGTTGTTGCTGGCCATCATTGATCATTAAAATTCCATTTTCTATCCCTTCCATATTAAATAGAATTTCTAATTGTCCTAGACTGCCTATTTCTAAGCCATCAGCAAGCTCTGAAGCTGCTTGAGTCAATTCTTTCGAAGCAGTCACTAATTGATTATGTCCTGCTATGATTTGCTCAAGCCCTTCATTTGCTTGAACAAACACATCATTAGTCGAAGAAAATCGATTGTTTAGCTCTATCAAACCATCTGTTAAAGCTGTAGACTGTACTGCTAATGTATCAATGGCTGTATTCAATGCCAACATATTTGGGTCAGATGCCACTTCTGGGTATGCACTTTCTATTTGAGTAACTAAGCTTTGCATTTCAATTGTTGTTGACTGAATGAATGCTAATTGCTTTTCCAAATTACCGTATTCATATGCAAATGAACCATACCCACTTTGAAGCTGTTCATAGTTTGCAAGTAACCCTGCCAATGATGTATCTAGCTTTGTTAAGTTATTTTCTAAAGTTGCTACAGCATTAGCTAGTTCTCTTGCTCCTTGTACACCAATTTCTGAGCCATTATTAACTTGCTGTAATGCATTTGTTAGCTGCTTCATATTATTTGCAACTTCTTCAGTGCCATCTATGAGCCTATCTAAATCAGCAAAATCTTTTGGTGATGAGAAATTCTCATTCGTACCTGATAATCCATCTGCAATTTCTATTAGTCCATCGTTAGCTGTTGATAAACCTTCGTTCACTTCACCTACTTGATCTTCAATATATAACTCTGCTATTTTCTCTCCTTGTGGTCTTGTTGGTCCGTATACAGTTTCCACTCCCTCTATATTCATAAGGGATGCAGTTAAATCATCGATGAGAGCTAACTTTTCATTAGAATCTAAGCTTTCATCAGCAGCAATAACAACCGTAGTAGGTAATGCTTTACCAGGTGAAAATTTTTCAGCAAGAATGTTAAAGCCTTGTACTGATTCATACGTATCACTTACTTCATCTATACTGTTATACGATAACTCTCCTTTAGACAATAGTAAAAATGGGATTGTAATCATAACTACAATAATAATTGAAATAATTGGACGAGCCATTGAAAACTTTCCTAATATAGACCACAGTCTGCTTTCACCATGCCCTTTCTGCTTTTGCACTGGCCAGAACATAAATTTACCAATTACACTCATAAAAAAGGGCATCATTGTGTATAACACAACTAATAACGTGGCAACTGACACAGCTACAGCGACAGAGGATTGAAAAACAGAAAACTGAGCAAAACCTAATATACTAAAACCAATAAACACAGCTAAACCACTATATGCAACTGTTTTACCAGCTGTTCTGTATGTGGTGACTATCGCTTCAGTTATTTCTTGATTATTACTTAGCTCTTCCTTAAACCTGCTTAATAGTAAAATATTATAGTCCGTACCAATACCGAATAAAACTAAGATTAAAAATGTCTGTGTAGTTGTTGAAAATGGGAAATCAAATGCATCAACTAAATGCGCTACAATACTTAATGAGCAAATATAAGTGAGAGCAACGATTAATAATGAAATGATCGGTGTGATTGGAGAACGAAATACGACAATTAATACAAGGATAATAAAAATAACTGTAAAAAGTTCGGTTTTTTTAACACCTTCTCCTGTATTCTGAATTTGATCTTCATTAATAAATTCGTTACCTGTTAAATAAGTCTTTACCTCACTACCAATTAATTCCTTTTGTAGTTCTTCACGTACTTCACTCACTTTTTTCCCAGCTTTGTCTACACTGATAACTGCCATTACTGTTGTACCATCTTCAGAAACAAATTGATTTAATAATTCTTCGTTTTTAAAATGTGTAGCGATATGAGTGATCGCTAGTTCCTCTTGTTTGTTCTGTAAATTGGCTATTTCCTGCTCAATGTTATTTAGCTGAGCTGGTGTAAGAGGTTCATCTTCATGAAAGACGGCGACGACGTCTATATTTTCTTTACTTGTAGTTGTACCCTTCAAGTCATCTAGTAATTGATTAGACACAACTGATGAATATTCATCTGGTATTTTGGGCTGCCCCTTTTCCCTAACTAAATCATCTAAATTAGGCATCGTTGTTATTAATAAAGCAGATACAATTAACCAAAAAATAATCATTGCCCAACGAAAATTTATAATTGTCTTCATCGAAATCCTCCTTTATTATCCATTCGTCCTTAATTTAGCATTGAAAAATAAAAATAAAATGAAATAAAAATAAAAAAAAATAAACGTTTTAATTACAAAACGTTTATTGTTGAAAACGAGAGATAGGTAGTTGTATTTTAATACCTAACCCACCTAGTCCTTTTGAGCGATAGGCTGAAATGAAACCGTCATGATTTTCTACGATTGACTTAGCAATCGCTAGTCCTAACCCTGTGCCTCCCTTTTCACGTTGTCTCGATTTTTCAACTGTGTAAAATTTTTGAAACAAGTATGGTATGTCACCTTCAGCAACACCTACCCCATTATCTTCTATATTAATTACAATTAATGACTCTTCTATCGTGCCTTTCATAGTAATTTTTAGATCATTATTATAAGCATGTTTAATTGAATTACTTATAATATTTGCAAACAATCTGCGAAGAAACTTTTCATTTCCTAGAAAATATGTGTCGGTGTGAAAATCATGATCCCAATGAAAGGAATAATCTAAACCAGCTAACTCAGCTTCGTACTCTTCTCCTATTGACTCAAAAAACTGACCAATTAGAACGTCAAAGCGGTCCATTTCCTGTAGAGCAATTTCATTAGTAGAAAAGATTGAGAACTCTTGTACTAACTCTGTCATATACAACGCTTTTTTTTGAGCTAATTTAATGTATTCCTCTTTTTGGCTTGCTGTTTGATGTAATGGCGATACAGCTAGCTGGAGAAACCCATTAATTGATGTTAATGGAGTTTTTAAATCATGTGCTATCGACGACACCATATCAATTTGCTCTCGATATGCACGATGAAGTCTTGCTTCTAATTCATAAAAGCGATGATAGAGCTCACCTATTTCATCTTTCCGAGTAGGTTGTACCGCTGGAAGCTGTTTATGTAAACTAACCATTTTAAAACGGTTTATTAAATTGGTTATTGGGTTTGTAATTGTCTCGTGAAAATACAGTGTTAATAATATGAAAAGGGTAAGATGTGTAAGAACAACAAATATAAAAATATCGATGGCTACTTGGAAAATTGCTTCATTTATTTCGTCTAACTTACGTTCTAACGACAAAAATAATACGACCTCATTCGTATCTGGTGTTTTAACAGGTAACCACCTATCACCTGTAGAAATTTCTTTTTCTATGGCGTCATACTCAAAAAAAATTTGCTCAAATGCTGGGTTTGTCAGTTTTATCGTTAATTGTTCTCTCTCTCCTAAATTCTTTAAATATGTCGTCATTTTTTGTTGATCGGGATATAATTTTCCTACTTCTTCGGCAATGTCTTCATGTTTTTCTATAAAGCGTTCATTATTTGTAGATAAATCACTTGTAATTGAATCTCTAACATCGAGCTCAATGTACAATAAAACGATAAAAAAGAATACAATACCAAATATTAAAAACAATAATGGAATGTGATATTTTAGTTTCATAGCTTCACACCATCTAAAGTATATTTATAGCCAACGCCCCATATCGTTTTTATATAGTCATGATTTTTCCCAAGCTTTTTTCGAATATTTTTAATATGTACAGTCACATTGTTTAAATCACCAAAATCATCTCCCCAAACACGCTGATAAATCTGTTCCCGACTAAACACTTGGTTTGGATGTTGAGTGAAGAATAATAAGATTTGAAATTCCTTAGAAGATAATTGTAGTCTCTTTCCTTCTAGAAATCCTTCATATGAATTTTCATTTAACATAAGTGGAGTCTTAGCTATTGAGTGTGTAGGATTACTTTCTGATAACTCTTGTTTTAATCTTCCAATTTTCCGAAAGTGTGCCTTTACCCGCGCAGTTAGTTCATGTACATTGAAAGGTTTTGTTAAATAATCATCTGCTCCTACTTCAAGACCAACGATCTTATCAATATCACGATCTTTTGCACTAAGTAATAAGATCGGCATGTTATGTTGATCGCGTATTTTTTTACATACTTCAATACCATCCATTTCTGGCATCATAATGTCTAAAATAACAAAGTCAATTTTTTCTTTATCAATTATTTTCATTGCTTCTATACCAGAGTAAGCAAAAACTGTATTGAACCGCTCATATTTTAATGTTTCTACAATAAGCCTTACGATATCTTTATCGTCATCGATGACAAGAACAGTTTTTTCCAAAGAACTCACTCCTGTATGCAATAAGTTGTTTTATCCAATTCTAACATTTTCACATGCTAAATACATATCGTCTAGACCATTCATATTTTCGTCAAACAATTACTTTATCGTTAATCTATATTAAAGTTACTAGGATATAACGAGGCAGTCCCTTTCATTACATTGTGTACTCAATAAATACGAAAGCAACTTAACAGCGATCCTAAATGGAAATAAATGTTATAACATGACTTATCTATTAGTATAAATAGAGTAATAAAGTTACATAAGGAATTGAGAGATGTATGTCTATACACGTTTGCCCTTATTTGAGGGTGAAGGGAAATGGGAATGAAGTCATACAATTTAATCAAAAAGCACTGAATGCTGAAATTCTTTCTCTCCAATCTTTAGGAGAAATGCTTAAAAACACCCATTTTGCTATGTCACATGAAGATAAAGGCTTGGTTGGATACGCTACCTAAAAATCGGAGACTCAATCCTAATGCTTTTAGATACAGATCCAAGTCAGCCTTATCAAAGGGGAAATCATGTTAGAATATGTATTACATCAACAGATGTGGAAGAGTCCAAGCAAATTTTTGATGCATTATAAGAAAGTGGCACTGTTCACATGCGATTGCAAAAAATCCCTTTTAGTCCTTGTTACGGAGTTGTAACGGATCAATTTGGTGTTACATTTCAAATTTACACTAAAATTCAAAAATAACTTATTTACTTAATTATTACTTTTTTGATCCCCCTTCGAGATCAGGCATAAGATATTGAAAATAATCACCTTTTTCACAGTAAACCCTGGAAACCTCAAATGTTACGGGGGATCTTCATCTTAAGTTTTTAGAACCGCAAAATGAATGAGTATATTTCAATTCATTTCCTACTGTTATTAATTCAATTGTATATCATACTATTCAACTGAACTTCAATTCTCTTTTTTCATTTACTATAAAGTATGAGATCAACTCATTTTCATAATATAGATTAATGTGCATTATTTTATGCCGTCCATAAAATCAAAAATATCTGTATCCAAGGTCCATGCTAGACGTTTACACCACTCTTGTTGGACTACTAATGGTGCATGATGTATCCTATTAAGGACTTTCCATACTTTATTAACACAATAGCTTTTTAATGTGTTAGAGGGTAAATGAATAGGATTAAATTTTAAATATTCATTAATAAAATGATTGTTTAATACATTTGCATGCTCAGGATAATGTAACTTAGTGAACCAACATACCCATGCTAAGTCAGATAATGGATTTCCCCATTCTGACCACTCCCAATCTAATACAGTATGTACTCTGTCTGAATTGTATAATACGTTATGTATTCCATAATCTCCATGAGTCAATACCCACTCATCCTTTGAGTCATTCTTGTTCATTAATAGTTCCTTAGATTTGTTAATAAGACCCTCAGGTACAAATGCTAGATTTAGATTAATATCATTGGCATGACTTTCTTTTATTCCATAAGAATTAAAATCGTATTTAAAGGAATGTATATGTTTAGCGAGTGTTTTACCTAATTCAATATAAATATTCTCAGATATCGTTACATTACTTTGATCGAAAATTGATTGAGCATTGTCACCTTGTCGATATTCCATTACTGTAAATGTCGTTTCATCTGTTTCCATTAATTCATATAGCCTTGGAGTTAAATCTGTTTCTCTAGTTAATTCCAAACACTTCACTTCATTAAAAATATCTTTATTGAATATCTTACCTATTTTAATAACTATGGGAGGGTTAGAACCTTTTAATAACAAGACTTCATTCGTATAGCCACCAGTTAAAGGAACAGGTGTAAATGCACCGTATTTTTCTTCTAAATGACATTTCAAACTGTTACTAATCAAAATATTTAATCACCTTACTTATCTCCCAACCTTTTTATCTGAGAAATATGCTTTATTGTTTATTTAGCAAGAAATATTCAATAGAGCCTATTTTTATAGCCTTCTTGTAATTCTTTTGCTACTTGTTCAGAAGTTGCATTTGGTATCTTCGAGTGAGCTACCAACATTTGTGGAACCGATGGAAGTGTCTCTTTAGCATACCATGATTCGGGATTCCATAAACTTGATCGAATAAAGGCTTTGGCACAATGCGCATAGCACTCCTGCACTTCTACTAAAATTCCAAATAACGGAGCACGACCATTTACTTTACTATTTTCTAATAGTTCAGGATCACGACAAATATACGCTTTTCCGTTTATTCTTAACGTCTCCCCTAATCCAGGTATAAAAAATAAGAGTCCTATATTTGGATTTGTGATTATATTATTAGCAGAGTCCACTCTTCGATTTCCTGGTCGTTCAGGAATAAACAAGTGATGATCATCCAGAACAGATACAAACCCTGGGGAATCTCCTCTTGGTGAAACGTCACATTGTCCTTCTGAATTAGAAGTTGCCATTGATAAAAATGGGGATTTATCAATAAAGTCTCTACAATGGCTGTCGATAAATGAAATAACTTTATTAGCAGCTCTTGGGCTTGGCTTGCCAATAAACTGTTGAAAAGATTCGAATTCTTCTCTTGTAGAAATAATCTCTTGATATTTTTTGCTCATTCAATCACACCTTTAAAAATTGGAATATAGATCCATCATACAATAATAAAATTAAAAGTAGCAATTCTAGACTTCTAATTTGGTAATACAGAAAGTTCAAAAGGTAAACTATCAAAGTAGCCAATTTACAGTAGAGTAATAGAGGAGTTGAGTTGAAATGCTGAATTCAAATAAGATACCATAAAAGAAGCAGTTAAAAAGCTTGTATTTTCTCAGTATTCACCATCTTGATTATATACTTTTAATTCCTAACTTGCTTTATTTCTATATTTCAAATTGGTTAGAATAAATGCAACAGCAACGATGATAGCAACTAAACTCGATATAAAAAATCCAATTGCGAATGAGAGGATACGATCTTCTGCTACTCTATCATTTATTTCAAATCCTAAAAAAAATACTCCAACTCCGTCTCCATCAACATCTGTTCCAAGTGACAATAAATTTAATCCTTCAGTAAACAATAAAACTCCAAATAAAAGTAAAACACCTGCAATTACCCAGCGACTTAAATTAGTCATTTTTTCACTCCTTCACATAATCAAACTTTTACTTAGGCTGTTTACGCATTGAGTGTTGTTTTTCGTACTAAGGTATAAGCACATATACAACTAGATTTGATAGCATCTTTGCTCATAAAACGATAGCTTTTAAATAAAACTACATATTTATCTTTTAGTTAAGGAACTGTAGCAACAGAGTTACGAAAAGCGCCTATACTTAAAACCATCACTAAAAATCCTCATTATAATATTATCACAAATTTTCCATTACCTTACAAAAAATAGTATACTTTATGTTAAGCGAACTATTTTAAATAAATTATATTTAAAGATCAATTAATGTTGAGTTCCTAAGGATTGTAATAGAGTTTGTCAACTCTTTGATATTGAACAGGTTAAAATTTTTTATATAAATCTGTTTTCATCCTTGTTTATATAATCATTCATATCTAAATATATCCAAAAACACCTTACTATGAATATATTTAACTCTTAGGTTTTTACTGACTTATTTACACAGGTTACTGTCCAAGCTTACTATTTAAATATCGATCTTGGCACCTCAACTAACAGTAAGTAACATCAAGCTCTACCTACTAGAAATATCTTTTAGTAGCTCTTAGCTGTTCTCCACGTGAAATATATCTGTACCTAAATCTCTTAATATATTGATAGCCTTTCTAACAGGCAAATTGGGTAACATAAACTCTTCAGAAAAGATACTCTCGACTTCCTCAGTATCCTTTAACTTTAGTACAACTTCTTGATGATCGGACGTTGTAATTGTTAATTTATTGTTGATTAATGAAAGTGTACGTCCCTTGTCAAATTGAAACAGATTTACTCGAAGTCGAGTCATAAACACCGCATCTTTGGAATATGATTTGTGAATCGCTTCATCAAAATCTCCTACTTTACTACGAATGTTAGGATTAAATGACCAGTGGTTATTAACAAATTTCCCATGACGAAAACGTGTAAATCGGTAAAAACCTTGTTGTTCATCATCTGGTATGAGTTGAATGTCATCTGCACCAAACGATGAAGAATTTTGCATGTTTTCAAATCGGACTGGCTTCATAATAGGTGCTGCTGATCCAAAATCTAAATATAGTCTTTCGTCAGGAAAGTCAGGTAATTGTACTAATATCGCTATATGACTCTCTCCTAACCTTACATGATAACAGTCATATCCTAATAGTGTTAACAGCTGTAAAGCGTACGGATTGAGTACAAAACACGTACCACCAAAATCATATTTAAATAGATTATCAACATATTCTTCAACAGAAGGAATGTAGTAACCATTTGAGTTGTTCCTAGTAGAATAAATTAATTTACTAACATTTTCAAAAGGTAAAATAGAAAGATGCCTTTTTGAAAACAGCTCTAAAAATTCATATGAAGCTGTGCTAGGTGGTGTCAAATTTAATCGTTCCAAATATCTATATGCCCAGTTTGGTAGTTGTTGTTGATTCATTCATAACAGCTCCTAATTTCATTTTTGCATACTAAGTGACTCTGACTGGCTCAATAATACTATGTTCAGGATTAACTGCTCATTCATTTAGCTTAATTCCATTGTACAAAAGGGTTCTACAATGTATCATGGGGAGGAAGAATGATATGTCACTACAACTTTTGAATGACTGTTAAGTGAGCTAAAATTGAGGAAATATACTAAGAGATTTTCAAAAAACTGCTCCATCAAATTAAAGTAATTGCAAGATAAGATGATGGAGCTAATATGTAGGCTAGATAATTGGTAATAATTCATTAAAAATTACTATATCATTACATCCCTAAACTAAATTTTGCTGACAATAATAGTGGCATTATTTGATTTATCCAACTTCCTTGTTCGTCTGCAAGTAAAGTTTTCCATCCAAGTGTACGAGCCTCTACAAAGTTTTGCTCTTGATCGTCTACAAACAATGTTTCTTTTTCACTGTCTAGCTTAGCTTGAATGGTTGTATATATGTCTTTATGAGGCTTACAATAACCGACTTCACTAGATACTGTAACGCTCTTAACATCATTTTCTATCTCCTTTAAAATTGGCTCAATCCACTCCATACGATGGTTGCTTAGTATATGAATGTCAGCAAACTGACTCCATTTAGCAATATGGTGTATAGCAGGGAGTAATTTTAAATGAGATAACAGCATAGGCTTGGCTACTCCTTTTTCAATTGAAGGGTGTTTCTTGGACAGACCTGACCAAAATTGATCCTCTGTTATTTTCCCAGCCCAAAGCTCAGTGCGCACACTATTTTTATACTCTATTAGTTTGTCATAATGAATCTTTGATGTTGTAGATAGTTCTTCCCAAAAAAACGGTGATAAATTTGTAGCAAGAACCCCTCCAATATCAAGAACTAGTTGCTTTTGATTAGACAATGCTATGTAACTCCTCTCATATTTGACCACATTAAGTATTCATATCATTTTTATAACATGTAATCCTTCGTTTTTCTATAATAAGAAGTAAAGGTTAACTTTTATTAATGGTCAATTGGAGGGATATTTGTTTGTTCATCTACTTTAAGAGAAAATTGGAGCTTATCATTTTGAGATAATGAACAGTAAAATACAGTATTTAGATCTGTAATATTCTCAGCTAATAATTTTGTTCTTAACCATGCTTCATCTTTATTTAGCCATTTTAATAAATCTAATTGAATTTCACCGTCTAAAATAACGGGTATTTCATAATTATGCCCATCTTTATGTATACCGAAATCCTCGTTCGTAATTAGCTCCTTCATCGGGACCTTTTTAACAGATAAATTGCCATCTGCTTCAACAATAGCAATTTCAACATCTTCAACATGAAATACATCTTTTCCACGTAGCATTTGTAATATGTTATCGATTGAGTATTGGATCTTTTTCATATTTTTCATGAGAAATTCACCATTGTATATAACGATAGTCGGCTCAAAGGTCAACAGCTTACCAATCTTTCTATTTTTCAATTTAAAAAGCACAATGGCTTTTTGAAGAATCGCGATTGTGATCATCGCTACCACAGTATGGATATGATCAATCTTTGGATCTGCAATATCTGCCCCAACAACAGCTCCAAAAACGATAACTACAAGAAAATCAAACACTGGCAACTCACCTATTGATCGCTTCCCCATAAAAAGTCCTAGAGCAAGCATTAAAGGAAGAATCGTAATAATACGTATAATTACTTTTAAAGAATCCTCCCAAACTTCCACAATTTACTCACCTCACATCCCTTACTATCGTTATCCTTTCCATATTAAGGGACATATTATCCAGTAAAGTATAAAAATTTGACCTAAATTAGCAGCAAATAAGCTTAGATTGCACGACCTTCATATTTCGTCACATATGATTCATACCATTGAAAAGTTTAGTGCTTAAATTTCCATAATAGCACTATCCTGACTTAAGAATTGAACTATCCACAACATATCTGACCTCACGATGTTCGTGGGCTTCTGATTGGAAAATGTCAAACAAAAAAGTCTTACGATAGATAAATTTTATATCTAAAGTAAGACCATTTTTTTAAATCGTATTTTACCCGAATAATCTCGCAATAATGTGCTCTACATCTACAAGCATTTGCTTTCTAGTATTATCATCAACTGATGGAACAGAACCAAAAAACTTATGCTCAAGTGTTTCAATACCAACAAAATCAAAAATACCATTATCCGTTGTTTGTTTCATGGCTCCAATCATACCGATTTGTTCATAATAATCCTCTGGATGACCAATCGTATTTAATATTACTGCTTTTTTCCCTGCTAGCAGTTTTTCGTACCCACCTTGTTCATTCACAGCATAAGCAAAACCGTAAGCAAAAACCCGATCTATATACCCTTTTAAAATAGCTGGAAGTCCAGTCCACCAAATTGGGTAAATCAATGTAATAACATCTGCCCACTTTACATGTTCCTGCTCAGTCTGAATATCATTTGGTGTTTTACCAGATTGGAAAGCGGCAAAATCATTCCCACTTAACACTGGTTCAAAATTTAAAGCATATAAATCGCGAACAACGACTTCATTTCCTTGATCTTCTAGTCTACTTACCACTGTTTCGAGTATGGCATGATTAAAGCTTTGTGGATTTGGGTGTGCGTATATAACTAAATGCTTCAAAAATATCTCTCCTTTTATAATTGCTTCGTATTCGATTTATATTGTTGCCCAAACTGATGAATGGTTAAACAATAAATAGATATTTATATATATTCATTTCCATTGGTTATCCAACAGAATCCTTTACCTTTTGTCTAGTAAAGTGAATAGTTATAAATAACAATTTATGAACTGGGGGTGCCTGTTCATTTAGAACTTATCGTTATTGTTTTTACGCTCTTCTTCAGGGATAATTGTCTCCATTACATCCCAATGCTCAGCAATCTTACCATTTTCTACTCTGAATAAATCATAGAATGAGGTGTGAGCACCTGCAAAAGTTCCTTCGCTAACTGTTAATACAAAATTACCTTGTCCAATAACCATATGAATTTTATCATAGATCATCTCAATACCTTGTTTTGCCATCCCCTCTAGCGCAATGCCTAAACCGGAAAGACCATCGGCAATTGCTGGATTATGTTGAATATAGTGATCACCCTCAAAATAGGAGGTCAGTTTTTCCGGATTATGACCCATTAATATATCCGAAACAAAGTTTTTAACAAACTCTTTGTTTTCTGCTGTTTTATCCTCATCCTGAATATCAATAGAACCATCTAGCATTGTATGTCCACTAGGTGTTTTATCTACTTTTTGCTGTAAGTTATCCCAATGTTCAACGATCTGACCGTTTTCAAAACGGAAAATGTCAAATCCTACTTTCGGTCCGAAGAAGTCATAATCTGTGTGAGTAACAACAAAGTCACCGTCCACAAGGACTCTTTGTATATTAACTTTTGTGCCAGCTGCTTTAAGGTCATTTAATGCCCCTAACATGACCTCTCTTCCATTTGGAAAAGTTAAATTATGTTGAATGTATTTATGTGGATTTATAAATTCTTGAATAGCAGTTGAATCTCCATTTTCAAGGCTAGTTAATACTTGAATTACTTTTTCTTTATTCGTTGTCATGATAAAGCCTCCTAAAGTTATTTGTAACTAACTTGATTACATGTAACTATATTAATTACAATTAATATGTTTGTCAACACTTTTTAAATTTTTAAGTTATAATAAATACTTGTAATATATTAAGTTACAAGTTTATTCTTGAAATAATATATTTATGAGGAAGGTGACTACAATGTCCATAAGCAGTCGTTTTGCTGTAGGAATTCATATACTAGCTCTCATCGAAATAAACAAAGACGGTGTTAGCACTTCAGAATATATAGCAGGAAGTGTAAACACTAACCCTGCAGTCATCCGAAAGATTATGGGGATGCTAAAAAAAGCAGGTTTGGTCAAAGTTCAACCAGGGATAGCAGGAGCTGACCTTGCTAGAGATTTATCTCATATTACTTTACTAGACGTTTATAAAGCCGTTAATGTCGTTCAAGAAAAGGAATTATTTAGTGTTCATGAAAATCCAAATCCAGCTTGTCCAGTGGGTAGAAACATTCAGGATACTATTGCTCCCCTTTTTTCAGTTGCCCAATTAGCTTTAGAAAAAGCTTTAGGAGGTGTAACGATCGAAGATGTTGTTAATGATATTCTTCAAAAGGAAACGGATCACTAACACAATATAATTTTTCATTACCTATCAACACAGAGTATCTATGTAAAATAAGTAAACAGCGAGGTGCACATTTATGCACCTCTCATTTTTGGAGTTAGTCTAGTCGTTAATTGTTGTAGAGCCTTAATTGATCTATTGTACTCCATTGCTTAAAATAGAAATGTTCTTTGATTCCAATACTCTCACTTACTACATTGACAGCTTCAGTGAACCCAATGCTTTATCCACTATTAATAACACATGTTTGCCCCGCCGCTATACCACCTTCGCGTTAAAATCTATCAGTGACAACCGGGCAGTCACAAACTATACAAATTCTCATCTTTTACTGTAGTTGTATATCCGTACAACATGGACTCACCTTCTTAAAGTACTACTCATGTTTACCGACCTCTAATAAAGGATAGCTTCAATAAAATATTTTCAGCATGATTTCATTTCTATGATTGAGTGTATAGACTTAATTTGTTTGTGTTTATCAACAGTTCTGATACATAAAATAACTTATAATTATGGAGCATTGGGATGATGATCCTTCAGTCTTAAGGATGAGAGAAAAACAATCTAACGGTCGGTTTAAAAAATATCGCATCGGCTTATACTTAAAGTATCAAAAGTAAAGGGTGATGACAGTGTTAAAAGGAATCGTTAGACGCCAACGAAAAAATAAAGTGAATATAGATATATATAAGAAAATTGAAGAAAGAAAGCAAGAAGTGTTGATGAAGGATAGTGCTTCCCCTAAACGTTATTTGATTATTTAATAAAGTTGTTCAAAATCTTTTACCGAAAACTTTGTTGCTATTTGTATCAAATTAGGAGGTAAAACGTGGTTTTATACGTTTGTCATCGGTTTACAGAATGAAAGATGCCACGCGTTCTAGTTGTGTAAATGTTTATTTTTAGCTGGAAAAGAGCACTCATGGATAACAGTTTTAAAAAAAGAAAATGTCATGAACCTTATATCGAGTTTATTTCATTCTATGAAAAATAATAATTATTGCGTTAACAGCCTAATGTGGCTGTTTTTTTATGGCTCTTTTCGTAAACATAGTTACTATTGTTATCAAATTAGTACTATAAAAAATGGTTTTATTTTGTTAGTCATTATTGTACAGAAGAAAAGATGCCACGAACTCTATTTGTGTACGTGTTTAATTCTGAATACTAAACAACAATCAATGCGAAAACAGCTTTTTTTTAGGAATTGAATTGTAACTAAATATATAAATTAGCAAGCCCCCATACCGTAACGACACTCGATTTTATAACAATCAAAAACAGAGATGCAGCTTATGCATCCCTGTTTCACTGTTAATGATTTTATTGCTCCATATTACCGTATAACTCTTCTAGTGGGTTCATCATTATTTTGGAAAGCTCGCTAATAACCATGCTCATTCTTTGTTCAGCTTCCATGAGCTTTGAGATGGTCGTATGTTGTTGGATTAAAGCAGCTGACTGTTGAGCCTTCTCTACCTCTTCGTCAGAAATATCTTCACCCATCATTTGCTTTTGTTGTAGCATTAGCTGTACTTCACGGAAGTTATCAAACATACGCTTAGCTGAAGCATCATTGTTTACTTCATTATAGAGCTGTTGTAATTGCTTAAAATCCTCACTATTGCGAATTGCTTTCTCTAATTCGTAAGCAACATCATATAAATTATTTGACATTAAATAGCCTCCTAGTTTTTTTTACGATGCGAACTCTTACACTATAACAAACATTCAAAGTATGATGAACACATTCCTTCTTAACTATGAATATGCAAAATCCATACTAGATGTTATGCATCAGTGCTTGCAATTATCCAATATACACTTGAATTAAGTATTCTTTACATCCATTTTGTATAATTACTTAATAAATAATACAATAAAAGCTTGAATTAAACCAATCATACCACCAAGTAACGCCCCTAAATACGTGATCATTTTAAATTCTCTTCGTGAAATGGATAATACCATTTCTTCTAACCGCTCTACAGGAAATGATTCTACTTGTGTACGTACTATATCTGCTAAATGCAATCGCTCCATCATTCTCTCTGTTCGATTCGCTATAAAACCGGTAGCTAGTTCAACTGTTTTTGGAACCATGTCATTGAGGATCCGATCTTTGTAGGGCATTAATACTTCATTGATCTCTTTCTCCATATACACGTTCATAGCTATGCGCTTATGAATAGTTTGCTTTAAGAATGATATTATTTTTTCTCGAGGAATATCTTTTTCTAGCTCTCCTATTTTTCGTTCTTGAAGCTTAAGCCATTCATTTTCTAACATATTGACAACTAATTGTGTTGTGCCGTCATTCTTTAAAAATTTTATTATTTCTGGTTGAACCTTGTCTACTAAGCTTGCGTTACCAAGAAACATCTGTAGCATGCCTCCTAGCATACCACTTCGACTAGCCAAAAAATCATCAATCATACGTGATAGTCTGTCTTTACCTTCACTGCTTTCGAAAAAAACAACACCCTTCGAAATAATATATTCTGTCAATAAAGGAAGCTTATCATTTGCCTTGGCTAGTAAGTCAGCCGGTATGACTTCTCGAATAGACTTTTCTCCGTTGTCATTCATCATTTGTATATATTTATTCTCTACAAGCATAGACAATTTATGTTCAACAACTAATGAAGGGTTTTCCACACCCATTTTTGTAATTAATTCTTCTATTGTTATAGTTGAGGAAAATAAACGGTCTCCTTCTTCCTTAACCCACTTCACTGCATCTTCTTGAAAGTTGTTATCTAATAACTTCCTTCGTAAGCTTTCTGGAGTAAGCAGATGATCAACTACCATTCTTCCAAGCTGGTTTGCTAATTCTTCCCTTCGCTTTGGGATTAAGCCTGGAGTAAACGGTAACTGCTTTCCAAATAGATACACCGGATGATAAGGACGAAATAACATTCTAATTGCTAAGGAGTTCGTTATTCCACCAATAGCCGCTCCGATCAAAATCATAGTAAATATTACTAAAACAGTTTCCAACATCCATCAACCTTTCATCGTCACAAAATATATAACATTATCATACGATACGATATCAGCGTATGCCTATATAAAATAATGAAATAATGGGGTTTCTTATGATGACAATGCCATTAAGAATTCAAATTTCTCCAATAGTTACTGAAACACCTACAGAATCAGATACTATTCAAATGCCTAAAAGAATTTTTGCTCTATTAAAATGTCAAGAGACAATGAATATAACTTGTCACAAGCTTACCAATAACACAGAAATCGTTCGTATTGAGGAAAAAGACCTAAATTTATATTTTAGCACACAATTGCTAAATAAGCTTAATTTACCTACAATTCCTTTTACTGCTTCAATAAAACATATACATCAATCGAATGAATTAGAGATTGGCCCCTTCATAGCAATATTAACTGAAATTAAAAAGAATGATGATCAATTTACTTTTGGTTCACTCCAGTTATATTGTGAAGAGATTGCTCTATATTGTCATAAAGTAGGTGTACTATTCTATACTTTGTCACCCAAAACCTTCCGCAAACAACAAATGAAAGGTTTGATATATAACAATTTAGACAACAACTGGGTTGAATCACCTGTACCTCTGCCACATGTTGTGCACAACCGTATACATTCAAGAAAAAGCGAGCAATCAACACTTTTTTCAAGCGTAAAAGAGGCACTTTATGAATTAAATATACCATTTTTTAACGACCGATATATTAATAAGTGGGATGCTTATAATATACTTTCGAATGAAGATTATCTACAACCATACCTTCCAGAGACACTATTATTGCAAAATAAACAAGACATCCAAGACTTAACAACAAAATTTGATACAGTTTTCATAAAACCTATTCATGGCAGTCAAGGCAAAAGAATTTTTCAAATAAAAAGAAAAGATCATGAATTTATACTTGATTACACAACCTTTACTGCTGAAATAGAACATAAATATGATTCATTTGTTACATTATTTAAATCACTTAGACCACGGCTAATCAAAGAAGCATATGTCGGTCAACAAGGGTTAAATTTAATAACTGTTGACAATCGTCCAGTTGATTTCCGCATTCTATGTCACTGTAGAAACCATACAGAATGGACTATCACTTCCGCAGTAGCACGCGTTTCTGCTGTTGGTCAATTCGTATCGAACATCTATCAAGGAGGAGAATTCATACGTGTTGCAGACTGTTTACAACAGAGCTTTGATCAAACAACTGCAAAACATATTCATAAATTACTGAAAGAACTAGCAATTGAAATCGCTTCTGTCATAAGTAAAGCAACAGATGGCCTGTACGGTGAATTAGGTATTGATTTAGCAGTAGACAACATGGGGCATCCATGGATTATCGAAATAAATACTAAGCCTTCAAAAAATCATGACCCGAAACGAAAACAAGATACAATTAGACCTTCAGCGAAGGCAATTGTCAATCATTGTCTTAATTTAGCCAATTTTTTTAACGAAGGAGTGAATTAACATGAAACAATTTGGTTTTTTAACCCTTCTTCCAAATCAAGAGCGAGGTTATGCAACCGAAATTGCAAAGCATGCTGAAGCATTTAATATCACAGTTTATCGACTTACACCACTATCAATTGATCCAAACACTGAATTAGTACATGGAGAAAAATTTGATCTGACAACAAATACTTGGGTGCAGGATACATTTCCTATTCCGACGGTCCTTTACGACCGATGCTTTTACAGTCAAAATGAAATTTCAACGAGAAGTAAACCTATCGTTAATTGGCTAAAGACAAGGCCAGACACAATTTTTCTCGGCTATGGATTACCAAACAAATGGGAAATTTATAAAATTCTAAACAACGACCCAATTCTTTCTAACTATATTCCAAAAACTGAAAAGGTTACATCTCGGCACAAAGTGATCCAATACCTTAGAAAAACAAAACAAGTACTACTAAAACCTGAAAGTGGTTCACAAGGAAGAGGTGTTATAAGCCTTTCAGTTAAAGATCAATATATTGAAGCAAAAACTCATCGTAAAGAAAAAGTTATTACAAAACAATTTCAACATAAGGCAGAATTTATATCATGGTTAACAAAGCTGTTAACAGTCCAATCCTACCTTATGCAACCATTGTTATCGCTTCACGATGAGAAGCACAGACCATTTGATATTCGTATTCTCCTACAAAAAAATGAACAAGGTCATTGGGTTGAAAGAGGACGTGGTATTCGTAGGGGGCAACAAAACGATTTAATTTCAAATATCCATGGTGGGGGTATATATATTCCATTTAAAAATTGGATGGATGCACTCTCTACGAATACAAATAACATTATTAAAGATGAATTAGAAACGATCATCGATCGGGTACCACAAATATTAGAGAGGCAATTTTCTGAACTATTTGAGCTTGGTATTGATATTGGACTTGATCAAGATAATAAAATTTGGCTAATTGACACGAACTCTAAACCTGGGAGGAGCGTTATTTTTCAACTTAATTCGAATAAAGAGTCAGAGCTCTTTACGGCCCCCCTCCTATATTGTCAACACCTTACCAAGAATCTGACCACTTCATAAAAGAAAAGAGTCAGGAAGCCCTTTGATAATAATTACATGACGTGTTAGTTACTTGAATACTAATATATAAAGAAATGATTTACGTGTTTCACCTACATCTGACTATTAGGCCTTTGCAGATTTAAAACATAAACACGTATAGTCAATACAGTTTCCTGACATCTTTTCTTCTCTAAAAACGATAACAACCATTTCATACACACCAGATTCTCAAATATAAGTAAATAAAAAACATAGTTTACGAAAAGAGCCTTGCAAAAAATTGCTTTCGCATTCATTATTCCTTACCATAAAAAAAGCTTAACACGATGTTTACTAACGTTCTGGGCATCTTTTCTTCTCTAAATACGATAACAACCATTTCATACCAATCAGATTCTCAAATATAAGTAGATAAAAAACATTGTTTACGAAAAGAGCCTTGCAAAAAGAACCAATCATTAAGACGATTTAGTAGGAGCTGAATAAGCATGAAGTATTCCTTAATAGTTACAAATGAACACAGTCAAACTGTCTATATTCCTAAAGAAATATTCAAACCTACAATGGAACAAATTTTCTTCGGAACGATATCATGCGCATGCTCGATACAATCACATTCATACAATGATCATGAGGTTATTATGTCTAAAGATGTCTATGAACGTTTGCATATACCTCGATGTAGTAAAGTTCACCTTTTCACAGATGAGGAAAGAGTATATGTAGGTCCGCTTATAGGTATATTTACAGCTGGTTTTACAGAGTCAAATTTGCGCCCGATAGGGAATAGATCATTGTTTTTTGCAAAGCTATTAGCTGTAGAAGAAGCAATAGGAGCTTACGCTTATGTATTTGGTGCTCATCATATATGCTGGGAGAAAGGATTGGTAACAGGACATTTTTATACAGATGCTGGATGGAAGAAAATGGAGGTTCCTCTCCCAAACGTGGTATACGATCGTTTACCAAATAGGAAAACAGAAAATCAACATTACTTTAAACATATTAAAGAACGACTACAAAGAGAATATTCTATTCCTTGGTATAATCCAGGATTTTTTAATAAATGGAGTATTCACGAACAGTTAATTACTGATCATTCCATTTCACATTTTCTTCCTGAAACAGAACAATATGCTGACTTAGCACAATTAAATGATTTGCTAAAAAAATATCGACATGTTTATTTAAAGCCTATTAATGGCAGTCTTGGATATGGTGTGTTTCAACTTTTTTATGTTGAAGATGAGAAGTGCTACTATTGTCGATATAGAGACAAATTTACGAAAAATCGGCTTCAAAAATTTCCAAATCTCGAATCAATGATTAATCACTTATTTAAACAAAACCAGCTTCAACAATATATTGTTCAACAAGGTATATCATTGTTAAGAATTGACGGTAGAACTGTTGATTTTCGTATTCATACGAATAAAAATCGAGAGGGCAATTGGCAAGTCAGTGTTATCGCTGCTAAAATTGCTGGGAAAGGAAGCGCTACTACTCATTTAAAAAATGGAGGAATGGTCAAAACAATCGAGGAAGTCTTTCCAAATGAAGAACAAAGAGCTGATATAGTAGACCGCTTAACAGATGCTGTTATCTCACTTAGTAAAAGTATTGAAATTCGAACAGTAGGCTTAATTGGAGAAATTGGATTTGATATTGGCATTGATAAAGAGCTAAATATCTGGTTATTTGAAGCGAACTCTAAGCCAGGAAGAGCAATTTTTAATCATCCTAAACTACATGAATACGATTTATTAAGCAGGAAGTTATCCATGTTATTTGCCATCTATTTAACAGAAAAATCAATATTAGAGCCCGAGGTTATCTTTCAATGAAACAGTTATATTATGATCCACACTCTCAAGAATGGCATCAATCTTTTGCAAAGGATACCCCCTTTTTTTTCGGCCAGAACAAACAGCTCACTACTTATGTAGAAACAAAATCATCTTCTCTTATCCATTTCCCCGTGCTATGTAATGGGTCAATGATTGGGCCCTTAATTGGTATTATGACCAGTGCATCAAAAAAAGGAAAAGCTTTTTCTGGCAATCACCATATCTTTCGACAAATTCAAGAAGCGTTGCAGTCACTCGGAGGAGTATGTGTAGTTTTTTCTTATGAAGGAATACGTAGTAATGGCATAACTGGCTACGTATATTATAAGGAGAAAAAAGGGTGGTTACAAATTCATGCTCCACTGCCACATATCATATATAACCGTATACCTTCTCAAGAGGATGAACAATTAGGAGCAAATGTTAAAGCAATAAAATTTTTTCAGGATCGTAAAATACCTATCGTAAACCCTTCCTTTTTCTTAAAACAAGATGTATTTTCCTCGCTAGCTGAAAATAACATAACTAAAAAATATTTACCTGAAACTTCACAGCTACAAAATCCCCGGCAATGCTTAGACATGTTATACACTTACAGCGTTGTTTATATAAAGCCTAATCGTGGCTGTAAAGGGGAAGGTATTAAAAGAGTTACGATAATGCACAATGATACAGTTCAAGTAGAAGATGTAAAAACAACAGAACAGTTTTCGAGCATTGATACGTTTTTACATGCATACCCTATACTTTTCAACGGCAGTTATCTTATTCAGCAAGCAATTGATTCAGATGAGATAGATCAAAAGCGGTATGATTTGCGTATTTTTGCCCATAAGCAAGCAAAACAATTTATTATTAGCGGTATCGGTGTTAGACAGTCTATTACACAAGATGTTACTACCCACGTACCAAACGGGGGGAAGCTCCTTCCATTTGAAACTATCCAAGACCGTATAAATAAAAATGAACTATATACTTTAGTTGATGAATGTGGGCAAGCTTTAAATAAAAAGATGGGGTTTATTGGAGAATTTTCAATTGATATAGGTAGATCGAAAGAAGGTCTGTTGTATATTTATGAAATCAATTCAAAACCGATGGTATTTGACGAAAAGGCTATACAAAAAAATGGAATAAACAACCTCGTCCAACTATTTCAAGAAGTCACCGCCTTTAAAACACCATCATGAAATATTTGTCCCTTAAAAATAATTTTTTAAATTCTACACAAACTATGAATGTAACTTCTATAGGAGGTGTTCATTGATGACTGATGAAAGAACTGACAAAAAAGACCTTCTAAATGAAGGGCGAGACAAAGCTTACTTCGATATTGATCGGATGATTAACGAAGGAATGGCTGGTGGTTCAGTTCATTCATGCTACAATTGTACTAATATTGAAGAAGCGAGAGATGTTATTGAAGAGGAACCTCCACATGAAATAACATAATTGTCACTGAATAAACCTCTAAAAAGAAGCTCGACAGGTACATAGCGTACCTGTCGTTTACTGTTATAATGATAGGTGATATGCATGTTCATAGCGTGATATACTTTACTAAATCATGTTGAACTAAAAATACATATTAAGGTGAGTTACGATGATTGAAAAATTGCAACAATTATATGGTGAAGCAGTCATGCTAGAAAAACCAACATCAAACATAAATAATTATGATTGTTTTGAAACGAAAGACGGTACAGAAATCTATATAGCTAAGAACGCAGTTACAGAGAAAGAGAAAGAACTACTAGCACTCCTGCTAACACCTGTGCATAACTATAAAGAAGCCTTATCAAAGGAAGAAGTATTTTGGAGAAATGTACTGTTTAACGATAAGGTAAATAATGAATCGGACATTCAGCCTTCACAAATACGATTTATTCACTTTTACATACCTACAGCTTTATACGATAAAAATGACTTTCTAGATACTATGAAAGAGCTTTTTTACTCTAATATTTTCATTCTTTGGGAAAGCAATCAAATGGGTACGATCATTGAATATTATGAACCGAAGCAAGATAAAATTCAGTTTCATGAATTTATTGAAATTATTGCTAGTGATCTGTTTATAAACATCCAATTATTTGTAGGACATGTACATCTATTCTCCGAGAAGGTCAAACAATATTTTCACGAGGAAAAAGTATTTTTTCAACAGGCTAAAGCTAAGCTTTCACATGAAAAGTTATATAAGCTTGAAGACGTTTTTCCAATCCTTTTTTTACATGAACCATCAAAGAATATTTTGCCTCATGTAGCAGAAAATTTATTTTCAAATATTGGAAAAGATGATGAATTACTTCAAACAATAAAATTGTTTATTGAATGTAACTTAAATATTTCTCTCGCATCAAAAAAGCTGTTCATACATCGCAATAGCTTACAATATAGAATTGATCGCTTTATAGAAAAAACAGGGATTGATATTAAAAGCTTCAAAGGTGCTTTTACGACGTACGTAGCAATTGTTTATAAACATGTTAACTTTTAAAGTAATAATCCTAATGTTTAATGGGGACGATATAAGTTGGCTTTACAACTTACTGTCACCTTTAAAATATAATCTTGTTCCTTGTTTGTTCTTAAGCTATTGAGCTCTGTTATGTTTTTATTTTATCCAATTTCTTATATCCTCTATTATAGGAAAATCAATTCAAACTCTTAATCCTTATACAGAACACAGTTAGAAACTTGTTACAATAAAGTGAAGATAGCATAAGTTTTTAGTGTTTTATATACCATTTTGTGAAACATGCACAATCGTACTATCTTTTTTTGTGCAACCCTTACATTTACTATCAGATATATTATTATGTAGACTATTACTATATTGAGAAAGCGTTCACAATAATCCTACTAGGAGGCAACAACAATGGCTGAATTAAAATTAGAACATATCTATAAAAAATACGATAATGACGTAACAGCAGTTAAAGACTTTAACCTTCATATTAAGGACAAAGAGTTTATCGTATTTGTAGGACCATCAGGATGTGGTAAGTCGACTACACTACGTATGATTGCTGGACTTGAAGAAATCTCTTCTGGTGACTTTTATATTGGTGATAAAAAAATGAATGATGTAGCACCAAAAGACCGAGACATTGCGATGGTGTTCCAAAACTATGCATTATACCCGCATATGAACGTCTATGATAACATGGCATTTGGACTTAAGCTTAGAAAAACACCAAAGGCTGAAATCGAAAAGCGTGTTAATGATGCTGCAAAAATTTTAGGATTAGAAGAATATTTAAAACGTAAACCAAAAGCGTTATCTGGGGGTCAACGTCAGCGTGTTGCACTTGGACGTGCAATTGTTCGAGACGCAAAAGTTTTCTTAATGGACGAACCACTTTCAAACTTAGATGCTAAGCTACGTGTCGCTATGCGTTCAGAAATTACAAAATTACACCAACGCTTACAAACAACAACTGTTTACGTAACACATGACCAAACAGAAGCAATGACAATGGCTACACGCTTAGTTGTTATGAAAGATGGTATTATTCAACAAATTGGTACTCCTACAGAGGTATATGAAAACCCTGAAAATATGTTTGTCGGTGGATTCATCGGTTCTCCTGCTATGAACTTCTTTAAAGGTACATTACAAGAAGATGGCAACTTCAAAATTGGTAACATTACTATCTCAGTACCTGAAGGAAAGATGAAAACATTGCGTGATAAAAAGTATGTAAACAAGGAGTTAACTTTAGGTGTTCGTCCTGAAAATATTCATGATGAGCCCGTATTCCTTGAATCATCACCGGATACAAAATTCAGAGCTACAATCGAGGTAGCTGAGCTTATGGGTGCAGAAACAATGCTCTATTCACAGCTTGGTAACCAAAGCTTTATCGCACGTGTTGATGCTCGCTCAAAAATCTCTCACGGAGATGTAGTGGAATTTGCGTTCGATATGAACAAATCTCATTTCTTTGATAATGAAACAGAAGAACGTATTCGATAAGTACTTACAATAGAAAAGGGTCTAGCACTACATAAATGACTGTAGTGTTAGGCTCTTTTTATATGGGCTGTTTTCGTAAAAGTAATATTTTTCGTACTAACACCTAAACACGTTTCAATAGCATTGACAGTTGCTTTAACCTACCGTTACAGGTAACAGCTTATTATGTTCAAATGATATTATTTTCTTGTTCTTTAATTAAGCTCACAAACTCATGTTGACAAGTTGCACAAAATAATATGTGGGGACATTCATGGTTACTTAACGTAGTGCCATATCCATCATTTCTCTTTAAATCGTCAATTTCCATATAAGGACTGTAATCATCATAATAGTCCATTACCCTTCCCCTATCTTCAGACCCTTCTCCACATACAGGACAATTAACCGAGAAATTTCCTAGCCCATTACAAAGCGGACACATAAACATTAAACCACCTCACTTACATACGCATAAAATTAGTTTGTTAATAACGAGGTGGATAAATGTATTATTTCATGAAAAAGTAATGATCGTTTACTAACAACCATTACCAATCTAATTCATGAATATCATCTTTCAAATACGTCATAATACTTAATAAACATTTGATTATTGGGTAAAGCCAAGTTAGGCATGTGGATGTATGATATTCAGCAATAGATGCTGAATATGATTAAAAACCATACAGCTGGTGCAAATCCAGTCTACCCAACCAAAATTAGAATAATGATGAGGAGATGAAACAAATCATGCAAAATCAACCACAAGCAAACAATTCGTCGTCAAACCAACTTGTCGTAGCCGGTGCTCAACAAGCAATAGATCAAATGAAATATGAAATTGCCAATGAATTCGGTGTAAACTTAGGTCCTGACACTACTTCTAGAGCAAATGGATCAGTTGGAGGAGAAATTACCAAGAGATTAGTTTCTATGGCTGAATCACAACTTGGTGGCCACCAACAACCGTAATAGTAAACAAAACTAAATAACATGGCTAAGGTCTCAAGATAATCTTGGGACCTATTTGTTGTTTTTTGGTAAACATCTATAAATTATAAACACTACATAGTTAACTGATTATTTTAAGGTGAATACATGTCAAACGCCGTAGTCGTGAGGTGTTTAAGTCTTAGTCAGAAAAGTAATGAAAGGAGCACATTGTTTAAAGCAATGTAATTTGGTGCTTTTCTACATATAGCTAAGCATTTAAGAGCAATCATTTAATGTAGGCGTTTTCACTACATAAAAACTATATTGGAGTTTTTGATAAATATGTGTATAATGTTTATTTGTGTATTAATGTCAAATTCATAGTGTAAACATAATTAATTGTTTTTATTAAACTGTTTGATTGTTATTTAAGCAAAATAACCACGAATCCAACTAGCATTTTGCTATTTTCACCTTATGGGGCTCGGAAAAACTCATCTTACAATAAATTTTCACGATGAATTTTTGAAAAGGGCCTATAAAATAGAACTCATTATTACTTGATTTTTTTATTATAGTAGTTCACCAATAAGGACATGCCTCCGAAATGTAGCATCGTAGCGAAGCTCCTATTGAAAACACCTTTGCTGCATTGTTTCGGGGACTTAATTCTCTGCAAACAGTTGACGTACGAAATGACACTTGCCCATACATGTAAAAAAATAATCTTACTAAAACAAGTAATTTCTATAGTAAGGATGGGATTTGAACATTTTATTAAGTTGTTTCATAAGTCATTTTTTCCAGATTTTTCGAACCATTTCATATAAACAAAGAGGTGATTATTTGTATACTGAAACTTTAAAGAATCAATGGTTTTCAAATGTAAGAGGTGACATATTAGCTGGAATCACAGTAGCATTAGCCCTCATCCCTGAAGCGATTGCTTTTGCCATTATAGCTGGTGTTGATCCAATGGTTGGTTTATATGCCTCTTTCTGTATCGCTGTACTTATTTCTATTTTTGGTGGTCGACCAGGAATGATTTCAGCTGCAACAGGAGCAATGGCTTTATTGATGGTTGATTTAGTTAAAGATCATGGCCTAGAATATTTACTAGCTGCAACGATATTAACAGGAATTATACAGTTCATATTAGGTATTTTAAAAATAGGCAGGTTTATCACATTTATTCCGCAAGCCGTTATCATTGGCTTTGTTAATGCATTAGCGATATTAATATTTATGGCTCAGCTACCCCACTTCGTTGGAGAAACGTGGATGATGTATGCGATGGTTGCTGGATCTTTAGCAATTATTTATATATTACCGAGGTTTACAAAAGCAATCCCATCCCCACTTGTTGCGATTATCGTCATGACGATTTTGGCAATTACGTTGAGCCTTGATGTTCGTACTGTTGGTGATATGGGGGCAATTACGAGATCTTTACCTATGTTCCATTTACCAAATATCCCATTAACACTTGAAACATTATTAATTATCTTACCTTATTCTTTACCATTAGCGTTTGTTGGTATCATTGAATCATTATTAACGGCAACAATTGTCGATGAGATGACAGAAACAAAAAGTGATAAAAATAGAGAAGTAAAAGGTCAGGGATTTGCCAACTTTGTAACTGGCTTTTTTGGAGGAATGGCAGGCTGTGCTATGATAGGGCAATCAGTCATTAACGTTCGTTCAGGTGGCCGTGGACGCTTATCCTCTTTAGTTGCAGGTGTGTTTTTACTATTTTTAATTATTGTGTTAGGCGACATCGTAACACAAATTCCAATGGGTGCACTTGTAGGTGTTATGATCATGGTTTCTATCGGTACATTTGATTGGACATCATTACGTGAGATTGCCAAAATCCCTCGTCCTGATGCTGTTGTCTTAATAGCAACTGTCGCGATCGTTGTTACGACTCATGACCTTGCAATGGGTGTATTTTCAGGCGTATTATTAAGTGCCTTATTCTTTGGTTGGAAGATGGCAAAAATCAAATCAAACGAAGTTGTTAAAGACGGTATAAAAACATACCATATTAAAGGACAAATGTTTTTTGGTACAATGGCTCACTTCGTAGATTTATTTGATTATCATGCTGACCCTGATGAAATTGTCATTGATTTTAGTTCATCACATGTGTGGGATCATTCAGCTGTTACTGCCATATCAAAAGTAAAGCAAAAATATGAAAACATAAACAAAAAAGTAATAATTACAGGTCTAAATGAAGATAGCCAAACAATTGTGAATCAAGTAGGACTATCTTCTTCCTCTGGGCATTAATTAAATGATAAAAAAAAGGAGTAACAAATAACTTATTTTTTGTTACTCCTTTTTATTTTTACTTATTTCACATTAATTATTGTTATTCTTACTGAAATATAAACAACACTGCTTCTATTTTTCAGGTAATTTAGTATTCTTTATCTCTCCAACATCATAAAATTATTTGCACCTATTATGACGATGAGAGCATATAAATAGCTACATCACCTTACCATACATTCTCAAAAGTATTCGCTCATAAATTTCATGAACCTTTGAGACTAGATATCGAAGTGATGTGTGCTAGATGATGTCGACCGTGCCAAGCGTAGATGCCTATATTCTTACCGACGGTGACTTCCCCTGAATCCGGATGGATAAATGTCTTTTCCATATCAGCAGCATGTAGACTACGAAGTAGTTTAGTCCAGCGTACATGTAATGCATCGAGCAGTGATAATGACATATCTATCGGCATTTTGGAATCAGGGAGCTCCGCCCATTTCCCTTCCTCATATGGCCTGATTTCTGGAGTATCTTCCGTAAGAGCCAATTTAAAACGTATATAAGCATTCATATGGCTATCAGCAAGGTGGTGGACTACTTGCCTAACGGTCCATCCACCTGTTCGATAAGGTGTATCAAGTTGTTGATGATCTAGATCCTTTACAGAATCTCGTAATAATTGAGGGAGCTTTTCAATGTCATTTATCCAATCATTAGTCACATCAGCATTAATTTCACCATTAAATTCAAAATGTCCAATAGGGTATCTCTCATCCACCAAATGTTCCTCCTCTATATTTCTCAGTATATTTTATAGGCTCTTTTCGTAAACTTTGTGCTATTTTCTACTTACACTTAAGTCGTTGATGCGTAGCAAATGATTGTTATAAATCTTTAGAGAAGAAAAGTTGCCACCAGCGCTAGATGTATACGTGCATATATGTAAGAACGAAAAGTAACACCCAATAGGAAAACAGCCTTTATATAATATGTTTCGATTAATCAATATTCGTGGCAGATTATCAAATCATACTTTTATACGTTCCACTTAAGAATGGAAATGAAATAACAATTAGACTATTTTACTACCTCGGTACTCATGATAATATTTACTATCCTCTATCAAGTGATAACAACAAATCCCCCTTCACTATTTCTACTTTAAGATCTTTTCACATGCATATGATCGAATAGTTAACCCGCTATTTCATTCATGTTATCTTTGAAATAAGTAGATTTGGATGGCATTGATACGATAATCAAAAGAGTGACAGCAAATAATATGGCAGCTATTGAAAATAAAACACTAACCAACTGTAGCGAAAACCATTCTGCAAGAGCCCCTAATATGAGTGTAAAACCAATTTGAATTATTCCTTGTACTATTTCCGCTATGCTTCCAAATCTCCCCATTATATGAACTGGAATGCTATTTTGAAAAAAGGTTGCGTATCCTGCATTTGCAAATGCCATAAAAAACCCTAAAAAGACGAATGCAGCTGTTGCAGTTATAAAATTATCGGATGAATAAAACAACAGGTATCCTATAGACGTTAGCAGTATTCCTCCCCCTAAATAAAATTTTAGTTGTACCTTTTTAGTTACAATTGCAGCTATAAACGATCCTGCTAATACACCAATACCCGTAATACTTACAATTAATCCGTAATCTCGATCTGATAACATTAAGTTTTGTTTAATAAATGTAACTTCTTGAGAATCCAAAGCAAACCCTATTAACATTGCAATTTGAAACAACAAATAAACAATAAAAACAAACTTCGCTGTTTTAACAAACTCTCTAACTTCCTTCCAATCACTCACTAGTGTTTTCAATCGAATCGGTTCCCGAATTTTTGATATGTCCTCATCTACATTAGGAAGAAGATAAATGAATAACGAACAAAGGATAAAGGTAATCGAGTTTATGAAAATACATAAATCTGTACCTACGTACATGATAAGTACTCCTGCAATTGCTGGGCCTAACAAAAATGCACCTGAGCTTGTCATACTCATCAACGAGTTAAATCTTTTTCTATTTTCAGGTGGAACCAATTTAGTTATGTATACAGCTGAGCTTGGACCAAAAAATGCACCAACCATATTAATTAACAATAGGATAAAATAAATAACCCAAAGTGATTCAATAAAAGGAATTAAGAATACTAAAGCACCTCTCACTATATCAATGAAAATCATCAGCCTTCTTTTGTTTATTCTATCAATAACACTCCCCGCCCAAGTATTAGTTATCAACATCGCGATAGGTCGAATAACATATAAACCAGCAACTGCTGCTGCTGATCCTGTTAAATCTAATATAGAAATATTAAGTGCAATTAAGTATATCCAATTCCCTAAATACGATATTCCTATCCCTGATAATAAAAGGATAGGGTTTTTCCATGAAACCATCCTTTCACCTCTTATAAATTATTTACATTAAACGGATAAACTACCATATATTATCCTACACTTACAATAAATCAACAACCTTTATGCTAACGGAAAGTCATAATAAGGATTCTTATGTCAAACATTTGTTTTCTCATTGTTGCTTTCATACGAAAATATTAATACATATACATCTAAGAGATTAATTATATGTAAAACCTACACTCCATTAATTTGTTTGGTGGTAACATACATATAAATACTAGAATTTAATATGCTATTATCTTTATTACATCATATCGTGATGAAAATAAAATTCGAGACCCTTATTTATTCCACAACATTTCAGCAAGATTATATAGTGAGTTATGCTGTTTTATACGATATTGACGTCCTTCTTTCACTAATAACCCCTTATCGCAAAATTGTGCAAGTACATGCATTAAGTGTCGATAGGAAACACCTAAAAATTCACAAACAGTTACGTGCTTCTCCATATAGATGCCATCATCAGAGGTATTTAAGATAAATTCCGCAAGACGGTTTTCAAGCGGGAATGATAAGCTTTGAGAATATTTTGCAGCCATTATTGTTGATTTCAAACTTAATAATTTGCTTAGTTCACGTAGAAATACCACATCTTCTAGTAATTGTTTACGATATCGATGAAGAGGTAGTGCAAGACAAATAGTCTTGGTAGATGCTTGTATTCCTTTTGTATAATAAACCTCATTTAATAATTCCATTTCTCCAATATATTCCTTAGGACTAACAAAATTTAACAAAGAGACTTTTCCGTTTTGATGGGTTACATAAATTTTTGCTTTTCCTTCGATGAGATAAAATAAAAAATTCGGCACGCTGCCTTCTTGAATAATCCATTCATCTCTTTTATATTCATGAACCTCGATAAATTCGTCAAGCGGAAAAGAAAACAAAGCCTCAATAGAGCTTTCTTTTAAATAATGTTGTCTTTTCTCATCTTTATAAATTCTCATTATCCACCTCAAAATATGAGATATCTCATATTATTACATTCATATTCATTATATCATTCAAACAAAGGAGAGATATAAATGAATACTCAACGGTGGATGAGCAGACAATTCTTTAGTTTTTTTGTGACATGGGGTGTTTTCCTCCCTTACTGGACAGGGTGGATGATTCATATAAAAGGAATGACGATTTCTCAAACTGGCTTAATAATGAGCTTAAGTTTGATTGCAAGAGGTATTTCATCGTTAATTGTTTTCCCATTATTATCAGGAAAATTTAGTAGTAAAACAATATTAAATGGTGCTTCAATCGGCACACTAATTGTTCTTTTCTTCTGTATTCCAGCTAGTTCTTTTACTAGCTTATTAGTGGTATCAATACTCTTACATGTTTTTTATCCAACTTTGATGCCTGCATTAGACAGTGCAGCTGGCGTCCTTATGAAAAATAATGAATTGGAAAATTACGGAAAAAGTAGATTATGGGGATCTGTTGGGTTTGTATTGGCTGGTATAATCGTAGCTATCTTTATCGATCTTATGGGGGATAACGTGATTTTATGGGCAATGTTATTAGGTGTAATTGTTTTCATGATCCTCGGCTTTATGCAAACACCCAACGTTTTATCAAAAAAATCACACCGTGATCAAACAATAAAAGGAGGTATGCTAAAGTTATTTCGGAACAGCCACTTTGTTGTAGTACTCGCCATAGTGATATTACTGCAAGCATCACATGCTTCGTATTACAATTACGGGTATATTTTTTTACAAGAAATACATGCACCAAACTATTTAATCGGTTTTATTATTAACATTGCGGTAATCGCTGAAATTATTTTCTTTGCAATTGCAGATAGAAGATTTTACAAAATATCAGTAGCTACTTTACTTACACTAGCAGCACTTTGTTCATCGATACGCTGGATCATAGTATTTACTTTTCCTAATGTCATTATTTTTAGTATTTCACAAATATTACATGCATTCTCGTTCGCGATGGCGCATTATGCCTTTATGAAATTTTTAAATAAAAATATTCCTTATGAACAGATTCCAATCGCGCAAGGTATTTACTCGGGATTCGCACTTAGCTGGGGAACTGCAGTGTTTACAATTTTAGGAGGTTACTTATACGAAATAGAATCAACATACGCATTTGTTGGAATGCTACTTTGTACCATACCAGCCATCTTGCTCTCGTTTGCTTATCGGAAATTGGAGCATAAAACGAACTAGCTTTTCCTATATAGCCTGTTAACATAAGGTAGTATATCTTAAGATAGTCGGAAATACCAAGTAGCATAAAAATTAATGGTGAAAATTGTTAATACTTGTTCTTCTTATTACGTATTTCCGGCACTCGCATTACTTCTAATGAATAGTAACAGTCACATATATCTCCTCATGTTCTCTTTTCACGATCTAATCCTGATTTTAGCATATTATTGCTTTTTCGTTGCTCCACAATCTTCCTAAGCAATAAAAAATGGCGCATCTCCCAAATTTATTACTGATTAAGTATGATAAAATGTATCATCTTGCCTACTTATACTTACAGCTCTTTTTTATCAACTTTGTATTAAAAAAGTAAACAGAGTAATAAATTGACAATAAAATTAACTTAGTGTACCATTAACATAGAACACTATAACAATAATACATTTATAACGTATTATATAAAATGGAGGTGTAGGAATAGGTAATTGTTAATCATTGTTAATAGGTAAGATAACAAACAATATTGGTACCTCATACTTGATTACCCTTTAATTTTTCTATACACAGTTACATTAATTCCATCACCATACAACCCTTCCAATCCTTTATTCAACTATATGTCCAAGAAATAAATTGAAACCTCTACGATACAAATCCGTATTTAAGATGATAACTTATTAGAAAAAATTTAATCTATTCACGTGGATAACAAATCACAAGGGGAGATTCTATGAAAAAAAGCTCTTTTATTGTGTTCATTAGTCTTTTACTTGTTATAAGTGCGTGTTCTGCTGAAAATCCTACCAAAAAAGTAAGTCAAACTATAGAAAACACAGACCTTATTGAGAAGTCAACAGAAGAAACCATTATATCAGCTCAAGTACAAGAAGTAAGTCAAGATTCAAATGATTTAGATGTATATACCAAATTGGATAATGTGATGACTCACTTTGAAAAATACTATAATTTTTCAGGGGCTGTATATGTAGGTATGGGAGGTGAAGAAATATACTCTAATACGTTTGGTAAGGCTGACATTGATCAAAATATCGCAAATACATTAGATACGAAATTCATCATAGGTTCTTTGACTAAACAATTTACAGCCGCAGCGATATTATTACTAAAGGAAAGAGGATTACTTGAACTAGAACATCAAATTACAGATTATTTACCTGATCTTTCTAAATGGGAAGGGGTTACGATTCATCACCTTTTATCGATGTCATCTGGAATAGTAAGTACAGATCATCCGTATTTTGCTGAGAGTTTAGAAAAAAAATTCGGGTCTAATATTCCTTATTCGATAACCGAAGAAGAAGCAATTGCAATATATAAAGACATTCCTCTTAACTTTAATCCTGGTGAAAAATTTGAATATAGCAATTCAAATTATTTAATTTTAGGATTGATCATAGAACGTACCACAGAAGAATCATATGATAAATTTTTAGAAAAGAACATTTTTGAACCTTTAACGATGTTAAATACAGGTTACAGTGTTAACTGGGAAGTGCTAGAAAATAAAGCTCAAGGGTATGAAGAAATCAATACCGAAAATGATTTTTATCCTATTCAATACGACTATTATATAACCCATTCCTCCAGTGGTTTGTATACAACTATGAATGATTTAGTAACATGGGATAGAGCATTATATTCTGCAAAATTACTAAAAAAAGAGACTATAGCTAAGATGTATGCTCCTTATACTAACATCCCTTCTAACTTCGAATATGGATCTGAATATGACTATGGCTATGGTTGGTTTACCCAAGAAAAAAAAGTTGAACACGCTGGAGACTTACCAGGATTTATAGCAAATTTTTATCGTGAGCTTAATACTGAACTTGTCATTATTATTTTAAGTAATAATGAATCCTTAGATAGGGATAAAATGCGTAGTCTTACAAACACCTTAACTAACATTGTTAATGGTGAATGATGATAAAAATAATTAAGTATAGGTATAGAAAACATAGAGATTTTATAATCAAGTTATGAGAAACTCATTCAATTCGTAACAGAGATTTCATAGTAACAGGAGAAGTTTGAATACCATACACTCTGACGATACTTTTAAACCAGAAGTAACAGTGACGAACAAAACAAATATTTGCTTATAGAAATAAATTAGAAGTTATTGCTATTCCATCAGGTGTATTTTAATCACGTAAGTTGTGTGTACATTTAATACTCATATTATATAAGGAGGGAAAACAGCATGAAAAAGCTGTTAGTAGGATTATTTGTTGTATTATTTATTGGAATAATCGGTTCAGTTGTTTCAATAAATGCCACAGGAGGCTTATCCTTTAATACTGTAGATTTATTTGAAAAAAAAGAAGTAAAGAATGAAGAGATCAAAAAAATAGACATTGACTTCCCATCAACTGATATTGAGGTTCAGCCTTCTGACGATGATTCCTTTATCATTGAGGTGAATGGTAGAGTTAGTGAAAAACTGAAGGATAAATTTAAACTTAATGTAGAAGAACGAGGTGATTTGTTAAAGGTAAAATTTCAAGATCCTAACACGTTTTTTAATATTGGCGTATCTATCGTGGATACTACTGTTTCAGTTTACTTACCTACAAAGGTATATGAATCAGTAACAATAAATACAGCATCAGGAAATATTGAAGCTGAACAATTAAACACAAATCAATTGAACGTGTCAGCAGCATCAGGAAATATTAAAATGAAAGACATGCAAGCCGATAAAGTTTACACATCAACAGCATCGGGGAATATAACAGTAGATCAACAGCAAGCAATTACTTCATCCTTTGAAGTAGCATCTGGTAACATGTATTTAACAAATGTAGTAGGTAATGTAACTGCACATAGTTCATCTGGAAACATTACTTTACACAATGAGGAATCTTCTGGTAATATTTCGGCAAATGCTTTAAGTGGTAATGTGAAAATTGAATATGAAAAAGCCCCATCATCACTTTATATAAATTTTAAAGCTACTTCAGGTAATGGTAAAGTTGAATTAGATGGCGTTAACTATGAGGAAAAATCTAATGATCGAATTATCGGGACCATTGGGTCTGGCGATCATGAAATAATTGTAGATATAACATCTGGTAATTTTAAACTTCAGTAATGGAGGTGAAGAGAAGTTCATACACTCAAAACCTTCATTCAACAATAATTAAAATTCTTAAGAATAGGCTGCCATTCTAGTGGCCTATTTTTTGTGCTTCACTGTCTCGTTGCTTTTTTGGTTCAAAAAACAATGTTTTTCATCGCTTCATTTTGTGAAGATGCCACTACTTTTTTATACAGACAGGTAGATGAGGTTTTACTCGACCTATAGAGGTTTCAGAAAAGATTCCATGAACACTAGATGTAACCTGATTTATCTTAGTAGGAAAAGCAACAGCTTGTGTGAAAGTAGCCTTAACAACGAAGAAAAGGTATTATGACAAACTAAAATTTAAACTCCAAACATAGCAGGTAGAATGTTATTAAACTATTGATTTCATATAATTAATTATTTGATCTTCTTGCAGTGTATCTGTGGCAACTTTGTTCTTACCAACCTTACCACATTTTGTACATTCATGAACAATTTGATAGCCTTTCTTGTTAGAATAATCAAGCCCAATCGGTACCATTAGTCCATAGCAATCACTTGCCCGATCACCTGGTTGGATATCTAGATGTTTTGAATACAAACAGTAAGGACAATGATTTCTAAAACTACCATTAGTTAATGGTGTAACTTGTTCTCTACAATTTTCACACTGAAACGCTGTATTTTCTGATTTTCTACTCAAGTGCTCTACCTCCAAGATTAATTTTTTTAATCTTTGGAGGCAGGGTTCCGTTTTGTTTTTACTACTGATGTAGCTTCAGGCTTTCTAAGCGACTTAACCAATTCACCGCCAAACTCTATTTAGCGATTACTTCTAGTTCCAACTTCAATTTAGCATATTTCATCTAAATATCCGGACCACGATTGATTTTGTTTATTTGTATCAACCACTGTAAGACGGACATCTCCACCTTCCATTAGTAGGTGTTCTACTTAGATCACTGACTTAGGCATTCGTCCCCTGAATAGCACTTTTGTATACTTTTAAATAACTCAACAATGTATCACTCCATTTAGTCGCTATGTTTGGAGTATTCCTTGGAATTATAACATAATTTTAATTTTATGTTCATATTTAATAGTACCACCATGAAACACTTCCTCCCTACCCCTCAATTTCCGTCAAATGACCCTATCCATTCTATATTAAATAATAAATTCATGATAAAAAACACTCACCCCTCTTGAATAGTTGAGAAGTGAATGTTTAGTCTTATATAATGTTTACGCTGATACGGTCTTTTCCTTCGATTCTGAGACAGTAAATTTATAAACAATAGCTACCACTACTGAGAAGAATAGATGTGTCATTAGATTCATAAGTTGATCGGGAGTAAATGCATTTACTATATTTGTTCCCATTCCCATCATTAATGGCATAACGACTAATGGACCTAAAATCCATATACCAATTGTAAAGATCACAGTAAGTAGCCAAATATTTTTTACAATTATAGCTAAACCCCCAAATGATACACCAAAAATTACACTAATAAGCAAATGAATAACCCAACCTACAGCTAGACTTTCACTACTTGCCATTGATGCAATCATTGGCATTTTTCCCATCAGTTGCATTACAATTCCGAATGCAATCCCTCCGGCGATACCGCCAATACTTCCTGCAATTAAAGCTTTTTGTAAAGGCAACTTCATATCAATCCCTCCTTTAATTTTTTTACATGATCATTATTAAAACTACAGCTGCAATAATAAGTAATACTTTATATAGCATACCTGTATTTAAAGAAATAAAATGTAATCTAGCCTACATTTTTTCTGATTATTCTTATAATTAATGAAAATATTTAATGATAAAAGTTAAATAACTAGAAACTATTCACAGCACAAATATAAATAATTATTCAATGTAATTGCAAAAACGTAACTATATAAGATGTAAAAACAAATATACATTAGCTTTTATAGAATTATATGTTTTTTAGTAATACAAGTAGATACCTTCATGTGATAGGAATGATGTTGATGTTATCACGTAACCGCTGGCAATCTTCTTTTATTCCCCATCACCAATAGTGTCGAATAAGTTTATTTCTAGCGATTTTAAGCTAAGTCCAAAAATATCCTGATTTATAATAAATCTACTCAAAACGTAAAGAAAAACGCTCTCAGTATGATTACTGAAAAGCGCCATAGTTAAATAACTTTATTCCCCTATTAAACAAACATCAAACTCCTGGACATAAACTGCATTCACTCCGACTTCATAATTCTCCCTTGGTGAATCAGTCATTCAAGTAAAAGCATCTACTACTATTATCTCAACAGAAATAGATAAAACCAGCGCTAATAAGTGCCCTAATGATATATCTTTTTACTCATTTATCAAGTCATCTTTTTCCACTTCTTCTATAAACATATTATACTGGGTTGAATTTGGAATACTTCTTTGTGTGACTTGTTCATGATAATTCCAATCTTCATCAATAAAAGAAATATCATCAAGTTTGTCTCTGTAAATATTCACTTTATCTGCCTCAGCTAATTTTTCGAGTGCTTCTTCCCCTGATTCTGCGTTAACTTCAACCTTTAAAACAGCAATGTACGGCAATTCAATGTAATATTTTTTCATCGTGTTAAATCCTCCTATCATTTAGTTAACTTTGTAAATACATAAAATGAACACTAAATTAGAATCACTACTTGTTTATGGTTCTAAGATCTACAGCATTTATTAGATATAAACGACCCCCTTCAAATTTATAAGATTATCTCATTTCCATGATGTGGATACATTATATATAAAATCTAGAATCTTTAGCTAGTAGCAACCTATTATGGATGTTTATGATAAAATCAGCAAAGCATCTGTATAGTGAAAATAATGAAAAAAAATACTTTATTAAGCATTAAAATGAAGCTTTACATGCTTGTAGATAGTATATATAATAGGGACATTCAAAATATGAGGAACTTTTACTTCTTTCTTAAATGAAGATTTAAAAAGAACATATACTGGATACGTATCTCCGTAAAACGTTTAAGTAACCCCAAAATTGTTTATTTTGGGGTTGTATTATTTTTACTCTCTTCTTTATCATATAGTTGGTACAATCGCTTACTTATGTATGACATGATCTATTTTATGTGAGTAATTTGGGGTGATTCGGCTCGTTTTCGCAATTGCTTTTTATAATAAGAGCTAAACACAAATATAGCTACCTTTCGAGATATCTCTTCTTGTTTAAAGACTATGAAAATCATTTAAATTTAAAACACATCAGTTACGTCAAATGTAAGCAACAAAGTTTGAAAAGATCCCTAACAAAAGACGACATGATGGATTTAGATTGTGTGGCATGAATTATTTTACAGCTGAGGGGGTACACCACCTGTTCAGAGGAAAACGTTTGAAAATCTATCTTAGAAATATATCAAGGTTCTGGGTGTTTATTCTACTGCTTATTTAGTCTGATCTAAAAGGAAAAATACACACTCATTTGTTTGAATTTCATGATAGGTTTTTTAATCGATTTTATTTTCCTTCTGTGTTACTACTATAATAATTAGTTAAGGAGGAGTCGTATGAAATTCTATATTTGGATATTCATTTCATCTTTATTATCATTTTCACTTTTACAAAGATTTTGGCCAAATTATAAAGACAACGAGTTTCCTCTGCTCACAGACTTTACTATACCAATATTTCTATCAGGTTATTATGTATTCTTTTTAGTAGTCCCTTCTTTATTATTTCTTAAATTTATTCAAGCATCTGCTCTTAAATTTATCTTGATTAGTACTTTATTCGCTCTTCTATTTTGCTATTCATTAAGCGTCTTATCATTCTCATCTCTTATTTTCGAAATGATAATATCGTTAGTCATTTCTTTGTTTGCTTGGATTTACTTTATTGTTTTAGCAGTAATTCTATTACCATCAAAATTTAGCCGCCCTATAACCGATATTAATTAGCGCAACAAGCATAACTAAATTGATCAACTAACAATCTCTTATTAACAATAATCCCAAGAAACGCCTCCCAACATGAATGCTTGCAGAATAGTTCTTATAATTTGTCGTTATTACTATTGTTCTATTTATAATCACCCCAGCTCAATCAAAACCTTATTTTTATGTTCTAATCTTATTATTTCTTCTTCCAACTCAAAAACTTTTTCTTTTAACATAAAATTCTTTGTACCAGGCATTCAACTTTTTATGTAAATAGCCATTTTATATATTAAGTTCACCTATCTGGCCAGAGAGTTGTTCTATTCCAATTGTAACTTCGCTCAGTAGGTGATACTAAGTCGTTACTGAAACAATATACAATGGATTTTGATTCTGAACATTACATTCTGGATGTGGAGGGTGTTTTACTTTATCAAGATTTAAAAAATGATTGGATGTTCCATAATGAAAAATATGAAGTGGTAGAGTTATCACATAGCTTAGAAGGAATTCTTAAAAAAGGTGCAGGGTGGAACACTAACTATCTTAGCGTTCAAAGTGGATCTAACCATAAAATAAGAACCTCTGATTCTTTTTCCTTCCGAGAATTCACACTCGATTTTTCAAGAATTTACTATGGAGAGAATGACGATTTTCGAAATTATTTTGATGGATATATCAAGAACTACACACAATTAAGAGTTCAATAACTACTTATTAAGAATGCCCTCAATAATTTTATTTTTATAATTGGATCTCATAAATTTAAGCCCTTAGTGTCTACGAATAAACCGTTTTATACTTCTTGATCTATTATATTAACTAATCTAGCATCTTTGTGTTATTTTTTAATACTTTACTATTACACAAGCTTATAGAATGTTGACTTTTCACTGAAAAAAGGCGCATTTCTGTTTTACTACAGAAATGTCCTTTTTTTGAGTCTAATATTTAGTCTGTTTGTTCTACAATTACATAGTTTACAAGCTTATTTTTTTTATAATTAATACGTATCATATGTAGCTATTATATAAACTAGATTTGGTTATGGTATACAATAATGCAAACAAACGACATGAATATATTGTCATAGTTATACAAATCGTAAAAACGATTAGGCTAGTCTTATTCTCCTGTTTTATAGTTTAAATATTGCGAAAATTTATTTATCTTATATAATAATATTATTCAATAATAAAGAAAGGATTTGATAAATATGGATATCGCTATTGCAATACTACAATTTTTAGGTGATCTAATTCCTCTAGTACTTGGGCTTCTCGATTTCTTTTCATAGAAAAAAACTACATATAAGTTAGTATTATGTCTCTTCTTTGGAAAAGCGTTTTTTCTTTGAATCGGTTGTACAATAATCGAAGGTGCAGCAACACCAACGTCCATACAATAGCCGACTCTTTTGAGAGTCGGCTTAATAACCACCAATCGCTCGACTAAAGTGTTAAGTGTGGTCTATTTGTTGTCTTTTTTCTTGAAGGCCAGTATCGAAACGACAAGTCCAACTAAAGCAAACATCAATGAGTCAAATATCGTCAGGTTTTTCCACTTTCAGCGAATGAAGCGGCCCTCCATAATAGGCAGAAACATATTTTCTATTATCATTTATATAATGCTTCTATTTACTATTAATTTGATCTCAACGATAATATAACAGAAGGTTCACTTTGTCTATGTGACTAAGACCATCGTATGGTTCACTACCTATAAATGTTCCCCATCCCCCCCCATACTTGCTTATCGAATCCTTAATACAAAACTTTTTCGACTGATTTCAAATATGTTTACTTGGTCCAAAACAAAAGTTAAACTAGGGAATGAGGTAACTCAATGGCTAGTAGACTATTAATTATGAAAAATTTTTTGATACTTTAAGGAGAGTGTGATTTATGGTTAAATCATTATTTACTGGTGTCCTATTCATATTAATAATTATTATTTCAACGTATATTTATGGTAACTTACAATACATTCACATTTATTTACTTTCGTGCAGTTCAATACTTATTCTTCTTGGAATAATGATTTCGGGATTTGGTGTAAGTGGTGACAGAATGAGAGCAAATCTAAATAGCGAAGATAAAGAAGATAAAAAGTGGAGGTTAAAATGGACAAAGAATTTAATGATTACTTCATTACCTCCCCTCGCACTTGGAATGATTATATACTACCTGCAAAAATCAAATTAGTAAGATGAACAAACAAATAAGTTATATTTCATATTCTTTATAAATACTTTGTGATGATAATATGGGAGAGACGCTGATAGTTGGCTTGTTGACACAAATATTGTAACGATGAATTTATGCACTGGTAAATGGGAAAAGACGCTTATCTCTCTTTCAGTTTAGCACCAAATTGTGGAAGAGTAGGATGTGAGAACCTATTACTCCCATCCAACTCCTCACTTCTTATTTTTACTTTGTTATTTGAACGGTATAATCTACTACAGGTTGGCCTGACCAAGTATACACAATGACATAGTATCTTCCTGCAGATACGTTAAATGAACCATCACTTAGGTTTGCTACAAGGTTTCCACTCTCATCTTCTACTTGAACATTGAAGTCTCCACCAACAGAGGTTGCATCTATTAAAACATTTCCAGATGTATCTATATCAAAGTAGAACCAATCTTGATTATCACCTGCATCATAATCTAAAGAGCCTTCTATACTACTATCAAGCAAGTTAGCTTCTGATCTACGATCATTAGGTTCTGTCTCTGTATCCGGGGTTGTTGTACCTCCATCACCACCGCCATTTCCTGCTCCATTTACAGTAATCGTGTATTCAGCTGTTAGCTCTCCACTCCACGTATAAGCAATAACATAGTATCTTCCAGCTGGAACATTAAAGGTACCATCAGTTAATGGTCTTGCTATGACATTTCCAACCTCATCCTCAACAACTACATTTATTTCTCCACCAACACTTGTTACGTCAACAGCTACATCTCCTGCTGTATCAACATCGATATAGAACCAATCTGTGTGATCACCTGATGCGTAATCTAACGTTCCACTAATTTGATCAACTAGTTGATTCGCTTCGGATTGTCGGTCGTTGGGTTCTGATTCAAAGTCCGTTGGTGGTATAATAACACCACCATCTCCAACGGTAATCGTGACACTATCACGGTCCGTTAAACCGTCATCATCCTCTACGGTTAACGTTACATTGTAATCACCAGCAGAAGGAAATACATGAGTAGGGTTTGCTTCATTACTCGTTGTTCCGTCACTGAAATTCCATGTATAGGATATAATTGTTCCATCAGAATCAGAGGATCGATCTCCATAAAATTGAACAGTTTCATTCACATTTACTGGAGAACTTGGACTCTCGAGGAACGCTGTTGGTGGAGTTCCTATAACTGCTCCACCTGGCAATAAACCATGGAACACCACATCGAATTCATAATTACCACTTGAATTTACGCGATGATTCACAAAGTAAGCTGTTACAGTTCTATAACCACTCCACCTTGTGTCTAAGCTTCCCAGCACATCGTTTACGATGGTATTCATTGCTTCCTTGTCACTACTCCAGCCGTATGATCTTCCACCTTCATACGTACCCTCCACCGAATAGGTATTCAAAAGATCGGATCTTTTTTGCCTATTCAATATATTGTATAAAGGAATTTCATTTAAAATATCATTCTCAATCGTACTCAAATCACGATCTGTATGGTTCGCCGTATAGTCATCTCCAACAAGAACCACTCGGCCTCCATCCCTGACTAGCTCGTCTAAATGAGCCTGGTATTCTGTTTCTAAAGTTGTATCACGAGACAATTCATCCATGTATCGATCGAAGCCTGAAGCATCCTCTGCTTGTAAAAGCTCAAGAACTCGATCAAATATATCCATGTGCTTTTTCGCAATAAAATCATAGAAAGCATATGAATAGTCATAAATATCCCAAGAACCATATGTTCCATGTAATACCTCATCTAGCGTATAGCGATCCCTAGGGTCTGAATGTATATTTCTAATTTTGGTTGATCTAGTGTCAATTCCAGTTCTTGTTGCTCCAGCAAAGAATTCACCGCCTCCTTCTTCCACCCAAACCAATCGATCCCAATCGTATAGAGAAGTACTTCCCCACATTCCAGGGATTAAATATCTACTTTGTAGATAATGGAAGTACTCGTGACGGAATAACTCCTCAAGTTCATAAATACTATCGGTTGGTACTTCTCGATCCCAGGTAAAAAACGTTCCCCATGATTCAATATAAATCCCGCCATTATTCGTATCAACATTGTTAAGATATCGATTTATATCGTATTCGTCACGGTCATTATAAATAATCGCTGTAAGAACATCGTCTGCATTCCCCAGTTCAACTGGTTCATCTACTCCGTAATAGCGATGGAATTGAGCTTTTTCTTCCTTAGCAGCCCAATAAATTCTTTCAATTTCTTCTTGTGTTACTCTATCCCCTGCTTTAATGACAAATTCCCCATCATCAAAGACATACTCATTTCCATAGTAATTATCTTCATAATCTCTAACGACTCGATCATAATTAATGCTTCCACCTAAATCTGAAACTTTCTTCGCTAAGGCTATATAGATCATACCGTAATACGGATAGTCATTGAGTGCACGTTCAAATGTGTCCAATACAAAATTAGTATTACTATGAAATCTTCCCTCTTCACTTATGAACCAAACGGCATTATCTACTAGCCACTCATGTTCCGTCCCCTCAAATTGACTAAATGTTATGATCTCTGCTATTTCACTAAAGAAATAATCAATTTGTCCATACCAAGGTACTTCATTCTCAGAATTGTATGGACCGTTACGATAAGTCCAGTATTGAACGTATTCTAGTCCACTAATTAAACCATAAAATGCTGAATTTTTTGATGTTTCTTCTATATATGTGTTTACTCTTGAATGATAATCCTGGAATATAGGGAGCGCTTCCTCAAATAAAGCGAGATCTACCGTTGCATGGCTGATAAAAAATCCAGTTTTCGATACAACAGCATCTTGAGTAGCTGTTCCTAATTCAAAATTACTATTTCTCATAACAGAAACAATTGCAGGTGTGACTTCTTCCCTAAATGAGAAGTCACTCATATAAGCCATCTCAGGGTCCTGATAATCAAACTCATAAAGAAAACCTTTATTCACCACTTCTATTAAAATAGCGAGTCCTCTATCATCATTCGCAGTGTATCGAGATCCTAAGTATTCAATCTCATCTAATAAATAGCGAATACGCTGTTGATCTCCATAGAAATCCACTACATCCATGCTATAGCTCCAAAAATCAGCAATATCATCAATTGATTCCATTGAGACTAAAGTATTTACTAATTCAGCATCACTCATTCTATTTAAATCATAAAACGAATAAGAAGCTGCTGCAGAAATGGTAAAACTACCATTGTCATTCTGGCTTTCAGATATAGGGGCATCTGGACGTATTCGATCTAAAATATCTGCATTTTTAACGTGTACTGTTTTTTCACTTTCCAATGCTTTTTCAAATAATTGTTTAGTCTCGAAACCACTCTCAAGCATCTGGTCATAATTTGCTTTACTTTTCTCTTGTGCATATGCATTATATCCTACAGGAAGTAACAAGCTGGCTATGAGAAATGAGCTACCTACCTTTTTTAATACTTTCTTATTTAATTTTTTCAATAATTTAGTCCTCCTAATATTCTGTTTTTTAATTACGCGCTTATGAAATAAGGAATTAAATTAGATAAACACTAAACTTTTACTATGTTTTCAAAAAATAAAATGCTGTATATTCAGTGCATGATATAGACAAGGTTCTAATATGAGGAATAAGAATAATAGAATTGCGGTGAAAATTGATAAAATAGATTCAAAGAGAGGTATTAAAACAAGCCAATCGGCTTAACAGAAAAACATTTTTGTTAGTTAATTCCGTAACAAGGCTAACATATTGTTTATTTCCCCCTTTTTAAAATTCATAATAATTTCTTTCGATGTATATTAATGCAAACTATGTGCCAAGTTATTATTTTTTTTGAATACTCAAAATACTGTTATTGTAAAAAGTAATATTCGTGAATGTCACTTCAGAAAGACAGTAAAATCAATGTAAAATTAAGTATACATAATTCAGAAATTTACATTAAAATGTATAAAAAATTTACAGGACAATGATTTTCCCTACATCTTTTTTGAATACAAACATGAACCTAAAATGAAGAAAAGCGCTAATCCTTTTACAGATTAGCGCCATTTGCTGAAGATCACTTTAGTTCCTAATAACTATATTATGAAATAATCTTTGTTAAAGCCGTACAAGAATGCTATTTAGATACCAATTTAATAAAGTAATTCCTTGTATAAAAGAGTTGGATATCGATTGGGATTAGATATAATCCTGAAATAGCACACCCAAATTGTACTAACTTCAACATGGTGTTCTTCTAAAGTAAACTCTTCTTGGTTGTTGAAAAAAATTACATCTCCCATTGTTCCAGCCATTTTAAAATCACTTGGTTTGTTTCATTCGGCTTTTCTTGCTGGATCCAATGACCGCAATCCAGATTGACCACTTCCACATTAGGCACGAACTCAGTTAGTTTTTTAGACTTCGGGATCACATCCCTGTCGCCATAGATCATAAGTGCAGGCTGTTGGATGATTGGGTTCACGTCCGCCAATATGCGCCAGTTGCGGTCAAGGTTCCTGTACCAATTTATACTTGCCGTGAAGCCTGTTGATTTGAAGGCAGAGATGAAAACAGCCAATTCGCTGTCGCTCATTATGGGTTCACCGAGTGGGTTTTCTGCTCTAGCAAGATTAATCATCGCCATACCTGGCTGAGGTGCTCTAGGAGGCTCGTTCTTCCGGTAAATGTTCCGAAGAAACTGGAATGTATTTTCTTCTAATATAGCGTCTGCGACACCTGGCTGTCGGTTGAAGTGAACAAAATAGTAGTCGTCACCAAGTACTTCTTCCATGAATTCGATCCAGGGTCTTTCTCCCCGCTCTTGGTAAGGCAAGCTCAAATTTACCACTTTATTTACACGGTTCGGATGCAATAAGGTCAGCCCCCAAACGACCATTGCACCCCAATCATGACCGACAAAGGTGGCATCTTCGTATTCGTAGTGATCGAGAAGTGCGATGAGATCACCCGACAAATGTTCAATGTCATAGTCTGTCACTTCGCTCGGACGGGATGAGTTGCCATATCCCCGCTGGTTTGGGATGATGACATGGTAGCCCGCTGCGACAAGGGCGGGCACCTGATGACGCCAAGAAAAGGCATGCTCTGGCCAACCATGACAGAGTACAATAGGTTTTCCTATATTTTGTCGTCCAGCTTCAAAGACTTCGAGTTCCACACCGTTGACTGAAATAAGGGTAGGCTTGGGAAAATCAGTTTTATTAATCATCATATTTCCTCCTATACAACTGTACTAAAAGACTGTTACAGTTAGCATAGTAGCATAGTGGTGTGACACTAGCGTGTCAGGTTTGAAAAAATAATTTACTGATATTTTTCAAGCATTGATTTTATTCTAGATGCAACAGCTTGGCGTACCCTTTCAGGACCTAACACTTCGACGTGTTCGCCAAAACTGAATATCAATCCGTAATACCATTCCTTCTCTGGAAAGTGTGCAGTCACAATCAGTTCACCTGTGTTCAGAATTTCAATATTTTCTTTGTCAAAAATATCTTCAACTCGGGACCTCACCTGGGGTACGAATTTTAATGTAATGCTAGTTAAGGAGACCTGCTTCTTTGATGCCTCTTCAATTTCTTGATATGACTTTTCCCTACGCTTGAATAGTACATCTTCAACCTGCAAGTCAATAATGCGTGAAATCCTGAATACCCTGAAATTTGTTTTTAAGTGACAATAGCCAAACAGATACCATGTATAACCTTTAAAGATTAATGACATCGGTTCTATCTGCCTTGTACTTGTTTCGTTTGTATAGTTTCTATATATAATTGTAATCAATTGTGTTTGAGTGATAGCATTCCGGATATTTTTGACCAGTTCTTTTTGTTTTGAGGTGTATGCCCAAGGCTGCATACCAATTATAATTTGCTCCATATGCAGGTCAAGATGATGAATTTTATCCTGTGGAATAATATTTCGCAGTTTTTCTATGGATGATTCAAGCTCAACATCCTCAAATGTAGAGTTAACACCTTTAAGTGCTGAAAGTATGGAACACAAATTGTTTAGTGTCAGCAACTGATGGTTTAATTTATAATTCTCCTTAATACCAAAACCACCATTATTCCCAGAGTATGATATGATCGGAATACCAGCCATATTAATAGATTCAATGTCTCTGTAAATCGTTCGAACTGAAACTTCAAACTTTTCCGCAAGTTCTTTTGCAGATATTCGACTTCTATTAAGTAATATAACAATGATTGTCAGCATACGGTCTATTTTCATATTCATCCCCTTAATATATGTTTGGCATATTCTAGAGTATAAGGTATTTTTGTCAAAGTATTTTTTTGCATATCATGCTTATAATCGCTGAACGTTTTGATGCCATGAATTTATTATCTTGCTACTATCTATTTTTTAGATACGCTTCTATATACTTGTAATTTGCCTCATTTAATCCTTCTGGTAAGTCATTTATATGAAAATAGTGTAAATCTATAGACTCTGTTTTATCAATTTCAATGTTCCCTTTTGCTTCAGAAGTTAAATAAACAGCAGTTATCGAATATATTTCATCTCCGTTAGGTAACTTTAAGTAAAAGTCAGGTCCAGAAAAAACATCAAGAAACTCTAATTTCCTAATTTTAATCATTGAGTTTATTAATGTTATTATTGTAACCTTATTATGATATTATAGATGATGTATATTAGGATAGAGGGGGCTTAGTAGTACATCTACTGTAATTTATGGAAAATAAAAAATACTTCTTATATCTGCTATATGTTTTAATCTTTTCTTCATCAATAGTTTGGAGTGCTCACATAGTCTCTAATTCTACTCAAAAAGATGATCTAGAAAAAGAAGAGTATAGTGATTTATTGACTCAGTCTGAATTACTTGAATATCTACATATTTCTGAAGATGAACTAAAAGATATTATTATCGCAGACACAGTTTTAAAAAGACAGTTAACTAGTTATGATACATATCGATTTCTACCATATATTGAAATTGCTGATAAGAAAATGTTCCTTATGAATGAAATAAAAGAATGGTTGAAATATCAAAACAATCGTAACTAGTCAATTACCAACAGTAGTATCTAAATATCCTACTGTTGGTAGCTTGTGGTACTCATCCTTCTACATATAAAAGCGCCGAAGCCGAAAACTTGAATTCGGGATACTTATAAAATTACTTTCCGTTAGATAAATTAACTCAGTATTCAAAGCAGTTTAGGTCCTCAAGATTTATGGTTTAAGATTAACAATTAACTTTTAACCAGCCACCTCTCTAGGAAAATCATTTCGAGATAGTTTTTTTTTCAGTAATAAATTGTCTATATGAAGTTATTGTTCCATCATGAGAAACTAAATAGATTCTTTTTTTACCAGTACTCTTACACCAATTCAAAAACATATCTGCTATTTTTTCAAACTCTTGCTGTAATCCCTGTTAGTAGCGTTCGGGCAGATAAGGTTATTTAATCTTACGAAAAATAGGGGGTTCTAGGCACAAGAAAAATATCCAAATTCAAGGATCATTCATTATTTACATACAGGTAGAGAAAATCTAGATAATGCTTCAGTCGAAAAGTTCAAGTTATGGTTAAAAACTAACAATATACAATTCGGTGTGTATGTTGATAGCATGTTTGATAATAGAACAAATCACATAATTAAAATAAATATTAAGGAAACACCGAACTGAAAAAGCATATAAAAAAAGACATTGCACCTGGACTCGGCCCCATTACCGTTGCTGAAATTGGTGTTTCCAGAGGGAGAACAGTAGCACAAGTATTATAATCTTTAAAAATTGTACATGTTACAGTGTCCCCTGCCAGTAAGGTATTATTACGAGTACTAAATACGAGTCTTGTAATGATTGCATCCTCTGATATGACATATTATTATTAATGAAACCCCCGGCAGTACCTAGTCCTATGAAGGAAGAATCTCCAACAAGTTGATTTGTAGCTAAATAAATCTTCTCTACTTGCGGCCCTGGTTGCCCCTGCATTCCCATCTGACCTTGTGGCCCAGGTTTCCCTGGTGGTCCATGAAGTTGGGGTGGAACACCTCTACACTTACAACCTTTTTCTTTCATTAAAAATTCACCTTCTAGAGTTTTTACTTTATGTGTATGGTTATTCGCAATAGAAGGTTAGACTAATATATATAACGTAACTTAAATATGCGAATATCTATGTTAATAAGGTCAACGGGAGCTAAGCTACTTATTTATTGTCAAAAATAATAAGTGACGACTATCTGTATTTCAGATTAGCGCCATTAGAACTCTTACCTAGTATTACTGATTTCTATTTTTAAAAAGTCCGAAACTTTCTTGCTATTAAGTTTAATTTAAACCATGTTACTAAAATTTCTATTCTACATACTAACTGACATGTGTATGCACCCCAACCTTAAAAATTTTTAAACACTACTAATTACACATTATCATTAATGTCAGTATAGGATAAATCCCTTTCTAACTTAATTTTATATTCATTTCCACTTATCTCTACTATAGTTTAAACTTATATCAAGTCATTTTTATTTTTGACTAAATCAACAAAAACGCCTTTTGAGGCGTTTTTGTCTTCATTCCTCTATCGGATCGATGCCCTTGATGGTGACATCTTGTTTTTCAAAAAGGATCGCTTCGTTAGAGAGAGAAGGTAGTTCGTTTAAAAGACTGTCTTTCTCTTCTCCTTCTATCCTTTTTAGTTCCTCGGACTCTTCTTCCGCTTCATAAACAAGCAAGTCTTCTTTTCCAACATCAAAATTATAACTAGACTCATCGATATTATAAGGAATTCCTATTAAATACAATTGATCTTCGATTTTTATTTTTCTTAGTAATAGCGTATACCCGTTATCTGTTGAGAAAAGTCGTTCTTGTTCTGATTCATTCAGGTTCGAGAAAGATCCTTCACCATAAATGATAAAGATAAAATCATCGGAATTCGTCCTGATTTCATAATGCCATAACCGGCTTGAGAAAGGATTTCCGCTTCCCGCTTCAATGTAGACCTTATCACCAGGGTATTGTTCAGACAATTGCTTTGTCATTTGAGTTTTCGACATCTCCCTTACCCCTCCATAGGAAGCCAGCAGAACAACTCCGACTATAATGAGTTTTGGGGCCCATTTTTGCCTTCCCGTTTTATGAAGAACCAGAATAAGTGCAAATAAAACGCTAAAGGAAAGAACAAGGAACCCATCGCTCCCGTTTAATACGTTTAAACCAATATCTCGATCATATGTTATTGGGAAGAATAAAGGCAATCCATTATCTAGAAAATCCATAAATAAATGCCCAATTACGATAGAAAAAAACATTGACATCCAACGGATCTTCAATGTCAGTTCAGGAAAAATAGGACGGATCAGAACCGCTATCCCTAAACTAAAAGCTGGTGCGACAAATATCGAATGACCCATGAAATACAAACGTACTCCTAAAAACTCCAAAACAGGTAAATCGGTGATACTTGAAAGAACCCCTCCTGCAAATTCAAAGATCAAAGTCAAATCAGGGGCAATCCCCGCAATGACTCCTAAAAACATAAAAAGAAACAATTTCTTTTCCGGAAGATAACGACGACCGATCAAATACGCAACAAAGGCCCCGACGGCGCCGTGATATCCCACTTCACTAATTAATGTTAAAAGCATGATTAAGACTCCTTTTTCGTAGATTATGAAGAACGAGTTTCACCAACCAATACGTTTTCGCCGGAAAATCCTTTGATGATAACAGGTTCGTCTACTTTCTCGGTTGAATAAAAGAAGATATAATCTTCATAGAAATAGAACTGGATCTTTCCATTGGAATCATTTATGGATATTTTTTCATTAGAATCATTGACCGAAATTTGTTCAATTTGTTCGTTTGTGATTACACCCAATATCCCTAATGATTCGCTCGGAAACAAGGTAATGTCTTCATCTTGATCGGATACTTCGAATACTTCTTTCATTTCCCCGTTTACGACTTCCATTTCGGTGCTTCCATCATTTCTCGTTACCAAGTTGATTCCGATGTCTTCACCCAAAGCAATGGATTCTACCCAGTTAATGGAAGAATCACTTAGATTTTCTTTCATATACCGAACCAAATCAATGGACGTATAGATCAAAATAATCGTGAATATGAGTAACGACCCCACGATGGAGAATCGCATCAAGGGGGTCATTTTTGTTTGGTTAGTCTCTGTCACACACATTTCCTCCTAACTGATTCGTTTTCTATGTTTTGTAGAAACGTTTCATGTTCTCTTACTTTTCTAGCATAGCATTCAAATCTTACGTTTTTCTTTGTAACATAATGAAGAATTTCTTAAGATTTCTTCATGTTTATACGATGAGCTCTTTTTAAACATAACCATACAGGTTGTTTTTTAAAAATGGAATGATAGTAGAAAATTTTAAAAGAAATGTTTTTAGAAGGATAAAAATCATGAAATATCTAGGCGAAAACAAAGAAGCACTTATTTCCCAATTAGAAGCTTTATTTTTGTTCTATAAAGTCAAACAGGTTGGTGAAGGATATATTGATTGTATTGTGATGAAAAAGAATCCCACGGAATTCGCTCAAGAAATCTCTTCATTCATATACTTTCAAATTTATATCTTTAGTTCTTGGCATAGTTGCTATTTATCCTGAGTACAAGCAACCTCAACCGAAGCGATTATTACCGACTGTCTTATCTATGCTGAAGAACTAAGATCATAATCTCTTATTTGGAGTATTAGCAAGAAAGAACAAAAGAAAATACTCCTAACATTACTTTTTAGCACCACTATAAAAATCAATTTTTCCGATTAATAAGAGGTGGGGTCAAGGGGGAACCTTTGGTAGATACGAACATCGAAACTACCTCTAAAATGAACGAAATAAGGTTTAAAGCTCTCTTAGATCAAATTAGGTTAAAAGTTATTTATGAGTTAATGTAAAGGAAGGAACTTTGTGAGTGATACTTTTCTAAAAAACTTGGTGACCTACCCTAACCAAAGCTATCATAATCATCTGAAGGTCTTATCGAAGCAAGCTTTATTACCGAAGATCAAAATGAAAAATGGAATAATTACAGATTAAAACTGAAAAGGTATGGTTTTCAAACCCATTGTTATCCAACTAACATAAATTATTAATATATAAGTGCACTTTTTCAAGAATTCTTATTCCATTAAAAGGCCCTAAAAAGAAAAATCATCACAAATTCTCACGAAAAAAAGAGAACTTATCATTTGTCCTCTTCTTAAAAATACTGACTATAAAATTGATGCCTTAATTCCCCACTTAATTGAGCGTATATTTTTGTTGTTTCACTTTTCTCATGACCTAATAAGCTTTGTATCAAGTCAATTGGAGCGCCATTATTTATCATATGTGTTGCATAGCTATGTCGTAATTGGTGAGGGTGAATATTCTTTTTAATTCCTGCGCGATTAGATATTCTTTTGATGATATATCTCATGAGATCAATACTCATACGATGATTTGGTTTTCTCTCGGTCACAAACAATGCTGGATCATCGTCTTCTCTTTCATCTAAATATCTTTTTAACCAAATGTCACATCTTACGTTAAAGTACACTTCTCTTTCTTTATCTCCCTTACCCATAACAAACACTGACTTACTTGAAAAATTTATATCATCCCTATTTAATTTAACTACTTCACCAATCCGACAGCCTGTAGAATACATAAATTCGAATAACGCATTTTCCATCGATGTATGACATGATTCACGTAAGAGTTCTATCTCTTGCTCAGATAGGAATTTAGGGATTCTTTTACCTACCTTCGGTTCTTTTAGTTTTGAAGCTGGATTTTTATATACGATACCTTCTTCAAAAGCCCAATTAAACAGTGATTTGATATATCTAATTCTATGACATAAACTTGAAGCCTTTAAATTTTCCCCAGTCTCAATCAAATACTTTTTTAGATTTTCAGTATTAAATTTATTCATTTCTATGTCTCCGAAATATCGATGGAGTAAATTATGTTGAAAAGAATAGTTTTTAATAGTTAATGTAGAATAGCCTTCAATCTTTTTATCAGATTGATAACGTTCCCAAGCCTCTAACAGTAACATAATCAATCACTCTCCCATTTGCTAGTTTTTAATCTATCAATAGTATGGACACTTTTTAGTAGTCTTATTCAACAATAGTAGAATTTTATAAATTACTTCTATGCCAAAGTCCTAATTATTTTGGTAATTGAGTTCTTTTCATATTCAAGGGATGCGCCATATTGTTGAATAAATTTGAGCCAATTATTTTTAAAACGGAAACAATAAAGGTTTTAGAAAGAAATTGCTTAACAAAATTTAAGTTACGATATACCGTAAAGTAGATTCCTGATTATATAAACAAAAAAGTTCCCATTCTCATTTCTGAAGAACTGGAACTAATATCTTACTAATCTTTTAACCTTTAATAAAGTGGAAATGGAATTTGGTCAACTTCAGCTATAGTGTAAGTTGTGTATGCTATATGCTTATGTATATGGATGGGCTACTCGGTCACCTGTTATTCTGGAGTAAATTATTATCAAAACAACTCACAAACTTTAATATTATCTCTAACAAAAAGAAGCATGTTTTTAAAAAAAAGATTAATCCAAATAGTTTCTTCCCTTGAGTGGTAAATGTTGATTCTTATAAACCTTTTAGAGTTTCTTAAATCCCATTCATCATCATCATAAATTGATATAGCATAAATCCAAGGATGGCAATCCAAATAAGGTTGCTTTTAACATCAGACTTAGGTAGTGCTAAGAATGACCTTTCTAGGAAATTAACATCCATATAATGTGATTTTTCAGGCCGTCTTCTATTTATGTAGACATCTACTTGTATGGGTAGGTATCTGGATGGATTTTTCCATATATTCTGACTAGTAAATTCATAAGTTTTTTGTGTGTTTGGGTCAGTCCATGTTGCTACTATCTGATATGGAGACTGCCCTGTACTTATATTCCAAGCACCAAAGCCCTTTAACTTGATACCATAATTAATCCCAACTCCTGTCACATCTGCTAGCACATGCTTTCCAGCTACCATCAATTTTCTTCTTTTCATATTCAAGTACCTACGATATAAAAGTGGACCAAGAACCAATACTGCCCCACCAATAGTGAATATGGCTCCCATTTTAAACATGAAGCTTGAAACTGTTCCCATATCTGATGAATTTATGACCGTATATACCCCTATAAATATAAATACAAGTCCTAATATATTTAGCATCTTCCTCTTCTCCTTAATTTTTATAAATTACGGAAATTACACTAAGTTTCCCCTCACCTATAGTAGTTCCACTTGTTGTATGGTTTGTGTTAAATTATAAACACAATATCACTTGTGTTTCCTTAATAGGTAACTATACATAAGGTAGTCCAGTTAGACTTTACTACCTTCTTGCTCTAGATGGTGGAAGATATTATATAATCTATTACTCAATATTATTTATCTTTTTTCTACATGTTCTAATTCATCTAACATGTTGTCTGTCTCAAAACTAATTTGGTAGATATTACTCTTACTTTCTACCCAATAATTATAGATAGTATTTGGTTCACTCTCAAAAACAACACCAATATAGTATGGGTTTAAGTGTTTAAAACCGTCTTCACGATGAGGTACTGTTGAAATCACCCATTCTTCATTTGGATAATGTTGTTCTAAGAATGGTCTTAATAATGTTACTTTCTTTTCAATTTGTGCATCAATCCAAAAAGGACGTATAACAAAAAATATACAATATGCAACCAATACAGCTAACGCTAATGACCAGCAAATTTTTCTCCATTTACCTGTTAAAAGGAATGAGATAATTACGATTGTAACAAGGCACAACCCTACAACCATTAACTCAATTGCTTCTTTAGGGTGCATGACATCTATCTCCTAACTTAGCATTCCCTCAATTTCTGAACATTCAAGTCGTAATAATAAACACGGTCTAAGTAAAGCAGTGTTCTATCAAGCATAGATAGTTCCACTTCTTAAAGAGTTACATTTACTCATAAATCCGCAAACTCCGCATGCATGCTGTTAAAGTCCAGTTAGCTTAATATTTCTTTTGGGATATCCCAAATAAAATAATGCTTGGAATATTGTCGTGTTTCAATGGTGATGGTTACTTTATCTTTCTTAAATATAAGTCCCGAACCCACCTGGTCCTTAAATTCCCACCCATTAGTTTTCATAAATTCTTTAACCCTACCTAATGGATACTTTTCTTCAAATCCAGATATATATCTTATTTGGTTTGTTTTTTCTAACACTTTTTCATATTCGTTATTGGATATCTCATATTTACTAATTGCAAATAAATAAGGGATTGGATTGCCTTCTTGAGTTAACGCACTTCCAAATCTTAATCCAATAAATCCAAAGAATACTAAGAAAAATAGCAGCACTACCGTAAAGGTTTTTGTCAAATTTTCACCTCTTATAGAATTTAACTAATATATTTTTTAATCATGTAAACTCTCTTAAGCTGAAAAAGCCTCTGCTTATATAATACCATAAAAAGTAAATTAATCTTTGTCATCCTCAAAAGCAATAACCTTTACGAAAAGAGCCAAACATAAAAAAAGACGCTCTTAGTATTATTACTGAACAGCACTATATCGTATTATGAGGTCAGCTAGTAACATTTCTAGTTGACCTATTTTTAATAGGTATTAATCTTAAGGTAGTCGAGGTAGAACGCTAGCGCCATTGGGACTAGATCCCGTCGGCAATACTGCTCTCCCCTACATGTAAAAATGTTTTTGAGGTTGGTCGGGGTATAACAAGCGAAGCTATTAAACTACACGTTATGTTAAGGGACTACCGGCAAATTAATTATAAGAAGTAATATATTATGGATCCAGTCATGGGACTGGATATCACTAAAAGAGAAAGCCAAGTTCATACGTTTGAAAGGAAAAATCCATACATTGTCTTGTTATTGCTGTAATAACAGCAGGTGCATTTTCGTTATGTATTCACCTTTCATGGTTTTTAATTCCCCATTCACATAACTGTTCTAAAGCGGGTAAAAGTGATTTTGCTTTATCCGTTAGGCTATATTCAACTTTAGGGGGAATTTGAGGGTACCCTTTCCGTTTCACCATACTATTTAATTCCAATTTTTTTAGATAAAAATAATGACCATAAATATTGGATATATTGTAATGGACTAAAAGATGGTCTGCAGGTGAATTACAGAAGGGTATGTATATTGGCTAAACAGCCATTAGTTAAATAATTCACAAGAAACTGTCGTAAAAGTAGAATGTACGCCTAAGATTATAATTAAAGCAGAAAAAAGAATATGCTTCTAAAAGTACATTTATGAGCTTTGAAAGCCCTTTTTTTAGCTAGTTTGTAACTATAACGTCCATTGTGGTTACTAAAATATCTTGATTTGAACTAGATTACTCAAAACATAAAGAAAGACGCTTTTCAGTATTACTTCTGAAAAGCGCCAAATAGCTGAAGACCTTTCTGCAAATCTATACTTTCTGGATAACGAAGAAACAATCCTAACTTGCGTAGTCTTCCTTCACAAAATTTAAAAATAGAAGTATTTCATAAAATAATTAACACAATTAAGCCATAGCCATTCACCAAAACTAGAGGGTCTCATCCAATTTCTGAATCTTTGAGTGGGAAATTAAATATACATTGCCAAAAATGTCAATTTTGTCTCCCTTTGTACGTACAGCGCAATCTTTGTTTGACGCATAAATATTTATTTCTTCCGATAAGGGAGACAGTTCACTTTGAACTAGCGCAAAGTTATTTTCAAGATCAAAATGAGCCCGGACGGAAAAATCGTCAAGGCCGATTCCGTCAAAAACAGAGCTTATTTCATCTCCAAAGTTTTTCGAGCATAAAAATTTAGCGGACATATTGATTGCACCAGCGCTTGCTCCCATCACAACGGATCTGCTTTTTTTTATCAAATCCGACAGTTCATATTCCATCAAAAAACCATTTTGGTTAATAATATTTCCACCCAACAAGAAAATGACTGAAGCATTTTGAATTAACGTTTGGGCATCTTCCTTCTGTACGCGATAATTAATTAAATGATATTCATCAAATATAATGCCGGCCTGGTCAAGCCACGATCGCTCAGTAGCACCATCATCTTCATAAGAAGATGGATTCGAACTAATCATAACAAGCGATTTTCTATCAGTTATATCCTCTTGTAAAGCCCTGCCCAGATTCTCTGGAAAAAAATTATTAAACCAACCTAGATAATAGTGAGTTTTCATAAGTATCCCCCGTAGCAAGTGTAAATAACATTAATTTCTTGAATTACTCATTCTGTTCTCTTGACAATTCTCAATATGACCCTTTTGTTTAATAGGTAACTCTTACTTAGTCTACATAAACAATAGTATCTATACAATATATTTACGTTTTACTATCCTTCATATTTTTCGAATAACTTTACTCAATACTAACACATATCAATTTATCTCGATTTCAAATCATCAAGATAATGGCCCAAATCATAAATAAAGGCGCATCCCTTAGAGAATTGCGCCATATCGTAATATAAGGTTAGCCAGTTTGAACTGCCCCCTGTCTAGTAGACAGCGGAAATAATAAAAAGTCACTTAAGCGGCTTTAGCTCTATATTCCATAGGGCTAAGGCCATTTAATCGTTTTTGGTACCTATCATAATTATAAAAATGTATATAGTCTTCTATGGCTTGAGATAATTCTTCAAAGTTCTCATATTTATTTAAATAATACTTCTCACATTTCAGTGCTCCCCAAAAAGATTCCATCGGTCCATTATCAATGCATCGACCTACTCGCGACATACTTTGTGTCATCTTAGCGGCATCTATTTTTCGTTTAAACCCTTTAGATGTGTACTGAAATCCTCGGTCACTATGTATTAGTGGATAATCCCCGTTCAGTTGGTCTATCGCTCGGTCAAGAGTATTAAACACAAGAAGGTTATTATTCGAATTCCCTAAAACATAACTAATAATTGAGCCATCATATAGATCGAGAATAGCACTTAAATAAGCTTTCTTTGATGCTCCATATTTAAATTCCGTTACGTCCGTTACCCATTTTTCATTCGGTTTTTCTGCCGTGAATTCGCGATTTAACACATTTTCTGCGACATGTTGAGGAGTAGAGCTCTTATAAGAATTTTTCTTTCTTCGAATGACAGACTGTATGCAGGCTACCTTCATTAGTCTATAAATACGTTTGTAATTAAAGTTCTCATCAAATTTCCGATTGATATTTAACGTCATTCGACGATATCCATATATCCCATCGACCTTCTTATGTAGAACCATCATTTCTTTAATAATCTCTTCGTTCTGAAGTTCTTGTGCCGAAGGCTTCCGTTTCAGCCACTTATAGTAAGCACCTCTCGTAATACCTGCCACTTCACAAAGCAATAGAATACTCAGGCCTTTGCTTTCATTAAGTTCCTGAATGGCAATATACTTGTCTTCATATCGAATGCAGCTTACTTTCGCCTCCTTTCGATTTCCTCTAACTTTTTTAAGAATAAATTTTCCGCACGTAAGCGCTCATTTTCTCTTTCTAGCTTTTTCATCTGGAGTTCAATCTTCTCTTCTGGAGTTAGCTTTACTTCTTCTTTCTTTTTTCCACGTTTATCTTTAAGTCCTTCATCTCCACCATTTTCATACTTCTTAACCCATTGGTACACCTGTTGATAAGAGACCTTGTAGGTCTCAGCTGTTGTTTGATAATCTTTGCCATTCTCTAAACAGTCCATTACAATTTGTATCCGTTCTTCCCAAGTCGTATTTCTTCCGTTAGTCATAGTCCTTGTCCTTCCTTGTTTCGTATCTTTTAATTCACTATGACTATTATACTTGTAAACCCATTTCTCAAGGACGGAACAACTCGAAATTTCATATTTACGAACAACCTCACGTTGAGAGTATTCCCCTGACAAATAATCTTTAACTGCAGCTTCCTTTAATTCTTTGGAGTAGTTTTTCCATGTTTTAGAGTCAATTAACCCATCAATTCCACTTTTCTCAAATCGCTCTACCCATTTATAAATAGTATTTTTAGGAATTTGGTACATTGTTGTTAGCTCTTTTAGAGTGAAGTTTTCGTTGTTATATGCCCTCACCACTTCATGTTTAAATTCAATAGAGAAAAATTTATTGGACATAAAAAAGCCCCCTTAAGGTAATCAGATTTTATTTTTTAATCTGTCTACCTTAAGGGGAGCATATCAGTTTTCTGGTTGACCTTTTTTCATGAGGGCTTATGATAGCGGTAGTCGGGGTAGAACGCAGCGCCAGTGGGACTTGATCTCGTCAACAAAACTGTTCGCCCCCTACTTGTATAAACATGTTTTTGGCTGGTTGGGACATAGATCCCGTTTAACAAGCGAACCTATGGCATTACAAGGAGCTTAGGGGTTACCGACTAATTCATTTTTTTAGGAGGAGATTGATAGATGAATCCAGTGGTTGGTCTGGATGTTTCAAAAGGGGAGAGTCATATTCAAGCCTTTTTAAATAAAGGTAAAGCTTATCGGAAAAGCTTTAGTGTTAAGCATACTTTGGATGGTTTAAATAGCTTATTAAATTTCTTACAGGAGGTTACAAAAGTATCAGGTGGGCTGAAACCTTCGGTTATCTTTGAGTCAACTGGTTCTTATCATTCACCTATTGTCCAGTTTTTAGATGAACAAGACTATGTGTATATTATGGTGAATCCACTTGTATCTCATCGCTCACGTAGTACAAATCTAAGAAAGGTAAAGACAGACCCTGTAGATGCGTATCAACTTTGCGAGCTTTTCTACAAGGAAGAGTTAGAACCTCATAGAAAAAGAGGACTTCAGTTATTAAATCTGAGAAACCTAACCCGACAACAGGAGGCAATTGTAAGTGTCTCATCTCAAACAAAATTACAATTACAAACTCTATTAGATCAACTATTTCCTGAGTATCGAGGTGTTTTTGGAGATCTATATTCCAAAATCTCTTTAAATGTCCTTAATACATTCCCTACATCAGAGTCTGTATTAACAGTATCTAATTCAGAGCTAGTCGGCATCATTTCGTCTCTGTGCAAGAGTAGATCAAGTAAGTGGGCTGAAGAGAAAGCAGTGAAACTTATTGAGGCAGCTGAAAGAAATCCATTTCAACATAATATGTATGACAGTCACATTTTTAATCTTAAGATATTAATCAATATCGTTCTTCAATACGAAGAGCACCTATCAAAGTTAGCAGCTGAAATAGATGCCCTCGCTGAAGAGATGGAAGAGTATGAGATAATCCAATCTATCCCTGGTATCGGAGAAAAAATTGCAGCAACAATCATCTCAGAAATTGGAGAGATAGAAAGGTTTAATCACCCTAAAAAGTTAGTTGCATTTGCAGGAATAGACCCTAGTGTTTACTCTTCTGGTCGATTTACAGCTACTCAAAACAAAATTACTAAACGAGGATCTAGCCGATTAAGACGATCTCTATATATGGCTGTAAGGTGTGGAATTCGTGATTCCAGAAAGCAAAAGACAACTGATGAGATCATTGCACGAAACAAGAAACTACGAGAGTTCTATGATAAAAAACGCGATGAAGGTAAACCATTTAGGGTTGCGATTATCGCATGTGTGAATAAGCTATTACATTGGATTTATGCCTTATTAAAAAGCAAAACAACCTTCCAAGATATAACCTAGTTACTATATCTAACTACCAATTGAAAAACCTTCCAAACTGCATATTCGGAAGGTTATTTGTCATGGACAATTTTAGTATAACATGGATAATTAAATTTTTTTATTGAAAAATGTTGACAAACTATTAGCTGGTTTTGTTGAATAGCATATAAGTAGTAGTAGGATAAGCGCCCAGCGCCTTGTCATATTTCTATGATAGGTTTCCAAACGCTCTCCTCCGAACCGTACGTACACCTCTCAATGTATACGTCTCTCCGCATATCATCTAAATGTTTAGACTTGTTAAATACTACTCCAAGGTTTGGTAATGCCTCACGCATTAACCTCATTTTGTATCAAACTGATAAGCTATCCTCCTTTGCCATGTAATAGGCTTTCCCTATCTCAGACTACTACGAGGACTCCGTTACCTTATCAGATTTTCAAATACCTTGTGTATTATAGCCTTAGAGGCAATCCCCATTTAGGTGACTAGAAACAAGCTTGTCATAATGTCGGATGTGACATTCGTCTTTTAATGTATATTACGATCGATAGGTTTAGGTACCGCTATTATTACACTGTGCTTATGTGCAATAATCTAAACCTTATAACGTTCCATTCGCCTTTCGTTATATGTTTGAGTGGCCACTCTCAGACTATCATTCAAGCAATACAGCTTTCATCCTCGTTTATGACATTTCATTTTGCCATTCAGTCGTAACGTTACGACTCGTCAACTCATGACTTTCCACACCATGCTACACTCCCCGTTAGGTTTCCCCTTCGGATAAGGTAGGTAATTAAAAAAAGTAAGAATTTACCTATTCCTCCTTCACTTTGAGACAAGTTTTATGAGACTATTCTAACTACCATTTCAATGTTATTTACCACTTGTTGAAATAGGGTGTACCCATTTGAGAATAAATAATCGTCAGGAAACTTCCTGTAATCCCTTTTATGTAAACTAGATTTGAATATGGTATTCATGGTTATACAAAAACACAAACACATACACATAAAAGGTACTCTAATGGTGAGAGTACCTAAAACATTTTATTATGATAATCTAACAATGTTCAATACAGGTTCATTATAGGCAGAAGTCCCTGGACCCATACTGAGATTCACGGTGACTGATATTTGTTCACCTAGTACAGTACTAGTGTATAAAAAAGTTTTTGATACATTTTCTATACCTGGGTTAACTGGTCTTACTACAGTAAGAGATTTATTAGGAATTGGTCCTGTTGCGCTACTATCTACAGTAAACACAAATTCATCATTTGCTTGCATCCCTGTAACCATTCCGTACGTTATTTGATAGTCCCCTAGAGCAGGCAATATAATAGAGTTGGCTCCTATCATAGGAACAGTAAAACCTGAACATGGACCTGGACTCCCAAAAATTACAGTATTAGTCCCCGCACCTGGGAAAATATTTTGAGTACCAAAAATTTCACAATACCCTAGTACAGTCCCCGGATTACCCATTGGCCCCTGCATCCCCATTGGCCCCTGTGGTCCAGGTTTCCCAGGTGGTCCAGGTTTCCCAGGTGGTCCCTGTGGACCTTGAGGTGGTGGTGGAACAACTCTACATTTACAATCCTTGTCCTTGTGATACATCTTTTTCACCTCCAATTTATTATTCTATTTATCTATATGATATTTTTTAATATTTGCTTGGACTAGTTATCTAAGTTAGTAACAACTCTATAAAATACACATATAATAAAACAAGTCCTTTAAGTACATCTTTCATCTCCGCCTCTTTTCCAGACCCTTGGAATAGAGGCTACATTATTTCGATTGATAATGTTTATGAGTTAAAGACTTCCTATATCTGGTATCATGTTAACTAGAATTGAATTGGCTATACATGAAAAGAATGGGTGATATCGTACTCTTTTTTATACACTCAAATTGTGTATAAACCCCAACATTTATTATAGAACCATTTTTAATAGGTATTATTCTAAACCTAGTCCGAATATGCTAACTACCTTCTTGCACCATATTGTTGAAGATAAGTTTTGAAGATTTAAGCTGCAGATCAGCCCCTGTAAGGGGTACATCTAGTATTTTTAAATTTGTACACATAGAAAATCGAGGAAATAAGAAGCCTATTTCCTTCTTTTAAAGAATCGACTTTATTATTGGTCATATTCAACTAAAGCCCATATTGTTTAATCATTATCATGGATTAATTGGTATAGATTGATCCCATACTTTACTTGACTTTTCTGATTCTTCAAATGGTACTATATAGTATTTCTCTGATTGTAAATCAATTGCCGTATATCGATTATTAGACTCTTCAGGATTAACATGACTAGAGTATGGTAGTATTTCATCTCCTGATTCACTTATGATTTTAAATTGTACATCATTTTCCTGCTCTTGCGAGTCGTAATAGAGCACAGTGGATATTGGCGTTGCGATCATTTTATCTAAACGAATGGATTGTCCATTTCCAATCTGTATTTCTTGATTGAATGTGATCGTTTTACTTTCTACTGCTAACTGTTCAGTTGGAACTTCAATATCAAAAATCCAAGGATATTTCATTGGCAACTCATAATCTAAGTGATCATACTCAATATGGAATCGTATCGTTTCACCGATCGGGACCTCTGTAAGTTCAACATCATTATAAATCGTAAACATACTATTATTTAATTCTATAGATTGCCCACCTGTCGACGAAGTTAGGTTCTGACCATTTATTAGCACTTTTGGCATTGGATGCATTTGATAGTCAAAGTAAATCCCTTTTGCCGGCTCGAAAGTGGAACTGATTAATAATCGACCACCATCAACTAACACTTCATTCAATGTCATTTTGCCGTACCCATTTTCAGCAGTAGTACCAACGGCCGTTTTATATAGGTCGTAATCTACCTTTTCCTTACTTCCTCTATAGTCTTCAATCAAACCACCAATAAATGGCATATCTGCAACAGACACCATACTAGTACTCAATAAAATACCCGCTCCTAAAGTAATTGCGGCTGTAACACCTAGATATTTTTTCAGGTGACTTGGATTTTGTTTTCTTATTTTTTTTAATATACGCTTTTCCCATTTCTTCTTTTCGAAATTCGTTAGGTTTTGTTCTTCATACTGCTCTAAATCCATGTTTATTTTATTTAAATCTTTATAAATTGACATATTCTCACTCCTCAAACTTTATTTTTTGAAAAACGTTTAAGCTTTTTACGGCCTCTGGAAAGCTTGTTATAAATCCAAGACTCTTTAGCATCAAATTCTTTTGCTATTTCACTTGAAGGAGTGCCTTCTAAATAATATTTTTCAAATATTTTCCTTTCACTACCCGACAACTGTTCAAGTAAATCCTCAACAAAGCTTATTTCTGGTGACTGTTTTGTCATTACCATGGATTCATCAATATCTGAAACTGAAAATTGCTGATTTTGTATAGTGAGTTGTCTCCTTTGATAGTCAATTGCTTTATACTTTGCAATCGCTGCAATCCATTGTTTAAATGAATTTTTCGTAGTATCGAAGGAATCTATATTGTTCCATATCGATAATAAAACATCATCAAGGCATTCTTCATAATCTTGCTGATGATAATTTAAATGACGTTTAATAATAGCTGTAAGTAAACCGCCATGCTGATTAATAATAAAAGTAATTGCTTTTTCATTTTTCCTCTTTATTTGTTGTACAACATTGTTCTCTGTGATGCTCAATTGTCCAACCCTCCCGATGATTATTGGTACCTACTATGTAATACGAAATGAATACGATAAATCTATCAGGAAATATATACCTTCATAAAAAAATCTACTTTTAGCTCATTAAAGATAACACCACAAAATAAGTTTAATGGTATTTGATATATAATTAACAAAAAACCTTTCACTTTGTTCAATAATTTGATTGTATTATGTGTTATTTTCCCATTCAAATTTTAAAAACCCAGCTTACCTTCACAAGAGAAGATTAGCTGGGTTTCTAAATTATTTACATTCTACCTTTTAAAGAACTATTCGAACCTCCTAGTAAAAAGTGAATGCTTATTGCTCTGTAATCGCGCCATATCGTATTCAGCTAATTCCCTGGTTGATCTATTTTAATTGATATTACTCATAAGGTAGTAGGGATAGCCTTAAATACATTCTTGCGCCATATTGTGGGAGATTTAAGTTTTTTGATTGGCCAACAGCTACTGTTGAAGAAGAGTAGCTGATTTAGAGGGGCTATAATTCTTGGTATTCGGGATGATTATGACGCTTACACCCAAATAGATAACAACCTGTTTTCACAGATGTGTCAAATTTCATTACTGGGACAAATCCATTTATAATCTTTTTATACATTTGTTCAAATGCTTTTTTTTCAGTAACAAGCTCCGTTATATAATCCTGTTTCTCTTCTTCTGTCCAATCTTCATCACACTCTTCATTATATTCCTCTTTAATTGTTTCTTCTTTTTCTTTTATTACCTCCTGAAATTTCTCAGTAAAGTCTGTCCTACTCAACTTTAAAAGTGTATAAATAAATCGACTAACCCATCTAACTTCTTTACTGTATCGTTTCCAACCTTTTTCAAACCATTTAGCAGCCTCATTAAACATTTCTAGTTCTAGGTATAATTCAGCTACTTCAATTTCACCAACAAATTCATCGTCATCTTCCTTAAAGTTTCCTAGTGTTTCAATTGCAATCTTTGTTTCACCTAGTCTAATTAAGCAATAAACATGGCTATACATGGCATAATCGGAACTCTCTGAACCTAATAAAAAATACTTAGAAGCTTTTTCAAATTCTCCAAGGTGATAGCAAGCTACTGCGAGGTTATTATTGGCATTAATTGTTGGCTTTATATTAATGGATTGAAGCAAAATATCTTTTGCCTCAATCCATTTTTCTTGTCTTACTAAAATTTCACCATACAAATTATAGGGAAAGTGAGAAGACGGGTTTAAGCTTATAGCTTCATCTAATAATGTAAGTGCTTTATTGTCTTTATATTCTTCATAACAATAAATCCAAGCTAGGTTTGTCAGTGATTGAACATCTCTAGCTTCGTCTACTGCTTTTTTAAATAATTTAAGAGAATTTTCATACTCATTTTCTTCTAACAACCTAATTGCTTCTTGATTAATACTCAAAAAACTTCCACCATCCCACAGTATTTATCTGAAAAGTAATTAATTTTGTAAAACATATCTTACTTCATTACAACCTACTTCGTTAGCTAAAGTTCAATTCTTTATCACTCTCATTTTAGCATAAGTAACAAACTGCCTTATTCAATAAACAACCTGGACATACAAAAGAAAAATTTCTTAATATTTAATTCTGATTTGCGCCATATTGTTGAACAATATTGTCATGTAGTCTTAGAACTATTCGACTCATTAATCAATATGTTTATTTGTTGTATGACAATATCTTTCCAATTAATAGTGAAATGTGATAAAAAACAAGTGATGATATGATACATAAAATAACGAGAAAAAGATACTTAGTTATGTTACCCATGCTAGTTAAAATAAAAAAAATATTACCAATTAAACCTCCTGCCAAAATATACAACCCTAAGACCATAAGATATTTCTTAATAGTAGAAGAAAAATTTTTGTTTCGATAAATTTTCTCAATTAAGAGTGAAGAAGGTATTCCTGCTATAATGTACATAGGAATGTATACGATCAATAGATTTGCTGATGTTGGAGTATAAGTTAAAATAGCTAGTAAAAAGCTTAAGCAAATAGATGAGATTATTCCAACTACAAATTTTTGTGACATAAATCCGCCTCCAAAATTTTCATGCTTATGATTATTTATTTTAAACGTTTCTTTATAATGGAGGAGGTTTTTAAACATAACTAACCTTAATATCACTTGTGTTTCCTTAAAAGGTAATTATCCTTAAGGTATTACAGATAGCCTTTACTAAATTCTTGCTCCATATTGCTGAAAATCTGTTTGATTATTATGAGAATTGAAATTTAATTTAAGAGCTATCAACAAGACAACTGTAAAACTAATAACCTACAAGTATTTTACCACGGATTAATAACTGTATTTACCAAATTCAATCGTAGCTCTGTCATGACCACTAAACCAAACCATTAAATTTGGAGTCTCTAGAGAATTATCAATTGTTCCGAATCTAAAATCCATACCGAGCCAACCATGATATTGATCTTCCTCAGAATCATAATTACCACTAACATATAATTGTGCCTTTTCCTTGTCCTTCCACAATGAAACGTATGGATAATATTCTCCATCAGAAAATTCAACTGCAGCTCTCATTACAAGCACTTCGGTAGAGGTAAGATTGTCATCGATATTAGGGACATATACGACAAATTCATTTTTTCGATTTTTTGAGTGGGTTGAGATGATTTCATATTTGAATGGAGGGAGCTCTAACATTTGATGAATTAATGAAAGTTCACTTAACTTATATTTGTACTGTTCTAAATCAGCTTTAAATTCAATGATTTGTTCTTGTTTAAGCGTATCTTTAGTTTGTGAGTTTTTTTGTTCAACTTGCGCCATTGAGGTTACCAAATTGAGCAATATCCCTCAAAACATAACGAAAGACGCTCTCAGTGTTATTACTGAACAGTGCCATATTGTTGAATAACATTAATTAGTAACAGAACTCAATTTGTGTTTAAAGCCGTTCGTGGGGATTTCCTGATGTAACATTTATACCACCTAATATAATTATTCTAACTTGTTTAAATGAAAACAATATGGTGGTACATTTTATTGGAAGAATACTACCCGATGGTACTATAATCTGGAGATTAGTTTGATCCCCACTACACATATAGAGATTGACTCTTCTTACCAGTAATTATTAAGAACATAGTAGTAGAAGTTTGTTGAAAGAAGAGTTAAATCCTTATGACTAAAAATACAACGGAGTTTTGTCAACAATCTAGGACATATAAATTTTAAACCTATATTTTTTTCTATTTAAAGTTTTCGTTTTTCTTTTTATTATTAGCCGCTTTTCTTATTTCTTTTATAAAATTCTTCTCATCTTTATCTTTAAATTCTGTAAGATATTTTCCATTGGTATTAGAATTGACTTTTCCATTTTTAACATACCATAAACCATCATCAAAATTATAAGACCAGTACTGTCCATCTGTCGTTCTTGATAAAATTAGTATTACTTTATCATTTTTTCTGACATGTTTTGAATTTGTGATTTCACTAGAAATACCATGTTGTAAATATGTGATTGTTTTGTTTGTCTCGTTGCCATAAATCACTTCTTCAACTTCTATCGTAGCTGGTGTTATATCTATTTTCGAAGAAAATTTAGTGTTTACACCAGTATCTTTCTGGAAAGTTGCCTCTTCCTGTATTACTTTTCCCTTTATAATAAGATCAACATTCCAGAATTCTTCCGAAAGGTTGTTGGTCATTGGGGTAATAGATGTATTTTCTTCAACAGCAACGTCGTTATAAGAATTATAAATAAATCCTGTAGATACCCCTAAACCAAGAGCAAGAGATACAGATGATATCCATATAATTGATTTTCTCAAATTAATCCTATCCTTATCTAATATTGTTGTTAACTTGAGCTACACCATAAGTATCAACGTCACAGTCGCCTTCTAAATTCATTGTCATATTAGAGTTATGAGCAATTAGTGCTTATCGTCTTGATTTAAAAATGCAACATTGCCATGATCGTATAAACAGCCCAAAATTTAAGATCCCCATTTCCACATAATAAGAAATTAGGGAAACTAACTTTTTTAGTTTTCCTCTGTATATCAAGATAAATTTTTTGCTAAAACAAGTGCAAAACTACTGTATTCTCTTCCCTTATCATCAAATTTTGTATCTGTTTTTGAAAAACCTAAACTTTCAAACATTCTTCTTGATGCTGTATTATAAGAATAAATTTTATTAACCTTCATTTTATCCCATTCAAGAGTTTTAGCCCTTTCTATTAATAAACTTATTATTCGCATTCCTATCCCCTTTGCTCTAAAGGCTTTTGGTCCGATAACAATGGGTATCATTTCTTTGGATAAAGTTACATCGCCAATAGGCAACCACTTTTTATTATGGTAAATTTCGATAATGTAAAGTTCACCGATTTGGGATAAATAACTGTACATTTTATCAATAGTTTTAATATCGTATGGTAAAGTGCCAGCCCCTTCAGAGAAGTACAGGACTTCTTTATCCTGATACCAAGGAAGAGCAATTATTAAGTCCTCTGGTAGTTGTACAGGTCTTAATCGTAACTCATTATTTTTTATTATTTTCATACAATAAACTCCTATAATCTAACATTACTTTATTAGCAATAAATAATACTATAAATTGAAACAGCGACATTCGCAAACTGTCATATTTGTAGTTCGAAAACATAAATGGTCCATATATATCCTCTCAATATTTACTACTAAATTTATTCTATATGATATTTCAATTTTAGACTATTTACTTTTAGCTATAAAGAAGATGTGTACTAAACATATTCCTTTGAGTCGTTTAGAATTTTAATTATCCCCCTCCTATATTGAAGGGGATTTGATTTTTTTATAGTCTTACCAATCAAGTCTATCTAGTTATTGGGGCTTCCTACAATTTATTACCTACAAAACAATTACTCAAAAATACTTATTATTCAACAACATGGCCTAAATCATAAATAAAGGCCCATCTCTTAAAGAAATGCGCCATATCGTATTATAAGGTCAGCCAGTAACATTTCTGGTTGACCTATTTTTAATAGGTATTATCCTTAAAACAGCCAGATGGTCTTTACTATATTCTTGCGCCATATTGTTGAATTATAAGAAATTAGCAATCCCAGCTCCGCCTTCACCAATGGAATAGATAAAATTAAATTCTTTTTACAATCGGAACAGTCCAATTTCGCTGGTACATCTTTTCTATCTTAACCATTTTTTATCTTCCAAATATTTTACCCATTGTTCATATATATTCTCAGTAGAAGCTTTCATAATAACTTCAATGTTGGTGGGTGTTCTAATAATTTTGTTTAATGCATCTATCCCATATTCATCGACAATATATTTAATCAAAATGCCAGAATATAAGTAAGCTGTCGATCCTGCTTCATCAAAGTATACAGATCCTGATTCCAATTGTCTTAGAGTTGGATAATCGTTGAAGGTAGACCTAGACTTAATATCTTCTTCAAGCTGTTTAGAAGCATATTCTGCGATACCTTCGTCTAGCCATTTCAAACCTGCAACAGACGGGTTAATTTGTTGAATAACTGCATGAACAAATTCATGGATTAATTGAAACGTATATTCTTCTTGAATTCCCCCTATTAAATGTATAGGTGTATACACCTTAATAATATTTTCCTTCGATACATAAGTACCTTCCGTTTCGCGTCCAATCATTTCAACAAATTCTTCTTTATCAGCATAAACGTGAATAACAACTTTATTGTTATCCTCGTATTGAAACATATTGGTAATACGGGGGTAATTCAATTCAAACGATTCTGCCAGTATCTTTACCATCTCTTTTTCATCTTCACCTGAACTTGGACTATAAAAAAGACCATGCTCTGTTTCTTGAATTAGAATTAATTCTGTGTTTTCTTTGGAACAGGCAGTACTTGATAATAGAATTATAAAAATAAAACTAATCATTACAATTGTTATTTTTTTCACATTTCTCCACCCCTATTACACCAATAAACTTCTTTATCCGTTATATTTTTGATTATCTTCATTGATAAGTAATACGAAAATTTATTTAAAATATTTCATTTTTCAAAAAAATTTCTGTTTTACTACAGAAATGCCCCATATTGTGAAATAACAATTCTCAGTTTGGGCAGTAGGAAAAACTAATCGACTCATTAATCATTTTATTTCCTTATCACTTTTTTTGAATGAAGGGCAGTTATCAGTTGCATATATATGTAGTCAGGCATTCATTAGTTAATAACACTTTATAACTTGAGGGGAATGAAAATCTATGTCTGACTATCTGTGCAAAGGGAAAGGGAAAAATGAAATATTTTGTAATTGTCAATTTGAAGAATTCATATTAAGTGATGGAACATCCCAAGCAGTATTTAATCCAATTGTTTTGACAACGGAAACAATAAAGGTTTTAGAAAGAAATTGCTTAGTAAAAGTTACTACTATGGTAGACTTGCAAATATCAGCCGCTACCACAGGAGTATTTGGTGTGGATTATAAAGTGGAACGAATTACAGGTAATTCTGTTACGACATTATGCAGTTTCAATGTAAGTGATGATAGGAGTGGTGAATTCACATTAAACCCTGTCAATACAGTTTGTGATACACCTCCAACAGGGATTCATGTGTATCAATTATCAATTTTAGACAATAAATGTATACCAACCAGCTTGAGACTAACGAATAATTGCCGTTGTATTAACGTTACTACTTTAAAAAATATGTATTAAACATAAGAAAGGCCCTTCTCTAAAGATTCGGGCGTTTCTTAATTTCATTATGCCAGTGGAATACATTATATTTTCTGTTGTTGGTGCATTTAGAGAAAAATAGTTGTTCCACTCAATTTCTAATATGTTTTTAAATAAATTCCTATTCTATATTATTACTTGTTTTTGATCTTGAAAGGATTAAAACAAACCCAGTAACAAATAACATTAAACTTGCAACGTTTGAAGCAGTAACGTATGTTGGCATGGTTATCCGATAGATATTTGAAATTCTAAAAGAGGCATTATAACCTAGCATTTCTGAAATAAATAGTCTAACAATTGTTATTAGGATTGAAAAGAATAAGAAAATTAATCCAACTGTTTTCTTTTTGATAATCACGACTATGCCTCCAAAGGTAGATACAGCTGTAACCTCCATATCACTATAGGGAAATTCCAGATAGCCCTTACTAGCCTCTTGCGCCATATTGTTGAGAAGTATCTTGTATACAAATCATTTTATTTAGCAGTAACATTCCGACTGTTACATTATTTTCAATTATAATAGACATTCGCAAAAATTTAGAGCAAAATCAATTATTTTTGCTTTGGATTATTTACTTTTACACAAGATGCCTTTATTCAAATTGAACACAGTGAGTTACTTCTAAGATCCATATTCAATTGGGCGTGATTGCAAGGGCAACAGGATTATCAACAGGTACAGTAGCTATAACAGACTGTTTTTTGGTATCGATCACAGAGACTATATTATTGCCAAGAAAAACAATATTTGCAACATAAACTAATTGCCCATCTGATGTGATAGCTAGAGCAATTGGACCAAGCCCAACAGTGACAGTAGCTATAACAGAATGCGTCTTTGTATCGATTACGGAGACTGTACCAGGAAAGTCACCTCTATTTGCTACATAAACCAATTGCCCGTCAGGCGTGATTGCAACAGCACTTGGTTGATCCCCAACAGGAACAGTAGCTATGACAGAATTTGTCTTTGTATCGATTACGGAGACTGTAGAGTTATTTTCTACTACATAAACCAATTTTCCATCTGACGTGATTGCAAGGGCAACAGGACTATCAAGAGATACAGTAGCTATGACAGAATGCGTTTTGGTATCAATCACAGAGACTGTATCGCTACCAAATGAATTTATTATATAAACTAACTTTCCATCTGGCGTGATTACAACAGCATTCGGTTGATTCCCAACAGGAACAGTAGCTATGACAGAATGCGTCTTTGTATCGATTACGGAGACTGTACCAGGAAAGTCACCTCTATTTGCTACATAAACTAATTTTCCATCTGGCGTGATTGCCAGAGCTTCTGGATTAGTCCCAACGCCTACAGTAGCAATAACAGAATGTGTCTTGCTATCGATTACGGAGACTGAGTCGGAAAGTAACAAATTTGATATATAGACCCATTTCCCATTTGGCGTGATTGCTAGTGCAAACGGATTAACCCCAATTGAAACAGTAGCAATGACAAAGTGTGACTTTGCATCAATCACGGAGACCGTTGAGGGATTGAAACCATCACCTTCATTTGCTACATAAACTAATTTTCCATCTGGCGTAATTGCGACATCATTCGGTTGATTCCCAACAGAAACAGTAGCAATGACAGAATGTGTCTTGCTATCAATCACAGAAACTGTATTGGTACCTTCATTTGCAACATAAACTAATCCCATACCCATATCAACCTACCTTTCCAATCTTTATACTTCACTGTATTGTATGAAATAAAAGTAACATGATTCAAATTTAGTTTGTTTTGGGTAAAGGTAGCAAATGGGTATGCCTCATTAAATTGTCTCTCATCTTATTAATAAACAATTTATTGAAGTTGCTTGGGAAAAAAGATATTATTTTTCTTTTAGATTAGTGCCCTATCGTATAATGAGGTCAACCAGTATATTTCTGATTGATCTATTATTAATAGGTAATATTTTTCAGGTAGTAGGGATGTGCTAACTACATTCTTGCGCCATTTAATGGAATAACTCAAAAAAGATCTCAATAAAAAAAACGTGGTAAGGAAAAAATGTCTAGTTTCTTGATAAAGAAAAAGGGTGATCACTTTTTCGAAGTATCACCCCAAGTAAATAAAAATTATTATTTTAAAGCTATATTCCACGCCTCATAAAACTCTTTAACTGTTGAGTAACGTTTATCTCGCTCTTTTTGGACAGCTTTAATTGCTACTTCATATAATTTCTTGTCAGCTTCCCACTTTGAAAAAGAGTGATCCGTTTCGCCACCTAGTAAACCAAATGCTATCGCTCCCATTGTGAACACATTGGTCTTTGAATCAATTTGACTACCTAGAGTAAACTCCTCTGGAGATTTAGATCTTGCAGCCCCCCAAAAATGTTCCCCTAAATCATTTACAGAAGGTGATTTACGATAAAAATCTATATCACATATTTTTGTTTCATCATTTTTGAAATCATATAGGATACTTCCATCATAGAAATCTACCGCAACATAATTTTTCGATTCTACATAAGTATGAAAAGCAAAAATTGTAATAAGGACGTCAATTCGTTTATTAATTTCAAGATTCCTAAAACGATAGAATGGTGACTGTGGGTGAGTATATTTAGGTATTTCAGAAAAAGACCAATGAGAATGCAGGCATTCCCCCTCGAACCATTCAAATACAGCTGCATACCCATTTTCAATAGAGAAATGGTCTAACAATTTTATTAAATTTGGGTGCTCTAATTTTTTATAAACTGGTATCGCCTTTTTCAGACGGTCAACTGCATCTTTTGGGTTGCCAGAAAAGTCCATTGGTTTTGCACCAGCATATTTCACAAAGAACCTTTTGTTGTTTTTTTCTAATCCGAAACCAATATTTCCAGAATCTTGTTCATCGAATACGCAAAAAACATCCCCCATATCTTTTAACCAAAAAAAATTATGATTTTCTTGCAATTGAAAACTTACTTTATCAATTGCTATAGTAATTAGATTCTGTTGCTTTTTATTTTCCAAATTATGTTCCCCCTATTAATAGGGATCTCGTAGTTTATAGGGGCAATGATACGATTACCCTTTTAATTGCTTACAACCCCATTAAATACCAATATCATTTTCATAAAACAACGCCTCCTTCCATTTCCGTTAAAGAAAATTATACCATTTTCCCATTCTATTATAGCTTTATTTTAAAGAAATTCACTCTATTTGGTCATATAGTCTTCTTAAACCTGCACCGTAACTGAAGTATATTACTTCACAATCTAACATCTATATGAACCTAAATATCAAGTTTGATTAGAAGTCTTATTCCACAATATGGCCCTAAAATGAATAATGGCACATATCTATATTTCATATGAACCATATTGTTGAATAGCTATTATTTGTTATAAAGCGATTAAGACGTTACAGCAATTCCTTGGGCTCCATTTCCTCCACCAGGTATTTTCGCTATCAACTCATTATTTGAGGTTTGGAACACCTCAACACTATCGGGGTTTGCATTGGACACATATACTCGACTTCCATCAGTATTAATAGCCAATTGTTGTGGTGCATTTCCAAGTTGTACTTGTTTTATTACAGTATTACTAGTAATATCAATAACATTTATACTGCCGAATGGAGAAAAAACTTGATTAGCGATAACGTAAACAAAATCAGATGATGGAGATATCACAATATCAAGACTAAAGTTAGCTCTTGACAATTCTATAGATGCAATACGCATGTTATCCGCTATTCGAAAAGCTTCTACAAATTGTGAACCACCAATGACATAAAGGAATTCACCACTAGGAGTAATTGCTAAATTCTGAGGGTTAGGAACAGGAGTATTTATAGTATCAAATATTGTTTGATTGGAAGTTTCTATAACAGTTATCGTCCCAAATGGACTAACAACGTAGACAAATTGGCTATTGGGTGTACTTGTAATAGATAAAGGAGAGTTTGGCACAGAAATTGTTTTAATAACAACATTATTAGAAGTTTGAATGACAGAAATGGTACTATCCTGTGTATTAGCGATATAAACAAACTGACCATCAGGTGTAATAGCAATATTGTTATATGTGTTTGCTCTCGATCCTTTACCTACACTAATACACTGTACAACCCTATTCTCACTTACTTCTATAACAGATACTGTCGATGCATCAATATTATATACATAAACAAACGCACTATCAGGTGTTATAACTAAGTTTTGGGAACCCCCTCCTGTACTAATAGGATCCCCAACAAGGGTATTGTCTGATATACGTATTACAGAAACAGATCCACTATTCAAATTTGCTACATAAGCAAAACTTCTATCTTGTGTAATCGCTACCCTGAATGGCGTGTTTTGAACTGGTAAAGTTGTGATCGGCATGTTTTCTTGTCCGTCAATTACTGTTATATTATTTGAGAATTCATTAGTTACATATACTGTTTCAAATGTCTGTTGACAGCTTACAACTGTAAATTCTGTAATAGATATTGGAACATTGTTCACCTCTGCTGAAGCTATGATTGTAACAACTGTACCTAAAAGAGGAGGGGTTACAGTTACCATATATATTCACCATTTTCATCAGTAATTGTTGGGTTTGGGTCAAAATTGACGATACCAGGTAACGAACTCGATAAACATACTTTCGCTCCTTCTACTGGACACACTCCATTAGATGTGACCTTTCCAGAAATAACAGCCTGACACTTTATTTCACACGGAACTATTAAGGTAATAGTTGGATTACAACATTTTTCTGAAAGCTGTTTTGTCAAAATTTCACACCTCCTTCTATATAAAACTGAATTTTCAAAAAACTATCATTTTAATCATTAACAGTTACAACCACTTTCTTTCATTATTTACCGAAATCCTTAATAAGGCTCATATTTTCATGAAAGTTTGTACATTATATTTATATTCATGGAAAGGGTAGAAAGCTATAATTATTTCACACAAAATTCAATGATATTATCACTTTGGTGGTCAAAAATAGATTTATCTAACCCTACATGAATACAAGCATTTCTCCAAATAACATACACCAAATAAGGTACTCACCTATTATTCTCTCTCCCATTTCTCCCCTTCCTCAATATAGGAAATAATACAATAGAAATTGCTCCAACCCCAAACGAAATTATCATAATTAATTGTATAATAGTCTCTTTCAATAACATTAGTGCCTCCTGAGTTACATTAACAACCTAATAACCTTACTATCACTATTCTTTGCTTAATAGGTAAGGTAACTATCCATAAGGTAGTCCAGATATACTTTACTACCTTCTTGCGCCATATTGCTGAAGATCGTTTTATTGTATTTTAGCTACACTTTTATTCCTGAAAAGGCCCCGTTCAACAATAACCTACCCTTAAGTCCACTCTTTTCCTTGTTCACGAATGAATTTAATATCGTTTTGATAATGTTCAAGATGCCCTTCATCTATCATCTTTTGAAAAGCAATGTCACCTTCACTGGCTTTTCTTGTAATTGTTTTACATAACCCTTCTAATCGTAGCAATACCATCTTCAAATAATCTTCTTCTATTCCCTCACCGTAGGATTCAAAAAACAATTTAACTCTTTGTTTTATAATGTCGGCATGCTGTAATGAATTATAATAAACTGCCTCACCTGTTTCAGAATGATAAACTCTACTTAAGGGGACGCAAGTATAAAGAGTATAGGCTATGTCCCAAAGTCTTGGACCAGGACCAGCAACATCAAAATCAATTATACCTACTGGTCTTTTATGATTAAAAATAAGGTTGTATATTGCAAAATCATTATGGCATAGTACCTCAAATGGTTGGGGGGTGTTATCTATTGATTGCCAACTTTCTTCAATTGAAAAATCACTCGCAGAATCATGATAAAGACGGAGCATCTTCGCTATTTCTTTTAAAACATCATTAGACCACATGTATTCTTTTAAAGGATAATTACCAGCTTTTCCTTCAATATATGATAATATCTCTCTACCTTTTTCATCAATACCTAAAAATTTTGGTGCATAACTGAAACCTTTGTTCTCCAAATGCTTTAATAGCTTATGAATTTTGGGACTATCTGGCTTTAATTCTCGTCGTACAGTATCTCCCGAACGATAAACGTTAGAGACATTCCCTCCTGTTAGCATTTCTTCGTTTTCATGGTTTAACATCTAAATATTCCTCCCGAATATGACTTTCGATAAACCGTAATACAAATCCTGTTTTTCAACTAACCCCTTTAATGGCATGACTTTAAATTCAAGATATACCGTCTAATTTTCTTTTTCACTCCAGAATATGGCCCAATCCAAAAGGACGCCTTATTACTAAAGAAAGGTGCCCGATTGTTGAATAAGTATCCTTAGAGGGGGTCAGTGTAACTTTCAAGCTAATTTGCTAATTCCGTCCCAACCATAAACGATTTCATTAAGCTTTTTTCCACCTATCTCCAACTCGATCTTATCTAGTATCTGAGCACCCATTGCCTCATAAAAATATCTAGAAGGATTATCTTCTAACACAAGTACAAGCATAGAATTAATTCCCTTGCTTCTCAGTGTATTTACTACAGAATTCAAAAGTCTTTTACCTATACCTTTACCTTGGTACTCCTTTAATAAGTAAATAGAAGATAGTTCACCATCAAATCCTTTATGCCTTCCGGTTCTTTCCGTTCTGCCTGTTGAAAATCCAATTATTCTACCCTCATTGTTCTCAGCAACAAAAACATCAAGTTCGAGTATGTTCTTTTCCCATAATTTTTGCCTATTTTCATAAGTTAGTTTATCTAAGTATTCTGTAGGAATTATTCCTGAATATGTAGAAATCCAACTATCTACGTGAACTTGAGCTATTCCGGCTTCATCATTAGATATTGCCTTTCTTATTTTCAAATTTAATTACCTCACTCACATTCTTAGTTGAATAAAAGAATTCAATAAAAAGGACGCTATCCCTTTATTGGATTAACGCCCCATTTAATTGAGTAAGGATTTCACCTTTAAAGCAACTTCTTTCGGTCTAACCTCAATAGATGATAAACTTTCTATATCTATCCACATTGGCAAGTAAGTTCCTCTATCTCTATTTTCATCAGTGTATTCTTCACCTTTCCCAGTTCCAAATGTTCCAGCAATGATTTGAGAAAGCAAAAAGTATTGTGTTCCGTTAAATTCAACTTCTGAAATGCACTCGTTAACTTTGACTTCTACTCCTAATTCTTCTAAGACAACCTGTTTATTTTCAATTATTATTAGTGAACTTCTATCTCTCATAGCCGCCTCCACATTATCAACAAACCCTCTTCCTCAATTAAAAGAGCGATCACACTTTGCTGCTTCAATAAGCATTTCAATAAATTATCCCTTAATCGATGTTTAATATGATTTAGTTTTTTATTAAGGGAATCAATTTATCATTTTCTATAGGTGATGAAAGCACTATTAATGTAGTTGAATCTCCGAATGTGCCCATCTCATTAATTGCAACTTCTAGCGCTTGAAGAGTTTCTGTAACAACTTTTACCAAAAAATTATATTGCCCACTTATCCTATGTAATTCGATTACGTCGTTTGATTCATTACAAAATTGCACAAAACTTTCACACCCTTTGGTCTGGAATAAAACAAAGGCTGTTATAGGCTTGTTTATTTTTCCAGGTCTAACTATAGCCCTATAATGATCAATGATCCCCTTTTCTTCCATTCTTCGAACCCTTTCAGTAACTGCTGGTTGAGATAATGCTACCTCTTTTCCCAGTTCCGTCATCGAAATTCGACCTTTCTCCTGTAGAACTAGAAGAATTTGTTTATCTAAGTTATCCATATATAAGACCACCTTTATTTTATAAGTGAAATTTATAAAAATAAATGAATTTAAAAGCACCGGACCAATATTAACTTTAGTTTTCTATATATTTACTTACTTTCATTATATAAAATTATACAAGAAGTTAATACCATTATAAAGGAGTTATGAACATGGAAAAAAATGATCTATTAAATCAAATTAAAATCATTAATTGGAACCTTAGAACAAAAATTGTTATGGCTCCAATGACACGTAGTTTTGCTAACAATACTTCTGGCATTGTTGGTGAGGATATCGTTGCTTACTACCGAAGACGCGCCAAAGATGGTGTAGGTCTTATAATAACAGAGGGTATTAATCCAACTCTTAGGGGCAAAGGAACATTGGGTGTGCCAGGGTTGTATACAGAAGACCAAGTAAATGCTTGGAGAAAGGTAACTGGTGCTGTTCATGAGGAAGGAGGAAAAATTGTTGCGCAGCTCTGGCATGTGGGAAGATTAACACACCACGACCTGACTGGGGGATTCGCTCCTCAAGCACCCTCAGTTGTAAAAGCAGATGGTCTTGTCCATCGATTACGTAAGCCTTACGAAACTCCTGAAGAAATGTCTTTGAATGATATAAAAAAAGTGATTCAAGATTATGCTTCGGCTGCAAGAAATGCAGTTAAAGCAGGATTTGATGGAGTTGAAATACACGGAGCGCATGGTTACTTAATAGACCAATTCAATTCTGAAGTTACCAATAAACGGACTGATAAGTATGGGGGTGATATATTCAATCGATTGTTATTTATGAAGGAAGTATTAAATGCAGTTATTAACGAAGTGGGTAAAGATAAAACAATCATTAGATTTTCTGAAATTAAAGATGATATCCCAAGTTATAGATGGACCAATCCTGAAGAGAGTGTAAAGGCTTTTATACAATTATTTAATGAAGTTGGAATCAAAATTCTCCACCCATCAACAAATGATTTTACTGAGAAAGTTGCTAATGATATGACCTTTCATCAGCTGGTGAGAAAATATTGGGATGGAATCATTATAGGTGTAGGAAATTTAAATCCAGAAATTGCTTCTAATGCTATTAGAGAAGGTACAATTGATTTAGCTGCATTTGGACGCCCTTTACTTGCTAATCCTGATTTCGTTCAAAAAATATTAGAAGAAAGGCCCATTAAACCCTATGAAGCTGTAACTGATTTAAAATACTTGAATTAGAAGACTTAAAATGTGCGTTGATCTTTTCTTGATCAACGTATCCGTTATTTGGAAGAACATTAATTTATTTATCCTTGCAGCCTGACATTTTTTATTCAACTATCCTGCGCCGTTAATTTAAGTAAATTTCTTCACAATCTCCATACGAATATTAACATTATGGTTTTATTTGAAAGTCTTATTCCATTATCTGGCCCAATACAAGAAAAAGACGCACTGTTAAATAAGTGCGCCATTTTGTTGAATAACATTAACGATTGATAATTAGTAAACACAACTCAACTTGTGTATAATATCAAAGTCATTATTGCTATACAGTGACTATTTAACTTTTTGATAAATTCAAAGGAGTTTATTTACATCATTGTGAATTTCTTGTACATAAGTTTTTTTCTGCATATTTCATCAACTTAGTCTAATTACATGTAGAACTGGTGAACTAATTTCAGGGCTTCCAACTACAGTAGGCGTAGTGACATCAATCAGTTCATTCATCGCAGAACTCTCATAAAGTACAGATTTTGATGGAGTCGAAGCTGTATCTCCACCAGTATTTACATTACTTGAAAAAATGAAGGCAAGACCAGGAATATTCCCGGTATTATCTGATTCTACTTGAAAAGAAAGTTCTTCTCCATTATTTAACTGGACAGTAGATACACCAAATGTTATTTCATACAAACCAACTTCAGAAAGCTGTATTGCATTATTGTTATTAGCAAAAGTTAAACCTCCTATACATGGTCCTGTAATCCCAAACATAACATTCATTTGCTCTTCTGGTAATTGACTAGGTGGTCCAAGAATTTGACACGCTCCTAGCACAGAACCAGTTGGTCCTGATGGTCCCGTTGGCCCCTGAAATCCCATTGGCCCTTGTGGTCCAGGTTTCCCTGGAGGTCCCTGTGGTCCTTGTGGTAGTGCTGGAACAATTCTACATTTACAATCTTTTTCCTTCATTATTATTTTCACCTTCTATAATTGTTTTTACTTTATATGTATGGTTATTTGCTATAGAAGGCTGGACTAACATATATAACTTGACTTAAATGTGCGAATATCTATGTTAAAAGCTCTTGGGGAGCTAAGCTACGTTACACTGAAAAGTAAATTGCTGATTATGTAAAAAATGAAAAAGTTCCAAATTTTCATTTTTGAAGAACTAGAACTAACCGATTCATTAATTGTATAAAAATAATAAGGGACGCTTATCTGTATTTCAGATTTGCGCAAGATTGTTGAATAACATATTTCTTTTTTTGATGTACTTTGTCTTTATTTCTCATGAATTGTGCAAAATTAATCAAGTTTTTCAACAAAATCTAAAATAACAGGTATGTGTACATTGTTTCTTTTCACCTTATCTACAATGTAATATGAAACGATATACACTTTATCAGGATAAATTCTCTTCCACTCTTCTGGGGAATCAATTATAAAATAACGAGATTTATAATCAAAACCATTTTTATGTTCCTCTACTCCTTTTAACCAATATTCATTATTACTGTTATCGTATCCTTTTTCAGTTATTGTTACTTCAACATTCCGCGTCGATTGATACCCTGCTTGATATTCAAGTACAAAGAGGTTGAGATAAGTTAGATAACCTACCCATCCGATGATAACTATCAAAAATAGCTTAATTATTTTCAAACATTTCTCACTCCAAATCATCTAGGTTAATATTTCCTCGGTTGATGGTATCTATGTCTAAGCTATACTCAGTCTCATTAAAATAAATCCTTACATTCATAATACCAAGTAAATTATTCTTTGTGTTTTCTAAAGAAACAATCTTTACGAGAAGAGCCATACATAAAGAAAGACGCTTTTCGGAACTATTTCTGAAAAGCGCCATATTGTTGAATAACATTTTCTTGTTCTCCAATAGTAAGATGAGCTTATTTCTTAACTAATGGACTAAATAATCATTGTGTTTCTTTGATCATTTAGACAATTGACAGTTGCATTTTTAAGTAGTCAGACATTCACTGAATAAAAGTATCTGTTTTTACATCTTAAAATTGAAAGGAATGAAATTGAATGTCTGATTGTAGGTGTAAGGGAAAAGGAAAAAATGAGTTATTTTGTAAATGTGAAAATACACCTATCACTTTCACAAGTGTTAATATTGGAGCAGAAATAATACCTTTTATAACGTTAACGACCGATAAACTATTGGTGACTGAAAAGGATTGGGTTGCAAAGATTGATTCAATGGTTGTCATACAAGCTGATACGCCAAGTCCCTTGAATTTATTTTATGAAATTGCTCGTATTACAGAGAATACTAAAAAAATATTGTGTACTTACAATTTTCCTGAAAGTCGTGACGGGCAGTTTACACTTACTCCTAACAATACTGTATGTGATGAACCAGGAATAGGATGCCATAGGTATCGTTTATTTGTCTCAGGTCAACCCCTACAAGGAACACTCAATTTTACTTGCAGGTGCATCAATGTAACTACTTTTCAAAAGGTATGTAAACATTAGAAATGCCCTACTCTATTCAAAGAGTGGGGCTGTTTTCATGTCATCATGCAGGTGCATTACATATTATGTTTTCTTGATTTGTTCGTGCATTCAATGAGAAAAATAATTGTTCAACACAATTTCTATTATGTTTCATATAACTACTTTAGCTCCCATAACAAGAGTCTTGGTACTTAGACCATGTAACAGCGTTTAAGTGCAAGAAAAGAACTCAGGGACAGAAATAAGAAAAGTATATACTTTACGGCACCCTGTTTTCTGGTAAACATTCTTCTTCAGGCTTCATTTCCACCAGATTCCACTCTTTAAGGCCTACTTTGCGAAATTGTGCAATTTCTATGTCAGTACCATTTGTTAATATAAAAAATATAAAATAATAATCAGCACCATCGTTGCCGTGAAAATAGATATGTTTAATATATCCATTTTTTATGGTTGGGAATCTTTTCTGAATAAACTTGCACCATTGCCCATATTTCACATTAACAACTGATTCCGCGTCATGTTGCCATAAGTGGTACGGGGCGCATAGAAAATCCTCAGGATACTGCTTCAAATGTGAAATTCGGTAACCTTCTTCTTCATGAACAAGTTGAATAAATCCGTAAGAATAACCAAAATATTCGGCTCTCTTGCCTTTAAATCCTTCAATTGTTTCAATTTCATAAAAAAATCTTATACCCCGTTTTAGATCGGGGACCCTACAAAGCTTGATCAAACTCGTATGCCCAATACCAGCAAACAAATCAAGATAGTTTTTATAACTCACTTTTTTTTATAGTTATTCGATAAAAAATTGTAAGCAAGTGGAAATGGAACTCGTGCATTACCAATAGTTCCACAGCTTCGCCCGCCCATATTTTCGGCTTCACGCAAAATACTAAAATAATTAAGAAGGGTTTCTTCAGGAGTTTTAATCAATTCTGGGGGTACCTGAATTTGATCATGAGTTTTTTTATAAAAGGGCTTGAAGAACTCCGAAGTTTGAAATCTTAAATTTAAAGTTGGTAAACTTGATGGACGAAAATATTTTTGATGATACGCAACTGAGTCGATTTGATTCCGTAATAACATATTCATCACCTCATACTTTCAGCTTATGGGCGAACAAAATATATGTGAAGGACCAGTATCTCTCATCGTTGCAACAATTATATTTAAGAAAATCGACATTTCGCTTTATTAAAATTAGTTATCTGGTTTATGAAGATACGATACATAATATCACTTGTGTTTACTTAATAGGTAACTATCCTTAACAGGGGTACGGCAACCAAAACGACTTTCCACCGCCACATCTATAAATTTTTCCAATAATAAATAAAAGGCTCCTATTTTAGCGAGCCTCTAACATTTGGTTTTATTTAGGTGGTTTCTCATCTAATCAGTCAGATACTTACCAATAAAAGTGAAAAATTAAGTTCCACCCTTTATTTCTTTCATTTCTTTAAGCTTTCTTTTATTGATTGCACGATAGAGCGACCCTTGTGAAATGCCTGTCCCATCCACAATTTCTTTTATGGAATATTCATTACTATCGTACATTCGTAGTGCAATATCAAGCTTATCTTTATCTAACTTCGGTCTTCTTAATTGTTTTCCACGCTTTTTACTTGCCTCAAGGCCTTCTTTTACTCTTTCAGCAATCAAGTTCCTTTCTAATTCTGCAATCAAACACATCATTTGGAACATAGCTTTACCTGTAGAAGTTCTTGTATCCATATTTTCTTTTAAGAATACAAACTGAACTCCCATCTCTTCAAAATGTTGAATAATAGTTAGAATATCTAATGTTTTACGTCCAAGACGAGAGATACTTTCAACAATAACCGTATCTTCTTTTCTAATCACCTCAAACAATTAATTTAATCCCCTACGATCTTTTAGTACCGGTAAACTTTTCTTTCACAATTTTTTCACAGCCATATTCCGAAAGCATACTAATCTGTCGGTCTAAATTTTGTTCGACAGTAGATACACGAGCGTATCCAATAATCATACGTCACTCTCCATTATTTGTGTTTATTGTATTTTACCTCATGTTTAATTGTAAAGGTATTTGGTAATGCTTTTTGTAATTACTTTTGGTAATAGCAAAACTTAATAAAATCAGAGACTATTAACATGATAAAAAGCTATTACAAAAAATATGGTTTTTGGTAATCTAATAACTAGTTTATAAAATAACAATTATTGAAATTTTTTTTATTCTTATCAAGTCACTATCTTGCATAAGATAAAAATAAGAAATTCACAAAAAACTCTGACTCAAAAGAGGGTGTTTTAATGACGCTTGCTTATGTTTTAAACCGAACTTCCAACACCGTATCCGTCATTGATACGAAAACTCATTCGGTCATTGCTACTGTGCTCGTAGGGAATACCACCTTAGATCTTGCTTTCACTCCGGATGGGGAACTTGCTTATGTAGTAAATGATTTTAGTAGAAACGTGTCTGTCATCGACACAAAAACACACGCTGTTATTGCTACAATTCCTGTAGCTCCTCCTGGGGGAGCATTTTTTGGTTTTATCAAGTTTACACCAGATGGGAAGTTTGCCTTTGTTTTAATTAGCGATTTTGATGGTGTGGTTGTCATTGACACAAAGACGCACAATGTGATTTGATCTGCTCCCTGTCAAGTAGACAATTTAAAATAAGCGCACTTATGCAATCAGTGTTTTATATTCAACTGGACTCAGGTTATTGAGTTTCTTTTGAAATCTTTCATGATTATAAAAATAAATATAGTGTTTTATTGCCTCTTTCACTTCTTTAGGTTTTTTATAAGTAAAGAGATTAAAACATTCAGTTTTTAAGTGACTAAAAAAACTCTCCATACTTGCATTATCCCAGCAGTTACCTTTTCTAGACATACTTACTTTCATATTGTATTTCTTAAGTAGTTGGTTATAATTATGGGATGTATATTGGTACCCTTGATCACTATGAAGAAGAGTACCTTGTACATTCCGTTTTTTTACTGCTTTATGAAGAGTATCCATAACCAGTTTATAATCATTCTTTTTACTTATCTGGTATGACACAACTTCGTTGTTGTAGAGATCCATAATGGCAGACAAATATAATTTCTGGCCATTGAAAATTAAGTAGGTAATGTCAGTTACCCACTTTTCATTTGGTTTAGAAGCATGAAATTCTCTATTTAGATAATTGTTTAAAATCAGATAAGCTTCTTTCCTTCCATAATAAGGTCGTTTCTTCCTAATGACAGATTTAATACCCAGATCCTTCATTAATCGTTGGACTCGTTTATGGTTTATATGAATTTCATATGTAACTTTTAACCAAACTTGAATCCTTCTGTAACCATATATACCTTTATACTTACGGTGACACTCCATTATTTTTTTCTTAATTTCTTTATCCTCTCTTTGCTTTTCCGAAGGAAATGTCTCACGTTCTAACCACTTGTAATAACCACTTCTAGATACTTCCGCCACAAAGCATAAAAGCTGAATTGAATAATTCATTTGAGCTAAATCATAAATGATCTGATATTTATTATTCGGTGGTGTGTTCATTCCCCCTTTTTCATCGATAAGAGCTTTTTTAGAAATTCATTCTCTGCTTCTAATCGTTTTATTTTCTGTTCTGGATGTTCGTTGCGAATATGAGTGACTTTACTAAACTCTTTTTTTCTTCCTCGCCTTTCCCGTAGTCCTTTTGTTCCTTCATTATTGTAATGATTGACCCAGCGTTGTACATTTTTACGATGTATGTTAAATTCCCTAGCAACTGCAGAATAGCTCTTTTTGATTTGGTACTGTTCTACAACTTTTTTCTTAAAGTTAATATCATAAGTTTTTCTATCTTTCTCCACAAAAAAATCCCCCTTATGGTAGACAAGCATACTGCGCTTTAATGTATGTGTCTACTATAAGGGGATCATAACAATTGCTACTGTGCCTGTTATGCAACAGCCAAGGGTTGTCGCCTTTACACCAGACGGGAAACTCGCTTATTCCTTGAATACTAATAGCGTATCTGCTATTGATACGAAAACTCATTCTGTAATTGCTACTTTGAGTATGCCTATTGGTCAAGAAGTTGCTGTCGTATTTACGCCAGATGGAAAAACCGCCTATGTCACAAATAACACCGCCAATAGCGTAACAGCCATAGACACGAAGACGCATTCGGTCATTGCTACTGTGCCAGTTGGTGCCAATCCAAATGCTATCGCGATCACGCCAGGTGGGAAAATTGCTTATGTCTCAACCGTTAGTCCTAGTAATAGTATATTTGTGATAGACACGAAGACGCACTCGGTCATTGCTACCGTACCTGCTGGCACCTCTTCAGGTGCTGCTATTGCAATCACGTCAGATGGAAAAATCGCCTATGCCACAAATAATCTCAACAATAGCGTGTCTGTCATTGACACGAAGACGCATTCGATCATTGCTAATATACCTGTTGGTGCCAATCCAAATGCTATTGCGATCACACCAGATGGAAAGCTTGCTTATGTCACAATCCCTAGTCCTAGCAATACTGTATCAGCCATTGACACGAAGACGCACTCAATCATAGCCACCATTCCTGTTGGTGCCGGCCCAAATGCTGTTGCCTTCATGCCCAACTAAGCTCCTTTTAATACTTGCCAATGGATCTACATGGTCATCATATCATGTAGACCTCTCTTCTTTTTTAATCCCTCTAGTAAAACACGCCACCTTCGATATTCGTGTATAGTCTATACAGCCTTAGTTAACATAATTCCATTTTATCAAAAGTATCAGTTTGGTTTGATAGCAATATCAAAGACAAATAATGCTTCTATATTAAAGAGGCACAAAAGAGTACACCACCTACCGAGACGAGAGAAAAATAATTATTATTTTGTAGTTAAATTACGCTTCCCCCTTATTCGCGCCATATTGCTGAATAAGTTATTTTTCCAGATGCAATTAAAATTCAAAAAAGAGTAAAATTGATGTAAATTACCTAGCACATCAATACATACTCATTATTCATTATCGGCATACCATATTTTATAAGATCCTTCCGCCAACCTCCCTGGTCACCCTCCTTTCATGAACGGAACAGGGAGGTTACATATTGTTCTCAGTACTATGTTGTCTTTTCTCCCCTGGGTTACCTAGTTTACTCTTGATTTTATCTTTGATTTTTTCAAAACTAAAGTTGTTCTCTTTTGAATTTACTGCTTGGCTTTGACCAATGTTTTCATACGATAAATATACGGTTGCTATTATAAATAGTCACTAACCTTTATCCCCACCAGTTCCTGAGATTTGAACCACAGTCTATCAATATCCTCATTTTTATAATGTGTGTGGTCAATTTCTCTTGGTATGGGAATGCCGGTCATTTCGTTCTTTGCGCTTGGAGAGTAAACCTTATAAGGCTGAGCGCTATCAGCAATAAGCGCTTCGATAGCAGGTAATGCCCCTTTGTATAAACTATGGCTCATTCTTAACAGAGCTGATACCCTATTAAACAATTTATTAAATATACGCATAAAGAAAGTATTTGCTTGTGCGGCCAGATTTGTTCTGGCCCATCCCGGATGGCAGGATAAGGACATCGACTTTAAGCCGATTCTTTCGAACTCTTTTTGAAGTTTCACTGCAAAAAGGATTGAACAGAGTTTTCCCTTGCAGTATTCCTGCATCTGGTTGAAGTCAGCAGAATTCTCACACATCAAATTATCGACATCAAGATGGTTCTTTAAAAACCTCTTATAGCCGATGCTGCTAAAAGTTACAATTCTGCTTCCATCCTTAAGAACAGGTAGGAGTTGCGTTGTTACAGCAAAATGGCCTAAGTAATTGATCGTAAAAGTGGATTCAAGACCATCGGCAGTTTTTGAATACTTGGAATTACCGCCACCAGCATTGTTGACTAAGAAGTGGATTTTTTTGTAGTTGCTTTTTATTCGATCACAGAACTGCTTGATGCTGTCTAAGTTAGTTAAATCCACAATCTCAATTTCAAGTTCAGCATTAGGGAGTTCTTTTAGAAGTTGATTTCTAGCATCCTGTAACTTGCTCTCATTTCGGGAAGCCATTATTACTTTACAGTTGTGTTTTGCCAAATGGTAAGTAATGCCATAACCGGTCCCACTGTTTGCTCCAGAGACAATGGCAACCTTGCCATCCAAATTTGGAATATTTTCGTAATTATTCATCTTTTTCTTGTATAATATACGCAAGACCAAAAGCGTATACATACTCTCCTTCCCTGTTTTTTGAAATAACATTATATTAGATTATAGTTTAACGAATAGAATCGTGAACTATTTATATTTTCTTATGGCTTTGACTGTTTACATGGAGAGTGATGTCTACAGTTCTATTTTTAATTGTTTATTTGTTGGACAAGCCATAAAGTTTGCATATCGAGCAAGTTTGCATGAAACATATTTTAGTAGTAAGTGATATTTTTTCCTGTTTCTACATCTAAAATAATGCATGAGCTTTAATCAGCTGGATAACTTTCTTCCGGTATTTCAGCTCCAGATAAAATATGTTCAGAAAATAGGAACATAGTAGCATGCTATGTCCCAAATAATTTATTTTACTTGTTCTTTAAAGAACTCATCTATTTTTTCTACTGCAACTTTGATGTGCTCTTGATTATCATATAAACTTACATGAGTTGCACCTTCTACTTCTACATAAGCTTTTGGTTCTAAAGCTGCTTCATAAAAATTCTTTGTCATAATCGCTGTATCAGCATGTTCACCAACCACACCAATAAATGGCATATAGATATATTTAGCAAATAAAGTAGCATCTAGTAATGGTGCATATTCTAATATATTGGCTAGTGATCTATGAGAGTAATTTGGATATTTTGCTGTGCCAGCTCGCTCTGTCATATAATAGTCATAACCTTCTCTACTTGCTCCTTCTGGTAAAGTTATTGGATCAATACCTTCATATCCTAATGCATCAATATATTCTATTTGACCAGTTTCATACATACGTTGACGAGCTTCATTAGCAATAGTTAGCATTTGAATCATTTGTTCTTTTGACATAGACTCAAAATACGATAAAGTATTGTTGTTCATACCACTAACTGTTGCAATGGCTTTTAGTCTCTTATCAGTTACTGCAACCAATGGCATATAACCACCACTTGCACAACCACCGATACCAAATAATCTATCTTTATCTACAAACGCGAGCGTTCTTAAATAACTAATGGCATCACGGATACCTTCTTTTTTCCACTCCCCATTTTCGAAATTTCTGATTTCACCTTCACTATCACCATAACCCACATGGTCAAATGCAAGAAATACGTAACCTGTTTCAGCAAAAGCCTTACCATACTCGCTGCCCATTTGCTCTTTAATTTGATTAAAAGGACCTGAAAATACAATAGTTGGATACATCTTGCTCTCATCAAAGTTTTCTGGTGTAAATAGTAATCCTGATAAATTCACACCTTGGCTTATAAAAGTTACTTTATTTATTCCTGATTTCATTTTCATTCTCCTTTTTTTGTTGATTGATAACATCAGTTCACAACCAGAATGATTATCTGGTCATATTTATGTTACAAACAGATACATACTCTGTGTTTATTACTTCATTTTGTATTTATACCTGTTTTATAAATTAATAAAAGAGTATCTCTCTGTTAATGAAAAATATATCAGTTCTTTTCTCTAGTGTCAATAATTTTTAAAAAGAAATTAGAGTGATTCTCTGTTTTTATATTGACATTTTCTTACTTACGATAATATTATTATGTAATGTGCTATTATAATATAATTAATATCATGAGGAACTCTGTAGGATAAAGGAGGGACAGATATGAAAACCAAAGATCTGATTCTAAAGGTTTCCTTAGATCTTTTTATTAATAAAGGTTTCCAGGCAACTTCAACAAAATTAATCCTTGAAGCTGCAAATATATCAAACGGTGCACTATATCATCATTTTTCTAACAAAGAAGAGATTGTACAGGAACTATATTATACTATTAAGGATGAGTTAACTCAGAGCATAATAGAAAACACTAAAGGGACTGAGCAATTCAGAGAATTTCTCTGGAAACACTGGTATACATCAATTCAATGGTCAATTCTCAATCCAAAAAAGAAGCTTTTTCTTGAGATGTTCTCTAATACACCTACCATCAGAAACTGTACCCAAGATCATATACTTGAGAAAACAAAATTTATAATTGATAAAATTGATGAAGCCATTCGACTTGAGATAATCAATGTTCCAGATCGTGATTACTTCTTGTACAGCTTCATTGCGAATACCGACGGAGTCATAAAATATCTTAATCAATACCCAGAGAAGAATTGTATGGAGTTTTTACAATTAACTTTTCAAAAATATTGGCGATTGGTTGTTAATTTCTAGAATTCAAATAAAAGACGAGATTTCCTTAATGGAAACTCGTCTTCTTTTTGTTTATAGATAAGCAATTTTAAAAAAATCGCTGTTATTTATGTGTGGTTCATTACCACTAAACTTAAACTAATATAGCTTCTGTAAAATCGGTAGCTATTCCTCAACAATATGGCCATAAGATGAAGAAAAGCACTAATCCTTGTTACAGATTAGCGCCATATTGTGGAAGATCAGTACATTATAAAGGGGTGACATATACCATATAAAGATTAGTTTATTGGTTTTGGATCTATTTCTACTTTTGGGTATCCATATACATGTCCTGCTAATGCATTAAAATATCCTGGATTGTCTTTCAATGTAAATTTCAGTATATAATCTTCTGTGAATGTTTCGACTATCATATAGCCATAATCTACTTTTGCTCCTTCTCCTTTTAGTGCAGCTTGTGAAATCCATGTATAGTACGTGTTTAGTAGATTACTATGGAATGCATATAAGAAAATCGCTTGCTCATGATCATAGCTTGCACTTGAAGTAAGTGGTGTTCGAAACCAAATGTTCCTTAATTCTTTATTCGAATGGCTTAACTCTCCCTTATCCTCATATGATACATACACATAGTCTTTTCCGACATTATATGTCAAATCATCAAACCAAGCATAAGCGGTGATATCTCCCCTTAGCTGCAACGTTATATACTTAGCATAATCGAGCACTCTTATTATCGTTACAATCGCTTGCTCTCTCGTAATATGCTTTCGTGGCATAAATTGACCGTTATACCCTTGCATAAGCCCCAAAGTGTAGGCAGCACTAACAGCTGGCTTCGCCCACTCACCTATTTGATTATAATCCGAGTAACCCATTTCTTCTTTTGTAGCGTATAATAAAATACTTGATTTATGTATTGTATTCATCAACATTTGTGCAGCTTGCTCACGTGTGATATAAGTATCTGGTGAAAAGGTCGTATCAGATGTACCATTCACACTCCCTATAATATAGGCAAGCTTGACATGGTCTAAATCTGTATCTTCAAAAGGTTGATCAATCGTAACTTTTTCAAGTACCATTTCCTTTGTCCATTCATATGACCTTTCGACCATTTCTAACTTTTTAAAAGCCACGTTAACTAGTAGCTCCGCAAACTCCTCTCGAGTAATTGGGTCAGCGTAATTAGATTGCAATCTTTCTGGAACAATTCCTAGATCAATGCCTCGTTGAATCGTATCTTTCGACCAAGCACTTGGCTGGTCTCCAGCTGCAAATACAGATGTAGATGGAAGTAACAACATTAATGATAAAATAACTACTAACGTTTTCTTCAAAATAATTTACCCTCGCTTTTCCCATATAATATAAATTATAAATACTTTTACAATATCAAACTTATATTCATTAATTTACCATATGAAAGGGATTATTGTAAGTAAATAATAACTTAGAGATTAAGACTCTTTAATTCACTTGTTTTAATGAAGGTTGATCTTCAACAATATGGCCTTAAAATGAATAATGGCACATATCTATATTTCAGATATGCGCCATTATTGTGGAGTAACGATTTTATGTTTAACACTAGTAAAAACTAATAGACTCAATAACTATTTGGTTACTATACAGGTGGCGAAGAGTTTCCGCCAGCTTTCTCTACTGAATTTTTAAGCTCTATAAAAGTAAATTATTTGACCTATCCATTCAAATATTTCTATTAGTCCCCCATTCCAATGTAATATGAGGTTTAGTAGTAATGATTAGATCGTTAACTACTCTTTCTTCAAAAATTACACGAAATAACTCATATCCACCTTTTTTCTCAATTAACAAACCTTTTACATCTTCTAAAGTTAATGAGATAAGTAATTGGTTATTGTTTTTCCACCTTAGATTTATTTGACTTATAGAAGGGCTAATCTCAAATTCAAGTATATTATCATGCCTCTTTAAAACAAATCGAAGTTTATTGTAAAACCAAGGAATATCATCATTTTCATCTAGTAAAACTGGTTCACATTCGAAGATGTCAATTAAATCATGATTGTCAGGGAACAAATCCATATCCATTAGCTTCACCATCCAGTTGAAAAAATTAATATTATTGTTCATTCAATAATTGAAATTACCTAGTTTTGTTAATTGGTATCATATTATCACTTGTGTTTTCTTAATAGGTAACACTATCCTAAAGAGAGTCTACATAGCCTTTACTAACCTCTTGCGCCATATTGTTGAATAATATTTTCATATTGATCATCATTAAAAACAATTTGCGTTTAACATTCCTAACACATATACTTTTTTCTTGTTCAATCGTTATATGATGTCCACCCACGTTTATAAGCTTCTTTCCTGATGACATTTTTATATCCTGCAGAAGGAAAAAATATAGATCGGTAATTCCCTTCGTATATTTCGTGATAGCTTAACCACATGTCTTTCCGTTCCTCAATACCCATTTGTCTAGCAACGGCTAGAACTTCGTCAATTGCTTTCGGTAGACTAGTACCACTCCCAGAATATTTGATAGTCCCTGTCATACGTAATGACCCCATTTTATTGTCATCCCATTTTCCTTCAGCCATCCAGCCATCTTTATCTTTGTACCATACGTAAACTCTAAACAGTCGATACTTTCGCATTATTTACATCTCCCTGTTCATACTTGATCGTAATTTATAATTACTACTTCGTTATTACTCAAAGTCATAAAAAACACAGATTTAGATCGTTATTAGTAAGTAGGTTTTATATCAAGTGAATGTACGGGGATTTAATTAAAAAAAGACATTTATCATGTGGGAAAGCTCAATATGACATTTAGATTTATTGTCATTGAACCCCACAATTCCTTTATATAACATAAGATGCATTTATCAGCCAAGAAGAAATTCGCAGACAGAATTTTGAGTATTGCTACACTTTATTTATAAAAGGAATAAGTTTAGAAGTAGAAAGTGAAGATATGAAAGAAAAGGATAAAAAACAACGGTAGGATAATAATCACCTTTAATATAGGTATGTTATATATCTATATTAATCTTAACATACATAAATACTTTTTAGTAATTTCCAGTAAACTTCCTAATCTTTTGAACTAGTACAAGCATAATTCAATAACTTACATTAAATAAAATACACTTTATAATCACTCTCTCCTCCCTGCCTTTTCCTCCTTTAGCGTATAATCAGGGAGGATTTTTTCTGTACTTCCACAACATGGGCGTACTCTCTGATAATATGATCATGACCCTTTCTTAGATTGGACATTAAATTTTTCACTAAATAAATCTAGTAACCCTAAAGTCAAATGAGTACACTAAATTATCCCTAGACAAACAAATATTATGATCTTCAGAAATCTTGCCCAAAATGGAAAAAAGCGCTTATAATTTTTCAATTTAGCACCAGTTCATATTAAGAGGTCAACCAGCTACCTGATTGACCCATTTTTAATTAATATTATTCTTAAGGTAGTCAGGATAGCCTTAACTACACTCTTGCGCCATATTGTGGAAGATTAACACATGATGAAAGGGAATAACTAGTACTACAATAGATTTTATGCTTGGGCCAAGAAATATTAATTAGGCTCTATATCTACAGAAATTGTATTCATAACATATTGCTGATTCTGTTCGTTTTTTTGAATTATCATTATTTCATAAGAAGCTTGATGATCAAATTTTCTTTGACTATCAGATTTTAAGGTTAATTCAAGTTTTTTTTCTTTTTCTTTCTGAGTATGGTCTTCTACTATCTCGAACTTCTCACTTGATTTAGGTAAAAGGATTTCATACTTGCTAGAACCCTCTTTAGCACGAACATAAGTACCATTAAATGTGAAATACGTGCCTTTTTCACCTGTATTATAACTTTCTATGTACCAACGTTCACTGTCCGTTATTGTGTTTTTTATATTCACTTTTTCAAAACTATATTGACCTGTTTTTATTAAAAGTATGTTTCCTTGACTCGTCTCTAGTTTAATTTGGTTAAATGTTGGTATATACTCTTCTAATTCTATCGTGAACAGTCCACCATCATGAATGGAAGTATCTATGATACGAACATTATTAGAAACAAGATTGCCATCTTGATATAAAGTAGCATTGATAATAGGCTCTTCATTATAATTTTCATAAAAAGTTAATGTAACCATCTTCGATTCATCAGCTTCATTGTAAAACAGGAAATTCTCTTCCCCTTTATTTTCACCTTCCAATTTTTTAATAATAGTTTGTATTGGATTAGATTTTGAATCTTTGTTTTCTTCGGCAATTGAGTACATAGGTTTCAATTGGTTAGTATTTTCGCTCTGAAATCCACAACCTGTAAGAAAAATAAAACAACTAATTCCAATTAGCAATCTTTTATAATTATTAATCTTTATCAAATTTAAGCACGCCCTCTATTTAACTTTTCTTTAAATCTATTATAGCTGAAAGTAGTAAAAACAGTATATTTAGGGATATGTTGTCCTTTCTTCCCTGAATCTTCACCTTATAACACCAATGTTTTTTAATCTACTTAGTTTTTACTAATCAAAATAGGCGATGATATTAATATCATCGCGCCATATTGTTGAATAATATTGTCATGTAGCCTTAGAACTATTCGACTCATTAATCATTAAGTTGCGTAAAAATGATTTATTTAACCTATCACTTATGGCTGTTAAAAATATGCTCAAAATTATAGAGTCATTAAAAGAGTGGAATTGAAAACTCATCAACTTCAGATACATTTCCAAAGAATGGTATATTAGACGAAAGATCAAACTCATCTGCTGCAAGTGCTACCATCATACACATGAAGCATACCATTGTCATTACAAATAAATAAGTATTCATATGATCACTACTTTCTAAAAGTTTTTTTAGTATATACTATTTATAACTTTATTTATTTCTTGGACTGGCATCCATATAGCTTGCCGATTTTCTGATATTTAGAGAAATTATCCTTAATACAGGACTTATTCGACTGAATTTCTAATATATTTAGTTAATAAGAGCCACAATAACCCATAGTATAATTGCTATTATAAGGTATGAGATAGCCCTTATTACTCTAATGTATCCCCGTTTTTCTCCGAAGGATAGTTCATCCCACTTCTTTTTAAATTCCACCTATCATCACCTCAGTATCACTTGTGTTTCCTTAATAGGTAACTATCCTTAAGGTATTCCAGATAGCTTTACACACTTCTTGCGCCATATTGTTGAAGACTATAACAATAGCAACAAAGTTTACGAAACAAAACCCTCGTTTATTAGATTTCTTTTAACTTTGAATACTTTCTATAAGCTTTATAGAAACTTCTTCCTATAAATACAACCATAAGTGCTGGAAGAAATCTAAAAAGGACAAATGGAGTCTCAAATAAAAATGCTTTCCAAAATAATTCACCTTTCATACTCCAAAGACCTTCAGTCAAATATACTCCCGAATCATTGTTCATATAAGTAAATGCCAATAACAGTATACCCAACACAAATGAATAACCCATCAATCTTTTATAATAATTACTCTTTGATTGGCGATCCGAGAAGATTTCATTATGATCATCATCTTCTTTTTGCCAATATCGAATTCCACCAATCCAGGAGCCATTTATATAAAACCAACCGAAGTCTTCATATATCCCTTTGTAATCTTTGAACTTTTTCTTTGATAAATTTTTTTGATAATCCAGTCGCATTACATATCTCTTATCGGTTTTTTCGAAAGTATATATTCCTAACCTACTAACCTTTGTACATCGATAACCTTTTTGTAATTGCTCGTTTAGCCATTCCTCCTCTTTTTCAATATCAAAAAACACTTTACACTTTTTCATTCGATTCACTTCCTTCATATAGGGATAAAATATGCAATAACCTGGTTTGCTCCATTTCTAAAATGGTGCTTCCTTCCGCAGTTATCATATAAACTTTTTTTCGACCTGACTCTTTAATAGGTTCAATCCACCCATGCTTATTCAAATTTTCAATCGCTCCGTATAATGTACCAGCTGCTAAAATAACGGTTCCATTGCTCATTTCCTCGATTTTTTGCATAACAGCATAGCCATGAAGTGGCTCGCGCAGAGCTAATAAAATATAGTGCATCGTTTCAGACAATGGTAATAATTGATGTTTCATATCTTCCCTCCATTAAGTTCAACTATATAGTTTGACTTTATAATAATATATTACAGTCCAACTGAATAGTCAACAAAATTTAATCGAAGGAACATACTGGGCAAACCTCAATCTAAAAAAAAAGTCGATTTCCTCAACATAGGAAAATCGACTTTTTTTAAGTAGTCTTATTCAATTAAATATCCCTTAAGTGAACAAGACGCTAATCTTTATTACAGATTTGCGCCATTTTGTTGAATAATAATCTAGGTTGGACATTAGTCTAATAAACTATAGACTCATTAATCGTTATGTTTCCTCCTCCAATTAGTGAGCCCCTAATAAAATTTAATCTAATAACTTGTTTATCGTTTTAATAAATTTTTATCATTAGTGTGAAATTATAGCCGAAGCTAGCTCGCTTCCATCTTTTACTCGATTTGCTTTAGTGCTTATCATTGTTGTTTAATAACCTCTAAAGCTTTTTCTATATATTCATCTTTACCTTCTTTTATACCATTAGTTGTGCGTTCTAATGGTATAGTCGGCTGAATACCAATTAAATGATGCTGAGAGTTATCATGTTTTAGTACCTTCATCCCAGTCCAACCAATTACTATATTACCTGGTATTTCTAATATGTTTATATTTCCATTTGAACCAGCTGTAGATTGACCAATGATTTCACCTAAATCGTAATACTTAACGATACTCATAATTGACTCTGCGAAGCTAATTGCGCTACCGTCAGTAAGAAAGACAATTTCTCCTTTAAATCTAGGTTCTAACGGCTCAAAGTACCATCGGTACTCTTCACTGTAGCCAGCAACCATTTCTCTATCAGGATATATGTATTGTGGTCTCATCCATTTCTGAGATTCAATTGGTTGATCTGTAATATGTTGAAGAATAGGTACAGAAGAAGAATTATCTGGATATCCTCTCAGATCAAAAACAATCCCCTTTGCCATAGCTAATTCATCAACTTTTGGGTTGATTTCTTCTAGTTTAAGATTATTCATATTTACGTAAAAAATATCTTCCTCAAACTCTGTTACGCCTATAGGCCTAATATATTTATCTACCATAATATTAGAATACACTTCCTGTAGTTGTATAATATCACCATTTCTATTAACCTCTATAGTAGCAGTAGATGTACTGCCTTCTTCTCTCCATAAAATTTCCTGCAGGGCACGCTCTCTTTTATAACGACTTGATCCTGAAATTAATGATTCTTGTTCTAATAGTACATCGATTACATCTCGATTATTTATAGAAATAACAATATCTCCTACTTGTAGTTCACTTTCGGTGGAGACATTACTTACAATAAGCTGATCTTCTAAGAAATCTACAGCAAATGGTAGATAGGAATTATGTACACCAATCTTAGACACATAGGCATGTCCATCTTGAAGCTTTTCTAACATTAACTTCAATTCCCTCACTAAATTTTCAGTATTATTTATACTGAGGGTCTTCATAAGTGTTTCTTCAAGTTGTTGATTCCAATCTACCTCTATGACATCAAAGTAAGGGTAAAAATGCTGGATAGCATTCCAAGCAGCAACTACTGCTGCTAACTTGGTATCTCTAAATGAGTAATTAAAATCTATTAGTTTCCCTTCCAATTCTGAAAATTCTATCAAACTACTCCTTGTAGTTCCCACTGTTTTTTTGTTATCTGCTAATAACACTAGAGGAAAAGTACATTGTAAGTTTGAAGATAAGGATTTTGTAATTGTTGATCCATAAGTAAGTTCTTTATTGAATACTAATAATTGCTCTGAATAATTTGCGTAGAAACGTTCAGATGAATATCCTTCCCAGTCTCCTGTTCCTAATCCTGTATGTCCCCATGCTACTGTTTCTAATTGTTCCTTATTATCAGGAACTTCTGGTAATATGACATTAGCTTTCTCGGAATTCTCAAATATAATTAAAGTAGGAGCAATTGGTGTAAATAATTCTAACAATGCCTCTTTTAATTCTTTATCATTTCTTGCATCTTTCACTTCTTTCACACCGTAAATAGCAAAATTATTCCAATCAATTTGAGTAACCTCATCACTCGGGTGAAAATATTGTATGTATCCGAATAACTTCGTAAAAGCAGTAATATTTTCTATCATTCTTTCATTCGAAATTGGTTCAGGGGCAACAGTCTCATTACTGTTAATAACTTTACTACTAATAGTAGATTCTTCATTTATTGAGTGGTAGATAAAATACCCTCCCACAAATAACATAATTGCAATTGACATAACGATAATTTTTTTAAATTTGTTCATAATATCACCTCTAAAATATTTCGGATTTTAAAAAACAAATTGAACTTTCTCTCACTATAAAAACTTATATTTATTTCTTATAATGTAATATAATACCATATAAATCTAATAGTCAATACGATATTATTTGAGATACATAAGAAAGTGCTGTCGCAGTTTTAACAACATAGAGAATGTAGTTAGCGAATTTAGTTTATTTTTCTGCACATCACTTATTACAAATAAACTGTAACCTTATCAAACATTAATAGATTAATCATTTAGCAACCGCAATGTCCATTGTTTCGTATAGAATAACTAAACCCCATCTCTTATAACGAAGATGGGATTTTATTATTTTTCACTATAGTGGAAGTACGCTTATATACTCTGTCTAGAAACAAGTATCTTCCTAACATTTATAACCTATAAATTAATTAATCAAGGACACTTGTTATTCCACAATATGGCCCTAAAATCAATAAAGGCACATATCTATATTTCAGAAGTCGAGTAGAATGGAGTCTTTTTACCTTACGGTAAATTGTACTTCCATCCCCTCACAGAACAGTGCTTGCACTATTAATGCACACGGCTCCTCCTAATCATCATTCACAGAAAATAACTAATCTCTTTTCTTAAATCATATATATTCACTTTAATTCTTGGTGAAGGTAGTGGATATTTATCAAGAAATAGTCTGAATTTATCCCACGTAAAAGATTTCCTTTGACTTCTTCTATTGAGCCATTTAAACAATAATTTCTCAATTCCATCTTTGAAGATACTAACATTTATTGTGTTATCTGTAATGCAATAGTAGTTGTAGTACCCTATAAGTGAGCGTCTAAATCTATCCATGATTATATGAATATCTTTATTTCTATTCTTCTTCAACCATTCTTTAGACTCTTTTAATTTACTTTGGACTTTCGTCCGACTCGATTTCCGCTTCACCCGAAATTTCCCTTGTTTACTTTTACTGCAATAGTGAGTAAATCCTAGAAAATCAAAAGTTGTAGGTTTACTATTCCCCTTTTGTTTTGCATCTTTTTCTGCAAACCGCCCGAAGGGTATTATTTTGGTCTTATCTTCGGCAACTTCCAAGTTAAATTTCTTTAATCTATATTTTAATGATTGAAAGAATTCCAGAGCTTCGCTCTTATATTGAAAACAGCACACAAAATCATCTGCATACCTTACTATATATGCCCGCCCCTTGCATTGTTTCTTGACCTTTATCTCAAACCATAAATCGAGTACATAATGGAGATATACATTGGCTAATACAGGAGATATTACCCCACCTTGCGGTGTGCCATTATCTGTTTTGTATTTCTTCCCTTCCTCCATATACCCACCTTTGAGAAATCTACTAATTATTCTTAGTAGACTAGGGTCAGGAATTCGCAGCTTTAAGAACTCCATCATCCATGTGTGGTCAACGTTATCAAAGAATCCTTTAATATCGACATCCACTACATAATTTACTGACCTCTTTTCAATATAGAAGTTCAGTATCTTCAAAGCATCATGGCAACTACGATTTGGACGGAATCCAAAGGAACAGTCTAGAAAATCATTTTCATAGATGGTATTTAGTATCTTAGTAATGCCTTTTTGAACAACCTTATCCTCATGTTCCGGTATACCTAATGGTCTTTTCTTGCTTGAATTAACCTTCGGAATATACATTCTCCTTACTGGAACAGGACGGTAGCTTTTGCTTTTCAGTCTGCTTACTAAATCATCTAGGTTTTCTTCTAAACTTTCACCGTATGTCTCTTTAGTTGTACCGTTAATCCCAGTTGCTTTCCTATTGGGTAGTTCATGATGACATTGAGCTAGTGCTTGCTTATTTAATAAATATGCAAGTGATGTGAATTTCATTTTAGGATTAGATTTTGCTATTTCTGCTATCCTTAGTAGTTTTGTTTCCATTTAAGTACCTACCTCTGTGTGTAGTAAATGTGTCTCTAGTAAGGTTAATAACTAGGTAGCAGCCTTTCCTCCATCGGCATTACCCAACTTCATTGGTACTACGCTGCTATCCGACTCCCTACAACGGCATTTGATTTTCTTGCTTTTTATCGCTTGTACACCATACTCTTCTAAACAAAAGAAAAGACCGGTAGGGTCTCCCGAGTTGCCGTATCATATCAATGTATAACGTGCCAAGGTCTATGACTCCAGAGAGGTTTTCCTTTCTTGCCTTTAACGAAAGATAAAATGTAGCTTTCTGCAGCGCATATAGCATCAGCCCTCTCGATTCACAATTATTATGGAGCTCAATCCCTTCAACCAGTTGGCTTTCGGCCCGCCACCTAACTGTCTACGCTTAAAGACTAAAGTTACCTTTAGTCCTCCAAGACTCGCTACGAGTGAATGGCTAGTTCTTACTCGACGGGAATCCCACCCGTTATATGATACGACCTAAGCTCGGCCGCACATGCGCCATATCGTATTATGAGGTCAGCCAGTAATATTTTTGGTTGACCTATTTTTAATAAGTATTATCCTTAAAATAGCCAAGATGGTCTTTACTATATTCTTGCGCCAGATTGTGGAAAATTCACAGATTATAAAACTCCAATCTACACCAAATACTAAGTTCTATTTATAACAATAGTTCCAGCTAATAAATCATGAAAAGCACGATTATCTTGTCGCAAAATCACCATAAAAATGCTTATGATTAGAAGTATTCCAAATGAAATTAAATAGAGAAAACTTCCACCTATATATCTAATAACCATTGTTCCAATTGTAACCTTCTGGCCATTTGTTTTTACTACTCTGATACCCATTAAACGCTTTCCTATTAGATAACCATTCCAAAATACAGGTAATACCATCACATATAAACTGGTTATAATCTGTATTAGAAGTAAACCCTCTTCTGATTTAGTTATCAAGTAAATTGGTAGTGAAATAAACAAGAATATAAAGACGCTATCTATAAAATATGCAAAAAATCGAAACGCTAAATTGGCTGAGCTCGGTTCCACTTAAACACTTCCCTATAAATAACTTATTTTAGAAAAGTATATCATCTATATTCTTTTTCGATTACTTCCAAATTTATGAAAGATAACATCTTTATTTAACATAAGACTAAACTAATAATACCTAGAAGATAGTCTCTCTTTAATCAAGAAAGGCGCCATATTGCGGAAGATATAATAATTCTTTATTTAATGAATTTCATTACTTAATTTGAGATAATATTTTCCAATTGAAATCCTTGATTTCATCAATCAAAGGTTCCCTTACAGAATTTATAGATAGTTCATCACAAGCCCCAAATTTTAAATAATTTCTCTGTGCTTGTCTTAGTGAAGGTATATTTGCTCCACCTTCATAATCAGGATCATTAAATTGAACAAGGTCATCTTCCCAAAAACAAATATTGCAAATCTCATATGTTCCAGGCGGTTCTTCATCTAAGGTTATGTAGCCGCAGCATGGACAAGTATATTTCAATACATTTCCCTCCCGATATTTAGACAATTATATTTCACACTAGCAGTTAATTTGATAATTATATTCTTGCGCCATATTGTTGAACAACACATTGATAGTTGTGGAAAATTACTATCTTAATAATTACTACCACTTCACGGGAGTTTTAGTTGAATTATTTAGATATTTTAAGATGTATATTCATAAGTTTTGAAATATCTATTGGACTACTATGTCCTTGTGGTAAGAGCATTGGGGTCATCGAAAAGTAGTAGTCGTTATATTTTGGGTTCTGCGCTACTCTAACACACACATAAAATTTGGTTTTTTCACCACTCATTATCATTAATGAAGATCCTTCTATAGGCTCTATCCAAAAAGATAAATCACTAGTTTGAACTATTTTATCAAATGGACTAAATACTTGCTGTGGTAATTGTCCGTTCTCTCCATAAGGAACATAGCCTGCTTCTCCATATAGTGGTACAACTTTAGCTATTGCCCAACTCGTGTATCCTTGAACGCTATAGGGTCCAAATGGTCCTATTTTTACTACATCTCCGCCGTATATTCGATCTCCTAGTGTTTTAAATTCTTTTTGTTTTATTTCATTACTTGAAGGTAATTCTGTTGCTATTTCCTCACTAACTTCTTTTTCTTCTAAAGAATAGTTTGGGAATAATAATACATTGACATTGCCTTCAAAGACATCAAACTTTAAAATATGATCTTTATATCTGTTATAGAAATAGTGTATACCATCTTTTGTCCCATAATCAGGACCTCCTAAATCTTCATACCATGTTGTTTGTAAAAGAGAGTCGTCCGAGGCAAAATGGATACTAACTACTAAACTTGTTTCTTCATTTATACCAATGAATAAGTTGTCGTAAACATACTCTAATGAATCAAATTCTCCTTGTGATGGTACTGTATAATCAGGTTCACCTAGGCTTTTAATGATATAGTCCAAATGATCATTATATGCAACATTTACAACTTCACCACCATCATTATAAGTATAAACTACGAAGACTCCACGTTCCTCCTTCACCCATTTTATCTTATTATTAAGAGTTTCTTTTGATGTTGACTTTTCAACTTTTTTTGTTAGATTTTTAGTTTCTTCAATTTGATGAATGTCTTCTTCTTTTTCAGTAGTTCCAGTAGATAACTGTGTGTTTTCTATTGTTTCTCGGCTATTCTTCGTTTCAGATAGTAAATAATATACCGTTGGCCATAATAAGAGATTGATTATTAATAGGAACAGCAATATAAATAGCAATTTTTTTGACATAAAGAAATCACATCTTTCCTAAACTTTGAAATAATCCATAATAGCCAGTAAGAAAATAGATATATTTCCATAAATTATTGTATTATAATCATTACCATTATTCGATAACAACTTTATTTCATAAAGTAGCCCTTTTTACAAGAAAGGAAGTATTTCTAAGAAATTTGCGCCATATTGTTGAATAATATTGTCATGTAGCCTTAGACTAATCGACTCATTAATCATTGAATTTACAAAAATAAATAGCAATAACCACAATTTCTACTATGTTCCATATAACCTTGTTAAGGACTTTATTTTTTCCCGATTAACTAATTAATTACTGGTCATTATGGACAATACCCATAAATATCCTATTCCTAAGAATCCAATTGATATAGTAAGAAAAAAGATGGATAGATTAATGATCCATCTTTTTTTGATGTCAAACCCTAAATTTAACATTATTACACCGATGATAAGTATAAAAATGTTAATATGAATTATCCCAAATCATACACTCCTTCTTTTTGTTCATTCAATAGATATATTACGAAACAGAATATCACTTGTGTTTACTTATTAGGTAACTACCGATGTGTGAGATTTTCTAAAAAATAGTCTAAGTAACCACATTATCACTTTTGTTTTCTTAATAGGGAAATTCCAGATAGTCTTTACTAGCCTCTTGCGCCATAATGTGGAATTGGCTCGGGATCAACTTCTACTTTCGGATATCCATACACATGTCCTGCTAGAGCATTAAAATACCCTGGAATATCGTATAGGGTGAATTCAAGTATGTGATTTTCTGTGAATGTTGCAACTGTCATATAGCCATAATCTATAACTGCCCCTTCTCCTTTTAATGCAGCTTGTGAAATCCATGGATAATATGTATTTAGTAGATTACTATGGAAAGCATATAAGACAATCGCTTGCTTATGATCATATTTCTGATTCAAAGTAAGTGGTTTTCGAAACCAAATGTTTCTTAATGCATTATCAGACTGACTAAACTCTCCCTCATCCTCATAGGATACATATACATAGTCTTTTCCAACATTGTATGTTAAATCATTATAATCAGCATAAGCAGCGATATCCCCCCTTAGTTGCAGTGTAATATACTTTGTATAATCGAATACTCTTATTATTGTTACGATTGCTTGCTCTCTCGTAATATTTTTTCTTGGCATAAATTGACCGTTAGACCCTAGCATAAGCTCTAAATTGTAGGCTGCACTTACAGCTGGTATAGCCCAATCTCCTATTTGTTTATAATCCGAATAGCCCATTTCTTTCTCTGAAGCATAACTGATATTACTAGCATAGTGTACTGTATTTATCAACATTTGTGCTGCTTGCTCACGAGTGATATAAGCGTTTGGAGAAAAGGTTGTATCAGATGTACCATTCACACTACCAATAATATAGGCAAGCTTGACATGATCTAAATCCGTATCTTCAAAAGGTTGATCAATTGTTACCCTTTCAAGTACCATCTGTTTTGTCCATTCATATGACCTTTCAACCATTTCTAACTTTTTAAAGGCGACATTAACTAATAGTTCAGCAAACTCCTCTCGCGTAATTGGGTCAGCGTAATTAGATTGCAATCTTTCTGGAACAATTCCTAGATCAATGCCTCGTTGAATCGTATCTTTCGACCAAGCACTTGGCTGGTCTCCAGCTGCAAATACAGATGTAGATGGAAGTAACAACATTAATGATAAAATAACTACTAAGGTTTTCTTCAACATAATTTACCCTCGCTTTTCCCATGTAATATAAATTATTTACAATATCAAACTTACATTCATTAATTTACCAATCTAATTATATGAAAGGGATTGTTGTAAGTAAATAATAACTTAGAGATTAAGACTCTTTAATTCATCTGTTTTAATGAAGATTGATCTTCAACAATCTGGTCCTAAAATGAATAATGGCACATATCTATATTTCAGATATGCGCCAAAATATTGTTGAATAATAATTCTTCACAACCTAGAATTTTATAACCCAAGTCTCATTAATAAAGAAACAGGGTCCAAAGGTCCCTACTTCCTTTACTTATTCATTCACTTTAGTATTTATATAATCAACAACAACATTCGTAAATACATTTGCTTCCTCATAATGTGGCGTATGCCCACTATTCTCAAATACATAAACCATTCTGTTTTTTCCATTATTATTGAATGCTTCAATTTGTTTCTCGCAAGTAACAGGATCATGTTGTCCTAATAGAAGTAACATTGGTGTCTCAATTTCACTTAGTATGGGTATTAACGACTTATATATATCACCTTCATCTTTTAAACGATTGTAATGTATTTCAGCATTATAATCGAACTGATCCCACTCTTCTTGCGAATATAGAGAGTAATCAGTAGGGTTGTTAAAATTATAGGTGTAGATTTCCATTCTATGTTCTCCCAATTGAGAACTTAAATCATGGAATGCTAATTCCAATTCCTGAGTTGATTTAACATTCTCTACCACTGAAATGCATTTATTTTTTAAACCATAGTTCGCATATTTTTCAGCTATTTTAGCAGTTTTATTTAATAAACCAATTGAAGTTAGTTTAAAGTCAAAAGTTGGGCCCTCAAATATGATTTTCTCAATCGAGGAAGGAAATAAGTGCACATACTTTAAAGCTATAAAACCTCCAAATGAATGTCCAATTAATGACCAATGCTTAATTCCTAACTGTTTTCTTAAAACTTCACAATCTTGGATAATGTCATCAAGTCCAAATACTTCTGTATCTATAATACGGTCTGAACGACAAACTCCTCTTTGGTCTATTAAGATCAACTTCATAGATTCTGATAACTTCCTAGCCTGATGATATGAAAAATCATAGCAACTTTCTCCAGGACCACCATGCAAATAAAGCACCGCATTAGTATTTTCTTCACCATGTATTTCTACGTATAACTTCTTACCCCTAACTTCTATTAGTTTCCCCTTCATTTTTAGCCCTCCTTTAAAATGTATAATGCCTAATATTGATTTAATATAGGTGGTGGGCGGGCTAACAAGGTTATTAATATATAAAGTTAGAACTCATGTTCATTTAATAACATAAATGCATCCCCCATGTTTTTATTCTTAATTATATATTTTTATCTCAAAATTACCAATTCGAGGAATAAAAAGAATGTAGGAATCTATCGTCATTCCCAATAAATTGGCATATCATTCATAAACTAACCTATCCTTTAACTAAAAAGTAATTATTTCAAATGTTTAAACTTGTGTTTAATAAAGGGTGTACCTGATTAGCCACTCCAGATTTTTGAAGGTATCACGATACTGTTTTATATGATAGTGCCATCCTAAGTACTCCCACTTATCAGGACTTGAGGTCGAAATTGATGTGGAGGTATCAGATTCAAATATAAAATTAGGTATAAAACGACAACAAATAATTCCACGCTAAAATTGCATAGCAGACAAAAGCTTCTACCATAAGCATTTTAATCTTTTTAAATCTGATCTTTTCTTTTACCGATGATTTCTTCAACTTCTCCCCAAACAATATAAATAATTCCTATGACTAAGGCAATTAAACTTGCAGTAGATAGCACTGTAAATCCTTCAGAATACTCTTCAATAAGTCTTACTACGTCTGTAAGTGTAACAGTAACCATAACATTAAGGACAATGGCTAAACTTAAATACTTTGTACTAATTAGAAAAGCAGCAATAGCAATAAATAAAGAACCAGTACCACGTTTATTCATACAATTCCCTCCTTAGCAAAGCTAACCATTTTACTTGAATGCAGAACTTCAACTGGGAGTTTTTGATCGGTTGTGTTCCATTACTGTTTTCTGATGTAATCACTATCTTCTAAATGTCAATTTATATAATATATTTCTTTTCCGATTGTTAAATTTCCTTTTATAAAAATATTTAATAATTACAAGGTACAAAGGTTCTTATAGAATTTAAAAATCCCCCTATAACAGAGATGGGATTTGATTATTTTTTATATAGTCTGAGCAATCTAATTAAGTCTGCTAAATATAGGGATCTTCCTTCAATTTATAACTTAAAAAATGATTAATCAAAAATACTTGTTATTCAACAAACTGGCCCTAGTGCGGAATAAGATTACTAACATTTTTAAACAACTTTTATTATTCTTAGACAAAAAGAAGTTAATGGCTTATTGATAAATTGGTTGAAAAGTATTTTATTTCTATTTAAAATATCAGAGAGAAATTAGAGGTGATGAAAAACACAAATGTTGAAGTGTTAGAGCCAACCATCGAAGTAGTCCTGACTTACATTGGCATTGCTCAATGCAAGTCATTTTTAGGAAATACACTGAACTTGTAGAGTTGATTTCGGAAGTAGCATCATTGTACAAATAAGTTAACAGCCCCACAAACAAGAATTGGTGTAGGACTGTTTTTCTTGGTAGTTATTTAAATGCATTTGAGTATTTAAAATTATACTAGTGAATTGTATTGAATGCTTTCAATTGCTAGATGTAGCATTTATTTTACTTGAAGGATTTGATTCGAGATCAAGGATATATAGCAAAATATACCTTGATCATCGCTTTGTATCTATTAATAAACTATGCATGTACTTTAAGGTGTTTCGCTTCTCATAATTAATATTATATAAAGGAGATTACTTAGGTCGTAGCCGCATGTTGGTGGAGACTCCCCAGCATGATCAGCGTATAATTACCTTTCCTCTCGAGGGATAAGAAATAAATAGGAAAGTGCCGCGCTTGCACCTGCACCTACGATAACCATTCCCATTGGTATGGCAGTGTGTTCCCCTCCTATTCCAACAAGTGGTGCTGCGAATGCACCTAATGCTAGTGACATCACTCCTAATAGGGCTGCTGCACTTCCTGCATTCTTTCCTTGTTTTTGCATAGCTAGTGAAAATCCAGATGTACTTACAATCCCGACACTTGATACAACAAAAAATAGTGGGATTAGAAGGAAAATCAACCTAGCATCAAGGAGAATCAACACAAATAAAAATATCCCCCCAAATAGTGAAGTAGCTAACCCAAAAAGAAAAAGCCTTGACTCATGTATTCGTCCTGCTAACTTCCCTGTGGTCTGACTAGCAATCATGATGCCTAATCCATTTATTGCAAAGATGAGACTGAACATTTGTGGTGATTCCCCATAAATATTCTGCACCACAAAGGGAGAACCAGATATATAAGCAAACATAGCAGCGAAGACAAACCCTTGAGCTAATGCAAAACCTATGAAGGTTCGGTCCAAAATAAGATTTCGGAAAGTAATAAAGGTATTTTTTATTCCCCCAACTGACCGCCTATCGTCATGAAGGGTTTCCGGTAAGCCTAATAGGACGACAAAAAACATCACTAAACCTATAATACTTAATAAAATAAATACACCTTGCCATGGGACTATTTTTAATAACTGTGCTCCTAATACTGGAGCCAAAATAGGTGCAATACCATTGATTAATGCAAGCAATGCATAGAACTTGGTAAGTTCTGTGCCGGAATACAAATCCCGAACAACCGCTCTTGATATAACAATACCCGCTGAACCTGCCAACCCTTGAATAAAGCGTAATACAATTAATGTCCAGATAGAAGGACTGAAGACACATAAAAGGGAAACAACAAAATAGGTGATTAATCCAATTAATAATGGTAAACGTCGCCCCCGGACATCACTGATTGGTCCGGCTAAAAGCTGACCAAATGCTAAACCAAGTAAGAAAAAAGTCAGGCTAAGTTGGACTAGTGATGGACTTACGTTAAAATCTTTGGCTATATCAGGAAGTGCTGGCAAGTACATATCAATGGATAACGGTCCAAACCCTGCTAATGTTCCTAGAATTATAGCCATCCATAATCTCTTCGATTTAGAGATTCCTACACGGTTATCAATGAAATGTTTTAATGATTCTCCCATAACATAATTAAACCAACCTTTTCTTTAAACTAGAGTATTAGTATTCGAACTTTTCTCTTCTAACTTATTTATATCATAATTATACACAAATCATTGCCAAAGTGTCTTAAACACATTATTTGGAACTGATAGTAAATCAATTTATAGATAAAAAAATATAACCTCAGACTTTAGTATTTGTAGCCTTTACTTAACAAACAGGTAGGAAAAAACACCCAACAATAAGATATTACTAAACTTGAGCATATAAGAAGAAAAAGGTTTCTATAAACCTTTTTCTTAGATTTAACAATATATTAAACATTTTCAGAAAGAAAGTGTTTATAATCTTAAAACTCACTACATACAAAATGTAGCTGACCAATTACAAAGAAGAAAATACCTCTAAACTATCGTACCTCTTTGAAACGAGTCGGTCCATATATTTCTAAAAATATTAAAGTTATTAGCTATCAACTTGCAATTCTATTTGATCTCCTTGGGGCAATACATACTAAAAACTCTATATTTTATGCTTGTATTGTGATTTCAAAGGCGTCAGCTAGCTCAACAAAATTAAGCTTTATTCGTCCATGTATAATAAACAAAATTTAACTTCTGACCATTCATTTCAAATTCTTCATCATAGGATTTTGAATGCTTAAATCCGTTTTTCTCTAAAACTTTTTGAGATGCTATGTTATTGGTTGTTGTTTTCGCCTTAACTTGTATTATACCTTGGTCTGTTATTCTAATAGTAATTTTACTGCTTTTTTAGCCACACCTTTTCTAGTATATAGTTGACCTACTCTATAGCCTAGATGACCAATTTTTTGTGACTTATCAATGTCAACTAGATTTATCCTTCCAACAATAGAATCATCTGTAGATTTAATTAAGTAAAAATATGAACTTTCTTGAGCTTGTTCTTCAAGTAAAACTTTTTTTTAAAAACCTCAAGCCCATAGTAGTCGTCACCTCTGCTCGGTACCATTTCTTCGAAAAATTTTCTGTTTTGAAGTTCAAACTTATACAAATTGTGTGCATCGGTCAATAATATATCCACGTGTATTATCCACCATTCAATTTGTTATGCTTAAATTATATCTCTTCTTATACTAACCACACCTTTAATTGACTTGCTTATTCAACATTCGGTGAAATAGGTGCTTTTCAATTGCAGAGACAGTTGAGCATATCATTAAAAGAGCTACTAGATTTACCCTGTTACTTTTTCTCTGTTACTCTAGTTAACCAGTCAATTATATGTGTATCAAAAAGCGCCTTTTGTTCTATTTGTAAGTTATGTCCTGCTTTATCTAAAATTGCAAAAGTAGCTCTTGGAAATTTATCAATTAAATCGAGTGCATCTTTAAACCCAACCATCGAATCTTGTCTTCCAAGAAGAAATACGCTTGGCAGTTCATACAAATCTTGATCTACATCAAAAGTAAAACTATATTGTTGCTTTATCTTTGCTAAAAATTGTTCATCAGCTATATTACACCCAAGTAGTATTTCATTTTTAAATCTATAAAAATTATATTCATCCTGCACGACTGAAATTGAATCAAAACCTTCTCTTTCATCTTCATCTAGTTGCTCTAAAAATTCATTATCTTTATAAATAATGGAATGGTCAGGGAGAGTCCTTTCACTCATTTCAGGAATAATGACTGGACAAATAAATGCAGCTCCGTCTACTTCTTTCTTTTTTTTATGAATAATTCCTCTAGCTATATAGCCGCCATATGATTCCCCCACAACTAAAAAGGACTCGTTTGGAATTAATTTATCAATAAATTCAATGACTATATCTAACATGTCATCCGAGTTTTTGACTTCATTATAATCTTTTGTTTTGCCCATCCCTGGAAGGTCTATATATATTCTTTTGAAACCATCTTTTTGTAAAAATACTGGCTCCATGCATCCTATCATTAGCCTCATATCTGGAGAAAAGCCATGAATCATAATAATAGGTTTTCCAGTTCCGTATGCTTGATAATGAAGTTTTACATCCTTCACTTTTAACTCTGGCATGTTTTTCTTCACTCCTCCAAAACGAACGTATATTCTATATTGTCATGTATACATTTATATTGTGGAAAAAATTTAAATATAGCTTAAATCTATGTAACTCATTATGAGGTTCATCAGTTTTATATTTGCATAAATTCTAGTTATAGGTTAGGTCAATAAAAAAGCCTTTTTTTGCCTCCAACCCATTTTGTCTTCCATTTAATATCTTTTAATCTGTTATATTTTTAATAACAGCCATCTCTTTTCCAAATCTATCGCCATTATCAACAAATCCCAAACTTGCATACAAATGGTGAGCTCCCGAATTTTCAGGACTATAACCTACAATAATTCTTTTTGCATCCAATAATTTAATCATCTCTAATATCATTAACTTAGTCGCTTCCTTACCTATGCCCTTACCTTGAAAATTCTTATCAATCATTATTCTATAAATCCAATAACCATCAAGTTCTTCTTTTACAGAATTATACATTAAGAAACCTACTAATTTATCTTCGAAATAGATCGCGTAAGGTTTTAATGTAGCTTCAAACTTTGATTGAGCTATAGAAATTGCATTTGGTTCCATATATTTTTCTTGTTCCTTTGATACTTCTAAGTGACAGCACTCATACCAGTTTTCTGAATTTAATTTTTCAAGCCTTACATTGACATTTTTCAAAAGAAGTTCCCCTTTCAAATTTGGAGAAATGTAAATCAATCTTTGTTAATTTTAGCGTTTACCCGTTAATGTTGAGAGATGATTTTGATTGAGAATCTCTCGTAGCATTCATCCCTTAGTTTATTGAATGAATTTTTAAACTTTTACAATTATACCATATTCTCCTGTACTAATATTTCCTTTGCTTTCTCCAATTCACCAGTACTTTCTATATAAAGTCGTCAAAATCGGTTCATCCAAAACTTACACTATTAATTATTGTAAAAGAAAAGAATATTTCTCTTCATCAAAAATGCACCTAATTTCACTTTGTCAATTAATCATCTCGTTAAACTATTTTGGATAGCTTATATACAGGTTAAGGAAATTTCCATATTACGACTCACAATTCCTTAATTCTATATTAAATTAGGGAGCTTCCCTCTTTTCATCCTCCATGTTATTGATGTTTGCTATAGCTTCTATTTGCCTTTCTACTTTACAACTCTAACTAGGTTTATTCCATTTTTAGTCAAACAAAAAAATAAGAGAAGTGTTAGAATAAAAACCAACACTTCTCTCATATCCCCCTCGTGCAATCATCATCATTTCCATATTAATTAAAGTTTGTTTATCTTGAAAATAACCAGCCGAACAACTGTATGCAGCTTCCACCACAAACCGCCACTTTCAAGTCACGGAAAGTAAAAACTGAAGTATATATTTTGACATCTATCGTTTCAACTTCACAACTTATAATGGTTTCTTTATACATTTTAGTCCAAGTATAAATAACGAACGTACTGTCATCAGTAATACTTCTAACCATACTTAAAGCATTAATAACAGTTAAGATAAACAAAGAATTTGGACAGTTCTTGGTAAACACTTTTTAAAACTTTATGGATTAACTTCATTACCTGTTAAACCAAAAGCACCTTCACCAGGCAAACAGCTTCATCAAAGAAAATTGTACCTTTAAAGGTCGCTACGTATTACCATATCTATTTATACAGATTTTTGATTTATTGAATTTGTCAAAACTTTACCTCTACGAGACCAAATGACAGCAGGTATTAGAAGCAAGGAAAGTAATCCTCCACCCAATGATAATGTAAGAAAGCTTGTATTTGCCACTACTACACCCGAAAGAGCACCGCCAGAAGCTCCTGCTAATGCAATAAAAACATCAAGTGTCCCTTGTGTTTTTGCTCGAGTTGATGGCTCAGTAGAATCAACTATTTGGGCAGTACCACTGATTAAACCAAAGTTCCATCCCAAACCAAGTAAAGAAAGGGCTATTACTAAGAGAATCATTGAATCACTTGGCGCGAATGCGGCTAATAAGCCAGCGAATAACAATGTAATACCCGAAGCTATGCTCATCGCTGTTCGACCAACTTTATCAACAAGTACCCCTGTAATAAGTGATGGTAAGTACATTGATCCTATATGAAATCCAATAACAATGCCGATTGCAGCTAAACCATGACCATTATGTTTCATATGCACTGGTGTCATCGTCATAATTGCTATCATTACAATTTGTGTTAGAACCATAACCGTTGCACCGACAGCAAGACCTCTTTTATTATTAGTGTTATTAGGAGAATATGATTTATTTGCTTGCGCATTCTCTTGTTTATAAGCTGCTATCTTTTTTGCAATATCTAATGGATCAGGCCGTAACATAATAAATAGTACAAGACCTGCTAAGATAAATGCAGCAGCAGATAATATAAAGGGGCCTGAAAGAGCTGGAACACCAATGAAAAGAGCAAAATCACCCATAATTTCAACTAAATTGGGACCAGCAACAGCTCCGAACGTTGTCATGACCATTGTAGTACTGATTGCAGTAGCTCGTTGTTTATTGTTTGCTAAATCCGTCCCTGCATAACGGGCTTGTAAATTTGTTGCAGTACCTGCTCCATAAATTAGGAGCGAAGCAAATAAAAGAATAACATTATTCATTAGGGCAGCAATCACAACTCCAATTGATCCGAGTCCACCTACAATAAAACCTGTCGATAGTCCTGTACGACGTCCATATCGCTGAGAGAGTCTTCCTACGATTAGTGCTGCTCCTGCTGATCCTATAGTAATGAGGGCTGACGGAACTCCTGCATAAGCATCCGTTCCGAGCATTTGTTGGGCCAAAAGAGCACCTACTGTAATCCCCGCCGCAAGCCCTGCTCCTCCAAATATTTGTGATAGACTCACAACAAACAACACTCGTTTATATAACTTTTTAAGTTTTTCTGGTGAATTTATATAACTCTCAATCGGATCTTGTTCTTTACTTAACACTCATTATCACCTTCTTGTATTTAGTCATTTATATTGATAGTGCCTTACCATCCTTAAACCATCTTACAAATGTACTATTTAAGTAATTGTACATAAAGATATTTTTTATTTCAGCAGCTCCACCCATGAGAAAAGTATTTCTCTATGTCCAGAATTATTGCAGCATTTGCACATATAGAACCTATCCATGCTTCCTTAGTATCTTTTGCCTTCAAAATGAGCGTTAATTTCATTTATCAGCAAATTGCTCCCATTCTCTAACACCATCTTCCAATCGAAATGCATTTATACCTTTTTCCTTAAGAATTTCTACTGCTTTTGCCGACATTAAACAATAAGGTCCCCTGCAATAAGCAACTACATTACTTTTAGCTGGCAAAGATGCAAGTTTAGCTTCCAATTCTTCGATAGGACAAGAAACTGCTCCTGGGATATGAGCCTTTTCATACTCTTCCTTCGGTCTTACATCCAACAGTAAAACCTCACCTTTCTCCATTCGGCCTTTAAGCTCTATAAAAGTTATTCCTTCTATATCAAGTTGATTATTTAAAAACTCTTCTTTAATTTGCTGTACTTGCATATATTGCTTTTCTGATAATGCATGTAATGAAATTAAAAAATTCGAAATTACTTCATCAGCTAGTTCATAAATAACGAAGTTTCCTTCCTTCTTAAATTTAACTAGCTTTGAATTATAAAGAGTTTTCAAGTGCTGAGATACATTAGCAACAGACATTGTTGTACACTTTGCTAAAGCATCCACAGATTTAGGGCCTTGAGATAGCAGGTCAAGAATTTCCAATCGTTTAGGGCTTGATAAACTTTTCCCAATCCTCGCATACTCTTGATATAACATGTCTTTTAAATTACGTTCATTAAGCATGAATAATCCCCTTTCAACTATTCAATAGATTAATTGAATAGTTGAATTATAATCGCAAACATCATCTTTGTAAATTAATTTGCTTACAATAAAGTACTCCCTTTTATATTTTTCATGAACTTTCTAACGAATTGATGTCTAATAATTTTCTTAAACCACTGTCTATAAATTTTGCAGTTATAAAAACCCCGTCTATAACCGTTAAATTTATGAATTCCTTTACAGAATTTGATTAGCCTTTCTTCCCTTAGTAACTTAACTGCCCTTTTTCCTTCATCTAAAATTTTACAGTATAGACCCAAATATTATGTAAGCCGTAAATCATTTACCAATGCTCCACAATCCATCTTAACGAAAAAGGTGCATATCTTTTTCAGTATGCTTCATATTACTGTAAAATTTTGTTAAAGTAATTCTCCGTCTTCTAGTCCCATCTTTTTAAGACAGTTGTTAAGGACCCTTTTATCAATGCCATTAACAAGAGAATACTTTTCTTTATAAATGGTTCTAATGGCTTTTTTTATATCTTCTCTACTTTGCTTAGTAATATCTAAATTCTTAATAAAAAGGTTAAGTGGTAGATCTCCCACCTCATCATGTAAAGATGGTTGTTGATAAACAATTTTTTCATACTTTTCATAGTCATTGTTAGCAAAAAATCTGTTTCTTTTGATACAATCTTCCTTTTCTTCTTCTGTATGTAGCATTTCTTGTGTTTCTGTTTCTAAGAAAATGGCGCTTAGAGATGAATTCCCTGCTGAGATAGCATCTTTATTTAGTAAATCTTCTAATTTCTCTAGTGTCTTTGAGCCTATTCCCTTACTTTGTATAAGAGGGTTAGTTACGATATATACAATGAACCCTGAGTTTACATCGGCAAAATAGTGTCCCGTAGCAAATGAAACAAGTTGATTTTCTTTCTTCCCAACTATGAAGTGATAATTATTCGGTCTTCTTTCTTTAGCATATTGTAAGCTTCTTAGAAAAATTTCCTGTGGTTCTCTCACTTCAATAGGAAATACTCGATTATAAAGCTCAAAAATCATCTCTAATTCTATAAAATTCTTCTCTATTACTTCAACCCACTTTATCGTCATAACAAACTCCTTCATTTAATATGCCCCTAATTATACCACTAGATTATTTATTGCTTGTTTTATAATCTAGCGTATTACAAACATGCAAGATAATTTTAAGGACATATTTACATATACAGAACACAAAATGAAAAAGACTGATCTTTCAAAATATGTTTTTTGAAAGATTAGGCTTTGCATCTTAATTAAATCGATTGCCCATTTAATTGAGTAGCGATAGAGTTTTTATTGATTCCTTAATAGTTAAAGAATAATTTGGAGGAACACTTGTAATTTAAATGTTTGTACATAGCTACTTAAATGCTGGACAAATTCTATATCTAAACCGCAAATTATGGACTGTCAACACCTAACTAGACAATTTTCTTAAGGTGGTTATTTTTGTAATCAATCGGGCTTACATATCCTAGTGTGCTATGAATACGAATATTATTAAACCAATGTACGTAATCATGGAGTTCTCTGGTTAACTCGCCTAAGCTTTCATATTGTCTGCCTTTGATAAACTCTGTCTTAATAATTTTAAACGTTGCTTCTGCGACTGCATTATCATAGGGGCATCCTTTCATGCTTAGGGAACGTTTAATAGAGAACGTCTCTAATGCGTCATCAATTAGTTTATTTTTAAACTCATTTCCTCGATCAGTATGGAACATCTGAATATGATGAAGGTCTTGTTTAATCGTAGCTAACGCACGATAAACGAGTAGCGCATCCTTATACGGTCCGGTGCTATATCCAATAATTTCTCGGTTAAAGAGATCGACAAAGACACATATGTAATGCCATTTTTTATCAACCCTCACATACGTTAAGTCGCTTACGACTACAGATAATGCCTCATCTTGTGTAAATTCACGGTTCAGTTCATTGGAATGTTGAGACTCATTCGGCTTTTCTGAATGGTGCTTAAACTGAGCGACAGTATAAGTAGAAACCAATCCTTGCTCTTTCATAATTCTACGAATACGTCGTCTAGAAACAATTTTCCCTAGTTTCTTAAGCTCTTGTTTAATTTTAAGTGAACCATAATTTTGGCGACTATCATGGAAGATACGTATTATATCTGATGTAACATCATCCTCATTCGGTCGCTGTTTTGTCTCATAATAATACGTACTTCTTGGAAGTTGTAGGACTTGGCACATTGCTGATATCGAGTATTTGTGTGTGTTTTGCTTGATCACATTTACTTTTGTCCTAGTATCAGCGCGGCTTGCTTTAAAATATCATTCTCCATTTCTAATTGCTTGTTACGCTTACGAAGTTCTTGCAGTTCCTTTTGCTCAGGGGTTAGGTTGTCCTTCTCTTTGAATGAACCTGAATTCTTAAATTGATTGATCCACTTATCAAGTGAAGAAGGTGTTAAGTCGTATTCTCGAATGATTTCCTTACGAGGTTTTCCATTTTCATAAAGTTGGACAATTTGTTGCTTAAATTCTTGGGTAAATGTGCGGCGTGCTCGTTTAGGCATGTAGATTCTCCTCAACATTCATGTAGTAAGTTTATTCTACTTGACCTTAAAATTTCTGTCTAACTAAGTGTAGCCGATCCATTAAGTGGTCAGAACTTTGAAGAAGTTACGGTAACGTGCTGTGTTGGTCTTTATTAAATATTATTTTGGACACAAAAAATTTAAGTAAATTTTTAGTTATTAGACTTTGAGTTAAGTTATACTAGTTTCACATAATACCTTTATGTACATGTCTATTAATGTTTGGGCAGTTGCGCTTATCTAAAACGTGCATTTTGAGCTTTCAGTAATACTTAAACAGAACATAGTCATTAACTAAAACTCAAAGTTTTTAGCCTTTAAATTCCCAGACTTTAAAACTAGCATTTTGTTCTTGTAGATACCAACCTGACTTAAAATAATATTCATTAAATTTTGATTCGATAGGACATAATACATAAATTGGTAAATCATTGATAGAACGTAACATTTTCTTCAACACCCCTTGCCCCCGAAAACCTTCATTTATAGCAAATTGATATAACGAAATGCTATTGGATGTTTTTTTTCTGTAAAATCGAAATGCACCTACTATTTGATCATCTACTATTGCCACAATCATCTGTTTTCTCCATATGGCTGCTTGAGTTCCTAGAGGGCAAAAAAATTCTTCAGAATAAATACCACTATTATTGTGACATAAATTTCTTTTGAAGAATGACACGATTTTTGGTGCATCTGTGATATCTGCTAAGGCTACCTTCACCGTTTTTCCTCCTTAATTATGTAGCGTCTCTAATCTTCTCGAAAGGCTACTTCCAATTAGATTGTTTTTTCATACAAGCACGAAAACCTAGATTTTTAGCATCTGTTCTTCTATAAAACGATGACTGTTTGGTAAAACGACATCTTTATCCCCTAGCTTAGGAATGATCGCAACAAAGTCTAAGAAAAGAGCCTAGCTAAAAGAACTGAAAAACTAGTAATATGTTATCTCTATATACAATTCTATCTAGCTTCATCACAATAACCTCAACCTGTTATTTTCCAACTAGCACAAATACATTTTTATCAGGTGATTCCATTACAGCAACATGACCAGACTCCGTTGAAAAAGGTTTTTTAATCCATGTTACCTCTGTATTTTTGCTAAGTTCTTGATAAGCTAAATTGACGTCATCTACTAGGATTTCAACATCTGTGACATTGATATTTGGGTCATTTTGTAAAACAAGCTCTGAACTATTTTCTTCTGGGAATTTCAACCCTATGATTGTCCACGTTCCTCCGCTTTCTAACTTTCTTTCTATTTTCCAGTGTTGTTTTAATCCCAAAGAAAGGTAAAAATTAATAGATTTTTGAATATCATCTGTATAAATTGCAACACATTCTAATTTCTTAAACATAAATTCTCCCCCAAAATGGTATATTTTACTTACAAAAATAATGTACCACCTAATAATGACAATTTATGTCGTAATTAAAATAAACAATGTATTTTTTAATTGAGATGATAATATAAAAAGGCCTAATTTCTTAATACCACATAAAGAAATTAGGCTTCAATTCAGTTGAATTTTACTAAACAAAATATCATTTCCATATACTAATAACGAATTCAGCAAACTTCCTCAAAAAGAAATACGATGAAACACCCATGACTATGAATGTGATCATAAATCCCTTCAAATTTTATATACTTCTATGATATTGATCGACCGCTACGGCCTAATCACATAACATACTACAACAATTTTAGAAGATATTATTGCTTAATACTTCCTTAATGGACAATCCCATTCAGATCTAATTGCAGCATCTACATATTCTCTCAAGTATTTTACATCATTTGAATCTAGCTGGATGGGGGCAAGCGTAACATAGCATACGTTAGAGGCATAATTAATTGCAACCCTTATAACCTCACTCTCAGAGGCATCTTCATAAAGACGGTCACAAATAAAATCACCTTTGTGGGGGATTACATTGGAACTAAAATGCTTATATATCTTCTCATATTTGCTATCATCTTGTAACTGTATTATTTGTTTTAGTGCAATCTTCATTGTAAAATTCCCCCTCATTATTTACAAAATATTTTCTATCAACACTATAACTCTAATATATAAAACTAACTATAAGAGCAAGATATCTTTATGACATAATTAAAATAACAATGGCGATTTTCATATCTAATATTGTTTTATGTATAAAAATGCTACACGTATACATCTAGAATTAATGGCATCTTTTCTTCTATAAAACGATGACTGATAAATCTTTTATTTTATGAACAATGGTAACAAAATTTACGAAAAGAGCCTTTGCGTAAAAAGTCAGTCCAACAATATGAGCTCATGACTTCACCTACAATAAAATTCTCTTATTACAACATGTATTTTATAACAAATATGATTGTTTGTAATCTATAACCATACCCACTGTATTTATATAAGCCAAAAGTTTCTTTTAAAAAAAGGCGTTTTTCTATAACAGAAACACGCCACATAATAGATAAACAAAAACTTAATGCCGGATGATTTTACAACGAATTATTGAAGCCCCTTTATTAATTTTGTAAGCTCTTTAAATCTAACATCAAGTTCCTCATACTCTTTGTTATTTGGAGTCAAACAGCTAAGCTTGCCTAAAACTTCTTGTCGTTCGGTTTCAAGTTTTAAACGTAATTCTTCATTATCATCTCTTTTGGATAACGAATCTTTCTCATTAATTTGCTTATAAATGGTATGATTTGAAAATATGAGTTTAGCATCTGTTGTTCTATCAAGAAAATAACGATCATGTGACACAACCAATAGAGTGCCATTATATATCTCTAATGTTTCTTCAAGTTGTTCACGAGAAGGCAAATCTAAATGGTTTGTTGGTTCATCTAGGATAAGTACATCTTTTTCTTCTAAAATATATTTCATTAATTTACACTTCACACGCTCACCCATGCTCATGTTCTCAATTGGTTCTGTCCACTGACGATTAAAAAATCCTAAATTTTTCATTAAATTACGTACGTGCCCTCTCTCTTCAAATGACTCTTTGTCGAATAACTGTTTGGGAGTTTGAAAAAGGGGCAAGTCAAATACTTCTTGAGTCAAATAGCCGATATTTGCTGCTGGAGAAACCCATATATCACCTTTAGTAACTATTTCTTTTCCGGCTATCATATTCAAAAACGTAGTTTTTCCACTACCATTTGGACCAATAACTGAAACCTTTTCACCATGCTGAATGGTAAAGTTAGCATTCTTAAAAAGATTGTGTCCTTCAAAAGATTTTGCTAAATCTTTAACTTCTAAGAACCGCTTTCCGACTTTATGGTTTGCTTTTAATGAAAAATTTATTTGGTATTCTGCCTTAGGTGCCTCAACTTTTATCTTTTCAAGTTCTTTTGCAAGGCGTTTTTCTTTTGATTTTACTTGTGAATCCATTCGCTTAGCTTTCACTCGATAATATTCTTTAAAGCCTTCCTGTTTTGTTGATGGGGCATGAGCAGACTTTGCCCATGATGTTAGTTGGCTCATTTGACCTTCTATTCGTTTTATCAGTTTTTGTTGTTTCTCATATTCACGTTGTTGAGTTAGTCGCTCACTTTCACGAAATTCCAAAAAACTGGTGTAGTTACCACAATGACTAATAAGTGTTTGATTTTCAATTGACCATATTTTTGTTACTACTTTATCCAAAAAATAACGATTATGTGATACGAGAATAATAGTACCCTTATAACTTTTAAACTTTCTTATAAGGAAGTCCAAACTCTGTTCATCCAAGTGGTTTGTTGGTTCATCGAGCAATAATATGTCAGCATTTTTGGCTAAACCTTTGGCAAGGCGTGCTTTTAATTTTTCTCCCCCACTTAAATTCAAGTAGTCACAGTTTGGAACATTCCAACTCTTTAATAATACTTCCTCTTGAGGTGTAACCTCACCAAGAAAATAAGACTCTTTTTCTTGTTCAACCATAGTAATTGTAAGATCATTTTGTACGTGTTTTATATGTCCTCTTGTTGATTGAAGGCCACCGTTCAGTAGTTGTAATAAAGTTGATTTACCTGCACCATTTTTACCTATGATTCCGATAACATCCCCTTGTTGTACATTCGTATTTATATTTTCAAAAATAATATGATCTTCAATTTCAACTTTTATTTTTTGTAATTGCAGTAGTTCTAATATAAAGGATCACCCTTCTTTTTCAGGGAGAATAAAAAATCCTCCCAAATAATTTTGGAAGGATTAGTCAAAAAGCATTTTGCCGTACTTAAAAAAGCTACTTACCATTATAGCTCTTCAAATATATAGAAAAATGGGCAGACTAATCCTAAGTTTTTATTATTTGAAATATCAAATTTCAAAAGTTAAAAGTTAGGTTAGTTAACCATTGTCCACCCATCATTCCTTTCGTCTAATAGTACTTACTATTTTAATACTGTACCAAGGGTTATTCAACAATTTGTAAATATATGAAAAAATGAATCTTCCTTTTTTCCAGACTAATTCCAGCTTGTTATATTAGATGCTTCATAAATGATCTTGATTTACAACACTTAACTTATTTTTTGGAAGTGGTGTCATTTGTAATGAAAATGGCCATTTTTGCTATAAAACTACTTCAATTTGAGAAAACACCTATTTTTTATTGAAAAGACTCTTTTTAGGTCTTAAACGCGCCATTAGTAGAATACCTGTAATCGCATCAAAGATTGACTAATTGCCCAACTTTGATGTTCGTGAAATAAGTGCTCAATTGCTTTTGATGGTTTAATCCATTTAGAAAGTGGTTTTTTCTATTGGTTTACTTGCTTCCTTACCAATATTACATATTTAAAAATATCTTTCACTGAGATAGTACTTACTTTCATTTGTTAGATAAGAATACCTATTAGCACATCCTATAAAATCACCAGTTTTAATGTCCATTCCCATCTCTTCTTTGGATTCTCTTCTTAAACATTCCTCGTGTGTCTCGTTTCCGTATATTCTAAAATTCTTCTTAATCTATGCTTTACTTACATCAATTATTTCAAATATTTTTCAATTAATCTCTACTTCCAAATTATTATTGTTTTTCATACTAAGAAATAAATTCAAATTACAATTTGAATTTCTCGGAGTCTAAAATGGTAAAAATAAACTAATTATGATAAAATAATTAATTATTATTCTATATTATGTATTTTTATAAAATTTAAAGATCACAACCTCGTCCCTCTTGGAACAAAAACAGTAACAGAATAATGTCCTCTTAGAATTAATCTTTTTTAAACAAATATAGTGAAACTCCGAATTACGTTAATCATACTAATAATCAGTTTTATTATGATATCATCATACTCTTTTGTACATTTTTTATACTTTGCGAAATAAATACCCTGTTTATTTCAAATTACTATAGCAAAGGCTCTTTTCATTAACTTTGTCACTACAGTTCCTAAAATAGAAATTAAGATGTCGTTTCACTCATCATTCATCGTTTTTATTGAAGAAAAGATGACACGAAAGATAGATGTATACGTGCATAATTTTTAGTACAAAAAATAACATTCTATTCTAAAACACCCCTAGAAAAGGCTCTTTTCGTTAACTTTGTTACTTGTAGTTCCTACAATCAAGATGTCATTTTACTCATCAATCATCGTTTTATAGAAGAAAAATGCCTCGAAAGATAGATGTATATGTGCATAATTTTTTGTACGAAAAACAACATTCTATTCGATAACATCCCTAGAAAAGGCTCTTTTCGTTAACTTTGTTATTACAGTTCCTAAAATAGAAAATTAAGATGTAATTTCACTCATCAATCATCGCTTTATTGAAGAAAAGATGCCTCGAAAGATAGATGTATACGTGCATATATTCTAGAACGTATAGCAACGTGGAGTTAGTATAGTTTTATGGACACAAAAACGTTAAGTACTTAAAATGTACTTAGAAAGGTTGTGTCCGGATGAGAAACAAAAATACAGGCAAAAAATATACCCAAGATTTCAAGAAAATGATTGTTGAACTTTACCGTTCTGGTAGCTCAGTCAAAGAACTTAGTAATGAATATGGCGTATCGGAAGTAACTATTTATAATTGGAATAAGAAGTACTCTCCTATTAAAACAGAAGATGGTTCAAGCCTTACGGCTGATGATATTTCTAAGATGCAAAAGCAGATGCTTCGTCTTCAAGAGGAGAATGAAATCTTAAAAAAGGCTATGGCCATATTCGCGAAAAAGTAAATCCAGACGAGCTAACGGGCTTCATCCAAGAGAAAACGACAGAACATCCAGTGTCACTTATGTGTGAGGTATTGAATATACCTCGCAGTACATATTATCAATCATTAAATAAGGTTGAAACAAAACGTGAAAAAGAAAATAGACAAATCACTGAGCGAATGACAGCCATCCATAAAGAGAGTAAAGGACGTTATGGGGCTCCAAAAATTCACCATCAACTAACAGAAGAAGGAATACATATCAGTTTGAAACGTGTCCAACGTTTAATGAAAAAAGCTGATATCCACTCTATTGTTAAAAAGAAATTCCTTCCATATAGTTCAAATGAGAAAGTTGTAAATCGAGAAAACATCTTGAAAAGGGATTTTTCAACTTCATCAATTAATGAAAAGTGGGTAGCTGATATAACTTATGTGCATACGGTGAAAGACGGATGGTGCTATTTAGCATCGGTGATGGATTTACATTCGCGAAAAATTGTCGGCTATTCCTTTTCAGATGAAATGACAACAGATGTCGTAATAAAAGCTCTAGAAAACGCTTACGTAACTCAATTACCACCCGAAGGGTTAATTCTACATACTGACCTAGGTTCACAATATACAAGCCAAGCATTTACTGATCGTATTAAATCTTATGGTATAACACACTCCTTTAGTCAAAAAGGATGCCCTTATGATAATGCCTGTATTGAATCATTCCATGCTATATTGAAGAAAGAAGAAGTAAATCATGTTCAATATCTAGACTATAATACTGCCAATATCGCCATCTTTGAATTTATCGAAGCTTGGTATAACAGAAAAAGAAAGCATAGTAGCATTGCTTATAAAACACCTCAAGCAATAGAAGAACTATTCAAAGACTCTGCATAAAACTTAATCTTTTTGTGTCCAAGATGTTGACTCAAGTTCAACGATCCATGCAAAAACATCTTTATTTAAAGGAAATATCAGTGACTGAAAAACCTAAACTTTATAAAAGTCAGTTAACTATACTATAAGAAGCTACATATTTAGGAGGTTTCTATGTATGAGTCAAAATACTAATTATATTTTAGGAAAAATAACTAGTTCTTACAATAAACATAAACTTAGAAAATATAAAGAAAGTGTAAAAAAGATTAAAACATTCCGTTTAGAAACCTTGGATAAAAATCAAATAAAACAACGCTCTTTAACATTAATGCAGCAAGCGAAAAGCGGTACATCTCTTGAAGAATTATTATTTGAAGCCTATGCATTAGTTTACGAAACAGTAAAACGAGAATTGGGGTTCCACCTTTTTGATGAACAGCTTATAGCAGGGATAGCTCTTCATGAAGGAAAAGTTATTGAAATGCAAACTGGAGAGGGTAAAACTGTTGCAGCTGTACTACCTGCTTATTTAAATGCATTGCTGGGAAAAGGCGTGCATATTCTAACCTTTAATGACTATTTAGCAACAAGGGATGCTAAATGGATGGGTGTTATTTATAACTACTTAGGTTTATCAGTTGGTTTTATTAAAGAAGGGATGAATAACAAAGCTAGAAAGGAAGCGTATGATGCTGATGTTACATACTTGACTGCTAAAGAAGCAGGCTTTGATTACTTGAAAGATTCCATTTGTTATGATAACAAATCAATAGTTCATCGCCCTTTTCACTTTGCATTAGTAGATGAAGCAGACTCTATTCTTATTGATGAAGCAAGGGTTCCTCTTGTCATTGCAGACAAGGAATCTAGTTCGCAGGAAGATCCGAAACAGTTCACTGAAATCATAAGAAATTTACAACAAAAGATAGATTATGCAACTGACGAAAATGAACGAAATGTGTATTTAACAGACTTAGGAATAAAAAAAGCAGAGCAATTGTTATCCTGTGATAACTTATATAAGAATGAAAATGTCGATACGATGACCTCACTCCATTGTGCCCTGCATGCTGAAGTTTTACTAAAAAGAGATATCCATTACATTATTCGAGAAGGTAGGATCGAGTTAATCGATGAACTTACAGGCAGGATTGCAGATAAGAGACATTGGCCGGATGGATTACAAGCTGCTGTAGAAGCTAAGGAAGGTTTGAATATTCAATCAAGTGGAAAAATATTAGGATCAATTACGTTGCACAATTTTTTAAATTTATATCCAACTATAAGTGGGATGACTGCAACCGCAAATTCATCCATTAATGAATTTACAGAAATCTATAATTTAGAAGTGATTACGATTCCATCTCATAAAACATGTTTAAGAATGGACTACCCACATAGTGTGTTTACTCACAAGGAAGCGAAACAAAAAGCGTTGGTGAAGAAAATTAAAACAGTTCATTTGACAGGCCGCCCTATTTTAATCGGGACTAGTAGCGTAGAGGAATCTAACAACTTGGCAATTAATTTAAATGCAACGGGTATACAGTGTAATGTGCTCAATGCAAAAAATGATGAGTTGGAAGCGGAAATTATTTCACAAGCAGGAAGGTTAGGGGCAGTTACAGTTTCAACTAATATGGCAGGTCGTGGCGTTGATATTTTGTTAGGTGGAGGCTGTGCTGATGAGTATGAAAAGGTAGTAGGATTAGGTGGGCTATATGTTATTGGAACAAACCTACACGAAAGCAGTCGAATCGACAATCAGCTTCGGGGGAGAGCGGGTAGACAAGGTGATCCTGGTGCTACAAAATTTTTCATTAGTCTAGAAGATGATCTACTTATCCGTTTTGGCATTTCTAAAGTAATACCTCCAAAGTATCGCATATTAAAACAAGATGCACCTTTAACAAGTTCAAAGGTGATTCAAAAAATAGATCATATCCAACGAGTGGTGGATGGGGAAAATTTTGAAATAAGAAAAACATTAAATAAATACTCAGATATTCTTGAACAACAACGTTGTATAATTCTTAAAAAACGTCACGATATTTTATTGGATCGTGCAGTGGGGAATTTATTCTCCTCAAAAGAACCTGATAGATATGAAAGTCTATGTAATCAATTAGGAAAAACGAAAATGCATCAGATTGAAAAACGTATTACGTTGCTCCAAATAGATCTGTGTTGGGCTGAACATTTGGATTTTATTGAATATATTAAGGAGGGAATACATCTCGAAAGTGTAGCTAGAAAAAATCCTTTAGATGAATTTCACACATTGCTCATATCAGCTTTTGATAAGTTGTCCGATAAGATTGAACAGGGCATGATGAACCACTTTCATGCTATTGACCCTAAAAAAGAAATTAATTTGGAGATGAAAATTTTAAAGCACCCTTCGGCAACTTGGACGTATATCGTTAATGATAACTTTGTTACTAGAAAAGACTCTTTATTTAAATTGTTATAAATACAGGAGATACCTCCATTCTATTAGACAATATTAGGTTTAGTTAACACCTTTCCTATGTCGTAAAGTTAAGAAAAAATGTATCTACAACTATAGGGAATGATTTAAGCTTTGTTACTACTGATACCGAACTAGAGCCGCAATAAGCAACCTTATATAGTAATGCTAAGAACTTCAAAAATGATCGATTACACTAAATTTGTTACAGGTTATAGGATTTGGAATATCACAGTTAATTCCTTATTAGATAACATAGTCCAGTCGGAGTATTTGATACCAACTAGCAAAATTCTTTATAGAATTACCCACTGTACTTCATTAGCTTAAAATTCTCAGTAATTTCTTTGCACTAATTTTATTGAAGTCTTATTTGCTCTACACTCGTGATCAGGATCATTAAATTAACAAAGTCTCCTAAATGTTCCTTGAGATACTTTTCAGTTACTTCTCTAATCATTGAGTCTCATTTTTTCCTTCTCATTAAATCATCGATTCTTTACTTAAAGGTATATAACTCTAATAATTTCTAAGAGTATGTGAATTGAATGAACTCTAACTGATCTGTTACGGGTAGCTAGGTTGATATTATAATGAAACCTTGTATCTTCATTCTAACTATTTCATTACAGTGAGCCCTGAGTAACTTCATTGCTTGTTCTATAAAGTCAGTTTTATTACATGCTCTCTTCAAGTCTAGCTACCTAATTTTAGTCAAAGAATCAATTTTAAATTTTCCATATATCTTTATCCATTATTTCAATCACTTTTTTTGAAATTTCGTCTATTTCACATAAAATTTTTGAATTTTTTTCTTCTTGAACATTATTAATATGAGTGTTTCTTTGTACTTCAGTTTTAGGTTTCTCCATATTATTTATCAACTCCTGTATAGGGTTTTCTCAACATCATGTTAGCTACGCTTATATAAAGTAATTATTAAGATGTAATTTTTTTCTACTCACTTATAGAAAAATGTCCTACTGTCGTTAAAGTACGAAAGACGTTACTCTATAAAGAGTAACGTCTTTCAATCCTAAAATATTAAATTCATAGCTTATCAACCTTCTGGCATTATCTCATCAGCTTTTAATGGCATAACTTTTACCTTTGGTTTATCAATATTGATAATTAGAGAATCTTCTTTAGGTTCACCATTTGTTGCACTTACGTTATGAGTATTTATAGTTAATGCTAAGGAAGCCATTATACAAAAAGTCATCGTAAAAAATAACACTTTCTTAAACATAAAGACTTTTCACCTCCGCGTAGTATAATGCATTTATAGGGTACTTGTCTTGCCCAAGTTCTAGAAGAGCTTCTTTTGGTAACATTCCAAAAAATCTGTCTCCTCCTTGCTTTATATATAACTCTAACGACATCCAGTGATATTTTGCATCGTCAGTAGCAAGACCTCTCAACCAAAGTCGTTGGGCTCTAGTTCCTTCTTTATTGTCAAGCTGATCTAGAATATGTAAAGCTTCTTCTTTCCTAGAATTTTTTATAAGCCAATAAGCCTTGTTTTGTTCGTGTTCTATTTCTTCTATCGTTATGCCCATACTTACATGAATTTTAAGGAATTGAATTTTTTTAATAACTAATAATCCAGCGCTATCCATCCCAATTTGAGTATATAAATCTAATGCTTTTTCAAAATACTCTAATGCTTTTTGAGCATCAATAAATGCCCAAGTCAACCCCAGTGTAACATAGCTATAAGCCCTTGTTTTTAAATTTATAGAGACATCTAAAGGTTTATAAGAAAATTTTCTAGCTTCCTCTAAGTTGCAATTTCTTAAATTTATAGTTTGTTGTAACACATAATACTTAGTTTCTGAGAAAGACTTGTAATGGGAGTCTTCAATACTATTAATTAATGCTTCGACTCCTACTAGCTCTTTTAGCGATTCGGTAAAGTAATGTAAATCATGATATATGTATGCAACAAGTATTCGCTTATAAACTGTACTAACTAAATCACTATCAGGTATCTTATAGTTTGCAGCTTCATTACATAATTCTAGTAGCTTATTTTTTTGTTCTTCATGATTATTTTCAGCGTTTCTAGGATCATTCCAACTTTTCATGCTTTTTTCTAACTCTATTTTTCGCTTGTAATTTATATGAGTTAAGGTGCCATATCGCTTTAAATTCGGATTATTTTGATAGTTTAATGCAATATTTGTTAGTTTCTGAAGTTCCTCAAGGTAGTTGTATTGGTCACAGTACATCATCGCTGACATAATCAATTCTGGTTTTTCATCTATTTCCTTAATAAATTGTAGCATAATCTGTTTTTCATGAAAAGTTCCTGCAAGAGTATCAAAGGCTCGAACACAAGCTAAAACCCAATAAAACTTTGCTACTTTTTTACCATTTAAATACTTATTTAGCCACTTTTCTTCTATTAAATCGTTCTCTTGTTTATCTTTTCCGACTATTTCTCTCATTTTTACTTGTGTTATCTGATGCTTCAACATCAATTCTTTTAATATTTGACCAGACGTTAGTTCACCATTAATCAACGTATTACTCAAAACATTGCACCCTCTCAAGTCAAAAATTTAACAAGCTAACCTTATCCTTTACTGAAAAGATTAGCTTAGCCGTCACTTATATAAGAAATATAAAGCTAAATGTGTTTATAATTCAGTACTTACATTTATTTTAGATATTCATTAACATATTATTCTTAAGAAAATAATAATTTTGATATATATAATAATTCTAGTACACCATATAATCCATTGAAAACGTCATATTATTCGCTGAGAGACCATTTTATGTCATTAAACGAAGTTATACATGATTTTCCTTTGATTTCCTTAAAGTAGAATTAATATATTTATTTTTCCACAGCAAACCTTACAAAATATGTAAATTCTAGCTTGGATATGATGAAATTTCAGATCGTTTATTACATATTCTACAATTAACTTACCTGCTTCTATAGCATTGCCGGATTTTTTTACCTTAATAGGTACATGGGGTATATTTTAAACTTCCTATTTATTTCAATGTTAAACATTCTATTTTTCCGATGAATTAAAAAACAAACTTTCACAAACCCTTTTTATGCACTATGTTAACCTAATGATCGTATTCTATAGGGAAGGCGTTTTGTGTATAGTTGGGCTTGATTACAATTAAAACAATTAGTTGAGTTTCGTTTTGATGAAATGAAGTATACCATTTGTTAGTTGTAAATTTTTGTACGCAAAAATAAATCATTGAGAAAATAGGTGAATAGTTTGTTCAACAGTCGGTGGCAAAATCCACGTTATCAAACATCTCAAAACTATCCATTTAAAAATAATAAATGCTGTGTATATCAAGACAGAAACAATCCTAATGGACCTACATATGGGATTTGTGTTCCCCTATTTGTAAAATGTCATGTAGCTGAAAATGGTTTTGTTAAAGTAGCAGAATATGAGGTGCCATATAATTGTTTTGGCTGTGTAATGTATGGAAGATAAATCTCTTTATTACATGTATATTTCATTAAAGGGAAAAGTAAATATATATGCTTAATGAGGTGATTTTTTTTGACCTACAAATCTTTTAATAGACATTCTTCTTTGCTGGATATACCAATGATTTTCATTTCAAATAACGTGCGTTTTGTATTTATTTTCATACTTGGTGTGCTCTGGTTTCGTGATCATTTCGGCAAAAAAATCGTTATAAATTCAGTTGTATCAGTTGTTATTACTTTAATTACGAACACATTAATAAAGTTTTTTGTGTATAAGCCTCGACCTTTTATTTATAACCGTGTAGGAATACTCATACCTTCTAAAAGGGATTCTTCGTTCCCAAGTAAACATTCTTTATTAGTATTTACCGTATCAACTTCTATCCTCCTCTATGAACGAACCCTTGGATGTCTCTTGTTAGGTCTTTCAGTGTTAACAGGTATTTCTCGCGTATGGGTTGGTCATCATTATCTTTCTGATGTGATTGGGAGTGCATTTATAGGAAGCCTAACAAGCATGATAGTTGACAAAGCTTCTGGAATTTATAAGCGTTTTATGTACAAAAATTGTTATTGAGCCATATACTTAGCTTATTTTAACAGGAAGATGACTGCTGTAAAAAAGTAATCATCTTCCTTAAGCCATTATTAGTTACAATGTTCTTCTGATGTAGAACAATCTGAATTTAAATGATCAATTTGTATCGTCGTATGGTTAATATGGTACTTATCTTTTAATAATTTTGTTGCTTCATTCAATACCCTCTCATAATTATCACAATCTCCTATTTTAATGTGACAGCTTAAAGACAAAAAGTCGGAGCTTATTGCCCACACATGCAAGTCATGAACATCAATAACATGAGAGATAGACAACAACTGTTCTTTAATATCCCCTACATCAATCCCTGGAGGACTTCCCTCCATTAATATGTGTGAAGAATCTCTCGTTACCCTCCATGCACTTATAATAATGAGAATTGCAACAATAACACTAGCGATCGGATCTGCCAAATTCCAACCAAAGAACATGATAAGTAAGGCAGCTATGATCGCACCAACTGATCCTAACAAATCCCCTAACACATGTAAAAATGCACTTCGAATATTTAGATTGTCACTCGTATCCCCTTTTAAAAGAATAAAGGCTACGACAATATTTACGAGTAATCCAATTGATGAAATAATTAGCATACCTTTACTAATTACATGAGGTGGTGCCAAAAGTCTGTTATATGCCTCCCAAAAAATATAAATAGATATAATAACTAAAGTAACTCCGTTTAATAGTGCAGCTAATATTTCAAATCGCCTATATCCAAACGTTTTCTCTAAAGTTGGTTGCTTTTCTCCGAACTTCATTGCCAAAAAGCTTAACCCTAGTGCTGCTGCGTCACTTAACATATGTCCTGCATCTGATAATAGCGCCAAGCTATTTGTTAGTACCCCTCCGATCACTTCAATAATCATATACGTACTAATGATAAAAAAAGATATTTTTAACGTCTTTTTGTTTACATTATGAGTGTGACTATGACCGTGATCATGATGAGCATGTGAATGTCCCATGGCGTTGCCTCCCAAAAAATTTGTGTGAGTATTATTCTTTTCTATTAGCAGTTTTTTCATTAATTGTTGCTTTTCGTACTAAGAGTCAAACACGTACACAACTAGAGTTCGTGGCATCTTTCCTTCTGTACAACAATTACTAACCATGTAAAACCACTTTTTTGGTACTAATTGGATAACAATAGCAACAAAGTTTACGAAAAGAGCCTTTCAATTATTACTTCATTATGTGTTTATTTAATATATGATCAATTATTCATATATTAAATATATAATCTTCACTTATAGAAGTCAATGGTTTATTCAACAGCTATAGCGTTTTAAATCATATAGCAAGTATATCTTTTACACACGTATGAGACAAAGTTTCATACCATATATATGAATAAGCTTCTTATTACATTGAAAGGAGTATTCCGTATGCTCGATACGATCGATTGGAAACTTATCTCCTTTGTCTCATATACATTATTCCATGAATACGTCACTTACATTCGAATTCCACAAATCTGTTATTGGGAAAATGCAAAACAAGACGCAATAAGAAAAGAGTAAAAAAAACTCAACCACATCACCAGGTGATGTGGTTTAACATTTTTCACATAACATGTTAATGTTGACAACGTACTGATTACATCTTTACAGATGTGAAATATTATTTATTTTTTGTTTTATTCAATTGATCCAAATACAAGTTACGTAAGGTTGATGTCTTATACAGCTCTAATCTTCTTCTTTCAGTCGGATGGATATTAATCCCCATGTCTTTCAATTGCTTTACGTACCAACCTTTTGAACCAGGATATGCCATACATCATTCCCCTTTCTACTTATCGCTTGTCCTATATATATGCAACAAGTAACAGGGGAATGACCATCATATTTCTTAATATATTTTTGTTTCAGTCGTTTTAGCCTATCAGGTGTGCAAACTTGCTGCTTTTCCTTCTAAGGTATAAGTACTTACATCTAACGTTGTTGGCATCTTTTCTCATTTACATTGAAGTCAATTATATAAAATTATAAATAGTTGTTCTAAATTAGTCTCAATAGCTACAGAGTTAACGAAAAGAGCCTTTCAAAAAGATGGAATAAACTCTCGAACTCGCTTAATTGAAAATTATATGTATGAAGGTATTCAAGGTAGATATGTTAGCTAGTATTCGTTTACACATCACTTGCATGGATTACTTTGTCTTTTTTTGCATTGTTTCTTCCTAATAAAATACACGTACACAACTAGAGTACATACCATAACGGTGACTAACTTATGAAAACTGTTCTACTAATTTGGTAACAATAGCAACACAGCTTACAACAAAAACTATTACTTTACAATCATGACTGGACAGTTAGCTCGCTTGGCAACTTTATGGCTCACACTTCCTAATACCATTTCTTGAAATGTATTGAGCCCCCTACTTCCAATAACAACAAGGTCAAACCCACCATTATTCGCATATTTTACAATACTTGGTCCAGGTTCACCGTGAATCATTGTTGTCTTTATTTCCTTATTAATTATTCGATAACATATATCCTTTGTTGCTTGCAATCTTTCATTTCTTGTTAATTCAATATCGTGAGATTCAATGTTTCTTAATGCGTCTGATTTAGCTGTCTCATTGTCAACAATATATAAAATCTCAATTGTTGCTCCAGCAATTTCTTTTGCTAAAAATGCTGCTTTTTCTGCCGCACGTATTGCGTGATCAGAACCGTCAGAAGCTAGTAGTATTTTTTCAAACAATATATACACAACCCTTCACAAATTGGATATGTTAAGTATATAAGAACAGCTAATAGAATAAAAGAAAATAGAGTAGGTTTTTAGTTCCCACTCTATTGTATAAGGTGTAAAAATTGTTTAGTACGCTCTTCTTTTGGTTTACTGAATATATCTTCAGGTTTGCCAGACTCGATAATCTTGCCGTCATCCATAAAGATGACTTTATCGGCAATCTCTTTTGCAAATCTCATTTCATGAGTAACTACAACCATTGTCATACCTTCGCTAGCTAAATCTTTCATCACCTTAAGGACTTCTTGAACAATTTCTGGGTCCAATGCAGAAGTAGGTTCATCAAAAAGCATAACATTGGGTTCCATCGCAAGTGCTCTCGCAATACCTACTCTTTGTTGCTGCCCGCCTGAGAGTTGAAATGGATAATAATCTATCTTATCAGCTAATCCAACTTTAGTTAGGAGAGATTCGGCTATTTTCCTCACTTTATCCTTCCGAAGCCCTTTTACAATGACAGGACCTTCCATTACATTTTCAAGTGCTGTTTTGTGCGGAAACAAATTATAGTTTTGAAATACCATGCCTGTATTTTTTCTAAAGGAAGCTATTTGCTTTTGCTTCAACTTGTTAGAAAAATCTAAAGTATCCTCAGCTATTGTAATACGACCCTTAGTCGGAGTTTCTAGTACATTTAAACAACGTAAAAGTGTTGTTTTTCCTGATCCTGATGGACCGACGACGACGACAACCTTTCCTTTAGGAATATCTAAATCGATTCCTTTTAACACTTCTAACTGGTCGAATGACTTATATAATCCACTGATTGAAATCATCTATTTTGCCCCTTCTTAATGTTTTATCTCACTACATACCTATCTAGCCTGCGTTCTACTCTGTCTTGAATTAACGAAAGAATAAAACAAATGATCCAATATAATAGTGCAGCTTCAGTGTATAGTAGTAAAAACTCATAGTTTGTTGCAGCAATTTCTTGAGCCTTTCGAAACATTTCGGTTACCAAGATTAACGATGCTAGTGATGTATCTTTTACAAGACTAATAAATGTGTTTGATAATGGTGGAATCGAAACTCTTGTAGCTTGAGGTAAAACAATTCTTGTTAATACTCTAGAGTATGACATACCAATCGAATACCCAGCTTCCCACTGACCTTTAGGAATAGATAATATAGCTGCTCGAATGATTTCTGATGAATATGCACCTACATTCAATGAAAAACCAATAACGGCAGACGGAAATGGGTCAACAATAATTCCAATATTAGGCAAACCATAAAAGATAATAAATAATTGCACTAAAAGTGGTGTACCTCTTATTATTGAAATGTAAATTCGAGCTACAATTTCCAATACTCTAATATTAGATATCCTCGCTAGAGCAGTAAGGATTGCTAATATAATTCCGAAAAAAAACGACCAAAGTGTTAATGGAATCGTAGAATCCAAAGCTCCCTTCACCAATGGGAGAAGGGAACTTTGAGCGATGTCTACTATTTTTTCTAATCTTTCTGGATTAGTTAAGATATTACTTAAGTACATTTTCACCAAACCATTTCACTGAGATTCTTTCGTATGATCCATCATCAATCATTTCGGCTAAAGCCTCATTTACCGCTTCAACAAGTGTTTCATTACCTTTTCTAAATGTTAGTCCACTTTCGCCAGCGTCTTCAGATGTAGCTACAATTTTGATTGGTGCATCAGGACGTTGCACTTGAAAATCTAGAACTGATAGCTTGTCGTTAATCGTTACATCTACACGTTTAGATGTAATCAGTTCAATTGCTTGGTTAAATCCTTCAACTCCTACAAGTTCTGCCCCATTTTCCTTTGCAATATCAGCATAGTTACTAGTTAAGGATTGAGCTGCTTTCAGCCCAGAAATGTCAGCAAAGCTAGCTACTGCATCGTTATCTTCACTCGTTACTAAAACAGCTGCAGATGTGATATAAGGATCAGAGAAATCATATTTTTCTAAGCGATCCTCTCTAATTCCAACTTGATTTGCAATCATATCAAATCGTTTAGAATTTAAGCCTTCAAACATAGCATCCCATTGTGTTTCTAAAAATTCTGCTTCTACCTCTAAGCGCTTAGCAACTTCCTTTGCGATCTCTACATCAAAACCTGTTAATTCACCACTATCATCATGAAAAGTAAATGGAGGGTATGTTCCCTCTGTTCCAATCTTTAATACGCCATCTTCTTTGATTTTTTGTAGAAGATCGGTTGTTTCTTCGTTAGTAGCTTCATTGTTTTCTGTATTTCCACTACCACTCGTTCCTTCTTTTTGTTCAGCTGTTCCACATGCAGCTAGAACGAGAGTTAGTCCGAATATGAATGTTAAACCTAATATAAGCTTTTTCATTTTTAATCCCCCAGTAATTTTATCGGATTTTAACAATATGTTAATTAAGTATAGCTAGATTTCACCTTTTGTCAACGGATTTGAATTATACAGACTTTTCGAAACACATATTATTATTTCCATTGTTTAATATTTTTATTTTACAAAGGCTCTTTTCATAAACTTTGTTGCTATTTTTATTAAGAATAGACAGTATGATGAGTTTCATTAGGTCTCATAGGTTTTATATGTAGAAAAGATGCCACGAACGTTAGGTGTAGACGTGCTTATATCTAAGCATGAAAAGCAACAATCGCTGTGAAAATAGTATTTAAAAAGGTTCTTTTCGTAAACTTTACTAAAAATGGTCAGTTTGATGAGTTATATGGGCATATAGATTTTAAAAGTAGAAAAGATACCACGAACGTTATATGTAGGTGTGCTTATATCTAAGTACGAAAAGCAACAATCGGTGCGAAAACAGCCTTTTACAAAAGAACTTTAGACAAAATTTGTTGTTAACTCAAGTGAATTTTGTGGAATTGACAACGTTAAGAGGCAACGAAAGTAGGCTAATGTTTGCAAGTTTTGTTTGCCAGCGGAAATACACCATTTATATAACCATACGAGTTGTAAAAATATATCATTTCAAATACTTATTCTAAAAGTATTATTCCTACCGTTTTTGTTCGTGAATAAACATATTTATTTTTCAAAAAAAGTTTGACAATTTTGTGACAAAAGATAGAATATTCTTATAAGGGGATGAAAATTTATGAAGAAAAAACCACTTGAGTCACTATTGTTTATGAAAAAAATAACAAGTGTTGGATTAATATTAGGTTGTATTGTTTTTTTATTTAGTTTTTTTGTAAGCGGTATCAAAGGTGATTACGTACTATCAATAGGGCTTAGCATTATGATATCTTCAATGATCCTTTTCGGATTTGGTCTTAGTTTAAATCTCATGGAAGCAGTAAGTGATCGCAGTACCTCTTAATGATTTTTAATATTCATTTTTAGATAGTAATGAATCGTATAGCCATATACGATGCTCACAAATAATAAAGGGTCAGACCTTACTCTATATCTCGAAAAGCATGCTAGGTAGTAGCAAACCTAGTATACCGATATAGAAAATAAGACTGACCCTTTTCGTTATATTTATAAGGTTAATATTGTTAGAATCTAGTGTCATGAAGACCCGTGCCATTCAGTAATGGTGTTGATGAAAGGCTGTTTCTTTTCGTACTAAGAATGATGGATTTCATAGAAAGACCCAACTTATTGTCCATTTTAGTAACAGTAGTAAAAGAGCCTTATGAAAAAAGCCTTTAACTAATTTGGCTAGTCATTAATGTGCTGCATGACCTGCTGTCAACACCCAAATAGAGCCTACAACAATAACAACAGCTATAAAAACTCCATAACCAATATTAATAATGTTAGCCTTCCCATCTTCCCCTTCGGTCATATGCATAAACATGAACAATTGTAGCCCTGCTTGAATAACTGCTAAAGAACCGATGATCCACATAATTACATTAAACGATAAGTTCGTTTTAAGAGCTACTCCTGTAGCTATAAAGGTTAGTACGATGGAAGATATGAAACCTAATACGTGCCCAGTAGGAAAACGATTTGTTTTACTTGCCATAAATCACACCATCCCTTTTAAATACACAAATGTGAAAATAAAAATCCAGACGACATCTAAGAAGTGCCAGTACAAGCTAATGATGAATGTTTTTCTAGCAGTAACAGGTGTTAAGCCTCTTCTTAGTAACTGTATAATAATGATCGTTACCCAGCCGATTCCAACCGTTACATGGAGTCCGTGTGTACCTAGAAGCACGAAGAAGCTTGATAAGAAAGCACTCGTTTGCATCGTAGCACCTACACTAACATAATGGATGAATTCAGTAATCTCCATGTATACGAACCCTACGCCAAGTAATACTGTAATAATAAGCCATGTAAGCAGGCCTTTTAAGTTTTGTCTTCTCATTTCAAAGATGGCCAATCCGCAAGTAAAGCTACTCGTTAATAGCAATAAAGTTTCAATCATGACATCCTTAATTTGAAAAATATCTTCGGGCCCTGGTCCACCTGCTGTACGCCCCCCCAGAACACCGTATACCATAAACAATGTAGCAAACAAAACAATCTCAGCACCTAAGAAAATCCAAAAACCAAAAATATTCATACGGTCTTGCTCTGTTTGATATTCAAGTGGTAAGGAAGTATCAACCTTTGCTGACATGATTGTTCACCTCTTCTGCTTTATTTCTCCAAGATTTTTCAGTCTCTTTTATTTCTTCTACAGGTATATGATAACCATCGTTATAATCAAATGAACGAATGATCAGCCCCGCGAAAATACCCACTGCCGCTATTGCTGCAGCAATATGCCATTCAAATACGAGGAAGAATCCTGCTATACCGAAAACAACAGCCATATAAAATGGAAGCCCTGAATTGCTCGGCATATGAATTTCTTCAATCTCATTACCCTTCAGATCTAGTCCTTCTTTGTTCTTCTTCATGTGCCAAAAAACGTCCAATGATTTTACTTCTGGTAGTTTTGCAAAATTATAGTATGGTGCTGGCGAAGCTGTTGCCCATTCTAATGTTCTAGCATCCCACGGATCATTTGAAACATTGCGATCAGCATGGCGTATGCTCCAATAAATGTTATAGCAGAATACAGCAAATCCAATAGCAAGTATGGCTGATCCGATCGCTGAAACTAAGAACAGTGGTGCAAAACCTGATTCTACTGAAAAAGTATATGAGCGTCTTACTGCACCATCTAATCCTAATAAGAACATTGGGAAGAAGGTTAAGTTAAAACCAATCACAAATAACCAGAAATGATATTTTCCTAGTCTCTCATTTAGCTTAAAGCCAAAGATTTTAGGCCACCAATAATATAGACCCGCAAATACGGCAAACACGACACCAGGTATTAATACGTAATGGAAATGAGCAACTAAGAACAGCGTATTATGATATTGATAATCTGCTGCTGCCATCGCAAGCATAACGCCAGTTACACCACCGATAACAAAGTTTGGCACAAATGCTAAAGCCCATAACATCGCATTAGTAAATTTAATTCTTCCTTTTCTCATCGTAAATAACCAGTTAAATATCTTTACACCTGTAGGTACAGCAATTAACATCGTGGATATGGAGAAGAACGAATTAACTGCAGCTCCAACACCCATTGTAAAGAAATGATGCACCCACACAAGCATACTTAAAAATGCTATGCCGACAATTGAGAAAACCATAGATTTATAGCCAAATAGAGATTTTCTTGAGAAGGTCGCGATTACCTCTGAGAAAATACCAAACGCAGGTAATGCTACAATATACACTTCTGGATGTCCCCATAACCAGAACAGGTTTGCCCATAACATATCTGATCCGCCAGCAGACAGTGTAAAGAAGTGAGTACCATACAAACGGTCAAATGTCATTAAGCCAAGCGCGACCGTGAAAATAGGAAATGCAGCAACGATAATGACTGATGTAATGAAAGATGTCCAAGTAAACATTGGCATTTTCATCAATGTCATGCCTTTTGTTCTCATTTTCAGGATCGTGACAATAAAGTTGATACCTGTCATTAATGTACCGATACCCGCAATTTGAAGCGCAATGGCATAATAATTGTTTCCGATACCTGGACTAAACTCCTTACCAGCTAGCGGGAAATACGATGTCCAACCTGCATCAGGTGATCCACCTATGACGAATGATATATTAAATAGCATAGCTCCACTAAAGAATAACCAAAAGCTTAAAGCATTTAATTGTGGGAATGCTACATCTCTCGCACCGATTTGTAGAGGGATGATCACGTTCATTAAACCGATTAAAAACGGCATAGCCATAAACAAAATCATGATCACACCATGAGTTGTAAATATTTCATTATAATGTTGAGCATCTAAAAATTCCATTTCAGGTCTAGATGTTTGGACTTTCATCATAAGACCGTCTATCCCACCACGGAAAAACATTAATACTGCTGATAGGATATACATAATACCTATTTTTTTATGATCGACTGTCGTTAACCATTCAGTCCATAACCAACGCCATTTTTTCAAATAGGTTACAACACCTATAATACCTACCGTTGTGAGTAAAATTGCGATTTGTGACCCTAGAATTAATGGATCACCTGTTATAAAAAACTCATCCCATTTAATGCCCACCGTGATCACCCCCGTTTTCCTCTTCCATGTTCATATCATCATCTTTTTGAGTGTCAGTAGAATCATTTTTATAGTTGTCTTCTTCTGAGAATATCTTTCCTTGATAGCTATGATTCTTATATAATTCAGGATTTGTATACGTTTTAGAGTCTATATCAGCATGGTTAACCCACTCTAAGTGAGTATTAGAATATGTTAATCTACCTAAATGTGTTGGCAAAAGAAGCTCTTCATACTCCTCCTCAGTTAATTTAGGAGCCGTTTCCTGCACTTCCTTTTTCCACTCCTCGTAGTCTTGTGGCGTCTGTGCTAATACTTCAAATTCCATTTTCGCATAACCCCGACCATTGAAGTTCGTATTTCTACCTTCAAAAGAACCAGGATTATCCGCTACAACAAATAAATCTGTTTCCATTTTATTCATTGTGTATATTTGTCCAGCTAAAGCAGGCACCCAAAATGATTGCATCGTTGAAGCTGATGTTAATTTAAAGTGAACTGGTCTATCAGCTGGAATATTTACATAATTAACTGTTTCAATTCCATCTTCTGGATAACTAAAAATCCATTTCCAGTCGGCAGATGTCACATGAATGACAACTGGCTCTTGATCTTCGTAGCCTTCTGGAATTTTTTCAAGGTCATACAGCGTAGTTACCGTAGGAATTGTTAGAGCAACAAGAATAAGGACTGGAATGGCGGTCCAAATAATCTCTAGCAATGTACTACCGTGTTCTTCTGGCGGTTCATAATCCATATTGTCTGGTTTTTCTCGATATTTCCAAACGATATAAGCAAATAAACCGAACACAACAACAACAATTAACAGCATCCATAAAATCGATTGATTAATTAAGTTGGCGATACTTCTTGCTGCAGGTCCCTGTGGATCAAGCACAACCAAATTTGTTTCACAGCCACTTAGAAACAATACTGGGAGAGTTGTTAAAAACAACAAGACAAGTCCCTTGTTAAACTTCATGTTAATTCACCCCAAAAGTTAAGTATACTTACTAAAAATTTCGTGAATATGTTCATTTCTTCACAACCGATTGTTCGGTTTTTCACAAACTTTGCTAATTTATATCAATAAAAAACATTAACACTGTGTAAATAATGATAACATGATTCTATGAACACTTAAGTCTGTAATTGTGACAAAATACGCAAGGAATTTACTGGAGAAACTACATTTAATTTCACCATGATATTTAAAGTCATTTTACCGATTCTAATTTTCCCATCATGCCTATTTTCGCAAATGAAAAATGTACATTTTGGCTTGATATGACTCTTCCTGTAAGAGTGAAATGGATAGTTGCTACTTGATACGAAGCCTTTGTGGCAAAATTCTAACCCTGATTTTTTAGATGAAATTCGTACCGAAAACAACAATCAATGTGAAAAAAACTCAGCGTTCATTATATAAAATTCATATACTCTGTAGTGATTCATATCACTAAAACACGTATTAACAATTGGTATAGTAATAATGTGAATAAAAAATAACTTACACAATGATGTGTATTGTATAAAGTTGGTGGATTTTATGAACAAAGGTATGCATTCACTATATGAATTAATTGGTGGAGAAAGGGCTGTTCACAGTCTTGTAGATGCATTCTATCCAAAGGTTTATGCAAACAAAGATTTACAACCGCTGTTTAGTGGCGATATAAATGAAATAAAAAGAAAACAACAAATGTTTTTAACACAGTTTTTAGGTGGACCCACTCTATACAGTAATGAATTCGGACCACCTGCTATGCAGCATCGCCATCTCCCATTTGAAATTACTCCTGTCAGAGCTCAAGCTTGGCTGAATTGTATGAAAGAAGCGTTTGAAGAAACTGAGTTAACTGGACATGCTGCTGACATGTTCTACGACCGACTGAAACAAGTGGCTGCAATAATGGTAAATACACATACTAAATAAACTTGAATTTTTGTAAATGAAGTAGAATTTAATCTCCACATGCGAAGAAAAATCTACCTCAAGACACAGACTCAAAGAGATCGTGAATAATAAAATTAAGCTGCTACGCAATGTAGCAGCTTAAGAATCCCATATATTAGTCCCAATTAGTAGCCCTAACACCATAAAGCTTGCGATGAATAGTGTCACAGATAATTCTTCCATCATGATCCCCCATTATGTACATTAATCATATTTGTTACGTGCTCATAAAATATTTTACTTCTATTTATAATAAGGTTAGCATGAACAATCATAACAATTGACAAGGAAATTCAAACGTTTTATGTCAATAATGTGAAAATTATTTGAACCTATTCATGGTTATTTGTTAGTGATTTAATTCTATCTCTAAATTGACTGTCACGTAAAACTGATAATTCGAACTCATTTAAACTACTTGAAAGTTTAATTGATTCATAGGTATTTAATTGATTAAAAAAGATTGCTAGCGCTGTTTGATTCCCATTTTTATCAGTAGCATATAGGGCTTTTGTCAATATGTATAAAGTTGAACCACCTTTTTGCCCTGCATGTTTCAACCATTGTTGATTAGCTGGATTTTCCATTAATCCTTCCATTACAGGATGTAAATGCTCTTGTACTTCAGATGAAAAATATTCACGACTATTAATCTTCTCCATAATACGTGCGTAATTATAAGTCGTTGATGTACTAAACCGCTCTGAAAACATTCGATCAAAGTCGCTATCATGCCAAGTTGAAGGATCTGCTTTTTGTTTATAAATGCTCGCACCATTACTTTTAAGTTTTTTATGTATTTGATTAGCTAACTCTTTCCACTCTACTGAAGATAAATCTTTAAGTGTTTCTTTCACTAGTTGGTGCTCTTGTTTGCTTGTTATTTTTCCGTAGTTATTAGACTTTACTTCGTATGGAATATATAAACTAGATACGAATGGATAGATTTCTTCATGATTATCCAGTCCCAATTTTTTTATTAGCTCATTAATTTGATCTAATCCAAGCCTCATCATTAAAAATTCTGTATTTGCATTTGAACTAAACTGAATCATACCTTTTACAATTTCTTCAAGTCTAACAGTGTCATTTTGTATTAGGTCTAGTTCTTTCATACGCTCTAGCCAAGCGTTGTGAGCACCTCCATCTGTATTGGGAACATAAAATTTTTCTAACACACTAATTTGAACAGTTTCATTTGATGTGACTAAACCTTCAGCTGCTTGTTCCGCATACTCAATTGCGATAATCGTTTTTACTGTACTAGCTAAAGGCATGTTTTGATCAGATCTAATATCCCCTATTACCTCACCATTCTGGATTAAATAAAGTGATGATTTTTCTTTATTTTCCTCCAGGAACTTTAAGACATAATCAGTGCTTGGTGTGTATATCCAGCGCCTTATACCCCAAATAATAACAAGAAATATAATAACTGCTATACCGAGAATTTTAAGAACTAGAGTCATTTCTTCACCACCTCGTAATCTACAAATATTCCATATATATTAAAATAGGAAAAAATAATATATTTCAGTTATGCAATACATGCATCTGCACATAAAAAGGGCTAAACTCAAAGATGCGTTCATAACTACAACGGTTGTAGTCACTCCGCTTTTTGAGTAACCCTCAAATTATAGTGAGTATTTTACTGGATTAAATGCTGTTAAAGAATATATAAACTTCTTTTGTCGCTCTGTTTCATCGTCTTCCATATCAACGATTGCCCACAACGCTTCATCAAAATAAACGAATAACAATACGTCTTGCCATAATATTTTTTCTTCTTCAGTTAATGTAATATATTCAAAATATCCTTTTGTAAATTCAGTCCATTCCTCTTCAGTAAACAACCTGCTAGGTGCGGTTTCTATCTCAGTATGGAATAAAATTAATGCTAATGCTAAGTCTACAATTCTTGGAACAATTCCTCCATTGTCTGGATCAATTAAAACTGGATGATTATCTTTTTCGTAAACTAAATTACTTGCTTTATAATCCCAGCTTGCATTAACCATTGGTAGCGTTTTTTTCTTTAAACGAGAAAAATCACTCGTTAAGAAATCTTCAATACGACCTTTTAATATATTAAACTCTTTTTTCTCTGGACGATTTTTTAATAAGTTAGATGAGATCTCTTGCAAGTCATTTGTTACATCATTCGTAAATTCATCATCAAAATTTAGCCAGTCAAACCGAGCACATTCAAACGTATCTACTTTATTGTGAATTTGACCTAATAATCTTCCTGCTTCATAGATGTCTTGAAGAGAACCATCATATTTACGACCTTTAATAAATGGATACATTGTCCAAGTATGGTCTTTATATTGAATGAATGGATTTTCTACCTTGACTGGGGTAACCACTTTTATTCCATTAGAATGTAAGCTCGTAGTCCATTCAACAAGCTTTTGTGCAGTATCCATCGTTCTTCGAGTTCGTTTAATAATAACATCCTGCCCTCGATACTGACATTTATATACAGGAGAATATCTATATATAGAATTAGCAGCTTCCTCTGTCCATTTCACATCCCATAGCCTGAACAAGTTTTGTGTTTCTTGAGTATTCACTTATATCACCTTTTCCTAATTTATAGAACGTTCATTACCTCTTTTGAAATTTCCTGTTACTTTAGCAAGAATTAATTGAACTTCATGCTTACTATTGGCTTGCTGAAGTTTAGTAATTATTTTTTCTGCTTCTTTACCTTTTAATGTTTTTACTTGTTTACCCATCCATGTAATAAAAACTGTGTTGTTCTTTGTTACTCGGTAACTAAACATTTCTTCATCTAATCTACCCCGTTTATCAATTTCCGTCATGGTCGTTCACCACCACTTGTCGATTTTGATCCATAAACATGTTTTGACCGATAAACCTCTCTATTTGACCCATAAATTCATGTTTTTGACCCATAAATGTCTCAGTTTGACCCATAAAACATGTTTTTGACCCATAAATGTCTCAGTTTGACCCATAAATTCACGTTTTTGACCCATAAATGTCTCAGTTTGACCCATAAAACATGTTTTTAATCGAAAACTCCTCATACGGTAAAATACATGTTTTAAATAGGTCATCCGTTACGTTGAAGTACCGTTTATCCTGCTAAAGATGACTGTTTACCTTGTTGTAACTGGTACATCTGATAGTATTTGCCTCTCATTTGCATGAGATCATCGTGATTACCTTGTTCAACAATTCGTCCTCGATCGAGTACTAAAATTTGATTTGCATTTTTTATCGTCGATAGGCGATGAGCGATAATAAATGTTGTACGTCCTTTTTTCAACACTTCTAACCCGTCTTGAATAATCTTTTCAGTTTCTGTATCAACATTTGCGGTGGCCTCATCAAGAATGAGAACTGCTGGATCAAAAGCAAGTGCACGTGCAAAAGATATTAACTGTCTCTGCCCTGTAGATAACGTACTCCCTTTTTCAATTACCTTCTCGTCATAGCCATTTTGTAAGTTTTTAAGCAATCGATCTGCCCCAACATCTCTTAAAGCTTTTTCTACTTGTTCACGAGTTATCATTGGGTCATTTAAGCTAACGTTAGAAGCTATTGTACCCGTAAACAAAAATGGATCTTGTAAAACGATTGCCATATGCTGCCTTATCATTTGTACTGGGATAGTATTTATATCTTGACCGTCAATGAGTATTTTGCCTTCTTTCGTATCATAAAAGCGGGACAGAAGATTCATAACTGAACTTTTTCCTGAACCCGTATGACCTACAAGTGCAATCGTATCCCCTTCCTTCGCCTCAAAGGAAATATCATGGAGAACTGTTTCCCCTTCTTTATAGCCGAAAGAAACTTTATCAAATGTAACATTACCTTTATAGCGTGGCATTTTATCCTCACAAACTTCTGTGCCATCTTTGTCAAGAAGCTCAAAAACTCGTTCTGAAGATACTAATGCTTGCTCAAGATTTGCTAATTGGTTTACTAATCCAGTGATCGGTTGGAATAGACGATTCAAATAATCAACAAACGCATATAGCACACCTAGGGATACAGCCGAATTTGCTGTTAATGATTGGCCACCAAAATACCAAATCAAAGCAACGAAGGCAATATTACGTAGTACGCCAACTAAATTATGAGATGTTAAAGAATTTAAGCGTAGTAACTTATTTTGATGGTCGAAATAATCTTTATTAATTTCTTCGAATTCTTCTTTTGTTTCAGGTTTTCTTCGGAATGCTTGAATAATAGTCATTCCTTGTATTGATTCATTGATCATTGCATTTATATCACTTAAGCGTGATCGTATGATATGGTTGTATTTTGACGCATACTTTCGATAAAATTTAATCCAAATGACTAGTATTGGAACAAGCACTAAACAAATGAGTGCAAGTTTTACGTCTAATAAAAATAACGCAATATAAATACCAGTAATATAAATAATACTAGTAACGAATGTTGCTAACACGGTTACAAATAGTTCTTTTATCGTTTCAGTATCATTAGTAATCCTTGAAACTATTTTTCCAGCTGGTAAGCTGTCGAAATATTTAATTGGCAGTTTTTGAATATGTGTAAATACATCGTTTCTCATTTTCTTAATAATACGATTTGCCGAAGTTTCTAGATAAAATTTTTGCCCATATGTGAATATTGAAGCGACGACAAGCAAAGCAAAGTACACTAAAATTAATTTAAATAAATCGTCTACTTCTGGCATGTAAAAAGATAATAGCTCATCATTTGTTAGTTCGACAGCTGGATAGCTCATCTGTTCATTACTACGGGTAATGATCAATGTGCCGTCATCAAATGTTCTTTCACCCTCAGGAGTCGTAACTGGTTGGTCAACAAACACATAATCTCTACCTACTTGTAAGACGCGAACCTCTTTTCCTTTTACTTCATCGACAGAAAAGTGATCCTCCCGTTTGTACCATGTATCTTGATATAATACAGCGTTTTCCCCTTCATCTGTTTCATACCACGGATAACTATCAATTCCTAAAATGTGCTGATCAATCATGCGCTTTGCAATAAATGGACCAGCTAAATCAGCTGCAACAGCAACCATTAGCATGAGTAGTGCAAAGATGATTGTTTTTTTGTATAAAAGGGCATAATTAAATAAGCGTTTTCCTATCGTCATACAACCACCTCCTCTTCAATATGTTCTTCTAGTTGCTGACGGTCATATTGCTCTTTGTACCATCCGTTTTGTTGTAGTAATTCAAAATGGGTACCATCTTCAGTGATTTTTCCATCTTCGAGAACGAGTATTCTGTCAGCATGCTGGACAGCAGACAATCTGTGTGTTGTTATAATTGTAGTTTTGCCAGCTCGTTCTTGCTGGATATTCTCAATAATTTTTGTTTCTGTTTTAGCATCAACTGCTGAAAGAGAATCGTCTAGAATCAGTATTTCTGGATTAACTACGAGCGCTCGAGAGATAGAAATCCGCTGCTTTTGCCCGCCCGACAATGACACTCCTTTTTCTCCTACTAATGTTTCTAGTCCTTCAGGAATAAGAGCTAAATCTTTACGGAAAGCAGCTAAATCAATGGCTTTGTCAATCTCTTTGTCTGTTGCGTCTTTCTTACCAAATATGATATTTTCTTTTACAGTTCTAGAGAACAGCACGTGATCTTGAGGAACGTAACCGAGCCATCCTTGAATTTCCTCTATCGCAATATGCTCAAGTGACACATCAGAAATAGCAATATTTCCAGTACCAAGCGGGTATTCACGTAAAAGTTGTTTTACTAACGTTGTCTTTCCACTTCCTGTTTTACCAACAATCCCTAACGTTTCTCCACGAGATAGATTGAATGATATTCCCTCCAAATTATTAACCTCTGAAGAAGGATATTTAAATGTCACATTGTCAAATGAAATTGCTCCTGGATATTCAAGCGAACGAGGTTGCTTATCGTCCATTACATCTGCTTCATATGAAAGTGTTTCGTTAACACGATCTAGTGACGCATTACCACGTTGCATTACATTCATTAATTCTCCCACTGCAAACATTGGCCATATAAGCATTCCTAAATAAACGTTAAATGAAACGAGCTCACCTAATGTAATAGCCTTATGAAAGACTAGATACGCTCCGTAACCTAGACCTATTAAATAACTCATACCAACTAATACTTTTATCGTTGGGTCAAACAGTGCATCAATGACTGCAACTTTTACATTTTTCTTATAAACATCGTTGGTCTGGGACTCAAATTGTTGTCGGTCTGCTTGCTCCTGTACATATGCACGCACAACTCGAACACCTGATATGGATTCCAACACACGGTCATTCATATCACCAAATGAATCCTGAGCTTCCGTAAACCGTTCATGGATTTTCTTTCCATAAATCTTCATCGCAATCGCCATGATTGGCATTGGTAACACTGCCGCAAGCGTTAACTTCCAGCTGATCATAAAGCCCATTGTAAATAATATCGTCAACATATATGCAGAAGAATCTATGAGTGTAAGTATTCCAAAACCGGCTGTGATTGATATGGCTTTTAAATCATTCGTAGCCTGTGCCATTAAATCCCCTGTGCGTTTCTTTTCATAAAATGTTGGGGTCATCTTTAATAAATGATTCATAAATCTTGAACGTAACGTTCGCTCCACAACGAACGCTCCACCGAATAAGTTGTACATCCATTTATATGTCATTGCATATGTGACAACCATAATTGCCAATAACACCAGTAAATATTGAGTCAGTTTTTGAACAGTCAAACTACCTACAAAAATATCGTCAATTGCCCCACCGATTAGCCATGGCGGAATCACCTCTAATATGTTCACGATAAACAATAATGTAATTGCCACTGCGTAGCGTTTCCATTCTTCCTTAAAAAACCATTTTAATTTTAATAAAACTGAAAACATGTGATCATCCTCCTTTTCTTAGTTGTCTGTACGCTAGCCACCTTCGAGATCCCCAGTATTCATCGTTCTCAATGATTGTTTCGATTCCATTTCATGTCCTCCTCAAAAATTTGGTTAAGTATGTTGTTTTAGTGTTCAATGAACAGAAATACCTTTGCTCTGTTATGTTGAACAATCGTTATATATAAAAAGGGCATATCCGAATGATTCCAGATATGCCCTAATTATCCAATTATATTGTATAGCAATATAAAAAGGCACAAACCACGGATTAATTCCATGACCTATACCTTGTGAGAACAATTGTTTTTCAACTTCTGAGATTTTTTAAAAATTCTCTTAGTTTAAATATAAAAAGCCGTCATTGGATAGGTCACGTTTTTCATTATGAAGTTATTGTTATTGTTATTGTTCACGTCTATATCTTTGATATCAGTAATGAATACAATTTTCTTCATCATTTCGTAACCCTCCTTGTTAATAGTTAAAGTTAATACTTTGCTAGATTATCATTAATTGGCTTGTTCTGTCAATTCTTATTTTTTTAAAAAATATGTGAATTAACAAATTGTGTTAACGATTTAAATCTTTGCTGAGCTAACTTCTTCAATTAATTTGCGTGTAGCGTTCATTTTATCCTCTGCATGTGTAATCGCTGTAATGACTGCAACACCCTCTGCTCCAGCTTGTATTATTGGCTGAATCTTTCCAGCTTTTATCCCACCAATTGCAACAATCGGTACCGAAATGTCGTTGTCCCTCATTTCTTGAATAATCGAAGGTCCATTTACATTTGTCGCATCTTTTTTTGTATTAGTTGGATAGATTGAGCCTACACCTAAATAATCGGCTCCTTTTGCGGTTGCATCTTTTGCTTGCTCAACAGTATGAGCAGATACGCCTAATACCATTGTGGAGCCTATTTTACTACGCACATTTTCGACTGGCTCATCCTCTTGGCCAATATGTACACCATCTGCTTGAAGCTTAATTGCTAGTTCAATATCATCGTTAACGAAAAAAGGGATGTTGTGATCTTTACATATCTTTTTAAGCTCAATTCCTAGATCATATTTTGCTATGCCACTTTTTGCTTCAATACCTTTTTCACGATATTGAAAAGCAGTGATACCACCACGGATCGCTTCGAGTAGAACGACACAAGGATCACCTAAACAATCTTGACTGCCCATCACGAGATAAAGTGGTAACATTTCTTGAACCTTTTTATTAGACATTTTAAAGAGCTCCTTTCTTACCAAATGCCCAATGATTCGTAGGTCCATGTCCCGAACCAATGCCTAACTCATGCTGTATCGCTGCTTGGATAAAAGCTTCTGCAGTCTCAATAGCCTCGTAAATAGCTTTTCCTTTAGCAATTTCTGCGGTAATTGCCGCTGCAAAAGTACAACCAGTTCCATGTGTATGTCTCGTTTCTATTCTTTTGTTATGAAACTCATAAAACTCGTCACCATCAAATAATAAGTCTACAACAATATCGTCTTCGTCATGACCACCTTTAATGATTACATTCTGTGCACCTAGTTCATGAATCATTTTTGCAGCGTTTTGTCGATCATCCAAATTATTTATCTTGATGCCTGCAATTATTTCTGCTTCTGGTATATTCGGAGTAATAACATATGCTAACGGGATTAAGTACTTCTTAAGAGTCGTAACCGCTTCTTCTTGAAGCAAGGCAGCACCACCCTTTGCAACCATTACAGGGTCAACAATTATATGTTGCCACCTATATTCAGAAATTTTATTAGCTACCGCTTTGATTAATTCACTCGAAAATAGCATGCCAGTTTTTATGGCGTCTGGAGCTAAATCGGTAGCGATAGAGTCTATTTGTTGAATCGCAGCTTCTACTGTTAATGGGAAGACCCCTTGAACACCGAGAGTATTTTGTGCGGTCACTGCTGTAATAGCAGACATACCAAACACATCAAGCTCTTGAAATGTTTTTAAATCAGCTTGAATCCCTGCTCCACCTCCGCTATCAGATCCAGCAATTGTTAATGCTTTATATACATTCATTTGTACCATCTCCAACTTTACTAGGATGTTCAAATAAGTAAGTGCTTGATAATGGGAAGGACTTTTTGAACATACACTATTTTATTTAGCTCATTTTAAAATGTTGTTATTGCTACTAAATTAGCGCAGCTTTTGAAGGTTTATACATCCTCATTTGGATGAAGTAACAATGCTTTGTTTATCGCTAAAAACAACACTCCAAGCAAAACAGTATGTTGTTTGACTGTATTGGCAATGAGTGTCTTCATTTCATTACATGTTTTCACCCTAAATATTTGTGATATAACGACCTTGCCTCTGATATTTCCTTTGTGCCGTGAACGAGGACACGACCATCTTTAAAAATAACGAGCCGATGTTGACCTGTCGAAAATGCAACTAAATATGGATTTCGCTCAACCGTACCACCTTGAGATTTCAGTAGATCAGCTACTTTTTCCAAATCCCGATCAATTTTTTTGGGTGGTCGAATTTGTACCGCGTCTCTGCCACAAAGAATGGCTGATTTCGTTTGATTTTCATAAGATAGAAATGGATAGGTTCTATCTTCACCACAAGATGAACATTCAGTCTTCTTTACTTTATCAACACTAATTGCTGAATGTTGATTTTTCCAAAGATCAAAAGATACTAGCTTTTTTCTTAAAGCAGCCCAGTCTTCGACTAATATCTTTAAAGCTTCAGTTGTCTGATAAGCGACCACCATTTGAACTGCTGGACTAATAATTCCAGCAGTATCACATGTCATCCCTCCTAAAGGGACTGTTTCTAGTAAACAATGTAAACATGGTGTGATTCCAGGGACAATAGTATAGCTAATTCCATAGCTTCCAACACAAGCACCATATATCCAAGGAATTTCGTATTTTTGCGAAATATCATTTATTAGCAATCTCGTATCGAAATTATCGGTTGCATCAAGGATGAGATCTACTCCTAAAACCAACTCTTCCATTTCTCGTACAGACACATCTGCAACATGTGCATTGATTTCCACATGTGAATTTATCGCTTGTAATCGGCTTTTTGCTGCAACAGCCTTAGGTATTCTCTCTTGTGCATCTATTTCACTATAAAGTTGTTGTCTTTGTAAATTGCTCCATTCAACATAATCTCTATCAACGATTGTTAATTTTCCAACCCCTGCTCGCACGAGGGCTTCAGCATTGCCTGTTCCTAATGCTCCAGCCCCAATAAGGAGTACATGCTTGTTAGAGATTTTTTGTTGACCTGTTTCACCAATCGGTAAAAATAATTGTTGTCGTGAATAACGTTCACTCAACCAATGCTCATTCCTTCCATCGGACTGCTAGCAGTAGCATATCGTTTTTTTGGTATACGCCCCGCCTCATACCCTAACCGTCCTGCATCAATCCCCAGCTTCATTGCTTGTGCCATCTTAACCGGGTCATTTGCACCAGATACTGCTGTATTCAACAATACGCCGTCAGCACCTAACTCCATTGCTAAGCTTGCATCTGTTGGACTACCGATTCCTGCGTCTACGATTACTGGAACCGTAGCCTGTTCAATAATAAAGCTTAAATTTAAAGGATTGATAATACCTTGTCCAGAGCCAATCGGTGATGCACCTGGCATAATTGCATGACAGCCTAACTCCTGTAGTTTTCTTGCTAGTACAACATCATCAGACGTATAAGGCAAGACAATAAAGCCTTCATCAAGTAATTGTTCGGATGCTTTGTACGTTTCTATTGGATCTGGTAGCAACGTTTTTGAATCTCCAATTACTTCTACTTTTATCATATCACAAAGACCAGAAGCTTTTGCTAGCTTTGCAATACGAACAGCTTCTTCAGCCGTTGCTGCGCCAGCCGTATTTGGTAATAACTTATATTTACTCACGTCTAACTGTTCTAAAAAATTAGGTTGACTTTTTTCATAAATATTCATTCTTCGAACTGCAAAAGTTAATACTTCTGTATTCGATACATCAACAGCTTCCTTTTGTACCTCAAAACTAGAATATTTACCTGTTCCTAAAAATAAGCGTGATGAAAATTCATATGGTCCAATTTTTAACATATTAACCGCCTCCTACAAAATGTACAATCTCAATTTTGTCATTATCATTTACTTGTGTATCTTTATGATCCTGTTTTTGTAAAATAGTAGAGTTAATTTCAACAATAACAATGTTATCCTCAAGCTCGAAGTGGGCGAGTACATCTGATATATTTTCTAAAGTATCAGGTACATCAACCCGATCACCATTAATAAATAACTTCATTCTCACACTCCTTTCACTAACAACATTGTCTAATCTTAGATTGTTATTTTCATATTTTCTATCTCGGTGTTGATTTGCGTACAACATTCAATCTGTTTACGTAAGCTAGCTGTATATCTCATCAACAAAACATACGGAAAAAGAACCTATATTTAAAAACCCAATCATTTTAACGATCAATTCGAAAATGGTGTATTAACTCATGATCAAGATCGATTCCTTCAACTAAATCAGCAGTAACTTTGCCAGTTATAGGGGCTAACAAAATCCCATTACGATAATGCCCTGTAGCTATAATTAAGCCCTCCACATGCGGGTGCTCCCCTAACAAAGGCATACCATCGTGAGTTTGAGGACGAATGCCTGACCATGCTTTTTCAAATTGAGTGTTGATAATTTCTGGTAAAATGATCGAAGCTTTCTCTATTAGACTACAAACTGAACCCGTAGATACTGTCGTATTGAATGTATTTGGGTACATTGTTGCTCCAATAATTATTCTTCCACCTTTTTTTGGAACTAGGTAACAATGATGAGAAAAGATTGTTTGTGTTAACAGAGGTTTGTCAGTCTTGACAGCTAAACATTCCCCTTTTACTGGATAGCTAGGCAATGACAACCCAGTTTGCTTGACAACCATGTCCGTCCAAGCACCGCTAGCTACAATAATCCGTTCGGAATGGAATTCACCCTCGTTTGTCACAACACCTTGGATTCTATTATTTTTTATGATTAATGAATAAACATTCGTTTCCTCTTTGATCGTAGCTCCTAGCACCCTTGCTGCCCTAAAAAATGCAATCGTTAAATCATAAGCGGACACTTGGCCATCTGTAGGTATACTCATAGCTCCTCTTACAACTGGAGATAGTGAAGGTTCATATGCTCTCACTTCCTCAGATGTTAAATATTCAGTTTGTTCCCCAATATTTTTCTGCAATTGAATAATGTGTTTTAATTGCTGCTCCTCTTCTTCACTTATTGCAATCTTGAGCATTCCTTTGTTCACATATCCAATATGGACGTTCGATTTGCATTCTAATTCCTCGATCATTGTAGGAAACATGCTCCTGCTTTTTTTTGCTAATTGAAACAGTGGCCCATCCTCAGTTAATTCCGCTTGAGCTGCTAACATCCCTGCAGCAGCACCAGAAGCTTTACTACCTAATTGATCTTTCTCAATGACCAGCACATGGTGCCCTCGCTTTGCTAGATGATAAGCGATTGAACCACCATTTATACCCCCACCAATAACGATGGCATCATACGTTTTCTTCATGTAATCATCTCTTTCGATAACATTTTTGAATATTCCTTTACTGCTTCTATAGGCGTTTGGGCTAATAATACGCCTGACAATACTGCCACTCCATCTACTCCTCTATCTATCAGTTCAGGAATATGAGATGGTTTAATTCCTCCAATGACAATTAAAGGTATAGATAGCTGTTTTTTTAATTCTTCGACGCTATCAACCCCTTTAGCTATCACTCCTTTTTTGGAGGAGGTAGGATAAATATGACCATATATCACATAGTCAGCCCCTTGCAGTTCTGCTTCAACAGCCTCTTCTAATGAATGAACAGACTTCCCAATGCGAAGTTTTGGAAATGCCCTTTTCACATCGCCTACTGATAAGCTATGATATGCTAGCTGAACACCACCAACTTCAGCAATTGAAGCAACATCAATTCGGTCATTTATGACTATTTTATTAAGTGGTACACTTCGTTGAATTAGTTGATTAATCGTTTGGTATAAGTCTCTCGCTGACATTTGTTTTTCACGTAAATGTATAGCAGTTGCAAAAGGATGAATCTCACTAATAATCGAAACAAACGTGTTGATTGATTGTGCCCCAGTTGAAACAATATGTAGCTCTTTGTTTGCCATAAGACCTCCTTGTAAATAAATTTAGTCAAGTATTTGAGCTTAGTTTATTCAGCTCTAGACATTACTCACTAATAAACGGTCTCACATATCAAGATGAGGAATGTACCAACTTAAATTTGCTTAGCAATCCAAACTGCTCATCGATATTGAGAATTACCCATATACTATAATTTGTGTCCTAGACGTGATTGGCAAATAGGAAAATAACAATATTGAAATGTACATGTCGCCAGCAACAGTCATAAGCATAAGCAACTAAAAAACCCACTCTTGCGTAAGAGTGGGTTTACATGTATCGAAATGAATAGTTGACGTTATTAATCCAATTCATGAATAATATGTCTCACACCTATTTCATAAATTAAGCATGAAGACAAAGTCATTATCACATGTTGTCCACTTCCCTACGCTGGTGTCAGCCAGATCAGGTTCAAAGGGTCTGGAAACAAGCTTCCATCTCAGTCTTTATTCAGACTCCCCTAGTGTTAATATATTTAGTTAGGCTGTCTCATACTTTCCTAAGAAAGCCTTTAGTTATTTCTTTTCATAGTATAACACATGTACTAGATTTCTCAATTAATATATATGACAGTTGAGTGAATATCATGACTCACAGCTTTTCACAAGATATAGAATTTTTATAATCTTTAGAGAAGAAGAGATTTCCTGAACTTTAATTATATTCGTTTTTAGAAAAGCAAAAAGGAATATCATATCAACTTTTCACATTTAAACGATGGGGACCAACAATCCCTCGCGAAACTGTACTAATTTAATAAGAAAGCAACAAATTTCACGAAATAAACGTACTATTCAACTACTACAGCTGTTCCGAATGCAATGATTTCAGAAGCACCTGTCATCACATTAGATGTTTCTAAGCGTAAACATATAATGGCATTCGCCCCTTTACTTTTTGCATCTTCTACCATTCTGCTAATCGCCCGCTGCCGAGCCTCATCCATGACTTCTGTATATTCTTTAATTTCTCCTCCAACAAGTGTCTTAAGCCCTGCCATGATATCTTTACCAATATGCTTCGTTTGCACAGTATTTCCTCTAACAAATCCTATTAATTGTTTGATCTCTTTCCCTGGGACAAAATCAGTAGTTACTAAGATCATCTTGATCTTCCTCCTTTTTTTTCCTTTTAAACGTTCAAAAATTAACATGACAAGTAACATGATTAAAATAACAAAAGCACTACCAAAAAAATACAAACTTACTTTGAATTTAATTAAGAGAAATACAAACCCAAGTATTTGAAAACATATGATTAAAGTAATTAAACAATATTTAAGCACACTCAATACAAACCACCTCTAAAAAATATAGTTTTGTGAACAAGTATTAAAAATGTGTTAATCATGTATAATACGAATGCCCCTATCAAATAGTTCAAAGAAAAAACAAAAAGCCCCTATGAAGAATAATCCACATAAGAGCTCGATGAGCATGTAAGTTGTTATTAATATGGTTAAAAGAATATTATTGTTTTTTAAGTTTCCATTTGTTAAATTCTAAAAATTCTTTAAAATCATTTTTCGAAACACCAGAATCCATTGCCTCTCTTACAAGGTTTATCCATTCAGAATCAAGATCTTCATCGGGTATTTCATCTTCATCAAATAATAATGAATTGACTGAAACATCTAAAACCATTGAAATTTTTTCTAAAAACTGAACAGAAGGATTTGACTGGAGATTGCGCTCTAAAGAGCTTAAATATGATTTTGCAACCCCGGCACGATCAGCCAACTCTGTTAGTGATAATTCTTTTTGTAATCGGTATTTTTTCACGCGTTCCCCTATCATTTTTTCACCTACTTATTTCTTTCTATGTTAGAGTTAAAATGTTTTATTGGTTATCTAAATTCATTGGACATAAAAACTATTCGAATTATTTCTGCGTATATATTCATTTACTAAACATTTTCGCATATATGTTTTAGTATACCATAGAGCAAGAGATGATTGTTTCATAAAATCATAACAACTTAAAGCACAGTAGATTTTTTCAATTATGCTTGTTTGACATCTTTTAAGAAATTACGTATTTCCTCTACAGGTAAACCAATTTCTAATGCTGTAAGAATTAAATCAACCCACTCCTCATCGAGCTTTACTTGCTGCTTTGTATTACTCATTTTTTCCCCTCCACAATAGTTTTCTTTGTTATATACTTTGTTGCTATATATCCTCTTCCCTGAACATCTCAATAAATTTCCTTTTTCCATATGAATTACCTAATAATAAATTTTCTATTATGTCCCGCATTTTTTCTTCGTAATAACAACAAGGCTGTAGGCAAAAATCCTCTGTCAGTCATCATTTTTCTTTTGTGCCTGAACAATTAAACGATGAGTAGGATTCTTAATAGGATCGCAGGTAATTAACGTAATATATGAATCATCTCCTAGATTAGAAAGAACAGACATATCAGTTGGTAAAACTACTATCTTATTAAAAACAGAATACACATGATAATCAGTAAGGGTTTGAATGACTATCTCATCCCCACTTTCAAGTTCATCTAATCTATTAAAAAATTTTCCGTAAGTATAACTTCGGTGTGCTGCGATAGCAGCGTTACCTTTTTTACCTAAAGGAGCCGTTTCAATTAAATGACCAGCAGCATATTTCAAGTCTTTATCTGAAGACCCCTCAACAATCGGTAGAATTAACTCAATTTTATTAATTGAAAGAGTACCTATAACGTCGAGATTTTCACTTTCTAATACTTTATCTGGTTGACTTTTAGTTATCTTTCCAGAATCAATTGTCTCACCTTTGTTTAATACTTGATTTACCGCCTGGTAATTACTTTGTAAGTTATCATCTATCGTTACTGGTGATACTTGTTTGAAGGACTGTAATAACTTTTGTTGATTGTAAGAGTTATAAAAATTATTCACTTTTGGATAAGCAATAATTAAGATACCAAGAAAAACAAAACAAATATAAAATTTTTTCATGAATCTCCTTCTCCACCAACTGTTAAATCATCTTATTTGTTCTTACTGATAAAATACAACATGTTTAATACTTGTCATACAACAGACAAATCATTCATATTCTTAATAAAGAACAATAAATTGATAGCTATTCTTAGTCTCAAATCGAAAGAAGCAAAGACTTATATACAAGCCCCCTATATTGTTTACTTGAGCAATTCGATGAATTCTTTAAATTTTTTTACTTTTTCCTTATCGATATCAACTTGAGAAAACTCTAATGCTAATGCTAAAACCTCATTATCTATTTCTTTATGTATATACTTTTCATCATTTGGACTGATAAGTTTTTCAACATTCACATTAAGTGCTGCTGCAATTTTACAAATTATTTCTATACTAGGGTTCTTCTGTATTCCTCTTTCAATGATACTTAAATATGATTTAGAAACACCCGATAGTTTAGAAAGTTCTGACAAAGAAATCCCTTGCATTATTCTTATCTCTTTTACCTTACAACCATCCATTTATTTTCCTCCTTCGGCATTTTTTCTTTAGTGAGCACCATCTCCCTTTCTCTACTCAATACATCTTATCTTGTTGTTGTATAATCTCTAGGTTCTTTTTATACAATGATAATTTCAAATATTTTTTTGTTACCTCTGAAAGGTCTCCAATAACCTCATCACTTACTAAATGGTAAACATTCACATGCTCATATCCTTTTATTCCTATTTCACACCTTTCATCGATACTTCCAAATACATTTATTTCTTCTTTAAATATATCTAAGTTAATTTTTAAAATTATTTCTTTACTCACAGGAAATTTCAAATCACAAACAAAAATTAACCCATCATCTTGAAAAGAGATAATTTTAATAGCTGCACTTTTCGTTTGGATAGACTGATTTCTAAATCTTACAATTGATACAACCCCACTAGCAGGTTGTTGTATGCTTATCGGTAACAAAAAATTCACCTCCAAAAAAGGACATTATAATCCTCAAAACTGTTCTCCTTAATGAATTTTAAGTTCTTTATAAAGAATTATATATCTAGTATAAATCGAACCACATAAAAAACGCAACTTAATTTTTGGTGCTAATTACCATAATTCCATTCCAATGATGAAAAAAAAACATAAAAAAATATTACCAATTTACTCCAATAAAAAAGAGCGGCTCTAAGTCGAATTATCGACTTAGAGTCGCCCCAATAGCTGTCTAGTTATAGCTTTATCCTTATAAACTTCCTTTTATAGGTTATTTTACTACATGAATTGTTTTATCAATATGATCATGAAGCTCATCCTTTTTCATATGGACAGTCACTTTATACTCACCGATGGTATCAAACGTTTTTAGCGCCTTATATTCTCCAGCGTCACCTTCAATAGCGTCAATATAATCATGCTTTTCTTGACCGTCCTGCCAAACTTCAAACTGAACCTCAGCTTTTGATAATGGATTATTATCTAATTGGATATGTGCCGTTAATGCTACTTCAGTATTTAATTTCACATTATCCATTGACATAAAATGAATTTTGAGTCCTTCACCATGATTTACTTCTTCATGGTCGGTAGATTCACTTTCCATGTTCTCGTGACTATCTTCGTCGTTCATATCCATGCTCTCACTTGAGTCATCATTCATTACGCTTTCGCTCTCTTGCTGAACATCAGCCGAACCGACTGTTATATCTTCCGTAGGCATAGTATGTAACCCTCGTGCTGTAACATGTGCAGTAACAGCATAAACACCTGCTTCTGAAAAAGTTTTGTTAATAAAATAAACTCCGTCTCCTTTGAGCTTTCCCTCTACTTCCTCTGATTCCTCTTCGTCCATTTTTTTAATTTCAAAGGTCACACTATCAGCATCATTAACAAAACCTTCTCCCTGTGTTACTGTTGCGGATATTTCAACTTCATCCTGTGGATTAATTACAGCTGGCTTAGTTTGAATTACTACCTCAATCAATTCCAATTGTACAGGTGGCTCCTCTGTTTTAGAACAACCAACTAACCCTATGATCAATACTGCAACTAATACAAGTAACTTTTTCATTATTAATTTATCCCCCCTTCTATCATTGATAAGTCCATTATTACCAATTTTATTATGTAAAAAATATCTAACAGTCATTTTACAATAAAATTGTGTTAGATCTGTGAAATTAACGCAAATGTATTTCTTTTTTCACAAATAGAAATTGTTATAATCTTTGATTGTTATATTTCGCCCATAGAAATAAACAAGTTTACAACTAAAGTTAGTAGTCTACAAAACAATGACAACAGTATAAAACAACTTCAAAAGCTTGATTCAGACCTTTCCTAACAAAATAAAAGGGTGATGATGACAAAATAGTCGATCATCTATTTGAGAAAGGTCAATTAAAGTTATCTTTCAACATTACTTTATTATAAATAAAGCTGTTTATCTGTTTATTTTTCTACATGTTCATATATTACCTTTGTTACTTTAGAGTGAGAACAACTAGTTAAGTTTCTTTATATAAGTAACAAACGATTCATGATGTAATCATTCATTAAGACTAATATACACGACAAAAAGGAAATTGACATATCGTTGATGATATGTCAATTTCCTTTTTTTGTCTTACAAATCAATATTATTGTTGTTCACTTGTTACTAGATCTTTCGACTTTCCTTCTACCAAAATAGGCTCTTTTACCATTTCTTCCTTTAATTCGTCTAAACTATTTTTTATATTTCCTTTTCCTGAGAAATTCTCAATCAAGTCTTTGACATCAATACCAGAAGAGGCCTTTAGGGATTCCTGTAGTGTTGACATCAAATCTGTAGCATAGCCTGTTACTTTGTTGGCACCACCATTTTCTCCACTACCTGTGTCAACGACAGTGATTTTATCAATATTTGATAATGGACTTGCAACTTCCTTCGCATATTGTGGAAGCATGCTAATAATCATATCAAGTGTTGCTGCTTGACCGTACATTTCAAATGCTTCAGCAATTTTTTGTTTCGCTTCTGCTTCTGCAAGACCTTTAAGACGTGTAACTTCTGCCTCTGCTTCCCCTTGTGCACGTTCTGCATCTGCTTTTGCAACACCGTCAATTCGTACTTTTTCCGCTTCTGCTCTTGCCATCGCTTCAATACGGTATTTTTGTGCATCTGCTTGTGCAATTTGTTGAGCTTTTTCCGCTTCTGCCGACTGCTCTACAGCATAGCGATCAGCATCTGCTTTCTTTTTCACCTCAGAATCATATTGCTTCTCTCGACGTGTTATTTCTTTTTCTTCAAGCTCAATTTGCTTTTGGCGCTCTATAATTTTAATTTGCATTTGTTGTTCTGTAACTTCCTGTCTAGCACGTGCTTCCTCTAAATGATACGCTTGGTCAGCCCGTGCTTTCGCAATATCCTGCTCTCTACGGTAATCAGCAATATTCATTTGATTTTCTTTTTCTGCTTCAGCAATTTCTGTTGCACGTTCTAATTCAGCTTTCTGAGCATCTTTATCCGCTTCTGCACGCTTGATGCGTGTTTCTTTGTCTGCTTCTGCTGTCGCGATGTCAGCATCACGTTTTACTTGTGCAATACGAGGTTTACCTAATGATTCTAAGTAGCCATTTTTATCGCGTACATCTTTAATCGTAAATGATACGATAACTAAACCCATTTTTGCTAAGTCTTGAGATGCTACCCGTTGAACCTCTTGAGAGAATTTTTCCCGATTCTTGTAAATTTCTTCTACAGTCATTGATCCTAGTATAGAACGAAGATGTCCTTCTAATACTTCTCGTGCTTCATTTTGAAGTGCATCCTTTGTTTTCCCAAGAAACTGCTCTGCTGCTGTTGCAATTTCTCCAATTGTGCTTCCAATCTTAATAATCGCTGTACCATCTGCCATAACAGGAACACCTTGTTCCGTATATACTTCAGGTGTTTGTACATCTAGTTTACTAGATAACAAGCTTAGCGGTTCGGATTGTTGGAATACTGGTAATACAAATGTACCTCCACCACGTACTATTTTTATTTTATTGCCACCTTCATCGACATTAACATTTTTACTCCCTAAGTAGCTTCCAGTAACGATAAGTGCTTCATCTGGACCAACTGTTCTGTATCTGCTAACAAATACAGCAATTAAAGCAAGAATTAATAAAACTACAACTCCTATTACGATAAATATTGTGCTAAGACCACTCATATTATCTCCTCCTCTATTATTTTCTATCTTACAATAAATTTATTTTTAAAACTCATAATTTTCCTCATAAGGTGCTACTTGTAATACGCCGGATTTGACATCAATGATAATGACTTGCTGTTCAGAAGCAATCGGCTTTTCATCAAAGCTCTGTGCAGATTTTGCGATATTGCCACTCTTACCTTCTAATATTACCTCTCCATAGCCACCTTTTGGAATTGAAATAATAACCTTACCAATTCTCCCCTTTAAATCGTCTTCAGATATAGTAATGGAACTTTCAGCTGACTTTAATGGTACAAAAACAAATAAATGCAAGATAATTGAACAAACAAGAGCCGTAACAAAAGATATAATTGCTGAAACAATACTTGTAAGGGAAGTTAACCTTTCTAATAAGTATCCTGCTGCACTAAAAATAGTGAAAAATGATAACAACAAAGATGGATTTAAATATCCTCCGGGATCAACATCCAATATTCCATCAAGAATATCACCAAATAAAATATAAATAACCGTTAATATGCCTCCACCGATTAAACAATACAAATAAATAGTTTGTAAGGGATATCCCATAACCTCCATCATTTTTTCCTCCTTTCTTTAGGCTGCCTAATTAATAATACGATCTTATGCAAGAATAGTTTCAAAATTCTTTAATATTTTGTTTAGAAGCAACCAAAGTGAATAATCCCGGAATCCTATTTTCAATTCCATCATCTAAATCATATGGCATCGCCCATTTGATTCCCTTTTCTTCTTCTAAACAGTTTATTATGAAGCCAGCTTGTGAGACAGCTGTCACGACTTCTCCTATATTCCACCTGCGAATCTTCACTTTGTTTAACGTGTTACGATGATTTTCAGGTAATAAGACCCGATATGCAACATCTTCTTCTATTACTTCTTCTTGAAAATAATCTCCTGCAGCTTTCAGTTTATTTTCTCCTTGGAGCAACTTCGATACGATTGTGTGATAGTCTCTAAGTATCAACTTCCCCCCATATTTGAGTGATTGGAAGACAAGCTTAAATAAAGGTTCTAAATCAATGAAATAGTGCAGCACTCCTAATTCTAGCAAAATGAAATCGTTCTCTGCTAGCTTTTTTTCATCTGGAATTGCTAATACATCTGAAACGATGTACTCGATGTTCACATTAGCTTCGTGTGCCAACTCTACTGCATATTTTTTATTTTCTTCTGAAATATCAACAACGGTTACTTCAGCACCTAATAATGCAAAACACACAGCATTATTACCTTTAGATCCTAATAAATTTGCTAGCTTTTTACCTTTTACGTCACCCATAAACCTTAAGTAGTGAGATACTTTATTTTCTGGATTTTTCTTTAACCGTAAAGCGTACTCTTTCGGTGTGCCATGTCTTGCAAACCAAGCTTCGTAAGCTTTCTCATTCCATGCCATTTGATTATAGAAACTAACTACATCCTGTTTTATTTCGTATCCCCCCATTCTACTAAGTTTAATAATATTCGTCATGTTGCTGTTTTAATCCTTTAACTTTTTTCAAGTCGAAAATATTAGGTTTCTTTAATAACTTTATTGCAATTTTTTTGCTGTTTTATTCGATTGTCATTTTTATAAAAAACACAGATTCAATTCTAGTGGCATAATAAGTATATTTCTTAGCACGAAAATAGTCTCAATTATTGCCACTGCTTAAATTAGTAAAAGGGTCTTTTCTATTTTACGAAAACGGAAAGAAAGGTGGGCTTGGTTCGACCCTCTTTATTTGATGGTAGAAATGATATCAAGAATGCTATACGTAATCGTGTTTATCCTTTAGTAAAAAGTAACAATTTATGCAAAAACAACTTTGTACAATGTCGTTTTGCAGATAAATGGACTATTGCGATAAAACAGTCTAATATAGAAGTACATAAAATAAATGTAGGGAGATTTGTGCATTGAAGGATCGTAAGTGGTATCAATATTTGCTGTTTTTATTCGCAGCATTAGTATTATGGAAATTTGTAGATAATTATGAATTGGTGAAGCTGACGGTCTCTTCATTTTTATCGTTACTCTCTCCATTTTTTGTCGCCTTTGGAATTGCTTATTTATTAAAGGCGCTAGTTGATTATTTTGAAGGAAAGTTCAAAGTAAACCGCATTATAAGTATTACTACTGTTTATTTGTTATTCTTTTCATTTATAGGCTTAATCTTCACTTTTATAACGCCAATTATTATTGATAATATAGGTAACCTAATTAGCAACCTACCTAAGTATATAGAAGATACAAACAAATGGATAACAAAATATATCGTTGAGAATGAACTGTTAGAAAAATACGGTATTACATCTAATGTAAATACATATACTAATGATCTATTTTTGAAAATTGGGGAATATACTAGTTTGTTTTTAAATAAGCTTGCTGACTGGTTAATATCCCTTACATCCACAGCTTTCAATATTTTAATAGGAATTATTATTTCGATCTATATGCTAAAAGACAAAGAGGCTTTTGGTGCCGGAGCAAAAAAATTGGTTAAAGCATTACTCTCTGAACGCTATGCGAAATCTGTTCTACAATTTTTCAGTCATTTAGATGAAGTTTTCTCAAAGTTTCTAGTTGGAAAATTGTTAGACTCCCTTATTATAGGAATAATTTGTTTTATAGGACTTTTAATATTAAATGTACCGTATGCACTATTAATCAGCTTAATTGTAGGTATTACTAATATGATTCCATATTTTGGTCCATTCATTGGAATGGTACCAGCTGTTATCATTACATTATTTAGTGATCCAATCCAAGCACTATGGGTAGCCATTTTCATCTTTGCACTTCAGCAATTTGATGGTTACTATTTAGGACCAAAAATTTTGGGTGATAAAGTTGGCTTAAGCCCAGTATGGATCATTTTAGCTATTATAATCGGTGGTGGTACATTTGGTGTAATAGGGATGTTCATTGCAGTACCAATTGTAGCCGTCATAAAAACTACGCTTGAAGATTTAGTAGAAGCTAGGTTATCTAAATAAGAACAAATACCTTAACATCAAGTAGTTCAGTTGGATTATAATTAATAATTTCCAATATGAACTACTTTATTTATGTTAACGATTATTTGTTTTAACATCGTTGCATCCTCTAATTCACGTATGCTTTTTAAGCCATGTCATAATATCTTCATACACCTCATCCCGGTTTGTTTCATTCAACATTTCATGCCGTCCATCTTTATATAACTTACAAGTAACGTCTTCAATACCTGCTGCCTTATACGCTTCATATACTTTCGATACACCTTTCGAAAAATTACCCACGGGATCCTTTGCACCCGAAAATAAGTATATCGGTAAATCTTTTCGTATTTTTAAAATATTATCTCTTCTATGAATAACCTCAAGCCCTGTTAATAGATCATAAAAGAAACTAGAAGTAAATACTCCACCACATAAAGCATCGTCAACATATTTATCAACTTCTTGTTGATCCCGGGATAGCCAATCAAAATCAGTTCGTGTCGGTTTAAATGATTTATTATAGCTACCAAAAGAAAGTTTATCTAACCGTTTGCTACGGTGACGCAGTCCTTTCCTAGTCATTTCGCTTTTTGCTAATCTCGCCCCAATTTTCCCCAAGATTCCAGGGTCGCCGCCAGTCCCAGAAAGTATTACACCGGTGATCTCTTCACCATGTAATTGTATAAATCTTCTAGATAAAAACGATCCCATGCTGTGACCAAATAAAAATATTGGAAGTTGTTCATGTTGTTCCTTGATCAGGTTTGTGAGATAAAACATGTCCTCTACAACTAAATCAAAGCCGTTTCTATCTGCAAAATATCCAATGTTCTCTTCATTATTTGCAGTTTGTCCATGACCTCGATGATCATTGCCATAAACAATATATCCCTCATTGACGAGCGCCTGAGCAAATTTATCATACCTCCCAATATGTTCTGCCATACCATGCGCAATTTGGACAATTCCTCTTCGGTACTCGGATAGTTCAGGAATCCATTTTTTAGCATAAATCTGCTCACTATCGGTTGCTGAATAAGTAAAGGTTGCAACGTGCATCATAACATCCCCTCGGCAAAATTTTCACTTTGTTATATTTTATTTTGACTACACATAGAATTAATCCTTCCAATCAATTAAAATATATGCAAATAACATAATATTTCATTAGCTTTAGTTATATTTAAGGCATACTGCTTTTCCTTATGAAATCATATGAGAAATATTATGAATAGGAGCGATTGTATGACAGGTTATTCTTCTAAAAACCATTCATATAAAGGTGTACTAGGTGATATGGAATCGTTCGTTGATCATATAAGTGACGTACTTCAATGCCCTATAACCATTGAGGATGCTAACCACCGTTTAATAGCTTATAGTACACATGATGAACGAACAGACCCAGCAAGAATTAAGACAATCATTGGAAGAAGAGTTCCTGAAAAAATTATTAACAGTCTATGGAAAAACGGTGTAATTCCTGCTTTATTAGCAGGGGACGAACCGCTGCGTGTTAAAAGTATCAGTGAAGTAGGTTTAGGATCACGTGTCGCAATTTCGATTCGCAAAAACAAAGAAGTATTAGGCTTTATTTGGGCATTAGAAGTAGAGAATCCCCTAGCTGAAGATGACTTGGTTTATTTACAACAAATGGCACAATTAGCAAAGAATCATCTGTTACAGCTCCAAATTCGTAAGCAACAAAACAAAGAGGGCTATCAAGAATTTTATTGGAAGTTATTAACTGGTCATATGTTATCAAAGGATGAAATCGACCAAAAGTTCTTTCAATTACAACTTAATCCACCTAAATTATTTTCAATCATCGTATTTCAATTTGAAAGCAGTATTGATCATAATATAGAAAAAAACATTACATATATTTTAACTACGTCACAACGTGTAAAAATTATTTTTTACACTATTGATTATAATAAATTAATATTATTCACATCACCTAAGGAAGAGAACAACGAGCAAAAACATGGACTGACTAACTTTATCGAACTTTTTATAAAACTAATGAAAGAACGCTTCAACGTCACAAATATTATTGGAAGCGCAGGACACATTTATGATAAGTATGAAAAAGTTGAAACCAGCTATAGAGAAGCGTTAAATGTACTTGATCTAAAGGAACGTTATCCTAATGAAATGAATAATATTTTAAGTTACCAGGATATTGGCATCTATCAATACTTTGATATTTTATTAGAAAAGAAACGTAAGGATGGTATTGAGAATCATTCAATAAACAAGCTTGTAGAATATGATCGCCAACAAAATAACCACTTACTTCAGACATTAGAAGCTTATTTAGATTTTGACGGTAATATTAATGAAACAGCAAAACATCTCCATATTCACGTCAACACATTATCTTACCGATTAAAACGTATTTCAGCGATTGGCGATATAAATCTAAAGGATCCCAACCAAAAACTTACCCTCTATATCGAAATGAAATTAAGCCGCTTAATGTAAGGGTCTGCCCCTCACTACCTAAAGTTATTAAAGTAGTGAGGGGCAGACCTCAAACCATTTGTGGAAATCCACAAATGGTCAATTTTACATTTTAGTTTTTACACAAAGAAAAAATATTTTTTTACATTTATACTAACCTTAAATATATGATCATGTTATTTAGTGACATTTATCAAGGGGGATAAAAGGATGATTATAGGGGTACCTAAGGAGATTAAAAACAATGAGAACCGTGTTGCAATCACTCCAGCTGGAGTTGTAGCATTAACGAATGCAGGGCATAGTGTATTAGTTGAAACGAATGCAGGCGTTGGAAGCGGATTCACAAATGAAGATTACAAAGCATCTGGCGCACAAATAATTGATTCTGCTCTTAAGGTATGGGACAGCGCAGATATGATTATGAAAGTCAAAGAACCACTTCCTTCTGAATACAATTACTTTCGCGAAGGCTTAATCTTATTCACATACCTTCACCTTGCTGCAGAACCAGAACTTGCACGAGCTCTTGTTGATAAAAAAGTAACAGCGATTGCTTATGAAACAGTTGAAGTAAATCGCACATTACCGTTATTAACACCGATGAGTGAGGTTGCTGGGCGCATGAGCTCACAAATAGGTGCGCAATTCTTAGAAAAACCGAAAGGCGGAAAAGGTATTCTCCTCGGTGGAGTTCCAGGTGTTTCACGCGGAAAAGTTACTGTCATCGGTGGTGGCGTAGTCGGCACAAATGCAGCAAAAATTGCTGCTGGACTTGGTGCTGATGTAACGATAATTGATTTAAGCCCAGAACGTCTTCGCCAATTGGATGACCTGTTCGGAAATAGCATACAAACTTTAATGTCGAATCCGCTAAATATCGCAGAAGCAGTAAGAGAATCCGATCTAGTTATCGGGGCTGTTTTGATTCCTGGTGCGAAAGCTCCCAAACTAGTTACAGAAGACATGGTTGCTACGATGAAACCAGGTTCTGTTATTGTTGATGTTGCAATTGATCAAGGTGGGATTTTTGAAACAGTTGACCATATTACAACACATGATAATCCAACATATACGAAACACGGCGTTGTCCACTATGCAGTTGCAAACATGCCTGGTGCTGTACCGCGTACATCTACGATCGCTTTAACGAATGTAACAGTTCCGTATGCGTTACAAATTGCTAATAAAGGCGTCGGAAAAGCAATCGCAGATAATACGTCTTTAAAGCTTGGTGTGAATGTTGCGAACGGTTCGGTAACATATGAAGCAGTCGCAAAAGACTTAGGATACGAGTACATTTCAGTTGATCAAGCACTCAATAAAGAATTAACAACTATTTAACACAGATGTATATATAAAAGACAGAGGACGACTTATTAATAGGTCGTCCTCTAGTAGTATCCAAGGTAATTGATCTTTTGTTTGTAATTTATTACATACAATAACAGCAAGCTGAGCCTTCTGTTCATCTGAAGCATATGGATAAAAAAAATAACAACCCATAGTATAGATCTCAGTCTCAGAACTTAAGAATGTATGCACATTCTTTTGTAGTTAGCTCCATCAATACATCATTCTTAATGTTACCCGAGCGCTAGCTTGTTTAATTGTGAATCGATGAGGTGATATGGTAGTTATAAAAAATCCTCTACTACATGCAAATGTCACTTTTATTGTATGTACATTTCATGATGCTTTTTAACTAGTTCCTTCTACTTCATCGATTTTATAAATTTTTTAGAGCCGACTGAAATAGGCGTATTTTTTAATGTAACGATGCCAAGTTTCCTAACCGGTATATCTTCCTGCAAGTTCACTTCATAAAGTAAGTTTTGTTCTAACTCTTCAGTAACAAACTCCTTTGTCACGAACCCAACCCCTAGACCAATTTTGGAACATTCAATGAGCAAGTCTACACTCCCCAGTTCTATTTCAGGTTCAATAGTTAAGTCATGTTTTTTAAACAAAGCTTCTATAAACTTCCTAGAGCTACTGTTTTTAGAAAATGTAATGAGTGGATAAGTCAAAAGCTCTTTTAAGGATACTTCATTTTTTAATAACTTCTTATACTTTAAACTTACGACGAAACAGCTATGAATATTAATGAACTCGGTAACGTCCACTTGATTATCTTCGATTGGCAAGTGGACAATCCCTAGGTCAATTTTCCCTATCTTTAACAACTCAATAATGTTAGGTGTCGTCCCGTGTTTTAATTGAATTTGAACTTGTGGATACTTGTCAGTAAACGTTTTAATATGAGGAAGTAAATAATGTTTACATAAAGAATCACTGCTTCCTATACTTATTTCTCCACTCATTAAATTTTTTAATTCATTAACTTTTTTCTCACCTTTTTCAATAAAATGAAAGGCTTGCTCTACAAAATGAAATAACATTTCCCCTTCTTTTGTTAACCTAACTCCTTTTGATGTTCTTACAAACAGTAAAGTATCTAACTTCTCCTCTAATTGTTTTATTGAATGACTAACGCTAGGTTGTGTTAAAAACATTTTTTTTGCTGCAAGTGAAAAACTTTTTTCTGTTGCAGTAATATAAAAAACACGATACAAATCTAAATTCTCAATAATATAAATCACCTCTATACTTGCTATAAATAACATTAATTATATTTATAGCTAGAAGTTAATTATAATATACAAAACGGGAAGCGACATACGTGTAAGATAAGAAATTATTATATGAGGTGAGTGCAAAATATGAAGAACTCATTAATAGACATGAAGGCTAGGTCTCCTTGGTCCTCATTAAGAGACAAAAAAGTAATAAAGATTTCTCCAAAAACCGGTAACGTAAATGGTATAGTAACGATCCCAGGTAGTAAAAGCTTTACTAATAGAGCATTGATTTTAAGTGCTTTAGCTACTGGGAAATCTGTCATTTCAGGGGTACTAAAAAGTGATGATTCGTATTGGTGCCTAGAAACATTACGTAATTTAGGGGTAGGCATTTCGATTAATGATGATATAGTGTCAATCGAAGGATTAAACGGCATGTGGTCAGAAAGAGGTGAACCTCTATACATCGGTGCTGCTGGCACCATTGCAAGATTTTTACCAGGTGTGTTAACGATAGCCAATAAGGGATCTTGGGAAATACATGCTAGCAAAAGAATGAGTGAGCGGCCTATAAAGCCATTAATAGATGCGCTATTACAAACGAAGGCTAGCATAAAATACTTGGGACAAGAAGGATACTATCCTCTAATGGTAAAAGGATCAGGCTTTAATGGAGGAGATATTCCAATTTCGGGTGCATTATCAAGTCAATTTATTAGTGGTTTATTGCTAGCTGCACCTTATGCAAAAGAAACTGTTAACATAGCAATATTAGATCATATTGTTCAAAAATCCTATGTAAATATTACACTTGATTTAATGGAAAAATTCGGTGCAGAAATTCAATATGATAAAAACCTTAGCCATATAAAAATTGAGCCAAAGAGATATGTAGCTCAACACATTCATATAGAGCCCGACATATCTACAGCAAGTTATTTCTTAGCCTTAGCTGCGATAACTAATGGAAGAATACGTATACCAAATATCAATTATCAAACGAAGCAGCCTGATATTCAATTAACTGATATTTTAGCTCGTATGGGCTGTAAGGTGACAAAAGGAGCTAATTTTATCGAATTACAAGGACCACCGAGGTTAAAGGGAGGCTTCGAAATAAACATGAAAGAGATGTCAGATCAAGCATTAACCGTTGCAGTAATTGCACCGTTTGCTGACGGACCAATTACCATTAAAGAAGTAGCTCATATTAGACATCATGAATCAGATCGAATAAATGCCATTTGTACATCTCTTTCAAAACTAAATATTAAAGTGACAGAATTTGAAGATGGTTTGACTGTCTATCCAGGAGAACCAACCCCAACATTATTACAATCTTACGATGACCATAGAGTCGCCATGGCTCTATCACTGATTGGCTCTCGTGTTGAAGGAATTATGATTGAAAATCCGGGATGTGTTTCAAAAACATGTCCAACTTATTTTGATCTATTAAAAAAGCTAGGACTAGGTGTATCTTAGACCGTATAATGGTATTTACCAAAGGCAGTTTCTGCATTAATTGTTGTTTTTCGCTAAAGAAATAAACTCATATGGCATCATCTCTCTTCTAAAAACCATATAAATCATATAATACACATCGGTTGTCAAATTTGAGTGAACAAAGCAACAAAAGTTTACGAAAAGAGTTATTAACTATTATATCGTAAGGTTCGGTTAATACCTCAAACAACTGTAGTCATTCAGTACGTCTAGGAACAGAAGCTCCTTTCGTTTTTATTAAATGGGGTGAGATTCGATAAAGTAGCCGAGTAGAATCTGGCTTATCTCAACCCCCTTCCAATGTAATTTGCGCCAACAGGTACTAAATTTAGCTCTCTGGCCCAAACAGATAGTTGACCGTGATGATGAATTTCATGAACAATGACATGGTTTAAAATTTCTAGCTTCGTAAATTCCTCGTCATCCCACGACACAGTAACATGTTCATCATCTAACCATTGTGAGTTTTTCTCAATAAAGCCCTCAATGTCAGAGCGACAGGCATATGAAAGTGAAATAATGTTCTCAAGCGTATAATATTTTTTAAATTCTATCACCTTATCCTCTTCACCTTGAATTGCACGAATCCAACTGTACTCAACATCAATAATGTGAAATAACGTATAAAGAATGCTCCCAACGCCTCCAACACGATCTGATAATAAATCTTCAGCAGTTAATTGCTTACACCAATGGAACCATTCATCTCTTACGTGCCAATTGTATTTGAATAAATGATATATGTTACTTGAAACCACGTTTATTAGCTCCAATCTATAATTTATAATCTATTAAGTTAAATATTTTTTGCATGCTACGTCAAACTTTAATATATTGTAATTACGTCAAGTATAAACTGAGGTGAATAGTCATTGAAAAAAATAGCTATTATCGGAGCAATGCAGGTTGAGATTGACCTGCTCAAAAAAGAAATGGAAATACTCGTAGAACACAAAATTGCAGGCTTTTCTTTTTATGAAGGAACTCTTTTTCATCAGCCTGTTATACTTACTCGCTGTGGAGTAGGCAAAGTAAATGCAGCTTCTTGTACACAGATTTTAATAGATAAGTTTGAGATTGACGCGATTATTAATACTGGCGTGGCTGGTAGTTTACGAGATGATATAAAAGTTTGTGACATTGTTGTTTCGTCAGATGTAACTCATCATGATGTGAGAAGTTCTCAAATGAAAAATCTTTTCCCTTACCAAGAAGCATTTTATGCAAATAAACAACTAATAGACTGCGCGATTACAACCTGTGATTCACTAAAATCGACAGCATATCATATAGGTAGAATTGTTAGCGGCGAATGTTTTGTTGAAGACAGTAAAATAAAAGAAACAATCATTGATACATACTCACCTGCTTGTGTAGAAATGGAGGGTTCATCAATTGGTCATGTAGCCTTTTTAAACAATATCCCATTTCTTATCATTAGGTGTATATCCGATAATGCTGATGAACAAGCTTCATTATCATATGATTCCTTTGAAAAAATTGCAGGAGAAAAGTCTTCAACGATAGTAATGAATATGATAAAAAATATATCATCTGTAGTAATGTAACTGGTATGAAGCAGCTATGTCTAAATCGATTTAAACTTACATTTTAACATTAGCTAAAATAATACCATATAAATTGATTAAAAGGCCCACCTGTAGAGGTGGGTTATATAATGATGGTTATTTTTCAAACTATAACAAAAAAATGAGAGCAGGGTTAAAACGTTAAATTTTAGTAAAAATGATCAAAATAGCAGTCATTTAAACAAAACCAAAGTAAGTGTTAATTTTCATCTGAGAGAATGGGTATTATGACACATTGTACATCTTTCTATCTCTCATTCAAATATTGTACAAAAAAATCTTCCAACGACAAGGAACCATATTTAGGAGCGATCATATTTTGAATCACCCCTTGATAAAAAAATAAAAATATACCGTATTGTTGCTTATTTATCATTTTATAAACTTTTAATATGGGTGGAAATAATACTGCTGGTAAGTATGTTATCTTTTCTTTTTCTCCTATAACTTTAAAAGCTATTTTAGCTATTTGTTGATGGGTTAATATTTCAGGCCCCCCTACATCCAAAACCTCATTAGAATAGCGTTCAAAAGATTCCACACAAAATTTTGCCAAGTCTTCCCCGTGGATAGGATTTAATTTATTCATTCCCTTACCAATTAAAAAAGCTCTACCTTTTAAAGCTAAATTGAGAAATTCAGTCATATCAGAAAAATACCCTGTTGGCCTAATAACTAAATGCACCAGTTTAGAACTGATTAACTCTTTAGCAAATTTTTCTTTCGCTTCTGTCATAGGTCCTTCAAAAACATCACCACGGAATACGTGAATATACATAAATTTTTTTACATTGCTTTTTTCTGCTTCCCTCAATAAATTGGTATTGCCTTGATAATCAACTTCGTGAAATGTTAAACCATCCCTTTGCCTTGTAATGCCAACTGAAGAAAAAACATAATCTATTCCTTCACAGATCCCTTCAAGCGTAATTGGATTCGTAACCTCAGCGGTTATAACACGATCCACTTCTTTATCAATTGCAGGTTCCATATAATTACCTCGTCGTTTCAGTTTATCTTTATTCCTAACTACGACACTTACATGATAACCTTCTTTTTTTAAAACCTTTACTACATGACGTCCTAAAAAACCAGTTGCTCCAGCAACTAAAACTTTCTCCACCACTTCCACCTCCAACAATCTCATCAATTTAAGAAGACCTATATTTAAATTTCACAAAAAGCGAATAACGATAAAAACCTATTTATAGTTCTTTAACAACACATTTATAAACTATTCATAAAATATGAGCATACTCATATTTTAATTTTTTTGATATTGTCAAAATATTAAAACTTTGAACTACCCACCACTTATCAGACCTTACGGTCATGATTGAAGTGGGGGATTCCTAAGTACGGAAACCTAACGGCTTCTAATTGATTAGGCTATCCCCGTAGTTCCTACGGTTAAGAGACGAATTGCTTCGTTTCTTAGATTTTTTCCTGCGTTAATATCTCTATCGTGATGGGTTCCGCATGATGGGCAATCCCATACACGTAAGTTTAGATTCTTAACTTCTTTGTTTTTGAAACCACAACTAGAGCAAAGTTGACTTGAAGCGAATGTTTTAGACTACGATGACTTGTTTACCATACCATTTCGCTTTGTATTCAAGCATTGTACGAAATTTCGCCCAAGACACTTCACTAATTGCTTTTGCTAGATTATCATTTTTAAGCATATTGCTGACTTGCAAATCTTCAATGCCAATAATGTCGTGGCTTTTGACAATATCAGTAGATATTTTTTGCAAGTAGTCGTTTCTAGCATTTGAAATTTTTTCTTGCAGACGAGCTACTTTAATCCGTTGTTTATTGCAATTAGACCCACCTTTTGTGCGTCTTGAGAAAATACGCTGAGCATTTGCTAACTTCCCTTCTAGAGTTTGAAAGAATTTAGGGTTTGAATATTCTGTTCCGTCTGAAAGAATAGCAAACTGTTTAAGTCCCATATCAACGCCAATGGCTGAGTTTGTTTTTTCTAAAGACTGAACTTCAACTTCTGCAAGAAGAGAGACAAGGTATTTCCCACTCGGATTACGTCTAATCGTCGCATTGATAATACGACCGTCAACATCTCGATTTTTTGCAAACTTAACAAGTCCAAGTTTAGGTAATTTAATTTTGTTATCGACAATGGCAATGTTTCCATTTGTATATTTGGTTGTGTACGATTGGACTTTATTCTTTTTAGATTTGTATCTAGGGATGTCATTTTGCTTTTTGAAAAAACGGTTAAAAGCATCCGAAAGGTTGCGTAGTGAGGATTGTAGTAAAATGCTATCAACTTCTTTAAGCCATTGCAAATCCTTTTTCAACTTTGTTAACTCCGTAGAACAAGCGCCGTATGTTAAACCTTTTCCAGTCTGTTTGTATGTTTCATTCCATGCAGCTAAAAAATGATTGAACACAAAACGACTACAACCAATGGTTTTAGCAATTAATATTTCTTGTTCTTTAGTGGGGTAGATACGAAATTTAAAGGCTTTGTTGACTAGCATTTTCTTCACCTCACTTATCTATTAATTAGGTTAATTATACCATATTAGAAGTGAGTTTTTAGCTTACGCCAAACGCCATTCATCACCCACTTAACCTTCACTCGCTTCGCATTGTTTTGGTTTGAAGTGGAGGTCTTCTGTCTGGGGTGAAAAAACGTCTCATTACTCTCATATTTTATGCACACTTGAATTTTCACTATGTGCAAGTGAAAAAATCATTTTTGATCATTTTTACTGTGCTTGCTTTTGTTACTTATTTGAAGTGGGAAGTTGTTGCATAAAGGGTGTTTTCGCATTGATTGTTGCTTTTTGTACTATGAAATACACACGAAGTTTACGAAAAAAGCATACAAAAAAAACCTCCTTTTAAAAGGACGGTTTTAATTTTTCACAATCATAGAAGTACGTGGTAAATGGATAACTATATGTTTTGTTGTTAATATAAGCGCCTTTTTTAATATGAGCTAAACACATTTTGCACCTTTTTTCCCCTAAAGACGTTACTCATATATAAGTGAAAAAAAGCACCATGTTAGCAAAGTAAATGGCTAGTATTCAAAGACATCTACCATAAAAGATGTTTAAAGTACTTTATATAATGATCGATACTGTCGATTAAATAACATGTTGAATATAGTAAATGCTAGAAAAAATAATGAGAGAATAACACCCCACCTAATAGTTAACCGTGAATTATTATTTTTTATGAAAGTTTACCTTGTTTACTAATTCTTCTTTATTAACTTTATGTAGTTGATTCAATAATTCAATTTGAAAGCTGCCAACACCATTCATACCTTGTTTCTCATAAGCTACTTCTGAAGCAACACCATAATATGCCACTGCCGATACCGCTGCTTTAACAACATCCTGTTCTACTGCTGCAAAAGCACCAATCACTGAAGTGAGTAAACAGCCTGTTCCTGTAACTTTTGTTAACATTTGATGACCGTTGTTCACTGTATAAGTCGTCTTTCCGTTTGTAATGACATCACTTTGTCCTGTAATGACAACTGTTGTATTCAATTTTAGTGCTGCTTTTTTTGCTAAATCTACTACATCACCAGCACCTTCTCCAGCATCTACACCTTTTATATTCCATTTTTCATCAATGACGTTTGCAACCTCAGCGGCATTACCACGTACGATTGCTACCTGTACTTCGTTTATAATACGCTTAGCTGTTTCTGTTCGATACGCTGTTGCTCCAGCACCAACTGGGTCAAATACGACTGGCACACCATGTTCATTTGCTGATTTTCCTGCTATAATCATTGCTTCAATCTCAGTTTCGTTTAAGGTACCAATGTTTAAGACGAGTGCACCTGCTATTTTTGCCATATCCGCAACTTCCTGCTTTGCATATGCTATCACTGGCGATGCTCCAACTGCTAACAACCCATTAGCCGTAAAATTAGTAACAACAACATTAGTAATATTATGCACAAGTGGCTGTCGTTCTCTTACTTTATTTAAGGCTGAAACAATACTTGCAATTTCCATCATGTAAATCCTCCTTTAATATCGTTTAATTGTACCTCACATCTGTAATTGGAAAATATGGATACTGGTTACTTATGATATAAGCAACAGAAATCATCGTAACAAAGTAAATGACAAATGATATATCAAATTTGGAAAACGATATGTGATAGTAATATGTTCTATTTTTCACTTGTGAAAATCTCTTTGCTTCCATTGCTACTGCAATGCGGTGTGCACGACGAATACTTTGTGACAGCATCGGAATAGCATAAGAACGAAGTTTTTCATAAAAACCTTTCATCCCACGCTTTGATTCCACTCCCCTAACTTTCATTGCATAGCGTATTGTTTGAAATTCATCGATCATGATTGGGATAAGGCGCAGGCCAGCCATAAAACTATAAGCGTATTTTGGTGAGAGCTTCAATTGCTGCATCAACGAATAAAAAAGGAAAACCGGTCGAGTCGTCAAAGCAAAAGTGATGCCAAGGCAAGCAAAGGTTAATGCTCGAAATCCTATATGAAGCCCACGAAAGAAGCTCTCTTCTGTAATATGAACAAGTCCCCATTTAAACCACGTCGTATCCCCTTTACCGAAGAAAATCATTGACGTTGCTGTTGTAACAAAAATAAAGATAAAAGGGATGAAAATAAGCAATACTCTTTTCAATGGATGGCCAGAAAATAGTATAAACAATATTAGTGTAATAATTGTATAATTGATCATAAAGTTAATGTTATGGATTAATAAAACTGACAAAAATAATATCATCATGGTGATCAATTTTAAACTAGGATTAATTTTATGAAGCCAAGTTTCTTTATAGGTAAAATCAAATTGCATGACTTCCCCCCCTATCTGCTGATTGATAATTCTTTCGTTTGTCTTTGGAAAAATTGTTGAGAAGTACCATCAAAAATAAGTTCACCATCATCAACCAGCCAAACCCTAGTCGCAAAGTATTTCGCGATTTCCATGCTATGTGTAACCATTAAAACAATCGTTCCTTGCTTGCGCCAATGCTCGATTAGCTCTAAGATTGCAAATGTATTCTTTGCATCCTGCCCAAAGGTAGGCTCATCTAACAACACAATTTGCTGTTCTTTAACAATTGCAGCAGCTACACTAAGCCTCCGCTTTTGCCCCATTGATAATTGATATGGGTGTTGATCTCTTTGCTCATTCAAACGAAATTCATGTAACAAGGTGGTCACTTTTTCATCTATAGCATGGTCATCCAGCTTATCTAAGTGCAATGAAAAGGCAATTTCATCATAGACTGAATTTGTGACAAATTGAAATTCGGGATTTTGAAAAACAAATGTTAAGTAATCCGTTAATTTACCTATTTCCTTTACTTGTCTTCCTTCAATTGTATAATTACCTGTCGTTTTTATCAGTTGCATAAGTGAGTGAAGTAACGTACTTTTGCCAGCACCATTCTCACCAACGATCGTAATCCATTCACCCTCAGAAATATTTGCGTTGTTTATATCAATTTTTACATTTTTTCCACGATACCCTTTGAATTGTGAAACGCTAACAAATGATTCTTCCAAAACAGGTACAGTAGGAATTTGCTTTGTTGTTCTGTCAATATAGTCATGCCAGGCATCAGGATACCATATACCTTGGTCAATTAGCTCTTGTTTATATGTAGACAGCACAAACTCTTTAGGACCATCTGCCACGATTTCTCCATGTTCATTAAACAAAATAATTCGTTCGATAAAATCTAATACATGGTCAATATTATGTTCAACGACGATAACCGTTTTGTCACGGCTCACATCTTTTATCGTATCCCATATTTGTTTCGTCCCTTTTGGGTCAAGCATAGCCGTCGGCTCATCTAAAAATAATACTTCAGGTTGAAGGGCCATCACTGAAGCAATCGCTAAGCGTTGCTTCATTCCTCCTGATAACGTTTGTATTGATGTATGGAGGTCATCTACTTCAAGCTTTACCATATTTACATATTCGCGAATTTTTTCGGGCATATCCTTCCGCTTAACCCTCAAATTTTCCAACACAAATGCAATTTCTTCATCAACGAAAGGCATACAAAATTGCGTGTCTGGATCTTGAAAAACATATCCCCAAGATTCCGGTGTAATAATTTCATCAGCTTTAATAGGTACTTCAATCGAATTTGGAATGATTCCTGATAACACTTGCAAAAGCGTAGATTTACCGCATCCCGAAGGGCCTAGAATTAATACTTTTTCCCCTTCATAAAAAGAAGAGGAGACATCTTTAAATAATAAAGATGCACTCCCAGTAAACTTTAAGCGTAAATTTTTCACACTTGTGATTTCTTGCATGTATAACACCTCAACTACTTATCCAACGCATCATAGTCTTCTTTTGATGCAGGACGAACTAAATTTGTAACACCAGTTGCTTCCAAAGCCTTAACGAGATAATATGCAAAAACACCAGCTATTATAATCCCACTGATTACTCGGAATCCAATGAATAATGTTAAATTCCAAGCTGCTAGATCACCAATATACCCTTTGTAAAAATCCATCCCTATTGATGCTACTGCTGATGCAGCACCTGCAAGTGAAGCAATTAAGATATCATAGCGTTTATAACGTGCTGCTGCAAATATTAGTTCTGCAGCTAATCCTTGTAACAACCCATATAGCATTACTTCTAATCCGTATTCAGATCCCATGATAAATTCACCCGATGCAGCTGCCATTTCAGCAATAATTGCCACACCAGCTTTACGAATAACCAAAAAGGCAACAGTTGCTGCTATAAACCACATTCCATATGCAAGCTGATCTACTTGTAACCCAAATGCGCCTATCGTTTCATAGAATGTTCCCCATAATTTGTATACGATTCCAAATACGATTGCAATGACTATTGTAACTAAAATATCAGTTAATTTTAAACCTTTGTTCATAGTTATTTCCTCCTATCTTTTATATCAATCAAAAACGCTCTAAGTTGTTTTCCAAAATTACAAGCCAAAAACGAGAATTATGCGATTGTCATCGTTTTATATTAGATAAGAGACCTCACAAAATTTTTCAACCTGACTAGCATGCTTTATTTGGATGTTGACATTGCTGAAATAGGCCAGGTTTCTTGTGTATATGCCATCTCCCAAAACATTAGTTCATATTGACTACTAATGATAAAGTGCTCCTGCATTCTTTCTCTATCAGCTTCTGTTACTTGATCAGCAATGTCATCAAGCAAATCGATGACTTCTTCAACTAATTTGCGGAACCAATCACCACCATATGTTTGAATCCATTGTTGGTATATAGGTTCAGTTGGATTTGCATGAACGAGCTGCTCTCCAATCTCATAATATAACCAGTAGCATGGTAACAAAGCAGCGATTGTGTCTCCTATATGCCCAGTATGTGCTGCACGATACATATGAGAAGTGTATGCGTATGCTGTTGGAGCTGGTTTAAAATTAGCTTTTTCTTCTTCGGTGATACCTAGCTGAACCATAAAGTCCTTATGAAGAGATAATTCAGCTTCATTCGTACCGATCGCATGAGATGCCATTTGGCTCACTATTTTTAGATCAGTTGCTTGTGCTGCTGCTAATGTTTGCACTCTTGCAAAATGACTTAAGTAATAAGAATCTTGTAGAACATAATAGCGAAAGCGGTCCAATGATAATGTCCCATCTGCAAGCTCTTTCACAAATGGATGATCAAAGCTCCTCTGCCAAATTTGGTCTGCTTCTTCTCTAATTTTTTTGGAAAACTTCATGATAAATTCCACCCTTCTTTTATAACATTCGCTTCACTAAGAGTAAGGCACCCTAATGATAAAAAGATGAAGTGGAAAATTTCTTGACAGCATATTGCCTATCCTTGTCTTTGTTTTCGATCATAACAAAACATCATTATAATAAATAGTAAAAGTTCATGAATAAATAGCTTTGTTATAAAGGCATTAGAAAACAAAAACCACTCTACAATAGAGTGGAATTAGACGAATTGGAAAATGTGATCCAATATGTTTGTCATCAATCCACTTCCCTACGCTAGCATTAACTAGATCAGGTATAAGGGTTAAGGCAGCAAAGCCCCTCTCAGCAAACGTGATTTGCACCCCTAGTGGTAAGCGATATTTAATTTCACATACAACCTTACTATACTTTTATTATTTCCACAAGCAAAAGATTCCTACATACTCACTTCAATATTTTCCCTTTTATCCAATGTGATATAAATTAATATGACACGGAAGTTTGTTTTTTTATCACTTGATCTAAAGTAATACATATAACTGTGCCTACTACTAATCCGTTATTTATTATTGGTCTTAACATGGATGGAAGTTCATTTATTGCTTGTCCAGGGATAAACAATAAACCAATGCCAACCAATAATGAAAGCCCAATAATAAAATATTCTCTATCTCCTAATTGTGTAGATTGGTAATCTTTTAATGCTAAACCAATCATGATAGTAAATGGGTAAAATAAAATTGCATAGCCAACTGGTTCGGGAATCATAGCAGCATATGTAGTAAACATCGGGAAGAAACTAAGTAAAATGATAAATACATTTCCTAAAATAAATGGTAAGCGATTAATAATTTTGGTCATTGCAATAAATCCAGCTGATCCAGAAATCGGTACACTACCAATTGCAGAAAAAATACCACCTAACCACTGGTTTATCCCCATAACAAAGCTTGCTTTATTGTAGTTTACAGCTTCATAATTTTTTGTATGTTCTTGTAGCTCTTTTTCTACAACATAAATCGAGGCAAGCATATTTGTTAATAATAGTAAGCCTATCATAATGGAAGTAATAATCATCCCGCTATTCAATTGTGGCATTCCCCAAGCAAAAATCTGTGGTACTGAAATACCACTTGTGGTCGGCGGAATACTTTTTCCTAGCCGAAGCACAGCAAACAGAAGTGATCCAATGAGTAAACTAAGTAAAACAGAATATCTTCGAATAAACGGAACACGACTTTTTGCCAATAATATCGTTATAACTAAAACACAAACCGCAGGAACAGCGACCGAAAAATCTACTGAATCTTGTTTATACCCTACACCAAAAATACCGTTCATAAACGAACCACTTAGTTGTGCAACTAACAATAATAAATAAGTTCCTGTGACAATTGGAGTAAACAGTTTCTTCAAGAGATCGATCAATTTAAAAAGAGCTAATAAGATAAATAAAACTCCGCTTAGTATCATCCCCATTTCAAGCTGTTGTAAACCCTCATATGTCCCAAGATTTCCAGCTTCAACGATACTCGCATAAACGATAAACACACCCCACCATAACCCTGCGGGACCTTCCATAATCGGTAAACGATGACCTAATACTGCTTGTAATAGACCTGAAAGACCTAAAACGAATAATGTTCTTTGTAGTAATGTAGCGATTTCTGCTTGGGGTAACCCAAAGGAATTTCCAATAACTATAGGAGCCACAACACTTGTTGTAATTATAAAAATCATCCATTGCATTGATGAAAATAATAACCTCATAAAAAACCTCCATCCTATCATATATATTCAATTCAGGAAATTGTTACTATAATTCTTTATATTAACATACATTCAATTTGCCCCAATACATGGAATCTCCTAAATGATAAGTGCAATATTTCTAACTTTAAAAAGAAATAATAAAATAGCTAACCAATTGAGGTTAGCGTTATAAACTATGATATGGATTTTTCTATTATCATACATATGGTCATATATTTTAGCATGTTGTAGTTCGTAATAAGAGCAAAATACGAATATACTAACGTTCGGAGACTTCCTTAGACTATAACAAATAAACCCCAGTTCACGTGAATAAAAGCAACAAAGTTTACGAAATGTCCCTTTCGTAAACTTTGTTGCTATTTTTACTAACAATGGACAGTATGAAGAGTCTTATGAAACCTCAATAATTATAAAAGTAGAAAAGATACCTCGAACGCTAAATATATATATACGTCCTTACATATTAGAACGAAATGCTTACGAAAACAGTCTTACGATAAAAGCCTATATTTAAGGTGTCTTATCTTTATTTACTTTTGCTCCATAGGCTGTTACATATATAAGTGGAATGATTATTTGGGCAAAAGGTTCTGGTTTGCTAAATAAGGCAGAGAGGAATCCGAAATTACTGCTATCGTAGTTCGGCTTTTGTTCATAGTTATTCAGATCATTAGACCTAAACAGTGGAGTAAGCAAATATAGATTTCTCGCATTAGTATTTTCAATTATACCCTCAAAAATTTTTCCATACTTCGTTACAACCTTCACTTGCTCGTTTAATAGTTCATTCGCAAAAACAGCAGCTTCCGTTTTATTTACAGGATGATACCATTTTTCTTCTATGAAGGTTTGGTCTATATTATTTGTCACATTACACCATCACCTTAATTTTTTACAATTATCTTATGCAGCCAAGATCAAAAGTTACTCTTGACATAAGGTGAAAAAGAAAATATAGTATATGTTAATTTATTAAGGCTCTTTTCGAAAATATTGTTGCCTCACCAAGTTAGCATAGTAAGAAGAGGTTTAATACGTTTGACATCGTTTTTCAATAGAAAAGATGTCAAAGTGTTTATCACTTAATACAATAACAACAATTAATGCGAAAACAGCTTTTATATTGTAAACGTTGATAAGGACTAGTAAAACATTATGTGCTTTTTTAGAGAGGAAATTATTTGCTGCGAGATTTCTAAAGTACATGTTTGAACCTACCTTTGAGTACTGTATCGAGTGATTATGATCATGAAGGTACAAGCGGATTGTAACCGTTATCAAATACAAGGGTGTTTACTACACGTAGTAAACAAACTAGGGTGGTACCGCCGAAAACCTCGGTCCCTTTTTGGGATTAGAGGTTTTTTATTTTGTTGTTATCATCTCATCGACTGTATTTTATTAATTCGTTACAACTAGCTTTCACGGCAGCTTGCTATTCTAATTTAATTACAGTATAACAAAATTAATGAAACCAGCTGATAAGGCATTTTAGGAAGGTGGAGTATAATGAGTAAAGAAAAAAAATTTGTTGAAGAAATAACATCAATGGATGAGGATTTTGCGCAATGGTATACAGATATTGTTAAGAAAGCTGATTTAATCGATTACTCATCTGTCCGTGGTTCAATGATAATTCGTCCATATGGCTATGCTATATGGGAAAATATTCGTCATATTTTAGACTCAAAAATAAAGGAAACAGGTCATGAAAATGTGTACATGCCATTATTTATACCAGAAAAGCTACTGCAAAAGGAAAAAGATCATATTGAAGGGTTTGCACCTGAAGTAGCGTGGGTTACACATGGAGGCTCTGAAGAATTAGCTGAAAAGCTATGTGTCCGACCAACGTCAGAAGTATTGTTTTGTGAGCATTATGCAAATATCATACACTCATATCGCGACCTACCAAAATTATATAATCAGTGGAGTAACGTCGTACGTTGGGAAAAAACTACGAGGCCTTTTCTCAGATCACTTGAGTTCCTTTGGCAAGAAGGTCACACTGCTCATGCAACAGATGAGGAGGCACATGAAGAAACCCGAAAAATGCTGGATGTATATACTGAAGTATGTGAACAATTCCTAGCTATACCAGTCATTAAAGGTCAAAAAACGGAAAAAGAAAAATTTGCTGGAGCTAAATTCACGTATACAATAGAAAGTCTTATGCATGATGGCAAGGCGTTACAAACTGGAACATCACATCATCTTGGTGACAGCTTTGCAAAAGCATTTGGCATTCAATATACAGATCAAAGTGGAGAATTACAATACGTTCATCAAACTTCATGGGGAATAACTACGCGTTTAATTGGTGCCCTTATCATGGTCCATGGTGATGATAGAGGGCTAGTGTTACCACCTAATATTGCGCCAACACAAGTAATGATTGTACCTATTGCACAGCATAAAGAAGGTGTACTAGATAAGGCTTATGAAATGAAGGAATCACTTTCCTCTGACATTCGAATTGACATCGATGCTAGCGATAAAAAGCCAGGCTGGAAATTTAATGAACACGAAATGAAAGGGATACCTCTACGTCTTGAAATCGGCCCCAAGGATATTGAGAATAAACAAGTTGTTCTTGCAAGAAGAGATACGGGAGAAAAAGAAAAGGTACCAATGGAGAACTTAGCTACTACTATTTCAGAAAAATTAATACAAATACAAGATCATTTATATCATAAGGCACTTTTAAATCGTCAATCTAAAACAACTACTGTGGAAAACATGGTGCAATTTGAAAACTTTTTTAGTACTAACAATGGATTTGTTAAGGCCATGTGGTGTGGTAAGCAATCCTGTGAAGAAAAAATTAAAGAGCAGACTGGTGCAACTTCTAGATGTATCCCATTTGAACAAGACAAGATTTCAGCAACATGTGTATGTTGTAATAACGAGGCAAAACAAATGGTCTATTGGGCAAAGGCATATTAACAATTTTAGGTGCTGGAAAATGATCATTCCAGCACCTATTAAGTCTTATTTTTTATCGAGCGGTTGGAAATACTCTTCTAACTGTTTCGTTAAAATCTGTAAAAAATCCTTCTACTGGTTCACCTCTATTTATCCTGTTACCATAATCAGTCATACGATTAATGAAATCAGGATTTGTCGACACATAAACATTATCAATGTTTTTATCTTGAGCTCTAACCTTATCAGCTATACGGCTTTCCAGCTTTTTCGTTGTAGTCCCTGTTGTATTGTCATTTAATGTTGCTGCTACATAAGCATTATTGTTAGTAACAATAACATTGGCTCTTCTTACCTCTTTCATTGCAGTGATGCGATCTGCTGCGTCTTGTGCCACTTCCATACGTGTTTCATTTGCAGTATTTGTACGATTGTTTGCATTATTAACACGCATTCTATCGTAGGTCACATTACGATTAGCAAGATTTCCTTCGTATGCTATATTACGCCTAACTGCGCGGTTTTCATTATAAGTGACATTTCGTAAAGTGTTATTATCCCTAACATCTATTGCTTCTTCATTAGGTGCAGTATTACAAGCAAATAATAAAGGAACCGATAGCATCGCTACCGATAATAGCTTCAGCTGTTTCAATAATATCAACTCCTTGAGAGTGAAATAAACTTACACCCTTAGAGTTGGCAAAATCAATTGCTCACATGCCTGTCAGTTATTGTTAAACATCTCGTACACTTATCGTTCCTGTAAACTAGCCACTTCTTCATCAATTTGGTTAACATCAATACGATCAAACAATGCTGTTACTTGATCAAGTTTACCTTGTTGAATTTCCGTATAAGCCCATGAGTTATGGTCTAATTGCAACATTTCTGAAATTTTCTTACATGAAAACGGCAAAAATGGTTGTAATAATACTGATAAGTTTGTGATGATCTGTGTACATGTATATAATGTATGTTCACAATTTTTCTTTTCTTCTTTAATTTGAATCCAAGGTTTTTGTTCGTCAAAATACTTATTGCTATGCCGGATAAACAGGAATATATCTTCAATTGCTCGTTTAAAATAACCTTGCTCAATACATTGTCCGACATGTTGATATAAATTTTGCAGCTCATTCTTAATCGTTGAGTCAATATTACCTTCAGGCACATTTCCACCAAAGTACTTTTCGATAAACTTTAAGCTTCTATTCACAAAATTTCCAAATGCTCCTAGCAATTCACTATTATGACTATATATAAATTCTCGCCATGAAAAGTCAGTATCTCTATTTTCTGGTGCATTGATGAGTAAATAATATCTGAGTGAATCTGGATCATACCGCTCAAGTAAATCCGGTATCCATACTGCCCAGTTTTTGCTCGTTGAAATTTTTCTTTTTTCAAGCGTCATATACTCACTTGAAAAAATATAATCTGGTAAACTTTTCTCTCCAATACCTAATAATATTGCCGGCCAGATAATTGAATGAAATGGTATGTTGTCCTTACCATGTACATAATATGCGGATGTTCCTTCATTCCAGAACCTTCGCCAATCAACATTATTTTGTTTCCCCCATTGCATACTCGCAGACAAATAGCCAGTTACTGCTTCTATCCAAACGTATATTTTCTTTTCATCAAATTCTTTTAAGGGTACAGGTACACCAATTGGTAAATCTCTAGTTGCTGCACGATCTCTCAGTCCTTCTAATATATATCTCTCGGTTAATTGAACTGCATTTTCTCGCCAATTTCCTTTGTGTTTTATAGACGTAAAAAATTCTTCAATTTGCTGTTGAATTGTCGATAATGCGAAATAGAAATGTTCAGTTGACCTAATTGTGGGTGTGCTACCACAAAGCTTACATTTCTTTGCTCTTAATTCTATCGGTTCAAAAATTGCTGAACAAATCTCACATTGATCTCCTCTAGCATCACTCCCACAATTTGGACATTCCCCTTCAACATATCTATCCGGTAAAAATTGTTCATCTGTTTCACAATATACTTGTTCTTCAGACTTTTTGTACAATAAACCTTCTGCTAAAAGCTTTAAAAAAACTTGTTGAACGACCTTATGATGCTCCTGTTGATCAGTTCTAGTGTACATATTATATGAAAACCCTAGCTTGGAAAAGCAATCAACAAACTCCTTATGATACCTATTAGTAATCATAGTCGGAGTAACCTTTTCATGTTTTGCTCTAATTGAGATAGGTGTTCCGTTACAATCACTTCCAGACACATATAATACTTCTTTCCCTCTCAAACGGAAATATCTTGCTAATACATCTCCAGGTAACAAGCCAGCAATATGTCCTACATGTAATGAACCATTAGCATAAGGCCATGCCCCGCCAATAAAAATACTCATAAACAAACCTCCTACTATCACGTTATTTTGACATCTAGTTTTTTACCCCTTCGTTCTAATTGACATCCCCTTACGATAAGAGGGCAATGAATTCAGTGAAAAATAAAAAACCTCGCCCTAAAGACAAATTTGTCTAAGGACGAGGGAAAAATCTCGTGGTACCACCTTAATTCACTAATAATAACCTTTTATTATTAGCCTCAAACAGTACGGAGCAAAATAATACTCTTATACCTTGACATTGATAACAGGTGCCAAATCCCGTCACAGCCTACTAAATGGTAATTTAATGCCTCCATCGTTCAGTGTAAAGCTCAGAGACCATTGTTCAAACAATCTTTTCTTACTTCTTTTCAGCTACCGAAGCTCTCTGTTAAGAAAAAAATGCCCTACTTTTTCTCTTCATTGCCTTTAACTTACAACTTTAATCTTCCTTGTATAATATAACAAAAGAGTAGTAAAGTAAACACGTTCATTTATATTACTTTATATCAAATTGATTACGTATCATTTGCACTTTGTTATCCGTTTCGGTTAAATAATTCATAATTTTTTTATTATCACCATTTAAATGATCAATCGTTGCAGACATTTGTTGTAAACTAGCTGACGTTTGTTCAAGAAGTGCAGAAAACTCCTCTATTGAATTCTCGTCATTTACTGTTTTTAATTGAACATTTTCTGAAACTCCTGTAAGTTTTTCCATTCTGTTATATAGTTCAACCAATGAGTGATTAATTTCGTTAAAGTAAGAAGTACTACTATTCGTTGTCTCCAAACTCGTCGTTAATTTATCACTACTTTCCATGAGTTTTTCCTGAACTAAGCTGTTGCTGTCATTTATTTGTTTTAAATTATTTTCAATCTGTACGGTTGTTTGCTCAGTAACTTCAGCAAGCTTGCGGATTTCTTCAGCAACAATCGAAAAACCTCTCCCAGCATCTCCAGCTCTTGCAGCCTCTATAGATGCATTTAATGCGAGTAAATTAGTTTGTGAAGTGATTGATTTAATTGTATCAGTCAAACTATTTGAGTCATTAATTTTTTCGGTTAATATTAGAAAAGTGTCATTCATCTCAGATACGCTATTATGCAGGTTATTCATTTCATGTGCTAATTCATTCATCTTATAAGTTCCTTCTTGTGCAACCGATTGAGCATTTTCAGAATCATTCTTCACAATTTCTGATGTTTGATGAACTTCTGTGATGAGTGATCTAGTTTGCCTTAAATGATTAGCAATATCGAGAATATGATTTGTCTGTTTTTGACTACTAACAGATACTTCACTAATAGCAGTACTCATGTCATTTTGGGAAATAAGATTTTGATTTAATTGTTCATAAATTCTTTCTATATTATCAATCACTTCCTTTATGCTACCCTGTAAGGCTGTCTTTTGTTTTGTTGATTTTAGCGCTTGAGCTTCGGTTGATTCAATGTGTGCATGCAAATTTCGATACTGCCTTTCACTTAAAGTTGTGAGTACTAACAGTAACACCCCTATTAGTATATACGTCAGGAATAGCGCAGCTGATGAATCTGAATAAAATGTCATGTCTCTAGGCTCAAAATATATTATGCCGATCAAAATAATAAAACCTAGTGTATACCCAAGTACAAATAGCCTCTTTTGTAATTGTATGGCTGAAAATACAGCTGTGTAAAATGCAATGAGTAGTATAGTAATTGTTGACTTACTAATTGGTAATATAATGATAGGTGGAATAAAACATAAAATAACTGCTATGTATGCATAAATTATTTCATTTTTAAACTTTTTATAGCTGAGAAAAGTAATCGTATTTACCATGATCGTGCTAATATATAAAATAACTTTTACATTCCCACCGTCATTAACTAAAGCATTCAATAACCCACCTATGAGAGTAATTGAAAACGTCAAAAACATTAACAAATTTTTCGTTCTTACATCCTTAATTTTTAATGCTTCAACCTTTCCCATATCAATCTCTCTCCCCCTTTTTTTATGCTGTTTCTTTTCTACTATTGTTTTTTTCTCTAATCTTCAACAATTGCTCATAGCTTGCAATATAACGTAACTACAACTTTGGCGAAAATTTTACTTACTAGTAAGTAAAATATAAAGAAATAATTTTTCGAACAAGTTAATTATACCTGATTCTTTTCTGAAAATTCATTCTAACTTTCATTATTTTTATTTTTTGTATTACCGTGGTAAAAATGTATTAAACTATCTTTAAATAACAAGACTTCATCGCTTTCAGAGTGATTAACGATTAAATATGTTGCTGCTTTTGGCATGGCGAAATTTTGTATTTCGACCTCTAACAATCGACCTTCTAACGTTTCACGAATAATTGTTGACCGAGGCAGAAAAGATATACCTAGCCCCTCCTCAATAAATCTCTTCGTTACATTTACTTGAGTGACTTCCATTCTACGCATTTTAGCATACCTGTCCCTAAGTTGATGAAGAAGTCCCTCCCAATAATCCGGATGATTATGTGTGAATATTAAATAATTATTTATAATCTCTTCTATATCAAATGGTATACCTGCGTCAAAATCCCATCCATCATGAGGAATAACTAATACAACAGGATCATCAATAATTTTTGTTATTTGTAATGATGAGTCTACAACGTATTTACGAGATAAACCTATGTCAACCTCCCTATTTTTCACAGCAGTAGCAATGTCCTCTGATTCCATGACCTTTACAGCAATTTCTATTTCTCGATGTTTTTTAATAAACACTCTAAGTAAATTAGGGAGAATAGAAGCTGCTATTAATGGCGACGTAGCAATCGTTAACTTGCGATTATAACCCTGTCGCCAGCTTTCAAGTTCATCTATACCAATTTCTAAACTTTGTACGACATTTATCGCATATGGTAAAAACTTCATGCCTGTTGAAGTAAGTTCAATATTTCTTCCTTTTTTACTAAAAAGAGTAGCACCTAGAAATCTTTCTAAGTTTTGAATATGGAAAGTTACAGTTGGTTGTGCCATAAATAATTTTTCTGATGTAATACGAAAATTTTGATACTTTGCAGCTACAATAAATGTTTGGAGCCAACGAATATCCATATACTCCTCCTTTAATTAAAATTCCTTATTAATATACTTTATATTATTTAATATTCGTAATTAATGCAACGTTATAAACTATTAGTATATTAAGATTACCTAGGAGGAATGTATGTTGACAATGAACAAAGGGTTAGAAGGTGTTATCGTAGCAAATTCTGAAATTAGTTTTATTGACGGACAAAATGGGAAACTGATCTACCGTGGCTATCATGCACAGGAATTGGCAGAAAATCATTCTTATGAAGAAATTGTTTATTTGCTTCTGTATGGAGAGCTACCAACAATTGATCAATTAATACAACTACAAAACCAATTAACTGCATATCGTAACATACCAGAGGATGTTAAGAACATTATCGATAACTTACCAGTTGAAATGGATATGATGAGTGTACTACGTACTGCTATTTCGTGTTTAGGTGGACAATTAACTGATTGGCCTCCAGCTATAAATGATGCAATTAGAGTTATTGCTATGACTCCAACAATTATTACTTACCGCTATCATCGTTTGACAAATACAGATTTCATTGAAACAGATCTAACCTTAGACCATGTATCGAATTATTTATACATGTTAACAGGCGTCATACCAAAGCAGGCACATGTAAAAGCATTATCAGCATACTTTGTCCTTACAGCGGAGCATGGTATGAATGCATCAACCTTTTCTGCACGTACAATCACATCAACACAATCTGACCTTATCTCAGCAATTGTTGGTGCGATAGGAGCAATGAAAGGACCACTACATGGCGGTGCACCTACAGATGTAGTTGACATGCTTAATGAGATTAACTCAAAGCAATATGCCAACAAGTGGATAACTGAGCAACTTGAACAAGGAAAGAAAATTATGGGATTTGGCCATAGAGTGTATAAAACTCATGACCCTCGTGCATTGGCCTTAAGAAACATTGTTCAGCAACTTGTGGAGGACGATGAATGGTTTGACTTGGCGATCCATGTAGAAGAAGAAGCGATTGCTTTGCTTGAAAAACATAAGCCTGGTAGGAAGTTATATACGAATGTAGAATTTTATGCAGCAGCTGTGCTCCGGGCAGTGAAAATGCCTGTAAACCTTTATACACCAACATTTACAGCAAGTAGAATGGCAGGTTGGACGGCACATGTATTAGAACAAGCTGCAAACAATAGAATCATCCGTCCAAAAGCTCAATATATTGGACATACCCCTATTTAAAAAAGCTATCTGACCAATGTCACCATTCCCCACATTCTATGGGTAGCGGTGACATTGTCATCTAGCTCAAATCCATTATAAAATTCCTACGATGGCTCCACCTAAGGCTGCTAATATAACGACAAGCCATGCTGGAACTTTCCAATAAACGAGTAATGTAAATGCTGCTATTGCAAGTGCAAAATCCACGGGTGTAGCTATAGCACTAGTAAAAATTGGATCGTAAAGAGCAGCTAATAAAATTCCTAACACCCCTGCATTTACTCCCATTAATACAGACTGTATATAAGGGTACTTACGAATCATATCCCAGAATGGTAATGTTCCTATAATAAGTAAAAATGATGGCAAAAATATTGCAATTGTAGCTATTGTAGCACCTTTCCATCCGTTAATAATCGCACCTAAATACCCAGAAAAAGTAAATAATGGACCAGGTACTGCCTGCGCAGCTCCATACCCAGCTAAAAATGTTTCCTTAGTAATCCAACCGCTAGGAACAACTTCTCTTTCTAACATTGGTAATACAACATGACCACCACCAAAAACGAGTGATCCTACGCGATAAAACGTATCGAATATGGCAAGCGATTGACTTGCTGATAGTTGTCTAAGTATAGGAAGCCCTATTAATAACCCAAAGAATAATACCCAAGCAAAAACACCAATTTTGCGATTAATCCCAACCTTTAATTCTTTCATCGGAGTGTTTTGTTTGTTTTTATAGAGGATTAATCCCACCAACCCAGCAATTAAAATTAATGCTAGTTGACTTATGGCTGTTGGCAAAATGAGTATAAATATAGCGCTCAATATAGCTATAGATATTCTAGGTCGGTCTGGAGCTAGCTTTTTCCCCATGTTCATGATAGCCTGGGCAACAACTGCCACCGCCACAATCTTTAGCCCGTGTATCCAGCCTGCACCACCTAAGTCAAAGCTTTGATATAAATAAGCGAACAGGACGAGGGCAATGACAGATGGGAGTGTAAACCCTAACCATGAAATCACTCCACCTAGCAAGCCACCACGAATCATCCCTATCGCAATCCCCACCTGACTACTCGCTGGACCAGGAAGAAACTGACAAAGAGCAACCAAATTAGCATAGCTATGATCATCTAGCCATTTTCTTTTTTTGACATATTCATTTTGGAAAAACCCCAAATGGGCTACAGGTCCTCCAAACGAGGTGAATCCTAATAAAGAGGAGATTTTGAAAATTTCTCGTAACCTCTTCCCTTTAGATGGTTCATTGTTAAGACTATTCATAAATGTGCAACCTCCAAAAAGATATATGTATCAAATAATGTTTCAATGCCAGTTAGAATAAGGTCCTCATGCTTTTAATACTTAAATTGTTGTTTATCGTACAGCACGATATGACTAGAGTACTCTTTTAAACTTTTTTAGAGTAATTTAAAAACTGTTTTCGCATTGGTTGTTATTTTTCGTACTAAGATTTAAACATATACACAACTAGAGTTCATAGCATCTTATCTTTTCTGAAACGATAACAAACGTATAAAACATATGTTACAGACCAAATTTCGTAACAATAGCAACAAAATTATTCTTATTATGTAATAAACACGTATTCAACTAGAGTTTACGGTATCTTTTCTTCTATAAAAATGATGACCAACATATAAAGCAACTTCATTAGGTACCAATTTGTTAATAATAACAACAAATTTGAAGACAAGAATCTTACTAAAAAAAATCTATATAAACATATTATAGACTTACCTATATTAAGCTGTAGTTAAAAAAATGTAAAGATTAAATCTGCTTGTCATATATCATCCTCACTAATTTATAATATAATACATTTCTTTGTTATTGTCTGTTTTCTAGCTAATTGTAGATGCGAGCATTAAAAATATTAATGGAATATTGTGTTAAAATATAAATAAAACATATTTATCAAATAACAAGTAGTGATCTATTAAAGGGGAAATTTCCATATGAAACAAGTTTTTGCATTTGAAAAAGAGGAAAAAGTTAAAGATATTAAAGATAATGCTCATTATTTATTTAACGCTCTAAAGAATTATAGTAAAATATTAGAAGATAAATACTCGTTATCTCAGCTGCCAAAAGGTGTAGTATGGACGTCTGAAGACCTTGTTACTAGTTTTTTCTCAAATATACCGATACCAGCATTCACCAAGCAAGATGTAATATATATGACTCCAGATGTAGGCGAATGGAAGAAATTATTTATACGGCAGTTAGAAGAAAAAGATCTACCAGACATTCGTAGGTTCTATAACAATCTTTCACTAGAACATATATTAGTGATTTTAGCACACGAACTTACACATCACTCTGATTTATTTCTTGGAGATTTTAATGATGATCGTGAAGACGATTTTTGGTTTGAAGAGGGAATGTGTTTCTACATACCAAGAAAGCACTTATTAAGCGAAGAAGACTTTCAAGAAATATATCAAGTTGAAAGAGATTTAGTCAACGCATTTAGTGAGAAGTACGGCGGACATTCTATCGAAGATTTTGGATATAATTCATATGAAGGCAGTTTGGCAAGTATAATGTTTGATTATTGGAGAAGCAATATGCTAGTAAAAAATTTAGTGGAAGAGAGAGCACATGGAGATATACAACATATTTTCACCATATATCACAATTGGGATTTTGAGGGTAGAAAAATACCTTTAAGAGAATATTTCCTTAAACAATTATAATCTACTGTTTTGAACATATTATTAGTTAAACGGAAAAAAGGATGACACTGAAAAGGTCATCCTTTTTTCTATCATTTGTTATTGTTGTAATAACATATAAATAACTTTCGCTGCTTGTGCACGTGAAGCAGTATTGTTTGGACCAAAAGAACCATCTAGGTAACCGGTCATCATGCCTAACTCATTTGCTGAGGCAACATAATCTTTTGCCCAATCTCCAATGCTACTTGCATCACTATATGATAATTCTGTAGATGGCATATGTGTTGTATCCATCTTCACATTATAAGCACGTATTAACATAGCTGCAGCTTGTTCACGAGTAATTGATGAACTTGGGTCAAATATTGTTGCTGTTTTTCCTGTTACAATGCCTGCTTCAAACGCTGCAGTAATTTCTGCTGCTTGTTCAGCTGAAACATCTGTAAATGGTGATTCATTTGTAGCAGTTAAACCAAGAGAGCGTACAATTAATGATGCAAATTGAGCACGAGTGACATTTGCATTCGGGTCAAATATTGTTGCAGATTTTCCCTTGATAATTTCCATAGCTGTCAATTCATCAATGTACTGTTTCGCCCAATGATTTTCAGGTACATCAGTAAATTGTTTGCTTTCAGTATCACTGTCGTTATTGTCGTTGTTACCTTCTTGATCTCCAACTAAATCAATTGAGAATTTCGCAAAACCACTTTCAAGCGTTTCAATATGAGCGATTTTTTCTCCCTCTATATATTTTGTAGCTTCAGGAGACGTCTCAAATGTTACATTTACTTCAGAATTAATTGGTGCAAATGACCAATTCATATCAGCTGAAGGGTTAATTGTTTGTTTATCTAAAATGTAATTGATTATCGCTTGGCGGTTTTCATCCGGTGATTCAATGATAACTTTGTCAGCACTAATCCCAGGGAAATTACCACCACCAGTAGCTCGATAGTTATTTGTTACAACAATAAATTTCTGTTCACTTGAAACTTCTTTGCCTTCAAATTGTAAATTTACGATACGGCTTGCATCTGGATTAACGATATTTCCTTTATCATCATACTTTGCAGGTTGTGTTACATCGACTTGATAAGAAACACCATCAATTACGTCAAAGTTATAAGTCGGGAATGCAACATTAATTAACTCTTGCTCTTCAGTAGAAGATGCATCAATTTGATTAAATTGTCCAGCTGACATTTCTAGCCATTCTTTCACATCTTCACCATTAATAAGAAGAGCTTGTAGCGTATTAGGATATAAATACATATCTGCTACATTTTTAATCGCAATTTCTCCTGCTGGAACATCAGTGTAATAAGTCGCTCCTCCACGTCCACCAGCCTTGAAAGGTGCACCTGCTGAAAGAATTGGTAAACCCTCATATTCAGTACCTTGAACATAGTTTTCGACATACCATTTTTGTGCATTCGTTACGATTTGAATTGAAGGATCATCTTGAACGAGTGCAAAGTAGCTATTAATTGGTGCTGTTGTCGTTCCTACTGGGCTGTTAACCCAATCAATAGTTCCTTCGTGTTCCTCGTGCACTGCGTCAACAATTGATTGATCTGCATCAACTAATGGCGTATTTGATTCTTTATCATAGATAGCTTGTACAGAAGATTGTGAATCTACAACAGTCCAACTACCATCTTTCTTTTCAAGTGTGAAATCGATCAATCCCAAATGATTTCCCCAGTAACCAGGCATAACAGATGCTACACCGTTAATTTTACCAGTTTCAGCATCAACACCCTCTATGTCAGCATATGTTTCACTCGGGAAGACGGAATGAGAATGTCCAAATAGAATTGCATCAATACCTTCTACTTTACTTAATTCAAATGTTGCGTTTTCTTGCATTCCTTCATCGGTTGCTTTCCCTATGCCTGAGTGAGGGATGGCAACAATGATATCAGCACCCTTTTCTTTCATTTCTGGGACAAACTTTTCAGCAGTTTCTATGATATCCTTTGCGATGACTTTTCCTTCAAGATTTTTCTTATCCCAGTTCATAATTTGTGGAGGTGTAAATCCAATGACACCTACTTTAAGCGTATGTGTTTCGCCATCTTCATCGACTACTTCACGGTCTAAAATAAGGTATGGTGTGAAATAATTCTCATCATTTGTTGCATCACCATCTTGATCGTCAATGTATACGTTCGCATTTACATACGGAAAATTTGAACCTTTTAAGCTTGTCTCTAAAAAGTCTAAACCGTAATTAAATTCATGATTTCCAATATTACCAGCATCATAATCTAATAAGTTCATCGCTTTATATACAGGATGTGTTTCACCATCTTCAAGCACATCGACTTTTGCGACATAATCACCTAGAGGATTTCCTTGAATGAGATCCCCATTATCGAATAATAAGCTGTTTTTCGCTTCCTCACGTGCTTGCTTAATCAGTGTTGCTGTTTTTGCAAGCCCAAAGTCTTGAACCTCTGCATCTTTATAATAATCGTAGTTTACTAGATTTACGTGTATATCTGTTGTTTCCATTACTCTTAGCTTAACAATATCTTCATTTTCAGCCGCATGAGTAACAGCTGGCGCCATTTGTGGCAAAGTCATACTAAGTGCTAAAGCGGTACTAAGTGCTAGTTTTTTCTTAGATTTTTTCATCTAACGTACCTTCCCTTCTCATAATACAAATTAAATGCATATGTATTATAACAAAAAAAACAAAAAACTTGATAATAATTTTTCTTTTTACGAAAAATTAACAAGTTAGACGCAAAATCAACATATGTAAAGGAGTATTAAATAACGTACTTAAATCACTCCTCATATATTTTTACTAAAAGCTGTTTTCGTATTCATTGTTGCTTTTCGTAATAAGAGCTAAAAGCTGCGGCATCTTTTCACCTTTAAGGACTAATAATCATCTAAAATATACATCAGATGCTCTAATTTAAGTAAAAAAAGCAACATAGTTTAAGAAAGACCCTAACAAAATCAGTACAAAATTAATATTTAATAATGGAATTTCCATTTTCCGACCTTATGCTAATTCGCTTTGAAAAAGTATGAGTTGGTTGCTCATAAGATTTTGTTATCGGTAAATGTGTTTCATAACTTTCAGCAGTATAGGGTGTAAGAGTATTATTAGAGCTAGTTGGTATCATTAATTGATTTTCAGTCTTGCTTACACATAGCTCAACTTCTGTACTATCCATAGGCTGAGCTTGTTCGACAACCCGTATTTTTCCATCATTATTAAGCTTTAATGAGGAAAGATTTCTTTTATTCATGTAAACTCTCTTTTTCATCATTTTATCACCTCTATTCCTGCTTCTACATGTAAACCTACTCTTCTTTAAATGACTGTACTAAATTTTCAAGCTCTTCACGATTATGTGTAATCATGCCTTCTAAGCGGTCTACTAAACCCTGGATATCTTTATTATTAGTCGTTCCGTTAGATGAAACATGCTGGAATAATAGCACAATTGCATATGCCACAGCTGAATTATCAACATATACAAATGAATTTCCACTCTTTATAATTTTTGAGTTTCCATTTTCATTTCTAAGGTCTGCTGTTAAAAGACTTTCAATTTGCTTCGAAAATTCACTCATATATTTTGCTACAGTTTTATCAATAAGCTGCTCAACTTCTCTTTGGTTTATCACCCTTAAATCCCCCCTTTGTTTATATGTATACGAAAAGGTTTGGCTTCTTGTATAGACAGCCTCCTATTTTGCCACGAAAATATTCATGTTTTTACATATTCAATAGAATTTCATTATTTATTTTTTTCACACACTTGTTAGCAATAACCATTAAATATATTAACTATGGCTTGAATCGTAACTTTATTGATTTTAACTAAATTGATACAGCTAGCTGGAAATGTTAGTTAATGGAGATTGGTTTAAGAAGAAAAGTATCACGATCTCGCTGAATTCGAGTTTATGTCGAATACGAAAAATATAAATTGCTGTGCAGGAAGTCTTAACTGTTAATGAATCAGGTGGTGACGATCCTCTACCTGATTCATTAACTTTCTAATTGAAATGAGGTCTTTCAACTATTTCAATTCAGTTTGATGAGATGAGACTTTAGCATTTAAGCTAGTTTAAATGACCAAAGTAATATAATTACAACTATCAAACTGATCCATACATTTTCAGCTTAATCCTTGTCATCTTTTTTACCTTTTTTGCAAAACTCGATACTAGAAGCTCCGTTTTTAATCTCAATTTCATCTTTATCTAGCTGTGCTTGTGCCTGAGCTTGTAATTGCGCCTGAGCCTGAAGCTGTGCTTGTAATTGCGCTTGAAACTGTGCTTGTGCTTCTAATTGAGCTTGGAGTTGTGCCTGTAACTCAATAATCTTATTAAACACATCATCTCTACTTCCCATGCCTTCTCCCCTCCTTTATTTCTATATAAAGAACTATCAATTAAGCGTCTCCTTTGTCGCACCACCAGTCAGGTAATTCAATAGATGCAGTTCCATTTTTAACCCAAATTTTGTCTTTATCGACTTGCGCTTGTGCCTGCGCCTGAGCTTGAGCTTGGAGCTGCGCTTGAAGTTGTGCTTGAATCTCTGCTTGTAATTGTAATTGTGCCTGGAATTGCGCTTGGAGCTGAGCTAAAATCGCAAGCAACTTGTCGTAATCTTTATCTGTATATTCCATTTCTTTCCCTCCTTCTATAGCGGATTTACTTACACTACCAAGGTATGTCTATATTGAAATATAGCAACGGCATCTGTTCTATATAAAATAAAATGGTCAAAATCATTATTTTTAATAGACATTATAGTTTTTAATTTTTACATTTTATTGAATTTTGTTATTTTTAGCATGAATAGTTTATGCTATCGGAGAATATGTACAAAGGTATTTTCTATTCGAGAGGATGGTTTGCGTGTGGTATGCAAAAGAAGTGAATGACATCGCTACTGAGTTAGACACAAATCTTGATTCAGGGCTATCTAGTATTGAAGCTAAACAACGACTAGAACGTAATGGGCCAAATGAATTTAAAGAGCAACAAGAATCAACTTTGTTGCAGTTGTTATGGGGACAAATTAATAGTGCTTTAATCTATATTCTACTAGCTGCAGCTATCGTTTCATTTATCGTCGGGGAGATTAGTGATGCAATCGTCATTTTTATTGTCATCGGTATCAATGCAGTAATTGGAATTATTCAAGAATATAAGGCAGAAAAAGCATTGGAAGAATTAAAAAAAATGTCAACACCTAAAGCGATTGTGAAACGTGACGGCATCATTCAAGAAATCCCTTCCAAAAACATTGTTACAGGAGACATTGTCGTTATAGATACAGGACGTTACATTCCTGCAGATGTTAGGTTTTTCGAAACTGTAAACTTAAAGGTTGAAGAGTCTGCTCTAACAGGAGAGTCCCTTCAAGTTGAAAAAAACTCAGCGTGTTTAAGTACTAATAATATTCCACTTTCAATTCAACAAAATATGGGATTTATGTCTACTCTTTCTACTTACGGAAGGGGATTAGGTATCGTAATAGGTACTGGCATGGATACAGAGATAGGCAAAATTGCTAGCTTATTAAGAGAGCAAAAAAAGTCGTTAACTCCCTTGCAGAAAAAATTAGATGAGCTTGGAAAACTACTAGGTTTTGCAGCAATTATCATTTCTATGCTCGTTTTTCTTATAGGTTTTTTTCAAGAAAGAAATGTAACAGAGATCTTTCTAATAGCTGTAAGCTTAGCCGTGGCAGCTATACCAGAAGGCTTACCTGCAATTGTAACGATTGTTCTAGCTCTTGGCGTTCAAAGACTAATTAAAAAGAATGCGATTGTAAGAAAACTTCCTGCAGTAGAAACATTAGGATCTGTTAGTGTCATATGTTCAGATAAAACTGGCACATTAACTCAAAATAAAATGACGGTTACTAAAACTTTTATTAATGGGAAATACATAGACTGGTCGGACTTGAATGTTCAATCAAAGTCCTCAAATATGTTAATAAAAGTCATGCTATTATGTAACGATGCATCATTATATGAGAAAGAACAAATAGGTGACCCTACTGAAGTAGCACTCCTTGCAGCAGGAATAAATTTCAAGTATTTAAAAGCTGATTTTGATCATCGTTTTAAACGATTATACGAAATACCATTTGACTCTGACCGAAAATTGATGACAACAGTGCATCATGTTAATGAAGATGTTCTTATGTTGACAAAAGGGGCTCTTGAGAGCATCCTTCCGAAATCAACTAATATCTTAATTGATGATCAGATTTGTACTATGTCAAATGATAACCGAGACGATATTCTTGAACAAGCTAAAGAAATGGCGAACGCTTCTCTACGCGTATTAGCCTTTGCTTATAAAATGATAACGAATGAGAAGAAATATGATGAAATTCAAGAAGATCAATTTATATTTATTGGACTCGTAGGTATGATTGATCCTCCGCGTTTAGATGTCAAAGAATCAATTGAGCTTTGTAAAAAAGCAGGCGTAAAGCTAGTGATGATAACTGGAGATAACCATAAGACTGCGTTAGCTATATCAAAACAATTAGGAATAGCTGAACATGAATACGAAACAATGACAGGTCAAGAGCTCGATAAGTTAACAGCGTTGCAATTAAAATCGCGCATATTAGACACTAAAGTGTTTGCTCGTGTTTCGCCTGAACATAAAGTGCGTATCGTTGATGCACTTAGATCTAATGGTAATATTGTAGCAATGACTGGAGATGGAGTTAACGATGCACCTTCACTCAAAAAAGCTGATGTAGGTGTAGCGATGGGGATAACGGGTACAGATGTAGCAAAAGGAGCATCGGATATTATTTTAACTGACGATCGCTTTTCAACAATTGTATCAGCAGTTAAAGAAGGTAGGAATATATATTTAAATATTAAAAAGTCGATCCTTTATTTGCTGTCGTGTAATTTAGGGGAAATTGTGGCGCTCGTTTTTGGTATTCTAATGGGTTGGCCAGCCCCTTTAACTGCCATCCATATTCTATGGGTAAACTTAATTACCGACACTCTTCCAGCAATTGCTCTTGGCTTTGAAAAAGGGAATGCTGATGTTATGAATCACAAACCTAGAGATCCGAAACAACGAATCATAACAAATAAGGAAATTAGATACACATTACTTAATGGATTGGTTATAGGTATTGCTACATTAATTGCCTTTTCAATAGGATTAAACGGTGAAGTAAGTTTTCTTACAGAGCAATCACAATCATCAGCTGAATCAATTATTCGCGCACAAACGATGGCATTTCTGACATTAAGCTTTGCTCAGCTTTTCCATTCTTTTAATTTAAAACATGAGAAAGAAACGATCTTTCAAAAAGGATTTTTCTTAAATAAATATTTAATAGGAGCTTTTATCGTCGGGTTCGGAATACAAGTTCTATTAGTCAATATACCTTTTTTCCATCCATTCATTAACCTTACTTACCTATCACTAGAGCAATGGTTTATCGTTATTGTCATTTCTATCATACCAATTATTGTTAACGAAATTAGCAAGTTATTAATAAACAAGTATCTTTAGACTCCCTTAGGAAATAATGAAAAAGCTCCCTGATGGTGATGTCAGGGAGTTTTGATTGATTATTTTATTCTAATATTTACGTATTAATAAGCTTCTTTAACCATTCATCAAATTCTTCTCTCGTTTTCTTTTCACCATCTACATACATATCGATCGTTTCCTCTTTATAGAAAAAGTAAATTTTATAATGCTTATCATTATGTTTCCCTTGAAACAGCATTACATTATAATCATCGCTCTCAAATGTCCATGCTGGACCTTCAAATTTGTTCGTAAACAAATCATATAAGCCCTCGTCATTTGGAGCTTTAAATTTTGCCATTTGCATCTTCATTTTTTCTTCTAAATTTTCCATATCCTTACTCGGCTGTTCTTCAGCTTTCTTGGTACCTTTTGATTCAGCTATAATGACTTCATCAGTCATTTTCGCAAAAGTCCCTTCATGAAATAAAAAGCCACCACCTAGTAAAGACATTACAAACATACTAACAACGACCATATTTATCATGCTGGCTACCCTCCTAATTGTATACATTAGTTTAAATTCCCGTTGTTATTATTCACAATTACCATCATAGTATTCACTTAGACAAATATAAGATTAGCTGACTAGTAGATAGCTTTTTAACCTTCTTGAAGAATTGGCTTATTTCCTCGTGCCGTTAGCATGAGTGGAGCTAGAAGCTCAAACGCGCTGCTGTCTTCTCCGACATGCTCTAATGAAGGCACTATTCGCCTTCGGGTGTGTCGATGAGACTTAATAATATGAATCATGAAGGTCGATGCTTTGCCTGAGCATACACATGAAAATGCCTTAAATAATGCCGCAACAGCACCGTTTATCCCTTCTTAGTCATACTACGATATACAATATATTTGCGATTTAAATATGTAAGAGGAACACTCCACACGTGTACAAGCCTCGTAAATGGCCAAATCGCAAAAAGTGCTACTGCACTGATGATATGTATTTTAAACCCGAACGGTGCGCCTATCATCAGCTCAGGAGTTGGTCGAAACATTAAAATCCCTCTTATCCACGGTCCTATATATTCTCGATAATCGAATTCTCCTCCTGTTGCCGTATAACCAACTGTATTTGTAAAACCTGTAAGAACAACCGCCCCTAAGACAACTAACACGACCAAATCGCTTTTTGAACTGTTAATTAAAATTCTACGTACTGTGATCCTTCTCAAAAATAATAAAAACCCACCAACTACCGTAGCTACACCAGCTGCACCGCCAAACCACACTGCCCCGAAATGATACATTTCCTCTGAAATTCCAACATAATCATAAAATCCCTTTGGAACGAGCAACCCTGCAACATGGCCAAAGAAAACGATAATAATTCCCCAGTGAAAAAGTAAACTTCCCCATTTTAATTTCTTCTTTTCCAAAAACTCACTAGATTTCGCTGACCACCCAAACTGATCGGTGTTGTACCGATAAATATGGCCCAACACAAATATGGCTATTACAATATAAGGGTATATTAACCACCAAAATTGATCCCAAAATGACATTTCCATCCCTCCATGGCCTTAGTGAGAGTTCCTTTATATTCAAGCTACCCTGCCTGTTTTTGTTCTATTAATGAATCAATAGCTAGTATACAACCGTTTAATACATGTTCATAAGGACTTGCTAGACTTGTTAATTCCTTTTGTAAACGATCTATCGACTTCCGATGAATATTAAACATTTTCATAGCACTCTCTTCAGAAGATTCCGATGCGAATTCTAAAATTAAAGGAAAAAAGTCGGGTAATTCATCATTTTTGATATAAAAGTCCTCTTTCGCAAATTCAAACCTAAGTTTAACGAATGCTTGACCTCTTTCACGGTTATCACCAAACACGTCATACGTTAAATACAGTGTTGTTTTGTCATTAAAATCAAAAGTGTTGACATATGTTTCACACAACTCAGTCAAACAATGGTTGGCAGTATATTGAACAAAATCACTATAGGCTTGCTGTACTTTGTTATCGCCGATGCTATGAATTGCTTTAATAATCTCTTCATCACCCACCCATTCTTTTGAAGGGTAATGTAAAAAAATTGACGCAAGTTTAAATATAGTCTTACTGTCTTCCATCTTGAGCATGCTGTATATCACTCCAATATTTTTCTCCATACAAATATAAATCCTCGTTACTCTCGCTTACACTACAATCATTGCACCCTTCCATATAGTCATAACCAGTTGACCCTTGACCAAAATACATATCTCCAACCTTTTCTTTATGAGATGAGGGTATAACGTATCGATCGGAATATTTCGCTATAGCAGCCAGCTCATACATGTCGCGAGCTGACTGTTCGGTTAAGCCAGCTGACTCTAAAATATTTGAGTCAAATGATTTTTGGATATTTACACTTCTCATATAACTTCTCATCGCCACTAATTTTTTTAATACACCCTCAATAACCTTTGTATCTCCAGCACTTAATAGATTAGCCAAATATTCGATTGGAATGCGAAATTGTTTAATTGTCGGAAACACAATTCTTGGATCAATTGAGTCAACTTGACCACCGAGTGCATCCATCATCGGACTTAGTGGCGGAACGTACCAAACCATCGGTAACGTACGGTATTCAGGATGAAGTGGGAGTGCAATCTTTTGCTCAATAGCTAACTTATACACAGGTGATCTTTGAGCAGCTTCAATCCAATCTTCTGGAATTCCCTCATTTATGGCATTGCGTATCACTTCCGGATCATGTGGGTCTAAGAAAATATCCAACTGAGATTCATATAACTTTTTCTCATCACTTACGGATGCAGCTTCTTTCACACGTTCTGCATCATAAAAGACTAGGCCTATATATCGAAGTCTTCCTACACACGTTTCAGAGCAAATTGTTGGTAACCCACTTTCTATTCTCGGAAAGCAAAATGTACATTTTTCTGCCTTCTTTGTTTTCCAATTAAAATATACTTTCTTATAAGGACAACCTGTCATACAAAATCGCCAGCTCCGACACGAATCTTGATCAACTAAGACAATGCCATCTTCATCTCTTTTATAAATTGATCCAGAAGGACATGATGATACACAAGATGGGTTAAGACAATGTTCGCAAATGCGTGGTAAATACATCATGAACGATTGTTCATATTCAAACTTAATCTTGTCCTCGATCCCTTGTATATTAGGATCATTTTCACCTGTAATATGAACACCTGCTAAATCATCTTCCCAGTTTGGTCCCCACTGTATATCCATATAGTCACCTGTTAGCTGTGATTTCGGTCGTGCCACAGGCTGATGCTCACGCTCTGGACTATTAATCAATGTTTCATAATCGTAAGTCCAAGGTTCATAATAGTCATCAATTTGTGTCAAATCCTTGTTGTAAAAAATGTTGAGAAGCTTACTCGCTCGGCCACCAGCCTTCAGCTCCAATTTTCCGTTCCTTACTTCCCACCCCCCTTTATGGGTTTCCTGATTTTCCCACTCCTTAGGATAACCAATGCCAGGTTTTGTTTCGACATTGTTCCACCACATATATTCAGCACCAGGCCGATTTGTCCATGTATTATTACAAGTAACACTACATGTATGACATCCAATACACTTATCTAAATTCATAACCATTCCAAATTGTGCTTTAACTTTCAAGCCAGTTCACCTCACCCTTCTCTAGCCTGCGGATCATGACCATTTCATCTCGCTGATTACCTGTTGGGCCGTAATAATTAAAGCCATAGCTTAGCTGAGCATACCCACCAATCATTTGTGTAGGTTTAATATGAATTCTCGTTGGACTGTTAAATGTTCCTCCTCGCAACTTCGTAGTTGGTGAACCTGGCACATTAATCGTTCTGTCCTGGACGTGATACATATAAGCTACCCCTCTAGGCAAACGGTGACTCGTAACTGCTCGGGCAACTACGACACCATTTCTGTTATACATCTCTAGCCAATCGTTGTCGTTAATCCCTGCATGATTGGCATCTTCATGATTAAGCCAGACGTGTGGACCACCTCTAAATAACGTAAGCATCGGTAACGTATCACCATAAGTACTGTGATATGACCATTTGAAATGCGGTGTTAAATAACGCAACTCAATTTCATTACCGTGATTCGGCCTGTGATCTTGATCTAAAAATGTTAATTTACGAAGAGGTGCTTTAAATGTAGGTAGTTCTTCACCAAATTCTATTATGGTTTCATGGTCTAAATAGAAATGTTGTCTACCCGTTAATGTTCTCCATGGTATGAGACGTTCTACATTTGTCGTAAAAGGTGAATAACGTCTATTTCCAGTCTCTGTGCCGCTAAATACTGGTGATGAAATGACTTTTTGAGGCTGAGCAGTAATTTCATCAAAGGAAATGTGCTCTTCTGCTCGTTCGATTGCCAAATCTTTTAACTGCTGCCCAGTTTTCTTCTCCATGACATCCCATGCTTTCATTGCAAGAGAGCCGTTCGTTGTACTGGACAACGTTAGAATCGTTTCAGCTACATTTCGATCGGTATACAGACTCGGACAATCTTTGTAATCCTTTGTTTGTCTTGCTACACCATTTATTGCTTTTAACTTTTCGTACTCTTCCTTTGCATCCCAACCAATACCTTTAGCACCAATGCTGTTCTTAATTACACCACCTAATGCAATATATTTCTCATATACCTTTGTGTACTCCCGTTCTACAACATGTATACGAGGTAAATTTACGCCAGGCTCTGGTTCTACATCATCATGCTTCCAATCAGGTATTTGCCCAAATAATTGTGAAATTTCATCTTTCGTATCATGTAATAAAGGTGTTGCAACAATATCTTTCGTTGGCTCTGGAAAAATCTCTTTTGCTAATTCAGAAAATTTTTCTGCCAAATTTTTGAATGTATCCCAATCAGATTTACTTTCCCAAGGGGGTGCTATTGCTGGATTAAATGGGTGTACGAATGGATGCATGTCTGTGCTACTAATATCATATTTCTCATACCAAGTAGCAGCAGGCAGGACAATATCCGAATACAACCCCGTTCCAGTCATGCGAAAATCTATATTAACTAACAAATCGAGTTTCCCTTCAGCTGAAACTTCTTGGCTATCGACTTCAGCAGTATGTAATTCATCATTTTCAACACTTAAAGAGCCATGATGTGTTCCTAAGAGGTGTTTCAAAAAATACTCATGACCTTTAGCAGAACTGCCTAATAAATTAGCGCGCCATACAATTAATGACCTAGGAAAGTTAGCAGGATTACTCGGATTTTCAATAGCAAACTTAAGTTTGCCGTTCTTTAAATTTTTTACAACATACTTCACAGCTTCATCATTTGTCTTTGCGTTTGCTTTTTTATAAAGATGTATAGTATTTTCCTGAAATTGTGGATAGGAGGGTAGCCACCCTAATCTAGCCGCTAACGCATTATAATCTGCTAAATGTTCATATCTTGGTTTATCAATCGTTGGAGAAATATGGTCAGCAACTGACTGATCCTCATACCTCCACTGCTCCGTTGCAAAGTAAAAAAATGATGTGCCGTTTTGTAAGCGTGGTGGTCCACCCCAATCACGTGCAGTTGCAACGGTTTGCCAGCCTTCTAATGGCCTCACCTTCTCTTGCCCTACATAATGAGCCCATCCCCCACCATTCACGCCTTGAGATCCAGTGAGCAATACAAGATTTAGCACCGCTCGATAAATGACATCTGAATGATACCAATGGTTAATTCCAGAACCCATAATAATCATGGATCGACCATTTGAATCAATTGCATTTTGCGCAAACTCTCTTGCAATTTGTGCAACAACCTCTTTGTTAATTCCCGTTTTATCTTCCTGCCAAGCTGGGGTATATGGCTTTGGATCATCATAATTTGTTGGATAATCTCCTGGTAAATTACGACTTACGCCTGTTTTTGCTAGTAATAGATCAAATACAGTTGTCACATATTGAACTTGGCCATCTCCATCACTAACTATTCTTACAGGTATAGTCCGTTCAAGCGTGGCTTTCTCATTTTCATCAAAATAAGGAATTGATATCGAAAGCAGTTCATCTTCTTTATTTAGAAGCGTTAATAATGGTGAAATGGACTGTCCATCTTCTGATGGCTGTTGTAAGTTAAGATTCCAGTTACCTTTATCCTCCCAACGATGTCCTATTGTTCCATTAGGTATAAGAAGTTGGTTAGTTTCACTATCTATAACGACCGGCTTCCATTCAGCATGAGTTACATTCTTTCCAATATCACTAGCCCTTAAGAAACGAGTAGCTACATAGGATTCTCCTTTTTTTTCAAGCTTGATTAAGAAAGGGAGATCAGTATACATTTTTGCGTAGTTATCGAAATAAGGCGTATTTTTGTCGACGTAGAATTCCTTAAGTATGACATGAGTCATTGCCATTGCTAAGGCAGCATCCATGCCTGGGTTAACAGCCAACCAATGGTCTGCAAATTTAACGTATTCAGCATAATCAGGACTAATTGAGACGACTTTCGTTCCTCTATATCTCGCTTCTACCATAAAATGTGAGTCAGGGGTTCTAGTTTGTGGTACATTAGAGCCCCAAATTAGTAAATAACTAGAATTGTACCAATCTGAACTTTCCGGTACGTCTGTTTGTTCACCCCATACTTGTGGTGATGCTGGAGGAAGGTCAGCATACCAATCATAAAAACTAAGGATGGCACCACCTATTAATGATAAAAATCGTGCACCGCCTGCGTGACTAACCATTGACATAGCTGGAATCGGAGAAAAGCCAAAAATTCTATCTGGTCCATACTTGTTAATCGTATATAATAACTGTGCAGCGATAAGTGTATTTACTTCGTCCCATGAGGTACGAACAAACCCACCCTTTCCTCTTGTAGATTTATATCGCCTTTCCTTGTCAGGATCTTCGATAATACTCGCCCAAGCATCAATAGCATTGGAATTCTCCTTCATTGCCTGCCGCCATAATTTAATAAGACTGCTCCTTACATATGGGTACCTCACTCTTAAAGGACTATATATATACCATGAAAAACTAGCCCCTCTAGGACAACCTCTTGGTTCATATTCAGGCATATCAGGGCCTGTTGAAGGATAATCAGTTTGTTGAGTTTCCCACGTGATAATCCCGTCTTTCACATGTATTTTCCAGCTACAAGAGCCAGTACAATTCACACCATGTGTGGACCGAACTACTTTGTCATGCTGCCACCTTCTACGATAGTATTTCTCCGTTTCCCTATCATATGGTGATAGTTCACTGTGGTCTGTAAGCTCAGTTGTTTTCCCGAAATATGTAAGTTTCTTTAGAAGTGGGAGCTTCTTTTTACTCATTTTCCGCATCCTTCCTTATTTAGAAATCATCGCTATGAGATTCTTTTGCCCAAATCATTTAGTAAATATTCTTAAATGATTAGATGATTAGATGTTTAAAAGTTAATAAGGTGTTTATACTGTTAACCATTAACAACACGAATAATGAGGTGAATGAAGATGTCAGGACCATCATTAAGAAAATTGGACGCCCATCAATCAATTCATGAAGGAGCAGTCACTGAGGGGAAAGAGTTACTTGATATGCTAGTGAAGCTATATAAAGACGACCAACACCAATACGCACAAACTGTTGCAAAAGTGTTAGTTGAACATTGGGAAACTAGAACGATTGCTCACGCAGATTCTGAAGAGGAAGGATTTTATGTTGATCTTCTTAATAAGAATCCAAATTTAAAAGAATCATTAACTATGTTAAAGCGAGACCATGACTTGTTACGAATATTAGTAACGGACGTAAAAGACATGCTAAAAAACGAAGGGTTAACTGAAGAAGTGATTGACCATTTTAAAGCTATATTAATTGTTTTGGATATACATAATCATGATGAGGAGATACTTTTGTCTTAATTACCTAGACTCCTTCGATAAATGTTACTGCTTTCTTTACTAATAATGGCAATAAGGTGAAATCTATCGACCACCATAATTAAAAATTAACCAAAATACCATAAAACCTAGATTTAGTGCAAAGATCAATAAATGCGAAAACTGCCATTACAAAAGAGCAACCTTTAAGATTATCTAAAGGTTGCTCTTTTATTATGAATTTATTGGAACGTACGGGTCTTATTTCCGTTTTTTCAGAAGAAAAGGACATAAATTCAAGTTGCGAAGGTTGTTGTTGCTTAGGGTGAAAAACAGTAAATGTACTCTTATTGACATGCTTTTATAGCATTTCGGTTCATAAAAATGAATGTTTTTCCTTATTTAGAATATAAACGTATACAAATATTAACCAAAAGGAATGATAACATAGATTAATATTTAGGACGGAGGATTTGCATGGCTAGAATTACGAATTGGGAACCAGAAAATGAAGATTTTTGGGAGCGCGAAGGTCGAAGACATGCTCGAAGGAATTTAAGGATATCCATCCCTGCCCTACTTCTAGCATTTGTTGTTTGGCAAATATGGTCAGTCGTTGCTGTCAGATTAAATGATGTAGGCTTTTCTTTTACCCAATCTGAATTATTTACGTTGGCAGCCCTTCCTGGATTAACAGGAGCTACGTTTCGTATTTTTTTTACTTTTATGCCTGGGATTGTTGGAGGAAAAAATTGGACAGTCATTAGCACAGCGCTTTTGCTTTTACCAACTGTAGGAATTGGCATTGCAGTCAACAATCCAGAAACGTCCTTTACGATGATGGCAACTTTAGCAGCATTATGTGGTATCGGTGGCGGGAATTTTTCTTCATCCATGGCAAATATTAATCCATTTTATCCTAAAAAAGAGCGAGGGGCGGCTTTGGGATTAAATGCTGGTATTGGTAACCTAGGTGTTAGTGTCGTGCAATTTCTCACTCCAATCGTCATAACAGCAAGCATTATTGGGACTTTTACTGGGACATCGCAAACATTAGATAATGGTGAAACCATTTGGATTCAAAATGCAGCGTTCGTCTGGGTAATTCCGATTATTATCATTACACTAGCTGCGGTAGTCGGCATGGACAACTTACCGGGAACAAAACAATCTTTTAAGGAACAAGCTATTATATTCAAAAGAAAGCACACTTGGATAATGACTTGGTTGTATACGATGTGCTTTGGATCATTTATTGGATATGCCGCTGCTTTTCCATTGTTAATTCAAAATGAATTTGCCGAACAAAATGCAGTCGGATTAGCATTTTTAGGGCCATTAATCGGAGCAGCAGTCCGTCCAGTAGGAGGGTGGATATCAGACAAAGTAGGCAGTGGTGCACTTATTACATTTTGGGATATTATTATTATGATTATTGCTACGATAGGTGTAATATACTTCTTACAAATTCATCATTTTACCGGATTTTTAATCATGTTTCTTATACTATTCTTTACTACGGGAATAGCAAATGGCTCTACTTTCCGCATGGTTCCTTTTATTTTCCCAGCAAAAGAGTCCTCACCAGTGTTAGGTTTTATTGCAGCAATCGCAGCTTACGGTGCATTTTTAATCCCAAAAATATTTGGCTGGTCAATTGACACAACAGGCTCTGCCAATTTTGCTTTATATATATTTCTTGTATATTACGCGATCAGCTTAATAATTTGCTGGTATTATTATTCTCGAAAAAATGCTGAAATTAAATGTTAATCAACTTTTATTTGTAATTATTTGGGGGAGAATTCCGCATGAAACCTAGTGAATTAATGAAGTTTCAAAACAAACAAATTCGAGTATTACATTTTACGTGGATAGCTTTTTTCATTTCTTTTTTTACGTGGTTTAATATGGCACCTCTAGCCACAACGATGGTCCAATCTGTAGGATGGTTGACAGATGATCACCTCGCGGCATTAGCTATTATAAACGTTGCTCTAACTGTCCCAGCAAGAATAGTTGTTGGGATGTTACTTGACAAATATGGACCTAGAATCGTTTTTTCTGCCTTACTCATTATCATGGCTTTTCCTACCTTTGTTTTTGCATTCGGAAATTCATGGATGCAGCTTTTCGTATCTCGACTAGTTTTAAGTGGTATTGGTGCAAGCTTTGTCATTGGAATTCGAATCATTTCCGAATGGTTCCCTCCAAAAAAAGTTGGCTTTGCAGAAGGCTTTTACGCTGGATTTGGCAATTTTGGTTCGGCTGCAGCTGCTGTTCTGTTGCCTTGGATAGCTATACAAATTATCGGCGGTGACAACGGCTGGAGATATGCAATTGCTTATACAGGCGTTATTTGCCTCATCTATGGTATCATTTATTTCTTTATCGTAACTGACACACCTGAAGGCAAAAAATTTCTTCGATCAGAAAAAATAGCAGCAATGCAAGTAAGCTCTTGGGGTGATTTAATTCAATTAATTATTTGGACAATTCCATTAGTCGGTGTTTTAGGATTACTCGCATGGCGATTAAAAAATTTAAACTTCATTCCGCAAAATACCTTATATGTTATTTATGTTATTTTGTTCATTGTACTCACTTATCAAATCATTCAAATATTAAGAGTAAATATACCTTTGCTAAAATCAAAGGAAACAACATCAGGAGGCTATCGCTTTAAAAATGTCGCTGCTCTTAACACAACTTATTTTGCAAACTTCGGTGCTGAATTAGCAATCGTCTCGATGTTACCAACTTTTTTCTTAACAACATTCTCTTTAACCCCGACAACAGCGGGATTAATAGCCTCATCTTTTGCATTTGTTAATTTATTTGCACGGCCGTTAGGTGGATGGATATCTGATCATGTTAGAAGTAGAAAGCTAATCATGCTCGCTTATATGTTTGGAATATCCATAGGGTTACTTGGGATGGCATTTATCAACTCAAGTTGGCCTATTGTTCTGGCTGTTACCATCACTGTTTTAACCTCTATGTTTATCCAAGGAGCAGAAGGAGCTACTTTTGCCGTAATCCCTTTTATTAAACGTAAAATGACTGGCCAAATTTCCGGCATGGCAGGTGCTTATGGAAATGTAGGAGCCGTTGTCTACTTAACATTACTCACTTTCGTTACTCCTAGACAATTTTTTATTATTCTGTCTGTAGGTGCATTACTAAGTTTTATATATTGCATGTTTGCTTTAGAAGAGCCAAAAGATTCCCATGGTGATGAATATACCGCTGAAACATAGAATCAATAGGGGTTTTTTCTATTGAAGTGAAACCCCTGAGATCCTCGCCTAACTCACTAGGTTATTCATCATACTAACCAGATTCTTATCCACTAGCCTAGATTTACTAGCAAATTCACTTATCACTGTTTAAAATTGCTGGTTTTCTATCCAAACTTACTGGTTTATTATCCAAACTCTCTGGTTTATTATCCAAACTCTCTGGTTTACTATCCAAACTCTCTGGTTTACTATCCAAACTCTCTGGTTTACTATCCAAACTCTCTGGTTTACTATCCAAACTCTCTATTTACTATCCAAACTTACTGGTTTACTATCCAAATTCGTTGATTTACTATCCAAACTCGCTGCTTTTCTATCCAAACTCTCTGGTTTACTATCCAAACTCTTTGCTTTTCTATCCAAAATCACTATTTTACTATCCAAACTCGCTGCTTTTCTATCCAAACCTCGGTTTACTATCCAAACTCGCTGGTTTACTATCCAAACTCTTTGGTTTACTATCCAAATTCGCTGCTTTTCTATCCAAACTTACTGGTTTACTATCTAAATTCGCTGCTTTTCTATCCAAACCTCTGTTTACTATCCAAACCTCTGTTTACTATCCAAATTCGTTGATTTACTATCCAAACTCTCTATTTTACTATCCAAATTCGCTGCTTTTCTATCCAAACTTTCTGGTTTACTATCCAAATTCGCTGCTTTTCTATCCAAACTCTTTGGTTTACTATCCAAACTCGTTGGTTTACTATCCAAACTCACTGGTTTACTATCCAAAATCGCTGGTTTACTATCCAAACTCACTGGTTTACTATCCAAACTCACTGGTTTACTATCCAAACCCCTCATCTTGCTCTCTATATCTTTACTTAAATAAACTCATATATTCACCGTACCCTTCTTCTTGCAAATCATCTGCTGATATAAATCGTAGGGCAGCTGAATTTATACAATATCTTAAGCCTGTAGGTTTCGGTCCATCAGTAAACACATGACCAAGGTGGGAATCTGCATTTTTGCTCCTTACTTCTGTACGTGTTATAAACAAGCTGCGATCTTCATGTTCAACAATATTATTTGGTTCAAGAGGTTGTGTAAAGCTCGGCCACCCAGTTTCTGAATCATATTTGTCTAATGAACTAAACAATGGTTCTCCAGAAATAATATCAACATAAATACCTTCCTCTTTATGATCCCAGAATTCATTATCATATGCCTTTTCTGTACCATCCTCTTGGGTTACTTTATATTGTATAGGTGTTAAGCTCTCCTTTAACTCTTCTTGAGAAGGCTTGATAAATGCTTTAGGAATGTCAAATTCTCTGTCATCTCCCCAAGTCTCATCTAAATATTGATCTCTTCCCGAGTTATGTCGATAAAACTTATACTTTAAGCTATTCTTTTTGTAGTAATCTTGATGATACTCCTCTGCTTTATAAAATGTTGCAGCTGGTAGAATCTCTGTTACAATTGGATCGTTATATCGTCCAGATTCATTCAAGCTGCTTTTTGACTGTTCTGCTAGCTCTTTTTGTTCTTCATTTTGATAAAAGATTGCTGTTCGATACTGTTCTCCACGATCAACAAACTGCCCACCTGAATCTGTTGGGTTGACCTGTCTCCAAAATATCTCTAATAAAGTTTCATAGGTTACTTTCTCAGGGTCGTAAATAATCTCAACTGCCTCAATGTGACCTGTTGTTCCAGCAGACACTTCTTTGTATGTTGGATTTTCTTGCTGACCGCCAGTATATCCTGAAACGGCATCTATCACACCATCAAGCTTTTCAAACGGTGGCTCCATACACCAAAAGCAACCACCTGCAAACGTCGCTTTCGCATACATTGATTCATTATAACTTTGTTTCACACTAGCTGCCTGCTGATTAGATCCAAATAAAAAATACATGCCAACAATGATAACTAGGCTCACCGATAGGATCATCGTTATTTTCCATTTGTTTTTTTTCACTTTTATACCCCTCTCTATAAATGTAGTTCATCATTGTTCATAGCGTATAGAAAGAACCTTATAAAAGGATAACGAAAAGATTAACAAAGTATTACATAGGTAGATACTAAGGAGTGTTTTTTTCTTATGACTCTTTTCGAAAACATTGAGTAACTGATGTGTATGATATGATTGTTATCGTCTTTAGAGTTTATAGCTCTTATTACAAAAAGCAACAATGAACTCGAAATCAGCCTTTCTTATTTAGACAAATGAAGAGGATCAGATATCAATAAAGTATTAATTACTTTAAAAATTCCACATTTAAGAAATGGGGTAACGAAAATTGCATAATTTTTTTAAAATTCTAGTTATTATATTAATTAGATAAAGAATATAATATATACATCTAAACTACTAATTTAAAAAGGGAGTGAAATGTGAGATGGATATGATGAACCAAACTATTATCCGACCAATGCATGTAGAGGACAACGAACAAATAAAAGCTTTAATGCTTGAGTATATTTGTGATTTTTATCATAAGGAGCAGCCACCATCAAGTAAGATCGACAACCTAATAAATATGCTCACTCAACAAAAAGAAGGAATCCAATTTGTCGCAGAGCACCATGGAGAATTAATTGGTTTTGCGACATTATACTTTTCATACAGTACATTAAGTGCACAAAAGGTTGTCGTACTAAATGATTTATATGTAAGAAATAACTATCGAGGAACTGGGGTTGCAGAGAAGCTTTTTCAAAAGTGTGTAGATTACAAGGATACAAATAACTTTGCTTTTATGTCTTGGGAGACAGCACCTGATAATACCCGTGCTCAAAACTTCTATAAAAAAATGGGTGGAGTTAAGGGCGAGTGGCTAACTTATTCAATTTAAGAGAAATTACATAGAAAAAAAGTTGCTCCTCTAAAGATTAGTGGGGAGCAACTTGCTACTTACTTAATTGAAGAAGTTTGATTGTTATATATGACTCTAAAGTTACCTTTTGAAATTCTCACTGTAACATCTGAAACATTTGCAATATTGTTATCATGTGTAACAACGATGACGCATTTTTCCTCTTCATGTGCTAAATCTTGAAATAGTTTAACGATATCTTTAGCAGTCTTTTCATCCAAATTTCCAGTAGGCTCATCAGCGACTATTAAATCTGATTTACAACTCAGTGCCCGTGCAATAGAAACACGCTGTTGCTGTCCCCCACTTAACGTAAGCACCTTTTGTCCAGCTTGTTTTTCAGTAATACCTACCTTTTTAAGCATACTCAGTGCAAAATCTCTTTTATTTGCTTCATCTGATCCAGTAATCTCCATTGCGGTTATAACATTTTGAATAGCTGTCATATAAGGTAGTAAATTATATGACTGAAAGACGATCGACACATATTTGTTTCTAAAGTTAGATAAACCAATTTTTTTTATATCTTTTCCTTCATATAATATTTTCCCATTTTTCGGCATATCTAGTGCACTCGCCATAGCTAAAAAGGTTGTTTTACCTGAGCCAGAAGGTCCAACTATCGAATAAAAATTCCCCTTTTCAAAACTTACATTAACATTATTTAAGATTGTCTGCTTTTCATTTTCATGTTCATACCAATAATTTACGTCTATAAATTCCAATAGGGCACCCATTTTATTTCCTCCTCAGTTAATCTTGCCTTGATAAAATTGTTTTTGGCTGAAGGCTTAATATTGACATAGATGGAATTAACGTTGATAATATTGCAATTAATAAGCCAATCACCCCTAGCATACTTAAATCTCCGGCTGTCACATCAATTTGTAACTCATCAACTGGCTCAACATCTATTTGTTGTTGTACTTGCCTTGGCATTCTCTGTCCGAAAGAAGCAGGGTTTGAGGCTGTTTCTTCAGATTGTTGTATTTCTTGTGATAACAGCTGGTCACCTATTTGTCCTGCTAGGACATTTCCACTTACAGCAGATATACCGAGTGCTATAACTGCTACAACTAAAATTTCTACTAGGAATTGTCCCATTAGCTTCCATTTTTTCTCACCTATTGCTAATAAAACACCCATTTCATATTTTCGTTCACGAATTGACATCATGACAATTAACCCTAAAATAATTGCACCGGCAATCGTTACTAAATAAACAACATTGGTTGAGAATGATGCAACATTTTCTATAGGACCAATCATCTGTTCATATAATTGATCGTTAGCATCTAGCTTAAAAACATCAAAATCGATAGTACTTTCAAGAGATGCTTCATCAATAAAGCTTTGAATATTTGCAGGGTCGTCCATAAAATATACTGCGTAATCTATAGCGTCTTCATAGTCTTCACTCTTCAAGCTAGAAGCAGTAGTATAAGGTGTGTATACTCTGTTATATGGGTTCAAAAAATCGAAACTTGCTGCTTGATCATCTACTAGTTCTGTTGTTTCATAGATTCCGACAATCTCGAGCATTACCGAGCTAGTTTCATCTGTTCTTTGAATCGTTAACGTGTCACCAATAGCTAAATCATTTGCTATAGCTAAATTTTGTTCTATTACTGCAACGTCCTCACCTATGTCCTCTTCCGTCAAATGGCGACCTTCAACAATCGATGCTTCATCATTTAAAAAGGTCTCCACCGAATCTGTAAATAATACCCCTTGAACACTTATATCTGCCTGGACTCCACGCATATTTCCAGGGTTATTAAAGCCCCCTTGTCCTGTATTAGTTTCCTCTTCATCAATCGTTTCACTTACAATCGGTTCAAAATTCTCAGCCAACCCAGATGCAGAAGAATAATAGTTATATCCTTTTATGTTATCTAATGATAACAATGCTGTAGCAGATTCTACTGGAACTGGGACAGATTGCATACGCCCTTGCTGTCTACCTTCACTTTGTTGTTGTCCTCCTTCTGCCATAAGCTTTTCTCTATCGACTTGTAAGGTGACCTCTCCACCTAATTGTTGTCTTGCTAATTCGCTAGATTTTTGGGCTGCAGTTTGAATGGATAGACCGGCCAGTACTAAAACACAAATCACTGAAAAAACAAATACTAGTAACATACTTTTTCCTTTACGAGCAGTTACACTCAAGAAAGCACGTTTTAAGAAATTCATTCTTACTCCTCCTAATCATTTGCAATTATTTATATCTAATTAATATGTCTGTTTTTTTTTAGGGATGTTTTCGTATTACTTTTACAACGCACAAAACTAGCGTTCATAGTAAAAACGAGGATAATCCCATACCTTTTCTAGTTATTCTAGTTTGTAAAAGTAACAAAAAAAGCAATTATTAATAATTGATAATCTCCTCCAATCTTTGGACTTTTTTATGTGGATGTATAAATCTTAACGCCTATATATGTCCAAACTATGAATGAACTATTTCGTAACCTTTAACGAAAACGAAATATTTTACATAGAGGTTGAAAATAGTCATTATTCAATTTAACTTTAAATAAAGTAATTTTTAGTGGAGGTGTAAGATGAAGATTCTAGTCATCGAGGATAATGAAAGTGTTTGCTCTATGCTAGAAATGTTTTTTTCAAAAGAAGGGTTGTCTGGAAAATTTGTAAATGATGGACTAGAAGGCTATCACCAATTCAAAAAAGAAAATTGGGACTTGCTGATTATCGATTGGATGCTTCCACATATGGACGGTGTAAGTATTTGTCGCAAAATAAGAGAAGAGCAAAGTACCGTTCCTATCATTATGTTAACAGCTAAAGATAGTGAGTCAGATCAAGTACTAGGTTTGGATATGGGAGCTGATGACTATGTAACGAAACCATTTAGTCCACTTACACTCATGGCACGCATAAAAGCAGTTACCCGCAGATATCATCAAGGACAACCTCAAAGTATTGAAACGGATGAGATTCAAACTGACTTTGTAAAAATAAATAAAAATACACGTGAAGTATTTTTAGATGATACATTAATTTCAAATTTAACACCAAAAGAATTTGATCTTTTGTACTTCTTTATTCAACATCCAAGACAAGTGTTTTCAAGAGAGCATTTATTAGAAAAAGTTTGGGGCTATCAATATTATGGTGACGAAAGAACTGTTGATGTACATATTAAAAGATTACGCAAAAAACTAGGTACCAACTCGCGTCCTTTTTTCCACACAGTATGGGGTGTAGGTTATAAATTTGATGAATTGGTTGAAAGTAATGAGAATTAAATATATATATCAACTTATTGGAAGTCACATTAGTATTTTAATTATTGCATTGTTAATTTTAAGTTTGTTATTTACTCACTTTGTCGAAAACTTAATATTCCAAAACAAAGTTGATGAATTACTGTCATTTGGTGATGAAATTTTAAGTGTTATAGACCAAAGCAGCATTGAGACTGAGAAACCTTTAAAGCAATATAACGAAGTATTAAGGGCAAGAAACATTCGATTAATCATGTTTGATAATAAAGGATCCATTCTATCACCCTTTGTTGATCGTTTTAAACAAATACAGTTAGACGAAAAAGAATTACAGCAAATATCCAACGGCGAAACAGTAGTTATAAAGCATGATATACAACGCTTTGATCAAGAAGCATCATTGGTTGCTATTCCTTATGTTATTGATCAAAAAGTGCAAGGAGGCATCTTATTAATTGCACCTATTAGTAATACACAGGATATGATTAGTTCTTTAAATAGAGCTTTACTGTACACAGTTATTATCTCATTATCCATTTCTTTATTATTAAGCTGGTTATTATCAAAATTGCATGTTAGACGAATCCAACACATTCGTGAGGCTACTTCCATGATTGCAGATGGAAACTATAATGTTAATGTGCCAGATAGAACCCTAGATGAACTAGGTGAATTAGCAGCAGACTTTAACCAAATGGCTTCAAAGTTAAGAGAGTCAAATGACGAAATTAATCGACTAGAAAAACGACGTAGACAATTTATTGCAGATGTATCACACGAATTGCGAACACCATTAACGACAATAAGTGGCATAATTGAAGGTTTAAAAAATAACATGATTCCAGAGCAAGAAAAAGATAAAGGCCTGAATTTAATTAGTACAGAGTCAAAGAGGCTTATTCGACTTGTAAATGAAAACTTGGATTATGAAAATATTCGTTCACTTCAAATTCCACTAAATAAAGTCGACATACAGTTGTTAGATATATTCGAAATTATTAAAGAGCATTTAATTACTCAAGCAGAGCAAAAAAATAACCGAGTAATAATACATGTTGATGAGGACATTTATATCCATGCTGATTATGACAGGCTAATGCAAATTTTAATAAACATTACGAAAAACAGCATTCAGTTCACGTCTGATGGTACGATCTGGCTAAGAGGCAAGAAGGGATATAACGAGGTGATCATTGAAATCGAGGACACAGGGATCGGCATAGATTCTAAAGAAATTGAAATGATCTGGCACCGTTTTTACAAAGCGGATATTTCACGTAGAAATAATCCTTACGGAGAGTTTGGATTAGGTTTAGCTATCGTTAAACAACTCGTAAATTTACATGGTGGTGAAATTTCCGTTGACAGTAAAAAACAACATGGTACTAAATTCGTCATTGCCTTTCCTATAAGTAAACCTGAGACTGTAAATCGCATAGATAAGTCTGTCGATTAAACGATATTAGATTTTGAATAAGCAAATCAGGTGGAGGAACCCTCCACCTGATTTAAAAAATATACTCACATATAGCGAAAGGCAGATACTGCTACCTGATCTAATCCCAAATATCAGGTCGATCAATTTGCAGCATTCTCATATATTGAAGTAACTGTCCAGTATGTACTGCGTCATGATATGTTTTTCTTTCTAGTGTATCTCCCAACGACCTTTCAATATCTTTATGCGGCCATTTAATCATCTTTGAATTATATGTTGAAGAAGGTATTTCATTAACATACGATAGTAACTTATCATGATATATATTACTGCCAGCTATTTCACCTTCAATAGTAACGAATGGTTTTCCCCACAATTGTTTCCTTTCTTCTTCAGAAGGTAATCTATGCTCACGTAAGATGGTAAGCCATGAGAAATCATGCAAAAGTACATGCCTAATGGTTTCCCCAACTGTTAATGCTTCGACATCAGGCTTCCAACATAATAAATCATCTGAAAATCCTCTAGCAACTGTGAGGAATCTACGCCTACATTCTTTTAGATCAAGAAGGATTAAAGCTTTTGCATCCATAATAACATCTCCCTATGATTCTTTTATATAGGCTGTTTTCGCATTCATTGTTGTTTTTCGTCTTACGAAGTAAACACGTACACAACTAGATTTCAGGTCCTTTTCTTCTCTAACAACTTAAAAAATCATATCATACACATCAGTTACTCAAATGTAAGTGAAAAAGCCTCAAAGTTTACGAAAAGAGCTTATATATACAACATCATTGTAAAGTGCATTTTATTCCATAGTCATCGAAATATCATTGTAATGATATGATCTTGCAGCTTTGTGTTTTATTTTGATTGTACTAAAACATACACGTATAAAAATTTGAGCTAGAAGCACCCTTTCTTCGTTAGATGAAATGCAATCAGAATTCTTCTAGAAGTGCTAAGTTCGTGACAGTAGCAACAAAGTTTTTGAGGTTAGCTATACTTTTTTATATAGCTCTTTTTGCGTTAATTGTTATTTCTCGTACTTTAGTATTTATTTAGCATTCTTGGCACTTTTTCTTATCGGTTGAAAGAGCCTCTTACAAAAGACAATATTTCATTAGATTATGTGTTAAATAGAAGCACGATAATAATATTTGAAAACTCAAAATAATCATTTTATCAAATCATAGCTTAATATATAATTAACAATGAATTTACTATAATTTGTAAAGGGGACCTATATTTATTTGTCCGAATGCTTACATTTACATAAGGAGGAGCAAAAGATGCTTACAAAAAGAGTACTACTTAACTGTGTTATATTATTAGTCATCTTTTTGAGCACAGCATGTAATCGTCCCATTCAACAAGATCAAGCTACTAATCAAAATCAAGAGGAATCAATTTCTATTGACTCCACTCAAGGAGATCAAGTAAAGGAAGACAATAGTATTGTTGAAGAAACTTTCGATGAAGAACCAAAGGCTCAATTTACAACTACACCTTGCATTGCTGACATGTTTTTAAAGCAAGATAACAGCAACACATCGTTACTTCTTTCGGAGCCATTCATTGAAGGAGAATTATTAGCGGATATAAAAGCAATATCAACTAAAACAATTATCGATGAAGCAAGTTATGGATCACATTATGGAACATCTTATGCATTACATGAAAATGGCAACGTATATGCTTGGGGCTCTAGAAATGAGTATCCTAGAGATAGGAACCCGGCCTTTCCTCAACTTATAAACGATATTCCACAAGCCACTTCAATATCAGGTGAATTTATTTTAACCGAATCAGGTGAAGTATGGTATTTAAATGAAGGTGGCAAACCATTTATGTTATCTTCATTAACAAATATTGTACGTATTAATGAAGTAAGATCAGACACGCTTTTTGCTTTAACAGAGGATGGTACGATTATTCATGTCAGCTTTCAATATAATACAAACACTTTCTCAGCAACTCCTTTATCAAATATAACAAATGTGAGTAAACTCTTTAATTTTGACAATACTCTTTTTGCAATAAAAACGGATGGTACTTTATGGACTGAAGAATATAATAATAATTTATTTAGTAATGAGAAGGAGCCAATTGCTAATCAAGTAAATATTGCTGATACTGTAATTGACGTCGCTGAAGGATTTAACATCAATAGTACCTTTATAAAATTACAATCAGGAAAATGGCTAATCTACCAAAAAGAACATGAGTCACCACCTAAGTTAACACCATTTGAAAAACTGGACGATGTAAAAAAGATAGCTCATAATACTCATGCTAATTTTGCATTAAAGAACGATGGAACGGTTTGGGGGTGGGGGGATCAAAATGGACATATAATTCATTCTAATTCTTTTGAACTGGACACTCCAATACAGATTGAAGGCTTGAATGACATTATTGACATACAAGTAGGTACAGATCACGTATTAGCATTGAGTCGTAATGGAAATGTTTATTCTTGGGGAAATAATATGACCGGACAGCTTGGAACTTCCCCGACTATCTTTCAACACCTTACTGCAATCGGAACTATGTCAGACATTGACCAAATTCTTCCCACTAATAAGACAATATATATACTCCGTAAAGGACAGGTTTGGACAGTAACCGAGGATGTCGAGCTAAAACAATTAGGCATCTCTGAAGATGTACAAACGATGATAAGCAATATGAGACAACCGATTTTTTTAACTTTTAGTGGCAAAATAATCTTTGATTTAAGTGAAGAAGGTTGTGACACTTTGGAAACTGATTTCCCTATTAAAAACATATATGCATATGGATCAGACATAGCAATTCAAAGTGAGGATGATAAATTATATCATTGGACCTTTAACAATAACCACTATAAAACAATTACCTTTGAAAAAGACCAACATACAGAAATCAAAAATATTTACAGCTTTAATAAAACGTTTATTTTAACAACCAACGGAACGGTTTATTACGAAGATCAAATATTAGATGACACAATTATTATGAAACCGATTGAGAATTTGCACAATATCGTTGACTTAAGCTATGATTATGCTCCAGATAGCGGATACAATAAAACTGTTCTAGCAGGTTCAGTACGTGCGTTAGATTCAGAGGGAAACTTATATGGAATAAATCTAGATGAAGACAATAACTTCACACATGAGAAAGTACTTGAGAATATTCATTTAATTACAGGAAATGTTACAATCGATAATTCCGGTGAGATGAAAGACCATAATATTGTGGGAACCCCGTTAATAACCCACATTAATAATTTAGATGATATACTTTTAACCGAATCACTTTATGCATACGGAATAGAAGGACCAGGTCTTCATTATCATGTATTTGTTATGAAGGACGGCAGCATTAATCTCTTTGGTGCGAATCCCTTTTTGTACTTCAATTATACAAAACAAGTTAAACCAGTTATTTTGAATTAAATAGCAACAAAAGATGTTAAATAAATATGAAACAGCCTATTTACGACATAAAGCCCATAATCCTCTATGAAATATGCATACTTTCTCAAAGGCTGTTCTCATATAGAATGTTGTTTCTTTGCCAAAAATCAACTAGGTTTCGGGTATCTTTTCTTCTATAAACGATGACTATTGAGAAAGCGACGTTTTCATCTTCAATTTTAAGATCTATAGCATTAAAGTTTACGAAAAGAGCCTTCTTAAGCTAGTTGAAGAAGTTGGAGAATTGTCTGAGGTTATTCTTAAAGTTCAAAGCTTACAACAATCAGGGACGATTGAAGAGGAATTATATGATGTTCTTTATTACGTAATAGCTATAGCAAATGTTTATGACATTGATTTAACTGCAAGCTTTCATTTACAAGTGAAAATAAATATAACGAAGTCTACCACTTAAATCTACCCTACTACACCGTTGCACACTCTTGGAGTAACGGTGTACTGTCATCATGCTAACTCTCTTTGAATGGCGTCAGTACCTACACACTTCAATATGTGCATGAGTCTTGGTCACCCCTGTTAAACACTTCATAATTTCACATGCGTTTTTAATAAAGAGCCTTTTAAGGTAATATCTAAAAATTAGGCTACTAGAATAAAATCAATGGCCTAATGCATCCCTTTTCTTGACTAATATCATTAAAAGAAAACTAATTAAATAAGTAATACTCGTGACTCCAAATAAAGCAAAAATCCCAGGGGTACCCATTGTATATAAACTGATTGGAAGTGACCACAAAAATGCGATTAACATTAAATGTTTTTTAAGTTTTATAGAAGCTACAATTGCTAAACAAGCAGGAAGGAACAACATTACAAATGTAATTATCATCGGTTCAGTATCTTTTAGGTTTGAATAAGGATTATAATAGTTAAATATAATCCATAAAAATATGCTGGAGAAACCTCCTACTATGCCTAACAATTTTGAAGTATTTCTAATTTTAATCACTCCTTAATTCTAAATGACCCTGCCCTTTAACTTAATAATTATCATCTCAAAATTCCATAATTCCTAGTTGTTACACAACCTGTTCATTATATGGAATACGGTTACTATCATTTTTATGTAACTATGATGTTTGTAACAACTTTATTATTTTTCAAACGATATTACTTACACACTAGCTTCTCTATCATCGAAGAAGCATCCAAAGGTCAATTTTCCTTTGGATGCTTTACATATAACAACATATTGGACAGACAAGTACTATGCAGCTACATCTCTTTTGTTAAAGACAATCCAAGATAGCCCAACAAAGGTAGCAAAATATACAATGAGGACACTGATTGAAAATCTCATTGTCGTCCCTTCTACTAATGGACGATTGTTAATATGTTGGGTAAGGTCTGTATTGGCAAATAATAGATACTTTGCCCATTCTTCATATCCAATACCTATTAAAAGCATGACAGCTGTAGAACCAGCAAACATTAAGAATATAGCCAATCCTATTGATAATGAGCTACTTCTAAACACAGTAGATATCATAAACGCAAATGTTGACATCATCAAAACGTCCACGAAATTTAAACCGTATAAGCTTAATACATGCGCGAGCATAGATTTTTCTACTGTAATATCAGGGGCAATATATGGATCTGTAAAGCTTTCAAATCCAAATAATAATCCACCTAACAAAAAGGCGGTAACAAATAATAGCATGAGCGTCGTTAAAGCAAAAAGCATCGTCGACAAATATTTTGAGAGCAGTATTTTCGTTCTACTAACAGGACGAATGAGGAGTAGCTTAATCGTACCTTGTGTAAATTCTGTAGCAACAATTCCACCAGCAATTATAACAGTAAACAATGTAATGATTACTGTTAAACCACTTGATTCTTCTATGAATGTCCACATAGTAATTGCTTCAGGGGCATTTACTTTTAAGGCTACTCCAAAAATGGTTACAAATGTAATTAATATGCCCAGCAGTATCCATGTAGATATGCGACGATATATTTTCATATTCTCATTTCTAATAAGTGAGAGCATATTAGTCAATGACATTCCCTCCAGTCACTTCTAAAAATCTATCTTCAAGAGATTTTGATTTTTGTTCAATTTCATATATTTTCACTTGCTTATGTACAAGACTTGTAACAAGCTCAGGTATACTTTCTCTTTCAATTTCAACTTCTACTCTATCGTGTTGAATATGAGATGTAATAGCCGGAAATTCTGCGTCAATCGTTGCTTGTGCTTGATCGACAGAGTCGACTGAAAACGACACTCTCAGTTTTTCCCCCTCGTTCACAAATTCATTCACCTGCTGAACTCCGATCAACTTACCATGCTGTATGATCGCAATTCGATCACACATCAGCTCCATTTCGGATAGCAGATGACTTGAGACAATCACCGCTAATCCTTCTTCTCTCGCTAATTTACGTAAATAATCTCTTACCTCTCGAATCCCTGCAGGGTCAAGCCCATTTGTAGGTTCATCTAATATTAGCAATGATGGTTTATGTAACAATGCTTGTGCTAATCCTAGGCGTTGGCGCATGCCGAGAGAATAGGTTTTCACTTTATTTTTTATTCTGTTTTCGAGTCCAACTAAACGAACAACCTCGTCAATTCGTTCCTTTGTTATACCCTTGATCATTCGTGAGTAATGAACTAAATTTTGATAACCTGATAAATACTTGTACATTTCAGGATTTTCAACTATTCCACCTACATGACTAAGAGCTTCTTCAAAGTTCTTTTTTAGGTTTACTCCTTTAATATGAACCTCACCTGAGGTGATAGACATCAAGCCGACAAGCATCCGTATAGTCGTAGTTTTTCCAGCACCATTCGGACCAAGAAAACCAAATACTTCACCTTGATAAACCTCAAATGTCAAATCATCTATAATTCTCTTATTACCTATGTCCTTCGTAAGGTGTTCAATTTGCAATGAAACTTCCATCATATCCCCTCCTATTTGATATAGGTCTATTATTATACGTTTATAACTAGCTTTAGTTTCATTATTGTAACATTTTCCTAATTAATACTATATAATTGTAATACATTATGTCTATATAAGGAGGAAATAACATGAATAGCGTATCCACTTTAGGAAAAGATAGGATCGTATCATTAGACATTATTAGAGGTTTTGCACTTTTTGGTATATTCTTAGTAAATATGCCTTCTTTTTCTGGCAGTGAATTTATGACATATACAGGAATCGATAAAACGATAAGACTATTATTTGACTTATTCGTTCAAACAAAATTTTATACGATTTTTTCGTTTCTATTTGGGCTAGGATTTTATATTTTTATGACTCGTGCAGAAGCGAGGGGTGCAAACGTTAATTGGTTGTTTTCAAAAAGATTATTAGCACTTTTACTATTTGGAGTACTTCACATCCTCCTTTTTTGGCATGGAGATATACTACATACATATGCGATAGCAGGCTTTTTTCTACTACTATTCTATCGTAGAAAAGCAAAAACAATATTGATTTGGGCTTTCGTCCTTCTTCTTTCATTTCAGTTGCTCATGGGTGTCTCAGCGTTATTTGCCCAACTATCTGAATCATTCACAGATGTAGATTTAAATGAACAAATTGTTCAAGAGACAATGACAGAGGGGATTGAAAAAAAGTATGCCTTTCAAACATTTTCTTATGTTCAATTAATGAACTGGAGAATATCCAACGAGGTCCCAATGCTATTAGTTAATCTTCCACTAATCTTACCAGACATATTAGGGACATTTTTACTCGGCTTGTTCGCTGGTAAAATCGATTTATTCCGAAGAGTATCAGCATTAAAAAAACAGCTTAAAAGAACTCAGCTCATCACCTTGCTGCTTAGTATTCCATCATTAGCTATGATCATTTATCTGTACAGCCAGCATGAATCAGTAAATTTTATGTTTAGTGCGCAGAACTACTTTTTTGTAAGTTTTAGCGGAATGCTACTCTCTATTTTTTATATTGTGACAATTATACTGTTGCTAGAAAGTGAATTATGGCAAAAGTTATTACAGCCACTGCGTTATGCAGGTCAAATGGCGCTGACCAACTACCTTGGTCAAACAATAATTTGTTTTATTCTATTCTTTGGCTTTGGATTATACTCCAAAATCACTTTATGGCAAGGTCTTATCATAACCATTATTATCTTTCCGGTTCAAATCATTTTTAGCTACATTTGGCTTCGTCGATTTCAATTCGGACCGTTTGAATGGATATGGAGAACGATAACTTATGGAAAAGTTCAAAGATTAACTAAAATCCGTTCTTCGAACTAACTATATTTGAAAAGGCTTTTCTCATTGATTTTTGCTTTTCGTTCTTAGATATAAACACGTAAATACTAACGTTAAGGTCATCTTTTCTATTATTGAGTTCTAAAAATGTTGTAGTACAAATAGCAACAAAGTTTACGAAGAGAACCTTATTTAAAAAACTAAATAACGTATAACAAATCTGAAATATACAATAACGCTTGGAATAAATTCCAAGCGTTAAATCAATTGTTTTTTACATCGATTAATTTAAAACGTTCACATACAACGATCATATCCTCTGAAAATTCAATCCCTAAATTACTTAACTCATTAGAGAAGAATTTCACGTGAGCATCTTTCCAATATTCGTAAGTTCTATCCCCTTCGCCTTCTGCAACAGCAAAATCCTCAGAAACCTCATTCATTGGCATAATTTTCACTTCTACTGTTTTAATAATTGCTACAGGTTCGTCTTTACTATGTGCTGTTTTCGCATGAATTGTTGTTGTTCGTAACAAAAGCTAAGCACGATTATAACTAACGTTCGTGGCATCTTTTCATCGCTAAAGAATATAAGACATCAACTACTCAAATATAAGTAAAAGAAGGAACAAAGTTTACGAAAAGAGCCTTACTATTTAATACAATACTATAATCTTCAACAGCAGGTAGTGGCTCGTTTTCAATTTCATAAAATATTAATCCAGAGCATGTCGCTGTTTTTATACCATCTATCACCAATTGAGCTAGATGGTCTGGGTTAGCTCCAAATTTCCAAGCACTTACTGATTTTTGCTCATCATGACCTTGGGACTTGCAAAATCATCCCAATACATTGTGATGCTTTATTCATCTTCCTCTCTCCTTAATAAAAATAATTGTCAAACTACATAATATACATCATATCATTCAAGCTTTCTTGTCGAGTCTAGGAAGCTTAATAAACATCCATAAACTCATATCTACGACTTTCCATAATCATATTAAACAATTTGTTACTATTTTGTTACCCTTCATTCGCTGTTTTTCGATATAATACCGATGGAATAGTTCTGTAATTGTTTCCTAATTGTTTTTCTCTATATTAGTAGTGATTATTTAGCATAAAAAACAACTACCCAAGCAAAAGCGGAAGTCTTTAAAAATAATACGTAGAACTTTTGGGAAACTATTTATATATTCAGGAGGATTCCTTCATGAGAAAGTTTTTTGTATTGTTCTTGTTTGGTGCTATTTTGCTAACTGGCTGTGATATTATTAAGCCAAATGTCGAATTAATGAAGCCACCTCAATTAGATAGTAAAAAGGCAAGTTTAAAAAGCTATGTTGATTCATTGTTAAGTGAAGATGATACATTGATTAGTACGACAGAAAGTGGCGATTTTAATACGATCACACTCGTAGATTTAGATAAAGATGGCAATGATGAAGCAGTGATCATTTATCAAAAAGAACAAGATAAACAACACTTAATAAGCTTAATATTTAAGGAGACGGATGAGGGTTGGGAAGTTTTAGATAAAATCCAATTAAATGGTGTTTATTTAACTAATTTAGATTTTGCAGATATTACTAACGATGGATTTCCGGAGATAATTATAGGCTCTTCTGTTGAATACCCACGTTTCTCCCGAGAAAAGGAATATAACCTTTTCAAATTAAACAATGGAAAAATGATGAATATATATACAGACAAGCTAGCTAATATTGTCATTGATGATTTAGATCAAGATGGTATCGCAGACTTCGTTACGATCTATCACGATGAAGACATTTCATCAGTACTCACTTTGTATCATTATGAAGGTGAAAACTTTGTCTCTATTGACAGTATTTCACTTCCTTTTGAAGGATCGTACTATAATGTCGTCAGTGGTCTTGTTACGCCTACCCTAAAAGGAATTTTACTTGATGTTGGGCTTGGAAGCCGCTCTGCTTCTACAAATATCATTACTGTTGAAAACCAATCGTTACGTAACAATTTACAAAGAAGTTATACAGAGCCAGATCCCTTGTGGAAAGATTATCACGTCGAGAGTGGGGATATAAATAATGACGGCATAATAGAAATAGGAACACTTCGAATACCATTCGGATATGAGAATAACTCATATGCAACGATTCCTTATATTACTAGGTTCTATCAGTGGGATGGAAAAACAGGCTTAATATTCATTAATGAAAGGTTTTATAGCTATAGTAATGGCTTCTACTTTGACATCCCAACAGACTGGGAACAAAATTATACATTGCATCTATCAGACGACGATAGTCAAATTACTTTTATTACTATCAATGAAAATGAACCTTTGTTCGATATTTTCATATCTCCAATATCCGATGCAGAAGAACTACCAAACAAAATAGAAATTGCAAGAACAAATACTAGAGTTTATTATACTAACTTTGATGATGAATCGCTTCTACAACACTTTAATTTACTATCCAGGTAATGGAGTGCTAAAGAAGTAAGAACTGACCTCAATTTAGGGATATTAATTCAATAGCTTCTTTAAACGTTTTCATTAATTTAGGCTCTTTTCATAAACTTTGTTGCTATTGTTAAATAGAACCGCAAGAAGTGATTTTTATTCGGTTGTCCTTGTTTTATAGGGAAAGCTGCCACGAGTTCTCGTTATGTACGTGACCATTACTTAGGAAGTAAAACAACAAACTATGCGACAAAAAGGTCTTAACTTAAAATAACAAAGTTTATTTAGAATATATTAACAATTATTTAAGGAGGATTCCTTAATGAAAAAGTTTTATTATGCTTCGTTCTTATTTAGTGTTTTTCTTCTAGCTGGCTGTAATATTATTCAATCAAACGTCGAACTAATGAAACCACCTCAACTAGATAAGAAAAGAGCTAGTTTAAAAAGCACGATCGATGCGCTATTACCTATCGATGCAACATTAATTACTCCATTGCAGACGCAAAGTAATAATACCATCACCTTAATAGACCTTGACGACGATAAATATGACGAAGGTGTAGTTTTTTATACAGAGAAAGAACAGTCTGAAACATTAATTGGCTTAATACTTAAACAGAATAACAACGATTGGGCAGTAGTTGATCAAATTGAACTTAACGGTCAATATATTGAAGAATTAACATTTTTCGACTTAACAAATAATGGACACCCTGAAGTAATTATCAGTTCTACAAGTGAAAATGGCTACAGTGAAAAACAAATGTCCATATTTCAATATAACGAGGGTATGCTAAAAGAAATTCTTAATACACCTCTATACACATATGTTATTGATGATCTAGACCAAGATAACCAATTAGATTTTATAGTAGTAAAATATGAACTAGAATCTACCAATCCTTATGTAGTCCCAATATTGTCCCTATATAACTTTCAGGATAACCAACCTATAGTGCTTGATGAATTAAGGTTAAACTCCGCACTTGGATTTTACAATGTCATTAATGGCTTTGTGACTGAATCAAAAAAAGGCGTGTTACTTGATTATTCGCTTGGTCCTAATAGTTACAGTACTGAGATCATTACAGTAGAAAACAACACTCTACAACAAGCATTTAATGATCAATTTAGATTCTACAAATTTAATATGATAAATAGTGAGGACACTAATCATGACGGCATATTGGAAATAGCCGAGGAGCGAGTTCCAGCTTTTTACGAGGACATACATTATCGGATGATTCCTTATATCACCACATATTATGAATGGGATGGCCTTACCTCCCTATCCCTCGTTAATGAAAGGTATTATAACTATGAAAATGGGTTTTATTTTGAAATACCTTCAGAATGGGATAGTGACTTTACATTATTACAAGGTGATATAAGCTCTCGCATCACCTTTATTAAAGCAAGCAATGGAGAAAAGTTATTTGATATCACTATTTCTCCTATATCTGAGGCACAACAAGCCAAAGAAGAATTCATGCTCGCTCGAACAAAAACGAGAGTTTTTTATACGTCATTTTTTGATAAAACACTCCAGAAGCATTTTAAGCTAATTCACTATTAACTTCAGAAAGAGATTGGAGGGTGGACACATGTATACAATATTAGTAATAGAAGATGAAGAAAGTATTCGGAGCTTTATAACAATTAATTTAAAACGAGAAGGATATCACGTCCTTGAAGCAGATAACGGTGAAGAAGGCCTTTCAATCGCTCGTGAACATCCAGAAATTTCTATTATTTTATTAGATATTATGTTACCTGGGATGGACGGGTTTGAGGTTTGTAAACATATTAGAGCGCAGAATGAAAGTGTTGGTATCATTATGCTAACAGCAAAAGTTCAAGAAGTTGACCGTGTACAAGGTTTAATTACTGGAGCTGATGATTATGTCAATAAACCATTCAGTCCGAAAGAACTATTAGCTCGAATTAAATCGTTAATTAGAAGGGTTAACATGTTAACTAAGAAAATTTCGCAATCTAACAATGTTAATAATGATTTATTTATGGAACTTTTCCCTCAGAAAAAGCAAGTTAAAAAAGGAGATCAACTTATAGACTTAACACCGACCGAATTTGCTTTATTAAAGCTACTTATCGAGAACAAAGAACAGCCTTTTAATCGCAATGATTTACTTGATGAAGTATGGGGGCTTGATTATCCAGGTGATACAAAAATAGTTGATGTAAATATTCGTAGACTGCGACAAAAAATCGAAAAAGACCCTTCTCACCCTACTCTTATATCCACAGTTTGGGGTTACGGATACCAGTGGAGCGATAAAGAAATATGATTACTGGAATTAAGAGACGCATTGTTATACATTATACGCTCGTTATTTTATTAACAGTAGCGCTATTTGAAGGTATTTTTATCGGTATCATTCACTTTTATTATTATGATGGGATAGAAAAATCATTAATTAACCATGCAGAAATTTCAGCTTCCTTAGCTAATCGACAAATGAATATTACAAAACAGAATTTGGATCAGAACTTGTCCATTATTCGAGATAACCTTATACATGAAGGAGCAGATTTACAAGTCATTAACGAAGAAGGAAGAGTTTTAACTACATCAAGTGGCTTTGGAATTGAATCGCTTATTAAAACAAAAGATGTACAAGAGGCATTAAGGGGCAAAACAATTTCTTGGTATATGAATAACGATGTAGCAAATGAAAGACTGCTCGCTGTTTCTACTCCCCTCATAGATGAAGGTGAACCTTATGCTGTGATTCGCTATATTACTTCCTTAGAAGAAGTAGATCGGACAGTTCAAAATATTTATTGGATATCAATTAGTATAGGTGCTGTCGTTATGATTGCAACCTTTCTTATTAGTTATACTTTAGCCAACTCCATTGCTAAGCCAATCTATGAATTAACAGGCGCAACAAAAAAAATTGCGAAAGGTAATTTTGAAAGTAGAATAGAAGAATCTTACATTGATGAAATTGGTACACTAGCAAAGACCTTTAATTATATGGCTGAAGAATTAACGAAAAATGATAAAATGAAAAACGAATTTATATCTTCAGTATCCCACGAAATTCGCACACCCCTTACAAGTATTAAAGGGTGGAGTGAAACAATGCTCTCTGGGGACTTAGCAAATAAAGAAGAGACAACTCTTGGACTATCAATAATTCAAAAGGAAACAGATCGATTAATAGGCTTAGTAGAAGACTTGTTAGATTTCTCTGCATATAACAGAGATTCGATTAGATTAAATTTATCAACTACAGACCTTTCAAGCCTAATTAATGATGTAACTTCTCAAATGAAAGCAAAGGCATCAAACAAACATATTTCAATAATCTTCGATACCTCAGATACCCAAGTATTAAGTGAGATCGATCCGAATCGTATGAAGCAAGTGCTCATTAATTTACTGGATAATGCGATTAAATATTCTCCACAAAACAGTAGCATTACTATTACATGTACTGAAACGAATGATAATGTAATCGTTACTGTAATGGACGAAGGCAACGGTATTGAGGAAGAAGAAATATCTAACATTACGAAAATGTTTTACCAAACAAATGCCCACAAAGAAGGAACAGGCCTTGGACTTGCAATATCTCAAAAAATAATTGATCTTCATCACGGCACGCTTAACATTCAAAGTAAAATAAATGAGGGAACTACCATTACTGTTACCATCCCGAAAAAGAAGTGAAAAAACTGATGGAGAATTGTTGCAATGATAAGAAAAATACTATGTTGTTGGAAGGTATCCTTCAACATAGTATTTTTTATGCTTTTATCCGCTCATCGTTCCAATACTCGTTTTTGAGATTATCGCTTTTTCGCATCGCTATTATTAAGGCGTTTGTTGGACAGTGATCAACACACATGCCACAAAGGCTACAATCACCTGCTGATACATATTGCTCTTCACGATTAATTGCAGGTTCTAAGATATCTGGATCAGCGAAGCAAACTTGTCGACAACGATCACAGCCCGTACATAAATCATGGTCAAATTTCACACGAAACATTCCAACTCTACCAATGGCTTGATAGAAGCCACCAAGAGGACAAATATATCGACACCAGCCTCTTTTAGAAATGAATAGGTCAAATAACACGATAAAGAGCAATAGCCAAAAACCAACCCCACCAGTGAATAACATGTTTCGCATCGTAAATCCGATTGGTGAAAAAACCTCAAATACTGGTACACTAATTACGAATGATAATAGTAGAACAAGTCCAGCAAAGTATACTTTTAAATGCCTATCCATGTGTTTATCAGGCAACTGGATAATTCCCCTAATTTTATCAATGAAATCTAACATCGTATTGACTGGACATACCCAACTACAAAATACTCTCCCACGGATCAGTACATAAAACAGCAAAATAATTAACGCACTACCGATAAAAGTTAAATGAAAGGTTTTTGAAGCAAGCATAACTTGTAGTGTAGCAAAAGGATCTGATAGAACAATTCCAAATAAACTAGAGGATGATAATGAACCGAAAAAGAAGTTATCACCCTCAACTTCTACGAAAAACAATGGAGAAAGAAACAACAATAAAATTGAAAACTGCACGAACCTTCGTACAACTGTCCATTTATGATATGATTTTCTTTTCGATCTCATCCATCTCATCCTCACATGAGGTTCCTTTTTCTCATTATATATATTTAAGGTTTTATACGGTTGACATTACTTTAAAGATGAGAAGACATCTGAACTCTAGTTGAAATTACATTATTGTTTACTTAGAAAACACCCATTTTTTTAGAAAATTAACAGACCTTCCTTAAGTACTTGAAAGCGTTATTGTTTTACTGACTCTGTGCTTTCCTCAATAACCTGCTTTGCTTCTATCACTTCTTTGCCTGTATCATCAACTAATTCTTTTGTTGCTTTTTTAAATTCTTTTAATGTTGACCCAACTGCTCTCCCCAATTCCGGAAGCTTGTTAGGTCCAAATATGACAAGAGCAAGGATGAGAATAAGGATAAGACCTGGTACACCAATATTCGATAACATACGTGATCCCTCCAAAGTAAGCTTATATAGTATTTACAAATATCCCTTTGTACTGTTGAATACAGCTAGAAACACACAGTCCGCATCCATTACAAAGCTTATCATCAACTGTAGGTTTCCCATCTATTATCTTTAATGCCCCATCAATAGGACATGACCTCACACAGTAATCACACATCACTTCACGAAAAGCCAAACAATTTTGTTGTTTGATTTCAGCTTTGCCTATGGCAGGGTTTTGCATCAAGCCATCTTTACTTAACGCGCTTGTAGGGCAATGATCAATACACTTTTCACAAAAAGTACATGCAATATCATTAGGATCAAGATAGGGAGTGTTGGTAAGCTTTGCTCCGTGTTTCATTGAAAAAAGAGATATCGTATTTTCTGGACATACATCTTTACAGATACCACAACGAGTACACGAAGTTAAAAAGGCTAATTCACTTTCTGCACCTGGAGGTCGAATAAAATCTCTCTCTTGTTCTATTTGTGGTGCGATAAAATTCCCTATAAAGCCGATTGTAGAACTGATGTTAAGTGAAAAGAAACTGCGCCTAGTCATTTTCTCTTTCATTGTAAAACATCTACCTCAGAGATTTGTTGCCCCTCAAAATTTGTATACACAAGACATACCGTAAGTACACCCTCAATTCCCTCAAATAACTTCGATGTTTCGTAGCTATCATTAATCGTATCTGCCTCTAGAGTAATGATTACCTTTGATTCAGCTTCAATATGATGTACCTCTACTCCAGAAATTTTTTCAAGTTCGGTTGCAGCTTCCCTTGCTTTTCCTATAATCGTCTCAATAAGGATGCCAGAAATCACCATAAAATCTCCCCCTTTACACATACATCTTGTGAAAAATAAATAAAACTGACCTCACATTAGATAAAATCTATATGCTGATTAATTTTTACTCAGTTACAGCATATTGAAATTGTGAGGCCTGTTGTACTAATTATGACATATTTTTTATGATATATTTTGTCTGTATTGTTGTTTTTTCGTAGACAGCAAAGTTTTTCAACTTACAACCACCTATACCTCGTTGTATTGATATAATATTTTTCATTTATGGTTGGTTAAAAGCAGGTTTTGTATCGTTTTGTGTAGCATGGCACTGAATACAGTTATCTCTATAGATTGGATTGCCTATTTTGTCATCTACATAATGGTCGGCAGGCGGTGTAGGCGCACCTGTTGCTTCATTTCCATGACATGCAGTACAGCTTTCATATCGTAACTCAGGGTTCCATCTGTCAATATGGTCATCTGGTTGCATTGGTGGTGCTCCTTGTAAAACCATCGATGCAGCATCTTCTCTGTCATCAGATGATAATTGTGGTAATGTGACTGTCTCAACAACAGGTTCTTCAGTTACTTCTGGTTCTGTTTGCTGAACCGGATCTGCAGTATCATTTGAACAACCAATAAGACTAAAGACTAATACAGAAATTACAAATAATAACAAATTTCTTTTTTTCATGTGCTCACCCCCTAAGCCTTTTCAATCTTAACTGCACATTTTTTATAGTCGGGTTGTTTAGAAATCGGACAATATGTGTCTAGTGTTGCTAAATTAATTAATGTTTCTTCCGCAAAGAATGGTACGTAGATAAGACCTTTAGGTGGATTTCCACGCCCTTTTGTCGTAGCTTTCACTTTCACTTCACCACGACGTGTAATAACCTTGACCATATCACCTGTTTTTATGCCCAATGCTTCTGCATCCTCAGGGTGAATTTCACAAAATGCCTCAGGTACTGCTCGGTGTAATTCTGGAACACGCCTTGTCATCGAACCGCTATGCCAATGCTCCAACACGCGACCAGTGCATAACCAAAACGGATACTCTTTATCTGGAATCTCAGATGCATCCTCAAATGGACGGAAGAAAACCGTAGGTCTATGATCAGTAGATTTATAAAAATCAATGTCTTTATATCTTCCTGGTTGACCGAATTCCTCAATATTGTATTGGTCAAAACCATCCTCTTGTTTTCCATACGAATAACGCCAATTTGTTTCGAGCCATTCGCCATTCACTTCACGAACAGGCCAGCAAATACCGTGTTGCTTAAAGTACTCTTCATATGGTGCTAATTGCTTTGCTTTAGTCTTTAATTGCTTGCCGAGCTCCTGTACTTCAGGATTTTCATGCGTATGTGGATTAGAGAACATTCGGTACTCTTCCCAAAGTATTTTGTTTACTTCATGCTGGTCCTCAAGTAAATCATTTTTGTCATAATCCCAAATATTGCCGAATATAACATCAAAGGCATCTTTATCACCTATTTTTTTACCTTCAAGCACACGTTTTGCTACTTGAACAATTGCCCATAAATCCCATTTTGCCTCACCTGGCGGTTCGGTACATTTTTCAAAAACATTACTACGTCTTTCAGCATTACCAAATTGTCCTTCTCTCTCCACCCACATGGATGCTGGAAAAACAACATCTGCCATCTCAGTTGAACGAGTCGGATAAACTTCAGATACGACGATAAATCCATCCTTCACACCTTTTCCGTCAGGGTCATTCCCTCTGAAGCGGTTGAGCTTAGGCATCGTTTGTCCCCAGTTGTTTGACATACTCCACATAAACTTAACATTTCCGTTACCCAATTCTCGGAACATTTTGACCGTATGATATCCTGGTGTTTCAATCGGATCTAAGTATCCTTTTGGAAGATTCCAAATCAATTCACTAAATTGTCTATGTTCCGGTTTTTTCACCTCTAAGTCAGCTGGTAGACGATGTGCAAATACACCAACCTCCCGAGCTGTCCCACACGCACTTGGTTGGCCCGTTAATGAAAATGGGCCGTTACCAGGTTTACTTATTTTACCAGTCATAAGGTGAAGGTTGTATACTAAATTGTTAATCCAAGTCCCTCTTGTATGCTGGTTCATTCCCATCGTCCAAAGTGACATGATTTTTTTATTCGGATCAGCGAACTCTTTTGCTAATTCTTCAATCTGTTCAGCTGGAACACCAGATAATTCTGCGGCCTTTTCAAGCGTGTATTCACTCACCATTTGTTTATATTCTTCAAATGTTATATTCCAGTCTTTCCCTGCAACCTTTCCAACCTCTGTAGCTTCATAATTGTCATCGAATGTATGACCAAGGTTTTCGGTACCTGCTTTGAACTGACAATGTTCTTCAACAAACTTCTTGTCATACGCATCATTGACTATGAGATAGTTGGCGATAGCATTCGCAATAGCTAAATCCGTTTGCGGTCTAAAGACAAGTACGGATTCCGCAGTTTCAGAAGTACGGGATGGTCTCGTTGTTAAGTCATAATGTTTGACATTCGTACCACTTAATTTTCTTGCAGTTAGACGAGAATATAGAACTGGGTGCATCTCTGCCATATTTGCTCCCCATGTGACAAAAACATCAGCTTCATCTAAATCACGATAAGATCCCATTGGTTCATCTGATTGGAATGTCTTCATAAATCCAGCAACTGCACTTGCCATACAAAGACGTGCATTTGGATCAATATTATTATTTAACAATCCTATTTTCCATAACTTCACTGATGCATACCCTTCAGTGATCGTCTGTTGACCTGATCCCCAAAAGGCAATAGATTTAGGGTCTTTAGCGTGATTCTCTTTTAATTTATTTGCAACTAAATCTAAAGCTTCTTCCCAAGATGCCTCTCGAAAACCTTCCATCGTCCCTTTTTTACTTTTGTCTTCTCTAATTAATGGCTTCGTTAAGCGATCTTTGCCAAAAAGAATCTTTCCTACGTAATACCCTTTAATACAATTTAAGCCACGACTCGAACGGTTGTCAGGATCACCTTTTGTGGCAACAACTTTACCATCTTTTACACCAACGAGTACTCCACAACCAGTCCCACAGAAGCGACATACCGTTGATTTCCATTCATCAGGTTCAACGTTAGACATTTCCTGTACGACAGGATCATTTTGTGGTTCTACTGGTGTTGTCGCTTCATCCTTTTTACAGCCTGCAACTGCTAATGTTGCGGAAACTGCAGTTGCTTTTAATAAAGATCTGCGTGTTAACTCCATTAAATAACTCCTCCCCCATTACAAATTCTGTTTCTTTTTATAAAAGCTAAAACAATCCTCTTACTTCTCGTGGCTTCACACGAATTGCAACAGGATTGTCAACAACACATCTTTGTTCACAAATCCCACATCCTACACATTTATCGACATCAATGATTGGGGCGAACACTGCATGAATATCGTCACCGGGTTTTAGGTAAATATCTAATTTAATCGCTTCATCAATAAGCGGACATTCGCGATAACATACTTCACAACGCATCCCCTCATAAGCGATACAATGCTCGGGATCAATGATTGCTGTTCCCATTTGAACGTCTTCAACTTGGTTAATTCCAGATAAAGCAGTTGTAGGACAAACCTCAACACAAGGGAAATCTTCACATAATCTACAAGGATTTTCTCTAGCTTCAATAAATGGTGTACCTAAGCCGAAACCATGCGCCTCAGTACCCATCTTAATGCTGTCATACGGACATGCTTGATTACACTTTCCACAACGTACACATAGTGCTAAAAATTCATCTTCTTCAGCTGCTCCAGGAGGACGAAGAACAGTTTTGTTTCCACCTTTCATAAGTGAAAGTAATTCGTAAGCAGCTAGACCACCTATTAATGTTTTTAGCAGATTCATACCTTTCAGAATGATCCCCCCTCCTTGAGCAAAGATCTTAAAAACATTACTATCATAATAAAAGTACCATTTTAAATAATTGAAAAATGTGATAAATCTCACATTAATTAACATCACTACAAGATACTTTTTGACAATTTCAAAATAAAACTTCACATTTATTTCACAAAACTGCCACACCTATTCACATAATTGAAAACGCATTCATTTATTTCGTTTTTTATGAAATTCATTAATACAGACTTTACAAATCATAGAAATTCATCAAAAATAAATGTATAGAAGAGCTGCTTCCGTTGTGCATAATGATAGCAACAACAGATTTGTACATAGAGCAGGCTACAATTTACTAAAACATACATTATAGATAATAAGGATGATGAAGATGAAAATTCGCAAAGCTATAATCAATAACCAACAAGAAAAAATATACTTATACGAAAATAAAAAAGAAGAGTATACTATTATCGCTATTCCCATTATTGAGTGGTCTTTCAAAGTTGATTATGAACAGGACGCTGAAACGCTTAAAAGCATACTTTATTCTTCACTCAAATCCCATACAAATTCAGACACTTCTCAAGACTTGACCAACAAAATCTCACAATGGGTTCGTGAAATGTGACATTAATTTGATTTACACATAAAAAAACTGAACATTAGGATATGATTTTGTAGATATTGTTCGTGATTTATTATACAATGAACATGGTCTATCATATCTTGCATTGACTGTTGCTTCTTGTACAAAGAAAATACAGTATATTAACGAGCGTATATGGAGCCTATTCATTTAATTAATTACTTGAAAGCTATATGATATCCTCAGCATACTGTTTTTACATTAGCAACAAAGTTTACGAAAAAGAGCCGTTATTCTTTACAGTTACTGACGACAATTGTGGAATGAACCACGAGGGAGCTGTAAAAGAAATTGCCGTGTCGTCTGGGCAGAGGCATCTGGATCAGCGTATGTGCCAAATTTAGTCTAGGAGTTTTTATTGATATGAATGTAGGAACCATACATTAAAACAAATTAGGCTCTTCTTAATAAACAGGAATACATGAAAATATTAGACTATTAAGCACTATTACGTTTTCTCCAGCCTCTTTGTATATAATATAGGAGGGATAAAGTTGGAAGAAAAATTGATTTTAGATGGAACTAAGGTTGCCAATTCTGTAAAAGACAGCTTAACAATGCGTGTATCTGCATTAAAAGAGCGAGGCGTTAATCCTTGTTTAGCTACAATTTTAGTTGGAGATGATCCTTCTTCTGCCACTTATGTAAAAATGAAAGGGAATGCGTGCGACCGGTTAGGCATTTTCTCAAAACGCATTCATCTACCAAAAGAAACTCAAACTGAAGAACTATTACAAATCATTCAGGAGCTTAATAATGATCCTTCTACACATGGCATCTTATTGCAGCACCCAGTGCCAAGCCAAATAGATGAACGGGCTGCCTTTGAAGCAATTGATATTGAAAAAGATGTAGATGGTGTTACTAGTCTCGGTTTTGGACAAACATCGTTTGGCTTTGGAAAATATCCTTCTTGTACACCTGCAGCTATTTTAGAAATTATTGATTTTTATTCCTTGCCAATTGAAGGTAAACATGCCGTTGTTGTTGGACGAAGCCCTATATTAGGAAAACCAGTGTCAATGATGCTGCTCAACAGGAATGCGACTGTAACGACATGTCATTCAAAAACACAAAATTTAGCAGATATTATTAAACAAGCAGATATTGTCGTTGCTGCAGTTGGCAAACCTAATTTTATTAAAGGCGAATGGCTTAAAGAAGGTGCTGTCGTGCTTGATGCGGGTTACAACAAAGGAAATGTTGGTGATGCAGATTATGATAGCTGTTTACAATATGCTAGTGCAATCACACCAGTTCCAGGAGGCGTTGGACCTGTAACTATTTCAATGTTATTAAAACATACCGTTGATGCAGCTGAAGCAACCTTATAAATATAGTAAAGCTCAAAAGCAATTTTTGCTTTTGAGCTTTCTTCTACTTTATAGGCTATTTTCGCATTAATTGTTGCTTTTCGTACTAAGAACCAAACACGTACTCAACTAGAGTTCGTGGCATCTTTTCTTTTGTACAACAATGACTAACCATGTTGAACCACTTTTTTTGGTACTAATTGGATAACAATAGCAACAAATAAAAAGTTTACTAAAAGAGCCTTTTTATATTTCCATAACAACTCGTCCGTTAATTTTGCCCGCTTCAAGATCAGCAAATATTTCGTTAATATCTTCTAACTTAGCTTTCGTGACCGTTGTTTTCACTTTTCCATCTGCAGCAAATTGTAAAGCCTCTTGTAAGTCCTTTCTAGTCCCAACAATCGATCCTACTACACTAACAGCATTTAAAACTGTATCAAATATTGGTATTTCAATCATTTCAGGAGGTAGTCCAACTGCAACACATTTTCCACCGCGTTTTACTGCACGATAAGCTTCATCAAATGCTTTTTTTGAAACTGCTGTACAAACCGATGCTTGAACGCCACCGAACTCCCTTTGGATGTATTCTGCAGAATCTTCATCAAGTGGGTTAACCGTATCATCTGCTCCAAGCTCTTTAGCAAGATCTAATTTTTCACTAAATGTATCTACAGCCACTACTTTGAATCCCATTGCTTTAGCATATTGTACGGCTACATGTCCTAATCCACCTATACCATAGATAGCAACCCAATCACCTGGCTTAGCTTCACCAACTTTTAACGCCTTATATGTTGTCACACCAGCACAAAAAATTGGTGCAGCTTCTACGTAGCCTAAATTTTCTGGTACCTTAACTACATAATCAGCAGCTGCTAAACAATATTCTGCATATCCACCATCGATAGAATACCCAGCATTATGCTGGTTAAGACATAAGGTTTCTCTTCCTGTTAAGCAATATTCACATTGTCCACAAGCTGAATATAACCAAGGTACACCTACTCTATCTCCAACGTTGAGGTGTGTAACACCTTCGCCAACCTCTACAACCTCTCCCACTCCTTCATGACCAGGGATCAATGGTAGCTTGGGCCTTACTTTCCAATCACCATGAGCTGCGTGTAAATCAGTATGGCACACACCACAAGCTTTTATTTTCACTAATATTTGTCCGTTTGAAGCCTTCGGTTTTTCAACACATTCTACCGATAACTCCTTCTTAAATTCTTTTACTACTGCTGCTTTCATCGTTTCATGATTATGGTTACAGTTACAATTTCCCATTTCACATAGCCTCCATATCAAAATCCCAATAATTGAATAATACTATTCGAAAGTTTGTGATATTATTCACAAACAAAGTGAAAAAAAATAACTCCTTACGCTATATCTTACTATATGTTATCCATTGAAAAACTTACTATTTATGACACTTATGTGAACCGTTATATACTTAATACGTAAGGGTCCGACCCTCTGCTTTGACCCCTGAATAGGGAATATAGATTCAAGTATAGATGATCCGACCCATCATGCTCTTAATTATGCTTAACCTTATTACATATACTTTCGGTGAACATTTTTTCCTTCATACGTAAATAAAATGTTTTTATTTTCGATGACTGTCTCTATATGAACTGCTCTGCCCCATAGCTGATAAATAAAAGGAAGCACTTTCTCTAAATATTTTAAATCAAGTTCGATTCCTTCATACCAGTGCTTTAAGTAAAGCTCTCCATTTTTTAAATAGTCCCCATCATTAACGGTAATGTACGGAAATCCTCCATTTACTCGCATATTAATAAGTTGGTCACGTACATTCTCCCAATCTTTATCAACGATTTTATAATCCTTCCCTTGCTTCTGAAACAAATACATATCCTCGCGGAAAACGAGATCCTTCGTTAAATAATTACGTAGGAAAGATATATCTGATTCTATTTCTCTTACTTCAAACATTTTTTCACGCCCTGAATGTGGTTTGGCACCGTGTTCAATCATTTCTTCTGTAGGATTATTGTAACGCTCCTCAATGTCTTCAAATATTTTTAACCCAAGATAATATGGGTTAATGCTCGTTCTTGAAGGCTGAACTACACCAGCGTTTAATTTGGCAAATTCAATTGATTCATCACTCGATAAATCTAACTCCCTTAATATGCGCTGATGCCAGAACGATGCCCAGCCTTCGTTCATGATTTTGGTCTCTAATTGTGGCCAAAAGTATAGCATTTCCTCTCGCATCATCGTTAAAATATCTCGTTGCCATTCTTCTAGCTCTCGGCTGTATTCTTCTATAAAAAGCATAATATCTTTTTCAGGGCTAGGAGGAAATTTTTTCTTCTTTTTGTTATTAAGCGGCTTATTTTTGTCCTTTTCATCCAAAGTCCATAAATCATCATAAGGTGTTCGTTGCTTCTGAATATTATCCTCTAGATTATCATTATCATAATGCCATGCTAGCTTAGGACGCATGAGTGATGGATCGATATGTTCTTGTATAGAAAGAACCGCATCAAGAAATTTTTCTATTTCTTTCCTTCCATGAATTAATTCGTAATATTTAACCCTATCAGCTGTGGCAGCCATACTCTCTACCATATCTCTTTTTGTATTGCTAAAACGGACATTATTTTTGAAAAAGTCGCAATGCGCTAATACGTGGGCAACGATCAATTTATTTTGTATAAGTGAATTTGTATCAAGTAAAAAAGCATAACACGGATCTGAATTGATAACTAACTCATATATTTTACTTAACCCTAAGTCATAATGAATTTTCATTTTATAAAATTGCTTTCCGAAGCTCCAATGCGAAAAACGAGTTGGCATCCCATATGCTCCAAAAGTATATATAATATCTGCAGGACAAATTTCATACCGCATCGGATAAAAATCTAAGCCGAAACCCTTTGCAATTTCTGTAATTTCATCAATGGCATATTCCAATTCTTTACGTGCACCTTCATTCATTTGCCACTCACTCCCCCTGTCTCTTCTTACCAACAATGTATGAGTGTTATGACGAAATGATGAAAGCTCACCATTTAAAAATAAAAATTACTTAAATAACGAATTGAAATCGGTTAGATAGAACGTATTCAAAAAATAACGAACCTCATTAAAACTGTATGGAGGAAATTAACTTTTTCGAAAAGGTAAACTATCGCACCATCTTCTGTGATACCCTCTTTTCCACACTTTTATTTATATTTATTTTTGCCACTACATATATAAATGTTGTCCAATAAATGATGGTAATTGAGTTTCACCCTTATTTTAAAATTATCGTCCAACATTTACAGCGAAAATTATTTCATTAAGTAAAACATACTAATGTTAACTCCGAATAGGAGGGTGATCTCAATGAACATCGTGGATTACGATAGGGCGTTATACTATACACATCGCTCGCAGTGGGATAACTTGTTAATACTGATGGTCCGAACAAAGGACCAATTTTTATCAAAAAAAATTGAACACTTCCTACATGCTTATAATTTTTCAAAAGATTATACAGCTGTTGAGAATAATCTGTACTCCCTTCTTAGATATGTTGATCATGCGATCACATCTAGTCAAGAGGACATTGAAGATTATTGGTAATAAATTTAATTATATTAACAAAAGGGTTGAGCCTTATTTTGAGCTCCACCCTTTGTATTTATTACATATATTCTGATGATTTATTTAATCGACTTCGACTATCGAAAAGAATAACATACGTGATGATAACAGTCATAGCTGCAACAAGTAATACTACAGATAATATTCCAAATGGTATGATTGCAGATGTATCTGAAATGATTCTAGTAAAAACAATAAGCAAGACAATTCTTATACCTAAACCTATTACACGAAACAAACTGTCTACACGACCAATTTTGTCATTTGGAATTAACTCCATAAGTAGAGAGTTCCTTGCTACTCGAGTACCGGCGTTCCCAAAGGCAGTAAATAGTTTCACTATATAAAACACCCATAAGTATGGAAAAATAGCTAACATGGTAATTGCTATCGAATATATACATACAGTAGTTACGATAGATCGTTCATTACCTATTTTCTTTGCGAATAAAGGTATGAAAATTCCAGCAACAATTGCACCAACTCCATATATCATTCCCGATGTTCCATATGCTGACGCGTCAGCTTCTAAGACATTTGCTATATATATTGGATTCAAATAATTTGATACCATCACACCAATGAAGGGCATAAATGATGCAAGAAAGAACAAGAACAACATAGGAGATTTCTTCATATAATGATATCCTTCTGCAAGCTTATACAATAGAGAGTCATTACTTTGACCAGACTCTTGAGCTCTTTTGTATGGTATTAAATAAAACATTAGAGCTGCACCACCATAAGTCATTGCATCAAGTAATAAAATTAGCGACAAATCCACTCTACTAATAAGTATTGTAGCAATCCCTCCAGCAATTACCGTTGACAACTGCCCTTGAATTTCCATGACACCATTTAATGATTTATATTGCTCTTTAGTAAAGATTTCTTGATTAAAGGCAAACATTGTAGGATAAAACAATGAATAATAAAGCCCACCCATTGCAAATAATACAATTAACATCCATAGGTCATAATCATTGCCATTCACAATTCCATATATCGCAAATAAACTGATTATGATTGAACCAATCACTTCACCGACAATTAAAATTGCTCTTCTTGAGAGCTTATCAATCATATATCCGATATATGGGGCTAGTATAAATTGGGCAATGGTCATACAAATTGTTGCAAAACCCAATATGACTGCTCCACCTTTTTCTGTTACTAATAGCCAAGGAATGGCAATCATTGTCACTCCGGTTCCAATAGAAGAAAATATATTAGCTGATAAGATTTTATATAAACGTTGATCTTGAAAAAGTGTGCTCATTCAGTCCCTCCTTTCGGTTTAGTCGTATGGAGAGAACAGATGTTAGTTCTCGTTTTTAAACAAAAATTTTTAAAATGAATTCACTTGCCCATAAGCTTTTACATATAACTGTAGTTCAGTCATTAATCCATCAACTAATTGGCTACCTTCATCAGTAAGCGCATCATTTTCTAGATCAAAGTAAACTGGGTCTAATACAAGCTGTTTAGGAATTACATTTGCGTATACCCCGCGGGCAGTCGTTCTCATATTAGTTAATGCATTCATACCACCTTTTCCGCCTCCGGCAACCGCTAATAAAGCAACTGGTTTATGACGGAAGTATTCTCCACCTAAAAAGTCTAGCGCATTTTTTAAGGCCCCACTCATCGCACTGTGGTATTCAGGTGAGCTTAACACGATTCCATCTGCATTTTTTATAGTGTTTTTAAGTTGTTGTACTGCATCAATTGTGTCCTGTTCACTCTCACCGTTATATAGTGGCAAAGTGCCATCGCTTAGATCAACTAACTGTGCTTTATATTCCTTTGAAATAAATCTTGCTGCAACCCCTGTTCTACCAGATTTTCTTGGACTTCCATTAATAACTACAATATTCATAAAATTATTCTCCTTCATTTGTTATTTTTAGACATTTTTATGATGTTGTTTTTTATTAGGCTGTTTTCGCTTAGATTGTTATTTTTTGTACTAAAAAATACAACGTATACAACTAGAATTCATAACCTTTACTTATATAATAACGACGGCTGTTGAGTAAAACGACATCTCTATCTTCTAGTGTAGAAGCTAAGCAACAAAGTTATAAAAAGAGCCTGTTGTTATATATAGTATAACTAGCACTTCAGAAGATTAAATCAGTGTTTTTATTGAACATTCTCTACTCATATTGACTGACGAAATACAAATCATTCTACGACTATAGTCTTATAAAATTATGACCAGACGAAGCTTGTCTACTAGGTGGTATCAAATACCACGCTTTACTGCATACAGCGCCGCTTGTGTCCGATCGCTTAACTCAAGCTTTGCTAAAATGTTTGAAACATGTGTTTTGACCGTTTTTTCAGTGATGTACAAAGTTGCTGCTATTTCTTTATTACTTTTCCCATTAGCAATTTCAGAGAGAACTTCCTTCTCACGATTTGTTAATTGGTCAATCAAATTCTCTTCTTCTTGACCCCCACTTTGAACATGAGACATGACATGAGAAGTCACTTTTGGATGTAACTGACTCTCTCCACGATATACAGCTCTTATTGAATTAACTAACTCATCAGGTTCAACATCTTTCAATTGATAGCCATTTGCACCTGCTCGTAGAGCTGGAATTACATGATCTTGATCAGAGAAGCTTGTAAGCATTAATATTGCTATTTTCGGATGTTTATCTTTAATAGCTTTAGTCGCCTCAATCCCATCCATAATAGGCATAATTAAGTCCATAACGACAACATCTGGTTGATGTTCTTGTGTAAGATTAACCGCTTCTTGACCATTTGTTGCCTCAGCAACAACTTCGATGTCACTTTGTGTTTTAAGAAAAAATAATAATCCTCTCCGTACAACATGGTGATCGTCAGCTATAAGTACTTTAATTGACATTTCCTCTCCCCCTTATTATATTTTCAGTTATTGAATTAGACGTAGTCTTCCAAAATTAGATTCTCAACATAACGAGTCTTTAGATAGCTACAAAGGTACGGTCACTTCAACCTTGGTGCCTTTGCCAATCTCACTTTGAATGCCTAAGCTCCCATTCTGCATCTCAATACGTTCCTTCATACCTGCTAGTCCTAGCGAAGGCATTTCTAGTCTAGGGTTGTATTGAAAACCACAACCTTTATCTACAATCATTAGCTTTACCTGTTTTTTCGTTATTTCTAATTCAATTGTAGCGTTTTTTGTGCCTGCGTGTTTCTTAATATTATTTAAGGCTTCTTGGCCGATCCTCCATAAACATTCTTCAACATGATTCGGTAAATCTATAATCCCTTTTACATCAATACAAACCGTTAAACCTAGTACCTTACCATAATCACATAAAGCGCTACCAATACCATTCTCTAATCCTTGTGGACGCAATTGCCAAATTAAAGCACGCATTTCCTGCAATGCTTCATGCGATACTTCCTGCATATATGTAAGCATTTCTTGCACTTTCAGGTCATCTGTCATTTCCTTTGTTCCACGAGCAGTTAATTGTAAAGAAAAAAGAAGTTGATTAACTGAATCATGTAAATCTCGCGCTAGACGGTTCCGCTCATCAATAAGTGCAACTTGTTGCTCTTTTTCAACAAGCTTAATACGTTTAATTGCTGAGCCTATTTGATAAGCCACGGCTTCGAGTAAAGCTAGTTCTTCATCTGTAAAATGAGTTTTATATGGGGAAGCGATGTTAAGCAGCCCAAATTTTTCCTCACCTGCTCGTAAAGGTACTGTAGCATGATGCGTAATCCCTTCAGTGTCACCCCAGTCATATTCAATTGCATCTTCAATTCGTTTACAATTAATAATATTTGCTGCTCTTTGAAGTCGGCCATCATTATAACGATCTAAGCACCAGCACCCACCTTCACACATTGGCTTTTTCTTCTTCCACACTAAACCAGGTGGAAGATTATAATCTGCAACGAGCTGAAAATTTTCTTTCTCATCTATAAAGAATATCCATCCAGTATCGAGGCCCGTTACTTGAAGGAGCTCTTTTAAAACATCAGCCAACATGAGATACAAATCATTAGCTTGATTTAACGTTTCAGCAATTGTTTTAAGTGTATGTAATTCTTGAATTCGCTGTTCATCTGTCAATGTTCACTCACCTCATCCCCTTATAATGACTAGCTAAAGTTATTACTAATTATAGCAATGAACAACTGCTGGATCGATAGAAATTAGTCGTAAATACCCTTACTTCTTTAGTCGTAAAAAAGAAGCTCTATAAATTTGAGCCCCTCATTTACTTTTATGCTAGTTATTTCATAACATATGTGGCTAAAGCCTTTTGAATATCATAAATGTTTTTGTCTTTTTTAAATTGCTTTGAAATTGGTTGGCTTGAACCTGAGATCCATATTTTCAATTCTGAATCGATATCGAATGTACCAGCTGTTTCCACACTAAAATGAGTTACACTTTTGTATGGGATTGAATGAAATTCTGTTTTCTTCCCTGTTACTCCTTGCTTATCAATTAAAATGAGACGCTGATTTGTAAAAACAATAGAGTCTCTTATAAGCTTAAAAGCCTTTTCAACTTTTTCGTCTGTTGTAATAATCGTTTTCAATTCTCTTTCTGTAGATTGTATATCGGCTTCTGAAGCATTTCCCATTATGCCGTCTAATAGTCCCATACCTCCACCCCTTTGAATGTTAATTATTTTGTCTATATTCTTTAATTGACTAATCTACTTCTTTTCCGACTGAGCTTTGCCAAACTTCGAACCACTGCTCTCTCGTCATGTGGATGTTTAGCGCATCTACTGCTTTACGTATTCTTGACACTTTTCCTGAACCGACGATTGGAATAATGTTCGCCGGATGATTTAACAGCCATGCATACATCACTTGATCAATTGAGTCTATATTTAGTTCACCTTTTATCTTATGAAGAGTTTCTCGTAATCGAACCTCTTTTTCATTTTCAGAATAAAATATTTCTCCCCTTGCTAGTGGAGACCACGCCATCGGAGGGATGTTTCTTTCTTGACATTGCTCAATACAACCATTTACAAATTGAGACAAGTTACTTACAGAAAGCTCAACTTGATTTGTAACGAGTGGAAAATTTAAATACGAGTTTAGTAAATGGAACTGAGATGGGCTGAAATTAGAGACACCAAAGTTAAGGACTTTCCCTTCCGCTTTTAATTGAGCAAAAGCTTCAGCAACTTCTGCAGGATTCATTAATGGATCGGGTCTATGTATTAATAGTAAATCAACATAATCTGTACGAAAATTACGCAGAGAATTTTCAACAGAATGAATAATATGCTTCTTGCTCGTATCATAGTATTTAATTTTATGATCAGGTCGATTTTTTGACACAAGTTTTATGCCACACTTTGTTATAATTTGTATATCCCTTCTAAGTGCTGGTTTTAAAGCTAGAGCTTCTCCAAATAATGCTTCACATGTATAATCACCATAAATATCAGCGTGATCAAACGTTGTAATACCAAGTTCCTTACATTCTTCCATTAAGTGTAAAATCTCTTCTTTTTCCATATTCCATTCAGATAACCGCCATAGTCCGAGTACAATTCTCGATACTTGTAATGTTTCGCTAAGTTTTATTTTTTCCATTATGCTCAACTCCAGTTCAGTCATTTGACAACGAGAATCCCTCTACTTACCCAACGTATGCTTTCTTTGAAAACTTGCAAGAACATCGTACTCATTAGCAAGTATTTGAGGAATCCTAATAAAAACGGGGAGTAATTCTTCGTATGCTCTACTAGCCTGTAAATTCGGATGATAATGATTTGTCGTCCCGATCATTCCTTTAACAGCATTTAATGAATCAATCTCACCGCGCCCATACATACCTAAAACTACTGCTCCAAGACATGAGCTTTCATAGCTATCTGGTATACGAATTTCCATCTGAAAAACATCTGCTAATATTTGTACCCATAGGGAGGAACGTGTAAACCCTCCGGTCGCATGAATTCGTGTAGGCTTACCTATTTGTTCTTCTAAAGATAATAACACAGTGTATAAATTCATAGTTATTCCCTCTAATACTGAACGAATCATATGCTCCTTTTTATGATGGAGCCCTAAGCCAATAAAAGAACCTCGTGCATTTCCGTTCCAAAGAGGTGCCCTTTCACCACTTAAATAAGGATGAAAAATGAGACCTGCGGAACCAGGAGCAGACTTAGCTGCAATTAAGGATAATGCTTCATAAGGGTCTTGCCCACTTAGTTCATCAGCCTCCACTTCCAAATTGGCTAATTCATTTCGTACCCATTGATAAATCATACCACCGTTGTTTACAGCTCCCCCGATTACCCAGTGGTTCTCTGTTAAAGCATAACAAAAAAACCGACCTTTTGGGTCTGTAATAGGTCCATCTATAACGGTTCTAATCGCACCACTCGTACCGATTGTTAATGCAACAACACCAGGCTCAATAGCGTCTACACCAAGGTTAGATAAAACGCCATCACTAGCACCTATTACGAACGGTGTATCTGGCTGTAAACACATCATTTGGGCATAGTCTTTCTTCATACCAGTAAACGACTCGGTTGTTGAAACAATTTCAGACAATTGAGAACGGGAAATATCTAGTAACGATAACACTTCATGATCCCAATCCAGATTTTTCAAATTAAATAACCCCGTCGCAGAAGCGATAGAATAATCAATAGCGTAAATACCGAACAAGCGGAAAAAAACATATTCTTTTATAGAAATAAACTTGTATGCTTGCTGAAACAAATGTGTATGTTCCTCTTGCAACCATTTCATTTTTACTAGTGGTGACATAGGATGAATAGGCGTTCCAGTTCTGCGATAAATATCATGACCTTTATGATCACTTGTTATTGTATGTGCCCATGCTTCACTACGATTATCTGCCCATGTAATAGAACGTGTAAGTGGGTTTCCGTACTCATCTACAATGAGTAAACTATGCATAGCCGAACTAAATGACACAAACCTAATTTGAGTTGAATCTACTTTTGCTTCATTGACACATGTACGAATCGTTTGTAGTACTGCATGAAATATTTCATCAGGGTCTTGTTCAGCAGCATCCGGTGTTTCAGTGTATAATGGATACTCATAATTACTACGATAAATCACTTGCATGTTTTCATTAAATATCACTGCTTTTGTACTTGTTGTACCAATGTCTACCCCTATGGTATAAGGCTTCATTTATATACCTCCAACTAATTATGTACTACACATCCCTCTATTATGTAGTCCATGTGATCATCTTTGGTTCTAAAACTATATATGTGATTACCGCTTACAGGATTAGTTTCTTACATAACACAAGCGATCTAATAAATCGCTATTGTCAAATATCCAAGACTGTATTCGTATCAATGGTGTTTTTTTAATACTAAGACGTATGTACATAGTGACATAATTTCTCGCGCTAATTGTAGTTTTTATTGTAAGAAATCAACACGTTCACAACTAGCATTCGTGGTTTCTTTTCATATGCAATGCAATACAATACAACCAAAATAACCTTTCGTTTTAAGAAGGCTCTCTTTACATTAATTGTTGCTTTTCGTAATAGGCATTTTTCGTATAAAGTGTTGTTTATCATACTAAAAAATAAATACGTATACAACTAGATTTCGGGGCATCTTTTTTTCAGCATAGAACCTTTTAAAAAGTTAAAATCGAATAGCGACAACATATAACTGTTCGAGTTTTGTTGAAATAACTATTTCTTCTATATGGTAAGAAGCTTGGATTTATAAAATATCCTCCAAGCTTCTCATTCATTATTATGGTGTTTTCGCATTGAGTGTTGCTTTTCGTACTAAGAAATAAATGCATATAAACCAAGAACTATTGTTTTTTTCTCATATACAATGAGGTCAATTGCAATACATTATTTATTGCTGTTCTATATTAGACTCAATAACAACATAGTTTACGAGCCTTTGATTATTTTAAATTAACCGCTGTTTTCGCATTGATTGTTGTTTTTCGTATTAAGAAATATACACGTACTCAACTAGAGTTCTTCTATACAATGCAGACTAACAATATAAAAACACTTTTAAAGTACTAATTTAGATAACGATACCAACAATGTTTACGAGAAGAGCTTAAATTAACGAATGTACCATTGTCATAACAGCTTCCTTCGTTGCGGTTAATTCACCTTCAGCCTGATCGAGCGTTGCGCCTTTTACCCCAAAGTAAAACTTGACCTTAGGTTCTGTTCCAGATGGGCGTAAACAAAACCAACTACCATCCTCTAAATAATATTTTAATACGTTCGATTTAGGTAATTTAATTGTTTCTTTTTTACCTAGATGAATATTCAAACGTTCACTTGATAAGTAATCTTCTATACTAACGACGTTTTTATTTGCCACCTCTGAAGGAGGATTGCTACGGAAGCTCGCTAATAATGTTTGTATCGTTTCCGCACCAGCTTTGCCCTTCAGTGTTAATGACTCCAAACCTTCACGATAGAAACCGTATTTCTCATAAATTTGGGTTAAGCCTTCATACATAGTCTTACCTTGCTTTTTATAAAATGCACATATTTCAACCGCTAATAACGCTGCTTGTATCGCGTCTTTGTCACGAGCAAAATCTTTAACTAAATATCCATAGCTTTCCTCATAGCCGAATTGGAATTCATATTGCCCAGATTGCTCGTACTGCTTAATTTTTTCAGCAATAAACTTAAATCCTGTTAAGGTGTCGATAGTTACCACACCATATGCATTTGCAATCGTTCTACCAAGCTCTGAAGTAACCACTGTTTTTAACACAACACCATTAGATGGTAGGCTCCCTTTTTCTTTACGTTGTGACAGAAGGTATTCTAATATTAGTGCTCCTGTTTGATTTCCAGTTAATAGAACATATTCGTCTTTGTCATCTTTTACGGCTATACCTAATCTATCTGCATCAGGGTCTGTTGCTATTAATATATCTGCATCAATATTTTTCCCATCTCGAATCGCTAGAGAAAAAGCACTCTTTTCTTCTGGATTTGGAGATGTTACCGTAGAAAAATCTGGGTCTGGGAGTTCCTGTTCTTCGACAACTGATACGTGACGATAGCCGAATTCTTCTAGACCTTTACGTACTAATCTATTTGCTGTGCCATGAAGAGGAGTAAACACTACCTTCACATCAACTTCATTTGATAACTGTGGATGTATTGAGATTGTAGTTAGCTGATTGATATATGCGTTGTCAATTTTTTCACCTATGATTGTGATGAGTCCTTTATCCTTTAAATCCTGTTCATCATCTACTGCTATCGCTAATTCATTATCAATCTCATTTACAAATTGAATGACTTCATCTGCTTCTTTAGGCGGTAATTGTCCACCGTCTTGCCCATATACTTTATATCCATTATATTCTGGAGGATTATGACTCGCTGTAACAACAATTCCTGAGAATGCATGCAAATAACGAACAGCGAATGATAGCTCTGGAGTAGGTCGAAGCTCTTCAAACACATACGTTTGAATACCATGCGTCGCTAAAGTTTTTGCGGCTTCCATTGCAAACTCCGGTGATTTATGACGAGAATCGTATGCGATAACTACGCCGCGTTGCTTCGCTTCATCTCCACACGAATCTATGTATCTAGCCAGCCCTTCCGATGCCTTACGGACTGTAAACAAGTTCATTCGATTTGTTCCAACACCGATTTCTCCACGCATCCCTCCTGTACCAAACTCTAAATTTTTATAAAAGCTTTCCTCTAGCTCTTTTTCATTGCTTTCTATTCGCATCAATGATTCTCTTAACTCACCATCTAAATTTGGTGATTGTTTCCACAATTCATATTTTTCATTCCAATTCACTTCTTCTACCTCCCTATTTTAACAAAGCATATCCTCTAAAAGAAAAGTACCATATTCGTACATTCCACTCAAGTGACAATCGTGTACCATTTTATTATTAGAACTTCCAACACAATTGAAAAACCGATTTTTCCTTATAATCGGAAAAATCGATTTTTTCTGTCAACTTCAATTGCTTGAAAATATAATCAAACTCTACTAATCTTAATATCTACTAAGAAACTTATTTGCTCCTAAACCAACTAAACCTGCAAGTATCAATAAGAAACCTATTATATAATAACCACTTGGACTAGCTTCCCCGGTTTGTGGAAGCTCTCCACCTACTACTAGGGATTCTTCAGGATCTGGACCTGGGTTTGGTTCTGGGTTTGGATTCGGTTCTGGGCTTGGTTCTGGGTCTGGATCTGGGTCTGGATCAGGATCTGGATCTGGATCTGGATCTGGATCTGGGTCAGGATCTGGATCTGGATCTGGGTCTGGATCTGGGTCTGGGTCAGGATCTGGATCTGGATCTGGGTCTGGGTCTGGATCTGGATCTGGGTCTGGATCTGGATCTGGGTCTGGATCTGGGTCTGGATCTGGATCTGGGTTTGGATCTGGGTCTGGATCTGGGTCTGGATCTGGGTCTGGATCAGATGTTGGCGGATCTTTTGGTGGATTGTATGGTGGGGTATCATCTTCATTATCACTCTCAGCAATAAATAATAATTTTACCCCTGTACTAAGTCCTTGATATTCGTTCCCAGCACTACTATCGAACTCTACTCGAAAAGTAAGAATCTCCTCACTTAATAGTTCAAGGTGTCTATCTTCAATTCCTGTGAAGTTGTTGATGTAACCAGAATATAATTCTGCTGATTTATGAGTAACAGTCAATTTTAACTTGTCATATAAACTAGCAAGTTGATTACTTTGTAGTTCACCTTGTGCTAGAATATCCTTCTCATTATTTTCTAATTCATCATTAGATAAGGAATATTCTTCTGCATAGATTGAATAATCGAAATTAATATTCCCACTATTCCTTACTGTGAGATTCCTAGTCATCCAATCACCAGGTTTTAATTTGTTTACATTAAACAACCTTTGCTCAGAGCTAGGAATTGTGTCAATTTGAATTGTTGGTATACTTGATACTGCCTCTGTTTCTCCAAAAGGATCAAAATATATGAATAAAAGTAATAACAGGAAATAACTTCCGATTATTTTAATTAATATATTTCTTTTCATATCGAATCCTCTCATCTTATTATTTTTGAGGTGTGCTTAGCTATATTTTTTATCCATGAAGGTTATTTTTCTGTTGTCTTTGCTGCCTTTGTTCCTTCAAGCTCACTAATGGCTCTCCAAGTAGTAATGATTGCATACCCAAGTAGTAGAATACCAGGTACGACAAGCAGCATAATTGCACCCATACTTGAATTAGCATAGTTTATTGCATAACCTACATAAGGTATAGTCAAGCCAATATACTGTCCTACTACATTATCAGATAGGACTGGCTCTCTATCAGCTGCATCGTTGTTATCACCCTTAGTGATATACATAACCTGCTCATTGATGTTTCTAACTTCGATTATTCGATGGGTAATTAGTTTCTCTTCAGAATCTTTGAATATGATTACATCATCTTCTTTGAATCTAGTCATGTCACCATCTGGATTTATTGCAATGATAGAACCGGTTTTAATACCTGGTTCCATCGAACCTGACAACACTGTTTTTATTTGATAGCCAAAGAAAGTAGGCTCTCCTCCTGAGGCTTTTGAAACAATGACTGCAACAACCATAATCAAAAACAGTACTACTAATACAAATGAAATAATCCTACTAATCCAAAGCTTTACAAGCTGCATCATTTATCAAATCCTTTCCACCAACTAAATTCAAAACTCAATTCTTAATTAAGAACATTTTGTTTATAGATACCTTTTAATAGTTGATCAGTTGACCACTCTATTTGTTTACAGTTCATAAACAATATATTTATCCTCTCAGTCTTATTAATAAATATTTCCACTTATATGATTTATGATGATCAGTTACACCAACAGCTGATTAATTCTATATTATTCTTCACCTTGTTCTCCCGGGTTCCCAACATTCTCACCTGGATCTTCCTGTTCTTCTTCACTTGCTCCTTCTGAAGTTGATTCTTCCTGTTCTTCACTTACTTCTTCTGAAGTTGATTCTTCCTGCTCTTCACTTGCTTCTTCTGAAGTTGATTCTTCCTGCTCTTCACTTGCTTCTTCTGAAGTTGATTCTTCCTGTTCTTCACTTGCTTCTTCTGAAGTTGATTCTTCCTGTTCTTCACTTGCTTCTTCTGAAGTTGATTCTTCCTGCTCTTCACTTGCTTCTTCTGAAGTTGATTCTTCCTGTTCTTCACTTGCTTCTTCTGAAGTTGATTCTTCCTGTTCTTCACTTGCTTCTTCTGAAGTTGATTCTTCCTGCTCTTCACTTGCTTCTTCTGAAGCTGATTCTTCCTGCTCTTCACTTGCTTCTTCTGAAACTGATTCTTCCTGTTCTTCACTTGCTTCTTCTGAAGCTAGTTCTTCCTGTTCTTCTATTAATGCCTGTTGTTCTTCTAACTTTTTCTGTTCTTCAAGCTCTTGTAGCCTCTTAGCTTCTGCTTCTGCTGAAGCAATTTCAGCTTCTAATCGTTCTATCTCAAAGTTTATGTCAACTAACATCGATTTCCAAAATGTGATTTTTTCACTGTTGTTTAAGCTAATTTCTTCAGCTTGCTCTCTGATGTCAACACCTTTCTCATATGCGGGTTGTACATATTCCAAAATACTATTAACATTTTCGTTTTGAGCTCGGACGTTATAAGATGCAAGTTCTTCTTCTATCTCTCTAATATTATTGAGCACTGCATCAATTTCTGTCTGTTTGTCGCTTAACGTATTAACATGACTACTTATTAAGCCTGCCCCACCCTTCAATGCCTTAAGATGCATTTTTTTTATGAAGGCAAATTCGAGCATAAATTGCGATGTATTTGGTTGACTAACTGAAAGTCCATTTTGAAGTGAAGGTTTAGCCCAATTCCAAGACCATAGATTTCTGCTAGATTTAATATTTTCCAACTCACTATTTGCACTTTCAACTAAACTCTCTACTGTACTTGGAAAAACGAAAGCTGTACTAATTATCGCATTTGTCATTTCTACTTCGTTATAGGCACCATACGTAGCTGAGCTAAAATGTGTGCCTCCGATAAGTAGTGAGGAAATTGCTACGCTTGAAGTTATGTAATTCACCTTTGTTTTCCGCTTAAACTTTCCTTCTCTTTTTATTCGTTCATTTCTTGATTCCATCAAATTTTCCTCACTCTCTTAGATATTTTCAAGAGAACCCACCGTTCGCTTTAACGAATTCATGTTTAAAGTATAATAGATATACTTATGATTGAAAACCATCGTTTTTCATAGTTTTTCCGTTATAACGAACAAATAACTCCCATTACCTCTTTAATTCGCATAATATCTCAATTTTTCTTTTTTTATAAAGAACAATACCGTTTTCAATATCGAACGTTTTTTTAAAAATAGTGAGTAGAACACTCTCTACTCACTCTCGAATAACATGAAAGCCTTTGTTTAAGACCTTGTTAGAACATTTTTACTTCTTTTATTAGTTCATCAATTTCCTGTTGATATATAGCTTCCTGTTCAGTATCCCACACTAATATAGTCGACATCAGCCTGATAACAGGTTCCTTCCATTTTTCTACCCAAGCAATATTAAATAGAAGTGCTCCTGTTCTGCGCATAAAGAAATCTACTGGGGTCACTGCCATTTCCTCTTCTATGCTATACAAAATTTGCGCATAAATATCTTCTAATAGCTTATCATTTTTTGTTCTCTGTTTAGCGTAACGAATATAATAGAAAAAAATTTGATCTACATTAGATCCATAGCGATGAACAAAGAAGTCCGCTAGTTCTCTAGGTACCCCTAACTTAATACCTTTATCAATCTTTTGTTGGATGAATTTTTGAAAATTCCGCGACCCTCCAACATGCCCCCCTGAAATAGGCAAATCTTGCGTATTACAAGGAGAATAGGTTAAACCTTGTGTTTGTTCTAATAATCTAGCGACTAAATCCACTACGGTTTCTGCCATTTTTCTATAACCCGTTAATTTTCCGCCTGCAATCGTAATAAGACCAGTACTAGATTGCCATATTTCGTCTTTACGTGAAATTTCAGATGGATCTTTTCCATCTTCATATATTAATGGACGCAAACCTGCCCAGCTAGATTCAACATCTTGATCCGTTATTTTAACTTCCGGGAACATATAATTAATTGCATCAATCACATATTGACGATCGGAAGCTGTCACTTTTGGATGGGAGATATCATCACTGTATTTAGTATCTGTTGTACCTATATATGTCTTTCCTTCTCTTGGTATTGCAAAAACCATGCGCTTATCTTCCGTATCAAAATAAATGGCTTGGCGTAAAGGGAATCTTTTTCCATCAATTACTAAGTGTACACCCTTTGTTAGTTGTAATGACTTTTTATTTTCAGTAAGATCTTTTTCACGTATTGAATCTACCCAAGGACCTGTCGCATTTACAATTTGTTTTGCTGAGATTATATACATCTCCCCTGTAATTTGATCTACTGCTTCAACACCAACCATTTTCCCTTTCTCATAGACGAACTTCTCAACCTTAGCATAGTTTACAGCACTTGCACCTTGTCTAACAGCCTCTTTCATAACCTCAATAGTTAGCCGTGCATCATCCGTGCGATACTCAACATAATAACCACTTCCTTTTAACCCAGCTTTTTTTAATAACGGTTCTCTATTTAACGTTCCATTTTTATCCAACATAATGCGACGTTCATTTTTTTTAACACCTGCTAAAAAATCATATATTCTAAGACCAAATGACGTACTAAGCGGACCAAACGTCCCTCCTTTATAAAAAGGGAGCAACATCCATTGTGGTGTTGTAACATGCGGTCCATTTTCATATACAATTTCTCGTTCTTTACCAACCTCTGAAACCATCTTTACTTCAAACTGCTTTAAATACCGTAATCCTCCATGAACAAGTTTAGTAGATCGACTTGATGTACCTGCCGCAAAATCTTGCATTTCTAGGACCACAGTTTTCATTCCTCTAGTAGCAGCATCTAATGCAATACCAGCTCCTGTAATACCTCCACCAATTATGATTAGATCGTTTTCTGCACTAGCAACCCGTTTAAGAATGTCTACTCTATTCATGCTTGAAAAGGGTTTTTCCATCTTTTTCCCTCCAAATAAATTAGAAATTATGTCCTTTTTCCTAACAGCTTATATACGTAAATATAAATACAAATAAAAAAGAAACCACAAAATTCTCGTACACATAATATGAATACAAGATTTTGTGGTTTCTCCGTTTCTCCGACCATAATATTAACTTATCATGTAATTTACATAGTCTATTTAAAAGCCATTGTTGCGTTTACTGCTTTTTTCCAGCCGTCATACAAGCTATTTCGTTGTTGTTCATCCATTGTATTGTCAAACGTTTTATCAATATTCCATTGCTTTGCAATTTCATCTTGACTTTCCCAAAATCCAACAGCAAGACCAGCAAGATAAGCTGCACCTAATGCAGTTGTCTCATTAATTATTGGACGCTCAACAGGTACATCTAGCATATCACTTTGGAACTGCATTAGGAAATCATTTTTAACAGCCCCACCATCAACCCGTAACGTTTTTAATGAAATATTAGCATCAGATTCCATTGCAGTTAGCACATCCTTCGTCTGGTATGCTAACGATTCAAGCGTAGCACGAACAAAATGCTCTTTTTCTGTGCCTCGCGTTAATCCAAACACAGCACCACGCACATCACTATCCCAATAAGGTGTTCCTAAGCCGACGAAGGCTGGAACAACGTATACACCATCAGTTGATTTTACACGTTGTGCATACCTTTCACTCTCAGCAGCATCATTGAACATTCTAAGACCATCTCGTAGCCATTGAATGGCTGACCCTGCAACAAAAATACTGCCTTCTAATGCATATTCTACTTTACCATTTAATCCCCAAGCAATTGTAGTTAATAATCCATGTTCTGACTTCACTGCTTGCTCGCCAGTATTCATTAGCATAAAACACCCAGTACCATATGTGTTTTTAGCCATACCTTCTTCATAACACGCTTGACCGAACAAAGCAGCTTGCTGATCTCCCGCTGCACCAGCTATCGGAACTTCATGTCCGAAAAAATGATAATCTGCGGTATGTGCATACACCTCAGAAGATGAGCGAACTTCTGGTAGCATAGAAGCTGGAATAGTTAATATTTTTAATAATTCTTCATCCCATTTCAAATCATGTATATTGAACATCAAAGTCCTTGATGCATTCGAATAGTCTGTAACATGTGTTTTTCCGCCTGATAGCTTCCAAATAATCCAAGAGTCAATCGTTCCAAATAATAACTTCCCACCTTCGGCTTTTTTTCTTGCGCCTTCAACATTGTCTAGAATCCACTTTACTTTTGTTCCTGAGAAATATGCATCAATTAATAAACCAGTTTTGTCACGAAACTTCTGATCATACCCTTTATCTTTAAGCTCTTCACAAATATGTGCTGTTTGGCGTGATTGCCATACAAGAGCGTTATAAACCGGATTGCCAGATTCTTTATCCCAGACGACCGTCGTTTCTCGTTGATTAGTAATACCGATTCCTATCACTTGCACTGGTTTAACTTGTGATTCCGATAAAACACTCGCTATAACAGCTAATATTGACCCCCAAATCTCATTAGCATCATGTTCTACCCAACCAGGATGTGGAAAGTGTTGTGTGAACTCTTTTTGAGCAACGTGTACGATTTGGCCTGATTTGTCAAAAAGTATTGCTCTCGAGCTCGTTGTTCCTTGATCTAAAGATAAAATATATTGTCCCATTACTGTTCTCCCCTTTTCAGCTATTTCTTCTATAGCGTGCTTTCTTATGGCTCTTTTCGTAAACATTGTTGCTTTCTCAACTTACATTTAAGTAACGGTGTGTATAATATGATTTTTATCTAGTTTATAGAGAAAAAAAGATGCTCTGTAGGTTAGTTATATTCGTACTTAGCTCTCATTAAGAAAAAGTAACAAGTAGCGCGTTGCTTGTTTTTTTCATAGGATGAAATTACATGTACACAACTAGAACGTGGCATTTTTCTTCAATAAATACGATGACACTGTTATAAGTTACTTCTTAAGATCTTATCACGAAAAGCTTACACCGTAGTTTGTTTTGCAGAAGCTACATGGTGCTTTTCCTTTTGTTCAACCAGTAAAGAAATGAATAATATCAGTGTCACTAATACTGTAAAAATCCAAAAATTCCTTGTGACAGTTTGTTCAAAAATAGCTTTATAAAATAGGCCACCATACATACCTCCAACGATTGGGCCTATCACAGGAATCCAAGCATAAGCCCAATCCGATTTACCTTTTCCTGGAATTGGTAAAAGAAAATGTGCTAGACGAGGACCTAGATCACGAGCAGGATTAATCGCATACCCTGTAGTACCTCCAAGAGACAAGCCAATTGCAACAATTAAAAAGCCTACAATAAGTGGATTTAATCCTTCAGTAAATTCATTTGCACCTATTGATAATAACCCAAGAACGAGTACAAAGGTTCCAATCATTTCACTTACGATATTTGCTGTTGTACTTCGAATAGACGGCGCTGTTGAAAATACTCCCAATTTAGCTGCGGGATCAGCAGTTTCTTTCCAGTGTGGTAAGTAATGAAAGAAAACAATTGCTGCCCCTAAAAATGCGCCAAGCATTTGTGCAGTAATATAACTAGGTACATCACTCCAAGGGAATTCACCTATAATGGCTAGACTTAGTGTCACTGCAGGATTAACATGGGCTCCACTAAATGAACCAACAGCATATACTGCCATAGCAACTGCTAATCCCCACCCTAAAGTAATAACAATCCAGCCACTATTATGAGCTCCTGATCTCTTTAAAGTAACCCCAGCACAAACTCCCCCTCCAAAAATAATTAACATCATTGTACCAATTAACTCCCCGATAAATGGTGTCATACAGCATCCCCTTTCCCATCATTAATTTCATACTTTATTACAGCGAAAGAACATGGAGAACGAGGTATGACATGGAAAAGTAAATAAATCTGTTAAAATTCCATCATCTTTTTACTAGTAAAAAATACGTTAACTCATCAACTAATATGTCAAGACTGGTTCTAAAATATAGAAATATTTGTATTTTTACTAACAAAAAAATCACAACATACCCCTTTTATAAAAAATAAAAGGGGATGCTGTGATTCTCCAAGTCTCCGCCACATCTATTAACTTAATTCAAATACTAATATAAATAGAAAGCGCTGTCAATATAATATTTTAATTTTCTGTATACTCTAAATCCCACAACAATTTATTTGAAGTTGTCACTGCACTTGCTCCAGCCTTTATAGCCTGCTCTACATCCTCATGTGTACGAATCATTCCACCAGCAAATATTGGAACACCCGTTTTGTTATGTATTTCTGTTATCAGGTTGGGTACCACACCAGGTAACACTTCTATAAAATCTGGGTTCGTTTTTTCTATAATACTGTAACTCTTTTTTAATGATCCAGAATCTAATAGAAATAGTCGTTGAATGGCATATATACCCCGTTTTTTTGCTTTACTAATAACATTTGCTCTCGTAGAGATGAGTCCTGCCGGTTTAATTTCTTGGCAAAGAAATTCTGTTGCAAATTCATCATTTTTTAAGCCATTGACTAAGTCCACATGAAGAAATAATTTCTTACCCTCTTGTTTTGTCATTTTCACAATAGCATTGAGCTGTGCAACATGACTTTCAAGTATAACTCCATATTCATAATCGCTACGAACGAACTTCTCTAAATGCTTCATATCGCGAATTGCAGGTATAATTTTTTGCCCATGAAACATATTTTTACCTCCTAAAAAAACGGAAAATAATAAATAATAGAATACTATTATCCTACAACTCAATTACTTGTAAAGTCAATTAGAGGAGCATTCATCATATAGCAAAGGGATGAAGCAAAAGCCGTCAAATCTTACACAATTTCATCTTACTCAAGATGTTATTGACGTAAGTTTGGGCTTTACTTCATCCCCTAGGTTTATTACTGTTGGGTATTTGAAGGCTCTGAAATACTTGAAAGTGCTTCTTCTGCTTCATTATCAAACGATTCATTTGTGGCTAAGTCGCCTAATGCAACAATACCACACAATTGATTGTTTTCCACGACTGGTAAGCGGCGAATTTGATTTTGTGCCATTACATCTGCTGCCTCTTCAACGGTCATTTCGGGTGTACCTGAGACAAGATTCGTTGACATCACTTGTGATACCGAAGTTGAATTATTTAATCCTTCTGCTGTTGAGCGTAATGTAATATCTCTGTCAGTAATGATGCCACAAATTTGTCCGTTATCTACTACTGGAATTGATCCTACATTATTTTGTTTCATAATTTCAGCTGCTTCTTGAATGGTTTGATTTGATGAGACAGTTGCAACATTTTCCGTCATAATATTGCGGAGCATGTTCATTGTCATTGTATCCACCCCTTTCAAAAAGTATTTTTACCTAACTTAGCATACATATACATATCAAAATTACATAATGAAAACTCTAATTATTAGTGATATTACATGAGCTAATTAGTTAAAAAAAGTATGTCCCTCCATGTATACTACCCTTTTGCTTAAGTGGATTTAAAAGTTCAACAAACAAATAAGCTGTTGTAAACGCATCTATTACTCAGGAATGTCTTATATACATTCTAGTCAGAAATTTGGGCATAATATTCTAAATCCTTTATTTTTCGTGAAGGTGCACTATAACCAATTAGTTCAAATGGCTATACTCCTTAAAGGATAGTCTTTCCCGTTTCAGCTCTGCTGTTTTCACTAATGAGTCAAATAATATATAATGCCTCATTAACAGCAATTCTCAATTGCTTGTAATACTGTTGGAGCGGACTTTAATTTAGCAACATGAATCACAGTCAGGTCAATTATTTCCTGAGAAATTTGTCGATACGAATAAGTGCTGGAAGTACTTCATTAGAGGCAGCTTTTCTTCATTCTTGTAATGGTGATAATTTAATATTTTCAGCTAACTTACGAAGGTGGGTTTTTAATATTTTTCCTACTCCGTTTCGCGGAAGTTGATCAATGAATATAATTTTCCTAGGTGTTTTATTTTTAGATAAATGGCCTTGACAATATTGTATAAGCTCTTCTTCGGTTATCGCTTGTTTATCCTTTTTAACAACATAGGCGACCACTTCCTCACCCATTTGATCATTAGGGATACCCACAACTGAAGATTCAGCAACCGCTTCATGTTTTGCAAGTAATTCTTCTACATCACGAGGATATATATTAAATCCCCCCCGAATAATCAAATCTTTTTTTCGGTCAACAATAAATAAATAACCATCTGTGTCCATATATGCCATATCACCCGTATACAACCAAGAACCTTTTAACACCTGCTTTGTTTCTATTTCATTTTGATAATACCCTGGTGTGATATTATCACCTCGAACAATTAATTCCCCAACTTGTCCGGTAGCTAACTCACTTTCATCATTATTAACAATCTTGACTTCAACACCTGGTATTGGGATACCAACTGAACCTGGTTTAATAACTGAATCTCTTTGGTGAGCAGCAACAACAGGTGCAGCTTCTGACAACCCGTACCCTTCTAAAATATCTGCACCGAATTTTTGTTTAAACGCATGTAATAACGCAACTGGAAGAGGTGCTGACCCAGAAGCAACCCATTCGAGACTACCTAATTGAAATTTGTTAGAATGAGGATAAGAAAGCAATGCAAAAATCATAGCTGGCACTGCAGAAAAATTAGTCACTTTATATTTCTCAATTGCTTCAAAAACAGCTTTTGGATCAAAGTGATTAAATACAACAGCTGAGCTCCCAGTTAGAAAACAAGTATTAGAAATAGTTAAGCCATATACATGTGCAAGAGGAAGGATACCGAGGGTTACTCCTCTTTTTGTTTCATTATGAAGAAAAGTATTTTCAGCGTTTGAATATAAGTTTTTATGAGTCAACATCACACCTTTAGGTTTTCCAGTTGTTCCTGACGTATATAAAATAACAGCAGTATCCTCTGCATTTAGCTTTAGATCACTTTCTACATAAAGTTCATTTTCTGTGATATCTGTATCATATAAATGAAAAATGTTTTCATCAGTTGGCTGGTCAACAACCAGTACAACAGGTTTTTGTTCCAAATTGTCTAGCGCTGATTCTACCTTTTCTAAAGATAGTGATGACGTAATGACTACCTTCGCTTGACAGTCCTTAATAATGTAATGAATTTCTTTATCATGTAAGGTGAACATAATAGGCACAATAATTGCGCCTGCCCTTATAATGCCTTGATACGAAAAAATAACCTCAGGACAATTGGGCATACAGACAACAACACGATCACCTTTAGCTACCCCAAGTTTTTTTAACCCATGTGCAATCTTGTTTGAATAGTTTTTAATGTCTAAGTTAGAATACTTCTTATCTTTAAAATAAATAAAAGGATATTCACCAAAAGTTTCGATATTTTTATCAAGCAAATCACTTAATATCATGAACTCATCTCCTCTTTATAATCTTAAAAACAACAACCCATGTATTCATAGACCTTTATAACACTAGACGAAATAGCACTATTCATAGAGCCTATAAACATTAATACCTTCACTTGATTTATTCACATGTACTTCATTTCTACTTTCCATCAAATCTAAATGACCTTGAATTTGAGATAGTCCAAGAAACACTAATTTTCCTTTTAATCTAGGGAAAACTTCAATACAAATTTGATAGACGGTTTTGTCACTTGTTCTTAAAACTTTTCTTATTTGGTCACAACGATAATTATGATCATTTAATCTTTGATCAATGATTGAAACGTGGTCTGAGAATGGTCTGCCATGACCAGGGTATATCGTTGTTAATGGTAATGCCCTTGTTTTCATTAATGACTCTCGATATTGTATAAGTGGTTTAGGTCGCTCTTGTTCAAATGGTATAGATGGTTCAATAAATGCGTTAACAGAAATGTCTTTTAATAGATGATCTCCGGCAAATGTAAGTCCCGTCTCAGGTTCCCATAAAATCATATCTGTTTGACTATGCCCTGGTACAAAAAGAACTGAAAATTTTCTTCCACCTACAAATATATGATCTTCATTACTTACATATTTAACTTGTTGCCAATTCATATTATGATAACGGTGTTTCGATTGATGGCTTTCAGGGTCTGCACCACATTCCTTTATAAATGAATTTAAAAAGCACCTAGTTCTATTAAATTCATCTATTCCGCCAGATAATATATGTTTTGCTCCTTCGTGAACATATGTGGGTATGTCGATTTCTTCTTGTATATCTTTTACGCCTCCAGCATGGTCTGTATGCATATGAGTGACAACAATTTCATCTAGTTCTTTGAAAGTAAGTCCCTCCTGCTTTAGTAAATATCTTAGCTTTTCAAGTGATTTTTTTCCTGGAAGTCCTGTATCGATAAGTGTCACAGATTCACCGATGACAACATATGCATTAACGTTCCCTACTGTAAATGGCGTCTCTATAGATAATGGAATGACCTTAAAAATATTTATCCCTCCTCCCTACACAATGCTCTTTTGAAACTTTAATAATTATGTTAATTAGTTAGCGCAGCAAGCCAAGATTTTATAGGGTACCTATCATTTGAAAGAAGGTGCTACGACCATTCGTTGTGTAAATGCTCCCATTTACTTTTGTTCATAAATACACGAAAAAGGGGATGAGATTGTCCCCTATTAAATACATATTATGATGTATTGAATTTATTAACTAAATATTCTAATATTACTATTTATATAAGGAGGCTTGCTGAATTAATCTTGTATCCGAAAAACCATTTTATACAATGAGATTAATAGAATATTCCTAATAATTAAATTATCTTTTCTGTACTTGACAACGTCAATATGTACAAGCTGAAAACCTTTCGTATTATTTCGACATTATTTTATTTCTGTCCTTTTGTGAGGGATAAATTTCTACATGCTATAATAGAGGGAAAGCTGTTTTCGCATAGATTGTTGTTTTTCGTACTTATAAAGAAACATGAATACAATTAGATTTTCGTGGCATCTTTTCTGCTATATTACAAAGGCTTTTTAGTAAAACGACATCTTTATCTTCTAGTTAGGAACGATCGTAACAAGTTTACGAAAAGAGCCTAGAGACAAAAGCATATATGTATGAAACAATTATTAATTGGATAATCCCAAGTAATAGATAATAGGCTACATGTTTGATAACTCTTAGGTAATGACGATAATAATATAGAGGGATTGTTTATGAAATCATTTAATCACTAAGTGAACGCGTTCATCCACTCTTTAATGTTCATGCCACATTCACTTCTAAAAAGGCACTTTCCCTAGACTTTGTTGCTACAAATTAGTACCATATAAGTGGTTTTATACAGGTAGTCATCGTTGTACTGAAGAAAAGCTACCAAGAACGATATATCTATACGTTTTAAGATCCACCCGAGTAATAAAACAGCTACAAAGGTTAGAAAAGAGATGTTCTTACAATACATAATCGTTAGGAGACTTTATGAATAACCAAAATAACCTAAATAATTATCTGTTTATTTCGTGGGCAGTATCATTAATTGCTACATTAGGTAGTTTATTTTTCTCTGAGGTTATGATGTTCATACCGTGTGAATTATGCTGGTATCAACGTATACTGATGTATCCACTCGTTATCATCCTTGGAATTGCATTGGTAAAAAAAGATTATTCTATCTCACTATATTCATTTGTCCTATCTACTATAGGGGGATTGATTTCTATTTACCATTTATCCATTCAAAAAATCTCTTTCATGGGTGAACATTCATTATCATGTGGCATGATACCATGTAATGTCGAATATATTAATTGGATGGGCTTTATTACCATTCCTTTCCTTGCACTAATTGCATTTGTATTAATATCCATTTTTAGCTTAATAACAATGAAAACATATAAGGAGCTGGACTAAATGAAGAAAGTGATCATTTTTACGTTAATCGTATTAGGTTTATTCGCTGCATTAGTATTCGTTACCAAATATCAGCAACAACAAGAGGCTGCTGGAAACCCATTTAACAAAACATCACTCCACCCTGAAACAGTAAATCAATTAGATGATCCAAATTACCAAAATGTTATTTTACCTAACGAACTTGATGACAAACTGGCTAACAATGAACCAGCCACGATCTATTTCTATCAGTCCACATGTCCGGCATGTAAAGAAACATCACCCATCATCGTTCCCATGGCAGAAGAGATGGGAATTGACTTAAAATTGTATAATTTACTAGAGTTTAATGAAGGATGGGATGAATATAACATTGAGAGCACGCCTACAATTGTTCAATATCAAGATGGTAAAGAAGTCAGTCGTTTAAATGGAGCAGTTGGGGCAGAGAAATTTGAAAGTTGGTTTAAGGAGTGGGCAAAATAACCTAATTGCTTTCTAGGTTTATCCCTACATTGATTTCCTAATTTAGATTATTTTGATAACCACATATTACTACTATTGTAGTTTAAAATGTGGCAGTTAGAAGAGTGGATTATTTGATTGCTATGGTTTAATGTCAAACAAAGGCTCTTTTCGTGTTATCAAATTTGAACTGAAACATGAGGTTTTATACTTTGGTCATCGTTTATAGAAAAGAGCAGATGCGTCGAACTCTAGTTGTGTAGATGTTTAAATCTTAGTACAAAAAATTATCAATGCGAAAACAGCCAGATGCTAAGAACTCTATTTGTAAATAAGTAATTTAAAAAGCACCTTTTATAACGTTTAAACCGCCTATCTTACATAAGGCGGTTTTTAATCTTCAAACTAAAAATTGATTATTAGGTTTACAATAATAACTAATTATATTTGTTTTCGGTAAGGAAAAGCTGTCAATTTGAAAAGGAAATGATAAACTATACTTTTCTAAGAAGCTTATATTTTTTTTAAAAGCTGTTCGATGATACTCAGAAACATTTTCGTATTGTATTGTTTCTATAATATGTATTATTACTTGAAGGCTTGTAATAATTTGAATAGCTTCTTTCACCGTTCCATTATAATGCTTATACATCTCTACCTTAGATAATATGTTGTTTTCTTCCATCTCTGTTATTTCCTCATCTGTGAAATAACTTGGAAAAATGTCTGAATAAAAATAAGCGATTAACTCCTCTATCTGTTTTTCTTGTTCAGGAGTAGATGCATACACAACTTTCACAAGATGACCCCCATCTTTACAATTCTTTTATAAGAATACCATAGACTTAATGTACATGGTGCTGGTAACTGTTTCCCCATCTATAGTAAATTATAACAATGAGGAAAATTAAACAAATACCATTTTTTACTCTATCTTAATAACAAAATAGATATGGTACATACGCAACAAAGAAAGGAGACATATACATTGAGAGCGAATCGTAAAGGAGAATGGTTTGAGATCATTGCACCTATAGAATGGCATCAATTCACAATCAATCATTTATTTAAAAATCATTGGCATATTCCAAAGAAATTGACTCATGATTTCCGCATGCACCGAAGAATAAAAATAAACAATCAAGCCATATCATGGGATACAAAAATACAAGCTGGAGATCGGATTCAATTACATGTTTTTTATGAAGTTAAAGATTCAGTTATTCCGGATTATGCCGATATACAAATTTTATATGAAGATGATCATCTCATTATTGTTAATAAACCGAGTGGCATGGACACACACCCCAATGAACTAGGACAAACAGGTACGCTAGCTAATGCTGTTTCTTATCACTTTCTATCAAACGGTATTTCTGCTACTGCAAAACACGTCCATCGTCTAGACAGAAATACAACAGGTGCAGTTCTTTTTGCAAAACACCCTCTTGTTGGTGTGATGTTAGATAAAATGCTAACAGAGCGCAAAATTAAAAGAACATACCTGGCTGTTGTTCATGGTATTCTCACGAAAAAACAAGGATGTATTGATGCACCGATCGGGCGTGATCGACACCATCCAACGAGGAGAAGGGTGTCTAAAAACGGTCAAGATGCAATCACTCATTACAAGGTCATTTCAAATAACCGAAATGAAAACACAGCCCTATTATATTTGCAATTAGATACTGGCCGTACGCACCAAATACGCGTTCATCTCAGTCATTTGGATCACCCTTTAATTGGCGACGTTTTATATGGTGGGAAAAAATCAAAAGCTGCTAGACAAGCATTACATGCTGCAAAAATTTCCTTTCACCACCCTTTCACACGTGAATTAATTGAATGCTATGCACCGTTCTTGGACGAGCCACCAATTTTTCCTGATGATGTAACTAATTATTTGACTTAAGCTCTATGCTTCTTTAAAACGATGACAACCATATAAAACTACGTCTTGCTATTCTACTTTGGTAAAATTACAGCAAAGTTTTAGAGAAGCACCTTAGCTTGTGATTATCAGTTAACGTACATGTTTATTTCTTACAACTTTCAATGCAAAAACAGCCACGTTAAGATAGTCCATACTTATCTAGCTTTCGATATAAGGTCGATAAGCTAATATTTAGCATTTTTGCAAGCTGCTCCTTTTGCTCCTTTTGATTTAATGGGAGATGCTGTGCTAATATATTTCGTTCAAAGTTAGCAACCATTGAATCTAAACTACTACTATTTTGACGAGTATGTAGATAATAAGGAAGATCTTCAAAGGTTAGAGTATGTGGTGATTCTACCATATTCATCATATACTCTACTGTATTCTCTAATTGACGAATATTCCCTTTCCACTCATTTTGTAAAAACCACTGCTCTAGAAGAGGATCCAATTTTGGGACGTTTTTTTGTAATATATGACTATATTTTTTTAGAAAATAAGACAAGAATAATCGTATATCTCCAACCCTTTCTGATAATGAAGGTAAACGAAGTGGTATGACATTAATCCTGTAATATAAATCTTCACGAAAAGTCTCTTTCGTAACCATTTCCCACAAGCTTTTGTTTGTTGCTGCGATGACTCGGACATTTAATGAATATTGACGAGTGCCTCCCACTCTTTCAACCTGCTTCTCTTGTAGCACTCGTAGTAATTTGGGCTGTACCGATAGTGGTAAATCACCTATCTCGTCAAGAAAGATCGTCCCATTATTTGCTGCCTCAAATTTACCAATTTTCCCTTCACGATTTGCTCCAGTAAAAGCGCCTTTATCATAACCAAACAATTCACTCTCAACTAATGTTTCTGGAATAGCCGAACAATTAACAGTAATAAATGGTTGGTTAGCTCGGCTACTCTCATAATGAACAGCCTTCGCCATACATTCTTTACCTGTCCCATTTTCCCCAGTTAGTAGAATAGTGGATGGGCTATTGACTACTTTTTTTGCCTTCTTAACGACAGAGTGAAATTGTTCACTTTCCCCTATCATATCGTTGAAAGAATAAGCTCTCTTCTCTTGCTGAAATCCTTCATGAACTTCACAATTTCTTGTTGTTACTTCAAGTAGTAATAGCTTATTTTCAAGTAATGTGCTAATAGTTCCCATAAATTTATATAGTTTTTCTTTGTTGGTTACAATTAAATCTCGTTGTTCTGCCGTAAAACCGATAAATCCTATAACTCCAATTGGTTGATCATTCATCATGACAGGGTAACCCATAGTTGCTAATTCGGTACACCGTTCATGAAAAATACAGCTTATACAGTGTTCATGATCTTTGCGATTATCGAAAATAGTTCCCTTCGATCCTGTACGTAATATTTGCTCAAAAAAAGAACCTTCTGGTATCGATTTTCCAATAAGACTTTGATGAAACCCTGTGCCACTTACTCTTATTCCTAACTCATCTATAATAGAAACTTCCAACCCTAGTAAGTCGGCCATATTGTCGGCACACGATTGGGCGAATTCTTCTATCTTAGATATATATGACATTATTTTCACCTCATAAGTGCTTGCTCGATATCTAATAGTATATCGCGTTTTTCTTCTAATCCAGTTGACAATCTAATGAGACCATCAGTAATTCCAAACGAAGCTCTTTCATGTTTAGGGATAGCAAAATGGGTCATTGATGCCGGGTGTTGTACAAGCGTTTCTGGATCACCAAGGCTGAACGAAATCATACAAAGCTCCAATCTATCTATAAATTTCTTCGCTTCTTCAAAGCCTCCTTTCACTTCAAAAGAAACGATACCACCATATCCATTCATTTGTTCTTTGACAAGTTGATATTGTGGATGTGTTGTTGATCCTGGAAAATAAACATTACTAATATACGGATGTTGGTCCAAATAGTTTGCAATTTCTTGAGCACTATCACAATGTTGCTTCATGCGTATAGGTAATGTTTTTAACCCACGTAAAATTAAGTAGGAATCCCATGCGTTTAAGTGCTGTCCTAAATCACCCATCACATTTTTACGAATAGATTCAATTTGCTGCCGATTGCTAATTATGAAACCTGCTAATACATCACCATGTCCGTTTAAGTATTTTGTGGCACTATGAATAACAATGTCTGCACCAAGCTCTAATGGCTTTTGTAATAATGGGGTCATCAAAGTATTATCAACTACGACGGTTAGCCCATGTTCATGTGCTAATGTTGATAACTTGTTAATATCTAATACTGTTAGACAAGGGTTAGATGGTGTTTCAATAAATAGCACTTTGGTTTCAGGTCTTATTGCTTGTTTTACCATAGTTAAGTCAGTACAGTCTACATAATCATATGTAATTCCAAAGCGCGGGCCTAGCGTAGATAAAAATTTATACGTCCCACCGTATATGTGTTTTGTAACGAGTATATGTTCTCCATGTTTAACATTTGCTAGGATGGCGCTAGAAATAGCTGCCATTCCACTTGATAAACCTAATGCAGCCTCTCCATTTTCTAATAAAGCGATGTGCGCTTCTAAATTATTTGTCGTAGGATTACCATATCTTCCATAATAAATCCCAGCCCTTGCTCCTGAAACAACCGATGCAGCTTCTTCAGTATTTTCAAATGCATATGCCACAGCTGGTGTTACTGAGTTCGCTATAACCCCATTTCTTCTCTTTTCTTTATTACCATGAATACATTTAGTATTTATACTCCAATCATATATCATTTCTGTCATTTCGAGTTCCTCCCTTGATAATGAAACAACATCTTTTTTGCAATATTTGTGCCAACGAGGGATACTCCTATGTTATCTAGAAAAGATATATGTAATAACCACATTTAATTAGTATCAAATGTTCTTATAGCATTAATAATTCGCATAAATGAGAATGAATTTTTATGATTGATAATGATCTTTTATCCATCTCATTATAAACCATTGACTAACAAATCATAAATCAGTAGAATGAAACACAATATTATCTACAGTAATATGTTCATTGTTGTGATTTATATTACTACATTGCATCAGGAAGGAGCTCACCAATGAATAAAAGTCAGTTAAAAAAACGTATTGCAGCCTCAAATCAAACAAATGAGGCGGATTTAGTTATAAAAAATGGCAAAATAGTTGATCTATTTAATTTAGATATAATAAATGCAGATGTTGCCATCACAGACGGTGTTTTTGTCGGCATTGGCAAGTATTCAGGAAAAGAGGAAATTGACGCAAAAGGGAAGTACATTGTTCCGTCCTTTATTGATAGCCATGTACATATAGAATCTTCCATGGTCACTCCAGTTCAATTCTCTCAAGTCGTTTTACCCCATGGGATTACAACTGTTATCACAGATCCACATGAAATAGCTAATGTTACTGGAGCTGATGGCATATCATTTATGTTAAACAATTCAGAAAATGTTCCAATGGATATATATTTCATGCTGCCATCATGTGTTCCAGCGACGCCATTTGAAAATTCAGGTGCAACGTTATCTGCTAAAGATTTAGAACCCTTCTTCAAGCACCCAAGAGTTTTAGGCTTAGCAGAAGTAATGGATTATCCAGCAGTTATGAATGGCGAAGAAACGATGATGGATAAATTAACGACAGCGATGAAATACTCTGATCGAATGGATGGTCATTTAGCTGGATTAGATGAGCAAGCTATCAATATATACATGACTGCTGGAATACGAACTGATCACGAATGTGTATCTGTTGAAGAAGCTAGAGATCGTATTAAACGTGGAATGTACGTGTTAATTCGTGAAGGTTCTGGTGCAAAAGACCTGATTTCAGTCATTCCAGCTGTAAATACAAACAATGCTCGTAGATTTGCATTTTGTACAGATGATAAACATTTAGATGAATTAATTGAAGAAGGAAGTATCAACCATAATATACGTTTAGCAATTCAGCATGGTTTAGAACCGTTACTTGCTTACCAATTAGCATCATTAAATGCGGCAGAGTGCTTCGGGCTAAAAAATAAAGGCGCCATTGCTCCTGGTTATGAAGCCGACTTCTTACTAATTGATAACTTAGAAGAGGTAGCTATTCATCAAGTTTTCAAAGCTGGGAAGCTTGTTGCTCAAGATGGTAAAATGGTAATAGAAGATACGAAAAAACTAGAACAACATTTACCTGAAAGTATTATTCATACAGTTAACATTCCTAAGATCGATAGTAAAGATTTAATGATCCCAATGTCAAATAGTTCTAGTGCTAATATAATTGGTATTATTCCAAATAGTATACATACTAAGCACCTTGTTGAAGAGGTCTTAGTGGAGGATAATGAATTTATACCATGCACGAAAAAGGATCACTTAAAAATTGCAGTAGTCGAACGACATAAAAAGACTGGAAATGTTGGCTTAGGCATCGTAAAAGGACTTGAATTATCATCAGGTGCCATAGCTGCAACGGTTGCACACGATTCACATAATATTGTTGTAGCAGGTACAAATGACGAAGATATGATAACAGCCATCAATCAAATATCACATATGGGTGGCGGACTTGTTGTGGTCAAAGATAAAAAAATACTAAGTGCTGTACCATTGAATATCGGTGGGCTTATGTCCGAAAAATCATTCAACAGTGTATATGGGGAGCTAAAACAGCTAGATGATGCATTACAGCAAATTAACGCACCAACTCATTTTAACCCATTTTTAACATTGTCCTTTTTATGTTTGCCAGTTATCCCTAAGCTAAAGGTGACAGACCTTGGTTTATTTGATGTAAAAACGTTCAAACATATACAAATAGCTACGAATGAGAAATAAGTAGAAGCATCTTTGGATATAACTTTGACCAATAAATCCTACTATACAACTACACGTCGTGATGTCATGTACTCAAAGATTACGAAATAAAAATCCTCTTACACAAATGTGTAAGAGGACTTTTGTTTATACGGCAAATCTTCTTCTATAGTAGTTGTTTGTAGGTCAATATATCTTTTTCCAGCTTCATCGCTGATTTTATTTTATAGCTTAATTAGCATAATAGAATTTTGCAGTAACTGAACCATCTTCATTTTCCACAATGTCTGTTACATGAATGCCACTATCTGCTGGTGTAGAATTAAATCCTTTCCAGAAGTAATATGAACCAGTGTGTACATTTTTAGAATTAGGTGTTATTTCATCACCAGTTTTAAAGAAATCAGCTGCTTCACCACTATTATTATCTTTCTCAAGATCATATTTTCCGTCAGCTTGAAGTACTGATAAACCATAATGCGTAATTGGTGCACCTTCGATGAACTCTACTTGATTTTCTTGGAAACGCTTATTCTTCCAGTTTTCAACGTTATTTGGCCTGTTTACTGGATCTGCTTCCCTAATTACATTTTCATCAACATGCCATATAACTAGACCACTAGCGTCCTCACCCATTCTATTAAACCCTTCATTAAACCCTTGTTGCTGTACATTTTCAATTAAGAAATATTCTGTTCCATTAGAACCTGGAACTGCCATTTTAACTACGTCAGGTGACTCATTAATAGGTTGTAAAGTAATTTCCTGTACGCCATCTTCTGGTGTTACTTCAATTGGATCAACCCACCCTAAGAATACTTTAGATAGTGGATCAAAATGTGCTGGTGAGTTACCAGAGTATTGTGGAGCATTAGGGTATCTATTCCAAGATCCACCTGCCATAAGTGTGAACTGTCCTGCACCTCTTGAAGTATAATCTGTATCATAAAAATCTGGTAAACCTAAAGCATGTCCGAACTCATGGGCAAATACACCTGGTTGTGCAGGATATGGACCAGTAACAAACTCCTCACTGTAACTTCCAGTTGATTCATCGTACCCAGCAACATTTCCACCAATTTCTGGTTCTACTGTGTAGTTATTTACTACGACACCATCGTAAACTAAACTTGGAGTAATGTCATTCATGAATTGATCGATCTCTTCATCAGTTACATTTCCATCTTGATCTACGTCAGCTGCAGGAAAGCCAGTTTCATAATACTTACCCCAGTAAGCTGCTGAAAGCACATTCCATTTATGAGACCAAATTTGAGCAGGATCAGTACTAAATTCTGCTCCAGTTCCTTCATGAACGACAAAGATATTCGGCACTTCACCATCTACAGCATATTTAGAGAAATCAATTTTCTCATCAGCAGTTTGCAATAAATCAATTAATAACTCACCAATTCTAGCATCTCCATTTACATTCCCGTGTACGAATGCATCACTTTGTTCCAAATAATAAGAAGCTTCTTTAGGGAGGGTAATCCATCCGATATCTGTCATGTCATCGTACGTTGTTAACGTTACTTTCCCATAGCTTGCTTCTTTATATAAATTTGCCATCGTTCGGTTTGTAGGAGCTTTAATACCTTCAAACTCTTCGTATTGTTTAAACCTATCGATCTCATACGGATTGTATTGCTCTCCAAACACTAAATCATTCAAGTAACTAGCAGGTACTCGGTCTTCAGGCGCACCCAAAGCTGTATCTGGAAATTCAGCCAATAGGACTAACATAGGAATTTCATCATCTGTAAATTGATAGTCAAAGCCCTCATGTCCAGGTTGTTCAAATTTATTTCCACGGTTTAACTCTTTATTGGCTGGATCAATTTTCTCCAACTTAACTCCATTTTTTTTCGCACGATCAGCGAGCTCAGGTGCAACAGAAACATATTCTGCTAGATTAATTTTAAGAGATTCGTTGTCCACGTCTGCCTTTGGTGACTCAAGCAGATGAGTTCCAGCTAAAGTTCCACCTACTAGCGTAGCTGATAAAACGAGTGAAGATATTTTTTTAAACATATTTTTCCTCCTTGTTTATTAATATACAAATGAGAGATACACAGCAACACAACAACAAAGTTCCCCTCATATTGCTTTTTACTTATTAAGTAGTAAAGAAAGCCAAATTGTTAATGGCTACTCTCAAACAACTCCAAAATAGATGTTACCCGATAGAGATAGTTGGTATTATACAATCAAAATAACTATAATTTTTTGATTAGACCTTATTTACCCCCCTTTATTTTCTGTATATTATAAATTTAATAATATTACAAAAACTTAAAAATTTCTATAATTCAAATAAAAACACGACAATATAGCTATAATTTTGGCATAATTACGAAAAAAACGGGCTATTCTATCAAAAAATGTAGTTATTATTGATAAATATCAAACTTTCTTACTATATCAATATATATAATATTATGTTTAGATTTAACCAACCTTAAGAACAGGCTCTTTTCGTAAATGTTATTAAAAAGAAGTCCTAAGTGATTTTCATAAGCTGTATCCATGTTTATTTATTAATAAGAAAAACCCCAATAAATGCGAAAACAGCTAAGAAAAATACAAACTAGTCGTTTATGGTGTAAATTGTAATTATATATGAAAAAAAGCCTATCATAATAAAGATAGACCTAAAAAACAGCTTCAACTTGCTAGTATTATTTTTAGCAATTATTTCTTACAGCTACTCTATTTTTTATATTTTTTTGACCCTAACAAAAGCAATAATGTGATTAAAGTAAAAGCAACTAAAGCTAAAAAAGGAATCGTAATAAAGCCAAACCAATTAATATACTCATTACTACATGGAACTCCGTTAACACATGGCTTTATTCCACCAAAACCAGGTATCTTCTGTTCTAAATAATGTAGAAGAGAAATACAAAATCCTAAAATTGACATCGGAAGAACAAATTTTCTTACACTTATATCATTTTGATAAGTACCGATACCTAATATTAGAGTTAGTGGGTACATTAATATTCGTTGATACCAACACAGCTCACAAGGAATAAACTCTCTAATCTCACTAAAATATAGACTTCCAAAGGTCGCTATTAAAGACACTAGCCATGCACCATATAGGAAGAATTGACCGCTACCTTCTCTACTGGAATCCTTCATCATTTAATTGTCCTCTAGTTGTTGTTCTATTAATTTCTTTATTGCATCATAATCCATAGGATTGTCCATCATAACCCCGTTTATAATAACCGATGGAGTCATTTCAACTTCATATTCTTTCACTAAATTATCGTCAATACTTACTTCATCCATTGTTGACTTTTCAATTAAATCATCCTCTAATTGTTGTAAGTCGATATTTGTTGTGGCTTCGGCAACTTCAAGAATTTTCTCTATAGTAACCCATTGTCCTACATGCTCTTCAGGTTGTTCACTAAACAATTTCTTATGAAAATCCCAGTATGCTTGTGGGTCATTCTTATATACTTCTTCGGCAGCAAGTGAAGCTAGAATTGATTCTTCCCCATGGAATAACACATTTACATAAGATAATTTTACTAAACCCGTATCAATATAATCCTTCTTTAATTCTGGGTAAATATACTCTCCCCAGCTCTTACAAGCCGGACACAAAAAATCTCCAAACTCAACAATAGAAACTGGTGCATCAGCCTGTCCTATAGTAGGTTGATTCTCAATAGGTGGGTGTGAAGCCATATCACTACCAGGTTTTTGACTCTCTTTATTTACTATAATAAGTAAAGATATCATGGCAATAATAATTAAAGGAAGTGCTATTAGAAATTTTGATGATTGATTTTTACTGCGTTTCATATGTCACCTCTCAAAGTTATTAATAGACTCTGGAATAATAGAAATCTATCATAAAAGAAACACCACTATTTATCTTAACATGGGCGAACAGAAAAAGTGTTTTTAAAAGAGATACTTTTATTACATTTTTTCATTTAATTCTATATAATTACTACCTTTTTTCATAAAATTCTTACCCTAAACTTTGTTGCTGAATTCTTCACAAAAATAAACCTTAATAATGACTATTAAATCATTGTTAAGGTTTAATAGCGAAGAACAGAAGCCGTAAATTCTTCATGAAGACGTGTAAATAATATCAATCAATGAGAAAACAACTATTCTTAAAGAATTCCATGTTATATAACATCTGCTAAACTACAATTTTATAACTATTCACTACTATATTTCAAACAACAGTGCTGTTTCGATTCACAATTACTTCTTCTTTTATTTTGAAAATAGAATGATAATAACCGCTAAAATTGCAGGAGTTCCTTGCTTAATAAAAATTCCTTTATTTGCTGTCAGGGCTCCAAATATCGAAGCAATTATCACACAAATTAAGAAGAAAAGCTGAATCATAATTTTACTTGAATCTGGAACAAAAAATAGTCCCCAGATCAAGCCAGCTGCTAGAAACCCATTATACAAACCCTGATTAGCAAATAAAATTTTCACCTTTGGAATTTCGAGTACATCTTTTGTCACTCCAAAAGCTTTTTGGGCTGTTCTACTTGTCGAAAAAAACATCTCAAGAAGCATGATATATATGTGCTCAAAAGCTACAATCAAAACAAAAATAATTGCCAATAATTCCATACATACACTCCTTTTACATATTATCCAATATTTCCTTTTCATTATAGTGCCACACTAACAATAAAAAAAGACAATTCTATGAATTAATACAGTTAAGCACCATGATCTATATATAGCCATGGATTGTTGATGGACCAAACGAGAAGAGTCTATTTCCCCTCGTCATGAATAAAAGATCAACTAAACCTTATAAAAACTTTATCTAATGATAAAAAAGTCATGAACGCGATATATACTTATGTCTTAAGAGGAAAATTATCAATCAATGTGAAAACATCCTGTGAAAAAGATTGATGATAAAAGAAAACATGGAGTCCATAAGTGACGTTCAAGTAAAGTCTTCATTTCAGAGAAACGAAGTTTATCTTGATTGAGAAATAGAAGACTTTGTTTCAAATTTCTCACCGGATGAGTCCTTTGAAATAAAGAAAATAGCAATTAAAACAAACAACATCCCAAACAAATGTGACACTAAAAGCTCTTCTTTTAAAATTAGAAAGGAAAGGATTACAGAACTGAATGGAATTACACTTGTTAAAACTCCAGCTGAGCTTGCAGGAACTGTTGATAAACCTTGATACATTAAGAGAAAAGCAAGTACAGTTACAACGATTCCAAAATATAAAATATTCATCCAATCCATTATACCAACACTTGAAAAGTCAAATTCTTTAGCTTCATAAATTGCAAATGGTAAAAACATAATAAGACCAAAAATACTCATCAACGTTGATATTGTAAGGGGTGTGAACCTATTAGATACAGATTTCCCCATTGTAATAAACAATGTTTCACCCAATACTGCTCCAAATATTAAAAGGTTTCCTAATAAAGAATTGACGGTACCTAATTCCCCATCTATAAGATTAATCAACAATACTCCTAATACTGCAAAAATAATCCCCAACCCTTTTGTTCTTGACAGTCTTTCTTTTAAGAATAAAAAAGATACTAAGCCTATCACTGCTGGGAGAGTGCTTGTTATGATCCCTGCTTCAATTGCAGTCGTATATTTTAAACCGTATAGCATAAAAATATTAAACAAAAATACTCCTGTAAATGCTTGAAGAAATAGAATGAATAAGTCTTTTAATCTAATAGATGGAAATTGTTTTTCTTGTAGCAATAAAAATGGAACCAGAATGATTGTTGCAACAATAAATCGTAATTCCGATGCTAAAAAAACTGGAAAACTTGAAATAATAAGTTTTCCAAAAACCACTGAGCTTCCCACAATTGCCATAGCTAAGAAAATCTTTGTATATGCCAATATCGATGGATTCATTGCACATTCTCCTTGTTTTAAAACTATTATTACAACGACAAACCTTGTCACTTTTTATTACTTTTACATCAATAACATTTTTATGAATTTTATATGAGACTAATAACACATAAGTATATTACCTTCTAATGGAATTATGAAATTCCTCTAATATAACCCTCAAAAATTCATTTAGAATTTCAAATTTACATTGATAATCTAATTAAAATAGAAAATGACTTCCCTCTCAGTCTGTTTACGGAAAGTGCAGTTTCTCCCAATAACAGCAATTTTCTTATATATATAACTTTGTACTCTGATCAACTCTACTCAACTAAACTCACCTCTTATCATATAAATTAAACTTATATTATCATATTTTTTTGAAAAATCACTTTTTTTACTTTGTTAGAATACGCCTATGAATCATTACATGAGGTGGGAAAAAAAATTATTCAACACTTTTATAAACAGTCACCATTTACATAGAGGTCGCTATTATATACTTACAAATGAGGTTAGATATGATTCCTGGCGCGTACAATAATGCATGCAATTAAAGGTAACAAAAAAGACGCTTTTCATTACAGAAATGCGTCAGCGATTTTTTGACAATATAACAAAATTGTACCGGTGTTATAGCGTAAATACTATTGCAGAAAGAAAAAACTCCCTGCAATATTTAATAGTTATTTTCTCTTTTGAAAATTTCCTACTACAACTCCGGTTAAAATTAAGATTCCTCCAATAAAGAAACTAATATTTAGTTCTTCACTTAATAAAACCCACCCTAATAAAGAACCTACTATTGGTTGAAATAAGAAAAATAATGAACCGACCCCAGCATCCATGATTTCCATACCTTTGTTCCAAAGAAAAAAAGCTCCTGCTGTTGAAACTAACCCAAGGTACGTAATACCCAAAATGATTAAACTGCTTTGAACATATACGTCATATACTTGAAGTTCCCATAGCATGACGGGTGTTGTAAATATAAATGCACATAGTATGGAGTAAGTTGTAATAAACAATGTTGAATAGTGTTGAGATGCAATTTTCACATAAACTGAAAGTACTGCCCATGTAATTGCAGCTCCTACTAGAATTATGACACCAAGTAGATAGGTATCGAAAGTGATATCTATTCCAATAACCACAACAACTCCACAGGTTGCCAGAAGCAGTGCCATAACTTTTACAATTGTTAACCTCTCTTTTAATACAAACTTTGCAAAGATGATAGTAAAGGCAGGTGTAACTGAAGTAATTAGTGCTCCTGTATGTGCATCAGCTAATTTTGTACCAATAAATTGAAAAGCAATAGATACAAAATATCCTATAAAACCAATCCAGGCTAGTAATAACCAATCCCTTTTCTTAATTATTACTTCATTTCTCTTTTTCACTCTACATGTTTTTAAAATTGCAACTAAAAAAGCAAAGGCAATCATATATCGCAACCACATTAAGGTGAATGGTGGAACAAATTCTAAAACATATTTACTTACAACATACATCCCACCCCAAATACTTGCGGCTAAAGATAAACATGTCGCTCCAAGTAAGTTTTGTTTCATATTTATAAATACCTCCATCTTTACATAGGAAATTTGAAAAAAATATTTCCCCTATGATGAGGCATGACAATTTACTTAACTATTCATCCCTCAACTTAGGAAAGAATAGCAGGCTGGTCATTTTCAAAAATATCAAAATACAATCTCATTATATATCCCCCTATAAGTTATTAATGAATCAATTTGTCTCACTTAATTCAGTACGCCCGATCTATTCCACTCCGCTTTCAAGAATTGAGAATTTGCCTTGTTTACAATCAATTTCTGCTAACACACCGTATGGCAAAATAAACTTCGGCTCCGTATGACCAAAACTTAAATTATAGAGAATCGGCAAGTCTTCTAGATGGTATTCTTTCATTACCTTTAATATTTCATGTTTATATTCTTCATAATATTTCTCATCTTTAGGTTTACCGAAAATGATACCCCTTGTTTTTTGTAAAATCCCTTGTGCTGCATAATTTCTCAACCAATACTTAATATAATTTGGTTCTGGATGCTCTTCAGATGTTTCAAAGAAAAGAATACTATTCTCCCAATATTTCATCTTTGGCCACAGTGATGTGCCTTTTACAAACTCCAACACTTCCATACATCCTCCAATTAAATGTCCCTGTCTAATGTCTGAACCTTGAAGTATCTCATAGCCATTATTCTGTTTCATACTACGTCGTTGATATTTGTTTGAAATTGTCCATTCTAAACGCTCACTCGTCCATTCATTGGCGGGTTGAATTTCACCAATAATCTCATTTGAAAATAGCGTTCTGTTTACCATTTCAATTGTATATGGGTTCATTTCAACGTTTTCAGCAAAATCAGTTAAAATTGCTGGACCGTAAAATGACGTAATACCCGCTTTATAACAAAAAAAGTGAGAAACAGTCACATCTGAATATCCTATAAAAACCTTTGGATTTTCTCGTATAACATCAAAATCGATATATGGAAGTAAGCGAATACTATCTTCTCCACCAATATTTGCAAAAATCCCTCTTATACTTTTATCTTTAAAAGCCATCATTAGGTCCATAGCACGAGCTTCTGGATTATGATAAGTATACTCTGATCCTTTTAAGCTATATGGCATCGGTACAACCACAAGACCAAAAACCTCTTCTAACCTCTTTACGCCCTGTTCATAACGCCATCTAAGGTCAGGGTCGCCTGCTCCTCCCCAAGAAGGACTTACTGTAGCAACACGATCTCCCGCTTGTAATTTTTTGGGCTTAATTAACACAGTAACTACCTCCCGCTATTCTTACTTTTGCAGACCCTTTTTGGTAAACATTCTTACAATTTCTACTGAAATAAATTAGCTTTTTATGAATACAAAACAACTATTCATAGGAAAAACATACACTCCGTGAATGCCTATACTTCACTAACAACTTACCAATTAATATAGTTCCTTCGATGATTTTATAAAATTAACGCATCTTTTAAATGATGGTTTTAGGGAGTTTCTTTTTTTAATCTACATGCCCTTTTTTACTACAAAACGCTATTTTAAATAAGTTATATTTTACATAACTGACCATTATTTTGTATTCTGATTTTCTACAAGAAATTGTTGTGCCAAAAAATATGAAGTGACTGTAAATATCTGCGTGTTTATGCTATTTGATAATATTTGATTCCCAAAACTATCGAAATCTACTAATCGAACTTTTATCTCTTCGGTATCATCTAAATCTTGCTTATCCCCTTTAAATGCTTCCAATAATAGATAGATTTTCACTTTATTGTTTTGTGTTCCCGGATTAACCATAAATTCACCTAATAAAATGGGTTCTCTTAAAGAAGTGTAACCTGTTTCCTCCTTAACCTCTCTTATTAACCCTTGCTCGTGTGTTTCATTTCCCTCTCTTCTTCCAGCAGGAACTTCTACAAAAAAATCGTTACCACCATGACGATATTGTTCAACTAGTACAAGCTCGTTTTCTTTTGTAATGACTATCGCATTCACCCAATCTGTGTATTCATTTACATAATAATCTTCTATTTCTATGCCATTTGGAAGCTCACAATGATCTCTTCTGATATTACCGAATGGACTTTTATGTATGTACTCTGATTTTAACGTTTTCCATTTCTCCATAATTTCCCTCCTAATTGATATCATTCTACCAAACTATTCATAATTTTAACAAAACCATCTGACAGTTATTGATGTATTAGATCTTTAGGTGACTTTTTGTATTGCTTCGAAAACATCTGATTTATTTTTCAAAGCTGTTTTCGCATAGATTGTTGTTTATCATACAAATAAAAAAGTGTATAACTAGATTTGCTGCATCTTTTCTTCTATAAAACGATGAATACTTTGTAAAACGACATCATTACCTTTTAGTTTAAGAACTATAACAACAAAATTCACGCAAACATTTTTATGGTAAAAAGATCAACTCAAAAAATGCCTCATTATTTTTTTTACTGTCTTGCAAATATGTTAAATGCTCACTATTCCCCTCCATATATATCTAAATGCTAGGTTACTGTACTTACAAATAGTTTGACCTTTTCAACTTTTACTGCAACATACAAAAGAAATTCTTTTTAGATTAAAGAGAAAAAATGTGTTGTTACAGGCTTAAATTAGTCATGATCATTTACAGAGCCAATCAAATAAATAAGAAGCTAAGTTCACTTGAAACCAACGGTATAACTAAAGAAATAAAAAAAGGATATAACAATTGTTATACCCGCTTCTTTATACGTGCTGTCTGTTATTTCCAAAAATCATCAAAAACACTAATAGGCGCATTGCGTTTATGTTTTGTTTTTAACCAATGGGATGTAATTTTTTTCGATGCGTCTTCCGATACTTTTTTTCCCTCTAAGAAATCATCAATTTCATCATATGTGACACCAAGAGCTATTTCATCTGGCAATTGAGGTTTCCCATCTTCCAAATCAGCAGTAGGTGCTTTTAAGTACAATCTTTCTGGACAACCTAAATTTTTCAAAAGCATTTTACCTTGTCTTTTATTTAAGCGGAAGATTGGAACTAAATCACATGCCCCATCGCCATGCTTAGTATAAAACCCTGTCACAGCTTCTGCACTATGGTCTGTACCTAAAACAACACCATTGTGAGTACCAGCAATACTATACTGAACTTTCATTCTCTCTCTTGCCTTTTCATTCCCTTTTAAGAAATCAGAGATTTCAACCCCCGCTTCTTTTAAAGACTCTACACTAGCATCTACCGATGGCTTGATATTAACTGTAAATACCTTTGTTGGTTGAATAAATTCAATTGCCATCTGACAATCATCCTCATCCTTCTGAACACCATAAGGAAGTCTAACAGCAATAAAGGAATACTTGCTATCACCACATTCTTCATTTAACTCATTTACGGCAATTTGAGCTAATTTACCAGTCAAAGTAGAATCCTGACCACCTGATAACCCTAAAACTAAAGAATCAATAAAAGGATGTTTCTTTAGGTAGTTCTTGATAAAATCTACACTTGTTCGAATTTCTTCTTGTGGATTAATAATTGGTTGAACCATCATTTCTTTTATAATTTCATTTTGATATTTGTGCATCGAGAACTTCCTCCCTAATTTTTATTAACTATTTATTTAACATGTTTTTATTTATTCATTTTTCCTGCATCCCCAGAAATAATCCGAAGGACAAACTTTCACGAATAAAGCATCCCTGTTGAAAGAACTCTTTTCATTATACCTGCTAAGTATACTATACTCGAACAGCTTTTTTCATAGCCTGAATTCGCCTGTTACCTCATTCTGAGGATTTTTATATTTCTCCCTAAATCCCCATGTCTTTTAGTTCTCTAGAAGTTATAGCCTTAAGGACAACTTTTATATAAGATTCACCCTAACGATTTTTGGATTCCACCAACTTATTAGTTGTAAATTTCCTACTGGAAATGGATTCATTTGTTGCACAAGTCTTACCATTATCCACAATGGGATGATGACTATAAATAGTAAATTTTCCTAATAACGAAATTATTGTCACTGGGTAGCCTTCGCTATCCTATTCTTTTCATATATAGCTTATGTTTTTTAATATACTGATAACAATTTTCTGGCATCAGATACCTCGGCTCTCCCCCCATACTTAATTCATCACGAATATAGGTTGAACTGATTTCCATAGCTAGACCTTTATCAATTAAATGGAATGTGTTGCCGTCATCATTATTTCTTAATATACCTGACTTTCCAATAGTAGCTAACATATCAATACCATCACGAGCCATTATAATGAAATTAAATTCTGACACCAATTTATCACCGTTAGACCATTTTCCATCCCCTATATCAACCAATAAATCCGCTCCCATGATGAAGAATAATTCATCACCCGGATATTTGTTCTCAAAATGTTTCATCGTCGTATAGGTATCAATTTTCCATGCATCTTGATTCATTTCATAATCATCGAAAATAAATATAGGATTGTTTTCAATTGCCATTTTAACCATTTCTTTGCGATGCTCATCACTAATATTCATTCGCTTATCTTTTCGTTTATTAGAACAAGGTAAGAAAACTACATAATCTAATTTACAACGGTGTGCAACCGTACTTGCAGTCCATAAGTGTACATTGGTCACTGGGTCATACGAAGACCCATAAATTCCGATTCGAGCCATTGCTCACCCTCCTTAAATATAATAGCCAATCAATTCTTCTAACCTTTTTTCATTATGTTTTTTGTATGCAGTTCCAAGAGAGAAACCTGTATGTTTAGCAACCTTCACTTATGGGATCAATACATCACATATTTCTTGACTGGTTATTCTCTTCCATCTTCAAAACGTCTAACTTTAACTTATCATATGTATTTACTAAAAAACACACTATTTTGCGTGAATTTGACTCAAAAATTTTATACCTTTTTATTTAACAACAGAACGTATTTTCTTATATAATATAATAATAGGGGTGATTTTATTGAAAGGTCGTGAAAAGGTGAAAGGGGCTCCTTCCTATATGCAACCTGAAGAAATCAAGTTGCTCAAAGATGAGTGGGATGATTATAGCAAGTTACAAAATAAGGATGAAATACAAGATATAAAAAGTAAAATTCTAGAAGCTTTAGAATTTAAATCGGAAGTAACTATAACGTATACTAAAAATGGACTTTCTAGACCTTGTGTGGGGCACATCTATTTTGTAGATAAACTCAATAAACATATAATGGTGATAGATAATTTAGAAAATGTTCATAAATTAAAATTTGAGAGTATTATAAATGTACAAAAAAATTAACAGCCCCATATACTTTGCAGGGCTGTTTTTTAATGAAAGTGATGTCATGATGTGATGATTATATTTTGATGTATCTGTATACATGATCATCCGTGTTTTTTTAAACTTTCGCGCAGTGTTTCATTGTTTGAAATACCTTTTCTTTCGCTCATTCCACTACTTTAGTATGCCCATGGACATAACACATCGATAACTTATGTCATTATGTAGTAACCAATTGAAGAATTAAAAGAGATATACTCTAGAATATTAACGATTAATGATAAATATATGTGCAATTTCACCAAAAAGAATCCTAGTGTTTATTCCTAGCACCATTTCAACTAGTGCTTTCCCTTCAACTTTCCTGTCTTATATGTAATACCACCAAAAGCTAAATCACAAGTTTTAAGATCACTCGTTTTAGCGCTTAGTCACCTCAAATAAATAATAAGTCAGATTCATAGACTATTCCAAAGTAGAATAATCTACACTTGAGTTTTCTTCAATTTCAACTTTTGTACCGACTGAAACCGTCATCAAGATAAATACAAAGAACAGTACAATCGTTCCTACTATTAAACTCAGTATCATTTTTTTCATAATTATTTCCCCCAAAACTATGTATTAACCACAGTTAGTTTCTTTTTTAAGGCTCTTTTCCTACACTTTATTGCTTTTTTCACTTACATTTGAGTCACTGATATATAGGATAGAATATTTTAATAGTTATTAGAGAAGTACTACAGTTATTAATCAACAATACAAAAGGCTACCAAGCTATGCGTGGCAGCCTCTATATTAACTACAAGTATCATCCTAATAGATTACTTACTACCACAAAAACTAATACAAAGGTAGGAATAAATACGGAGTGAAATAACAGCTGTCTTTTCTTTGTCATTTACATTCCCTACTTTCTATTAATATTTCATATATTTATAATTTTAAATCACTTTTAACATAAACACAATTTTATAAGTGTACAATAATCTACAAGATTATTGCGATTAAAAAGAAAGGTGAATATATGAATGGTTGCAACAAATTTTATCTCAAAGGAGGCGAGGTACTTTGAAACCCTTAAACCCTATAGGCGTTATACTAGTTTTAAGTTTAGGGAAAAAATCAAATATTAAAAGCAACGTTTTATGAGTTATAGAGTATTTAATCAAAGGGGCTTTGATTTCCCCAAACAACACAGTCCGTAATCACCCACCAATCGATTGTCATTTGTACCGGTTCTCAATTTGTGATACACGGAACTACCGATGCTGCAACATTTGAAAGTACTTGCTTGTCCATCTATGTCCCAATTTTTCAAAAAAGGTGTGCAATTTTTTAATACTCGTTATTGCAAGTGCTGTACAATCTCAAAGTGTACTAGATATTTCTAAATGCTTTATCATTTATAAGTATAAGAGCATGTCATTGGCTATCCTGACATGCTCTTTTTCATCAATTCTATTAAGTTTTATTACCCCTATTGTAATATCAACTTACATAAGATTTATAAACCTTTTATTTAACACTTCTCCAGCAACTCACAGTCGTTTGTTACTCTAAAAAATTTCTGGTTATCGGAGATAAGAAGATAATGAATCGTATAAAATATTATCTTATAACAACAATTATTGAATTAATTTATTTACCCATCTATCAAACTCTTCTTCCGTTTCCTTTTCCCCATTTATATACATATCTATAGAGTTATCATTATAGAAAAAATATATTACATATTGCTGGTCCCCTTCAAAGAACATTACATTACTACCATTATTTCCAAAGAACCACTCTAGGTTTTCAAATGTACCATTTAACAAATCATATATACTCTCGTTATTTGGTGCTTTAAACTTTGCCATTTGCGTCTTCAAATTATCATCTAATTTATTGACCCATTCATCAAATTCTTCTCTCGTTTTCTCCATACCATCTACAGTCATATATATTGATTCCTTCTTATAGTTAAAGAATATTACATATTGCTTATCATTCTGTTCCCCTAGAAAGAGCATCATATTATTATCGTCACTTTCAAAGGACCAAGTTTCATTTTCGAATGTATAATTTAATATATTATATACACTCTCTTCATTTTCAGTTTTAAATTGTTTCATTTGCTCCTTCATCTGTTTATCTAATTTTTGCATATCATTATCATTTATCTCATAATCTCTATATACTAGTTTATTTATCCATTCATCAAATTCTTCTCTCGTTTTCTGTTCCCCATCTACATACATATCTATAAATTCTTCTTTAATATCGAAGTATATTACATATTGTTTATCAAGATCATTACCTTCGAACAGAATTAGATTATAATCATCACTTACAAAAGTCCAACCTGAATCTTTAATTCTAGTATTTAATAATTCATATATACTTATCTTATTAAAAGCTTTAAACTTTGCCATCTGTTCCTTCATCTTTTTAATAAAACTTTCTTCACTTAATATGGGGTTCTCATTTGTATTGCTGTAATCTATTGAATCAGATGTCGGGTTCTCATATAATTTGCTGTAATCTATTGAATCAGATACTTGAAATAATTGAACCTTTTTATCATTTATTGTAATATCATCTTCATGATGTACTAATTTCCCACCAAATAATGACATTGTAAAAATAATAGCAATTTTGATTTTTATCATGAAGTGTAGCCTCCAATTATTTTGTGATTCTTATGATGGCTATATTTTATTAAAACTTTTACAAAAATGGATTACAAAATGGTTACAACGTACTTATTTTGTAATATTATAATGAATTAATGGTACAATCAATGTCCATTTTTTTGAAAACAAAAAAAACACTCTCTATTTGTTTTTTCCTTTTCTTATGTCCACGTTACCAGTTAGTCACCCACTTTTTCATAAATGGTTTTTTTTTCATAAACTTTGTTGCTATGATTTTATATGTTATTCTTCGTTGTACAGAAGAAAAGATGCCCTGAACGTTAGTTAGTATCGTATTTAGCTCTAATTACGAAAAGCAACAATTAATGAGAAAACAGCCTTCGTAAAATACAGCTTTGAATTTTCTCGTTATAGGTCACTGCCTCTACAAACAATAAAGCACATGCATTAATCATGTTCTTTCTGTATTAAACCCCATATAAAAAGCCAGCCTCACAGCTGACTTCTTACACTTATGCATACAACTTTTCCTCTTCTTTTCTAAAAAAACTTTTCATCGCATGGAATACATCAGCTTTTTGCTTTAAAATATAGTACCTGAACTTTTCATCTTTTATATTTTTATAAGCTGACATTAATGTGGAGTGACGGTTATACTGATTCACCTCACCATACCCGAAAATGTTTGATATCTCCATAAGCTCTTTCACGTGCTTAACACATCTGGCGTTATCGGAAGTAAGATTATCTCCATCTGAAAAATGAAATGGATAAATGTTGTATAGAGCCGGGTTATATTTATTATCAATTACTTCAAGTGCTTTACGATAAACTGAAGAACAAATTGTTCCTCCACTTTCTCCTTTCGAAAAGAAATCCTCTTCAGAAACAACTTTTGCTTCTGTATGGTGGGCAATGAATACTAATTCAACTGTTTCATATTTAGTCCTCAAGAAACGAGTCATCCAGAAGAAAAAGCTACGAGCCATATACTTTTCCCAAATTCCCATACTTCCGCTCGTATCCATCATCGCAATGACAACCGCTTTTGATTCATGTTTTATAACTTCATTCCATGTTTTATATTTTATATCTTCTCGATATATAGGATGAAAACTTGGATTACCTTGCATTGCATTTCTTTTATAGGCAGAAAGCATCGTTCTTCTTTTATCAATATTTCCAGTTAGACCCGTCCGTCTTATGTCATTAAATTCTATTTTATCAATAACGATTTCATCTTGATCTTTTTGCTTTAAGTTAGGAAGCTCTAACTCTTTAAATAACGCTTGCTCTAATTCCATTAAAGAAACTTCTGCTTCGTAATAATCCTCTCCCGGCTGATCACCAGCCCCCTGTCCTTTACCTGCACCTTTTTTGGAAGGTGTACCATCACGTGCAATTACATCACCAATTTTACTCTCTCCATCTCCTTGACCAGTATGTTTATTCTTATCATAATTGTATCGAATTTTATATTCATCTAATGAACGAATTGGGATTTTTATTACTTCCCGTCCATTTGACATGACAATACTTTCTTCTGTTATTAAATCTGGCAAATTGTTCCGAATTGCTTCTTGTACTTTTTCTTGATGCCTTTGCTGGTCATCATGTCCTTTACGATGGAGGGACCAATCTTCACGTGAAACCACAAACGATTGCACATTTTTTGCTGACATTGTTAATCCCCCTATTTAATTTTTTAGCAATCTGAAAAATCCATTCACAAAATTGGCATTGCCTGCATAACGTATCATAGTGCTTTTTTTCTCATTATAAAGGTTGGTTACTCTATCATATGCAGTAAGGATGAATTATTGACAAATATTTCAGCTAAATAGGTACATATCTATTAAAATTAGACAAGTCCTGCAAATCGTGTTTGAAGGAAATAAGAGCATAACGTTAATTTAGCTTGCATGCTTATAATTACTGAATGTAAAAGGAGAAGAAAAAATATTTAAACTTGTATAATTTAGCAGGATTAATGAGTTTATCCAAAGAATATATGAATCATTAGAAACTGATTGAATATTCAGTTATTAATAAACATCCAGTTTCTTTTTATATATATACATTTATATTTTGGGGGGATTAAATGAATGCATTTAAATTACTGGTAACTGACCTTGGAAAGTTAACTAGTAAAAAGGGGATGTTATTATCTGTCATCCTTGTACTTCTCGTTCCTATTGTTTACGTAGCCATCCTACTTTCATCTACTTGGGGACCATATGATTATATGTCAAATTTACCTGTTGCTGTCGTCAATAAGGACAAAGGTGCCATGTCAGGTGATGAGCTTATTAATATTGGTGAAGAATTAGTCGCTGATATGAAGCAAAGCATGACATTGGGCTTTCACTTTGTAAATGAAGAATCAGCCCAACAAGGCCTAACAAATCAAGATTATTACATGGTTATCGAAATTCCTGAAGATTTCTCTCAAAAAATTACAACAGTACTAACTGAGAGCCCTAAGATACCTGAACTCCGTTATTACCAAAATGAAGGCTTGAACTTTACAGCTGCACAAGTAACAAGTGGAGCTACAGAAAAAATCCGGGAGCAACTCGGAAATAAAATAACCGAAATTTATACACAAAGTCTTTTTGCGCAGCTTGGTGAAATTTCAAGTGGTTTTGAATCTGCTGCAGAAGGCTCAGATCAATTATACTCTGGTTCAATAGAATTACGTGAAGGAACAGGGTCAATACTATCAGCTCTACAACAAAAGGCTCCAGAAATTAATGCACTAGCTGCTGGTTCACAAGAACTTGAAGCAGGTACGCAAGAATTGTTAACATCATTAATTTCAAAACAAGGAAGTATTGAGGAATTAGCTAGTGGATCAAAGGACCTTGAAGCCGCAATTGGATTATTACTAACTACAATTCAACAAGGCTCCGGACAGATCGATGTATTAGCTGAGGGTGGAGAAAAGTTAGCAAATGGTAGTCAAGAACTTGCAGAATATACTCCTCAAATCCTCCAAGGATTAAATGATGCATATAATGGAAGTGTGAGTTTAAATAGTGGTATGGAACTACTTGCACCAGGAAGTCAAGAAGTCGCTAATGGTATTAATGGTATTATTACAGGAACTAATGATTTAGCAGAAAATATGCAAACTCTACTTACTCTCCTAGAAGCTTACAATGCAACTCATAATCTTAATTCTGATGAAAACTTCACCACTATACTAGCACTAAGTAACGGAATATCAGCAGGCGTTAATCAATTGATGAATGACACCCAAACTAAGCTGAAGCCTGGAGCTGATCTAGTTGCTCAAGGACTAGACGAAGCTGCACCAAGTGTAAAACAATTAGAGGCAGGTCTTGGTGAATTAATCATTGGTCAAGAAGCTGTAAATAATGGTGTTTTAGAATTAGATACAGGAGCTAAACAAATTGCTGATGGAACAGCTATTGTAAGTTCATCTTGGAACTCAATAATAAATAACTTATCTTCTATCCATAGTGGGGCTTCAATGGTTAGGATAGGCAACAATGATGTAAATACTGGATGGAAAACACTAACAGAAGGTACAACTATCATAAATAGTAATATGCAACTACTTAATGAAGGTAATCAAAGCGTACAATCAGGTTGGGGAGATTTAACAAATGGTGTATTACAATTAGATGCGGGTGCAGGCCAGATTGAAGAGGGCAGCATGGAGCTAGCGTTAGGGCTTGAGGAAGGTGCTCAACAAACGACTAGCATCAATGCTTCGGATAAAAATATTGCAATGTTTTCATCACCTGTCCAACTTGTTGAAGAGAAAGTAAGCGGTTTCGAATACTATCGTGATTCTACTGCTCCATATATCATTTCTCTTGCGCTTTTTGTAGGTATCTTAATGATGTCTTTCATTATAGACTTTAAAAAGCCATCTGAACCAGAGCTATCAACTTCAGCTATAAGCTTGTTTGCTAGTAAATTTATGACGTTGACATTATTTTCAGTAGTCCAGGGATTATTAGTTTCCGTCGTTACGATACTATTCTTACAGCTTAATGTAGCAAACGTTGTCTCATTCATACTATTTACTATCTCCGTTAGTTTAACATTCATGACGATTATCTTCTTCCTTGTATCTCTTGCTGGAAATGTTGGACGTTTCTTAGCCTTTGTATTTATCGTTCTTCAGTTATCGATAACTGGCGCTAACCTACCTATTGATATGTTACCAGAGAATTTACGAAACTTGAGCGAATTCCTCCCATTAACATATACAAATGCTGGATTTAAGGCAATTATTTCACTTAATGATACTGGCTTCATGTGGTCAAATACTTCAGTTTTACTCATTTACTTTGTGATTTTCTCAATGCTTGCATTAAGTACATTTTTATTTGGTACAAAAAAGCTTGCGCATGATCAAAGTTTGTCTGCGTAAATAAAAAGGTGAAATGATAAAATGATGTAATAACTTTAAGATTTGGGTCTAGACACTCAAATCTTAAAGTTTTTTTATTTGGACAGTAATTTGATAAAATGGGAGATTAATTAACCCATGGTGGCAACATATGTATTATCCGTCATTTTAACAACATGAAAAGATGCCACGAACGCTAGTTGTATTACGGGCTTATATTTCAGTATGACGAAAACAGCATTGATAAAACAGAAGACAATTGAAGTGTATATCTGTTCACAAAATTAATTTTTTATTTCATAATAATATTTTTAATAATAATTTTGTTATTTATAAAATTATTTGTCAAATTTTCAAAGATAATCAAAATAACTAGAAACTTATACTTACTAATTTTTGAACATTTTATGACATTTTATTTAATTCCAAGACTAAATACCTATTAGTTATGTATAATTTTCCATTGGTGTGTAGATACAAGAAAGAAGGGGTAAAGATAAGACAGTTAGTTGAAGAAATAGAATTTATCGAGGGTGTCGTACGTGCTATTTTAGTTTGTGACACAACTCAAGATCATTGGCTTTTAGAACACAAAAAAGAATTTCATTATGTAGCTACTTCTAACCATTCAATAATAAAGGAACTCGTTAATAAAAGTGACTATGTTCCTGTTTGCATCATAGATTCTAAAATAATTGCAGACCTAAACTCCTATGGAAAAAGTTCTAAGTTAACAATAGACTGGTGCTTAGAAAGGGTCAAGTTTCTGCTTCAAACAGGTAAGAAATTATCAAAGCAAGTGTACAATTATTAACTTCAAAAGGTTTGATAATTATTTCGTACGTATAGAGTAGATCATTCCATGTTTAAAATAGAGAGTGGTAGGGTAAACCCCCTCTCACCTTTTTATGATTATCCAGTAGCAAAATCCACCGCAAAACATCCAGCAATGAATCCATTACAATTACTTCAATTATTAAGCAGACTACGAACTCGATCATATAACCTTAAATACAATCAATTTCATCTGATTTATTGATTAGGGCGCTAACCCACTACATCTAGCTTTAAACAAGCAGCCAGGTCGCTAGGTTAAGATGTTATTACAATACTGCTATGTCATTTTCATTTATGTATTTGTATCATTCATAAATAACGGTTATCTAACCATCCTTAAGGTCTAACCATATCATTTCTACTATGGAGATAATCGTTAACTACGTTTCTCATTATTTTTGTTTGAAAGGAATTTCTAGCGGACTCTTGTTAGTAAACTTGCTTTCACCTTGACTTTGTTATAAAGAAGTTCAATATATAATATCCAGTAAATTTATGATAGTCAGTGGTGATATTGATCCATTCAAAATCATAAGTAAACAAGTAGTAATTCAGTTATGCTATTAATATTTATGACCAGGTTAGATAAAATGTTTCTGGAGCAGTACTAGGAAAATATACTTTATAAGGAAATGATTGTGTTTTCATCCACCAATTTTACATGTACATATTAACTTATTATTTACTATAATTTAGATAAGAAGATGGATTGGTAAGCCACCTTCCTAAAAACATGTCAAAATTTATGTCAAGAACATTTCTGATTTCATACACCCTAAGTACAGTTTGTCATCTCCCTGACGAAACTGCACTTAGGCTTACATACCTTCAAGTTCCCCTTACTATGCGATATTCATATTTTTTTCTCTTCATATCATTTTTTCCTCTTTGTGAATACTATTGTCTACCTAAACGCATGGATTTTTTATTCATAATAAAACGTAAAATTCAATTGAATTTTACGTTTTATTTTGGTCAATTATCTATTTAACAAGCTGCCAACATATCGCAGTAATTCATTTGCTGATGTAGAATTATAGCCATGTTCATCAACTAACCTTGCAACAACTTCGTTAATCTTCTTCAATTGTAGTTCATCTGGTGTTTTCGTTGATGTTGTTATTTTAACTACATCTTTTAAGTCTGCAAATAATTTCTTCTGTATAGCTTCACGTAAACGTTCATGAGATTTATACTCAAATCTTTTCCCCTTACGAGCATAGGCAGAAATTCGAATGAGAATTTCTTCTCTAAACGCTTTTTTTGCATTTTCTGAAATACCAATTTGCTCTTCAATTGAACGCATTAGCTTTTCATCCGGATTCATTTCTTCACCCGTTAATGGGTCTCGAAGTTTATTTTTATTACAATATGCTTCAACATTATCTAAATAATTATCCATCAGCGTCTTAGCTGATTCCTCATATGAGTAAACAAAGGCTTTTTGTACTTCTTTTTTGGCTATTTCGTCATATTCTTTCCGAGCAATAGAGATATAATTTAAAAACTTCTCACGTTCTTCGCTTGATATCGATGGATGCTGATCTAAACCTTCTTTTAAGGACCTAAGAACATCCAATGCATTAATAGCTGGCACTTCTTTTCTAATAATTGTTGATGATATTCGATTGATTACATACCTCGGATCAATCCCACTCATTCCTTCATCTGGATACTCTTTCTTCAATTCTTCCACGTCAATAGGGTTAAAGCCTTCCACTGATTCTCCATCATACAACCGCATTTTTTTAACTAAATCAATATCATTTTTTTTCGGGTCCTTAAGCCTTGTTAAGATTGTAAACATGGCAGCTACACGTAAAGTATGTGGTGCAATATGAACGTTAGCAACATCACTTTCTCTAATCATTTTTGTATAAATATGTTCTTCCTCAGAAACCTTTAAATTGTATGGTACAGGCATAACAATAATACGAGAATGTAAGGCTTCATTTTTCTTATTAGAAATAAATGACCTATATTCAGTTTCGTTTGTATGTGCAACAATTAATTCATCTGCACTTATTAGTGCAAAGCGACCAGCCTTGAAGTTTCCTTCTTGTGTAAGAGATAATAAATGCCATAAAAATTTCTCATCACACTTCAGCATCTCTTGAAACTCCATCATTCCTCTGTTTGCTTTATTTAACTCTCCATCAAACCTATATGCGCGAGGATCTGATTCTGAGCCAAATTCAGCTATTGTTGAAAAATCAATACTTCCAGTTAAATCAGCTATATCTTGTGATTTCGGATCAGAAGGACTAAATGTTCCAATACCAGTACGCTTATCTTCAGAAAAGAATATTCGTTCCACTAATACATTTTCAATTTGCCCACCGTATTCTTCTTCCAATCTCATCATATTAAGGGGTGATAAGTTCCCTTCGACTCTAATTCCATATTCATCAAAAAAATCTTCTCTAAGATGATGCGGAATCAGGTGTAACGGGTCTTCATGCATCGGGCACCCTTTAATTGCATATATTGCCCCTCGGTCAGTATGTGAATATGCTTCAAGCCCTCTTTTCAAAATGGTTACTAGTGTTGATTTGCCTCCACTTACAGGACCCATTAATAATAATATACGTTTACGGACATCTAGACGTTTTGCTGAAGGATGAAAATACTCTTCTACTAGTCTCTCCAATGCTTCTTCTAAACCGAATAGTTTATGACTAAAAAATCTATAATGTTTACTTCCATTTACATCTTCTATTCCTGCATCTTTAATCATATTGTACACTCTAGAGTGAGCAGATTGTGCTACATATGGTTTTTCTTTTAAAATATCTAAATAATCCGCGAAGGTACCTTCCCATTTTAGCCGCTGTTCTTCCTCTCTGTACGTTTCAATTTTCTTTAAAATATCCATAAAGGACCTCCTCAAAATTTCATGTACCATGATTAATATACTGTATGCGAGGATAACCTATAGCATGATTAATTAACGATAATTAGGCTAATATATCAGTAAGAAGTCCTCTATAAAGCATTTTATAAATTGGACTGATTAATCATACTTTTCATTCACACTTCTTGTCTGATAAGTTATAATAAAAATATCGTAAGTTTATAGGCACATTTATAGTACTGAAGGAGGATATACCAATGCGTTTAGTTCTAATTTTACTTGTCATGGTTGCTTTTTTATCAGCAATATTTACATCGGGGTACGACGATAAACCAGGTGCTAAAAATTAATTTTTTTGAAAGAACATTTTATAATACTTTTCAAGTTTAATTAAAAGGCTCTTTTCGTAAACTTAGTTACTGCTTTCAATTAACTGGAACAGCTAGGTATTTTAGAAAAGATACGATCGAATGTTATATGTTTACGCACTAAAGTCTTTGTTCGTAATAGTAGCCAATTAAAAAATGACCTCCACAACATAGCTGTGAAGGTCATTTTTTATTTGTTACGACAATCCTGGATATTTTTGCTGACGTAATGCTTCATACACAAGAATTGCTGCTGTATTTGATAAGTTTAAAGAACGCACATTATCATTCATCGGTAAACGTAAACAATAGTCCATGTTGTTTTTAATTAAGTCATCTGGCAAACCATTCGTTTCACGACCAAATACGAAAAAATGATCAGTACCTTGACCACTATAGTCAAAGTCTGTATGTGCCTTTTTACCGAATTTTGTAATAAAATAAAAGTGTCCATTCTCATGCTTATCAAAAATTTCTTGTAATGAGTCGTAATAATGAATATTTACAAATTGCCAATAGTCTAGTCCTGCCCGACGAAGCATCTTATCATCAGTTGAAAACCCTAATGGGCGGATTAAATGTAATGTCGTATCAGTTGCAGCACATGTGCGAGCAATATTTCCTGTATTAGCTGGTATTTCTGGTTGATATAGTACAACATGTATTCCCAAAATTATCTCACCTCAAACATAAAATTCTATATTATTATATCAAATTTTTGTTAAATCAGCTGTCGTCAACAATATGAAAAAATTTATATTTAATGTTAGGGGTATAAGCAGTAGAGTCCTCATATGACCAGTATCTCATTCTACTATTCTCCGTATGTGCATTGACCAAAGGATAACTTTCTTTGTCTTTTGCAACTACTATCGTCGTATGATCGAATTTTCCATCACCCTCAAAATCGTAGCATATAATATCTCCTTGTGATAAAGCCTTTGCAGATTCAACTTCAACTGCACGTAAACCTGCATTTGAACCGGATAAATACCACCTTAATGAATGTGCTACAGACCAACTATAGCTCCAACTATTCCCCGCCATCCACCACCCATTTGAACGATTAGGATATCCAACTAAAGGAGCACCACCTGCATGCAAACATTGTGATACAAAATTTGTACAATCTACTTCAAATGTTTTGTATTTTACATTATAGCTGTTCCACCAATTCTCAGCATATTTAACAGCTTCAAGTCGATCATACTTAAACGACTTCCTAGTTGCTTCAGATTGATTCCTATCCAAAGGTACATGTTCTTGCATACTTACAAAATTATTGTCTTCACAATCATTAATAAGATCATTTAACAGAAAGGAAGCAATTCTATGTTCACAAATCTCTTCAATGTAAAAAAAATCTCCCTGTTTCATTAAACTTCTATAGTGTAAGACATAATTAATACTCGTACTGCCAGCAATTTGTTTCTTCCCAAGTACTTTTCCTTTGACATTACATTTTAACACTTCTACTGATCGCTTATTACAAAGAGCTTGTTTTCTCTTGAGAGCTTGTTGTTCTTTTTCACTAAGAACATTGAAATTCGTGCTACTTTTATTTACATAGCAATCAATCCTATCTTTCACTAAAAAATGAATGCTCTGTTTCAAATAATCACCACCTATAAGCCTTCATTACTACCATATGTGGTGAAGTATAAATTATTAGCCAGATAACAAAAAAGTAAGTAACTGTATTACTATGAAAGTGAACAGAATAATTTTTCGTATTCATTTAAAACATCTGGATCATTCTCTTGTTCTTTAGTTTTATTAAGTTGTGACAAAATATCATGTTTTGCAATTTTTCCTAATGCCCATACTGCAGTCCCACGTATTACAGGACGTGGATCATCAGTAACTAGCTTTAATAAATCCGGAATTGCAGATTCATCCTTAAAATGTGCTAGCGCAATGATAGCATTTCTCTGAATTGGTTTTTTCCCTCTCCAAGATCCAGATACATGGCCGAATTTTTCTCTAAACTCTCTGTTACTTATTTGTAATAAGGGCTTTAATAGTGGCTTTGCTATTTCTGGGTCTGGTTCCATTTCTAAATGAAAGTGAGAGTCCTTTCCTTTATTTTCTGGACAAACCATTTGACATGTATCACATCCATATAGACGATTACCAATTTTCATGCGATACTCATCAGCTAAAAACCCCTTTGTTTGGGTTAAGAAGGCAATACATTTTGATGAATCCAACTGGCCACCTTGAACTAATGCTCCGGTCGGACATGCTTCTACGCACTTATTACAAGATCCACAACGTTCTTCTATTGGTTGATCAGGTTCAAATGGAATATTTGTTATTAATTCACCTAGATATACAAATGAACCAAACTCTGGTGTAATAACTGCACAGTTCTTCCCACTCCAGCCAATTCCTGCTCGCTCAGCTACTGCACGGTCAGATAATTCTCCTGTATCTACCATAGACTTACACTCTACATTAGGTACCCTTTCTTTAATAAAGTTTTCTAGCTTTAACAAACGCTCCCTTAAAATATGGTGGTAATCTTTGCCCCATGAAGCTCTACAAAAAATTCCTCTACGTTCATCTTTCGTACTTCGAGGTGCATTTGTCATTTTTGAAGGGTACGCTAGCGCAATGGATATTATTGAATTTGCTTCTGGTAATAATATTCTTGGATTCGTCCTTTTTTCAATGTCACTCTCTTCAAATCCTGATCGGTATCCAAGCATTTGTTGTTCTTGTAATCGTTCTTTTAATTGGGAAAACACGTTGGAGCTTGCAAAACCAATTTTGTCTATTCCTATGGAATGTGCATAATTAATTATTTCATCCTTTAAAGCTTGGATATTCATTAATAATACCTCCTTCCCCATTGTTATATATATAATTTCCTTTATGTTTAAAAACAGTTCATACACAGTAAACAAATCTAATACCACCATACTAACTTATTGTAAAATAAAAACGCAATGCTTCGTTTTCTTTGAACGAAACACTGCGTTGTGATTAGTATGTATGGAGCGGGTGATGAGAATCGAACTCACGACATCAGCTTGGAAGGCTGAGGTTTTACCACTAAACTACACCCGCATATGAAGTTGTAATACCGGTGGTCGGGGTCGAACCGACACTCCCGAAGGAACACGATTTTGAGTCCATTAAGGTCAAATACCGTTTAAAAGTCCGTTGTGACTACGATGAGTCAATCGTTGAATGTCCGTTGCGTACGACTCATTAACTGGGACGAATATAATCTTAACAGGATATGTCGAATTTTGCAATAGTTTATTCGAAAAAAGTTACGATTTATTTTCGCCCATTTTTATCCATACAGAATACGCCCTGCAATAAGGGCGCAATCTCACTCGTCATATACGTCCACTTCAACGCCCACCACTTCGCTAAATTTAACTCGCTTAAATCCCGTACTCGTTTCAACAACGTACTGCCTCGCCTTATCATCGATAAAATGTACTTCTCCAATTACTGTCGAAATAACACCGTCATGCTACGTCTTGAACTTAACGGTATAATGATACTCCATCGCTAAACAAATTCGTTCTTCCCATTCGGTTAACATATATTCGTCAACTGTCGGTCTTTCAACGTGGTAATACGCCCGTTCAGCCTCGCGCTTAAATTTTCCTTGTTCGGGCGTCTGAAATGCTGGCGCCCATTTTATGATTCCTCGGTCTTTTATCGCCATCATTAATCGCCTCCATAACGATATTATAACAGAACATTTGTTTGTTATTCAGCTGTTCGATTCGTCACAAGGTTATTAGCGAAATATTCAGAATTAATATATCAATAAAATTAACGGAGGTTGTACACATGCAAAAAGGCGAAAGGGAATTTACACGTTTTGTTGTAAGAGCAATTATGAGACGAGATATGACGAGTTCCTTCCTATTATATATGCGTAATAATTTACTAAACTATCGAATTGTAAAAAACGGAGCCGACCCCTATCTAAATGACGCTTATATCATTTGCGTTATAAATCCATAATTAATCGCGGACTTCCATTTTAAAGCCGGTGGTACGGATGATTTGGCGAAACAGTGGGCGAAGAATGCGATTAAGGACGTGATTGAGCACGGAAAAAAGACGGCGAGTGTGGTTTACGGGAGGGAGTTTAGTTGACTTATTGTCGTAAACTGTAAAAAATGATAGATTATTGGTATATTTGGTTTGTAAAGGAATCGCTAAGACAACGAGAGGAGGCTAACTCCCAGTGAGTGACTACGGCATATACGAAGAATTAAAAATGATATTTACGAAGTTGGAAGCGAAAGAAACTCTCCGCTGTTTAGGTGAAAATGATGAGTTAACGTTCACAGTTAACGAAGGAATGGTAAAAATTAAAAAGTCGTTTCCGAATCATTATTACGATTTTTATTATTATCATAACGATTCATTACTACGGTTTACAGCACCTCTTAATCTATCCAGCAACAAGGCAGCCGACGAATTATATAAGATTCGGAAATACTACAACGCACATTTACAAGAAGTAAACGCCGAAGAAATAGACATAAACTGGGGGTAGTTGCGATGTGGGATGAGCTTTATGCGAGCGTTGAGGAAGTCTCGCTTTTAACGCGAATAAATTTACAACTGTAAATTACTAACAACGGCAAGCCTACGCACATACATTTTATCAAGCAAAGTAATTTCGGCATTTACGCTTTGCCTGATCTGAACTAGCATTGCCCCGCTCATTACGAACGGGGCTTTTTCTATACTCACAACGAAAATCACCGCTTACATTAAAACAGACAGACAATTCAAAGGAGGTCAGTGTTATAAATGGTGTTGGCTTATATAGTAAATAATAGTAGTAGAAGTGTTTCTGTTATCAATACTAAAACCCATTCCGTTATTGCTACTATTCCTGTAACTAGCCCAGGTGCTAGTCCAAACAACATAGCAATTACACCCGACGGGAAACTTGCTTATGTTACAAATAATCAAATTCCTATTAATAATTCCGTTACGGTAATTGATTCAAAAACTCACTCGGTTATTGCAACTATTAATGTAGCTAATGGACCGTCAATGGTCGCTTTCACACCGGATGGAAAACTTGCTTATGTCGTAAACACAAGTATAGAAGGCTTTACAGAAAGACTTGTAACAGTCATAGATACCAAAACTCATTCGATTATTGCTACCGTTCAAGTCGGCTCGGCTCCAAACTCTGTGGCCTTCACACCAGACGGAAAACTTGCCTATGTAGTAAACGGAGCAAGTAACAGCAATAGTGTTTCCGCTATAGACGTGAAAACTCACTCAGTTATCGCTACGATTCCAGTGGGAAGCCTGCCGAATAGATTTGCGATTTCACCGGATGGAAAGTTAGCTTATGTGACAAATGTCACCGGCGATTCTTGTTCAGTCATAGACACAAAAACTCACTCCGTTACCGCTACGATTCCAGTTGGGAATCTACCATTAGGAGTCAAGTTTACACCTAATGGCAAACTCGCTTATGTTGTAAATTCAAATTCAGGCGGTACTGGTTCTATATCTGCAATCGACGTAAAAACTCACTCGGTTATTGCTACGATTCCGGTTGGTAATCCGAGCGACAGACCAGCCAACATCGCAATTACACCAGATGGTAAATTTGCGTATGTTGATACTCTTAGTGGCGATGTAGTGACGGCTATTGACATAAAAACCCACTCAGTTATCGCTACAATTCAAGTAGGCAATAGCCAATCTTTCAGTTTTGTCGAATTTACACCAGATGGTAAATTTGCTTACGTTGGAAACTCAAGCAATGGAACTGTATCAGTAATTGACGTAAAAACGCATTCAGTAATCGCAACTGTTGACGTAGGAACTAGACCGGCTTCCATCGCATTTACACCAAATTAACCCCGCTCTTTTCGAACGGGGTTTTGTAATTCTCTTAACGAAAATCACCGCATACACTGTTATAAACGAATAAAAGGAGGTCGGTACGATGGTACTGGCTTATGTTGCGAATTTTGGTTTCGGTGATAACACAGTTTCTGTCATCGATGTAAAAACACATAGCGTGATTGCTACTGTTCAGGTTGGAAATCAACCAAATTTCGTAGACTTCACACCTGACGGAAAATTCGCTTATGTGAATAGTGGTGATGATATTATTTCTGTCATCGATGTGAAAACGCATAGTGTAATTGCTACCGTTCAGATAGATTTTCCATTTTTTGTAGCGTTTACCCCTGATGGGAAACTTGCTTATGTGAGGAACGGTGCAGGTAACATTGTTTCCGTCATCGATACAAAAACGCACTTAATGATTTCTACTATTCAGGTAGACAATGCAAATATAATAGATGCGCAAAATTTCAAATTTACTCCTAATGGTAAATTAGCTTATGTAATTAATTCTACTAGTGATCGCCCTTCTACAGTTTCAGTTATTGATGTAAAGACACACTCTGTTATCGCTACGATTTCTGTAGGAATTCAAGCCCATAGAATAGCATTTTCACCGGATGGGAAAATTGCTTATGTCACGAATAAAATGAGTGGTACCGTTACTGTCATAGATGTAAAAACACATAGTGTAATCTCTACTTTAAATATTGGGGGCAATCCCTCTGATGTGGTAATAACCAATGATGGGAAACTCGTTTATGTTAATTCTGAAATAGTCGATACAGTGACGGCTATTGATACAAAAACTCATTCGGTAATTGCTACGATACGAGTAGGTAATATCCAATTTAACAGTTTCTTAGAATTTACACCCGATAATAAATTAGCTTACGCTGGAAATCAGGCTGATGGCACTGTATCGGTAATTGACGTAAAAACTCATTCGATAATTGCAACCGTTCCTGTCGGTACGGATCCGAGGGCTATCGCATTCACACCGAATTAACCCCGCTCATTCGAACGGGGCTTTTTTCCGGAGGGTTTTACAGACTGTCTGCCGTAGTATTCCCCGCTTACCTATTTATTATTCGCTAACGCCCGATACAACATCGTCACCACTTGCGCCCTCGTACACGCCTCTCCTAACCGTTCACCATTCGATATACCTTCCGCCTGCGTTAATATGATTCGATATACAGTATTTAGCACCGCTGGACTTAACGATCGATGTTCGCTCGCTTGGCGACAAATACACGTCACTATCTCACGTCAAATCAACCGGCACGCCTAGCGCCTTAAATCGTCATATTGATAAAGCGATATTTTTAATTCGAGGTCTTTTTCGATCCAGTGTTGATTCGAACAACCGCCGGGGTCTTTGCCGCCGTGCCCTGCGTCAATTATTATTAGTGGTTTCATAGGTAACGCCACCCCTTCACCTTATTTATATAACTGTGCTTGACGTATGATACTTCGTCCATTAGCACACAAATTTCACGGTGAAACGATGGGGTGTTTCCTAATACGTTGCTCGGTGGTTTGCTTTCCGAGTCGAAAACGTAGCTCGGAATCCAGTTACCGGAGTTTTCCGGGTTCAAGTCCTCCCCGAAATATTCATACTCAAAGTAGAGCAAGTCACGTTCGCCGCGATGAATTCTGTTATAGCGTTCGAGCTTTTCGATTAATTCAAAGTAGTCTTGCGCAATTTCGACCGGCATATCTTCGGCTGAGGTATATTCAGCGTCAATTAACGTAATAATTTCGTTTATTTCTTCAATTTTGTGCTGTCTATCGTCGTAACCAATCCATTCGCCATTTTCCCACGCCAATAAATCGTCCTCCTTTCCGTTTTAGTGCACGCCAAAAAGCCCGCCGTTGATGGCGAGGTTATTGAATATATAAATTAGCGTTATATTAGTTCTCTGTAAATGCGATAGCGACCGGATTAGTACCGACGGTAACGGTTCCGATAACGGAATGGGTTTTTACGTCAATTACGGATACGGTTGCATCGCCATTATTTACTACGTAGGCGAGTTTTCCGTCGGGTGTGAACGTGACACCTCTTGGGGTATCTCCTACTTGAACTGTCGCAATAGTTGATTGCGTTTTCGTATCAATAACTGTCACTGTGTCTCCGAATATAGTAGTTACATACACTAATTTCCCTTCTGGTGTGATAGCAATATCATTTGGTCTGTCGTTCACGTTACCAACCGGAATTGTAGCGATTACAGAATGCGTTTTAACATCGATTACCGATACGAAACCAACACCGTTTTGGTTTCCGTTTATTAAATATGCCGTTTTCCCATTTGGTGTAAATACGATCTCGCCTGGTCCCACCCCAACAGTCACAGTAGCAACTACCGAGTGAGTATTCGTATCTATGACGGACATATTTCCTGAAGAACTATTTGAAACATAGACTAGTTTCTCACCAGGTACAATAGCTAGAAGCGTAGGAAAATCTCCAACAGGAACAGTAGCAATCACATTGTGAGTCTTTGTATCAATGACTGACACACCACCCTCACCCCCGCTGAAAGCAACATAAGCTAGTTTCCCGTCAGGTGAAATAACAATACTTCGTGCCCCTATTTCAACAGCAACAGTAGCAATGACCGAGTGTGTCTTAGTGTCGATAACTGATACGTTACCTGATCCAAGGTTCGTGACATATGCTAATTTTCCATCGGGAGTAAAAACGATTGAATTTTGGGCGTTACCATTGTTATTTATCGGTATTGTAGCAATAACTGAATGTGTTTTGATATCTATTACAGATACAGTGCCCATAAAATCAATATCGCCTTTCAGAACATAAGCTAATTTACCGTTGGGCGTGATTGCTATATTATTTAGTTGATCTCCAACAGATATTGTAGAACTGACCGAGTGTGTTTTCGTGTCGATCACCGACACTGTGTCAATTCTATTTACTACGTAAGCCAGTACCATTGTACGGCCTCCTTAAATTCGTTTCTTACATTGTATGCGAGTTAAAGGCAAAGTGATTTTTTGAATCCGCATTGTTTTTCCGTCTGATAAGGGCTTTTGGATGGTGGCGCTTGGGGGTAAGCCGTTTTCCCCTTGCGACCACACTCCGATTTCTGCATATCGCTGTATACGTCATTCGTTTCTAGTTTACATAATAGCAACTATAGGAACCAACATACGATCACATGCGTTGATATGACAGCGTTCCTAACGCATGTAAACTTATCAGATATACACTACTTTATACATCGTTGATATGACGGTCTTTCTAGCGTGTTGCCTGTGCTTTATTACGCTAAAATAGTGCATACGGTAACCTTCCGTTTTAAGGCGAAAGTGTTCGAGGTACCGCGCGTCGGGTTCGCCGTGCAGATGATTTATCTACATGGTTCTGTCATTCCGTTTACACCAACACTGCCTACACACGTATCCCCAACACATGTCACTTCTATTTTCGTTACATTTTCAAATGAATACATTACGTTATCATTAGCTGAATCAACTATTATCGTTTGTTCAATTCCGTTTGCAGTGAATTTTACAGTTGCTGTTCCTCCGTCCTCGTAATCTACAGCCCCATGTAACCCGACCGGTCTACCGTTATAAAGCACCCGCGTAACTCCTGCGTCTACACGATAAAGTAAGTTGAAAAGGGCGATAATTAATTGACACGGACAATCACACGTTTTTCCTTCCTTGATAGTACTCCCGCAACACGTTGTTACCTTCTTATATTGACTCATTGTTTTACCTCCATAATCACAGTTTAATACGGTATTTTATGCCGATATTTATAACCATGATTGGACGTAATTCACCTTCTTCGGAAAAGAACGGAATCCCCGAACCTAATCACTTCTTATTATAAATTCCCTTACGTATCATCTTCCGATTGCTTAAACCGTTCGATCTTCGCTTTCATATCCGACACACTAACTCCCTTATTACCGCCCTTAGATTCGACCTCTACTTCTTCCGTTAATAAGCCAAGGCTTTGCATGAACGTCCTAAACATCGCAGCGTTACCGTCATCAATAATATGTTTCGGTACTGACCACATTATATCCGGTAAGTGTTCAACACTGTTGCGCATAACTTGCTTCTTTAATTCCTCGTTAAAAGCGTCATTGTTACGCCATTCTCTTATCGTCCGATCAGTTACGCCTACTTTTTCTGCAATTTGTTCGTAAGTTAGTCCGCCTCGTTGTGGAATTACTAATAACGCAATAGCAGCGAGTTGTCTTTCGTGTAATCTTTTCGCCATTACTAACACCCTCCTTTCCGCAATACTTTGCGATTATATACCGATTTAGTAAAGTCAAAACCATTGTGCCGCCTTTCGCTTCGCTCAAGTCGTCACTGTTCATTAATACCTTTTCTCGCCGATAATTTAATACCCAGCGATAAAGGGGATAGCGACGAATGAAGTGAAACGGAATGAGGCGCGGGCTCAAAAGAGCCCATGAACTTCTACGTTTGTAACAAGATAAAGAGAAGAAAACCTCCTAAAATCGAACTCCCCCTTACTCCCCCAACGGTTTGACTCACTTTTAATATGACGGGTTTTCACCGCATGTTTTTATCGAACTCTATGTTGCGCAAACATTTTACGCACTGATTTCGTCCAATCTGTCTCGACTTTTTGACGGAACATTAAGTCGGGGTGAATTAAATAGCGTATGGTCCGACCGCTTTTAGTCGTCAGTATTGCTCGATTGCTCCGTAACTTCTTGATCGCTTCTGTCACCGTATCAGCATCATGCCCGATAGCTTCCGCCAACTGTTCACGGTTTAAATGCTCGATCACTTCCGGATTCTCTTCGTTGGGATTGGCGCATAAATAATACTCGGAATAATGAAAGAATGGCAGTGCCTTATACAATAAGCCGGTCGTACTTAAGTCCAGCCCGTCAACTATTTCGCTAGTTTTCACCTGGTACAACTTCGTAAATCGCTCGCCCTCCCGAACGTCGCCAATCGTATGAAAGTTAGCGCTAATGTAAAACACGTTCGAGCGTCCTTCCTTTTGAATCGAAATAACGCTCAGCGAGTGTAACCGATCTAATATATCTCGAGTGGCGTCCTTGCCTCGCTTAAATATTCGCTGGATCTCAGTTTGCTTCAACGCTAATTTGCCCTCGCCCTTAAAACGCAAAAACGGCAGCAACTTAACGATTGCTCCCGCCTCAATTAACGATAAATCTTTTATTATATTTCGAATCGGGTCGTGATAACTTGCGACCCAACGTTTGCCTACGTCAGTCATTTCGTATTGCTCGGCTTCTTTGCGCCTGCGATATGCCGCAGCTTGACGACGATTGGTTACGACGTAGTTTGCGGTGATTTCTTCGCCGGTTGAACGATCGATTACTAGAATGTTAGTTATCGCTGACACCTCCGTTGTTGCAATATAAAAAGTAGCTCCGGGGTGCTTTTTAAACGAAAATAATTCTATATGAATAATTTTCATATAGCAATGTCTATCTTCCTATCGGAGTTCATTTTCTGTTTGTGTGGTAGAATAACTACTTGCACCATTCCGATCTATTAATTCTTGATTATTATATACCTCTTGTAAGACTTTATTATTTATATTTAAAACTACTAAAACTAAAAATACTATCGTTAAGCATAAACCCAAAACAACATATATTTTTGAATATTGCACTAAAACTATGCAAACAACTGCAAACACAAAAAAAATCCAATTACATCTATCGACAAACCTTGAAGTTCTATGTCTCCAAGAGTTATTCCAATTGCTGTGTCTAGCTACCCTGCTTGCAACATATCTTTTTTCAAAAATATTATCCTGTATGGAACTTCTTAATAATAGTCTATATTGAGTTCCAACACTGTTTCTTAATACAACTTTATCTTTTTCCGCTCTGATTACCCTCCATCTATCACCACTTTCTTCTGAGTTGACCAAATAAAATATGGGCTTTATTATCACATATTTGTTAATTATAAAAATAAATAATGCATAAACCGAGGCAATATAAACAAATAGTATGAAGGTGAATAGTACAATGTAAGTGACTAATTGGCTAATTGGTAGTTTCTTTAGTATTGTCTTAACAGAACCATCACCTATATCCCAAGCCACAAATGCTATAAGTATTATAGAAAATAAAGACGTTATTAATAATATAGGTGCAACATGCATTTTGACCTTCTCACTATTAGACTTTAAATGATATTCAAAATGTGTAGTATTGAATGTGTCAATAATATAAGTAAGAACTATAATAAATATAAACAGTCCAATACCCCATCCATTCACTGAAAAGAAATTAATTATTTCTTGAGTCATATTATCACTCCATATTTAAATATTTACTAGATTCTATTTTTTTACCATATTAGTAGGGTATTGTAAATATTCTCATATAAAAAACTTGAATATGTACTGTTTTATACAATATAAAAAGCCCATCGATTTAACGATCCGCCCTTAAACCACGCTTCTAATCACAACTAGGCTCTCCATATTTATTAATATGAGGTGGCACGTTGGTTTCCAACTCCCGAAGTACCTGCATTGCTTTCCTCGCCTCACGTTTAATGGCCTTTAAACCGATAATAGCATCCGACACCTCAACGTTTAACTTTACTGTTAACTCGCCAACTTCGCGCTTTGTTTGCGCCATGTTGATCGCCTCCTTTTTGGTTTTTTTATTCTAATAGATTTCTTCATCCTCACTAAGTAAAGATAACTAATTGAGTTAATAATGGATAAAATCATACATTTTTTTATTTATTGTAAATTTTTATAATATAATGTAAATTATAGATAAAATTCACAGGAGGTTCTTATGTTCAACAGTTCTATGAAAAATAAAATTTTTAAAATCATTGAGGAATCTAGCGAATGGAGGTTAAATGCCGAAGATTTTACACCAATAGAAAAAAACAATCAGTTCATATTACAATATAGTTATGAAAGTGAGTATAATTTTTCTGTTGAGCTTAGTACTAATACTCATGTAACAGTTAAGTACAGTCCATCATCGTTTTACAAAAACTCCGGATCTATTGAAATTCAAAATATTGACCTTTTAATAAATATAAAAAAATGGGTTCATTATTTAGTTGAAGAAATTTTTGATACACCTATAGCAAGGCAAGTAACTCAAAACTCACGTGATATTCATGCACAGAAAAAAATATTAGAAAAGTTTTTTAATGAGCGCACCGAGTTTGATACATACTTCACAAAAGAAGAAGCAGCAGAATACAAAACAAAGCTAGAGCAAATCCTATTTGAAATGTCACAAAAAGTAGAAAAAGTAAATAATGCCACTCAAGATTATGATGAAGAGATTGCTAGATTACAGAAGGAAGTTGAGGCACTGAAAACACAACTCGATATACTTACAAAAAGAAAATGGTTTTCTTCACTTACTACAAAAACAATTATTTGGTGTCGCAGAAACCCTCAAGTAGCTAAACAAATGGCTTCTTCTGCTAAAAATTTTCCTCCAGAAGAAATCAAGAGCGCAATACCTGATTATAACAGTTCGTTACCTATACCCAAAAAAAGGAAGAAACTCCAGTGTAAATTAGTTAAAGTAACCTATCATAACTTTAATAATAGTTTAGAATAGGTTACTTTAACTTTTATCTTATATACTTAACGATATGCTGAACTCTAGTAAACTCGTTATATTTTCGCCTTATCTCCGCTTTCTTAGACTTCGCTTTATCTTGATGAATATATTCATCTTTCGTTCGTTTTGCCCTCGTTGGAAGCCGGTAGTTTTCCCCGTCAGTTCCATGAGTAGATAGCGCTCCAATTGCGACCTCACCTTTCGGAAACCTCCCATTTTTAACGTGTTTACCTGCCTGCGTGCCAACTGCTCGTCACTCATTATCGGATATTCCTCACGCGTCATCTTGTCCGGATGTTTGTTCGTCAGCTCCTCACGTAGAATCAACGTCCCTAACCGTTCTAACTGTACGCTATCAGGTGTTTGTCCTGTCGCTGTAACATATTCCTCTCTATTAATTCGTCAATTTCTTCTATGAGCTTCGATCTGTCTGCCGTTACTTGCTCATACATTTTGTTAACATACTGCGTAAACTTCGATTTGTAATCGCCTGTGAAGTCGTAATTCACTTTATTACCCTCCGTTTCCCATGTTGTATTTTCACCATCGAATGCCCGTCATATAGCGCCTTAACTTCCGTCCACTCATTCGTCATTTGATGCGCAATAGTCAGCTTGTAGCCTTCGTCACGTCACGCCCACGTCACCTGGCTTAACATCGGTTTGTTTGCCGCAGCAATTACAAGTTACTTGCGTCAACTCTTCGGTAATTAGCGTTACTTTTTCGAAAACTCTCACCGTATTGCCCTCGCTTTCCTTATAATTACCGTCTTATTTAACGTTCTAACCTCTCCGAGACTAATTACATTCAACAGTGAATAACGCTCTAATCTCACGCTGAAATAATTGGATTTCACCGAGCAATTCCGTTATAGTAGTAGCCCCACTCTCGCGTATTCGTTGATCGACAATCCACTCGAGCGCTTGAGCCACCGTTCTACAATAAGCAGTTTTATTAGTAATAACGCGTGTATAACACCGAATACTAATACGGCTAATGCGTCTATTATCGTAATACTTATCGCAAGTGATAAAGCTAATGCAATTATTAAACCGTTAATTATCGCTATATATAAGTTCATACGCTTACCTCCGTTTCTTTTATTCTCTTAGGTACCTCTTATCGCTGAGTACTTTAGCGCTAATTTTATATTTGTTTAATAGACACCGCGACAAGGTAGTGAGGTACGAACGAACTTGGCGCTATCTTTTATCTTCTTAATAATCGTTCTTGTTATACGTTGGTTCTTCTTAGTGTCAACAATCGCTATGTCAGTCGTTACGTTGTCAGTCGTTGTTTACATGGTTAGATATTTCAAGCCTACTAACCGGTAAAACTGTATATCTTGTGTTGTCAAACGTTCCTCCTTTCGCCCTTCCTTTTTTCGCTATTACAACCGGCCTCCCTTCCCATCGGTAGTCTAGCAATTTCTGAATATACTTATTCGCTGTCTGTCTACTAACGCCGAGTCCATTTGCAATCGAACTCTGCTTCGGATAACACTCACCTTTTTCATTCATAAACGAAGCTATGACGCAAAGTGTCGTCCAGTTCTTCGTTCCCATATCGCCAATTAGCCCCGATCGGACTGCATCGACGTACATTTTGACGAAAATTCTTGTTTCGGATTTGCCGGAAGTTAAGTTATACTCGGACTGCGATTCGATGGAAATTAGCTTATTGTCCGCCATTATTTACGTCAACACCTCCAGGTTAATTGCGTAATAGCATTGTTCGAACCGGCTTGTACGAATATGGCGCATCTTCTCTTTATAAACGATCGGCTCACCTTTCCAATGAAAGTCGCATAAAGCTTTAATTCTCCTACAAACGGATTCACGACGCATTTTTAAAATGTCGGCGATGTGTTCCTGCGTGACTCTAGTTGTTCCGTCCTCCTTCGCGTATGCAGCAAGTAGGCATAGCGTTTGCCATCTTTCGGAGCCTAGTTCAGCCAGTAGACCGATTTTGGTTGCGTGTGAAATTGATATAGTGTTCATCAGTTAATCAGCTCCTTTAACTCTTCTATAGTACGAGGATTATCATGGCACCAATAAACATAATTACGATATTCTATCGGTGTCATTTCGTTTTGTTGCGCTAAGTACTCGATAACAGCGTCAAATTTTTCTTGTGTTAATTCAAAACGTTGCCTATTCGTTTTGAACCACTCAAAAATGTTTTGATTATTTTTAGATAGATTTAATTCTGATTTTAATAACATCATGTTCCCTTTTAAAGTTCCAACTCTTCCAGTTGATAAGGGGATTACATGGCCTAAGTGCAAATCTTGACTCCCAGTTAGTCCGCAACCTTTAAATACTTTGTATAGCTCTCTATAATCATTTATATTAAAGTCTGCTGGTAACTTTTTTTCTATCGCTCTCCTCTTGTGGTATGCAATATATACAGATTCTCGAAAACGCTCTTGATTTTCTTGTCTCCATTTTCTACCTGACGCTTTACAGTTTTCTCGATATTCCTCATTCTCGTTATAGTATTTTTTAAATCTCTTTTGTACACAACCTTTACATTGAGACTCTAAACCAAACGGTAAAGACCATCTTCTTTTTGAAAAATCTTTTATTTTCTTAGACTTATTGCATTTTGAACAATTTTTATAAATTGAATCTCGTAACCTATAAAAGCCTTTAATAATAAGATATTTATAGATAGTCCCATATTTTTCTTTTACGTACTTACCAACCGAATAAAAATTATCTTCTAGCAAATCATTTAATAGTACATAATCATCATCGAAAGCTTTGTAACACATTTCCTCTAGCTTATCTTCTTCCCACAACCATTCAAAGTTTTGGTATAGATGCTGATCGTCTTTTTGTTCACAGTTCGGTTCATATACTTCTAGAACTCCCTTTTCAACTAAACGTGAAATTGTCATATGATGCACTTCTAATAACTTCGCTGTTTTATTTTTGGAATACCCTGAATCTAACAATAACTGCGCATTCTCAATATCTACCCCCACATTACAACCTCCCTAAAAAGCCATTTTATTCCACTTGAGTTAACTCTTCGTATAATAATACCCGCGAGAAATCCATCTCGGGCACTTTTACTCAAACTTTTTTCGAGTACTCATTTATATAGGTACGTTGATCGGCCGAAATCACATAAAGAACGAAAAAAAATCCGCCGAGTTGGCGGACATCGTAACGTTAAGATGAAGATTTTAATTCGTTTGCTATAATAACGTCTATATTCTTCGTTGATATATTTCTTGCAGCGTTAAAATCTGCGTTTGTCTTGAAATTACACGATTGACATTCGAATGTGCTCTGATTTGGGCGATTTTGTTTATCGATCTTTCCGCACTTACTACACCGCTGAGAAGTATAATCGGGATTTATGTATACAACTTCGATACCTTCTTCTACCGCCTTATTTTCGATTTTTTCTTGCAGATCGTAGTACGACCAATTTCTCAGAAAGATGCTTTCAGAATCAACGAACGATAAATCCTCCATTTGAATGACGCCACAACGGTGCTTTTTCGCCATATCAACAACATACCTGGAATATTTATGATTACAAGTGTCTCTAAACCTTGCAATTTTATTATTAATATTATTAACGGGTTTAGTACGAGTTTTTCTACCGTGACCTTTTCTTCCTTCCCCGGAATACTTACCCTGATTAAGCAGTTCTTTTTTGCGTTTTTCTACTTGATTCCTAAACCTTTCTATTTCTCCGCCTTTCATATGATAACGTTCTAAGGAAGAGTTAAATGCCATATAGACGGGGTTAACAATACCAAGATCAACGCCCATGATATTATCTTTAGGTAGTCTAGTTTCTATTTTTTCAAACTGATAACTTAAAATAAAATACCACTTATTTTTCTTAAATACAATTTGAGATGCACTTAATTTATAACTTCCATCTATTACACGATTTATTATCGTTTTTTGTGAATTATCAGCAACTTTCACCAATAATTCGAATGACCCATTTTTTCTATCTAACTGTTTTTTGTACTCATTTCCTATAAGAGAAAAAGTGATGATATATTGATTTCCTTCTTTCCTTACCTTTATCGAGCTTTTCACAATATCGATAGGACAATCTTTTTTGAATGTAGGAATAGATTTATTTCCTCGCAGAATTTCCTTCAAATCGGACTTCCATTTATCTGTTCCTCTTTTTATAGTTTGAGCGAAATTCCCTTTGTTGATAACCTGTACTTTATGTTTAAGATTGTCATATGCGAATCCATGCATACTTGAGTAATTCAAAATATCTTTTGTTTTCGGATACTCATTATGGATTGCTTTATAATCGGCACTGAACCCTTGATATTCCCAACATAGTTGAATAGTCTTATTTAGAGTCTCTCTAGTTTCACGTTGTAGTGATCGTAATACAGAACCGAAAGTATTCCAATCGCAACACATTGGTTTTATTATCTGATAACGCATTACTTTAGTTCCTATATGTTTCACTCCTTAGTAAGTATGAAAACGTTATGGAAATTTATCGAACGATGTTATCATATTGTCTTCACATCTTACATAGTAACTACATAGACTCATACTTGGCTTTGACTTGAAAACTGATTTACACTTCACACCTTACATAGACATAGTAACTATATAAACGGATGTCCATCAGGATCATAACTTGTATCGTTATATGATTTCACATCATACATTGTAACTATATAAACCTCATTACAAATGATGACCCTCCTATGTTAGAACGCTTCACATCTTACATTGTAACTATATAAACGTTAGTAGCTCACCATATATTTGCAACTCTTCAATACTTCACACCATACATAGTAACTATATAAACATAACAGAGATGTTAATACATGAAAAATTATACCTCTTCACATCCAATATAGAAACTATAGAAACGTTACCGGTGAAAAGGCAAGTCGCGCCGATAGGGAACTTCACATCCAATATAGTAACTATAGAAACCCCAACAAAACCCAGCAAATCAATATTTATTTAGTGAAGTACATTTTCATAAAAACTTGATATTAATTGATGTAAAGATATACCAAAGGATTCCCTTTGTCGTAGATCTCCTATGTTTTATGCGCTATTGCACATCGACGATTAACTATGTTGATGTCTACTCGGTTTTTGTGAGTAGAGTTTCATGCACGAATGCGCATACCTTATCGAGTGTTTTCTCCTACTTGAAAGACTTCTCGATTTAAGGACGCTGAATCGCCCCGAGAATACATTAGTAATATTTATCAACAACACTTTAATTATCCAAGGAATATAATTCTATAAATAAAATAAAAGAATCCGCCGACCCTTTCGTTGGGTTGACGGATTTCACATAGATTTTTTATATTGTAATACAACAAACGATAATAGACCCGCAAGTCCCGCGCCTAATAATATTCCTCCGATAGTCAATATTGAATTCATATACCCTTGCTGAATATTATAATATTCTTCCGAGTTAAATGAACCCTTACCGATAAGCCACGATTCGGCAGCCGACATTCCTAAATTACTACTATAATAAGCTAGTAATATTCCTGTTATTGAAAATAGTAAAGATAGACCGATTAATATTACTTTGTAGTCGTGTTTTTTCTCTTCCATTTTCCCCCTCCTCACCACCATTTTATTACAATGAATATAATCACGCCACCATCGTCCCGACATCGAACAACGGCGACAACTGTACGAGAATATATAACGTACAAAAAAACGCCAACCCTACGGAGGGCTGACGGGATAAAAAGAATTTTATATTTAATTGTAGTTACTTACGAGAGTTTTAGTACTCGTCGACTTCAAACATTAACACTGAATCAAAAATGATGTAATCGGTACTTCTTACAAATTCACCGGTTTCATCCGTTGTATCGATCGCAAATGTAGATGGACCTTCACCATTTGCTCTATTCTCGTACCAACTAATAAACTCTTCAACTGTTGTCATTGTTACATCGTATTCTTTTACCAAACCAGTATCCAATGTGATAGTTAGGATTGCACTACCATCTTCAACCACCTGTGAAGATTCAGGAGTTGCTGATGCTTCGTTTGATTGTATATTATTTATATGCTTTCCATACGCGGATACATAATAATAGTAAGTTACTCCATTATCAACATTTATATCTGTATAAAAGTTTTCAGAGGGATTATCAACAGAAACTAGTTCATACCCCTCTCCTTGTGTTGTTGATTTATAAAGAGCATAGCCATTAGCAAACTCTACTTCATCCCATGTAAGAATAATTTCAGAATCTCCTGGTGTTGCTACAAGAATAGGACCCTCACGTACAGCATCAGGCGTAGTAGATACCTCATTAGAAAAAACATCTTCAATAGTTAGTCCTGTTGCTCTTATTACATAATAATATGTTTCTTCATATTCAACTGTACTATCTAAATAATACGTCTCCGTGGAATCATTAAAAATATTGCCAACTTCTTCATAAGGTCCCCCTGATGTGGTTGACCTTAGAACTGCATATTGACTAGCTCCCTCTACTTCATCCCATGTAAGGGATATTTTCCAATCCTCAGGAGTTGCTACTAAGTTAAAAGTATTTGTATCGCCAGGTTCTTCGGGTTCAATATTTTCATTATATGGTAAAAGTTCTCCGTTTTGGGCTATGTCGATCGCATCGAAAATAAATTGAGTACCGTCACCTGCATAAGTTATTTCTACAGAGTGTTCCTTATCATCTAATCCAAGTTGTTCAAAATATACACTTTGAAAATGAGCATTCGGAATTGAGTCATGTTGTTGTAATAGAGGATATATTTGATCATCAATCTTTATGGTAGAATTTTGTGTTCCTCCAAAATTAAATGGCCCTATTAATCTAATATTTGAGCCTGTAAAGTTAAACTTAACTTTAGCACCATCAATTTTTGTAATAGCATAGCTATCGTCAGAATAATAAAGATTGGTCTCATCTGTAAAGAAAGTCCATTCATTCTCAAATGATAGAATATCCGATCGATCATCATACCTAGTCCAACCTTCTTCAGGAGCATCAACAAACTGATCCCCTACCTCTGCACTTGCTACATTTGGAGCCGCAACTAACGGCACCACTAATGCGAATAAAGAAAAAATCATAAACCCTAGAAATTTCTTTGTCGATTTCATGCAATAAATCCTCCTACATTTTGTTATTATGTTAGTAAAATTAAACATTACAAGATTATATTTCTATAAATGTAGAAACTTACGTGAATTTTAGTACTCGTCGACTTCAAACAGTAACACTGAATCAAAAATGATGTAATCGGTACTTCTTACAAATTCACCTGTTTCATCCGTTGTATCAATTGCAAAGGTTGCTGAACCTTCACCATTAGCTCTATTCTCATACCAACTAATAAACTCTTCAACTGTTGTCATTGTTACATCGTATTCTTTTACCAAACCTGTATTCAATGTGATTGTTAGGATTGCATGGCCACCTTCATCTACTTGCGAAGCTTCAGGAGTTGCTGATGCTTCGTTGGAAGTAATAAATAATATATTACTCTTTATGATTGCCTCTACTTCGTAATAATAAGTAACTCCATTTTCCACATCGCTATCAATAAAAGTTACATCACGAACATAGTTATCGATTTGTTCATAAGGTCCTCCTGGTGTTGTTGATCTACTAACTATAAAATAATCGTATTCATCACCTCTAATATCATCCCACGTAAGGATAACTTCATAATCGCCAGGAGTTGCTACTAAGTTAAAAGTATTCGTATCGCCAGGTTCTTCAGGTTCAATATTTTCGTTGTATGGTAATAGTTCTCCGTCTTCGTCTATGTCGATTGCGTCAAGAGAAAGATAATTATCTTCTTCTAAAGTAATTTCAACACTATGTTCTTTATTTTCCAAATCTAGCTTTTCAAAAAATGTCTCAAATGACCAAGAACGACTGTGCTGTGAAAATGTATAAGTTTGATCATCTATTTTGATTGTTGAATTTGATGTTGCTGCAGTTTTTATACTTCGCAGTCTAATTTTTGATCCCTTAAAGTTAAACTTAATTTTAGAACCCTTCTCTAGGCTACTAGTTAATGTTTCATTGTAAGAATACATAAAATCTGTAAACCCACCTACAAATCCTTCAAGGGTTAAATTTGAGTTAACATCATCATACCTTTTCCAACCCTCTTCTACAAAAGGTAATAACTCACCATCTTCATCTATATCTATAGCGTCTACACTTAAGCCAGTATTTTCATTCTCTAAGATGATTTCTACCAAATGGTTTTTATCTTCTAAATCCAGTTTTTCAAACATCACATATTGACTATTTTCAAATCCATTTAAATCCGGAATATACTGAGAATATGTATAAGTTTGATCATCTATTTTAATTTTTATTAATCTAGACCCAGGCTCACCTTGAAACAAATTACCTATTAGTCTAATCTTTGTTCCCTTAAAGCCAAATTTAACTTTATCCCCTATTTCAGATGAACCAAAGAATGTATCCATATATCGGCCCGAATTAGAACCTATTTGAAACGATCCTTCAAGTGTCAAGTTACCATTTACATTATCATACCTTTTCCAACCTTCTTCAGGAGCATCAATAAACTGATCCCCTACCTCTGCACTTGCTACATTTGGAGTCGCAACTAACGGCAACACTAATGCAAATAAAGAAAAAATCAAAAACCCTAGAAATTTCTTCGTTGATTTCATGCAATAAATCCTCCTACGTTTCGTTAGTATTTTAGTAAAATTAAACATTACAAGAATACATTACTACAATATTCCTTATTTTTCTACAAGATTTGTAGATTGTTGCAATGTGGTCAAAGAAATTCATAGGGTTGTTCATCTAGCGAAATTATCCCACCGTATCACCTATCCCGACCAACAACCGCATTAACAACGGCATTAATTGAACGAGAATATACCCGACCGAAGCGTTCTGAATCAAGTCGATACCTTTATCTTTGCGATTAATCATAAATAATATCGCCCCACTCGTCAGCATTACCATTGCAATCGGATAACTTAGCGCTTGTATCATATCGACCAACGGCATGAACGCTGCAACTATTTTCTCTTTCGCAGCACCCTTAACATATTCGACAGGCCCTTCCGCATAAACTAGATTCGTAGCTCCCACGGACATAAAGTTGATCGCCAGTCCACCTCCGATAGTAATAAGCGCAACTTTAACTCCGTGGGCTTTCGCTTTTTTATTGAACCGTTTTATCTCGTCTTTCAGTCGCCATTCTCCGCTGATAAACTCGCTAACCGACCCCACCGTTTTCACTTTGCGTTCAAATAACAATCCGTCCGCCTCCTTTTCGTTATTGAAATTCATTTATCGTAAACACCATTGCGTCAAATCCTTCGCATAGCTTCGTTAACTTTTTACGGCGATATTCAGTCGTTGTAATCCACCGAAAAACTGGCTTACGCTCAAACACTCCCGCCTCGATCAGCTTCCTATACCGCTCTACCTTCGATTTGTTTTCTAGCATCTTTTGCGTATGATCGACCTCAATAATATAGTAGCGCCGATCTTTAACGAACAGGGCGTCGGCTATTACCTTCACAACGCCCTTTACTTCGAGGCTCATTTCGTTCTGCCACGATGACGGGCAACCGTGAGCGATATAGAGATAATTGCGCATAATGTAATGTTGAGTTTGCAGCGTTCGTTTTCTGACTTTATCGCAATCCACCGCTTCGCGACCGACTTTATTGAGATAATACACGTTTTCACCTTCACGAAAATACGACAAGTAATCGTCCATACCCTTTAATACTCGTGAGGCATTGCGATCGCTGCCGAGGTTATGCAGTATTTGCAACTGCGACCGATTAAGATAATCGAGTTTTTTCAACGATAAGAGTATGGCTTCCTCGCGCTGGTGCCGTTTTAGCGTTTGCACTCGCCTTCACCTCCCGCGCCTTAATTACGATATGTGGCTGTATAACTTCGTCAATGTAATCGTTTGAAATAAACGGCGATTGAACGATTTGTTTTCGGTCAGTAAGGTAAATTGCCCGCCCCTTGATTAACGGTAATTCTTCCGCCCCTGCTTCGTCTAAAACAACGTGGCTGGCAACATCCGTTTGAAGTTTAAAGCACAGTTTCGCATCGCAGTTTTGCTTCACTTGGCGAGGCAAAGTGTCCGCAGTCGGATATTGAGTAGCGAAAATAATCCGATAACCTAGCCCGCCCCCAATTCGTGCTATTTCAGCGATTATTGATTCCTAAGCTACCTTCGCCTTTTTGATTTCTGCATTCGTTTCCCCTTTACTAGCTAATTGCGCAGCTTCATCAATAACGATGAAATGGCGTTCCTTAAACTTCGATTCCTTCACGTCCTCATAACCCGCAGCCAAAAACTCACTCATTCGCAGATTCATTTCCGACTGTATTGCTCGCAAAGTCAACAACGCCTCATCTACGTCTTTCGCTACCGTAACGACTTGCCTGGCATTTTTATACCGATTAAAAGTGAGCCCGCCCTTTAGATCGATCAAAGTGAATTTAACATCGGCAGACTTTCGGCTGATTAGAGTTGTCGTTACGTTTTTTAAAAACACCGATTTACCATAGCGCGTCGTTCCTGCGACCACTAAATGCGGAATCTTTTCGAAGTCATGCTTGACGAATGAATCACGTGTAACGCCGACAGGGATTTGCCAGCCTTTGCAGCGCTGTAATACTGAATTATCATAGCGATAAAAGTCCGCAAGGGCCTCGTTATAAACCTTGATTTTGAGTACACCGTCATAAGACAGCTCGACTTCCTTGCGCTGCTTTTGCTTGGCGTTAATTAGCTCGCGTATTTGATCGATTATTTGCCGGTTAGGGCGCAGCGTTTTAAGGTCGGCAAGATTAACGTCGAGTACCGATCGCTTATTATTTAAGCCGTCTTGCAAATTACCTCGTTTACGCTCAAAGTCAGCGAATGATAGTCCGAGGGGAATCCGATATGCATACTCAACGCCCCAATCGTGACGAGTTCGGTGCAATAGTTGAATCGACTTTTTGACGCCGTTTTCTTTGACAGTCAAACCGCAGTTCTCAAAAATACGCTCGATTTTTGCTTTATCGTTGCCGCCCCCGTTGTGTTTATATCGGAATGTTAGCGCGACAGCTCCGAGAGCAATCGATGATACTAATTCGAACAATAGCGACACCACCTTTCCGTATGTGTATACGTAGTATAGTCTCGAGTTAAAAGACGGTAATATCAGCGTTTCATCGTTGATATAACGGGACTTTAAATGTCGGAATAAATGTCGGAGGTAGACGGTGTAAACGACCGTAGGAACGACGGAGTAAAAGACGGTTGATTCGACGGAGTAAGCGACATTCATTCGGACATTTTAACGGTATGGTAGAGCGTATGTAGGACGGTTTGTCCAATATGTCAATCTTTTGTGCAAACGTTTAAAAAGTTGAAACTTTGGTCACAATGGTAGACAAGCGTTGCCAAAATATATTTATTAATAGGAGGTTATCGTATGAGTTGGTTCGGTTTAGGAAAGAAAAGATCGAAGCTAGGGCGCTATTTAGATCGCCACGGTATAGCGCAAATTGAAGTTGAAAAAGGAACGAAGTTAAGTCGAGGAACGATTAGCCGATTGTGTTCGAGCGATGACAACAAGCCGACTTTTAATACTGCGAATAAAATAGTAAGGTTCTTACGAAGGTTTGATAATAACGTTGATTATGACGATTTTTGGAGTATGTAGATAAATAAAAAAGCTTAGAAATAAATCTTTCTAAGGCTTTTCTTTCATTTAGGTAAAAAAATTTTCTAACCAACTCACTACGTTTTCCCAAAATGAAAAAAGTAGAATAAATCCAACTAAAAATGACACAAGTATTGAAACAAAAACAGGATGTCTTTGAGCGAATGTACTTCTTTTTCCGACTTCTTTATTCTCTGTATTAGATGAGTTATATTGATGACCTATAGTTGAATGTTTAATTTTGTTTTTATGTCCAATTTTAATACTTATTTTTTCTCACCACCAAATAAATTCCCAATTCTAGTTTTACCAATCTTATTCTTATCCCCAATCTCGATCGATCCCTCGTAGATTATCTTTTCAATATTGTAGACAACTCGTTCTTTTTTAGAATCATCTTCTTCTATCTGTGATTTAATATCTAATGCATCCAAATCATTATATTGATTTTCTAATTCTATCACTATATCAACCAATTTAGATTTCACCATAGAAACTATTCCGCCTAGTTGATTAGCAGCAAATGATATTCGCATTCCTAGAATTTGAAGTTCGCCACTAGAGATATTATGGCACAGAGATGTAGGGATAGTTTTAGAGTAATTATTTCGGTTTTCACCGTTTAATATATCTTGGATTACTGCAATACTATCTGTCACTTTCAACGTAACAAGTTCATCTATTGTCTCCCCTGATAAAAGGTGATGCAGGGGTACAGGTGCTTCAGAATATTTTGCTGTATAATTGACAAGGTATGTTCCAATAGGTTGTCCTTTAAGTATTCTGTACATAGGAGCTGTTATATTTCCTTTATAGCCTTGTAGTTCTCCGTTAACCCAGTTCATGATTGGCTCGTTATCGAGATCAGACAGTATAACTTTAAGTCTTAAAAGAATATTTTCAATGCTTTCTTTTCCATTAACTATGTCTGTTAGTAATTGACTTCTCGCCATTTTACCATCCCTTTAGAGTATTTTATAAAACAATTCTTATCTCCATTTTATCACACACTTTTAAACTCATTAAAAATCACGCCTCTTCAAATTGTTTAGTGGCGAAAAATTCCGATGCTTGTCCTTAACGTCCTCAGAAAATAAATTAACGTAAGTCTTAACCATTTCCATCGTTGTATGACCGAGGATTTGCTGTAGTTCGAAAATACCCGCACCGTTTTTTACACATAATTTCGCAAAGGTATGGCGAAATGTGTGCGGGCTACACCTCACGTTCGTTACCTTCGCATCTTTACCATATTGGCTTATTCTCGATTGAACTTGACGCTTTGTAATAGGCGTATTATCAACCGTTAGAAAAAGACCGTTACTTTCTATTACCGTACCTCTAATCGAGCAATAAAGTTTTAACTGCGCTTTCATAGTCGCCGATAACGGAACCATTCGTTGTTTATATCCTTTAGTGTTGCGAATAAGTAAGGTCGACTCGTCCCAATGAATATCCGTAATCGTCAAACCGGCCAACTCATTCGCTCGTATTCCCGTCTCTACTAACAACAACATAAACGTGTAATCTCTAACGCCAGTGAACGTTTTTAAGTCCGGTTGATTTAATATGTCGTTTAATTGTTTCACGCTAAATGTAGCGACAATGTTTTTCCGATCACGAACGAGTTTTACGTTTTTCATCGGGTTCATCGGTATGTAATTCTCTTTATACAGATAGTTAAAGAACGCCCTTATCGCGCGAAGCCTCGTATTAACACTAACGATTTTTAACTGTTTCACATCGCGTAAGTATAGGATAACATTTTCGCGAATAATATCGGGCGTTATTTCGCCTGGATATGTCGTAATTTTCTGCTCGATTAACAGCTTTTTAAACGTGGTTAATTCGTTTAAATAGTATTTAATGGTGTGTTCACGTAAGTTACGAATTTTACCGTCTTTAATAAACAATTCCACTGCGTCATCGAAATCGAGGAAGTCAGAACGCAACGACCCTCTGAGTCTTTCCAAATCGCTTGTTGATAAATGATTAGAACGTCTACCGTTACTCATATAAAGCCTCCTATGCGTACGATTGATTGCGTACGATTTTTAGTGCCTAAATCGTGCGCAGTGACACATAAAAAAGACGATGTACTCCGCTTGAGTCATCGTCTGAATGTGCGTTATATCAACGTTTCAACGTTCTTTTACAATACCGGTGGTCGGGGTCGAACCGACACTCCCGAAGGAACACGATTTTGAGTCGTGCGCGTCTGCCAATTCCGCCACACCGGCAAATACTACTATAATAATAAATGGTGCCGAGGGCCGGACTTGAACCGGCACGGTAGTCACCTACCGCAGGATTTTAAGTCCTGTGTGTCTGCCAATTCCACCACCCCGGCGACTGGGTGAAAAAGGCGGCAACCGGATTTGAACCGGTGATAAAGGTTTTGCAGACCTCTGCCTTACCACTTGGCTATGCCGCCAAACTTGGAGCGGAAGACGGGATTCGAACCCGCGACCCCCACCTTGGCAAGGTGGTGTTCTACCACTGAACTACTTCCGCAAATGGCTGGGCTAGCTGGATTCGAACCAGCGCATGACGGAGTCAAAGTCCGTTGCCTTACCGCTTGGCTATAGCCCAATAAAGAACCTTCTACTATAAAATATATGCATTATTTAAAAATATGTTCATTTTAAATGGGGCGACTGATGGGAATCGAACCCACGAATGTCGGAGCCACAATCCGATGCGTTAACCACTTCGCCACAGCCGCCATAAATAAATAAATGGCAGGGGCAGTAGGAATCGAACCCACACTGGAGGTTTTGGAGACCTCTGTTCTACCGTTAAACTATGCCCCTATAATTATAAATGGTGGAGGGGGACGGATTCGAACCGCCGAACCCTCAGGGAGCGGATTTACAGTCCGCCGCGTTTAGCCACTTCGCTACCCCTCCAACTCATTGAAAAGATGGTGCCGGCGAGAGGACTTGAACCCCCAACCTACTGATTACAAGTCAGTTGCTCTACCAGTTGAGCTACACCGGCTTAATTCTTTTGTATAGCATATATATTACAAATGGTGGCTCGGGACGGAATCGAACCGCCGACACAAGGATTTTCAGTCCTTTGCTCTACCGACTGAGCTACCGAGCCAATTTTTTTAATAATGGCGGTCCCGACGGGAATCGAACCCGCGATCTCCTGCGTGACAGGCAGGCATGTTAACCGCTACACCACGGGACCACATTTATTCATTGGTTGCGGGGACAGGATTTGAACCTGCGACCTTCGGGTTATGAGCCCGACGAGCTACCAGACTGCTCCACCCCGCGATAATGGGAAATTAATTAATTTTTCTATGCGCATTGTTTGCGCCTCCATCCCGATTTCTTCAAGCATATTCTTACTGCTTATCAATCGGTACGCTGTTGCTACCTCAAGGAAGAGAATTCGATCGTGCTCCACCCCGCGATAATATAAATGTTTTTTATGGTGGAGGATGACGGGATCGAACCGCCGACCCCTTGCTTGTAAGGCAAGTGCTCTCCCAGCTGAGCTAATCCTCCGTGGTGACCCGTACGGGATTCGAACCCGTGTTACCGCCGTGAAAGGGCGGTGTCTTAACCACTTGACCAACGGGCCAATAGACATTCGCAAAGGTTTATGTTATATAAACCAAGTGGCGGAGAGTAAGGGATTTGAACCCTTGAGACAGTGTTAACCGCCTACACGATTTCCAATCGTGCTCCTTCGACCACTCGGACAACTCTCCAAATGGCTCCACAGGCAGGATTCGAACCTGCGACCGATCGGTTAACAGCCGATAGCTCTACCACTGAGCTACTGTGGAATAATAAGTCTGGCAATGTCCTACTCTCACAGGGGGAAACCCCCAACTACCATCGGCGCTGAAGAGCTTAACTTCCGTGTTCGGTATGGGAACGGGTGTGACCTCTTCGCCATCATCACCAGGCTTATTTTATTAGCGACAAATCTTATTATACTAATTTATCGAGATTTATCAAGAGAAAATTTAACTTTTTTTAAAGTTTTTATTCCCTCAAAACTAGATAATAGACATTCATTGAACAAAGCTTGCTCTGCATTTCTAACTTGGTTAAGTCCTCGATCTATTAGTATCTGTCAGCTCCACGTGTCACCACGCTTCCACCTCAGACCTATCAACCTCGTCATCTTCGAGGGATCTTACTAGCTTACGCTATGGGAAATCTCATCTTGAGGGGGGCTTCATGCTTAGATGCTTTCAGCACTTATCCCTTCCACACATAGCTACCCAGCTATGCCCTTGGCAGGACAACTGGTACACCAGCGGTGTGTCCATCCCGGTCCTCTCGTACTAAGGACAGCTCCTCTCAAATTTCCTACGCCCACGACGGATAGGGACCGAACTGTCTCACGACGTTCTGAACCCAGCTCGCGTACCGCTTTAATGGGCGAACAGCCCAACCCTTGGGACCGACTACAGCCCCAGGATGCGATGAGCCGACATCGAGGTGCCAAACCTCCCCGTCGATGTGGACTCTTGGGGGAGATAAGCCTGTTATCCCCGGGGTAGCTTTTATCCGTTGAGCGATGGCCCTTCCATGCGGAACCACCGGATCACTAAGCCCGACTTTCGTCCCTGCTCGACTTGTAGGTCTCGCAGTCAAGCTCCCTTATGCCTTTGCACTCTTCGAATGATTTCCAACCATTCTGAGGGAACCTTTGGGCGCCTCCGTTACTTTTTAGGAGGCGACCGCCCCAGTCAAACTGCCCACCTGACACTGTCTCCCGAAGCGATTAGCTCCGTAGGTTAGAATTTCAATACAGCCAGGGTAGTATCCCACCGACGCCTCCACCGAAGCTAGCGCTCCGGTTTCTACGGCTCCTACCTATCCTGTACAAGCTGTACCAAAATTCAATATCAGGCTACAGTAAAGCTCCACGGGGTCTTTCCGTCCTGTCGCGGGTAACCTGCATCTTCACAGGTACTATAATTTCACCGAGTCTCTCGTTGAGACAGTGCCCAGATCGTTACACCTTTCGTGCGGGTCGGAACTTACCCGACAAGGAATTTCGCTACCTTAGGACCGTTATAGTTACGGCCGCCGTTTACTGGGGCTTCGATTCAGAGCTTCTCCTTACGGATAACCCCTCCTCTTAACCTTCCAGCACCGGGCAGGTGTCAGCCCCTATACTTCGCCTTGCGGCTTCGCAGAGACCTGTGTTTTTGCTAAACAGTCGCCTGGGCCTTTTCACTGCGGCTTCTCAGGGCTATTCACCCTAAAAAGCACCCCTTCTCCCGAAGTTACGGGGTCATTTTGCCGAGTTCCTTAACGAGAGTTCTCTCGCTCACCTTAGGATTCTCTCCTCGCCTACCTGTGTCGGTTTGCGGTACGGGCACCTCTCACCTCGCTAGAGGCTTTTCTTGGCAGTGTGGAATCAGGAACTTCGGTACTATATTTCCCTCGCCATCACAGCTCAGCCTTTATGACAAGCGGATTTACCTACTTGTCAGCCTAACTGCTTGGACGCACATATCCAACAGTGCGCTTACCCTATCCTTCTGCGTCCCCCCATTGCTCAAATGGTGAGGAGGTGGTACAGGAATCTCAACCTGTTGTCCATCGCCTACGCCTTTCGGCCTCGGCTTAGGTCCCGACTTACCCTGAGCGGACGAGCCTTCCTCAGGAAACCTTAGGCATTCGGTGGAGGGGATTCTCACCCCTCTTTCGCTACTCATACCGGCATTCTCACTTCTAAGCGCTCCACCAGTCCTCTCGGTCTAGCTTCGCTGCACTTAGAACGCTCTCCTACCACTGTCCGTAAGGACAGTCCACAGCTTCGGTGATACGTTTAGCCCCGGTACATTTTCGGCGCAGAGTCACTCGACCAGTGAGCTATTACGCACTCTTTAAATGGTGGCTGCTTCTAAGCCAACATCCTGGTTGTCTATGCAACTCCACATCCTTTTCCACTTAACGTATACTTTGGGACCTTAGCTGGTGGTCTGGGCTGTTTCCCTTTCGACTACGGATCTTATCACTCGCAGTCTGACTCCCAAGTATAAGTCTTTGGCATTCGGAGTTTGACTGAATTCGGTAACCCGTTGGGGGCCCCTAGTCCAATCAGTGCTCTACCTCCAAGACTCTTCACTTGAGGCTAGCCCTAAAGCTATTTCGGAGAGAACCAGCTATCTCCAAGTTCGATTGGCATTTCACCCCTACCCACACCTCATCCCCGCACTTTTCAACGTGCGTGGGTTCGGGCCTCCATTCAGTGTTACCTGAACTTCACCCTGGACATGGGTAGATCACTTGGTTTCGGGTCTACGACCACGTACTATTTCGCCCTATTCAGACTCGCTTTCGCTGCGGCTCCGTCTCTTCAACTTAACCTTGCACGGGATCGTAACTCGCCGGTTCATTCTACAAAAGGCACGCCATCACCCATTAACGGGCTCTGACTACTTGTAGGCACACGGTTTCAGGATCTCTTTCACTCCCCTTCCGGGGTGCTTTTCACCTTTCCCTCACGGTACTGGTTCACTATCGGTCACTAGGGAGTATTTAGCCTTGGGAGATGGTCCTCCCAGCTTCCGACGGGATTTCACGTGTCCCGCCGTACTCAGGATCCACTCTGGAGGGAACGAAGTTTCAACTACAGGGTTGTTACCTTCTTCGACGGACCTTTCCAGATCGCTTCGTCTACTCCGTTCCTTTGTAACTCCGTATAGAGTGTCCTACAACCCCAAGAGGCAAGCCTCTTGGTTTGGGCTTATTCCGTTTCGCTCGCCGCTACTCAGGAAATCGCTTTTGCTTTCTCTTCCTCCGGGTACTTAGATGTTTCAGTTCCCCGGGTCTGCCTTCAATACCCTATGTATTCAGATATTGATACTGCTCCATTACGAACAGTGGGTTTCCCCATTCGGAAATCTCCGGATCGATGCTTACTTACAGCTCCCCGAAGCATTTCGGTGTTAGTCCCGTCCTTCATCGGCTCCTAGTGCCAAGGCATTCACCGTGCGCCCTTTCTAACTTAACCTTAAAATAATGATAAGCGGCAGATTACTGCGTTGTCTTCACTTCCTCCGTTGCTCACGTACCCAAAAACGTACGCTCCGCTACTCAGAAACTCGACGCCTTGTACTCTTTGCTTCTCATTGATTTTTAAACAAATGATCAACTTCGAATCTCATCGTCAGCTTCGTTCTTCCACTGCTCATGTATGCAAGATACACTCCGCTGCTCCAGAACTTTGCTTCCTCGACCTTCTCGTTGCTAATTTGCTTTTTTTATTTGACCAACGGTCAAACCGTCATCAAATAATGAAAAAAGATTTTCACTTTCTTCAATGAATGTGTCGTTATTATCTAGTTTTCAAGGAACATCGGTAAAAAATAGCCATCGAATTTCTTCGTCAGCTTGTTGTTTACCTTCTTCATTTTGAGAGAATGTTCTCTCAAAACTAAACAAAAACAAAAGCGTCTTTTTATATGAAGTCTAGCTTCACATATTTCCTTAGAAAGGAGGTGATCCAGCCGCACCTTCCGATACGGCTACCTTGTTACGACTTCACCCCAATCATCTGTCCCACCTTAGGCGGCTGGCTCCTTACGGTTACCCCACCGACTTCGGGTGTTACAAACTCTCGTGGTGTGACGGGCGGTGTGTACAAGGCCCGGGAACGTATTCACCGCGGCATGCTGATCCGCGATTACTAGCGATTCCGGCTTCATGCAGGCGAGTTGCAGCCTGCAATCCGAACTGAGAATGGTTTTATGGGATTCGCTTAACCTCGCGGTTTTGCTGCCCTTTGTACCATCCATTGTAGCACGTGTGTAGCCCAGGTCATAAGGGGCATGATGATTTGACGTCATCCCCACCTTCCTCCGGTTTGTCACCGGCAGTCACCTTAGAGTGCCCAACTTAATGCTGGCAACTAAGATCAAGGGTTGCGCTCGTTGCGGGACTTAACCCAACATCTCACGACACGAGCTGACGACAACCATGCACCACCTGTCACTCTGTCCCCCGAAGGGGAACGCCCTATCTCTAGGGTTGGCAGAGGATGTCAAGACCTGGTAAGGTTCTTCGCGTTGCTTCGAATTAAACCACATGCTCCACCGCTTGTGCGGGCCCCCGTCAATTCCTTTGAGTTTCAACCTTGCGGTCGTACTCCCCAGGCGGAGTGCTTAATGCGTTAGCTGCAGCACTAAAGGGCGGAAACCCTCTAACACTTAGCACTCATCGTTTACGGCGTGGACTACCAGGGTATCTAATCCTGTTCGCTCCCCACGCTTTCGCACCTCAGCGTCAGTTACAGACCAGAGAGTCGCCTTCGCCACTGGTGTTCCTCCACATCTCTACGCATTTCACCGCTACACGTGGAATTCCACTCTCCTCTTCTGCACTCAAGTTCCCCAGTTTCCAATGACCCTCCACGGTTGAGCCGTGGGCTTTCACATCAGACTTAAGGAACCGCCTGCGCGCGCTTTACGCCCAATAATTCCGGACAACGCTTGCCACCTACGTATTACCGCGGCTGCTGGCACGTAGTTAGCCGTGGCTTTCTGGTTAGGTACCGTCAAGGTACCGCCCTATTCGAACGATACTTGTTCTTCCCTAACAACAGAGTTTTACGATCCGAAAACCTTCTTCACTCACGCGGCGTTGCTCCGTCAGACTTTCGTCCATTGCGGAAGATTCCCTACTGCTGCCTCCCGTAGGAGTCTGGGCCGTGTCTCAGTCCCAGTGTGGCCGATCACCCTCTCAGGTCGGCTACGCATCGTCGCCTTGGTGAGCCGTTACCTCACCAACTAGCTAATGCGCCGCGGGCCCATCCGTAAGTGATAGCCGAAGCCATCTTTCAAATAAGAACCATGTGGTTCTTATTGTTATTCGGTATTAGCTCCGGTTTCCCGAAGTTATCCCAATCTTACAGGTAGGTTGCCCACGTGTTACTCACCCGTCCGCCGCTAACCTCCGGGAGCAAGCTCCCTTTGGTTCGCTCGACTTGCATGTATTAGGCACGCCGCCAGCGTTCGTCCTGAGCCAGGATCAAACTCTCCAATAAAGTTTGATTGCTCATTTGTTCAAAAAAATTAACGTTGACGCTTTTGTTTTGTTTAGTTTTCAAAGAACATTTTTTAAGTTATCGCTCATAAGCGACTTTTTTAGTATAACATTTTCAAGTTGTTATGTCAATAACTTTTTTTAGTTTGCTTTTATAATGTGCTGCTTTAAAACATTGTTCCGCAGCGACGAATATAAATATATCACGGGGATAATTATACGTCAATATGCTTTTTTATATTTTTTTAATTACTTTCTACAGAATAACATCTGTGATAAATATGCTGACCCTTTGTTTCCACCTTATGCACATGAATATACCCACGCTCTATTAAAAATTCTATCATAATAGAAAGGTCTATTGAATAATGAGTAAGTTGTGAATGATTCATTATATCCTCATAAGTCCATGGTTCATCTTTGCTTGATAAAATCTCAAGTAAATGTTCAGAGCCTAGCTCAATTTTTGAACTGATAAGAAAATCACTGGCTAAAAATAATAACTCTAAATTTTTCTCTAATGTTTCTTCACCTTCAATTAATTTCTCATACAGCTTATAAATCTCAGGTTCAATTTGCTTTACTTGTCCCCAAACAAGAACCTCAGGATGAAACCCATTTTCAATAACCGCTAAACGTGCAAGGTGATGCAGCGCATGAACAACATAATTATACGCATCTAGATATTGCCTAGATTCATAAAATTTTTTACCTTCTAAATATCTTCTAATTAGTTTAGCAAATTCTACTCCCATTTTTAGTTTACGGTAGTCCCTAGGAAACATCTCTAACTCATTTTTAAGGTTGTGAATGTATTCATTTCTATCAAATAAAACCCGTCCATTCATTAACCATTCAGTAACTTTTCTATTAGAGCCTAATAATACCCATTCATTTAATTGGTTTTCATCTACAATATGTAAAGCAGCTTTGTTATGATTGAATTCATAATGTTTAATTTGAACCGATTGTTCTGAATCTTTTATAATGACTAATAACACAACATCAAATGTATCTGTGATAGAACTAACAGCTTCTCCCTTTTTTTCAACGATAATTACACCTAGTGTATTTTTATGACTCGCTCTTTCCTGATAAATGGGACGAAGTATATCTTCCATTTTAAATTCCCCCCTTTTTTGATAATAATTTATTCGATATTAATATGAAAAAACCTTTAATTTTTAAAGTTATTAATATCGAAACTATTGATATCAATAAATATACTCTCTTATGTCTATACAATGCAATTGTTAAGCGTGTACATTTCTATTTTAGTTATGCTATATTATTAAATTAGGAGGTTGACGGCATGGCTAAAAAATATTCAAGTAAAATAAACAAGATACGCACATTTGCGCTTAGTTTGATTTTCATTGGGGTTCTTGTAATGTATGGTGGAATATTCTTTCGATCATCTGTTGTTGTAATGACTGTCTTTATGATTTTAGGTCTTCTATGTATTGTAGCTAGTACGGTTGTTTACTTTTGGATTGGTATGTTATCTACAAAAACTGTTCAAGTAGTGTGTCCATCATGTCAAAAGCCAACAAAAATGTTAGGTAAAGTAGATATATGTATGTATTGCAATGAACCACTAACTCTTGATCCATCACTTGAAGGAAAAGAATTTAATGAAAAATATAATAAAAAAGACAAAAAAACAATAACCAAATAACATCTTATAAGATAATAAAAAGCTGATAGTCTTTTCGACCATCAGCTTTTTAATGCTTTTTATTTTGTTGACAATCTTCACATACTCCGTAAACTTCCATACGGTGATGGCTTACTTTAAATCCTGTCACATGTTCCGCTAAAGCTTCTACCTCATCCAATCCAGGATAATGGAAATCAACAATTTTACCACATTCTTCGCATATCACATGGTAATGATCTGTTGTAACATAATCAAAGCGGCTGGATGCATCTCCATAAGTTAGCTCTTTAACTAAACCTACTTCACGGAACACTCTCAAGTTATTATATACTGTTGCTACACTCATATTAGGAAATTTACCTTCAAGCGCTTTATAAATATCGTCAGCAGTTGGGTGTGACACATTATGAATAAGATACTCAAGAACCGCATGACGTTGTGGGGTAATTCTAACCCCTGTTTGCTTTAACGCCTCAAGAGCTTCTTTCAATTGGTCATGATGGGACACCGTCATGCACCTCTCTCCTAAAAAGATTCTTACTTTATAATATTTATAATTAGTCTACATTGTTATACTGAGTTTTGTCAATATATACACCTTTACTATATGAGATGAAATCTAATTTTACGCACTTTTCGAAAAAAATAATACAAATTATTTGATTAGTATCCACTTTTCAAGATTGTTCGGACTAGTTATTGTTTTACCTACTAAAGCGAAACAATTATGCAACTAGCGTTAAAGCTATGACAAGGGGATATAGCATCATCCTACATTGTTAATTTTAGCAAGAAATTAACAAAATGAGTTTCTTCACTTCAAATAAATAACAAGATCCTAACTTCTTGATACACAAAGCTACCTTGGCATTAATTGTTGCTTTTCATAATAAGAACTATACGAGTATATAACAAACGTTTGGAGGAACTTTTCTTCTCTAAAGCATATAATAAAAATCAATTTCTCGAATGTAAGTGAAAAAGCAATAAAGTTTACAAAAAGATCCATACACAAAAAAATGCGGAACTAAATCCCGCAAAATGAATTGTATTGAATACTGAGGAGGTATGCCCTACAATACTATCATACTCAACTAAGATGAATTCGTTTGGATGTTTGCCCCTATACTAAAAAAGATAGGCTTTGAGGTGAGATTTAAAAGGGGTAATATGTATATGATTACTTAACTAACGAGTGCTTAAATGCATAAATCACCGCTTGTGTTCGATCTTGTACTTCTAATTTACTTAAAATATTACTGACATGTGCTTTCACCGTTTTTAATGCAATATATAACTGATCAGCAATTTCTTGATTTGTTTTCCCCTCTGTCATTAATAGTAAAATTTCCATTTCTCTACTTGTTAGTTCTTCATGTAGAAGCTGAACATTTTTTTGTCGCATTTTCCGCATCATCTTCCCTGTTACTTCGGGTTCAAGGACTGACTGCCCACGATACGTTTCTCGCACTGCATTAGCAATTTCATTAGCTTTTGAAGTTTTTAATAAATAGCTCGTTGCACCTGCTTCTAAAGCAGGATATACTTTTTCATCATCTAAAAAACTCGTAACAATAATAATTTTCGCTTCTGGCCATTGATCGATGATCACCTGAGTTGCTTCTATCCCATCCATCTCCTTCATTACTAAATCCATAAGGATGATATCTGGACGTAATGAAAGTGCTAGTTCAACACCATCTTTCCCATTATCGGCTTCACCCACCACCTCTATGTCTGATTGGGCAGATAAATATGATGACACACCGATACGAACCATTTCATGATCATCAACAAATAATACTTTAATCACCAGCTTCTCCCTCATTTCTTAATATCGGTATTTTCACTTCAAGACGGGTACCATTATTTTTCACACTTACTATATTCATCGTACCACCTATTTCGATCGCCCGTTCATACATATTCTGTAAACCATAAGAACCTGCTTTCGTTTCTTCCACGTCAAAGCCAATTCCATCATCTACTACACGTAAAATAATTAGTTCGTCTCTTTGAATCAATAACACTTCAAGTTTAGTAGCCTTCGCATGACGCAAAGTATTTGATAACGATTCTTGTAATATTCTGAACAGATGATCTTCCACTCCTTTTTCCATAGGTGTCTCTTCAATCTTCCATTGGATCGACATTGATACTTTTTGAGATAATTCCACTAATAGCATCTCAATCCCTTCTTGAAGAGACTTCCCTTTTAGAGCAGCTGGCCTCAAATGAAGCAACAGGGCACGCATTTCTAGCTGGGATTGATGAATCATTTGTTCAACCATTTTTAGCTGTTTCGTTTCACGCTCATTTGAAAGGGGATTTGATTCGTTAATCGCAGACATTAACATAGATGCTGCAAATAGCTGCTGACTAACTGAATCATGTAATTCACGAGCTAAACGATTCCTCTCTTGAGAAATCATTTCTTGAATTCGTTGCTCTTGATCCTCCACAATATCATTAGCTAGCTTCCTTGATAATTTCGTCTGTTCCGACATCTTTCTTTGTATTTTGTCCATTCGATCATGAATAGCTTGAATTTCGCTGAGTGGAGCTTTTTCATCTACTTTTATTTTGTGACCAGTTTCCATTTGGTGAAGCATACCACTTATTGATATAAGTTGTTTTCTCCAAGACAATCCAGAGATCGCGCCAAAAAAAAGCCCAACAATAATACTGATGGCAACAATAAATAGTGCAAACGGTATCTCCATTATTTCTTTTTTCCACAAGACGTTCCATTCTGGTAATGGAAATACTAGAAATGTACCAATCATAGTCACTAGTAAAACAATCATTGACATACTTAAACCAATAATCAGCTGCTTTTGGATTGCATTCATACCCGCTTCACCTCAATATTCCCGACTATCATTGAGGTAATAATTTTTATTTTTTGGTCAACATTATCATATTGAGGGGTTTGTAAGCTAAACACTTGATTAAACATATTGGCATCATGTACTTCAAACACCGTTGATGAACCAATGAAAACCGAATGGCGAATACTAACTTCTAAATCATATGGTATGAGAACTTCAATATTACCTATAAAATTTCTAATAAAGATAATTGTTTCTCCCTTAGGAAGAACAGTATAACTTAAATCTATTATGGTGTTACCAATACCAGCTTGAATATTAACATCGTTCCATTCATATACATGAGATGGTGTTTGTTGTTGCCCGATTAAAATATTTTTCATGAGAGGTGAACGTGTAATTAATGTTTCCTCAGAAGTTATCAGTCCAGGTTCTTCTATTGTTGGCTTAATAGTAGTTGGTTCTTTTTTCGATTGTACGAAACTATTAATTAAGAAAATAATGATGACCAACAGCAAGAGTTTAAACGTCATCATCCCTGTTACACTTAATAATGTAAAAAGTAACCCAAACCAAAACAGAATTTTCCCACTAGCCTTTGGCATACGTTTTCGGCCAATATAAATTAAACTTATTGAAACGATTAGAGAAAAAATAACCCCACTGTTAAAAAATGAAACCTCTAGCAGTAGCATAGCGATTATTATTACTACAATCCAGCTTAATTGTTCTGTAGTTATTTTATTAAACATGGGTTTACTCCTCTCTGTATAAGACCTCTTCTTTTAAAATTGTATGGCTACTTGATAGGGCTCACACTATAAGTCAATTTTTAGAACCGAAAAGGCGCAGTTACCTACGCCTTCTAGCATACCATGTCTAGTCTAGATATTTGAATGCGTTTCTTCTAATTTACTTCTTTTTTTGCTTCCTTTTCTAATTGAGCAATCCGTGCGTCAATTGTGTTTCTAAAATATGAACTATTTACTTCATGTTCTAATCGATCTAGATAATTATCTATTTCTTCAAATTTAGTGAAAGGGCTGTTCTTTGCGTCATTCGAATTTATTACTTTGTTCATACGGTGATGTGCACGAGTAATATTCTCTCGACCCATAAGCTCCATTCGTCTAATGTGCATATCTTTTACCTTATGCTTCATTTCCTCATATTTTCGTTCAAGGACATCTACTTGTTGAGTAGCTTCTGTAAGTAAATTATTTAAGCGGTATGCTCGCTCTTCATATTGAGCTTGCTCTTGTACTGCAAAATCATATAATTCTTTTTCATCTGCTTGAGAAGCAATTTCAGCTTGTCGTTTTCTTTTTTCTGCAAATTGTTTTGCATGCTTATATTCGCGAGTAAATTCATCTTTTAATGTATATTGACGTTCTAATAATTTGCGGGCTTTTTCTGTTTCTTGCTCACATTGTCGCAAATACTGATTTAAAACCGCCACAGGATTTTTATGTTCTTTTCTATCAAGAGCATCATGTAAATCTGCTTCAATACTATTTCTTATACGTGAAATTATGTTAGCCATTTCTCGTCATCTCCTTTTAATTATACCTTTTCATTTCTGACCATTGTTTTTCGAAATTTACAAAGGGATCATCTGTTTTTTCTTCAATCGTATCTTGACTAGCATTCCATTTTTTATACACAATATATAAAACATAAGCGGCTGCAAAACCAATAACAGCTGGAATGTGTGACCCAACGATCATAAGAATCACAATACCGATTAACGCCCATCCGAATTTAGCGAATGTAGATTTAGTTTTCATAAACTGTTTGAAAACTAAATAGAGGATGAGAAGATTAATTGCTAATCCAACCATTGGTCCAAGTGATGAAATTAACACCATTGCAGCTATTCCACCGATTATAAACAAACCAACATTTTTCATTATTATGTTCCTCCTTTCTTAAGTCCATCATATCTATTTTTACACTTTTTCATAACGCGCCTGCGCTCTATTTTCTATTAAGACTCGAGTCCTAGTAACGATAAGACCCTAATATCAATTCATAGTGATTTGCGTTCTCATTCTATATAAAAAAGCCATTTAAACCCAGTATTAAACAACCTTTTGCTTATAAATGTTAGCAACACTTTCACTAGCATTCATATTTAAACTAGAAAAAGCTCCACATGCTTGTTGCTTTCCTAATTCAATATATCTGTCCATAGACTTTCTCTCAGAGCGAGCGACCCCTTGAAGGTCAATATTAATGATTAAATCCGCATATTTCTCTACGAGCTGGCTTGTATGATATTTACTTGCAACTCCTATATACCGTGAAAGCTGATGAAAAATATGTTTTGGGTTACTGTCTTTTGATCCTTTAATGCTCACCGCTGTAATATGTTGAGCTCCCATATCTTTCACCACATCTACTGGATTATTATTTAAAATATAACCATCAACGAGAAGTTGATTTCCATGTTTTACAGGTGCAAATATACCTGGAATAGCGATACTAGCATGAATCGCCTTAGCAACTTCACCTGACTTGATAATAACCAACTGTCCAGAAATAAGGTCTAAACTTATAATTGCTAACGGTATGTCAAGATCTGAAAAGTGCTTACCATTTGTAAGCTGAACTAATTTTTCATAAATCCGTTTTCCTTTTACCCATCCTTTTCTACCTACTTGTATATCTAACATTTTCCTAATTGATAAATCTTCTAGCTCATGTTCCATTTGTTCTGGTCCCATACCGCATGCATATAAACCTGCAATTAATGCACCTGCACTCGTACCAGCAATATGTGTAATATCTATGTTTTGAAATTGTAGTTCATTTAGAACTCCAATATGTGCTGCTCCCCTTAAAGAACCCCCACTCAGCGATAAACCAGTTTCCATCATTATTTACTTCCTCCTGTTTCTATAATTTTACATATTAGAGATCGATAGGAGTGAATTATTTCATTACCTCTTTTTTCCTCTCTTCACGGACCACACGAACCAACATATCCAACGCCGGAGCCAAGTTCTGCTGTTTTTCATTGTCTATCATTTCCTTTTTTTGAACTTGCCCCATTACTTCATTAGTATTGTTTGTTGCCTTCCACCATATATATAAAGCATAAATAAGCAGCACTACGATCAAGAATGAATAAATATAAATCTGGTATTCTTTGAAAAAATCTCTTATTGCTATTTCGTTCCCAAACTTACCTATTAATAACACCGAAAATGACCATGGTAAAATACCCAAAAATGTATGAATGGTATAAACGCTAGCCTTCACTTCGCTCATTCCTGCTATATATGAAATATAATTCCCCATACCAAATGGTCTAGATAAAGAAATACTCCAAGTCCCGTACTTTTGAAACCAACACTTGGCTTTGTTAATCCCCTTTTGAAGTTTTTTAGGAAATATAGAACTCATCTTTAAACCAATTAAATAAGGAATGAAGCTTGCCAATGTATATATCATTGCCATGCCAATTGAAATCACAACCAAATTAACATAGCTAGGGTTTAATAAAAATCCATACGATAATACAACTATTACCCCAGGGAAAGGTAATGAAGATCCTTCTAAAAACATTGAGATGAATAAACCAACAACTCCTAAATTTTGGACAATTTCAACAAAACTCAACTTAAAATGCCTTTCTTTTAGCCAACGTAACCAACCTCTATGCGGTTGGTCGTTTTCATAATTTGCAATAGTTGTTCATACGGGTTATGAAAACTTTGAACATGTTCTTCTATTCTACGTTGATGTTCTTCCCAGTTTTCTTTATTATTTAATTTGTCCATAAGTTGTTGATTTAGTGGGGTATTAGCATTTAGTTTGTACACGAGTGCTTTCTCTTGTAGGTATGCCAAATTAAAATCTTCTTGACCTGGTAAGGCAGATTCTATAAAGATAGGTAACCTTTTTTGCAAAGCTTCACTGACAGTTACTCCGCCAGGTTTCGTAACAATTGCATCAACATCTTCGTATAAGTCATTCATTTTTTCTCTAGAAGAGATATATGGATATGGAGTAATATAGGGGTTCTTGCTATTTTTGAGATCTTGATACAGTTTTTCATTTTTACCACATAATACAGAAAATTGAGTTGTTTCTCCTATATCAACTTTACTCAAGAAGTCTGTTATATTTCCTAAACCACTACTACCACCTGATATGAGAATATGATATCTCTCCTTTTGCTTAAACTGCCTGTTCATTCCATTGAATACTTCACTAATTGGTATACCAGTCAATATAATTTTATCTGGTGATAATCCGTTTTCATCTATTAAATATGTTTTCATTTGTTCGCTTGAAACAAAGTGAAAATCAACACCTTCTCTTCCCCATACATTATTAATAAAAAAGTCAGTATAAACATTGACTAAAGGTATGTCGATTTTATTTTTTACTTTTAAACAACTAACTAAAAATGATGGAAAACCATGTGTAGCTACTATTAAATCAGGTTTCTCTTCCTGCAGGAGTTTTTCCATATTCCTCAAAAAGAATAACTCATACCACTGTAAGGAATAATTTTTAGATGATGAATATCCAAAATTTTTATAAACCCATTCATAAGATTGCGGAGCTAGTTTAATCCATTTTAGGTAAAACGAAGTAATAAACTTTTCTAAAAGAGGATTTGAATGACTAAGCAAATCTATCTTCTTCGTTTTTACATACTGGTCATGACAATTAAATGAATGAATGAAAGCCTCTGAAACTTGATGATGCCCTGATGGCATTCTTAACAATGGTAAAAATAAAACTTTTTTCATCATTATTTCTCCCTTCCCTTTCACATATATCGAATTCACTAAGATTCCTCTGTTTAAGCTCCATGTTGCAATTAGGCTTCTATACAGTTGGGATTGACCATATAGAAAAGCCTCTCTACCTAATTCCGGTATTCATGTTAACTTGAACAAGTTCACCTTGGATTTAAGATATTCAAACTTTACGTAATTCAATCTTAGCGAATACAAGATTTTTACATAACGTGCCAGAGTATTATACTTCTCTAAGACTTAAGGCTTATAGATAATTAAGACTAACAATCAAGCTGTTACATTCAGTTTTGAATATACTTAAAAATCAGAAAAATAAACCTACACAAATCTTACGAATGAAAAAAAATAACCTCCCCATCCTTTCGTCATATATCTAGGTGAAGGGAGGTACATTTATTTTCTTTTTCAAAATCCTCAACTACTTTTAGGTTCATGTAAACTTTTCAAATAATCTACTATACCAATATTTTTTTCCTCATGTAAATGCTCAACATCAGTAACATTAACTACATTACCATCTCTAATTACAACAACCGTATCCAGTAAAGGTTCAACTTCATCCACTTCATGAGTTGTTATAATGACAGTTTGTTTTTCCAAATTGATAAACGATATGAGTCCTTTGACAACGGACTCTCTTACCATAGGATCTAGCCCTGAAAAAGGTTCATCCATTAATATATAAGGTACATCCCTAGCTAAAGATAATACTATTTTTAAACGACCTCGGTTCCCTTTAGATAAATGCTTAACCTTTTGATTTGGATCTAGCTTCATAAATTTCATAATCTCAAAAGCTTTGGATAACTGAAAATCTTCAAACTGAGTTGCAAAAAATTCTATTGTCTGCTTGACGGTGTAAAATGGATAATAATCATCTAACTCAGATAAATAGGTTACAACATGACAAATTCGTCTGTCAGCTTGCATATTACCTACTTTCACAAAGCCTTGCGAAGGTTGTATTAATCCAGCCATCAACTTCAAAAGGGTGGATTTCCCACTGCCGTTCTCACCGATAATTCCTATAATCTTACCTTCAGGAAATAATAAACTTACATTATGCAAAGCTGTTTTACCGATATATTTTTTCGTAACATTTTGTAATTCAATCATTTCATATTCTCCTTTACCATAAAGGATTGGATGTCTCTTATAATTTCATCTTGCTTAAATCCCATTGCAGTCATTTCTTGAATGAATTTCATAATGTGATTTGATTTAAGCTGTTCTCTTAACATTTCCAGCCTTTCTTCACTTTCTGATACAAAAGTCCCTTGCCCTCTTCTCGTTTCCACAATACCCACCCTTTCCATTTCGCTATAAGTTCGTTGAACCGTATTCGGATTTACCCCTGATTCAACTGCCATTTCACGAACTGATTTTAATTTATCACCCGGTTTTAACTCTCCCCTAACAATCTTATGACTAATCCGGTCTACTAATTGCATATAAATCGGTCTATTTGCTTGAAAGTCTTCCATTACTTTATACCTCCAACTTCTTGTCAATAAGCCATGATGATATGAAAAACAAACATGCGGTGAATATTAAGAAAAACAAGAGTGAACCTGCATAGATTGCTCCACTAACAAAAATACTAGGATAATATATCTCATAAGCACCCCACTCTAACATTACCTCGATGATTGATAAATTCATCAAAGAGTTAAAGAAATAAAGTGATACGATAATGATAAGGAAAAGTATTAATTTGGATCCTTTACCTATTCTAGTTTTAATGAAACGGTATATTACCCAAAAAAAGAGAACGGTGATTGAAAGTACTGTTGAGATACTAATAATATAGAACATCTCTAGCGAGGCAAAATTAAATATTTCAGCCAAAATTGGTGATTGTAATTCTCCGTATAGCGGAATGAAGTTAATTAATATAAAAATGATGATTGTTGCTTGTGAAATGATTAATGCACAAAAGCCATTTAAGAATTTACTAGCTATTAACTGAAACGACGGTTGAGGATTATGCAGCCATAAATGCATTTTTTTTGCTTCTTTATTCAAGCTAGAAAACATATATACACTTAAAAAAAAGACATGCAATACACTAATAGTTAACAACGGAATAAATTTAATTAAATGATCATCTATCACCTCTAACCCATTAAGTCCAATATCAAAGTTAGACCATGATAATTTTGAATAAAGGTACCACCCTAAAATAAAGGCTGCTGTATTTAAAATTAAAACAGCGACTAAATGACTTCTCATGAGTAAAAAATCTTTTTTCAATACCCCACTAAAGGAACTTGTTCCTACCATTTCGCTACCTCCTAATAATTTAATTCAATAATTGTTTTAGTGTTCTAGTTACATAGTACACCGTAACAATATAATTGTCAATATATGGACAAGTCTAAAATTGTATAAAAAAAGTGTAGAGAAATTATATATCTTCTCTACACTCTTAAAGTGAGTCTTTTTTGCATTAATTGTTGTTTTACGAACTAAAACACAACCCACGGCATCATTCTGCCATAAAACGATGACAACCGTATATGACCGCTCCCTGTCGTTTGGTATTATTAGCAACAAATGAAGAGAGCCTTATGAAAAACCGATTGATTTACCTTTGTTATTGTAAGTTATCCTTTATAAATTGTAGAGCTGATTCAACATGGTCTTTCACTCTAACTTTTCGCCATTCTTTTACCACATTTCCCTCTTTATCAATGACAAAAGTTGATCTTTCAATTCCCATATACTCTTTACCAAAGTTTTTCTTCAACTTCCAAACATCGTATTCTTCAGCAACTTTATGGTCTTCATCAACGAGTAATAAGAAAGGTAATCCATGCTTTTCAATAAATTTCTTATGCCTTTCGATTGGATCCGGGCTAATCCCAAGAATTACTGTATCTAATTCAGTAAACTGTTCATGTCTATCCCTGAAATCACACGCTTCGGTTGTACATCCAGGTGTCATGTCCTTTGGATAAAAATATACTACAACATTCTTGCCTAAATAATTGGACAGTTTAACTTCTTCACCAGTATTTGATAATAGTTGAAAATCAGGTGCTTTTTGATTAAGTTCTAAGCTCATAGTATGCCTCCATATAATAGCGACTGACATAGCTCGCCTTTTTTGAACACTTCTATGTAAAGTTTAACGCTAATAGGACAATAAAAACAAATGAATTGTTTTCAAACTCAAATACATATCTGCACAATATGTAAATTACTATTAATACTGAGTAATAACAGCTATTATGCTTTTATGTAATGGCTGTTTTCGCATTGATTGTTGCTTTTCGTAATACTAAGAACAGAATACGTATAAACACACTTCATCTTTTCTCATTTAAATTGAAGTCAATTGCATAAAATTATTATTGGTTACTGTTCTATATTAGTCTCAATAGCAACAAAGTTTACGAAAAGAGCCTATGTAATTGACATCGTTTTAGTGAGGAATTTGAAATTAGGGTACATTTTAATTTATTGGTACGATTACAACACCTTGGTTAAGCAACAATAAAAAACCACGTCTCTAATGTGACGTGGTTTTATTGTCATTATTTAAAATGTTTTTGCTACTTCTTTTGCTTTGTTAGCCGCATTTTGGAATATGTTCTCGGCATTTGAAGGGTCAAAGTTAACTCCTTCAACTACAACTGTTTGGAAATTCTGAATGCCTATGAAGCCCATAACAGTTTGTAAATGGCTTACAGTATGTTGCGCACTTGCTGCTGGGCCTTCTGAATAAATTCCCCCGCGCGCTTCTAATAAAACAACTGGCTTATCTTCTAATAACCCAACTGGACCATTTTCAGTATATTTGAATGTCTTTCCAGCAATTGAAATTGTATCAATATAAGCTTTTACCATCGGCGGGAAACCAAAATTCCACATTGGTGCAGCAAAGATCACTTTATCAGCAGCTATAAATTGATCAGTTAACTCATTCATTCTACCTACTTTTTCTTGTTCAGTTGCAGTAAGCTCTTGCTGTGCTGCGAATTTTCCCCATGCAGATAACACATCACCATCAATAAAAGGGATATTTTCATTATATAGATCTAACTCAATAATCTCGTCATTTGGATTTTCAGTTTTATACGCATCAATAAAAGCATTTGCTAAGCGTAATGAATATGAATCTTTCTCTTGTTTTGGATTTCCTTTTACAAATAATACTTTTGTCATTTTTTCTACACTCCCATTATTAGTTTTAAATTTATTTATAATATTATTAATAAATCCCATTGTTTATCCTCCTCATTAACATGTAGAAGTCAATAACCAAATTGGTTAATCACTTCCAATAAGGCATCACCTCCAATATTGTGACAACCTATGATTTCCTAAAGTGTGCTACGTTATGCTGGCAAATCAATTAGCATAAACCGAGACTGACCAACCCCATCTATATTTAGAGAAGTTACGTCTACAATACGTGCTGAATCTCTCTTATTTAATGTTGTATTTCCATTAAGAAGTAACTCTCCCTCAATGACGAAAATGAGCGTTTTTCTATCTTTATCTTGTGTAAACGTTATAGCGTGATCTGACTCTAAATCAGCTAAATAGATCGTTAGGTCTTGATTAATATCTGCTACTTTACTATTGTCAGGATGATTAGCGACAACAGGTAGTAAATGATTCTTCATCGCTCCGATATCAAAAGCTGTCTTTTCATATGAAGGAGTTACACCTTGTTCTTTCGGGAAAAACCAAAGCTGCAAAAAGTTAACATCTTCTTCACTAGATGGATTGACCTCCGAGTGATATATTCCAGTCCCTGCTGACATTCGTTGAATTTCACCGAAAGTCGTCGTTGCCTTATTACCTTGACTATCTTCATGTTGTAATTGCCCTGATAATACGATTGAGACGATTTCCATTTCCTGATGTGGATGTTTACCAAAGCCTCTTAAAGGAGCTACAACATCATCGTTAAGTACACGTAATGGACCAAAGGTTTCATTTTCTGGGTCATGATATTCCGCAAAGGAAAAACTTAAATGCGTTTTCAGCCATCCATGATTCATCTCATGTCTTGAATTAGCGGGAAATTTTTTAATCATATTCTCTCACCCCTTTAGTGTGTTGATACCAAAACCTCGTAGCTTCATACATTTATACAAATATAATCTAAAGATAGAATTCTCTAATTAGAGATATATTTGCAAAAAAATATTAATTACCTTAAACATCTCAATTCTATATATTATTAAATCGAGGTATCATTCGACTATTATGAACCAATTGAATTGTCATGAATTAATATATCACGAATTCAAGATAAATGCAACCAAAAAAATTTTGTTTCTAAATATTAACTATGACTGCGAAACATGAAATCCTACTTTTTTCCATAATCCAATCATCATCTGTTTTTCATCTTCTGTAAGCACAGAGAAAATCTCATCAATGACCTTTTTATGTTTCGGAAATATATCGTCCATTAACTCGACCCCAGCTTTGGTTATTGCCGCATAAGTTACACGACGGTCTTTCGGACAACCTTTTCGTTCAATAAGCCCTTTTTGCTCTAATTTGTCAACAACATATGTTATACTTCCACTAGCAATTAAGATATGCTCACCTATTTTTTGCAATGGAAATTTTTCTTTATTATATAATAAATCCAGCACACCAAATTCAGTTGTGTTTAAGCCATAGCTTTTAACATCTTTGCTAACAACATCTACAATCGAACGCTGTGCTTTTGACATTACAACAAATAGCTTAAGTGCAGAATTAATTTCTTTATTTTCTTCCATTATATCAAACCTCTCAATATCCAATATCTTGAATTCATTATACATAACACATCCTTCCGTGTCAATTTATCATCCCAGAAGCCCCCCTCCTCAAGCTTCGCTTCGTGGTGAGCTTAGATTTTTAATTAGCTCTCCTTCTTATCTACCTGAATAACTGTCTTCACTACAAAGGCTGCTGGTATTGTGTATCCTAATAATGCCTCTGCTATCGCAATCCATCTGCCGCCACCAACTGGTGTTATGTCACCATAACCTACAGATAATAATGTTATTGCACTGAAATACATACTTGTTTGTAGCTTAGTAAGAAAATCCCCTATTATATGTTGACCGTCTTCTTTTAATATTGAATAGCCATTTTCCTCAAGTATCGTATAGATTAACCCAAACCCGACTAATACCGTTATATAAATAGTAACTAACGCAAACAAATTCTCAAAGGATACTAATTGGTGGGCTTTTCGTTTTAAACTCCATATCGTTCTGACACTCATTATAATGCAAAAAAAAGTAAGCAAGACGATAAAACTCACCATTTCTACCCCTCCAATATTCCATCGATTAAACCTACTCTATATATACGAAAAAAAAACAAGCCTATTCTCGTTTGTACATAAATAAAGGCTTTTTTCAAAAACTTTGTTGCTATAGAGACGAGTTTAGGACAAAATAGATAAATTGACCTCATTTTAAATGAGGAAAGATGCCACGAACGCTTGGGTTATACGTATTTATTTCTTACGAAAAACAACAATCAACGTGAAAACAGCCTAAATTAATCGAACAAAATAACCTTAGCCTAATAAAACTTAGACTAAGGTTTTACATAAGTAGAGCCTCGGTTTATACAATGAAAAGTTGCCCCGGTATCATAGTTGTTTATCCAAGTTTATTTCTTAGTACGAAAAACATCAATCAATGTGAAACAACCATCGTATTAATATAAAGGCATAGAAATAAAATCCGTTATGCTAGTTGCCCGCCCCTCTATACTTTTTCACTCCTATGTTCCATATAACTACAGCTAAAACGAAAAACAAACTACCAATAATTGGAGTAATAAAAGAATATCCATACCACTCTGTTCTCTTAAGAAAATACGCAGCTGGATACACTCCAACAAATGCAAATGGTAATATCCATGTTAATATGTAACGAATTACTTTATTATAAATATCAACTGGGTATCTTCCATAGTTCCCGATGTTATACATCATAGGCATAATTGATGTCCGAGCATCAGACCAAAAGCCTATACTAGCAATCATAATAAAAATCCCGGCATAGACAAGTGCGCCGCCGATTACAAATAATATAAAAATTACTACATCATACCAGTGAAAAGCTAACTCCAATTGATAAGCTGCATAACTCATTATCGCAATTCCTGTCACGCCACCAAATAATGACTCAAGCTCCATCCTCTCAAGCACAATTTGAAATAAACTATGAATTGGTCTAGTTAAAATACGATCCATTTCACCTTTAACAATATACCTCTCATTAAAATCCCAAATATTAAAAAAAGATGTAAACAAAGCGAACGGTACAAGGAAGAAGCCGTAAATAAAAATGATCTCTTCCCTACTCCACCCATTTAGCAATTGGGTATGACCGAATACCACTAATATAAACACGAGATTTACACCTTGAAATAATAAGTCAGATAAAATTTCAACGACTAAGTTTGCTCTATATTGTAATCTCGTTTTTAAATATTGACTAACGTATTGAAAAAAAGTCGATATGTAAAACACGTTTTTATCCTCCTTGAATGATGAGCTGCTTTTTAGCACTATTCCATAAAAGCTTAATAGGTATGACTAATACGATTGCCCATATAAGTTGGAACATAAGTGCTTCAATGATGTCATTTCCTTTGAATCCTTCAGTAAATATCATACTCGGAATATAGCTAATTGCCTGAAACGGAAAGAACATCATAACTTCTTGTGCCCATAATGGATAAAAGCTAATAGGTAGCAGTAGTCCTGAAAAAAGGTCAATCACTACTCTTTTTGCACGGATTAAGCCATCGTTATTAAATAAAAAGAACGTCATAATTCCGGTAATTAGGTTAATTTGAGTATTTATAATGAAGCTTAAAACAATTGCAATAATAAAATAAAGCCATGTTGATACACTAGTAGAAAAATTAAAGGGAAAAATTAATCCTACAATAAACATACCCGGTAAAGAAAAAAACAACAAACGAAATAAACCTTCTCCTAATCCCTGCATCGTCTTCATACCTAAATAGTTGTATGGACGTATGAGTTCTATCGCTACCTTTCCTTCACGGATCTCCATCGCAATCTCTCGATCAATATTATTAAAATAAAAAGCTCTAGCCATCCAAGCTACTGCTACATACGTAGTCATTTGTATAACAGACAATCCTTGTAACTCGCCCTTATCACCATAGATTGCTGTCCATAAGAAGTAGTATGCACCTATATTTATACTGTAAATTAAAATCCCACTGTAATAGTTTGTTCTATAAGCCAGCATCATTAAGAAGCGTATTCTAATCATTTCTATGTATTTATCCATTAACAACGCCTTCTTCGTATATATTTCTTATAATTTCTTCAGTAGCAACCTCATTAATATTAATATCTTTAATTTGGTATACTGCCACAATTCTTCGAATGAGCTCTGAAATGATTATTTCTTCATCTCTGACATTCGCAATCCAAACATTCATTCTTTCGTGATTTTGCCACTTAACATCTAGATCACCAGTATGCGACAATAATTCAGCTTCATTTATTTCCTTCGTAAATTGAAACTGTATTTGTTTACCATCACCCCAATTTGATCGAAGTGCTTGTAATGAACCATCATATATTATTTTCCCTTCATCAAGCATGACAACACGCTCACATAATGCTTCAATATCCGATAAATCATGTGTCGTTAATAATATTGTTGTTTTATATTTTTCATTTATTTCTTTTAAGAATTTCCTAATTTTAAGCTTTACTAACACATCTAAACCAATTGTAGGCTCATCTAAAAATAATAACGGGGGGTTATGGATAAGAGCTGCAGCTAGTTCACAGCGCATACGTTGACCCAAAGACAACTTTCGCACAGGCTTATCCAACAAAGGTCCAATATCTAACGTTTCAATAACGTGTCCCATATGATTGTTATAGTCTTCATCAGACACTTGATATATTTTTTTTAATAACCTAAATGATTCTTGTACCGCAATATCCCACCATAATTGTGACCGCTGACCAAACACTACCCCGATTGTTCTTACGAATTTTTCACGATCTTTATGAGGGTTCATCCCATTCACGCGAACACTTCCAGACGATGGAGTTAAAATACCTGTAAGCATTTTAATCGTTGTTGATTTACCAGCACCATTCTCTCCAATGTAACCTACCATTTCTCCTTCTTTAATCTTTAACGATATATCATCAACAGCATGAATTAACTTATAATTTCGAGTAAATAAATCTCGAAACGCTCCCTTTAACCCAGCTCGACTTGAAAAAGACTTAAATTCTTTGTTCAGTCTATCTACTTCTATTACATTCTTCATTTTTTTCCCTCCAACTACACACGATAAGAACTAGTTTATATAAATATTGTGAATGAAACAAATACAAAGCATACAGCATACCAAAAATATATTTTGATAGTATAATAAATAAAAGCGGAGCCGACTCATTTCTACCTAACATCAGCCCACGTCCTGTGGGCAACGGCAGAAAGTCGTCATCCATGACTCCACTCGACTAGCGTTGGAAGCTTTTCAACTGAAGACGCTTTTTGTCTTCTGATGAAAAGGTGAAACGACTCGAGAGGCTAGGAGGCGGAGCTGGACAAATATAAAAGCGGAAGCGCATCGTTCATCCCCGACAAGCACTGGAAGCATTTCATTCGAAGGCGCTTTTTGCCTTCAAATGAAATGGTGAAGTGACCTCGAGGGGATTGGCGCTGGAGCTAGACAACCAGAAAAGCGGAAGCGCTTTGTTCACCTTCGATAAGCAAGCGATCCATAAAAAATGAAGGTGTATTTTTCCTGGAATGAATGATCATGATGAACCGAAGAATTATGCACTGAACTGAAGCTTAACCAATTGAAAAGCATAACGCGAGTATATTTTAACTATTATGGAGGTTAGTTATGAATTTTACTAAATCTAAACAATTACATAATGAAGCTTTACAACACATTCTTGGGGGTGTGAATAGTCCTTCTCGTTCTTACAAAGCTGTGGGGGGAGGATCACCTGTAACTATGGAGAAGGCGAATGGAGCCTACTTTTGGGATGTTGATGGTAATAAATATATTGACTACTTAGCTGCATACGGTCCCATTATTACAGGTCATGCCCATCCACATATTACTGAAGCAATAAAAACAGCTGCAGAAAATGGCGTATTGTATGGAACGCCGACACGACATGAAATTACTTTTGCAAAGATGCTAAAAGAAGCTATGCCATCATTAGAGAAAGTTCGATTCGTTAATTCTGGGACCGAGGCAGTGATGACCACCATTAGAGTAGCACGTGCTTATACAAAACGTGATAAAATTATAAAATTCGCAGGCTGCTATCATGGTCATTCTGATCTAGTTCTCGTCGCTGCAGGTTCTGGACCGTCTACACTAGGAACACCAGATTCTGCAGGTGTTCCAAAAAGTATAGCTCAAGAAGTCATTACTGTACCATTTAATGACATAATACCATTTAAAGAAGCACTTCAAAAATGGGGAGATCAAATAGCAGCAGTACTAGTAGAGCCAATAGTAGGGAATTTTGGAATAGTAGAACCTAAACCTGGCTTTTTACAACAAGTGAATGAGTTAACACATGCAGCTGGAAGTCTTGTCATTTATGATGAAGTTATTACAGCATTTCGATTCATGTACGGAGGTGCTCAAGACTTACTAAACGTAAAACCAGATTTAACTGCATTAGGAAAAATTATCGGGGGAGGCTTGCCTATTGGAGCATACGGTGGCAGAGCTGAAATTATGGAGCAAGTTGCACCACTCGGTCCAGCGTATCAAGCGGGAACAATGGCTGGGAACCCCGCATCAATTTTATCTGGCATTGCCTGCCTAGAAGTATTACAACAAAACAATGTATATGAAAAGCTAGATAACTTGGGAGCGATGCTAGAAGAGGGTATTTTGACTCACGCAAAAGCCTATGAAATACCTATATCTATAAACCGACTTAAAGGTGCCCTAACTGTTTATTTTACGAACGAAACCATTGAAAACTATGAACAAGCTGAAAAGACAAACGGCGATACTTTTGCTAAATTTTTCAAGCTTATGCTTGCTCAAGGCATAAACCTTGCTCCTTCCAAGTATGAAGCATGGTTCATTACAATAGCTCATACAGAAGAAGACATTCGTACGACAATAAAGGCTGTGGAGACTGCATTTAAACAATTGAAAAATGCATAATTATACATTTCAAACAAACACTATTTTATAGTAAATGATAGTGTTTGTTTGAAACACATACATGAAAACGCTTACACATCAATGTTGTTGTTTTATGTAAAATTGATTGACTATTCAGTATTATGTATATTATATAAACAATTATGAATAAATAATTGATTTTTCCTACAGAACATGTTAGAATAGGTTTTAAATTCTGTAATTTTCCCTTCAAATATTAGTATTCTTATATACTTTTAATTGAATTGTTCGTTCTAGAGGTAAAGACCTCACTTCCACAGGTGAGAGCTTCTTAACAGGTGTAGTAAGTAGTGTCTGTCCTCATTACCCAACACTAACTCATTGCTTAAGACGATTCACCCAAATTTGATTCCTCGTAACCTTATCCAATATGTTTTATAGATCATTCTAAATAGGAGGTGAACGGCTAGAAAGTGGGTACAACTGTGATCAAAATTAACTTTAACATACCATATCCTACTTCAAAGCCGCTTGTATGAAAAACAACTGGAGCCCAAGCTTATTCGAAGATTATCAACACGCTGAGCATGATGCTTGTGGAATTGTATCAGCTATTGAAAAGGAAAAAATCCCTACAAAAGCCAATATCGACACATGTATCAATGCTCTCGTTACTATGAACCACCGTGCTGGATTTATTAACGGTGAAGGTGATGGTGTTGGAATTCATATAGATATTCCAAAAGCTCTTTGGGAAGAAAAGTTAACAAAAATAAATCAAGATCCACAACTCGCTAGTCGACATGATTTCATCGTTGGTCATCTTTTCATTACTAAATCTGATAACACGCAAAAAATAAAAGATAGCATTAAACATCTCTTCCAAGAACATGAATTGACAATTGTATTTGAATCAGATCAAGTTACTTCATCTAAAGCCTTAGGTCCTATCGCCTCACAACAAGATCCGATCTTTTGGCAAATAGCCTTATTACCAGAAGACGCAAATAATAACTTAGCTAATACTCTTTTTGACTTAACAGTTAACATTGAGCAAGATGAAAATGTTCATGTTGCATCACTAAGTAATTACCATGCTGTTTATAAAGTCATGGGTGCTGGAGATATTTTACCAAAATACTACGATGATTTAGCCAATCCATTAGTGGCGTCTACTATGACATTAGGTCATAACCGTTATTCAACGAATACACTGTCCAACTTTTTTAGAGTACAACCTTTTAGTGTATTAGGGCATAACGGAGAAATTAATACAATTGCTAAACTTCGTGATGAAGCAACAATGATTGGGGTTCCTTTAACGGATGGTGGGAGCGATTCACAAGATTTAAATCGTACAATAGAAACATTCATAGCTAGAGATGGCTATAGTTTGTTTGAGGCAGTAGATGTGTTATTTCCACCAATTATTAATGAAATAAAAACATTCCCTAACCATCTTCAAGATTTGTATACTTACATTCGAGAAGCTTGGGGACATTTCGCTCAGGGGCCTGCGGGAATTATTTCTAGATATAATGACGAAGCTGTTTTTAGTGTCGATTCACTAGGATTACGCCCATTATGGCAAGTAGAAACTGAAACTAGTTATCTTTTTGCTTCTGAACAGGGCATCATTCCTGCAAGTGAATTTGTTGCTGAACCGAAACCACTTTCTCCGGGTGAAAAAGTCGGCTTAAAATGGGGAGAAGACAATTATATAAAACTATATGAATATGATAAGTACCAAGAAGAGGTATACAATAGATTTAATAGTAGATGCGACATTACAAATTATAGAGAACGTTTAACTTATCCATCGTACGAAAAACAAGTAATGATCTCTAACGAAACTAAAGTTCATAACCGTCAATATGCTGCATTTGGTTGGGATAGAGAGCATATTCAACTGCTTGAACAAATGGCGGAAAAAGGGGCGGAACCGATTCGTTCTCTAGGCCACGATGCACCTCTTGCAGCAATTAATAGCTCTAGAAAAAATATTGCAGATTTTATTAAGGAAAGTGTCGCTGTTGTAACAAACCCAGCAATAGATCGTGATAGAGAAACTGAACATTTTTCAACTAGAACCATTGTCGGCAAAAGGCCATCTCTATTTGATAACAGCGAGGATAGTTATGCTGTTGAACTTATATCTCCAATTCTTTTAGAAGGTGGCATTGGAAATGCATGTGCTAATGACCTAAGTCAACCATCTTACGATCAATTAGTGCAAACATTCAGCAATCATAAACTTACCCATTTTCTACCAGCTATTTATGAGGAACATGAAACGATTCCAACCGCGTTAAATCGTCTTGTAGAAGAGGCATGTGAAGCTGTAAATAACGGAAAAGCTATCATTATTATCGACGATGCACAAGCACATAGTGACGGGAAATTATGGATTGATCCTTTGCTCATTACTTCTGCAATAGATCAAGCTTTAGTTAAGAAACAATTACGACGACATTGTTCTGTACTATTACGCTCTGGGGCGATCCGATCATTACATGATATTATAGTAGCTTATGGACTTGGAGCTAATGTTATTAGTCCGTATTTATTATTTGCTACTGTTGCTGATGACACAACTATGAAAACCCAAAACCTATTTAATTCATTAAATAAAGGTTTAGAAAAGGTAATATCTACGATCGGCATACACGAGCTCCGTGGATATGGCAGGCTCTTCTCAGCGATTGGATTACATGATGAAGTGGCAAGTACATTAAACGTTGTAAACTTTTTCGGATCAAACGAATTGAAACATAATTTTGCATCTCTTAAAAATGATGCAATTACAAGAGCACAAGATTTTGAAAACGAAAGCGCGCGTCCTGGAAAAACTTTTCATTTGTTCCCACGTTTATGGAAAGCCATTAGCGATGTTGCAAAGACAGGTTCATATGATTTATACCGAGAAAAACTTTCTGAACAAGAAGGAGCTAACCCAACGACAATACGTCATTTAACAGAATTGAAGCAGACGGAAAAACAAGTACCTGCTGAAAAAGTTGACATTAGTGTAGCAAATCATGATCTACCATTTGTCATCGCATCAATGTCATTCGGATCACAAAATGAAATTGCTTTTAGAGCTTATGCAGAAGCAGCCAATCGTTTAAATATGGTCAGCCTTAATGGTGAGGGTGGAGAAATTAAAGATATGCTAGGAAAATACCCTCATACTCGTGGGCAGCAAGTAGCATCTGGACGATTTGGAGTAAACGCTGAGCTGTTAAACTCATCGAATTTATTAGAAATTAAGATAGGTCAAGGTGCTAAGCCTGGTGAAGGTGGACATCTTCCTGGATCAAAAGTAACTGCAAAAATTGCAGAAGCACGAAACGCGACGATTGGTTCTGATTTAATATCGCCGTCTAATAATCATGATATATATTCTATTGAAGATTTAGCACAAATGATTTCAGAACTGAAAACCGCTAATGACCAAGCAAAAGTTATAGTGAAAGTACCTGTTGTCCCTAATATCGGAACGATTGCAGTTGGCATAGCAAAGGCTGGAGCAGATATTATAACACTTAGCGGTTTTGATGGTGGTACGGGTGCTGCAAGAATTCATGCTTTACAACACGTAGGCCTTCCTGTAGAGATTGGTGTAAAGGCCGCACATAACGCATTATTAGAAGCTGGTTTACGAAACAAAGTTGAACTTTGGGCTGACGGTGGTATAAAGAGCGCAAAAGACTGTTTGAAAATAATGCTACTCGGCGCAAACAGAATTGGTTTTGGAACCCTATCTATGATTGCGATTGGATGTACGACATGTAGAGGATGTCATCTAGATTCTTGTCACGTTGGAATTGCGACGCAAATCGAATCAGAAGCTCAGGCGAAAGAGCATGGACTCCGCAGATTCGTTCCTAGACAATTTGATGCTGCAGTACAAGGACTTGAAAATTTATTTACTGCTTTTGGCAAGGAACTGAAAGCTCTAACCGCTTCATTAGGCATGACTAATTTACAAGATATTGTAGGTAGATCTGATTTACTTGAACAGGTTCACGGGATTGATGCAATGGACCTATCACGCTTATTATCAACACTTGATGTTGAACAATTTTCTTATCGAGATACAACAGTTGAAAAAACAGAAAAGCAATTAGCTACAGCTGTAGGTGCAGAGTATTTAGATGACAAAGTAGAAGACTTACATCGTTCTCGAGAATTTACGACCGTAACGGCAGAACAACGCATTCTTGGAAGTCGCGTGTCATGTCACCGTGTACGTGGACGTCTCGATGGCTCATATGAACAACTTCCAGATGTAACATTAAAATATAAAAACGGATCCATCCCTGGAAATGGTTTAGGTGCATATAACAGCAGCGGTATTAATATCCAAGTTGATGGTGGCGCACAGGACGGCATTGGAAAAACTTCCTTTGGTGGTAATATCTCAATCCTAAAATCTAAAGGAAAAGATGGAAAATACTATAATGGTGCTGTTGGAAAGGGCTTCGGTTATGGAGCACAAAAAGGCTTACTCATTGCCCAAGGTAATGCGGATGCTCGTGCAGGAATTCGTTTATCTGGTGCAGATATGATCATTGGCGGAAAAGTAACAACGCCTATTTCAGATAAAGAGCATGGCAATATAGGTGTTCATGCAAATATTAAAGGATTTGCTTTTGAATATATGACTAACGGTCGCGGACTCGTCTTAGGTGATCCAGGCCCTTGGATTTGTGCGGGTATGACCGGTGGAGTAGTTTATTTAAGACATCAGCCTGAAATGGGCCTTACGAAAGAAGCTATTATGAAAAGAATTGCAAAAGGCGCCAAAGTTTCTATAGAACCATTAAGTAGTAAAGGCATTGATGATGTCAAAGAGCTACTTAACAAATATATTGAAGCACTTAGTGAAACTGATCAGTCTGATGAAATACAGGAATTAAATGTATTACTTGAAGATCTTGAAAATAACTTTTTACAATTGATTCCATCAAAAGAACAAGCTGACCCTTCAGTATCAACTGAATAATAAAATCATTTAGTTCTGGAATTCATTAAGTAAAAACAAGTTTTCAAAACCTAATTTAAGCCCCGCATTCTTTAAAATGTACCCTATAGAGTAGACACTTTAAAAAAGTCTCCTTATAGGGTACATTTTTGTATAACAGAGAAACACAAACTTATACAATGTTTACCCACCTTTTCTCACTATACTAATGTTCACCTTTACAAATAATTAAAATCGATTGACACATTCTATCTCTTGCCAATAAATCATAATCATTGTATAGTACATTATTATTTACATTTTGCTAGGCTTAGTAAAAACAAGTATAGATTATTAGAAATCTGTTGTACGTTATTTTTTTACTTAGCCTAAATGAAAGGACATTTTAAAAAATGAAACTCGGTGCCCGAATGTTAAAAACGGGAATTGCAATAGCTCTTGCATTATTTTTGGCTCATATGTTGAACCTGCCTTCCCCTGTGTTTGCTGGGATTTCAGCTGTTTTTGCAATACAGCCTTCAATATATCGGTCATATTTATCTATCATTGAACAAGCTCAAGCAAATATTATAGGGGCAATTTTTGCTGTGATCTTCGTACTGATTTTTGGTAACGACCCTTTTATTATTGGATTAACTGCCATTATCGTAATTGCTATTAATTTAAAGCTTAACCTAGAAAAAACAATTTCTATATCATTGGTTACAGTTATCGCTATTATGGCAAGTCCAACTGACAACTTTATTCAATTTTCATTCATACGATTTTCGACAATTATGCTAGGAATACTATCAGCTTTTTTCGTAAATTTAATTTTTTTACCACCTAAATATGAAACAAAGCTTTACTATAATATAGTTGAAAATACTAATGAAATTATAAAATGGATCCGAATGAGTACAAGAAATGCCTCTGAACATGGGTTCTTAAAAAACGATATAAATAAACTAAAAGATAATATGATAAAGCTTGATCAAATGTATTTATTATATAAAGAAGAAAGAATCTACTTGAGAAAACATAAATATGTAAAAACAAGGAAACTTGTACTATTTAGGCAAATGATTATCGTAACAAATCGGTCGCTTGACACATTAAAGCTATTACACCGACTAGAAAATGAGTTACGCCATATGCCAAAAGAATTTCAATCTATGATTATATCTGAACTCGATTGCTTATTAGGTTTTCATGAACAGATTCTATTAAAATTTATCGGAAAAATAAAGAGTCAACCAACTGAGGATGCAAAAAAGGAAGCACACAACGGAAGATATTTTCTGTTACAATCATTTATTAAAGATTTCAATGCACAAAATATTAATGATCATTTAAATCATTATCAAGTGTTACCTTTAATTGGTGTAATTATTGACTATTATGAACAACTACTGCACCTTGATCATCTCATTGATAGTTTCCAACAATATCATAAGGATGAGAATGAATTTCAAATTGCTAATAAAGAGGATATGTAAGAACTGTGCAAAACAACTGGGGTGTATCGGAAGCATATACTAGTTGACCGGAAAATTGCCTTATTACCTCCTTGGCTACTTTCTTTACGACCTTACCTTTAGTAATCATCCCTTATTAATAAAAAACAGCTAACAAATGAGGTTAGCTGTTTTTACGTTTTCATTTTTGGATCTAAAGCGTCCCGAAGACCATCGCCCATTAAATTGAACCCTAATACAGTAAGCATAATGGCAAGTCCAGGGAATATCATCGTCCATGGGGCTTGTATTAAATAATTTTTTGAATCTGCAAGCATTTTCCCCCATTCTGGTTCAGGAGGTTGAGCACCTAGCCCTAAAAACCCTAGTGCTGCTGCTTCAATAATTGCTGTGGCAACAGCAAGTGTTCCTTGAACGATAATTGGAGCCATACTATTTGGCAAAATATGATGTAATAGTATTCTCGAGTCACTCATGCCAATAGCCTTTGAAGCTACGATATACTCTTCCTGTTTTACACTAAGTACTTTTGAGCGAATTAATCGGCCAAATATAGGTATATTGATGACCGCAATTGCAATTAATGCATTCCTAAGTGATGGACCTAATACAGCAACGATTCCAATCGCTAGTAGCATACTTGGAAAAGCAAGCATAATGTCAAATATTCTTGAAATAATAACATCTACCCAACGACCATAGTATCCAGCGATAACACCTAGTAATGTACCAACTACAACAGAACCTAATACAGCAAAGAAACCTACGGTTAATGAGATTCTAGCTCCAAAAATAATGCGGGAAAAGATATCTCTGCCAAAGTCATCAGTACCTAACCAATGCTCACTAGATGGTGGCTGCAAACGGTTAACAATGTTTTGTTCAGCATAATCATACGGTGCGATGTAAGGTGCGATTAATGCCACAATAACAAAGAATAAAATGATAAACATACCCACTACCGCAAGTTTATTTTTCTTAAAGTTTTTCCATGCATCTCTCCATGGAGATGATATATCTTCTTTCGTATCTGTTTGTTTTAAAGGGGATTTCTCCCTCGCAAGTTCCGCCATTTTCCCCTCCTGTTACTTTGTGTCATACTTAATGCGTGGATCTATAGCTGAATATAAAAGATCAATAATTAAATTAATCAGCACAAAGATAGTAGCAACAATTAACATTCCAGATTGAACAACAGGATAGTCCCGAGCAAAAATTGCATCAACTATGTATCTTCCGATACCAGGCCAGCTAAAAATCGTCTCTGTTAAAATGGCTCCACCTAATAACAGTCCTGTTTGCAAACCAATAATTGTTAAAACTGGGATAACAGCATTTTTCAAGGAATGTTTATAAACGACCCAAAACATTCGTACTCCCTTTGCTCGCGCTGTACGAACATAATCAGAGCGCATAACTTCCAACATACTTGATCGTGTGATCCGAGCAATAATTGCCATCGGTATCGTTGCTAGTGCCAAGCTTGGCATAACAAGATGCTTAATAACATCTACAAATTGATCAGTTCTACCTTGTAGTAATGTATCTACGATAAATAAGTGCGTTATTGGTTCAACTGGGTCACGAACTGATTCTCTCCCAGTTGTCGGTAGCCATTCTAATTGCACTGCAAACACCCATTGCTCCATTAACCCAAGCCAAAATATTGGCATCGAAACGCCTATTAAGGCTAATAACATCGCAATATAGTCAAACCAAGAATTTTGAAACCAAGCACTAATAATTCCAGCATTAACACCAAGAATAATAGCAATAAGCATCGCAGCAAATGAAAGTTCAATAGTTGCTGCAAGATAAGGCCATATTTCCTCATTAATTGGTTGACTCGTCGTAATTGATTCCCCTAAGTCGCCAGTTAACAAATTACCTAAATAAGAAAAATATTGAATATACCATGGTTGATCTAAACCAAGCTTTATCGTTAGTGCTTCAATCGCTTCCTTCGTCGCAAGCTGACCTAATATAATTTGAGCTGGGTCGCCTGGAATCGCACGTAGCATTACAAAGACAATTAGCGACATACCTAACAAAACGGGTATGAGCATCAATATACGGCGAATGGTATATGATAGCAATATGTTCACCTCTTTCTTACAAACTAATCAATACAAATAGATAAGAAAGGAGAGCTTTTACACTCTCCTTCCAATAGTCGTTATTTAAAATCAACCTTCGTTAGTTTATCAGATCCAGTTGGATGTGGTAAAAACCCAGTAATATTTTCTTTACCTGCTAACATAGGTTTAGAATGAACGAGTGGAATCCAAGGTGCGTCATCTTTAATAATTTCTTGTGCTTGTTTATATAAGTCATTTCGGGTATCTTCATCAGCTGTCGTTTGTGCCTCTTTTAACAGCTCATTTACTTCAGCATTATCGTAGTATGAATAGTTATTACTTCCGATGCTACCTCCACTTAATAATACATTTAAGAAGTTATCAGCATCTCCGTTATCACCAGTCCATCCTAATAAGAATGTATCTGCTTCCCCTAAACGAGCTTTATCTAAATAAGTACCCCAATCAAAAGTAACAATCTCAGCTTTCACACCAATTTTTGCAAATTCTGCTTGTAATACTTCAGCAACCTTTTGTCCTTCTGGCATATATGGTCTTGGTACTGGCATTGCCCATAATTCCATTTCAAAGCCATCAGGGTATCCTGCTTCTGCAAGTAATTCTTTAGCTCTGTCTAAATCGTATGGATAATCTTCAATGTCATCATTATAACCTGAAATACTAGGAGGCATTGGGTTTTTCGCTGGTTCTGCTTGGCCAGCATAAAATGCTCCAATCAATGCTTCTTTATCAACAGCATGATTTAATGCTTGTCGAACGAGTTTCTCTTGTAATGGCCCTCTCGTACTCGTTAAACCTAAGTAGCCAACGTTCATTGAAGGACGTTCAAACACTTGTAAATCTCCATTATTTGCAGCTAAGTCCACATCTGAAGGATTTATTCCGTCCATTAAATCGATTTCACCGCTTTGTAATGCATTAAATCTTGCAGCATTATCAGGAATTGCCAGGAATGTAACTTTATCTAATAATGGGTAGTTCGCTAACCAATAATCTGTATTTTTTTCAAGAACGATACGCTCATCACGCTTCCATTCTTTAAAGACAAATGGACCTGTACCTACAGGGTTTTCTGTGAAGTTGTCACCAAACTCTTCAATTGCTGAAGGACTTGCAATACTAAATGGTGTCATTGCTAAGTTCTTCAAGAATGGTGACTGTGGTACAGTTAATGTAAATTTCACTGTATATTCGTCTTCAGCTACTACTTCACTAATGACGTGACCTTCTTCACCTGCGAAGCCACCGAACATTGAGCCGTAGTAGTAGAATGCATCTTTGCTTCCATTTGCCCAGCGCTCAAAGTTATATACAACAGCATCAGCATTAAAATCAGTACCATCATGGAATTTAACACCTTGTTGTAGCATAAACGTATAAACTAAACCATCATCAGATATATTCCAATCTTCAGCTAATGAAGGGTTTATAGTTGTATCTTGATCACCATATTCTACTAACGTATCATAAATATTTTTTGCAACCTTCATAGATTCGCCATCTGTAACGATTGCAGGATCTAAGTCTACTGAGTCACCACCACGTCCGAAGACAAGCTCTTTTGGCTTTGCTTCCTCTTCAGGCTCTGTAGCTTCTTCTTCTGTTTGCTCTTGCTCTGTCTCTTCTACGTCTTCACCTGAGCTCGTATCTTCTGATTTACCACAGGCAGCAACGACAAGTGACAGCATAAGTATAAATATGAATGTCATAAATAGATTTTTTCTCTTCATTCCCCACTTTTCCCCCTTGTAATAATTGTTATTTATCATCAATACTGCTCACTATTCAAATAAATGGCAAGCAACATAATGACCCGTTTCAACTTCCTTTAACTCAGGTCTTTTTGACTTACAAATATCCATGCATTCACTACACCTCGTGTGAAAAGCACATCCTTTAGGAGGATTTGATGGACTCGGTATATCGCCTGACAACACCTCTGTTTCCATTTGGAAATCAGGGTCAGGTATTGGCACAGCAGATAGTAAAGCTTTCGTGTAAGGGTGTAGTGTATTATTGTAAAGTTCTTCACTATCTGCTAACTCTACTAATCTACCTAGATACATTACACCAACACGATCGCTAATATGCCTGACAACACCTAGATCATGGGCAATAAATAAATATGTTAAGTCAAACTCCTTTTGTAAATCTTCAAGAAGATTAAGTACTTGCGATTGAATAGATACATCAAGTGCAGATACTGGCTCATCAGCAATGATAAGCTTTGGTTTTGTCATTAGTGCTCTCGCAATACCAATTCTTTGACGTTGACCTCCACTAAATTGATGTGGATAACGCTTCGCATGATAGCTGCTTAGTCCAACTACTTCAAGCATTTCTTGTACTCTTTTTTTCCGTTCCTCTTTCGTTCCGATACCGTGAACAATCAGTGGTTCTTCTAGTATTTTTTCCACAGTATGACGTGGATTTAGCGATGCAAATGGATCTTGAAATACCATTTGCATGTCGCGCCTTATTTTTCTTAAATCATTTTTTGAAAGGCTTGTGATGTCTTTATTCTCAAATAACACTTGGCCTTCAGTCGGTTCTAATAGTCGAAGTATCGTTCTACCAGTTGTCGATTTCCCACAACCACTTTCACCAACTAAACCTAAGGTCTCTCCCTTTTTAACGTAAAAAGACACACCATCAACAGCTTTCACTTCACCTATCTTTTTATTTAACACTCCTCCATTAATCGGAAAGTGCTTCGTTAATTCTTTAACTTGTAGTAACTGTTCTGTCATAGCTGTCTACCTCCTTTTCATCATGTAAAAAGCAACGTACTCGGTGCCCAATTTCATCTGATTGATAGAGTGGAGGTGTTTCTGTGAAGCAACGTTCCATTGCATGAGAACATCGTTCAGCAAAACGACAGCCTTGATTAATAGAGCCTGGTTTAGGAACATTGCCCGGTATTGAATAAAGACGTTCTGCTTTATGACGAATATCAGGAACAGATTTGATTAATCCAACAGTATATGGATGTTTAGGATTTTTGAAAATTGTTTTAACGTCGCCTTCTTCTACAATCTTACCTGCATACATAACAACAACCCGCTCACAAACTTCCGCAACCACGCCCAAATCGTGGGTGATTAACATGACCGCAGTATTCATTTTTTTATTTAACTCTTTCATCAGTCGTAAAATTTGTGCTTGAATCGTAACATCAAGTGCAGTTGTAGGCTCATCAGCTATAAGAATTTTTGGATCACATAGCATCGCCATTGCTATCATTACCCTCTGCCTCATACCACCAGATAACTGATGAGGATATTCATTTATTAATTCTTCAGCCCGTGGGAGACCTACTAAATTTAATATTTCAATAGCACGCTGCCGTGCTTTTTTTCTATCTAAGTCAGTATGTATTCGTAATGCTTCTACTAATTGCTGCCCTATCGTGAATAGTGGATTAAGCGAGGTCATTGGCTCTTGAAAAATCATCGCTATATCATTTCCTCTAATATCACGCATTCTTTTTTCCGAAGACTTTGTTAAGTCTTCATCATTATATAAAATTTCACCTGCAACTATTTTCCCCGGAGGTTTTGGAATCAACCCCATTATCGATAGAGAGGTAACACTTTTTCCACAGCCGGATTCACCGACTATTCCTAACATTTCTCCCTCTTGAAGGTGAAAATCTATGTCGTCAACTGCAGGAATTTCTCCACTATCAGTAAAAAAGGACGTTCTTAACCCTTTCACTTCGAGAATTGGACGTTTTCGCAAAAAAATACCCCTCTCAAAACATATTATTAATTCAAAATTATTATACTAGTTAAAATAAATATATGTATCATTATGCCATTCATTTTATATTATTACAATACTAAATTTTCCGAATGTTTCACTTTCATCTTCCCCTTTAACGAGATAAAGTTGAGAAGCATTATTATACTTTTTTGTCCGTTTCACATTCTTTATTACATAAGAGTATGCCTTATAACTCTTTCATCACCCTACAATCATCGGTACTTTGTTACTTTTTTCCTAAATGAGAATGAATAAACTATAATTAACAGGCACTGAAGTAGACAACAAAAAAACATAGAACAACGTGTGTCCTATGCCATTTCTTCTTGATCAAGCTGTTGTACTGTAAACAATTGATAGTAGCTACCTTTTTTGTTCATTAATTCATGATGAGTACCTACCTCAACAATTTGACCATGTTCAATAACAACTATTTTATCTGCATGAGTAATAGTCGACAAACGGTGAGCAACGATAAACGTCGTTCTTTCCTTCGCAAGTTGTTCTAACGCCTCTTGTATAAGGTGCTCACTCTCCAAATCTAATGCAGAAGTTGCTTCGTCTAACACTAGTAGTGGCGGATTTTTTAGGAAGACACGTGCGATTGCAACTCTTTGCTTTTGTCCCCCTGATAGCTTAACTCCGCGTTCACCTACTTTTGTATCATAACCTTCAGATAAATTTAAAATAAACTCGTGGGCATTTGCTGCTTTTGCTGCTGCAATCACCTCTTCATCAGTAGCATCTGGCTTCCCTAATAATATATTCATTTTCACAGATTCACTAAATAAAATACTATCCTGCAATACCATCCCAATATGATTTCTTAATGAACGAACCTTGTAATCACGAATATCTACACCATCTAATTTAATTGAGCCTGATGTTATATCATAAAAGCGTGGAAGTAGACTTACAAGAGTCGATTTTCCACCACCACTCATCCCTACAAATGCAACCGTCTCACCTCTATTGACATGTAAAGAAAATTGATTAATGACAGGAGCTTCACTTTCACTATATTTAAAAGAGACAGAAGAAAAAGCTACTTCCCCTTTCACATCTTTACATTCTATTGCATCTCGGCGGTCGGTAATATCGTATTTCTCATCCATAAACTCAAATACACGGTCCATAGAGGCAAATGCTTGAGTAAGAGTCGTTGACGAATTAACTAATCTCCTTAACGGATTATATAAACGATCTATATACCCAACAAACGCAATCATCGTTCCGACTGAAAGACTTCCTTGAATGACTCCATAACCTGCATAGCTAATTACAATAAGTGGTGATATATCTGTAATTGTATTCACTATAGAAAATGCCTTTGCATTCCAACTTGTATGTTGTAATGCCTTTGTTAAAAAATGATTATTATGATGATCAAATTGCTTTTGTTCATAATCCTCAATAGCAAAACTTTTGATGACTGGCATTCCTTGAACACGTTCATGTAAATGTCCTTGAACTTGAGCCAATGCTTGTGAACGTTGTCGTGTTAATGAACGAAGACGCCCAAAAAAGAATTTGACAGATACCGCAAATAGTGGCAGTAAAATGATAGAAACAAGCGTTAGCTTCACATCCATTGTAAACATTATAATAATGGCTATAACAATGGTTCCCATATCGAGCCATAAATTCATTAAGCCGGTAATAACAAAGGATTTTGTTTGCTCCACATCATTAATCACTCGTGAAATTACTTCGCCAGCTCGAGTGTTCGCATAATATGATAGCCCTAGTTTTTGCATATGTTGATAAAGGTTGCTACGAATATCAAATAATACTTTACTAGCTGTCCATTGTGCGAAATATTGACGAAAATATTCAACCGGGGGACGAACAAGTACAAAAATAACAAACATTACCCCCATAATCATCGTTAGCTTTTCAGTTTTAGCGTCTGTTGTTAAATTTGGATTACCTATAACATCATCTATAATATATTTTAATAACAACGGAATAATTAAAGGTATAGAAAATTTAATAATGCCAATTAAGACTGTACCTATTACATGCCATTTATACGGTTTGACAAACCGTAAATATCTCGTAATATTATTCAAATAAACACCTCAAAATGGTGAACTTGTCTAAGCTACATAAAAATGATCAAGTGAAGATTTACTCAACTTGACCTCACTATCGTACATTTAATAAAGCTGTTCTATCTTATCAAGGAATAAATACAAATAATTCAAATGTTCGTGCATTTCTTGTCTAAAAACGATACCAACTGAAAAACTCATTTTTTGGTGTTCTCATTTAGTTATCATAGCCATAAAGTTTACGTAAAGAGGTATGATACAAATGAGAACTTTTATGTAAGAATTATCCCCGAAATGTTAAAAAACGCTCATACCACATGTCTATAAAATCAGGCGAAAAAGGACCTTTTCTTTGTCGAATCCAATGAACTAATTGTTCAACATTCATTTTCAAAATGCGATCAATTACTTCAGGGTAGTTCATTTGATTGCGGTGTTGCTCATATTCATCCTCATCTAAAAGTACATACGTCATATCTGGGAATACTTTTATATCCAGATCATAATCAATGTATTTTATAGCTTCCTTATCCCATACAAAAGGAGAGCTAATATTGCAATAGAAATATACCCCATCTTCCCTTAGCATACCTATCACATTAAACCAATGTTTGGCGTGGAAGTAGCAAATTGCTGGTTCTCTCGTTATCCATGTTCGACCATCAGATTCAATAACCATCGTCCGATCATTTCCACCTATAACCAAGTTTTTCGTCCCTTTTAAAACTGTGGTTTCTTCCCAAATTCGATGAATATGTCCATCATGTTTGTAGCTATGTATTTGTATTTTGTCTCCTTCCATGGGAAAACCCATCTTTCTCCCCTACTTTCATTGGACGCTTTGGAAACTATTGAACCTAAATTTTCTTCAAAATGTTACCAAAGAATTATTTCCTGTTTCTCTTATTATAACGGTTCAATTGAGAATTTAAAACAATTGAACTTAATAAAAGCTCTCATACTGTCAATTCCTCTCATAATAAGTCCAAATTCTATGGATAGGAGCAGGGTGTAATATGCTAAATTTCACATTCCTTTTTGAGTGAATAGCAAATTTACCCATAAGGGACGCATGAGTTTATAGAAATATGATTTATTCTTTTTTGATATTAAAAGCTATTCGATTAAAAAGGCACTTCTTATGCGTGAATAAGAAGTGCCTGTTGGTGATTCTTAGTATTGTTGGTTATTTTGGTTATTTTGGTTATTTTGATTTTTTTGCGCTTCTGCTTGTTGATTTTGTTGTTTCACTTCTTGAGCATTCGTTTCACCCGCAAATTCTGTTCCGTACTGTCCAGCTTGCGCGTTTTGTTGCTTTACCTGTTGAATATTCGTTCCAGAAGCTGTTTTGTTAGGCTGTTGATTTTGGTTTTTTGCCACTATTAATCACCTCCACGACATATAATGTAACCAGAAGGTGAAAGGACTATCCAAAAAAAATGATATTTTTCATATTCTAAACGAGCAATGATCTTCCTCCATCAACTATAATCGTTTGGCCACGTATCATCTGTGCATCATCAGACACTAAAAATAATACTGTTTTCACAATATCTTCTACTTCTACCATTCGACCAGCTGGTGTATGTTTACGGGCATCCTCTAACATGTCGTTTCTGTTAGGAAAATGCTTTAGTGCATCAGTGTCAACAGCCCCACCTGAAACTGCATTGACTATAATGTTTTTAGAAGATAATTCAACAGCTAAGTATCGTGTTAAAGCCTCTAAAGCAGCTTTCGACACTCCAACTGCTGTATAATTCTCCAAATATCTTATTGACCCTAATGAGCTAATGCTAACAATTTTTCCACCGCCATTTTTCTCCATCAGGTTGGCGGCTTGTTGAGCACAAAATAATAATGCTTTACTATTAATATCCATTGTCCAATCCCAATGAGACTCTTTTAGCTCCATGACAGGACGTTGCACACCTGATGCAGCATTATTTACGAATATATCAAGCCTGCCAAATGTGTCATCAATCGCACTGAACATGTCATTTATTTTTTCAATACTCCCTACATTAGCCTTTATAAGCAATGCTTTTCTGCCTAGAGATTCTATCTCCTTTGCTACTTCGAGAGCAGCACTTTTGCTTCGGTTATAATTAATTACAATATGATATCCTTTTCTCGCTAGCTCAAGTGCAATCGACTTGCCAATCCCTTTACTGCTTCCTGTAACGAGTGCTACTTTTTCTGCCAATTAAATCAAGCTCCTTTTCCTTCATTCACATTCTGATGAATATTTTATCACATCATTGATTCAGATGAACAACTTCTAGAATTCAGTATAATTAATTATAAGAAAAGTAAAAATAACAAAGGGAGAAATAACGCGGAAAAAAGGGGTGAATAACATGTATACAGGTCGTGATTTAACAGAGTTATCAATGATGGCAAAAAACAAATGGAAGAACGAAGAATTGTCTTTTTTTCATCATTCGCTACAGCAAATAACACCATATTTAAATGTGGAAGGTCAAACAATCCATAGAGAGATTATTGAAGAGATCGAGTCAAGAGGAGGAGTATAACATTCTTAACTCGAATAGTAGAAGCTTACCTTAACATTTTAAATTGTTCATATATACGTTGATGTGAAACAGGAAAAGCGTATTTCTCCATTTCTTCATTTGTTACAATTTCACAATCTAGTGTCTTATCCACATTCTCAATGATCTCTCCTTGATATACAGTAATGTTCCATATAAGATGTGTGAAAACATGTTCAATAGTTGTTATTTGACTACCTATTTTACAATTCACCTTATACTCACTCTCAATAAAGGCTTTTATTTGTTCTTTTGCTGTCCCTAAGTCTGTAAACAGCTCACAATTTGGAAATTCCCATAAGTTAGCCAAAAGACCCGTTTTCGGTCGTTTATGAATCAAAATTTTGCCATCCTTCGTTGTTAACACAACCGCTACCATCGATTTACGTTTAGGAGGTTTCTTTTTGCTTTTAACTGGAAGGTCACTTTGTACACCTTCAGCTGTTGCTCGACAATGTTCCCGAACTGGACATAATAAACAAGCTGGCTTTCCTGGTACACAAATCAATGCTCCTAGCTCCATTAAAGCTTGATTGAAGTGTGATGGATTTTCCTTTGAGATCAAATCTCTAATTATTTCTTCAAATATTTTTCTCGTGCTAGTTTTAGCTATATCCTCCCAAATAGACAAAATCCTTGATAATACCCGCATTACATTTCCATCTACTGCAGGCTCTGGTATATCATAGGCGATACTTAATATAGCACCTTTCGTATATGGTCCTATCCCCTTTAGCTTTGATATTTCTTCAGGTTTATTTGGAACGACGCCATTATATTTCTCATTCACTTCTTTTACTGCAGTATGTAGGTTACGTACTCGTGAATAATAACCAAGTCCTTCCCAAGCTTTTAACACTTCATCTTCATTCGCTTCTGCTAGCACTTCAATCGTAGGAAACTTATCAATAAATCGTTTAAAATATGGGATTACAGTGTCAACTCTCGTTTGTTGTAACATGATTTCCGATACCCATACTTTATAAGGATTTTGATCCTCTCTCCAAGGTAACTGACGCTGTTCCTTTGCAAACCAATAAAGTAGATCATCTTGAAATTGTTCAATGTTAAAGTTTTCTAAAATATTGTCATAATATTTCACGATATACCTCCTAGATGTTACACTTAAGATGAAATTGATACCTAGCTAACAATAGCCCAACTGTGTATGTTTTTTAATCCACCATCGACAAAGTTCTCAAATTGACCAAAAATAGAATGATTTTTTTGCTTACGAACTTTTCGAAGTGCAAAATAATGAGATCTTGTAGGAAGATAAAATGATTCAATATAACCGCTAGAAGTTCTATACCATTCAATCTTTGCTGCTTCAAATTCTGTTAGAAAGAATAACACATCTTCCATAACTTGTTCATATTGATAAATATGGAGATCATTTATAGGATACTCAATAAACATCTTTAAACTTTCTTCCATTAAAAAAACCCCTTTAGAAATCTTGGTATTTGGTTACATTAAATAAGAATAGAGCAAAAACCAATATGTTTGTATTGATATGTTCTTCTGTTCTCCAAAAACGCTCAAAATGCCATATAATATTCCATTAAGGAGGATCAAGATTGGATACTGGAACACATATAGTTATGGGAATTGCTATCGGTGGTTTAGCAACTCTTGATCCGATAGCAGGAGCTGATTCAATAACTGCACAAGGCATCATGATAGGAGCTATTGTTGGCTCACTTGCACCAGATCTAGATACAATATTGAAATTTAACAATGCAAAATACATTCGAAATCACCGAGGTATTACACATTCTATTCCTGCGGTATTACTATGGCCTTTGTTGATCACTTTCGTTTTATATTTTATATTTCCTAGTGGGAATGTGCTACATATATGGATTTGGACATTTCTAGCTGTAATCCTCCATGTTTTTGTCGACATTTTTAATGCTTATGGGACACAAGCTCTGCGACCTTTTACAAAAAAATGGGTTGCTCTAGGCGTAATAAATACCTTCGACCCTTTTATTTTCATTATGCATATTCTTGGTATTTTTGTATGGAAGCTAGGTGCATATCCAGGTTATACTTTTTTGACAATGTATATGATAATTGCTATCTACTATGTGATACGACTAGTTAAACAGCGACAAATTACTAAATCAATTTTAAAACATCATAAAGATGTCGAAAGTATAACCATATCTCCTACCTTTAAATTTAATCAATGGCATTTGGCTATAGCTACAAAAAATAACTTTTATGTAGCAAGAGCTATGGATGATGATATTATTTTACATGATAAATATGAAAAGCAACCTGTTCCTGATTCACCGATCATTGATGCTGCTAAAAAAGATGAAAACTTATCAGCATTTTTATCATTCTCGCCCATTTATCGTTGGGTAATCAATGAATTTGATGATTATTATGAAGTGAAATTTATTGATTTACGATATCGTAGCAAAGGACATTACCCATTCGTCGCAGTTGTTCAGCTTGATTTAGACTTAAATATAATAAGCTCATATACAGGATGGGTATTTAGTGATCAAAAGCTTAGAAAAAAATTAAACATGATGACATACTAAGCTAGACTTCTATAAGGGTCAGACTACACACTTTCAATAAAGTTGCCACATCTGACCCTTCCCCAAGCTGTTGTAGGAATTAGTAGAAAAAAGATAACCGTCTATTATTTGTTTATCCGCAAATTCCCATTTCTACACATACATATACCCCATGTATCTCCTCATACTAATAATGTGTTCCTGAACACATCTACACTTAGGAGGCGGAGAGATTTGGTAAGAAATAAAACGACAGGATTTCCAAATCAAAACAACCAAAAGTTCGAAGGAGAACCACGTGCGAAAGCTGAGTATGCATCTAAACGAGCAAATGGAACGATTAATACTCACCCTCAGGAAAGAATGAGGGCTTCAGGTCAAAGGCAAAACTCTTATTGAATAAGCATTACTTTACCTTAACCTTGGAGGTGTGATAGTGGCTAAGCATACTAAAAAACGTTTTTTTGATAACCGTTATTCTAACCCGTATCAACAGCCAGGTGCTAACCCTAAACATGCTCACGCTCAAGTGAATGGTGAAACACAGCAAGCACAAAACTTAATCATATTAGAAAATCAAACGAGAAAGCGCAGTTAATAATTTTATGTGAAGACAAAATAAGAGAGGGGTATACCCTCTCTTACTTTGTATCCTTCACTTTTTTCCCTAGCATTGAAATTGGAATACCTTCCTCAATATCTTCTTGACCAGTTCGATTCCCCCAAACGAATATGCCATTTAAATATTTCACTACAAAATGAACCCCTACATCGCCTTCTAATTCATATACTTCACCAGGTAGAAAATCTTCAGGATTTAATAAGTAAGCCTTTGCTATAACAGCTTTTCGCTCTAGTACAGCAAATTCATTAACCATGCCAAGTTGTTCCGCTTTACGTGCTTTTTCCAAAAGGGATCCAATTTCACTCTTAAGTTCAAACTCAGACATTTCACTAAAACGTTTCTCAACCATGTGTAGCTACACTCCGTTATCGTATTAATGAACTCATGGGAAATGACAATCAGGTGAAGTAGTTCCCCCACCTGATTACCCATCTATCCATATTTATAATTATTAATGACTTCGATCTAATTTTTATTGCTATTGTTATTAAATAGAAATAGCTATGTGATTGTCATCTTATAAAAGGAAAAATGAAGCCAATAGTGTTACTCCTTTGTATAAAATTACAACAATCAATGTGATAATAATCTATTAATAGTATAATGCATTTTTATTAAGATACAAAGCATGATTTAAACAATAAATGAAATAATTAAACCTATGATACCTGCTGTTATGGCATAAAATAACATCGGAATAATCGTAAAACGGATAATTTGGCCCTCTTTACCTAAGAGCCCTACAACAGATGCAGCAGCAACTACATTCAGTACACAAACCATGTTACCCGCATTTGCCCCTAATACTTGTTGTGACAATACTAATTGATTACTTACACCAATTTGATCAGCAACACTAAATTGGAATAACGAGAACATCATATTACTAAACGTAGCACTACCTGATATAAATGAACCTAGTGCCCCAATAATTGGTGCAACAAGAGGCCAAGCATTACCAACAGCATTTGAAACCATTAGAGCTAACTCCATTGGCATACTTAATAAATCCGCACTATTTTCCCCCGAGTTTATGAAAATCCGAACCATAGGCAAAGCTGTACCTAGTGCGATCGCACTTCCTACTAGCGTTTTTGCTGAAGTAACAAAGGATTGTTTAACTGCTGTTGCTGACATACGGTGAAGAAACACCGTTATTAATACGACTACGAGAAAAACAGTTCCCGGTAAATATAACGGCTCGAATGAATTACTTATGTTTGTGCCAAGAATATTACCCATACCAACCTTTACTGAACGGAGCATATCTTTAAATGGCAACACATCAATACGTGTAAGAACGAGTAACAACGCTACTAACAAATAAGGAATCCATGCCATTAGTATAGAAAGTGATTGTTTACCTTCATCTTCTGTCTTTATATGTTCATTAATTTCATGTTGCTGTTCATTATCACCAAAGTCCCAATGCTTTGTTGGTAAAAGGAAACCTTTTTTAGCGGCAGGTATAACGATAGCTAGACCAACAAGTCCACCGATAATTGATGGGAACTCTGGCCCAAGGAAGGTGGCGACGATAAAGGCGGGCACAGTAAAGCTTAACCCTGCAAACAAAGCAAATTTCCACACTTGTAAGCCTTCCTTCCAAGAACGGTTTTCACCGAAAAAGCGCGTTAAAATGACAACGAGTATTAAAGGAATAAATGTCCCAATAAAAATGTCCATTGAAACAGCTTGTTTAGCAACATTTTGTAAATATACTCCTAATGAATCAGTACCAAGTGATTCGACCACTTGAGTTGCAACTGAGGAACCTTGTTGAAGACCTTGATTGACTCCAACAATCACTGGTGTACCAACTGCACCAAACGATACAGCACTACTATCTGCAATGAGTGCTAAAACAACTGCGGCTAAAGGAGGAAAACCTAATGCAACTAGTAAAGGTGCCCCAATGGCAGCAGGCGTTCCAAAGCCAGCAGCTCCTTCAATAAACGAACCAAATAACCATGCTATAATAATGACTTGTACACGTCTGTCTTGTGTAATTCCTAAGAATCCATTACGAATTGAATCCATTGCACCACTATTTGTTAACGTATTAAGCAATAAAATTGCACCGAATACAATCCACAAAATTGAAATAGTTATAATCCAACCTTCAATTGTCGCAGCTGCAACTTGAACAAAAGGCATCTTCCAAAAGAGTAACGCCATAATGCCTGTTAGAACTAAACTAATCGGCATAGCCTTTGTTGCAGGTAACCTTAAAATGACTAAGAAAATAAAAACTGCTAATATAGGGGATGAAGCCGTAATAATTTCTAAAAAATTCATATCGATATCACCTTTTTCATTTATTAAGAAAGCTGTTTCCTCATCGATTGTCGGTTTTAGTACTACGAAAAGAAAAAAAGTACACTGTTCTTTAAATCATGTCGTCCATATATAACTACTTCTTCACGGTTCTATTTGTAAAGGTTAAGTTTACGAAAAGAGCCATTTAGAAAAGTACATACTTCTAAACAATACTTAAACAAGCCTACATTCTCTGTAGGCAAAAGTAACAAATCGTAACGTTTGTCATAAAAGTGTAAAGCAAATGGGACAGTGCTTATTCATTTTAAATAAGACGGCAGTAACTGCCTGAAGTAATAACTACAAAATTAGATCATCTAATCTAAACACACAGATCATTATACTCGAACTATGTGCTGCATTTCACAATCTTTTATGGCTTATTTGTGAACGTATTTGATTATAGTTTATGTAAAGCGTTTTCTTGATAAAAAGTATTCTTAACGAATTCATAAAATAATTTTCATTCAAAGGATATTTTCACAATATTTATTAGTTTAAGCATAGTTGTGGTAAAATATCAATAAAATTTTGAACCATAACGATTTATAAACGCATAAGGAGAATTCAACATGACAGAAACAATCTTAATTACTGGAGCTGGTTCCGGCTTAGGGCAAGAACTTGCCGTCCAATACAGTCAAAGTGGAAAGAATATTGTCTTAACTGGCAGATCACTAGATAAGCTTTACAAAGTTCAATCTATGATCAATGAAGCTGGCGGACGTGCCTTTGTATACAAAATGGATATACGCAATGGTAATGAAATCGAATTACAAATTCCTAACCTATTAAAGGAATATAATGTGTCAACGCTAATTAACAACGCTGGCATAGGTTACTTCGGTAGCTTAACAGACCTAACATATTCAAATATTAATGATATGATAGAAACAAATGTAACTGGAACTATCAATTTAACAAAGGCATGCCTACCTTATCTTTTATCATTACCAAAAGCCAAAGTTATGAACATTATATCCACCGCCGGTTTGCGAGGAAAAGTGAACGAATCTGCTTATGTAGCTAGTAAGTTCGCTGTTAGAGGTTTCACTGAGAGTTTAATTAAAGAATTAGAACATACTTCTGTATCATTGACAGCTGTATATATGGGTGGTATGGACACACCATTTTGGGAAGAATCCGACCATATTAAGGATAAAAATCGCCTTCGGTCACCTTCAGAAGTTGCACAAAAAATCATTGAACTAGACGACGGTCGTCCAGAAATTATTATAGAGTGATGAGGAAAGTAAAGCGAACTCAATTCTTACCTAACACTAGCCCCGGCTTTTGGTAGAGTGCAATCGTCCATATTTCGGGTCAAATTTTCTGTTATATGGGTCAATTCACTGTATTTACGGGTCAATTACTCAGTTATATGGGTCAATTATTCAGTTATACGGGTCAATTCACCGTATTTAAGAGTCAAATATGCGATTAGTATTGGAGTCAAAGACTATGAAGGAGTTTTTTGGCGAAATGGTGAAGTGACCTCGAGTGGGATAGGTGCTCGAGCTGGACAACCTGAAATACAGAGCCGATTGTTCAGACTCGACAAGCGTTGGAAGCTATTCAGCTGATGACGCTTTTTGTCTTCTGTTGAATAGCTGAAACGACTTAAGAGGCTAGGAGGCGGAGCTGGACAATATAAAAGCGCGGCGCCTCGTTCATCCCCGACAAGCACTGGAAGCATTTCATTAGAAGGCGTATTTTGCCTTCAGATGAAATGGTGAAGTGACCTGGAGATAGGTGCTGGAAGCTGGACAACCAGAAATGCAGAGCAGATTGTTCATCCCCGACACGTAATAAAGTCACTTAATGACGCTTTTTGTCTTCTAGTCTTATACCTATTACTCAAAGGGCTTATTCTTTTGAATAAATTCTTCAATTAACTCAATAGAAAATCCTTTGCGGTACAGTGCTTGCTTCAACTTTTGCTCATATTCCCATCCGGTATATTTCTTCAGACGGTTGTTTATCTTGTTAGCTTGATGCTGTAACGCCTCCAATTCATTATTTTCTTCTTGGCCAGAAATTTGTGAAATCTCTTCAATTACAATTTGTATAATATCCCAAGAAAACCCTTTTCGAACTAAAGTTTGTTCAATTTTTTGTTTTATGTTTAGTATTGAAAACTTAGCACTTTGTTTAGATATTTTCTCGGCATGTTTCATTGCGTGTTGAATTTGCAACTCAGTAGTATAGGTATTCATTGCTTTTTCTGCATACTTTGCCGAAATTCCTTTTTCATTCAATTCTCTTTTTATTTTATCAGGACCTTTTATAGACGTTTTAATTTGTGTTTGTACGTAAGACAACGCAAATTTCTCATCATCTACATAATTAGCTTCTTGTAACTTATGTACGACCTCTTGAATGATCTGCTCTGGGACTTCATTTTTTTTCAAATAATCATCAATTTCTTTAATCGACCTTATTCGATATGACAAATATCTTAATGCAACATTATGAGCTTTTTTCACATCATCTGCAAACTGAATTTCTCCAACATCTAGCTCATCAATTTCTTTGCCTTTTGTAAGATTATATTTTATAAGAACATCTTGATCGACGCTAAATGCATATTCTTCACCTTTGCCTCGATCGAGATAAACATTATATCGCTCCGAGTTCTTCTTTTGCGTAACTATTTTTGTTATAAAAGCCAAACTTATCACCCCTCCTTTAATTTTAGCAAAAAATTAGTGTTAAAAGGAGTATACGATTTATAATGAAGAAAATGGTACTTAATGGTTAGGAGTGAGCGGAGTGAAAATAGCAATTGCTGGTGGTACAGGGTTTGTTGGTAAAGCAATTACGCAATATTTTGTTGATCAAGGACATGAATGCTTCATTTTAACTAGAAAGGAAAATTTAATTCATAATAATCCACTTATACACTACGTGACATGGCTTAATGATAATAGTAACCCTGAGGGTCAGTTGAACGGAATGACTGCTTTTATAAACTTAGCGGGTGAGTCTCTTAATAGTGGTCGGTGGACTGAAAAACGTAAAAAAAGAATTGTTAATAGTCGACTCGAAGCCACGAATGAAATAATTAGAATCATTGCAAATTTAGAAATAAAACCTGATATCTTAGTAAATGCAAGTGGAATCGGTATCTACGGTACATCTGAAGCTCTTACTTTTACAGAACAGGATGAAAACATCGGAACTGATTTCCTCGCAAAGACAGTTTCAGCATGGGAAAACTCGGCTAATGATTTACAGTCATATAATGTCCGAACAGTATTTGCTCGGTTCGGAATTATCCTCGGAAAAAGTGAAGGTGCATTACCTAAGATGACGACTCCATACAGGCTGTTTATCGGAGGGACTGTGGGTTCAGGAAAGCAATGGCTATCTTGGGTTCATATCGATGATGTATGTCAGGCTATCGCTTACGTTATTAGTAATAAAAACGTGCACGGGCCAGTTAATATTACTGCACCTAACCCTGAAACGATGAAAGAGTTTGGCATTAAAATAGGAGAAGCTTTGAGAAAACCTCATTGGCTCCCTGCGCCAGCTATCGCCCTTAAGCTACTACTCGGCGAAATGAGTATGCTTATTGTAGAAGGGCAAAAAGTTTTGCCAGATGTCCTTACAGCAGAAGGTTTTACATTTTGTTATCAGCATTTAGAGGATGCGTTGTCAGCATTGCTAGTGAAATAACTACTTACCATCACCTTGCATGATTTAACCTAACAAAGAGATACTCATATGAAAAAGGATTCAATGATTTATGCATTGATAATCATATGTATGGTGACACTAAAAATACTTACCTGAAAAAGGGGGTTGAATGATGGTAGACAGAAAAAAAAGACGCGATAAGACAAAAAGCACATTAAGTAATGCACAAGAAGTTTCGTATGCTAGAGATTTTAAAATGGCTGATCAAGCTGGTGGATTCACAAGTAAACAAGCCCATCATTAACGATGACTCTGAATAACAGCCTTGACAAAAAACTGTAGCTTTATCATGCATATTTTACCTAAATCTGTTCACCCTATTAATGTTTGTTAAAGAATCTTTTGTAGTGTTTTTTAGAGTTTTTAAAGACTGTTATTGTTAATAAAGAAAAGTCGTTATGAATACTGCATGTATACGGATTTAATTGTTAACAGCAACAAGGTCAACACATCGAAACAGCTTTACAGTTAAATTAAAAAGTTTAGTTCTTAAAATAATTAACAGGAGTGATCGTATTATGGGTAGAAGTCGTGGACAAAATTCGCGAGATAAAAACAAGGCAGGTCTTCCACAAGTCCCTAGAAATTTGAAGTTTGATGGGATTAACGAGGAATTTTCACGGGAGCTGGCTGATCAAGAGGATTTAGAAGCTCAAGCCCGTGCAGATGCAGCAGGCATAAGACAAAGTAAAGCTAGACAAAAAGGTTAAGTGATAACTCCCAGCTGGGGTTAGTTTACTTTAATAAAATCAAACTAAAGGTCTGAACTTCACTATACACGATGTGTATAAATTAAAGGTTCAGACCTTTTACACGACTATTTAGGTAATTGCTTAAAATTAATGCTCTCTTTTCCTTGTCGGTTTCTAACGTAATTAATTACAAACCGATCGACACCCCAATAATAGCTTGCTGTCCCTACGCCTAATAATATAAATGCTACAGTATATAGAATCGGATTTGTACTAGTTGTTCCAGCTAATAAAAAATTTAGGTTCATAAATGCTCCTGCAATTAATGCTGGAATAGTTGCAGCACCTAAGATTAGTCCTATACCAACTAATAGTTCCCCCCAAGCTACTAAAAAGTTAAATAACCCTACATTAGGAACCGCCACATTTTCTAAAAATGTTGCATACCACCCTTGTACAGCTGGATGATCTCCTGAAGCTTTACCGATAGCACCTTGCAGATAACCAGACGCATCAAATTCACCTGTAACTTTCTCCCAACCTGCTTGTATCCATTGTACCCCTAACCAAATTCTAAGTAATGTCCATAAAACTGCCATTTTAGGACCCTTTATCCAAGACATCATTATTCAACTCCTTTGGTTTGTGAATGTTTTCACATGCAATCTTACTAAACCACTCAATATACGACTAAACCAATACCCTTGAAAAAGAGAAAGTTTATTATTTTATCTTCCTCATTTCTAATATATACCATTAGCATTATATCTACAATATAATGTAACATCATTTCACAGTTTCTTCATAACATCACTCAACTTGTTATATATTTTTCATTATGTACAACTGTACAAGTATAAGATCCTAGGAAACATAAGTGTATACGCTAATACATTATATTGCTTTAATACATTTTCATTACTATAAAAATGTACTATTTTTTTCATTTCTAATAATTGTTTATTTGTAGTAGTATAATAGAGTTCAAGCAAACAAGAAAGGAACTACCAAGATGACTATTCAATATAAAATGATTGTACTTGATTTAGACGATACCTTGCTCAGAGATGATCAAACTATATCCCCCCGCACAAAAAATGCATTAATGATGGCACAAGAAATTGGCGTGAAAGTCGTTCTTGCTTCTGGACGTCCAACATTTGGAATGCTTCCAATTGCATCAGAGCTTCAGCTAGAAAAATTCAGAAGTTATATTCTGTCATATAATGGAGCAAAAATCATTGATTGCCATACAAAAGAAGAATTATATAGCAATGTACTTTCACCAGAAACGGCTCACCGTTTGTACGATTTAAGTGCGCGGGAAGAAGTTGCAATCTTAACGTATGTGGGAGATTCAATTGTGACAGAAACACCAAATAAATTTTCCACCATCGAAAGTCAGTTAACAGGATTACCAGTGCAACAAGTAAGCAGTTTCAAAGAGGCAGTCAGTGATTCTGTCGTGAAAACATTAATGTTAGCAGAGCCTGAAAGGTTAATAGCAGTAGAGAACAAGCTACAAGCTGAGCTAGCTGGGGAATTATGTGTCCTGCGATCAAAACCTTTTTTCTTAGAATTTACATCTTTAGGTGTTACAAAAGGAGCCAGTTTAGATTTCCTCATTAAGCAGCTCGGAATAAAGCAAGAAGAAGTGATCTCATTTGGTGATAGCTATAATGACCTTACGATGATTGAATTTGCTGGTCTTGGCGTAGCCATGGGTAATGCTCCTGATGACATCAAAGCAAAAGCAGACCTTGTTACCGATACAAATATGAATGATGGTGTAGCACAGGTTGTAGAGGAATATGTTATCAATAAAGTTTCACTCGTATAGAATACGAACAATCAGAGTGTATACACCCTATTCTTCGCCATTTCACTGGAAGGTTCATTTCTTTAGATGATATGGCGAAGTGACATAGGTTGCAAGTTAATGAGCAGTGTAGTGTTCACACCCACTCTCTTTTTAATAGTGAATATGAGTAATGATCATAGTACTTCCCACGATATAAGTGTTTTTCACGATGGATTCCTTCATTTTGGAACCCTAAAGATTTTAGTAAATATTTAGATTGATCATTCTCTATCGCCACAAATGCATTAATTCTAATTAGATTCATATTGTTAAAGGCACTATCAATCGTAGTAGTCAAGGCTTCCTTCATATATCCTTGCCCCCAATAATCAAGCCATAAATCATAGCCAATTTCCGCAATATGATTATAAGGTCCCAGCAATGGAATCCACATGTACGTAATTGTTGATTATCTTCTTTTCTAACGATACACTATCTATTTCGACCTTTTGCCTCAGAATGACTATAATCTCTTATAAACTCTTTTGCATCATCCATACTCGTATACAATTCTTCATCATATAGATATTTACAAACTTCTTCGTTACTAGAGGCTACTTACGCATTAGTTGTTCCTTTTCGTAAAAAGAACTAAACACGAATATGAATAACGTTTGGGGCATCTTTTCTTCTATAAAACGGTGACAATTTCAGAAAACCTTTTTGTTGTTGTAGTTTTGTATAAATAATAACTTTCCTTACGAAAAGAGCCTAACTAAATAGCTTATATACAAACGCTACATCTTTTTCGTCTACTTGTCTTGAACACAGTCTTTCCGTCTCTAGGTTGGTGAAATTTTTGTAATTACACATTCTATCATACCTACTCTTTCCTTCTATCTATCATTCAACTTTTAACGAATAAAAATTCGTAACTGATATAATCGTACTCTAATGTAAAGCCAATACTTTCAGCAACAGCAATTGAAGGTTTATTCATTTCCATGCAATCCCAATAAGGCACGATACTATTTTTAAGACAATGATAAACAAATTGATGTGCTACTTTTTGCCCAAGCTTTTTTCCTTGATACGCAGTTAGTGTTTCAATAGCTATGCCATGAACGTTATGACCTACAAATCCTGATATACATAAACTTACAATTTTATTTTGATGAACAATACAATAACCAATTCCCTTATTAAAAAAATCAGTTAGTGTTTCCCAAAGCTCCAAGATTTTAGCTTGTAAAAATTCAATGTTTTTAATAGGGACTTCTCTGTTATAGAACATAGATTTTGTCACTTTCATTGTCACATAATCTTGATCGACAGATGGTTCATGCTCTGGTTTGAAGTGGTCCTTTCTCAGCTTATATACTCTTTGATTCCAGCTCATCAATTCTCTATGTTTAAATAGATTTTCTAGTGTCTTATTCCAGCCAGAATGAGTGGCCATTGCTTCAAAGTAATCCAATCCTAATCCAACAGCATCTGGTAAAATCTTAGTATCTATAAATTTATTTAGACTCAAATTAAATTCTTCATTATGGGGGTTTCCAAAAAAGATAAATCCATCATTGTTCCCTAACCAAATAACCCCAGATGAAGGAGATATGGTATTATCTACAAATATGCGCCCTGGATTATTTCCTTCAATAATTGCTGAAGCCTCTACCTGTCCTTGTTCACTAATTAACGATTTACATTTAATAAAATCAACCTTATCTAATTCAGTAATCATAGCGTCTCCTCCTGTCTTACAATTATATCTGCATCAATAAAATGATAATATATAAGAAATTAGTATAATTGTTTTTTACCTCGCTATAATTGTTGCTTTTCGTAATACGAGTTAAACTCGAATATAACTACCATTCTTTGCATCTTTTCTTTCTCAGTAACAAAATTTACGAGAAACGCCTTCACTTAAAACATTTTCTAAGTATTATCTAGTCAAGGTTTCCCTATTCTAGTTAAAAAACAATACATCAGGCAACTGGTGGCGACTCTGCCCTAACAAATTAAAATGACCCTGCCTATAAAGGTTAGGGTCATTAAGTAAGGCTCTTTCATAAAATTTGTTGCTAATTAGACTAATGTAACGTTTTAAATGAGAAAAGTTACCACGAATGCTTTGTGTATTCGTATTTATTTCTTAGTACGATAACAAAAAATCTATTCGAAAACAGCTTTAGCTAAAAAACCTAACAATAAAATTACCAAGGTAACGGCTCATCTTTAAGTTCTTTCTCCCAAAGGTGTCGGATTTGTTTTACATCCTCATCCGACAATACCATCTCAGTTGCTGATACGTTTTCTGTCAATTGCTCAATATTTTTACACCCAGGGATTACGGTTGATACTTCAGACCTAGCTAGAATAAAACGTAAGGCAGCCTGTGCCATAGTTGCTCCATCAGCTGTTAAAAATGATAACTGCGTCAATAAGTTTGCTCTTGTTTCAATTTGTTCTTTCGACCAACGGCTGCGTACACCTTCAAATGTACTATGTGCATTATATTTGCCAGAAAGCCAACCAGAATCTAGTGGGACTTTAATAATAAGACCAACACCTTTGTCTTTTGCTAGTTGGAATGCTTTTGCGGGCTCCTGATGGAAGATGTTATACATGACTTCAATCACTTGGCTGTTTGTTGTTTCTAGTAATTCAAATAATTCACGGCTGGAATCAACCGATGCACCATATGCACGGATTTTTCCTTCTTCTTTTAAACGTTCTAGCAATTCATAATGCGGACTATTTCCATTTAGAAATTCAAATGGCGGATTATGCAATAAGATCGAATCGACATAATCAGTATTTAAACGCTTTAAGCTAGCTTCAAGAGATTGTCTTAATAAACTCACATCAAAATCTTGAACATTATTAGGATGATGACCAAATTTAGTATTAATAATTACTTGATCTCGCTTGCCCTCCAACGCTTTGCCGAGTAACTCTTCGCTTTTTCCTAACCCATAGTTAGGAGCTGTATCAAAAAAATTACAACCTTGACTAATTGCATCGTGAATTAGTTGAACCGCATACTCTTCACTCATTTCCCCCCAATCTTGTTTGTTGCCTAATTGCCATGCACCGAAGCCTACCTCTGATACTTGTATTCCTGTCTTCCCTAGCTCTCTATAGTTCATATTAATCACCTTTCATTCTATTAGGCTCTTTTTCGTAGGTTTGTCGAATATAACAAGAAAAACGGGTGAAAGTACTATTATTTCACGTATAGTTACTTTCTCCCGTTTTATTATTAACTCTATATGATAGCCCCAGTTGTTTATATAAGTACTGTTGTAATTGAATGCTCTGGTAATACTAGCTCTGAATGTTTACCATCTAATAAAATACTAATTCTTTCATCTTTGTCAGTAGCGTTCATCATAACTACTGCAATTGAACCGTCTTCATTTTGAAATGCAACTGTTTGTAGTGAATCATTATTTAATTCATGTCCAATTCTTGTTGCATTTGGCTTAACGTATTTACTGAAATGACCAATATAATAATATGAGCTATTATAATGAACTTCACCTGTTTTTGTATTAACGATAATAGGTGCATCACAATAATTACCTACATGATTTGGCCCACCTTGTTCATTTAGCACGATATTCCAGTCAAGCCAGCCCTCAAGCCAATTATTAAAATCACCAATCATATTTCGAGCATAACGTTCCCCTGTATGCCATGCACCAAGCTGTACGCCACCTTCGATACATCCTTCTGTAAAAATAAGATGCTTATCAGGAAAATCATCATGAATTTTTGATAAGTTTTCAAATTCCTCTGAAACATACCAATGGATGCCTGTTCCCCAAATATAATTTGCAGCACCAGAATCTGAAAGAATTGTTTTTGCACGTTCATATGCGATATCCCGGTTATGATCCCAAATGATAATCTTTTTGTGCCCTAGACCTTCTTCTTCCATTGTAGGACCTAGATAATTTTTAACAAAATCTCTTTCTTCCTCAGCAGTATAACGACATGAATCCCAAACCTGAGTAGCTTCTGGTTCATTTTGGACAGTAATACCCCAAATGTTAATACCTTCTTCTTCCATTGCTTTAATATATTTTGTGTAATAAAGAGCCCATGTTTTGTAGTATTCTTCTTTTAATTTGCCCCCATGATTCATGTCATTATTTGTTTTCATCCACGCTGGTGGACTCCAAGGTGAAGATAGTATTGTCAACTCTTCACCTCTTGAACTAATAGCATCCTTAATTAATGGAAGAACATATTTATGTTCACGATCAATTGAAAATGTTGTCAATTCTATATCATTTTCTTCTACATACGTATAATTCTCAAGTGCAAAATCACAGCTATGGATATGTGTTCTTCCAAGTGAGTACCCTAAACCCTTCTCAGGATGAAAATAGCTTTCAATGATGCTCCTACGTTCTTCTTCTGGAATTTGGGACAATGTATAAGCAGCGGCCTCGGTAAAGGCTCCTCCGAATCCAATGATTTTTTGATATTTTGTACTTTTGTCAATCGTTAGGACATTATTAGACTTCGGTTGACCAGCTAAAAGCTCTACTGTTCCTTTATCTTCAAAACGCTCGTTACTGTTCTTTGCTGTTTGTATGACTTTCATTTGCATAGTATTTACACCTCAAAATTTAGTTTAAATGTACGTCTATTTTGTTAATATTTCCTTCACGGATTAGCAGTGCATATTGCTCTTCCACCTTCTCACCTTGTACTTCGACAGATGAGCTATCACTGTGTAACACATACTTTGTTATTTTTGCACCGTTCTCACCAAATGTATCCTTGCGATTCGGGTTATGATAAGTAACTTTTGTCTTCCCTAAGAAAGTAAATTCAACTTGATTATTATTATCAAATAGCCATTCTGGAAGTATAGGCTGTAGCGTTAACATTAGTTGCCCTTCCTCAACAGTAAATAATGTTTTACCTGTCATCATCATTTGCCACATCGTTAAATATTCAGCTGTTGTTCCACTTAATCTCGCTACAAACCCTTGTCCGTGTACAGTTGGATCTGGATTACAACTACTAGCAATAAATGATGAATGCTCTAGTACACTTCTTCCATACACCTCAGGATTCATAAATGGTGGCAAGGCAGTTCTTAAATCCTCGAAAAACTCATCATATAGACCTGCTTTTAATGCACTCAATATATACTTGAACTCCATATGCATAAAGATAGATTCACGTTCTAGCCAACCAGGGGTAAATGCTCTAGAACGACCAATTTCGAATGTTTCATCTTCAAGTGAACTTGATGTTTTGTACATTTTCAAGTCACGGTCAAACATGTCAGAAGCCTTCACTTTTGTATAAGTATCTGATGCTTCTTGTTTTGTCATACTCTTTAATGCTCTTGCAGGACCTTCTAAGAAATGTGGTAATGTGTGAACCGTAAATGACGTTACTTCTACTAGCTGTTGACCTTTGTCATTCAGAATTAATGAGCCATCAGCTGCCGTTCTCTCAACATAATGTTCTGCCTCAAAGTAGAAATATGTTGGTACGAGACCATTTCCAAGCTCTTTTGCTTTAGTGATCCCCTTGTGTATTTTAGTTAAATAAATCGTGACCATTTCCTCTATAGTAGCTAAAGAAACAGCTGCTTCTTCCCCACTGAAGCCTGAGCGAATAGCTTCTCGATACTGTTCGCGTGCAAATGTAACAGCATTCCAATAATGATAATCATCTACAGAATTTGTTATAGACTCATTTATTGCCTTATTCACGCTTTCAAACAGTTTATGCACTTCAACTGGAAGTGAAATCGAGCTTTCTTCAGATGTTGCAGCAGCAACCTTCACAAATTGAAGCAGTCGTTTCAATTCAAATGTCTCACTCATACCAGATCCAAAAAGCCCTGGCAAGCCGTTCATTGAATCATTCCAACCTGGCTTGTTAGCCTCCATCTCAACTCCCATACCGTATGGATCTAATGTAGCAAATTTCACAAGGCTCAAATTAAATAATTTCACAAACAAGTTTGTTGTATATTCTTCTCCACTTTTCGTTGTTAACCAATTTCCACTTGTGGCTTGCTCTTCTTCAAGTATCGCTCCATACTGTCGAACTTTATCGTTCGCAAGTACGTACTTTTCAGACCTTGGCTTGACGAACACAGGGCTATAAAAATATTTATATGATTGGTCTTTAAACAGTAATGAAGCTTTATTTTCTGGGAATATTTTTAAATAATTTTCTATTAAATCAAGGTTGTATGTCCAGTGATCCATCCAATAACCTTCACCAAATTCAGCTTCAATGTTTTGTTTACTTTTAGAGAGTATAACCGTTAAAAAGTCCTCTAGAGAAGTTGATAGAGACAGTTGTTTATCTACAATTGTTTGTAATACATCTCCTGGTGTGAACGTCTTATTTAGCTTTTGCTTCATAAATTGACTATCTTCTAGAGAATTAAACAACTCGCTAAGCCACTCCATATCAGTCTTATCAACTAGCTCAAAGCTTGCACCTTTTACTACTAGTGGGTTGTAACCGTCAGCTTGGACAAGGCTCATAAATAGCTTAATATTGTAATCTCCAACCTCTGGATGGAAGAACACATCATTTCTTCTATTTTGATTTACATCACGAAAATTCCCATTTCCTTGTGAGAAAAATTCTGGCGCAAGGGAGAAAAAGTTATAGTCTCGTTCTAAATCTCCATGCTTACGAGAGTACACGTAGTAAACAAATGGATTTTGATCAGTTCCAAGTGTAATCGGATACCCTCCGCGCAAAATATTATCTAAATAGCTTTGCTTACTGTATGCATCAAATAACGGATGAGCAGTTTTAGTCGTAACATCTTCAGTTATATCATTCACGATCGTTTTTGCTTCTTCATATTTTAAATTAATAAATTTGGAAGTAACAATCTCATCTTTTTTGTTATTAACAATTTCTATGTCGTTCACGTGACCAATGATTGTATTTAAGACAACGTTTTCATCCGGTTGCAACGACGCCTCAAATGCTGAAAATCCACACGGCACTTTGTTGCTTGTAATTGGAGTCTTATCAACTAATTGCGAAACAGTATACTGCTCAAACATATTAGGATATGACATTGAACTATTGTGACCGAAGATTAGATCTCCATCTACAATAGGGGATAACAGCTCACCATCATTTACAAAGCTTAAATAAAAATGCCCCTTTGTAATTTCCTCAACTTCTGCAGTGTCATTAGTTGATGATCGTACACGATAATATGGAATGTTATTCTCGAGATTAAATACATCCATCCAGCTTTTTAGTGTATTCCCAACTGCTTTATAAGCTGCATCATCTATTCCAAATGGAATAATTGCTGGAAGGCCATCAAGAACCTCCATTTGCACTGCTTTGTCAGAAATATTCTCAATCTCAACTTTACGAATTAATGCACCAAAGTTTTCATTTGGAAGCGTGAAATATGTGACTACCGTTTTAATTCCACTTACTTCGTCAATCTCTTCAATCTTTAATTCGTTTTCTTTTATTTTCATGCTCCTACCTTTACCATTCGAACCGCCGTAGGAAGAGAACGGCTCAATGATAGATTCACCAGCTTCACCTTTAACCTTAATAAATGTACGAAAACCATTCATTGATACACGTTGGTATGCTTGGTTTGCCGGAAAAAATTCTGTAATCGCATGGTTTTTATCTTGAACACCAAAAGACACCATAGCTTGTCCACGATTTACATAAAATGCCCACATCGGAACACCGTAAAGACCTGCTACCCCAGGTAAGAAGCTTGAAAAAGTTTTTGCGTTATCGTAATCTTGAATGACAAAATAGCCTTCATTATCAAATTTGTATTTTTCCATAATTAACACCTCAATTAATGTTATTGAAATTACTTGTCCTAGTGCAAAATATCGTAGACCTCCATTTTGCACATACCTACCAATCGTAGGAAAATTTCCTTTTCCTTCAACCCTCATTTTTATTTCTCATCATTATTTTACCTTTGCTATAAGCACATCTTTAGATATATAATTTTGTATTCGGTTACAAAATTTTAGGGAGGGCAATAAACCTATAATAATTAAGAGAAATAACGAACTATTTTGTTCAGTTAATCACTGTTTACACAATGATTTTTAGGAATATTATAAAGTTAATTTACTTATTTTATTTTTTCACGATATTCCTTTGGTGATATGCCTTCAATTTCACGGAAAACTCGTGTAAATTGTTTTGGGTTTTTATAGCCTACTTGTTTACTAATTTCATAAACCTTCTCTCCAGTATCTACCAAGAGCAATTTTGCTCGGCGAATGCGTACCTTTTTTAAATAATCTACAAAATTAAGGCCTGTGTATTCTTTAAAAACATGACTGAAATATGAATAATTTAAAGAGATATAATTCGATACTACCGCCAAATTTAAATCCTTATGAAAATTATCTTCAATATATTGAAGTGCCTTATCCATATACTTTTGTTCGGAATAAACAGATTTAACTTGTTTAATATATTCATGTAATCGCATCGTCAAATCTTCAACCGCATGGAAATACTGATGGAAATCGTTAAAATTGTAGATATCTGCAACTTTGTGAACGAGCTGAAAATTCTCAATAGATTCTTCCCCAAGCTTTGCAAAAGATTTCTCGAAAACAAGTGTATTCAACTTTTTACCTATCGTTTCCATGTAACTAATATCATATTTTGATATTTTTTCGTAATCAAGAACGGCAAAAAGAAGTGTTTTAATTTCTTTTTCTCTCTCTGTCCCTAACATATTCGATATTTTATTAATTGCTTCAATCGGTGGCGCAATATTTTCTTTCCTATCTTTTATTTCTTTATACAAAATGACTTGCCTTTTAGGAAATAAAAACTGATATTTCACAGCATAGCAAGCTTCAATATAGGACTTCTTCAACTGCTTAATCTCTGCTCTCTTCTCACTTACACCAATAGAAAATGAAGGATATTTTTCTTTCTTAAATTGATCTTTTATAAAAGTAAATATACTCTCATTTCCCGTTATAACTACCGTATGTCCATCCTTATCTAAAAAACAAAAAATATCATCAGCATCATTTTTACGATATGTTGTAATTTGGTTTCTTATATGTTGAAGAAAGTCTTCTCCTTTTATTATGCGATCTTGTTCAATCACACCTACGTAATAACCATTTGAAAAAACATTAACGTTCATTTTTGTACAAATGTGCTGGACTTGTTCCTCTTGTATATTTGGATTTAATAATATGTAGTTTAATTGACTCGTCCGAAAATCATCTAAATGTTGATGTGAAGCTAAGCGATTTGTAGCTAGTTCATCAATTGTATGTTGCAAAGCTTCAAATAATTCTTGACGATTTACTGGTTTTAGTAAATAGTCTCTAACTTTACATTTAATCGCTGCTTTCGTATATTCAAAATCATCATAGCCACTTAAAATAAATAGGATTGGCTTATCTTCACTCGTATGAAGCTCTTTTATGAGTGCAATACCATCCATCCGAGGCATTTTTATATCTGTAATCAATATGTCTATGCTATTTTCACGAATCAATTCTAATGCTTCTACTCCGTCAGCAGCAACCATCGTATCGATGAGTTTAGAGAATTCCCTTTTGATCATCGCTTGAATACCTAATCTAATATTTTTTTCGTCATCTACTATTAATAACTTATACATTGTAGTTACCTCCCAGATGAGTTAACACGGTATTTTAATCATTACTTTTGTCTGCTGCCCTTTCACACTTTGAATTGACATCCCGTATTCGTTTCCATAATGTATTTTAATTCTTTCATGTACATTTCTAAGGCCGATACCGCTTCCATTTTCAGTTTCTTCTATGCGAGATGAAGGTAAACTTATCTTCTCATGCAACTCAGCAACTTCTTCTTGCGTCATACCTATCCCATTGTCCGTTATTTCAATATAAATATTTTTCATTTCAACCGAAGCTCTTATATCAATGATTCCTTGTTTGTTATATATGATCGGTGAAATTCCGTGCTTGATCGAATTTTCAACGATAGGTTGTAAGGACATTTTTAACACTTCATGTTCTTTCAATTCTTGGGGGATCGTCAGTGTTAATGTAAGACGATTGTCTAGACGTAAGTTCATAATATCAACATAGTTTTGTATGTGGCTTAGCTCTTCACCTAGACTTACAAAATCGTTCTTCCATTTTAAGTTATAGCGCATAATATCACCTAATGATGTGACAGCATCAGATACTTCGTAATTCCCCTCAATTTCAGACATCATTTTAATATTTTCTAACGTATTATAGAGAAAATGCGCATCTATTTGAGTTTTTAATGACCTTAATTCCGCTTCTTTTGTAATAGCTTGTTTGTTAACTGCATCTGCAATTAAACTATTAATTTTTCCTAGCATATTACGAAAATGGTTGGCAAGCTCTCCAAATTCACTACGTTCATCTACTGTAACATCCACTTCAAAATTTCCCTTTTCAACTTTTTTCATCGAATCTATAAGTAAATACATATTTTTCAATAAATAAGAGATTAATTTATACGTGATAATAGACAAAATAATTACTAAAAGGATAATACCACTTAATACTAGATTTCTCGTTTTAGCTGTTTCAGAATATATACTTTCAAGAGATGTAATACTTAGCATGTAGCTGTTTAACTCATCCATATATGTCGACACTGCGAGAAATCGTTTTTCATTATTCATAAATTGAAAGGATGAAGTTAACTGACTATCAGTTCCAACGAACTTCTCTCTCAATTCAATAATATTCAAGTTATTTTCTTGAATAAACTGATTAAAAGGATTATGAACTAAATTCAAGTTTTGATCAAATACAACAATTGCCGACTCGTTTTCGTTCACATTACTAAACATTTTCGGAAAAAAATTCTCTTGCAACATACTTATTTCAATAATCGCTAAGTGCTCACCTTTAGGGTATTCCAATTCTCTTAAAACAGAAATTTTCGCATCACTAATGTTGAGCGAGCGATTAAGAATGTCAACGTTGTCATTATCGAACCACCAAAGCTCTATGCCATTTCGATTCATTACTTCCTCAAACCACGGCTTATTATTTATACGACTTTCATCAAATATAATTGGCCACATTTCCTTAATATTAGGGTTAGCTGTATATATACGAATATCATTAATATTAGGGTTATTAAATTGCAACTTAATAATATTTGAAAACACATTTGACTTAAAATAAAGTAAATCAGTCGTATTACTATCATGGTTTTTTTTTATAAAATCAAGAAAATCACGATCTGAAATGACAATTTGCGCTGTTCTTCTCATCGTTTCAATATGGTTCATAATATTAATTTTCTCTAATTCTAGTAAATGCTCTTGCTTTTTGGTTACATCTCTAATTGCACTATTAGAGATTTGTTCAGTGTAATATAGCGTAAATGTGATAACTGGTACCATGATAATAACTATATAGAGTATAATTAATTTTGTTTGTAATGATAATGAACGCTGATTTAACCGATAGGATGCTATTTTCTTGAACATTTTCATTTGTTACACATCCCATAAAATGATAGTTATTTATATTATATAAGATTTTATTATAAAAAAGTGTGACAACTTCATTAGAAATGAAAATCTACCTTCAATTTCAGCTCATACCGCCTTTTGTTCCACCTATACACATGTAAAATTTCAGCAAACAATAATCGGAGATAGCTAAACAAATTTAAAAAAGATTTGTAGATACAAAGAATAAAGTTATAAAGCTGGCTCTAAAAATAAACATATCAATTGACTCTTAGTTTCGAGTGAAAATGACAATTTTGCTTTGTAGAATAATTCTTAAATCATCGTCTACGCATGAATTGTTGCTTTAGAAATAAGCCACTTTCGTATAGAGTGTTGTTTTCCTTACGATAAAAATTAACAAGTAAACAACTAAATTTCGTGGCATCTTTTCTTCTATAAAACAATGCCTGTTGAGTAAACGACATCTTTACCTTCTATTTTATTTTCGGAAAGAGCCTTTTGTTTTCAAAGAGCTTAATCACTAAATGGTATAACGAAAGGCAACCGTCACTCACCACCATTCTGTCTACAAGAAAAAAACTGCTTACTAAGGATAATTCCTTCGCAAGCAGCTTTTTTACTCTTGTATTATTATTTTGAAGCTTCGATTTTCGCTTTATTTTCTTCATATATTTTTTGTTGGTAAGCTTCAACTTTGTCTTGTCCTAAATCATCACGTTTCTTTAAGAACTCGTCAAAAATCTCATCAAATTCTTTATCAGATTCTGCAAGAATTAATTTTGGTAATGTTTTACCCCACTCTTGTGCAATCTTATTAGCCGCTACACCTTCTTCTGAGGTTCCTGTTGGATTCATACCATCAAACTCAGCAAAGCTAACTGTTTTCCCTCTTGTCCAATCTTCCATTTGTTTGAAAGGTGCTACAGCTGGTGGCATCCAAGGAAGGGTCATGTTTGTATCCATAAGCATCCAATATTTATGTGAAGCTCCAATTTCTAAATCAAATTTAGCACGGTCAGTATCTAATAACTCTTGAACATCAGCTGTGAACTGAGGTTTTCCGTCAACAACTTCGTATGTTTCATCTTCTATACCTAGGAAAGTATCTTTTTGACCTTCTTCACTAATTAAATAGCTCAAGAAGGCAATCGCTCTCTCAGGATCTTCTACTTCTTTAGAAATTAACGTTATTGTCCATCCAGAGATACTGTCTCCAGCAAGTGTTGGCTCATCACCGTTTGAGTTAGCTGGTCCGTCTACAGCTATATATACGCTGTTAGGGTCTTGAGCATATAATGCTTGCTGTTGTGCAGCCATATCACTACGTTGATATAACATTGCAAAGTATCTACCTTGTGCAATTTTTTCTTCCATTTGTGGGCGTTTATCAATAAAGATATCGTCAGATAGTAAACCTTTGTCACTTGCTTCTCTAAATGTTTTTAACCAAGCTAAGTATTCAGCATCTGTTCGACGGTCATATACTTCTCCATCTTTTTCCCAAGGAATTGCTAAGAAATTTTGTAAATAACCTTCTAATGAAGAGTTACCGACATCTGTAAACTCATTTAGTCCTAGTGGAATTAATGGTGCGCCGTTCACTTCAGGGAATTCCTCTTTTGCTGCTTCAAGAGCATTTAAGAATCCTTCTGGAGTGCTCATGTCAGGGCTACCAATTGCTTCATACATATCTTTTCTAACTAAGAACGTTTGGTTTGATGATTTAAACTCACTATATTTTTCAAAGTCTTTCGGTGAAGATGATGCGTTCGGATAGCCGTAAACGTTTCCATCTTCTTGTTTATACCATTCAAGCTTCGCACCATCTGCTACTTTAAAGAAGTAAGGATCGTATTGGTCAGCTAGCTCATTTAATGGATGTACTAATTCTCCCTCAATCATTTGCTTGACTGCATCTTCCCACCAACCGATTGTAATAAAGTCAGGTATTTTTCCAGAAGCAATCATCGTATTCATTTTTTCAATTTCATTACCTGCTGGCGCAAGGAAGTTAATTGATACTCCAGTTTTATCTGTTACATATTTTGAGATAGCATCTTCTCCCCATTTATGAGCAAACCATGAGAAGTTTACATACCAATCAAACTCTATAGGAGATGTATCAGCCTGCCATGCAGGTTCATCAGCAGTTCTTGTCGTTTTTTCTCCTTCGTCTTTCTGGGAAGCGGTTTCATTTGTTTCCTTACTTCCACATCCTGCAATAATGGAAAGAAATAGTGCTAACACTAATAATAATGATAAGCCCTTTAAAGAAAATACTCTTTTCATAATAAACCCCTTTCTTTTCCTTTTATAAGTTAGAATCTGTTTATGATACTCGTTAGTTAAATACTTTCATAAAGAAAGAGGAACAATTTATTCTATCATAACATCCATTCCTCTTTCTATTAAGTACTCAGTACCATTCAGAGTCCAATATATTTAAATATCTTTTTAAGTAAAAAGATATTCAAAACAAAATTATATTACCCTTTTACTGATCCAATTAACATTCCTTTAACAAAGTATTTTTGTAGGAATGGATATACTAGGACGATAGGCAATGTCGTAACGACCATCGTTGCTAGTTTAATAGATTGTGATGTAACAGTTCTCGTCGTTATGCCTCCAGGCGCATTAGCTAGCATCTGATTAGAACTGGATTCAGCTACTACCCTATATAAATACGTCTGTATCGGTTGTAAATCAGGATTATTAACAAATATTACCCCTGCAAAGTAGTCATTCCATTGATAAACACCTTGGAATAATGCTATCGTCGCAATAACAGGCATTGACAACGGAATAATGACTTTAATAAATATCATAAAATCATTGGCACCATCTATTTTTGCTGCTTCCTCTAGTGATGGCGGTAATTGTTTAAAGAAAGAGACGAAAATAATAAGATGGAAGAAATTAAACAATGTCGGGATAATGTACACAAGAAAATTATCAAATAAGCCAATATCTCTTATTAATAGGAAGTAAGGGATTAAACCTCCGTTAAAGAACATCGTAACAACACCGATAAACATGTATATCTTTCTACCAGTTAAATCTTTTCTCGAAAAAGCATACGCTACCATTGCGGTGAAAAACACATGTGCAATTGTTCCGATGACTGTCTTGGCAATTGTAACTCCAAATGATGTAACGATACCTTGGTTAGAAAATACTGCTGCATAGTTTTCTAGCGTAAATTCTCGTGGCCACCAGTAAATTCCTCCTTGCATCGCATCGACACCGTCATTTAAAGAATTTACTATAACATACCAAATTGGGTAAATGGTGATAAAACATATGAACAGCATTAATAATAAGTTAAAAGTATCAAAGATATATTCGCTTTTTGTTCTTCGATTCAATTTAAATAGCTTTAACATAAGTCAGTCACCTCCTAGAATAACGTTGTTCCGTCTAGTTTTTTAGTAATCTTGTTTGCACCTAACAACAATATGAAGGCGATGACTGCTTTAAATAACCCAATTGCTGCTGCATAGGAGAAACGACCATTTTGGATACCCGTTGAATACACGTAAATGTCTATTACATTACTAGCGCTTTCATTTAATTGATTACGTAAAATTAAGATTTGGTCAAAATTTGAATTTAACACACCGCTGACAGCTAAGATAAATAAGATTGTAATTGTTGGACGAATCGATGGTAAAGTTACGTGCCACATTCTTTGCAAACGACCTGCCCCATCAATTCTCGCAGATTCGTATAGCTCAGGAGAGACACCTGCGATTGCTGCTAAATAAATGATCGCTGACCAACCTAGCTCTTTCCATATATCAGATGTGATCACAATTCCCCAAAAGTATTTCGGATCAGCTAAATAACTTACTCGATCATCGATGATTCCTAAACCTAGTAGAATATCATTAATAAACCCGATATCAGCTAACCATGTTGTGACAATTCCGCCTAACACAACCCACGAAAGGAAGTGAGGTAAATAGGTAATTGTTTGAACTGCTTTTTTGAACTTTAATGACGTTAGCTCATTTAATAATAGTGCGAAAATAATTGGTAATGGAAAACCAATAAATAGTTTAATCAAACTAATTCCAAGTGTGTTTTTAAGTACATTTACAAATTCCTCGTCTTGCAAAAATTCCTTGAAATGCAATAAGCCGACCCAAGGTGCTTCTGCAATCGATTTAATAATGCTGTACTCTTTAAAAGCTATAATTGCCCCATACATAGGGATGTAATTAAATATAAACATCCATACGACTCCGAGAAGAGCCATGACTTGTAAATATTTTTGTGAAATTATTGTTCTGGATACCTTTTTTACTTTTTCTTTTTTTGTACTGGTGATAATGACTTCCTCAGAAGCTTGGTCAATTTTTGCATCCATATGTTCACCACCTCTTATACTCGATGTGTTCTCTCTACATATATTGTAAGAAATGTTTTCGCTCCTTTTAAGTAAGGAAATTTTGTATTAGGTCACATTATTTTAGATATACACACCCTCAAAAGGATTGATATGAAAGCAATGGAATCGTTTTCTTAAATTGTTCACATTTTATAATTTATATCTTCTTTGTTGTTTGTTTTTTACTAAATCGTTTTCGTCAAGGCAATAATCGAGAGCGCAAAAAGAGGCTGGGACAAAACCTAATTAAAATGAAGAAACCGCACGAAATCAAATTTATAAACCTTGATTTCGTGCGGTTTTATTTTTGCTTAATGTATAAAAACCAGTTAGTTTTCCACTTATGTCCCAGCCTCTAGTAATAAACATATGATTCTACAGAAACATTATATATATTTTTCAGCTTTAATCACTTCATAAAATGACTTACCAAAGCTTGTTATGAATTTGTTGCTGATATTGTTTAAAGGCAGAGGAGTTCGAAGACACAGTTCTTTTTTCCATCAGTTGATTAAAACGAATCATTTTTTCGTTTAACCTATTTGTTAATTTGAGTTTTTCGGCTTCATTTTGAGTTGATGCAATCAACTGTTCTATTGTCATCATCTCTTTTTTTAATTCATCTGCTTCCTGCATCATTCCAGCATTTTTTAACATCTTATAACTCATACGGAGGTGTTCTGGTATATGTGATAAATCTTCTAAGACTAGGGGCTTCCCCTTACCTGGAAGGTGATTAAACTCCCCGTCGCTATATGCCCTTTTTATTTTATCTTCGGCAATGATTGATACAACATCCATACTTTATCCCTCCTTCTATTTAGGATAAAACCCTCTTTACACTTCCATTATATAGCATTACCTAGGGAGGTTCTACCATTTAATATAGAAGTGAATTGATCATCTTGTTTAAGGTATTATTGTCTTTTGGGTTCTGAGACGACAGACGTTAGAGGGTGATATTAACAAATGAGGCGACGATTTAGCCACCTCCCTCGAAACAACATCACATGAAGAACGTAATATGGCGTAGTTACTTGAGGGGATAGATAATAGACATGGATATGTATTAATTCGATGTTTCTCATAAAATAGTTTGGCTTAGTTAATTTGTTCAAGTAAGTTGTCATTCAAGTGGTTCGTTTAGAGGTTGTCCAAAAGAGGTATATAGAAGGAATATGAAGAAGGGTGAAACTCAATATGCTAGAGGAGTCATCCATTATTAGAATGATTGACTTATTGGATAACTCCTCTTATATAGATGGAACAGACAAACTATGCTTACCGCTCTTCTCCCTCGGTTTGATGTGCATCAAACGTCCATGTTAATTTCAATATGTCGCCTTGGAAGATATTTTGATCAAAACCATTATCTACGAATTCGAATTCTACAAACAAAGTATCTTGTTCACCACTCTTTAATCCCTCCTCATCATCAGGAGTCCAGCCGTTCTCTTGTAACAAATCAATTGTGGAACTATCTAAATCAGCAAGTGTAGTTGTAAATATTGGATGGGTATTTTTATCATCATTATCTAAGAAATTCACCTTAATATGTTCAGCAAAATCCTCACCGTTATTATCATTTTTTGTATCAATTACTTCGTAACTCGTATTCAAGTCAATCCTACTAATGTCTAAAGAGCCATCGTTAACTAAGTAAAACCTTCTAGGCATTTTATCTCCTGGTTTTATATTATTTACATCAATAATTACAGATGGGTCAATTGAGAGATTTAATGTACCAGCTGCAAATGTGTTCTCAGTATCAACTGAATCGCTAAAATATGCAAATGTTCCTCCACCAACTAATGATAGTCCTAAAGCTGCTGAGGCTATTCCCATGCCTAGCTTTTTTTTCAATGTCATTTCGTTTCCTCCCTTAACGGTAGTTTTATTTGTCATACATTTAATAACAACACTCACATAAACAACACGATAGATAGTTCTTAATAAAGAACGTTTTAACAACGATGTATAACCTTAAAGAACATTATCTTTTATTGAAGAATGTGATGATCATCTAAATTTATACATATCCATTGTCATTCTTACTTTGTTGTTTCATAAGTTAGATCATGATTCTATTTGCAAATTTCTCAATAAAGAACTACGTTACTTAACAACAAAGGCTCTTTTCATAAGCTTTGTTGCTATTGCTATCAATTTTGTACCAGAAAAGAAGTTTATTTTGGTAGTCATCATTGTACAGAGGAAAGATGCTGTGAACTCTTGTTGTGTACGTGTTTATATCTTAAACAATCAATGTGAAAACAGCCAAAACGATAGATCTAGTAACGTCTTTCTATTTCGAATTAATTACAATCTTATTTTTATTTTTCTTCCCCATCAGTTTGATGAGCTACAAACTCCCATTTTAACTCCAGCTTGTCCCCTTGAAACACATTTTGATCCTCATCATTGTCTACGAAAATAAATTTAACGCGAAGTTTATCTGTATCACCTGCTTTTAAGCCATCTTTCTCACCTTTCCATCTCAAATTTTCAACAGCATCTGGTGTCATATTTTTTAATTCGTATAGTGTTTTTTCATCAATGACTTCAGTTTTCTTGTCTTTATTTTTTAAGAATTGAACTTTAATATGTTTTCCCAAGTCTTCCTCCCCATTATTAGCTGGGCTACCGTCCGCCTCTGTAACCGTATAACTCGTAATTAAATCTACAGAACTTATATCTAGAGATCCACTGTTTATCAGCTTGAAATTTCTTTTCATCCAATCCCCAGGTTTAATATCATTAACGTTAATGATTGTTTCTGGATCAACCGATAAGTCTAGTGTACCTGCTGCAAAAGTATTCGATACTTCGGCAGTATCACTAAAATATGCAAATGTTCCTCCACCAATTAGTGATACGCCCAGTGCTGCCGACGCCATTCCTAAACCTAATTTCTTTTTAATACCCATTTTGTTTCCTCCCCATTTTCTTTTTTATTTTTTTATTGTAAACCTTTATGCATGACATAAAGTGTTACTAAACGTTCACTAAATAGTACTTTTTGTTCTTTTTAAAGAACTATCTACATCATAGCTGATACGAAAGTGAAGATAAACCACTAAATATACGAATATTCTTTATAAAGAACATTGTTTTCTCTTGTTTTCTCATATTCTCTCAATTTTCCTTAATAATACAATTTTTATTTGTTAGATACATATGATTACAGATTAATGACAAAGCAAAAGGCAGAGGAATTCCCCTGCCTTTATTAGTTAATTTTTTTACATATAATCTAAAACTATCTTTCTTCACCAGCTTCTTGAGTAGCTTCCAAGCTAAATCCTACCTCTAAAGAATCCCCTTGGAAATGGTTTTGATCTTCACCATTGTCTACAAATGTAATTTTAACCTTAATTTCATCTGTGTCACCAACAGGTAAGTTTTTCAAAGCACTTGAATGTGTCGTAATATCAGGAGTCATTCCTTGAAGCTCAGCAAGTGTTTTGTTTTCTAAAATTGTTTGTCCATCACTTGTTATAAACTCAACCGTAAAATGATTTGCAAAAGCATCCGGATTGTCGCCCTCTAAATCAGCTTCGTCTATCGTTGTAGTTAATAACACATCTTTTATGTTTAACGTTCCAGCGTTTGATATAGTGAATGTTCTTTCCATCCAATCTCCTGGTTTTAAATTATCCACCATGAACAATTCAGTATTACTAACTGAAAGATCAAGAGTTCCTGCTGCAAATGTATTAGTTACTTCTGCACTGTCACTAAAGTATGCAAAAGTTCCTCCACCGATTAGTGATAATCCTAGTGCTGCTGATGCCATTCCTAAACCTAATTTCTTTTTAATACCCATTTTGTTTCCTCCTCTTTTTCTTTAAAAGTTATGATATTTATTTGGAACCCTTATGTAGATGCATAAGAAGTTGCAACAAGGCTTCTACTAAAATCGTTCCATCGTTTTGTTGTTCGTTAATAATTCGTTATAACGAATCAACAACTTGAGTATAAAATGATTTTTAAGAAAAGAAAACTGTCAAAATCGGTTATTTTTCTTTATAAAGAACATAATTGCTACTGTTTACTCACTATTACTTTTATTCTCTTACATTTTGTACTTTTTTAAGAACACCAAAACCCAACACTTTTTCTCTTTTCAACAAACGCTTTACGTATACTTTTGTTACCATTTAAAATCGCAACATATCGTTTAATACGTTTGTCATCTTTTTAGCAAAAGAAAAGATACTTTAAAATTTTAGTACGAAATACAACAATCCATTCGAAAACTGCCTTTCAACAAAAAACGACAGGTGACTGCATGTGAGCACCTATCGTTTTTTGTTACTATTTTTTTAATTTTAGCTTCGCTAACGCTTCAGCTAAGGCAGGATTTTTAAATTCATCACTTTGTTTGTTTTGTTTCTTTAAATAGTTCGATACTTCTCGTTTCGAAACGTTTTTATTTTTCGAGCTTTTTCTACGTTCATTAAATGTAGATAGTTTTTCACGATGTCCACAGCTACAGACAAATATTTGACCTTCTCCTTCACCACGTAGCTCTAGTTTTTTTCGACAATTCGGGCACCGTGCATTCGTTACTTTTGATACATTTTTCCGATGGCCACATTCACGATCTTGACAAACAAGCATTTTTCCTTTCTTTCCGTTTACCTCTAGCATTGGTTTTCCACAATCAGGGCATTTCTTGCCAGTTACATTATCATGCTTAAATTTCTTGTCACTATTCTTTATCTTATGAACAACATCCTTTGCGTAATGTTTCATTTCATTTATAAATGCTGTTTTTTGGAGAGATCCTTTTGAAATAGCCTCTAGTTTTTGTTCCCATTCTGCTGTAAGTTCCGGTGATTTTAAATCCTCAGGAACTAAGTCTAGCAGTTGTTTCCCTTTGGAAGTAATAAAGATACTTTTCCCTCTTTTTTCTATTAAAAAGCTATTAAATAGCTTTTCTATAATATCTGCTCTTGTTGCTACCGTACCGAGCCCACCAGTTTTTCCAATTGTATTTATTAATTGTTTATCGTTCTTTTTCATATACTTTTTAGGGTTTTCCATTGCAGACAATAAGCTAGCTTCAGTGAACGGTTCAGGAGGTTTGGTTTCTCCTGTTGTTTGCGACACTGCTGTAATTTGCAATACATCCCCTTTTGAGATGCTTGGTAACGTTTGTTCAGAAATAACATCGTTTACTTCATCATCAAATTGGTTTTCATAGACCTCTTTCCACCCTTGGTTTATAATCCGCTTCCCTTTGGCAATAAATTGCTCACTAGCAATAGATGTAACTATTGTTGTTTGTTCATATTCAAATGCTGGGAAGAGTACAGCTAAAAAACGTTTTACCACTAAATCATATATCTTTCTCTCTTTGTCACTAAGCGAGCTTAACATGGCTGATTGTTCAGTCGGTATAATAGCATGGTGATCAGAAACCTTACTATTATCAACAAAAGATTTCTTCGCCTTAATTGGTTGTTTCAATATTTTCATTGCTAATTTCGCATATGGCTGAATACTACAAGCATCAACCCTGTCCTTTAATGTAGCCACAATATCCGTTGATATATATCTAGAATCTGTTCGTGGATATGTTAATAATTTATGCTGCTCGTACAGCTTTTGCATAATGGAGAGCGTTTCTTTGGCAGAATATCCAAAACGCTTATTGGCATCTCTTTGTAATTCTGTTAAATCATATAGCTGTGGTGCATAGCTCTTTTTCGCTATTTTATTCACATCCACAACTTGTGCATGTTTATTATTAACTGCTAGAAGAGTGTTTTCTATTTTATCTTTTGAAAATGTTTTAGTGTCCTTTGTGTTATTATCTAACCATACTAATTTCAAATGATCTTTCGTCATCGCTTGAATTCCATAATATGTCTTCGGTTTGAAGTTACGAATTTCTTCTTCTCTTTTTGAAATTATTGCAATTGTTGGTGTTTGCACTCTTCCACAAGACAACTGTGCATTGAATTTTGTCGTTAATGCACGTGTTGCGTTAATACCCACATACCAATCAGCTTCAGCGCGAGCTACAGCAGATGCATATAGATTTTCATAATCTTTTCCATTCCTTAATTTACGAAAGCCCTCTGTAATCGCCTTATCTGTAACAGATGATATCCAAAGGCGCTTGATTGGTTTATTCATACGTACTTTTTCAAGAATCCACCTAGCTACAAGCTCACCCTCTCGGCCAGCATCTGTGGCAATAACTACTTCCTTTACATCTTTCCTATTTAATTGTGCCTTTACAGTATTAAATTGCTTACTCGTTTTTTTAATAACTACGAGCTTTGCCTTGTTAGGAAGCATTGGTAAATCTTCTAACTTCCATGACTTATATTTCACGTCATATGCTTCTGGATCAGCTAATGTGACTAAATGACCTAGTGCCCATGTGACGATATATTTATCTCCTTCGAAAAATCCATTTCCCTTTTTCTGACATTTTAATACTCTTGCTATATCTCTACCTACTGAAGGCTTTTCAGCTAATACTACAGTCTTACTCATCAAAAAATCCTCTCTTTGTTTGCTACCTTTTAGTTTAACATATTTGCTATGAGCATTTCTCTGTGAGGTTACCGCCATACGATACAAAATATAGCTAATAATTGTACAATCATTTCCAAACATTCAATCACAGTATTTATATACATTACTAGTTTAACAGAGCACACAGGCTATCCATTACATCGCATTAAGCAACTTACACTTTCAAAAGAAGCTATAACGAGTAAGCCCCTTTACCTTAAGCACTTGGCTATAAGTAAAGGGGCAAATACAATTAATCTTAGTGAATTATGCTGACGAAATGCCTAATTGTTTAATTTCTTTTAGCCACACTTGTCTTTTGTCATCTGTCGATTGGCTAATAGGTCCGATTGTTGTAATCTTAACGGGATTAATTCCGCAAAACTTAAGCGTGCTCCTTTTCATGGCATTATGTCCCGGCTTCCCATAAACTATATTGTAATACCATTTTGGTGAGTCCATTGTCACAATTAACCTCGCAGACCTACCTTTTAATAGTTTTTCAGGAAGCGGACCTTCAGTATATTTAAAAGCAAATCCCGGTGAAAAAACCCGGTCTACAAATCCTTTTAATAATGCAGGCATCGTTCCCCACCATGTTGGATACGTAAATACGATATGATCCGACCATTTTATGAATTCCTGAGCCCTCTGTAAATCTTGCTCAAACTCCATTGTTTGACCATACCCTTTAAGAATTGGATTAAATTTCAACTCAGCAAGAGATAGTTCTCTAACTTCGTTATCACCTTCTAATGCACCATCTTTATAGGCTTTCCCTAACGCTGAACAGAAACTATTACCATTAGGGTGTCCATTAATAATTAATATGCCCTTCAAAATTAAGCCCTCCCACTACGAATTATTCACACTTTTTCTAGCTGTTCCCGTATGGATTGTTGCTATTCGTAAGATCTAAACACGTATACATGTAACATTCAGGGCAGTTTTTCGTCTATAAAACATTGACTGCTGAGTCATACGACATCTTTATCTTCTAGCTTAGGAACTATATCAACACAGTTTACGTAAAGAGCCTTTTAAAAAATCTTCATATAAAAACTCATCTAACATTTATCTACGTTTGTCTTCGTTCAATAAAATTAATTCCTACGCCCATCATCAACACACCCATCAAACATAAAATACTTATTGGAAAGATAAAATCACTCATTGAATAATCATATATAACTGCTCCCTTTAAGAGCTCCATTCCATAAGTAAGAGGTAAAACCTTCGAGATTGCTAATAAAACTTCAGATGTAACGATTTCAATTGGCCAATAGGCCCCGCTAATCATCGCCATACTTACAGAAATAATTGGGATTAATGCATTAAAATGCTGAATATTTTTTACAAACCCTGTTAACATCACTGATAAAGCTACGATGGAAAAAACGTAAGGCACAAGGAGCAATAGTACTTTCCAAAACGCTCCATTAAAATCTATATTTGTTAAGTACCGAAAAACGAGAAATACGATGACGACTTGGAAATAACCTGCTAAAAATGTATACATCAGATTACCAACATACATCTCCCATTTACGAACAGGTGACAAGATCATTCGATCCCAAACCCCGTCTTTTTTCTCTTCTAGAATAGTTGATACATTAATGGCAATCGTAAATATTACAAAGAAAAGGGCACTTCCAAACAAACCTTGCACATTTGCATCATATAAGAAGGCATCACTTGAATGAAAATATTCTTTATTAATCGTAAAAACTTGATTATTTTCTAATGAGTTAAATGCTTCTACTATAGGCTCAGTGCTGAACTCCTGTTGTTCAGCTTCTACTATTAGAGCCTGTTTTTGCATATGATTAATATACTTTTGCTGTATATATTGCTTAATGACCATTTGGTTTTCTGTGTTTGCAGCAATAATGAGATCGAAACCTCGCTCTCTAAGAATCACTCCTGCCTCTGCTTTTCCTTCTGCCACTGTTTCATTTAGTTCTTCTTTGCTCATTAAATTAAAACTAAAAGCATCAGAGCTTTTAAGCTCATTTATAAACTCAGTCGTTGCTTGCTCTGACAAGTCACTATAAACAGGTACGCTAATTGATTGTTCAGAGCCCTTACTTATAAACATTGCAATGAGCATACAAACAGCTGTCATAATAATATATGCCCATGGTTTTCGCATTAACAACCGGAATTTTGTCTTTAATATCGTAATCATAAAGCACCTCTCCTTTTAGGAAAGCTCGCAATTGAACATAATAGAAGCACAATTCCTATTGAAAATAAAGTGAGCAACGATGGGATTACATCTGTTAGAGAATATCCTTGTAATATCTTCAAATAAGCTGTCATACCTGCTCCATTAGGTGTGATTTTAGAGATAAATGCCATAGACTCAGGCATTTGTGATATAGGCATCATGCTCCCACCTAAAAAAGCGATAACTGGAATGCCCACTGAAGAGAAAAAGGTAGATATTTCTGCTGATTTAAAGCGATAATTTAATGATGTCATAAGCACAGCAAGACCACCTGTCGTAAAACATATTGACAATGTAACAGCTATGAATGCTCCTAATGAATTCCACGTTACTTGATAAACAAAGGCGACGACACCATATAATATACATAACTGAAGAAATGCTAGTATAACAGCCGAACAAAATATACTTGTAAAATAGACCCACCTAGATACGTTTGCTAACATGATACGATCAAAGACGAGAGACTCTTTTTCAACATGGGCATATGACCCTATTGTTGTTGCGATATACAGAACGAACATGACACTCATACCTATTGCATAATAGCCGAGAGAAGTAACCGGCTCCCGTTTTGTCACAGTTTCTGTGTTGATCTCCATATCACTTGGGTTGGCAAATACTTGTTCTGTTATCACACCTTGTTTTCCCAAAATAACAAATGTGGAAAGCTGATTTTGAAAAAACATGATTACGTCTTCAACAATTTTTGATGTTATATCTTTTCCTTCATTTACATAAAAGTTTAGCTCAGGTACGTTATCTACATTAAAAAACATTGAATTCAATATGTCATACGTAAAGTTTTCTGGTGTTTCAATGATCACAGCATATGTGTCATCACTTTTTAGCTGTTCAATCTCGTTCTCATCAAATTCTTCAAGTGATAAAAAGGATGAAAGTTCCTCATTTTTAAATATTTCATTTTTTATGATGTCAATTGGTGACAGTTCACTTGCAACAGCTGTAATGACTTCTTTTTGCTCATCTGGCAATTGCTTTTCTTCTAAATCATTAATAAAACGATCGACCTCATCCTGTTCACTTCCAATTTCAATAAGCGCCACTTTAGCGTCGATTTCAAGATGATCACCATCCATCACACCGCTTAATGCAAAACCTAAAATCGTGATTAAAATTAGCGGCATCCCAAGTAACAACAGCAATTCCGGGCGGTTTCTTAGAAATAGTAACAATTGTTTTTTGAGTAAATACCAAAACATAATCATCACCTCAATTTCTTAATGCTCTTCCTGTTAAATGAAGAAAAACATCCTCTAATGTAGGTACTTTTACTTCAACCGAAGTGATCGTCGTATCCGTTTCTTCAGCGAGTTTAAACAATTCGCTAAATAAATTCACTTCCTTAGCTACAATAATTGTAACTAATTGATTTTCGGTGGATAATTTATTAATAAGAGGATGATTCTTGAGTGAATAAATAAAGTCATCCTTCAATCTCTCAACTTTTATTTCTAACGTTTTTTCATTTGATAAAATATTTTTGATTTCATCTTTAGTACCAGAAGCAATAATTCTCCCTTGGTCCATAATATAAATTCGATCGCAAATAAATTCGACCTCCTCCATATAGTGACTCGTATATAAAACAGTCATTTGCTTCTCTTGATTTAAATGTTTAACAGTCTGTAAGATATAATTTCTAGATTGTGGATCAATTCCTACCGTAGGTTCATCCATGATGATAATTTCTGGTTCATGTAAAAGGGCTACACCGATATTTAAACGACGCTTCATTCCACCTGAAAAATTTTTTACTAATTCCTTTTTCTTCTCTTCAAGTCCAATAATTTGAAGAACTTCTTCAACTTGTTTTTTAAGCTTTGATCCTTTTAATCTATGAACACTGCCAAAGAATTCAAGATTTTCTTTCGCGGTCAAATCAGGATATAATGCAATGTCTTGAGGGACAACTCCAAGTATTTCTCTAAGCGACTGCGGATTTTTTAACACACTAGTATTGTTTAAGCGCACATCACCACTCGTAGGTGCTATGAGTGTAGAAATCATCGAAATCGCAGTAGATTTGCCTGCTCCATTTGGCCCGAGCAGACCAATTGTTTCTCCTCGCTCTAAAAACATATTTGCTCCATCCACAGCGACGATTTGTTTGAATTTCTTCTTCAACTCTACAACTTCTAACAATATTATCGCCTCCTCTTTCTAACTAACTATTTATATCGTACAGTCTTTCATTGACATTTCACACTGTCTGACGTCACCAATTTGAATGATAAACATGACCTTAGTCACATGATTATTCAAATGCGCTAATTTTACGCCTTACTGTCCATACTCGTACGTTTTCTGTCCAATTCTCTACTTTTTCTATCCGTACCCTTGTATTTACTATCCAATTCACTACTTTTACTGTCCGAAGTCAAACTGTATGAAAAAAAGAGCCTCTGCGGCTCCCAACCTACGCACTATGCTTTAATCACGTTAGATCATTGTTTTCTCGCAATCCTAAATGCATTATCAAGCTTCGAAGAAACAATGTTAGGATAGTAATCCATCGCTTGTTTTGAAGATAATTTAAAATAAGCGCCACTTGATCACCCACAACCTGTTGGGTGATCACGATTAATTCTTTGCCAATACCTCTTTGTTAAAATGGTGCTGACACAGCTAAATCTGATAAGTAACAACAATAATAGTGTGCAATGCCCACAAGCTCATCTCCATCCCAAGCACTCTACAACAATGTTAGAATGTGAAAACCCCTTCTCAATTCTTTCAAGGTCATCATATGGTCGCTATATACCAGAACTTTGGAATACATGTGCAATGTCTTGCCGACTTAATGGTATATTAATCTATAATTAATCACCGTACTTTTCTCATTTTTATCTGCTTAGGTAATATCATTTTTCACAGCAAAGATGGCGAGTTGTGTGCGATCCCGTAAATCAAGCTTCTGTAGTATTTGCGTAATATGATTTTTTACAGTGCCTATCGACAAGTGCAATTCCTCAGAAATTTCCTTATTTGTTTTTCCTTCGCCTACTAACTTTGTTACAGCAAGCTCACGGTTTGTTAATGGAATGTCTATTTTTTCCCGATGTCTATCTGTCAACAAACGAGGCATCACTTTTGCAGCTACTTCGTCATGTATAGTCATACCTCCGTTTAAGCTACTATGTATTGCACTAACGAGTTTCGCTGGCTCTGCTGTTTTTAGCATAAAACCATTGGCACCATCTTTAAGTGCTTGCATTGCATATTCATCATCGTTAAACGTCGTTAATATTAATATTTTCACTTGTGGCCATCGCTGTTTAATTTGGCGAGTAGCTTCAAGACCATTCATATGGGGCATTCTTATATCCATTACAACAACGTCAGCCATATGCTTCTCCAATTGTTCAATTGCCTCATGGCCATTTCCAGCTTGAGCCACTACTTGAAATTGGTCTTCTTGTTCAATCATCATGGCAAGTCCCTGCCTAACAATTGCTTGGTCTTCTACTACAATAATGTTATACATATTTATATAACCTCCTTTGCATATACAGGAAATGATCCTTTAACTACAAAATGAGACTCTGTTTGATTGAAGTTTATATCCCCATTTAGCTCTTCAACACGTTTCTGCATGTTACTTAGTCCAAATCCAATAGTAAAAGATTCGGTTTTAAAAATCTTATTCGTCACTTCAAAATAAAGATCTCCAACAGCTGATTTACCAATAGTTACAAATACTTCACGAGATTGTGCATGTCGCATCGCATTTGTTAGTGCCTCTTGTATAACTCTATATAAAGTAACACTTTGTTGATTGGACAAGCTCACAGATAAAGCTCCTTGCTTCGTCGTAAAATGCACGAGTATATGACTCTCTGATTCTAACTTTCTAATTAATTGAAGCACTGACGACAGACCTGCAAATTCTTCATCTTTAAGTGTTTTAACCGCATGCCTCGTTTCTTCTAAACTTTCACGAACAAGCTCCCTCAAAATTCCATATTCCTGTCGTTTTTCTTTCATCGAAAGCATTTCGATTTGCATGAGCAATGCTGTTAATTTATGACCAACAGAATCATGAATCTCACGAGCAATTCCTGTTCTTTCTTCTAATCGAGCTGCCCGTTCATTTCGTAAACTAATACGTTTTAGATTTCGATATTCACCTAAAAGCTCTTCATACATGTCTTGTTTATAATTGGTCTCCGTCATTTTTTTATTTAACAAAATGCTCAAATAATAAAAAAATATGAGTATAACAACCAATTCAACATTTATAGCATTAGTAAAAATCACCAGCATACCCATTAAACCTGCACTAACGGCTGAAAATAGTTGATAATGCTTTTGTGATAGTAGTGAAATAGCATCTATCGTTATATACAAAAATAGTAATTTACTAAAGGTATTTTCGTCTTGAATAAACAAAACACTCGAAACAAACAACATACAAAGAAGCAGAGAATAGAATATTAGCTTTTTTTTAACAATAGGAATGAAAAAGAAACAGACGAACGACAAAGCACAAACCAAAATGGATATGTACCACCTTGTTGAATAAGATACTTCTACATAGAGAAACCCTCCCCACAAAGCTGAAAAAGTAGTCAACCTTATTAAAAAGGTTTTCATATATAACACACCACCTGCATACAATTTACCTAATTATTTTCTGTATTCTTTATCCTTGTTGAACACGTTATATATTGATCATACCATTTTTTAACTTATAAAAAAATTCTAAAAATATCTTGCAAAACAGTCAAATCTATTGTAAATTTATATGCAATCAATATTTAATACATTAACTCATTCAACTTAAAATCATTAAATCAGGTGGTAAATATAGCCCACCTGATCGAAAGCTCCTTCTTTTAGAGGTAGGAGTCTTAAAAACTAAGATAAATAAACAATTCATCTTATCAAGAGAGGTGGAGGGACTGGCCCTTTGAAACCTCAGCAACCAGCCGAATTTATGGTCAGGTGCTAAATCCAGCAAGCGAAATGTATATACTTTTCGCTTGGAAGATAAGGAGAGCTGATGATTAAACTCAAAGCCTTCTTATCAGAAGGCTTTTTTTATTTCTCTTTTATGGATTTAAAAGTCCTTAACGTTCTAAAACTACCACAAAACTTTACTACTTTAAACAAGTATAGAAAACCAAATGAAATGAGGAGGAATTTATATGACAAGAATAAATATCGAAACAGCATGTGCCCAGATTGGAAACAGAAGTGAAAATGTTACTGGGACGGTCAATCCACCTGTCTATTTGTCTACAGCCTATCGTCACACAGGTATAGGCGAATCTACAGGGTATGATTACATTCGAACGGGTAATCCAACACGACAAATTGTCGAACAGGCAATAACACAACTTGAGGAAGGTGATCAAGGCTTTGCTTGTAGTTCAGGTATGGCTGCGATTCAAACAGTATTAGCTCTCTTTGAGCAGGGTGATGAACTGATCGTTACACATGATTTATACGGAGGAACATATCGGCTATTTGAAGAATCTTTTCGAAAAAATGGGTTTACTTTTCACTATGCTGATTTTAGTGACATAAATGCTGTAGAAGGGTTAATAAACAGCAATACGAAAGCTTTATTTATAGAAACTCCAACAAATCCACTTATGCAAGAGGTTGATTTAAAAATTGCAGCAGAGCTTGCAAAGAAAAATGATTTATTATTAATCGTGGACAATACATTTTATACTCCACTGTTACAAAAACCTATAACTCAAGGGGCAGACATTGTCATCCATAGTGCGACAAAATACTTGGGGGGCCACAACGATGTGCTAGCAGGGTTAATTGTTTCAAAAGGAGAGGAGCTATCTGCTCAACTCGGTAATTACCATAACGCAATTGGTGCTGTATTATCACCTTTTGATTCATGGTTACTCATCCGTGGAATGAAAACTCTTCATTTACGTCTAAAACAGCATGAAGAAAATGCAAAAAAAATCGCTTCATTTTTGCAAACGCATGAAGATATTGTAGAAATCTATTATCCACAGCGTGGTGGCATGTTGTCGTTTAAAATTCGAGAAGAAAAGTGGGTTAATCCATTTTTACAAAACTTACGCCTAATCACTTTTGCTGAAAGTCTTGGTGGCGTTGAAAGCTTCATCACCTATCCAACTACACAAACACATGCAGATATACCTGAAGAAATAAGAGTTGCAAACGGAATTTGCAATCGCTTATTAAGATTTTCAATAGGTATCGAGAATGCTGATGATCTCATAGATGACCTTATATCAGCATTAAAAGCTGCTAAGGAAGGAGTAAACACCTATGTCTAATTCATTTTCTGATCAAACTAAGCTACTTCATAATAAGCATAAAGTAGATCCTCATACAGGAGCAGTAAGTGTTGCAATTCAGCATGCATCAACATTTCATCAAGATGATTTAGAGAATTTTTCAAAATATGACTATAGTCGTTCTGGTAATCCTACCCGTGAAGCTTTAGAAGAGACGATAGCAGAATTAGAAAATGGTGTGAGAGGCTTTGCTTTTTCCTCTGGTATGGCAGCCATATCAAGTGCTTTTATGCTGTTATCAAAAGGAGATCATGTCCTCATAAGTGAGGATGTGTACGGTGGAACATTTCGGGTTGTAACGGAGGTACTAACCAAATTCGGCATCGATCACACATTTGTTGACATGACGAACTTACAGGACGTTAAAAACTCTATTCAAACAAATACGAAGGTAATATATATTGAGACACCGTCAAACCCTTTACTTAAAGTGACTAATATTAGAGCTATTGTCACACTAGCTAAAAAGCAAGGTTGTCTCACATTTTTAGACAATACGTTTATGACTCCAATTTTACAGCGACCATTGGATTTAGGTATAGATATCGTTTTGCATAGTGCAACAAAGTTCATATCAGGACATAGTGATGTCATCGCGGGGCTAGCCGTTGTCAAAGATGAGCAGTTAGCCACCCAACTTGCCTTTATTCAAAATGCATTCGGTGCAGTCCTTGGGGTCCAAGATGCTTGGCTCGTCTTACGAGGCATAAAAACATTGCACGTCCGCATGACACAATCTTCACAAAGCGCATTACAGCTTGCGCAATTTTTACAACAACACCCCAAAGTTGAGGAGGTTTACTACCCAGGTTTAACTGACCATGAAGGATATACCCTTCAACAAGAGCAGTCTACTAGCCCAGGTGCTGTATTATCTTTTAAATTAAAGAATGTTGAAAGTGTACGTATTCTTTCAAAATATATAAAAATACCAGTATTCGCTGTCAGCCTAGGTGCTGTTGAATCCATTTTATCTTATCCGGCAAAAATGTCGCATGCAGCTATGCCTGCTCAAGAAAGAAATAAAAGAGGAATCACTGACGGGCTTTTGCGACTATCTGTTGGTCTTGAAAATCCTCTTGATCTTATAGCAGATTTCTCACAAGCATTAGATCAACTTCCAACACAGCAGCCAGAGTATAAGGTGAGCCTATGAAACTACTAGAACGTTTAAAAAATGACATTTTAATTGCTGACGGTGCGATGGGGACCCTCCTCTATTCATACGGTGTCGACTATTGTTTTGAGGAACTTAACCTCACTCAACCAAATCGGATCCAACAAGTACATGAAGCATATATTCAAGCAGGAGCTAATGTTATCCAAACTAATACGTATGGAGCAAATCGTGTTAAATTAGCTAGATACGACCTTGAAAATAAAGTAAAAGAAATTAATAGAGCTGCAGTTCAAATAGCAAAACGTTCCATCGGGAAAAGTAACGAGCATTATATATTAGGAACTATAGGTGGAATTCGTGGCGTAAGGAAAAGTATTGCCGAACTTGAAGAAATTAAAGGGGCTTTTATCGAACAGCTTGATGCACTGTTAGAAGCAAATGTTGATGGAATCTTACTGGAAACCTATTATGACATTGAAGAACTATACACCGTACTGCAAGAAGTAAGGAAAAGAACAACAAAACCAGTCGTTGCCCAAGTGTCTATGCATGAAGTTGGCGTACTACAGGATGGTACCCCATTACATGAAGCATTTTCAAAGCTCGAGCAACTTGGAGCAAATGTGATTGGAACAAACTGCCGACTCGGTCCTTATCATACAATTAAGTCACTTGAGCAAGTTCCTTTGCCTAACAATGCATACCTTTCTGCCTACCCTAATGCAAGTTTACCAGACTTAGTTGATGGAAGACTGATTTATGAATCTGATGCTGAATATTTTGCAGAGGCAGCTACTAGCATGCGCGAGCAAGGAGTTAGATTGTTAGGTGGTTGTTGTGGAACGACACCAAAGCATATTGAGGCGATGAGGAAAGCAATAAATGGTTTAACTCCAATTGATGAAAAACGTGTAAAGGAACGTAAACCAATTTCAGTCAGTAAGCCTACCGTTGCTGCTGAACCTCATTTACACGAAATGGTACAGTCTAGACGCACAGTCATTGTTGAGCTTGATTCACCGAAACATTTGGATACAGATACATTTTTCAAAGGTGCACAAGCACTTCAACAGGCTGGGGTTGATGTGATTACCTTAGCAGATAACTCTCTAGCAACTCCACGCATAAGTAATGTTGCAGTTGCTTCAATTTTAAAAGAAAAATATGATATACGCCCTCTCGTTCATATTACTTGTCGTGATCGAAACATCATAGGACTTCAATCACATATTATGGGTATTCATACACTTGGTATTAATCAAGTATTGGCTGTAACTGGTGATCCGACTAAAGTTGGTAATTTTCCAGGTGCTACTTCAGTATATGATGTTTCATCATTTGAACTAATACAAATGATCAAACAATTTAATAACGGACAGTCAATCTCAGGAACGTCATTAAAATTACAGACGAACTTTGGTGTTTCAGCTGCCTTTAACCCAAACGTCCGTCATTTAGAACCAACCGTAAAAAGGCTTGAAAAGAAAATCGCATTCGGTGCTGATTCATTTATTAGTCAGCCTGTGTTTAGCCAAGAGCAGATAATCCAAATTTATAAAGCGACCAAGCATTTACAAGTTCCTATCTTTCTTGGTATTATGCCGTTAACAAACTATCGTAATGCCCAATTTTTACACCATGAGGTTCCAGGTATTAAGCTTGCTGATGACATATTACACCGTATGAAGAGCTGTGGAGAAGATAGAGAAATATGCTCAGCAGAAGGTGTGAAAATTGCACAGGAGTTAATAGATACGGCTATGGAATTTTTTAAAGGAATCTATTTAATTACACCATTTTTACGCTATGACATGACTGTAGCATTAACAAACTATATCCGTAAAAAAGATGGAGTAAGAGAAAGGAAGATTCATCATGTGCTTTGAGCGTTTTCAACAAGAGATCAACAAGCGAATTTTAATAATTGATGGAGCAATGGGGACGATGCTTCAAGAAGCAAACCTTACGGCTGAAGATTTTGGAGGAGAAGAATTTGACGGCTGTAACGAACATTTAAACATCACAGCTCCTCATGTCATTGACTGGGTTCACCGATCTTATTTAGAAGCGGGGGCTGATATCATTGAAACGAACACTTTTGGAGGAACCCCCCTTGTTCTAAATGAATACCAACTCGGACATAAAGCCTATGATATAAACAAAATTGCAGCTGAAATTGCCAAAAAAGCAGCCGAGGATTTCTCTACTACTGATAAGCCTCGCTTTGTTGCTGGATCTATGGGACCAACAACAAAAACACTTTCTGTTACTGGTGGAACAACATTTTCTGAATTAGTTAATGAGTATGAAACACAAGCTAAAGGCTTAATTGATGGTGGCTGTGACCTTTTATTACTTGAAACATGTCAAGATATGCTTAATGTAAAAGCTGCTTTTTTTGGTATTAATAATGCTTTTACATTAACAAATAAAACCTTACCACTCATGGTTTCAGTTACGATAGAACCGATGGGTACAACGCTTGCTGGACAAAATATTGAAGCATTTTATTTATCTTTAGAGCACATGCAACCAGTATCCATCGGCTTAAATTGTGCGACAGGTCCTGAATTTATGACCGACCATCTACGCACATTATCTCAATTATCTCAAACAGCTGTGAGCTGTTACCCTAATGCTGGTTTACCTGATGAAGAAGGTCAATATCATGAGTCTCCACAATCATTAGCAAGGAAAATAGCAGGCTTTGCTAAAAATGGTTGGCTAAACATTATTGGAGGGTGCTGTGGGACAACACCTGAACATATCCGAGCGATTGCAAAAGAGGTAGAAGGTCTTAAGCCTCGAAGTGTCCAAGAAGGTAATCATCAACACACTGTAGCTGGGATAGAACCACTTATATACGATGATTCTATGCGACCGTTATTAGTTGGAGAGCGTACAAATGTAATCGGCTCAAGAAAATTTAAAAACCTCATTGCTGATGGTAAGTTTGAAGAAGCTGCTGAAGTCGGTAGAGCACAAGTAAAAGGTGGGGCCCACGTAGTTGATATTTGTCTAGCCGATCCAGACCGCGAAGAGCTAGATGATATGGAGCAATTTATTCAAGAAGTTGTAAAAAAGGTGAAAGTACCACTCGTTATTGATTCTACAGATGAAGCAGTGATAGAAAAAGCGCTATCTTATTCACAAGGAAAGGTGATCATTAACTCAATTAACCTAGAAGATGGCGAAGAACGTTTTGAAAAGGTCGTTCCACTTATTCATCGATATGGGGCTGCTGTTGTTGTTGGAACCATTGATGAAATTGGCATGGCTGTAACGAGAGAACGGAAGCTAGAGGTCGCACAACGTTCCTATGATCTACTAGTAAATAAATATAAACTTAAGCCAGAAAATATTATATTTGACCCTCTCGTCTTCCCTGTAGGTACAGGTGATGAGCAGTATATAGGCTCAGCGAAGGAAACTGTTGAAGGGATTAGGCTTATTAAAGAAAAATTACCACATTGTTTAACAATGCTTGGCATAAGCAACGTCTCTTTCGGATTACCTGGTGTAGGGCGTGAAATTTTAAATGCCGTTTTCCTTTATCATTGCACAGTAGCTGGTTTAGATTATGCGATTGTCAATACACAAAAGCTTGAAAGATTTGCTTCCATTCCACAAGAAGAAGTGACTCTAGCAGAGAATTTATTATTTGAAACAACAGATGACATTCTAGCTGAATTTACAGCTTTTTATCGCGGGAAAAAGAAGGAGCCGAAAAAAGCAGCCATCAATAGATCCCTGCCAGAACGACTCGCTGACTATGTGATTGAAGGTACGAAGGAAGGCTTAATTCCTGACTTAGAAATCGCCTTAACTAAATATGATACACCGTTAGATATTATTAACGGACCTCTTATGGAAGGTATGGCTGAAGTCGGTCGTCTCTTCAACGACAATCAGCTGATCGTAGCGGAAGTATTACAAAGTGCAGAAGTGATGAAAGCTTCGGTTTCCTTCCTCGAGCCTTATATGGAAACAAATGATGGAGCTGGTCATGGAAAAGGGAAAGTATTATTGGCAACTGTCAAAGGTGATGTCCACGATATAGGTAAAAACCTTGTAGAAATTATTTTAAGCAATAATGGCTTTCAAGTCGTTGACCTAGGTATCAAAGTGACACCACAACAGCTGATATCAGCCATTCAACAAGAACAGCCTGATATCATCGGCTTATCAGGGTTACTCGTTAAATCAGCTCAACAAATGGTCTTAACTGCTCAAGATATGAGCCAATCAAACATATCAATTCCTATATTAGTTGGTGGGGCAGCTCTATCTCGAAAATTTACCGATCGAAAAATTGCTCCCGAATACGAAGGTCCAGTCCTATACGCGAAAGATGCGATGGATGGCCTTTCAATCGTTAACCGCCTGCAAGATGAAGACGAAAAGAATAAGATTTTATCAGATGTCGCAACGAAGAAAGAAGCTTATAAACAGATCAATACAGCTACTAAAAAAGAAACTGCTGTAGCCGTATTAGAAAAAATTAAATCTAGTGTAGCGACTAATAATCCAATAACTTTGCCAAATGATTTAAAAAGGCATGTCTTAAAAGGTTATCCTATAGGTCATCTTGAGCCATATATTAACATGCGCATGTTATTAGGACATCATTTAGGGCTCAAAGGAAAGGTAGATCAGTTAATAGCTGAACAAGATGAGCGAGCACTTGCCTTAAAAGAAGTAGTTGATAACTTACTTCTTGAAGCAAAAACAGCTAACCTATTACGAACTGCAGCTGTTTATCAATTTTTCCCTGCTCAATCAAAAGATGATGACGTCATCATTTACGACCCAAATGATAAAACAACAATCCTAGAACGTTTTACGTTTCCTCGACAACGTAAAAAGCCATATTTATGTTTGGCTGATTATATTCGTTCAGTCGATAGTGGTGAAATGGATTATGTTGGTTTCTTCGTCGTTTCAGCTGGCTTTGATGTGAGAGAAAAGGCAAATATGTTAAAAGAAAAGGGCGAGTTTTTAAAAAGTCATGCCATTCAAGCACTCGCACTTGAGCTAGCAGAAGGGTTTGCCGAACGTATTCATCAAATGATGAGAGATCAATGGGGATTTCCTGACCCAGCTGACTTTACAATGCAGCAGCGCTTTGCAGCCAAATATCAAGGTCAACGCTTTTCATTTGGTTATCCAGCATGTCCAAATTTGGACGATCAAGGAAAGCTTTTCCGCTTATTAAAGCCAGATGACATTGGAATTTCTTTAACTGATGGCTTTATGATGGAACCTGAAGCATCTGTCTCGGCTATTGTTTTCTCACATCCTGAAGCGAAATATTTTAACGTGATCGAAAATAACTAATTGAATGAATTGGAACAAATGAAGGGAAACCTCAATTATTATAGAGGTTTCCCTATTATGTTCAATACCTTTGTCAATAAAATCTATTGAGCGACAGACATGCAAACTTCATAAAACTTATTAGGTTCTTCAAAATTTGGAGCATGAGCAGAATTCTCAAACCATATAAGCTCTTTTTTGGGTGCTTCCACTATATTAAAATAATCCACAACTAATTCGTGAGGCGTCTGATAATCATAACGCCCAACACAATAATACACTGGAACTTTAAATGTATGAGCCTGTTTAATTAAATTTACTTCCATCAACTCATCCCAAAGATTATTAATAGAAAAACGTTCTCCATTTGCCATATACCTTACTAAATCGACAAATGAATATTCACGAAATGATATCGATGAGAGAATAAACTTACTTAATGACATATTGTGAAATGATCCACCAAATTTCCGTAACCATTTTCTTTGTAAAAATAAATCTACCTGATCTTTATATGGGGGATTGCCAATTTTCATCAACTGTTCAAGCGCTTTTTTATTATTCGTTTCATTTGCTTTATGTAACGTATATTCATACGAGATTTCTTCATTTCTCTCCATATTGACTACTTGACCTACACCAATATATGCGTGAATTAACTCAGGATACTTCGAAATGAACAGAGACCCTAATACACTCCCCCATGAATGACCAACTAAATAGAGTTTTTCTTGCTTAAAGCGCTGTAGTAGCTCTTCAATAAGTTCATGAAGATCAAGCAAAAACTGATCTATATTCATGCTAGAAACTGGGATATTACTAGCATAAGATTTACCAGCCCCTCTTTGATCCCAATTCACTACTACAAAATGTTCTTCTAATTCTCTTTGAAATTTCGGTGCAAAACCTATTTGGGCAGTACCTGGACCCCCGTGTAGAAAAAGTAGTATTGGATTCTTTTTATTCTTCCCTCTCATTAAGACACATTGTTGAATTTTTCCAAGTTGAAACATTTCTATAGATGCGACGCTCTCTTCGATAAGTCTACCATTTAAATCTTTAAAACTAGGCGTTCTACTTATAATCATGTGTATCCTCCCCCTAGTCTTCTTAATATATGAATATTATAATTTACTGCCAAGTACTGTTACCCTTTGACTATACTTGATAACGAATGTTTAAGTAACAGCCTTTAGCAGGTTATTACTTCCACCTAAAGGAGGATTATTCAACAACCAAGGCGAGTCCAACCTCCTCCTATCTGAAATATTTTGATGTGACATCTCCCACTACGTAGAGGTCTCTAGAGGATTTTTTACAGAATAAATATTAATTCCAAATTAATAGATAAAGTACTATTGATAGAACAAACCGAAGAAAAATTTAAAGGGAGAACTTTATCCGACTATAAAGAAATAACACCAATCATTGTAAGCTCTGCCACGATTGTTACTAAATTTGAATAACAAGCAAGACAAGGGTATTTGATACTAACCGTTTTAGCTATCACAATATGTTTAGTTATCGTACGAAAACAAATTGTTATTCCAAAGCAGCTTAAAATGAACAGATTTAGTTTTTTCAGCAGTATACCACTAAGACATGATCTATGTTGTTACCAATTCAATTTACAGAAATATTCTACAAAGTGATTGGACATTAGAGCAAAGATTCCCCTCCCAAATGAGTTGTCAATGAGTCTTTATCTTTACAAATAGACAGTATGTCAATAAAGTGGATAAGCACTTACTTAGGCATTTAATATCATTTTGCTATTTCAATATTAAAAAGAGTGTTTTTTATGAAATAACGATCGTATACATCAGAAAAAGCTAGAAGGTGAGGTGAAAATGTAAATTAGTTACCAATGTTAGTAGTTTGTTGGCCATTTTAATTAGAAGGGAGAAAATTTTTATGTCTTCTCGTATTAGCTCTAAAGTTAGAGTGTTATTTCTATCAGCTTTGACAATGTTGATGCTTTTTGGAATAGTTATAGGTTCGACAAATGCTGCTCCAACAGATGAACACCCCTCCTCAAATTGCTATAAAAAGATTTCTCGTTATAGTGGATGGGAATATGATAACAATCAACAAATTAACATTAATTTCACGTACACTCAGAATGGATCTTATGATTACAGTTATCGCATTGATCTCGCTGGTGAAGAATGGAATGAACATTTTAGTTTCTTTAATTTCAATGAAGTATCAAGAGGAAATAATCTTGCAATAGAAAGTGATGATTATGGGGATACCGGATGGGTCGGTGCTGCTTATTATGCACGTTCACCAAAGGATATATATTTAAATGAATATTACCATAAAAATTATTCTTGGTACGGATTTGTTGAGTATGAACGTACTGCCATTCACGAGTATGGTCATACTCATGGATTAAGCCATACTAGTTGTACAACTGAAATTATGAGTAATAACTCTAATAGAGATATTAGTCAAGTTGATCTTGGTGATGGAGATATTAGTGGTATTAGAAGTATTTATTAAAAGGAGGAATCAACATGAAAAAATGCCTCATTGCATTGGTTACGGTAATTACATTAGTAGGTTGTAACAATATTATTCAAAGTTCTAATCCTGTTAAAGCTCCTTATCAACAAGGCGTGGATGCTAACCCTTCAGAGGTTTTCGCAGATATGAATGAATTAGCCCAAAATACACCTATCGTAATAGTTGGGCAAGTAAAAACTGAAGGCAAGGCATTTGATTATAAAGGAATCAACTTCTATGAATCTACAATTCAGATTAAAGACATTTACCGAGATCATGATAATAGTCTTTCGAAAGGAGACACGATTACACTATTACAAAATGATGTAGGTGAATTGGACCCTCTTGTCAAAAAAAATGAAAAGGTTCTATTCTTCTTAAAGAACTATGAAGGTCCAGTTATTGATGATGCCTACAGATTTATGGGACTTTATCAAGGTCATTACAAAGTCAAAAAAGATGGAGAAATTGTTGCTGTCGGCAGCAAAAAATTAGAAGGTGTAGAAGGGCTATTAACTTCAGATCTTAATGCTATGTTAGAAGATTCTCCATACGTACCGATTGAATTAGACGTAATGACTGCAGAAGAGATTGAGAAAGCAAATGAAGAAGAAAGAAAACTAAAAGAAGAGCATGATAATAACAACTAATATATCAATAACAACTTTTAATAAACGCTTTTACCTCACAGATAGTAGTTATTTACAACATTAAAATATACAATCCTATTAAGGTTCTTCTAGTTTTTAATAAACCTCAAACAAAGTTTATGAGAAGAGTCCTAAAAACAACGACGTTAACCACACCTGTTTTGATCTAAGGTTGATCAAAACAGGTTCTTTTACATAGTCTGTTTTCGTATGATTGTTGTTTTTCCGACAAGCCACATTTTTTCTCCATTAAAATGAAGACAACAGAATAAAATTACTACCTGCTAATCTAATTAATAACAATACAACAAAGTTTACGAAAAGATCCTTTCATATTAAAACTACTCATTCGAATATTGTTTAACCCTCTATATAATGAATACTATCTAGTAAACACCCGCTATCACGATAACTATTCATATTGATAACAAGTCTCATATTCATCCTGCATTAACCAACTTTTACACGCTAAACCATATTCATGATAGATCTCTTTACCAATTTCCAGCATAATACTTCTGCTTGAATTTGGAACTTCTGAGTTTTCATTTTTTATATATAGAATATCCTCGTCATTCCAGCTCATAGAAAAACCACTTTTTGCTTCACTATAATAAACTGTTTGAATTTTATCATTCTCATCATGATATGTAACATCTACCCATATTTTCACGCCACCAGCTGCGCCACCGTATGGCATATAGTAGGCATTTGCTGTGTATTTCATTGTTGGAGAAGTCACTGGAATTAAGTAAGACTCACCCTTGAGGCTATCAAATGTAAAGAAATAGTCTCTATAAACAAATAATCCAAGAAACAAAATTACTCCTGACAAAGTAGCAAGTAATAATTTTGTGGGGAATTTTTTCTTTTTAACAAAGAAGATTATTAATTTAATAGTAAAGATGAAAAATACCAGTAAAGTAGTAACAAATAGAAAGAAACCGATTATATTTAATAAAATAGCTATCCCCTCATTTTTGAACCTTGATGTTATTGATATTACATGAGCTCTTACTTACAATGAAAATACTCCAAATACATTGACTACTAACCGTTTTTCCAAAAAGAGCCAGGTTTTTAATATCATAATAAAAGCATTTAATCTGCAAACCAAACTTTACTTAAATGTTTTATGCCTTCATCAATTTTTTCTGATGACATCCCTCCAAAGCCAAGGATAAAATGAGCGGTATCTGCTGTTGACTCTCCCACCCAATATTTTTTAGCTGAATATATATTAACTCCAGCAGAAATTGCTTTTTCATGTAGCTCTGTTTCATTACGATGTGGAATGCTAATAATTACATGAACTCCTGCATGTGTACCTTGTACGTTCACTTTATTCCCCATATAGTTATGGATTGCCTCAATTAATACACGATGCTTTTGAGCATATACTTTACGCATTTTCCGGATATGGCGTTCAAAATGACCCTTTGCTAAAAAATGTGCTAATGTTTTTTGAATAAGTGCAGCAGCTGGTTGGCTGTACGTTACAAAATGAGAATGATATGTATGTAATAACCTTGTTGGTAAGACCATATAATTCACTCTGATGGCTGGCATAAAAGATTTAGAAAATGTGCCAATATAAATGACACGTTCATCTCGATCCAGTGCTTTTAATGCAGGAATCGGATTTCCCTGATAACGAAATTCACTGTCATAATCATCCTCAATAATAAAGCCATTATTTTGGATCGCCCATTGTATGAGGCGAAGACGTTTTTGAATAGGTAGAACCATCCCCATTGGGAATTGATGTGACGGTGTGACATATACAGTTTTAGCGCTTCCCTTTGCCAATTGATCTATATTTAAACCATCCTCTTCGAGTGAAATAGCTTCTAAATTAAAGCCATGATTTGCAAAAACCCGCTGTGCACCATCATAACAAGGGTTTTCTACGGCAACCGTATCATTTGTCTTCATAAGTATTTGACTTATAACACTTAACATTTGATACATGCCAGCTCCGATAATAATCTCGTCAGTCGTACAAGAAATTCCTCTTGCTTGATACAAATAATGAACAAGCTGCTGTCGTAACTGTATATCACCTTTTTTATCACCATAAAATATGAGCTGATCATCATTAGTTGCCAACACTTCATTCATGTGTCTTTTCCACAGCTTATAAGGAATATGTTCAAGGTCAACATTTCCATATCGAAAATCGTACGTAAAATGCTTTTCCTGTTGAACATCTGCGGTATCTTTTTTAGTAGGTATAGTATGTATTTGAGATAGAAGGTCTTTGTCCAGTTGGTTAACAATTAGTCTTTTCCGTGGCTCACTTCTTACGTACCCTTCTGTAATCAATTGTTGATACGCATACTCTATCGTATTTCTACCGACACTTAAGTGGTCGGCAAGGCTACGAATCGATGGAAGTTTTGCTTGTGGTGGGATTTTACCCGTTTCTATCTCTTTTATAAAGTATTGATACACTTGCATATATAATGGCGTTTCACTATCCTTATCTAAGCTTAATGTGACTTCAAGCATGTGTTCCTCCAATCTATCCCCTAGTGAAATGTAAAAACTGTACCTTTTCGAATAGTCAGATTGTTAATACAATTACTTTACTAAATAAAAGGAGGGGCTTCAATGTATACAATGAGAAGAGAAGAAAAACAAAGTGTGAATCGACAAAAAGTTAATGAATTTTGCCACCGTATCAAAGCGGGTTATTTAGGTTTAGCAGATGGTCATTTACCGTATGTCGTTCCACTTAATTATGTATGGATGAATGATTGCATATATTTTCACGGAGCTGAAGAAGGGAGAAAACAACGTATCATTGAAGAAAATCCACAAGCCTGCTTCACAATTGCAGAAGATCAGGGTACAATTACAAATCCAGTACCAGCACATACAAGCACTGGCTATTACAGTGTGATGATCTTCGGTAAACTCGAAATTGTACATGACATTGAGGAAGCAACCTATGCTATGCAAGTCATGCTTGATAAATATGTGCCAGGCTATTTTAGTGATAAACTATCAAAGCACCACGTATCTTCATATCGTTCTTCTAAAAATAGTAAAACCGTAGTGTACCGCCTTCGTGCTGAACAGGTTACAGCGAAAGAAAACAAACTAATAGATGAGGCACTATTTTACAATGGTCGTACAAGAGAGCAAGATTTAGAGGAAAGACCGTCTGAATAACAAAAATTTATGAGCTCTTTAAATAACCTCCCTATGTTCACTTTTCTTTTTATTCAGGGAGGTTACATTTGCAATTTCATCTATTTTTTGGCTATGATGTATCTTAATTTGTAAGTTCTTTCAGTTTGATCTATATACTCTAACTTTTCGTCTATTGAGCCTGTCTGAATGACTTCAGCATGTTTGAAATGGTTTACCAAGTCCTCCTCACTAAAAAAATGAGCGACTTTTCCTGGCTTATATTCAAATGTGTCCTTTTCTACCTCTACACCTTGACCATAAGAAGAGTCTTCGTTCGAAAAGCAGGTTAAAAAAATCATTCCATCTTCAGCTAACTGATCGATACACTTCTGAATAAATGTCATTCTTTCAGATAACAAAAACAAGTGTAATAGATTATAACAATAAATCCCATCATATTTTTTATGAGGAATAGGTAAATCGAATACTGACCCTTCAATATACGACGTCGACTTATCATGTTCTTTAGCAGTAGCAATAGCTTGCTGTGAAAGTTCTATTGCATCAACTTTAAAAGTAGTCGCAAGTGCTTTCGAGTTTCTTCCATAGCCTGCGCCTGGTACTAAAACAGTTTTTGCACCATTGTTCAAGAAAAGTTTAGTAGCAGTCTCTACCGTATTGCTTGGCAGTTCTCCCCATATCTTTCCTTTACTAAAACGTTCATTCCAATAACCTTTCATGATACCCGTCCTTTATAGTTATAAACTATAACTAAGTTTCAGCTTATGAAACAACTCATTATTTGTTTTAGTTTACATATTTTAATGCTTCAATTTCCATTCCATAATTAGCTTCATACAGCTTGTGAAATATGTCAATTGCTTGATAAAATTTATCGTCATAAGTTCCATCATCATCAACTGTCCATGAAGTAGCTAACACGGTATGACAGTAGCCCCACAGCAGTAAGCGTTCTTTATTAAGCTTCAATTCCTGCGTAAGAATATCAACTCTTTTTGCTACTACGTCGTAAGCGTTTTGGTCAGGTAATTTATTTAGCAGAAATTGAATTAAATCATATTCGATTTCACCGACTAACCCTTTAGGGTCAATTGCTATCCATATTTCATCTGTAAATGATAGAACATTGTAATGATGAAAATCTCCATGAAGGAGAAAGTGTTGTTCTATCGTTCGATTTAAATATGTAAAAACTTTCAAAGCTACTTCTAGTGTATGTTGTGAAATAGGGCCAAATCCTTCTGGGTGTTCTTTAATCAGGTTCCGAAGCTTTTCTTCTCTACCAAGTGTTGATGCGATCCTAGTTTCCTTTGGAGCACGTATAGATAGTTTTTTGATTACGTTAGCGACTAGTCGACAAGCTTTAGCATCATCTTCAATTTCTGCTAAAGTGTGTCCAGGTGAGACGTTTTCCAGTATCATTATTCCTTTGTCTTTGTCGAAATCGATTAGTTGAACCATGCCTTTGCCATCGAATAACGTTAACGCTTCAATCTCATCAAGAAACCCTTCTCCCGGAATGCAAATTTTCACTACTACCTCCCTCCCATCATTCATAATCGCAGCGGCAACGTAATTTATCGAAAGGGTAAAAGGTTCTTTTATCTTCAAATGCCACTTTTGCTCGCAATCACGGATTAATTCAGGTAGCCTTTGTAACCAAGCTGCTCCTTCTTCTTTAAAATATAAATGAACTGTTTTAACAAAGTGATCTTGTAATTCCATATATGCCCCCGTCTCTACAATATTCCATGTGATGAATGAAGGTCTATCCTTTCAAGCCTTAAATAAGGCTTTATTTGATAATTAGCAAGCCATTAACGAAGAAGTTTTTTTCTTAATCTGATAGCTTTTTATTCTACTAATTGTATATACGGAAAATTCATAGAATAGTTTCATATTTTGGTATTTTTATATAATTTCAGTTTTCATGAACACTTTATTATGTCTTGTTTATTCGTATTAAAAAATAGTGACACAAGCATAACAAAAATTTCTGAATCGTATTTTAATGAAGGAGCATAACAACTAAGCTTCCAAATGCCCTTCTTACTAAAAGGGTATTTTCGTATTAATTGTTGTTCTTCGTAATTAGGGCTAGATTCGATAATAACTAACGTTCGGGACATCTTTTCTTCTGTTCAACGAAGACTAACATATAAAACGACTTTTCATGGTAATAATTTGGTAACCATAGCAACAAAGTTTATGAAAAAAGCCTACAAAATAAAAGACCAATCCACGTTGTGAATTGCTCTTTTACAATAGCTGTTTGTATTAATTATTGTTTTTCTTACTAAGAATTAGATACGTTCACTACTAGAAATCTGGGCATCTTTTCATCTGGAATTCGATGACAAATGTTTATAAGCACTTGTTTTTTGGTTAACCCACACTGTTTACAAGCTTCGCTATTCTAGTTTCAACTCTCCCCAAGGTAACCGTCAAGACTATTTTCGAGATTTCTTATTCACTAACTGCTTCTTTTGTGCTAGTAAATTCGAAAACCTAGCTTCAAGCATTTGTTTTTCATCTTCATTTGTGATTAGTGATAATCTACTTAACACCTCTGTTAACTCCATTTCAACCGCTAACAAATTCGTTTCTTCTTGTTGTTGTTCAACAGAATCATTTGACTCTAATAAGTCAATATCTTTCAAAACGCCTTTGTCATGCTCAATTTGTAAAATATGTGTCGCCAACTCTTGGACGAAATAACGATCATGAGTTACAAACAAAATTGTTCCTGGATAAGATGTTAACACCATTTGTAACGCTTCTTTTGTTTGAAGGTCAAGGTAATTGGTCGGTTCATCTAATAGCAGAACATTATAATCTCCTAAAAAGACTTTTACTAATTCAGTTTTTACCCGTTCTCCTCCACTTAACATGGATACTTTTTTATGGACATTTTCCCGTTTAAATCGTAGCCTCGATAACACGGTTCTAATAAATTGCTCTGAATAATGACTGGATTCTTTTACATTTTCTAAGATCGTTTTATGCTCATCTAGACTTTCTAATTTTTGATGGAAATATCCTATGGAAGCAGGTTTAGCAATAGAAATATCATCATGCCTTGTTGCTATCATATTTAATAATGTTGTTTTGCCTACACCGTTTCTTCCAATTATAGCAACTCTTGCCCCTGGTTTAATGGCACCGTTTAAGTTATTAAATAACAAACGATTTCCCATTTTTACACTTACTTCGTTAAATGCAATTGCCCTTTTGCTATGAATTTTCTTAAACTGACTAATGTCAAAGGTGATATCTTCTTCTTGCTTTGGTTTTTCCTTTTTCTCAAGTTGATCAATTCTCGATCTAAGTGCGTGGACACCTTTATCTAATTTCGCTTTCTTTTGACCAACACTTCTTTTATGCAATCTCGCTTCAGAATTACCCATGCGGCTTGGTGCTTTTTTCAATGATTTTGACTTTTGGCTTTTTTCTACTGCAGCTTGTTCTAGACGTTGTTTCTCCTTCACATATTGCTCGTACTCAAACTGCTGTCTATCTTTCAAATGTTTCTTTTGCTCAACATATGCTTCATAGTTGCCATCATAGCAATGTACCTTTCCTTTATCCAATTCCCAGATCGTGGTACAAACTTGATTAAGAAGTTGTTGATCATGAGAAATAATAATGACACTTCCAGCAAATGCTTTTAACTCTCTTTCAAATTGTTCTATTCCTTCTACATCTAAATGACTTGTTGGTTCGTCAGCAATGATTAATTTAGCATTTGCAGACAAAGCTGATGCTATTTTCTTTCTCGTTTCTTCTCCCCCACTTAAAAATTGCTTCCTATCTTTAGGAATTCTCCAATGACCATTCAATTTTTGAGGAATATCGCTAACTTCGAGATCTTCAAGCTGCGGTATATAAGCAATCGGACAATATACGTTGACAATTCCACTATCTGGCTCAAGTTGTTCCACTAAAATTTTCAATAACGTAGATTTCCCTTCCCCATTCTTACCGACAACCCCAATTTTTTCACCATTAAACACTTGTAATTGTTGAATATTTAATATCGTACGGTCTCCATAAGACTTTTCAATTTGATTCGCATCTAACAATAGCATAAAAAATCCTCCCTACAATTCTAGAGAGGATTAGCTGTAATATTTAGGTATGTAATGATGTTAAAAAGTTCAGCAAAAACGGCTCAATTTTTCAAAAAGATTAGAAATTGGTACATTTACTCCAATTATTCTTCACCATTTTTTTGAACACATCATTCCTGCTATAATTTCAACCATATTAATGGTCCAATTATAACACATATAAAAATAGTACCTAAAAATGCATAGACTAATCCTATCTAGACAACATTTATTAAAAATAAACTATTTAAATAATGTCTAAAAAAATAGGATTAATTCCACATTCGTTTAAGTACCGTTCCTTTCCACTTTAATTATTTTTATCATTACATAAATTTGCAATTAATGTCAACCACATTTTTTTCTTGACATCAATAAGGGAATGAATCATTAATACACGTTACAGTGTTCTTTTCCCAATCACTTCTTATGATCGTATATCCGACACCATCGTGTAATATCCCCCCTTGAGGCCAACCATTTCTATGGTATGCTTCTTTTACGTACCCACAATTATATAGCGTTTTTCGCATCGCATAATTATCATGTCGCGTATGTGCTTCTATTCTTACAATATGAGCAAAGTTTTTAAAAACGTATCTTGATAGCCAGTTTACACATATTGAACCAAACCCCTTGCCTCTATATCGGTTTTTAAGGCGTAGATCAAATAGACATGTAGGATCAGCTAAATCAAAGATTCTTATCATGCCAATAGTCTCATCATTCAATGTTATCAAAAATGTTTCATTGCCATTTTCGGTGTAATATCCATTTGTTATAGATTCTCTAATCATATCTTCTGACGGCATTTCATGTCCATGAAAAGGCCAGGTTTCAGAAGTTAACAATTTTACTAATTCGGCATACATTTCTTTAGATAGTTTGTTGAAGTTTAGCATAATTCCCCCGCCTATTTTTATAGGAGTTTTTTATAATACTATTAACATAAGTTACAAAATGTAAATTTCGAACTCCCCTCCACTTCAGATCTCAAGGGATTGTATTGGGGGTCTTCTGACCGAAAAATAATAAAATATAAACGGAATCCCAAAATTGATCATACACATTGTTGGACCCCTTATTTTAATAAGGTTGTTTTCGTATTGGTTGTTGCTTTTCGTTCTAATAGATAAGCAGGTATAAACCTACCGTTCGTAACATCTTTTCTATTGTTACAATAATTTAGGTTTCATAAAAACTCTTCTTACTCTCCATTTTTGAATAACAACAGAGTTAACGAAAAGAGCCTTTACAAATAAATTTCAAGAAGTTTTTCAATTTTTTTTACTTCACTATTGATTTGCGAATCTTGCTGGCTTTTCAAGAAAAATAGGAGGCTTTCAATTAACACCACTTTAAGCTCTTCCTTGTTCATTTCCTCTTCAAGTGCAAGGAGCGTCGAAACAAATCTTTCCTTCACCATCTCTTCAAGTGACGTCTTTTGTACATGCTCTCTCATCTTATGAATGCTATGAGTAATTTGATCTCTCAGATGCTCTTTTGCAGTCCGTTCCCCTATCATTTCATGGTCAAAAATTGAGTTTGTCAATAAGGGCTCTTCATCATCCATCATGCTCTCAACAATGGCATCAAGTCTACGCACGATGAAAGCACCCATCCTCTTGACATCCAATTCTGCTTCGCCAACGAGTAAATTAAATGTATACTCCCTTTGAATTCCATTTAGCATCGTTACACAATCTAATAAATGTTTTTCTATTTTATTACCATATACTTCACGTAAACGCAGACTGTACCAACTTAGAAATTGCGATCGCATTCGAAAGATATATTGGCGAATGTCATCATTGACTTGAATGATTTGTTCTCTCATTTGCAATCGCATAAAATCCTTATAATTAACTGCTTCTTGGAGCTGTACACTAATTTGCTCAATGAGTATCTCTTTTGGGGTTAGCTTTGAGTTTCTTTCTACCATTGAAACTTTTTCAAACAGAACGTCATAGTAATGCTTAAAAATAGTCATTAACAACTCTTCTTTAGAACTGAAATAATTGTATAATGAGCTTTTCGCAATTCCACTCTGAACCGCTATTTCTTGCATAGATGTAGCATGATAGCCTTTTCTAGCAAATAGCTTCATTGCTGAATTCACAATTTCTTGCTTTCTACTCTTCAATTTGATTCTCTCCCTAATTATTGATCATGAAATGGAAGACCTTATCTACCCTCAACGAAGGAAATTTATTAATATGAGCTCCTCACGCCACCAAGGTAATTTCGAGGGCTTTGTGCTGAAGCCCAACAATATTAAACATTCATTTTAAGCACAAATATACAAATGAGCTCATTTAAATATTTCAAATAGGTTGTTATTGCATTGGTAGTTATTTTTCGTACTAAAACTTAAACACACATAGTGTTACGTAACATCTTACCTTCTCTAAAGCATTGAAAATGGCTACAACTACCAATTAGTAGCTCAAATTTTCTTGGAATAGCGACAAAGATTACGAAAAGAACTTTACCCAAAAAAGTTTAAAATAATACATACTTATGTGACCGAACGGTCGTTTTCTTCCATCTTATCCTAATAGTTATACAATTTCAATAAGCTTGTATTCACAGCTTTATATTTGACTTATTAAGTTGATTATCATATACTATGACCGAATGGTCGGTATATATATAAGAATAAATTATTTATAAGAAAAGTATAACATAGCTAAAGTTATAAATCGTTTTCTAATTTTAGCTACATTAAGAATGAAAAATCATACTCATTATTCAAAAGTACCTGCACAGACGACCGAATGGTCGTTTGTGTTTAACTTATATTATATTAATTCATTCTAATCATCATTACCATCAATACTTTAATTTTGGCATACTAATGATGAATTAAACAAATTGTATATATTTTTAACAAAGGCGGGGAGAAAATTGGGCACACAACAAGGTATTAATACAAAGTTAGTCTTAACTGGCTTAATCATTGGGATGTTTTTTAGTGCACTCGAGCAAACTGTTGTTGGAACAGCCATGCCAACTATTATTCATGATCTAAATGGTTTTTCAATATTTGCATGGGTGACAACAGCTTATTTAATTACTTCGACAACAGTCATTCCAATTGTAGGTAAGCTAGCCGACTTATACGGTAGAAGAGGCTTATATTTGTTAGGGGTTATTATCTTCATGATAGGTTCGGCACTCTGTGCCACTGCTTCATCTATGGAGCAGCTTATTATTTATCGAGGTATACAAGGAATTGGTGGCGGTATGATTATGCCGTTATCACAAACAATTGTTGGTGATATTTTCACAGCCGAACAACGTGCTAAATGGCAAGGTGTCTTTGGGGCTATCTTCGGCTTAAGCTCAGTCATTGGGCCATTCATTGGTGGATTTATCGTCGATACAATTAGCTGGCATTGGATTTTTCTCATTAATGTCCCATTTGGAATACTATCAGCTGTACTCATTTTTATCGGGTTAAAGCAAGAGGATTTTTCAAGGAAAGAAAAAGTAAATATCGACTTTTTAGGGATTTTCACATTAATTCCATCTGTTGTACTGCTACTTCTAGGTTTAACTTTTGGTGGAGATAAATTTGAATGGGCTTCAAGTACTAGTTATATCATATTTGGTGGTTCATTATTATTACTCATTATTTTCATATTTATTGAAAGAAAGGCCAAGGATCCAATATTAGATTTACAGTTATTTAAAAATCGTGTCTTTGCAACAACAAGTGGTTTAGGTTTCTTATTAGGTTTAGGAATGTTCGGAGCAATTATGTTCGTCCCAATGTTTATGCAATATATTTTTGGTGTGAGCCCAACAGAAGCTGGATCTACTATGACACCAATGATGATCTCCCTTATCGTTGCAAGTATTATCGGAGGAAGATTATTGCTCCGCCTTCGCTACCGCACAGTATTAACTGCTGGCATGGCGATTACGATGACTGGCTTTTATCTTATGAGTACGATGGGAGTTGAATCGAATCAGTCTATAGCATATGGTTATATGATTGTCATGGGGTTTGGAATGGGGCTTGTCATGCCAACACTCATGATTGCTGTCCAAAATGAATTTCCTAAATCTCGATTAGGTGCTGTTACTTCAGCCTCAACCTTTTTCCGTTCAATTGGCGGAACTATCGGGATCACCGTTTTAAATGCGGTGATGAATAAATCAATCGAAACAAAGTTAGCTGCTGCAGCTTCAACTGAAACTAACCAAGTTGCTTCTGGTATTCTCGATAGCTTAGTCGGTAAAACAGATGACTTACTTAAAACCATGCTTGCACCTATGACACCTGACATGCCAGAAGATGTAAGTAATATAGTTGTTAACACAATTCAATCAGTGTGGACACAATCCTTTTCCACCGTCTTCTTAACAGGTCTTATCTTCATTGGTCTTGGAATAATCGTTGCACTATCGGTAGGAAGTGGAAAGATTGAAAGAGATACAAAGAACAAGAAAGTAAAAGCTTCTTAAATTAAAGAGGCTGGGACATAAGTGGAAAACTAACTGGTTTTTATACATTAAGCAAAAATAAAACCGCACGAAATCAAGGTTTATAAATTTGATTTCGTGCGGTTTCTTCATTTTAATTAGGTTTTGTCCCAGCCTCTCTTTCTTACTTAGCTTCTGTGTACTATTTCTAAACACGATGATATGCTTAAACTAGTTGATATCAGTAGCTGCACAGGGGGAGAATTTCATTGGAAACTGTATTTATACTAAGCTATGGCTGTAGTTTGGATCATAGCAATATTGATTTTTTACTAAAAGACCGATTAATGCCTTTTAAAAAATTTTATAATAACGTAAATAAAAATATCTCTAGCAATCCAGAGATTAAATTAATTTATGATGTTTTTGATGTACATAGTGAGAGGCACATCGAAAATAAGTATTTTTTGGAGGAGTTTTATATAAGTAAAACTCAATTGGCTTCCTTTGAACACTCACTATTTAAATTAAAAGGAAATCATATTCGATGTAGACCCAATACAAGAGGGCATATTAATACATATATGAACGGTAATGAATACACTGGTCGTGTTTTCGTTACATCAGCGAACAACAATCGTTTAATATTCCTCGATGATGAATCTACGGATAATGCAGAACTTAGGCAAAAGCTACACCTTTTACCTGAGCAATTGCAATGGCTTGTTTTCTCAAACGACTTTGAGTACAAAGATATTGAATCTATTTTTACAGAATGGATTCAAATTCTCATTGAAAGACTCGTAAAACGATACTCAAAAAGCACCATCAGCAAGGTGCTTTTTGAGTATTAGTATTTAATCATTTGTAAGAGCAATGATCGTAGCTTAGGCAGTTAATTTTCTTCGATTAGTCACACAACTACGGTGTAACCTCTGACTTACTTAAGCCAAAGCCGTAGTCAAATAAAATATACTCATCAAACTTGTCACGATTGTCATAAGCATCTAAATGAGTTGGCCAGCTAATTGGCAGCTTACCAGTAAAGTCTTTATCACCAAACAGTACATCTGCTACACCTGCACCTTCAGTCCCAGGGAGCCATGCAGCAACTAAGCCTGACCAATCATTCAGTTGTTCTGTCACAATCATAGGTCTACCAGCTACAAGTATTACAATGATTGGAATATTAGGATCTTCTGTACGAATATTTTGTATCGTTTCTAGGTCTACTTGCTTTAAATTAAGGTCATTCGTGTCACCATCAGTTTCTGCGTAAGGTTCTTCACCAATAACGACAAGTGCCACATCATGCCCCGCAGCACCTTTACCATTAACATCGTACGTAACAGTTTTATTAGGAGCTACTTCTTTTATCCCTTCAAGAATAGATGTTCCATCAGTAATATCACCAGATTTACCTTGCCAAGTGATCGTCCATCCTCCTGATTGGTTACCAATATCATCTGCATTTTTACCAGCTACAAATATTTTATCCATATCAGGTAATTGATTAAAAATTGGTTGCCCACTTATTTCATCATTTTTCAATAATACTAAAGATTCGCTCACAGCTTGACGTGCTATTGATTGATGTTCTTCTGACCCAAACGAATCAGCAAGTGACCGATCAGTTTTAGGATTTTCAAATAAGCCCGCCTCAAATTTCACACGTAAAATACGAGACACTGCATCATCAAGCCGTTCCATCGTAATTTCATTGTCATTAACTAATTGTAATGTTAATTTTAACGTCTCTCTCCAGTTCTCGGGCTGCATTAACATATCAACACCAGCATTAACAGAGACTTTGATTTGCTCTTTTAATCCAGAAACAGGATTTCCGTTATGATCCATAGTAATTTGTTGTATTCCATACCAATCAGAAATAACAAATCCATCAAAGCCTAATTCATCTTTTAAAAAGTCTGTTAATAATCGTTCATTAGCATGCATTTTTAATCCTTGTATGCTATGAAAGGATGCCATAACTGTTCTAACTCCAGCTTTTACTGCTTTTTCGTAAATTTCCTTATCCATTTCAATAATCTCTTCCTCAGTATATTGCGTTATATCACCTTGGTTTTTTCCACCATCTGTATAACCTTCACCGATAAAATGCTTTGCCGTCGCAACTACCTTAGAGGTTTGTTTTAAATCGCTAATGCTAGTCCCTTGAAATCCTTCGATATAAGCCACACCCATATCAGCAACTAAAGTGGCATTTTCACCGAAACCTTCATAGGACCTTCCCCAACGAATATCTTGAACACTTGCTACAGTAGGTGCAAATGTCCAGTTAGGACCCGAAGACTTAATCTCCTTTGCTGTTGCTATTCCTATTTCACGTATTAAATCAATATTTCTCGTTGAGCCTAAGCCTACACTATGTGGAAATATTGTTGCACCCTTTACATTATTATGCCCATGAACTGCATCAACACCATAAATAAGTGGTATACCTAATCTAGTAGCCAAAGCTCCATCTTGATATGAATTAACCATTTCTTCCCACAATTCCCTTGTGCTACTTTCTTCCACATTTAGTTCTGGGAATGATCCACCACCATTCAATATTGAACCTAAATAGTAATCTTTCACATCATCTTTCGTAACAGATTTTTCTTCAGCTTGAATCAGCTGTCCAACTTTTTCTTCAACTGTCATTTTAGATAATAAGTCTTGGACACGATCTTCTATCGAAGCCTCTGGATCTAAATACACTACCTTTTGTGCGGGTTGTTCTAGTTGTCCGTATTTTACAATTATAATTCCAACTACCGTTACTATAATAATCATAAAAACAGAAATAATCAGCGGTTTTTTCTTCATAGCTTACCCTCCTAAAACCATTCTTCTATCCTCCTCAAAGAGTATAGAAATCCACTTTATAATCATAATGAAAAAGCAAGCTATACATAAGTAATGATATTTTGGAAAACGTTTTCTTTTTTTGGATGAAGTAGTCTTGAACATGATAAAGTTTCTCAATCATTGAAAAGGGAATACAATTATTTATTGTATTCCCTTCTTAATCATAATTACTTATGGCTCTTTTCATAAACTTTGTTGCTATCTTTATTAATAATGGACAATTTGACGAGTTTTAAGAGTGCTCAATAATTGTTTAAGTAGAAAAGATGCCACGAAATGCTATATGTTTACGTTCTTATACCTTTGAACGAAAAGCAACAATCAATGCGAAAACAGCCTTACTTATTGTTATTTTTTTCAGCGGCATCGTCCAACTGCTCAACAAAATCTTCAGGGCTAAGTTGATCAGAAAGTAATTGTTGATGTTGTTGCATAATTTCTTCTTTGAATTCTGGTGTTCCCTTATCTAATACTGGTGTTCCACTTGAAGTCTCAATAGAATTAAACAGTTCAATTAAATCATTTTGTAACTCTGTTTCATCTCCTGTTAAGTAACTGTCAAACTGTTGAGCTGGGATTGTTGCACCACTTTGCCATGAAGATTTCACCCAGTTTTCTTGTTTAAAGAAGTATTGCAAGAACTTCACTGCCTCTTCCTTATTCTTAGAATTATTTGAAATAGAGTAGCCACCACCAAACCAAGCAGCCACATCATTTACACTGCCTTTATCAGTCGAAGGATACGGCATAACACCAACATTCTCTCTGAAGCTCTCTGAAAAATTCTCATCAGCTGCAAGGCCCATTTCCCAAGAACCCATTAAATACATAGCCGCTTGTTCTTGACCGAATAAATTGCGTGCAGCACCATAATCAGATGTTAAAAATCCGTCTTGAAAACCGCCTGCATCAGCCAATGTTTTCATGAATTCAGCAGCCTTAATAAATTCTTCTGAAGTAAAGCTATCTTCACGACTTAAAGCTTTATCCATTTTTGAAAAGTCGCCTGTTTCACGTTGGAGTACATATTCAAACCAAATTGGTAGTGACCAGCCATCCATACCATTAATAGAAATTGGATTTATATTTTCTGCTCTTAATTTCCCAATAACATCTAAAAGCTCATTTTGTGTTTTAGGAATCTCTATATTATTTTCTGCAAAGATTTTTTTATTGTAATAGAGTACGAATAAATCTGCATTTTTAGGTAAACCATACGTTTTACCACCTTTTGAGTAACCATCTAAAGAACCATTAACAAATCCATAATCTGCATAGTCTTCTTGATTTAATTCTAATAATAAGTCATTATCAATAAGTGGAGCTATAAATGATTCCTGTCCCCAAGTATGCATAATATCTGGTAGTTTGTTAGTTGAAGAGTAAATTTTAATCTTATTCTTATATTGTTCATCCTGTAAAGCTTCTACTTCAATCTTAATATTAGGATTTTCTTCCATATAAACATCTATAATTTCTTGCTCAACCTTACCAACTCCGACTGAACGATCTGGGTTTGCACTAAAGAATGTAAGCGTGACTTTACCTTCATCATCGGCGCCTCCCTCATTATCACCTGTTGAGTTTTCTGTACCACATGCAGCAAGACTTAAAATAACCATAATACTTAACAACATTGTCAAAAGTGATTTCAATTTTCCCACGTTTATTCCCCCTTCACTAACATTTATCATAATGTAAAGGCTTTCATAGCGTAATGTATTATTTTTTAGATAATGTTTTCATTTTTACTATCCTTTTACAGCACCTGATGTAATCCCTTTTGTCATCTGTTTACTAAAAATTATATAAATGATAATAGACGGTACTGCTATCATCGTCATCACTGCAAACTGTGCCCCATAATTAGAAGAGTATTGACCAGTGAATTTTAATATTGAAAATGGTAACGTTTTTAATTCATCAGAAACGAGGAACGTATTTGCGATAATGAATTCATTCCACCAAGTAATGAAGTTTAATACACTAATTGTTGCAATCGCTGGCTTTGTCATCGGTAACATAATTCTAAAAATGATACCAAACACACCAGCCCCATCCATTACTGCTGATTCTTCTACCTCTTTTGGAATTGTTTCTAGAAATCCTGTCATAATAAACATACTAATTGGTAGAGAAAATGCAATATACGGCAATATAAGTGTAAACATATTATCTAACATATTTAATTTATTAAATATAATAAAGTTTGGTAGCAAAGTCGCATGGATCGGAATAATCATGCCGAGAAGAATGATATTCATAACAGTAGTTTTATATTTCCACTTCATTCGTGTAAAGGCATATGCAAGCATTAGAGACAAAATAGCAGAAACGACCACTGTGATCATAGTAATTAATAAACTATTAAAAAAGTATCTCGGAACACTACCGTAAGTAAAAGCATCAATATAATTCTGCCATTCAAACGTTTTTGGCCATTTTAAAAATGCAGAACCGAAAAAATCACCACTTTTTAAAAATGAAAAGTTTATTAACCAAATTAATGGAAATATTTGTCCGAGTGCTAATATGATCATGAGAGTAAATAATAGCATCTTTTTTATCGAAAATCGCTTTCTAGCACCTTTATCATTTAAAAACAGTGTTTTGTTACTAGACACTGGTAATTTGGACTCCATTCCAATCCCTCCATAATTCCTGTTAGTATTCTCCCACTTCCTTCTTCAAGGTTTTATTTAATACGACCGTTAAAATCAAACAGAAGATTACAAACAAGACAGATATTGCATTTCCATACCCATATAAAGAGGAAGAAAAAGCAGTATTATATAGATAGTTTCCTAAAAATTCTGTACTATCCCCAGGTCCACCATTTGTCATTAGAAAAACCGTTTCCATTTGTTTTAAACTAGTTACAACAGCAATTACAATGGCTATTCTCATCACTGGTGACAATAGCGGAATAATAACTTTTGTATATAATTGAAAATTATTTGCTCCATCAAGCCTAGCTGCTTCAAAAACAGAGTTTGGGATCGACTGCAGCCCAGAATGGTATAGTAATAGGGCATATCCAAATCCTTGCCACATAACGACAATGATAATTGACCAAATTGCAATGTCTGGATCACCTAACCAATTTTGTTTTAGAAATGACAGACCAACTGAATCTAAAACTTTGTTTAATAAACCATAGTTAGGATGAAGGATGCTTACCCATAATTTAGATGTCACAACAATAGATATGACAGCTGGAATAAAGAAAATTGCCGAAAAGAACTTTTCCCATTTACCACAATGAGTTAAAAAAATGGCAATAAGAATAGCTATCGGATGTTGAAAAAGTACTGTTGCTCCAGCTAATAACACAGCATTCCATAGCGATTTCCAGAAAACTGAATCATTAAATAAAATTTCTTTAAAATTGTCTAAACCTATAAAACTGTAACTTCCAATTCCACTCCAATCTGTTGACCCATAATAGATACTCATTAAGACTGGTATTCCAATCATAAAAAAGAAAATAGATACCCCTGGAGCAACTAGAAGAAATATAGTCCATTTATTACTTAATACCTTATGCAGTTTCATCACCTCCAGTAAATCTTCTATTCCATCATAAAAAATTTCAAAATTAATGTTAATGCGTCATATTTTAGATAGCGTTTTCATTTTTCATAATTTCTATTGTACTTATAAATTTAGTTTCTACTTTCGTGATATGATAGGGTATACAAAATTGATTAAGGTGATGAGAATGATTCCATCTAAGCTTTTATTTTGGTATATTAACCTCCCCATACGACATAAATTACTCGTTTGGTTTGTACCATTAATTCTTACAACTGTAGCGATAACAGGCTTCATATCTTATCAAATTGCAGCAAAGCAAGTATTTAGCAAAATTGATCAAAACCAAGATAACCTACTAAAAAAAAGTATTGACCAATTTGATCTCATTGCTCAAGATGTGAATGATTTTACAAACTACCTTTTTTTATCATCTTCCGTACAAGATTATTTGAGTTCAAATAGCCCCAATACTAACCTAAGGCAACAAATGAATGAATCATTATCAAAAATATTAGTAACGAGACCAAACATTCATTCTCTTATTGTTTATGATATAAATAGTCTAAATCCATTTGAGCAGCCATTGACAATTAATCAAGGAAAGATAAGTGCAGAATCATATGAGTTCTTCCGTCACACAATAATATATGACAAAGCAAAGAAACAAGACGGTGATTCAATTTGGTATTTAGCTAACTCTGAAAATAGCTTATTTATAGGAGATAACCAATTTAAACTTCTTAATGTAAGAATGATTAAAAATATTTATGATTTAAACCCTGAGGGATTCGTCGTAACTGGAATTAACGAAAAATTCTTACGAAAAAAATATATGTCTTTAGAAGACCCAGAAACAGAGATGCTAGTAATGAATAATGATGGCCAAATTTTAACTGCAACAAATCAAGATTGGGTTGGTAGTTACTACTTTGATATACCCCCTTTTCAAACTAGTAAACATGTAATAGAAGAAATGCCTAGAAAATATACGACAGACGATTGGATCATTAGTCATGATCAATCTCTATTAACCGAATGGCGTGTTGTCATCATTCAATCAAAAAAGACCGTATTACTTGAGCTTAATCAGATTCGATTAATTACAGTAATTGCGATCATTTTGTGCTTTATCGGCGGTAGTATAGTTTCGTGGTTTGCGGCTTTTAGACTAACTAGTCCACTTAAGAAGCTTATAAGGTCGATGAGAAAACTAGAAAATGGAGATTTCTCGCAAAGTGTGAAATTTGTTGGAAATGATGAAATAGGACAACTAGGACAAGGCTACGACAATATGGTTCATAGAATAAAAAAATTAATAGATGACGTATATTTCTCTAAAATCCAACAGCGAGAAGCAGAGTTAAAAACATTACAAGCTCAAATAAATCCCCATTTTTTATATAACACACTTAATACAATATGCTGGACTGCTCAAAGGAAAGGGGAACCTGAGATTGCTAATATGGCATACGCTCTATCAAGTGTTTTTAGACTAAGTCTTAATAATGGAAAAGACTCAATTACAATTAGACAAGAAATTGAACTAGTAAAAAATTATTTGTACATACAAGAACAGCGCTTCAAACCAAAATTAACATATGAGATTGACATAGTCCCTGAAGTACTAGACATTGAAATACCCAAATTGTTAATACAACCATTTATAGAAAATGCAATTCTTCATGGTATAGAGCCTAATAACGAAAGTGGCTACATTAAAGTTCAAATTAGCCACCATCATGACACATGCCTCATTGAAGTAACAGATAATGGTGTAGGAATGAACGAGAAGACAGTATTAGAATTAAATCGCTCATTAAAATCCTATCAATTTAATAGCACTAACGAAAAACAAGATAGAAGCTATGCAATTTTAAATATAAAAGAGAGATTGAAACTATTGTATGATGAACAAGCTACCTTAACTTTCCATAGTGTTAAAGGACGAGGAACCAGAGTAGAACTTCGTCTACCACTAGAAAAATAATTATACTTGACCAATACCGGACAAGCATTGAAATATAGTTTTTATTATGGATTTTTTCATATATATATATATTGTTGTTTAACGCACGAAAATCTTATTTTAAAATGATTACAGTCATATAATTACTCATCTTCCTCTTCTAATATAAAAATACAAAGAAATATAATAATGAGAAACTAAACGACTTAGGAAGGAGAAAGTTCAATATGTTTAAACTATTAATTGTTGAAGATGAAATAACCATTCGAGAAGGTATGGAAGAAATGATTAATTGGCAACAATACGGAATTGAGGTATGTGGTATTTGTGAAGATGGCTTAACAGGCTATCAAACATTCCTAGCTACAAAACCTGATATTTTATTAACAGATATACGGATGCCCCAAATGAATGGCTTAGAACTTATTGAAAAAGCACAAGAAACTGGATATGATTTTTTAGCCATTCTACTTTCCGGCTACAATGAGTTTAGTTATGCACAAGAAGGTATTAGGTTAGGTGCTCACGATTACCTGCTTAAACCCTGCCTCCCAAATGACATCTTAAATGCAGTTTTAACAGCCAAGGAAAAGCTAGAAACAGCAAGAGAGTCAAAGGTTGTTAAAAAGACTTGGGATAAACATTTACCTACATTAAAATGGCAAAAGCTTTCAAGTTGGCTAAAAAGTGCTGATCTTAAATATAAAAAACATTTAGACGATATTGAGGAACTAAGGATATCATTGCTGGATGCTAATATACAAGTCGGTGTAATTAAAATTCACTATCCAACTACACATAATACTAGTAAACAAAAGGACAATCATTATTTTCAAACTGTCCTTGACATAACCAATAAGTTTATTAGTGATTTTTATAATAATAATTATATAGAAGTTTTCCAACATAATTATGAAATTGTATGGTGTGCCAATGTAACAACGTCTTATAATGAGCAACGTCTTAATGAACACTTAACTAGCATGGTGCTCCATATTAATGAAGCAATTGAATACTCAATCAGTATAGGTGTGGGGTCTATACAACCAAGCATTAACCTTCTCCATTTGTCATACAAAGAAGCATTAAATGTCATTGAATATCAATTTTATGAAGAAGCAAGTGACTCTTTCCTTTATTCACAATTGGCTCAAAGAGCAGCAAGCACTCTTAATGAACCAACTTTTCACACTAAGGCTATTGCTGAGCAAGAAGAAAAGATATTACGTTACTTAGAACAAGAAGAATTTAACTTAGCAAATGATCAGTTATATAGTTGGCTGCATCAACTTAGCCAAAATTCAACAACCTCGAGAAAAAACCTTAACATGATAGCAACAGCTTTTATCCTAGAGCTGGGAAAACTATTACATCGAAAAAACATTCAAAGTAATGAATGGATTCAAAACCAGCCATATCAAATAGACTTAATAACAAAATCAGAATCATTTAATGAATTAGTCAATCTTGTTCAAGAAAATGTGAATATTATTATTTCTTTAATTAAAAGCCAAGTACCTATTCACAAAACTGTAAAAGCAGCTTTAGAAATAATTCATGAAAAATATCATGAAAATATCACACTGGATTGGCTCGCAAAAGAAGTCTTTGTATCTACGACTTACCTTAGTTCACTTTTCAAGCAAGAGCTCGGGATAAACTTCTTAGACTACTTACACAACTTTCGTATCAATAAGTCTAAGCCTTTGTTAAAGGATGGGTTGAAGGTTTATGCAGTAGCAAAACTTGTTGGCTACCAAGATGAACGTCACTTTAGCAGCACATTTAAAAAACGGGTTGGACAAACCCCTTCAGAATACCAGCGAAAGGTGGGATAAACGATAACAAGAAGTATATAATTTATTATCCGTATTTTGCTTTATAGACACTTTAAAGAAAGTATGTGTATTTATAGTGAACGTACAAAAATGAAAAAAGCTCTTCAGCTAAAAATAAAGGCTCTTTTCATAAAGTTTGCTGCTATGTTTCAATAAAATTAGAACAGCATGATGTGGTTTTATACGGGTTTCCTCATTGCCCATAAATCATGATGTCACGAATGCTAATTGCTTACCGGTTTATTCCTAGTCCGGTAAATAATATTCTAAGCGATAGCTACTTAAATAAAAGTTCACAAATTAAAGTTTAAGAGCATTGTCATGAAAGGCTTGTGACCTCATAACTAGTTCTACAACAATCAGATTAGGAACCCAACATAACCACGAGATTATTTGATAGCTAATATGAAACGAAGCCTCACCAAAGATCAGTATAAATATTGGTAACCATATTCGTAGCATCACTGCTGCAAATGTCAGTGCATAGTTTCTCATCATCCATTTGCGATGTAAATCTATTTTTTGCTCTTTAATCATTTTTAGAGCAATTAAGCCAGATAATAACCAGCTTACAGCTAACAATCCAAAGCCAACCTGTGCTATCAAGCCCCCTGTTGCGTAAAATGCTAACAATAAACCTGAAATACCACCAATGAAAACACTAAGGAGATAAACTTTGCCCATCATTTTGTGAACATTAATATTTCTTTTCCTGAACCTTTCAGATAAAAGAAATGGACCAAGTAGCAAGGAGCATAAACTACCGAAAACATGAACAAAGAGTGTCACATACCACATCTTACTTTGTGGTCCGTATTGTTCAATTTTATCACTTATAAAGCCTGAGGTTTCTACACCAAAAAAGCCGTATTGTAACAGTGCATAACTGCAAATTACAAGTGCCAATAAAAGTATCCCCCACCATCCCAAGCTCTTCACTCTCTACACTCCCATCCCTACGAAAAGGACCTTCTAAGGATTACTAGGTCAAAATCACTCTCTAAACGATATTTACACCGTTCAGAGAGAAGTGTTAATTCAATATAATTCTAAATATTTTTAATATTCAATATATATGACGCTACATTATTTTACTTCAAATGTAATTTCACCAATACCGACATCTGTATCAATATCTATTATCACATCAGCATTTTCAAAGGCATCATTTACATAGATTCCGTTACCATCAGAAATCAGTCCTTTGAAATTAGCAGATCCGATCCCCTTTTCTGAATGAACCCTTACTCCCACTTCATTAGGAAGCAGAATTGTTGTACTCCCTATACCAGCGTTAATACGGACATCAAAGCTCTTTTCCCAATCACCTCTTAAATCTAATGTCATATCACCAACACCAGTATCAATCTCTAAATTACTTAACAACAAACCACGTAAATCTAATTCAGTATCGGATACCCCAGCATCAACGTTAAGGTCTATTGGAACCTCATCCGATAATTTTAAATCCCAATTATTTTTAAAGCTACCTTTACCAGGAATATCAAAATTAAGATCGAAAAAGGAATTTTTACGGTTTTGGGTAATTTCTACCTTCCCAGTCTCTCTTCTCACATCATATGATACATCAGGTTTTAAATTTTTATCTTTGTATGCTATATTTCCTTCAACCCATTCATTTGCCCCTTCAGATACATGTATATCACCTACTCCAAAGGAAAGATTAACATCTAGTTCTTTCGCTTGATCTTTTTTTATCTCAATTGTTTCTTCTCTCTGAGTAGTTCCCCCGGTTGTCATACTAAACCCAAATGCAGCAATTAATAACGTACCGATTACAATACCTACAAGTGTAATTTTCCTCATTGAAAATTTCCCCCTTTTAGTTAGCTAATATTTATCATACTGGAGATTCCCGTTACCATTAACGCTCTTGAGCTCTAATTGTTGCTAAGACCTGAGGCTTAGAAGATGGATCTTTCCTACTAAGGGATTACCCAATACAGACTAATATTGAACGTTCAAGTAAACTTAAGCACTTAATATCAGGGAACCCTTGTCTATTTGTTGCTATTGAGACTAATTTAGGACAGCAACAACTAAATCCATGCATTGAACTCAAGTGACATGAGCAAAGATTTGCCACAAATGCTTTGTTTATATGTATTTATTTCTTAGTTCGAAAAGCAACAATCAATACGAAAACAACCACTACAACACATCCTCATTTTCTATATTTCTCATAGATACATAAGCAACCACTACTCCTATAGCACACAGAGCCAATGATATGACAATAATGGAAAATAAAAGAAAACCATCATTAAAATAAATTTATGCATTGAACTCATGCTACATGAGCAAAGATATCACGAATGCTTGGGTTATACGTATTTATTTTTTAATACGAAAAGCAACAATCAATGTGAAAACAGCCATTACAAAACATCTTCATTTTCTATATTTCTTATCGATACGTAAGCAACCCCTACCCCTATAGCACATAGAGCCAATGGTATGATGATAATGGAACTTAAGGAAAAGCCACCATTATTTGAATTAAGTATTGAAATAATTATTATGGAGGAAACAATCGTTGCTGGTACTGATTTTTTCTTCATACCAAAATAAAGCGGAATTAAGCAAATGCCTGAAGCTGCAACGGCTTGAAGCGCCATTCTACTAAACTGATTTACAATTAAATCCGTCGTCAAAATATCTGGGATATAATGATTATATGACTCAAGTATAATAAAAATAGTAGCTATAATTATATTAGATAACAATATTGTAAAAAAAGTAAATCCGCTAATCATGATCAGCTTCGAAAATATCAATTTTTTTCTGTTAATAGGATAAGTAAATAGGACAGAAATTGTTTTATTTTTATATTCATCAATAATTAATTTAGCAATAAGAACTGCAGCAAAGATTACAAAGGTAATTCTAACAAACGTATCAATTATTAAAAATAGCTCATTATAATCTGGGATAAAGTTGTCTTTTTCTATATAATAAATCATAGCAAAAAAAAGTGTTATTGAAATATTCGCTATAATTACTCCTCTCATAATTCCTTTAAAATTATGTTTCTTTAATTCTAATTTCATTAAATTTAGCATCATATCCACCTCTCATCGTTATACCTTTATTCTTCCTCAGTTCTTACCTCATTCAGTTTAAGCAATCTTCCCATCCTCATTAATCATTTTTAAGAAATATTCCTCTAGTGTATTGTTTTTCTTTGTAATAGATTCAATGGCGACATCTTTTAAAATTAGCGCTTTGGAAATTTCACTTTGCGAAATTTTTGAATCATAAATTCTTATACATTTTTCATCGATTATCTTAAAATTGGATATGCTAAGCGTATGTTCTAAAACAAAAACAGCCCTTTTACAATCTGTTACTATCATTTCGATAAACTCAGTATTTAATTGTCTAACATTATCCATTGAAAGCTCCTCAATTAATTTTCCGTCCTTAATGATGCCAATTGTATCAGCAATTTGTTCAATTTCTCCTAATATATGACTCGAAATGAGTAACGTAATACCGTACTCCTTGCTTAACATTTTGAATAAATCTCTTAGCTCCTTTATACCAACAGGATCAAGTCCATTTATCGGTTCATCTAAGATTAATAACTCCGGTTTTGTAATAATCGCTCGTGCTATCCCAAGCCTTTGTTTCATACCTAGCGAAAAATGTTTAACCAATTTGTCGTCTACATTTTTTAAATTTACAAGTTGCAACGCATGATTTATAGAACTTTTATCGTGATATCCCATATACTCACAGTGCAACTCCAAATTCTCCTTTGCTGTAAGCTTTTCATAAAAAATGGGATACTCAATAATACTTCCCAATCTCTTTAAAATTTCGTAAGATGTGTTCGTTAATTTCTCACCAAAGATCTCTATTTCACCACTCGTTGGCTTAAATAAATTTGTTATCATCTTCATAATTGTTGTTTTACCAGCCCCATTAGGCCCTAAAAAACCATAAATTTCACCTTTTTTTACTTTCATGTTTACATTAGAAATTATTTCTTTACCTTCTATTACTTTAGTCAACTGGTTAGTTTTCAAAATAAAAGTCATGTTCATTCCCCTTTCTTAAAGCTTCTATGTCATATCATACCCATCATAATTTTCTTTTTTATCTCTTATTTCTTACAAAAATCTTAAGATTGCGATCATAATGTTAATCTGTTTAATTTAAAGCAAAAACTTGTTTTTTCATGTGGAATACTATGTAAAGTTATTTCCCCTGATAATTCTTCAATCAGTCTCTTCGTAATTGTAAGTCCAAGTCCACTCCCTTGAAACTGTTTATTTCTTGAATCGTCAAGGGTAAACAACCGTTCAAATACTAGGTCTTTATGCAATTCGTGAATCCCTTTCCCTTTATCCCAAACTTCTACGTATACGTACTCAGGATCGTTCGATAAGTTAATTCCAATTGTCTTTCCATCGCTCCCATATTGAATCGCATTCGAAATTAAATTGTTTAATATTCTATCAAGAGCTTCTTCATTTGCTAGTGAAAAAATCGTATTTTCAGGTATATCTATAACAACTTCGAAACCTTCTGCTGTTAAAATATCATAAAAGCTCAATATGTTTTTTTTACAAATCTCATTCATATTCACTCTAGTCAAAGCTATTTCTTTATCCCCTGACTCCAGCTTTGCTAAATCGAAAAATTTATTAATGAGTTCAGATACTTCAATCGTTTTGTTATGTATTTTCGTTAATAATCTATTTCTTTCTTCCATGCTTATATTTGGATTTTGAATGATCGTTTCAATATAACCTAACACGACAGTCAATGGTGTTTTTAAGTCGTGAGAAATATTTGAAAGCATTTTCTTCATTGATATTTCTAATTTAGTGAAATCAGAAATCACTTGTTGATTCTTATTCAATAGCCGATTGATTTCAATTAACAGCATTTGTAGCTCATTATGACTTGTGACAAGTAATAACTTTTCACTAGAATCTTGTGTAATAACGTTGCTTAGCTTCTTATAGATATACGTTATATCATTATCTCGATTACGCATCGATTTATATTGTACGAAAATAACAATTGTTAATAGACCTATTACCATAAGCAAGAAAAAAGTCATTTCAAACGTCCCCTAACTTATAGCCAATGCCCCATAAAGTTTTAATATAAATAGGCGAAGAAGGGTTCTCTTCAATTTTTTCTCGCAACCTTCTCATATGTACATTAATGATATTCTCATCTCCAAGATAACCATCATCCCATATCAATTGATAAATCTGTTCTTTAGTAAAAACTCTATTCGGATGTGAAATAAATAACTTTAAAATATGAAATTCTTTTGAAGTTAGCTTAATTTCCTTCCCATCCTTACTAACTGAAAAATTATTAAGGTCAACTTTAAGTCCATTATATTTCACTATCTTCGCTTCATTAGTTTCCCTATTTTGCGAATATTGTTTAGCGCGCCTTATTGCTGCTTGAACACGAGCGGACAACTCTATCATTGAAAATGGCTTTGCAATATAGTCATCTGCACCAAAACCTAAACCTAATGCTTTATCAACATCACTGTCCTTAGCTGACATGATTAAAATTGGGATCGTACTTTTTTCTCTGATTAACTTTAATAAATCTATACCATTAAGTTGTGGAAGCATAATGTCTAATAAAATCAAATCAAATTCGTTATTTATTAGTATTCTTTCAGCTTCCCTTCCATCATAAGCAGTCGTTATCAAATACCCTTCTTTTGTCAAATATTCTTCAACCATTTCACTAATTGATAGATCATCCTCTACAACTAAAACTTTTGCTTCCATAACCCATTCACCCTTTTCTTAAAAATGCATAGTCACAAAATCTGTTTTTATTGTTGTTAAACTAATAGCCTTTACTAACATTACTAGATATAAATTAATAAATCCTTTATTATTAGTATGTTTTATGGAATTTTACAGCTCTAATATGTTATTATTTTACACATTTAATATGTAATTTAAATTATATTTTCATAGACTTCAGTATGTAAAAATAATGCTCACTTCTCAACAATTGATTACGATATAAAAAATGAATCATTTAGGAGATGGTTGTATGGTATTTATCTATGTTACCAACATAGATAATTCTACTGATTCCATTATTGATGTAAAAGCTCATAGCTTCATAGCGACCATATATGATGTATAAGGCCAAAGTATAATTTCATTTGTCCCGAACTGGCTTGATATGGACCACATAAACAAAGACGCTTTTTAATATAAAAGCGTCTTAATGAATAACAATGACTATATTATGAATATAAGTTGTTATTATTAAATGAACTCTAAGGATCAATAATTGTTTTGTAATAGTCGTAAACCAGATCAAGCTTTCATTCCATTTTAATGAACGCTTGACTTCATTAAAATCTTTTGTGCTTCTTTTAAATCTATATCTTCAACAATATGTAACGGTGTCCAAGGAATATAAACATCAGGCTTAATGCCTACACCTGACATCCCCCTACCTTGATCAATTCTAGTTAACCTAGTAGTTGGATACCATAGTTCGAATAAATTATTCCATTTCATAACTGCGAGGCTAGAGTAATCATTTACACCTGCTGTAGGTCTGCCGATTACTGTGACCTTTGAAGACTTTTTACATAGTTCAACAAAAGAGTCACCTGAACTTCCACAATATACATCTGTAAGTATAATAATTTTATTTGGGGATTTTGAACCTGAAAAGATGGCTAATTGCTTTAAATCACTGAAATCAAACTTAACGACCCCTTTCCCTTGATGTTTTTCCCATTCATCACGTAAAACCGTAAGAGATTTCAACGCAATTGGATCTTTTGTCATTTTTATAGAGTTATTGATGCTATCGATACAAAGACGATAATTACGGTCAGTACAATGAAAATACATGTCATCTTCACTTTCATCAAAAAGGTTAATAACCCTATCTTCAAAAATGTACGGAAGTAATGAATAAAAGGAAGTATCACTCCCACCATGGTTTACTCTTACGTCAATTAATAGATTTTCACTATTTGCTATTTCTTCCGCATGCTCATTAATTAAGTTGGTGATCGCCTCTGGGTTATCAAAATCAGTAATAGTCATCAATAATGTACGGTGTTGTAGCTTTTCAATCGTATATGTTGGAATATAAGAAGTTTGCTCATATTTTGTTAGTCCAACAGTTTTTTTCACTCCTTCATGATCGATTAGCTCGCAATATTCATATTGATTTATTACTGCGTTCCAGTCCTGTCTTTCTGGATTGGGTGATTTTAAATTTCTTTCGTGTATTTTTGCTAATTTAGGAATTGATATATTGTCGATTGAAATAATTCTTTGTCCTTTTTCTATACTTGTTTCTTTACCAACTGAAGTGATGTACAAAAAATCATTATATCTCCTAACTTTAAAACCGCTTTCATACCTTTTTCCTTCGCTGCTATTTAATAATCGAAATTTTATATGATGGTCTTTAAAATCAATTAAATAGTCTTTAGCAATTTCAACAAATTGTTGTGGATTTAAAGAACTGTCCTCCTCTAGACTCTTAACCTTAGAAAGGTAATTATTTGGATGATCCCATCCTCGTTTATCAACACACCCTGAATAATCATGCTGCATAATAGAAACAATTTCGTTAAAAATTTTATAATACATTAGGTATCCTCCAATTACCTTTGAAATGTTATGAGCGTCGGCGAAGGTGAAAACGGAAAAAAACTTGCCATTGCTACGGAATATGGATCAGTATTATCGATTTCAGCTTCAATTGCTTTATATGCTCTAGTTTTTGCGAAGTTAATTTGATGAGCCGTCAGTAGTAAAATTAAGTTTTCATCTATACCATTCTTTGTTCCACGCCAGCCAAATTCAAGTTTATTCATATCATCTGAATAGTGTAAAAGCGAAAATGCCAATACATTACTTTTATATACTATAATATAACTACCTTCTAAAAAGGTGTCCTCGTTATATATTAATTGTTCCCATTTATTTAAGTCATGAACACCTAATGGGTTGATAGTATGTGTTGATTCATACGTCTTTTTTATAAGCATAACAATTTCTTCTTTAAGTTCGTTGTTACAGCTAATATCCGAAAGGCTCACTACCGAGTATTCAACATGTTTAAGCTGTAATTCGTTTACAATCACTGACAAATCAGCTACTGATGAAAGATCTAATAAACTGTTATAGGTTCTTCTAACTTCTCTGAAACCCGTTGATTCATAGAAATTCTTAAGCTTAAGCGAGGTTTCCCAAATTGATGTTTGTAAAGGAAGCATATCGTCACAATAGTACTGAAGTTGTTCAAGTAATTTATGCAAGTCAACAATATATAATGGCTTAGCAGCTATAGAGATGTACGTACAGTATGGATGGAATACCGATTTCCAAGCTACTGCCATCCCTACTAAATTCTTATTATATAAAACAGAGATGGAACATATTTTCATGGTACTCTTGAACCCTCTTAAGAAATACTCCTTTGACTGTTCATCATCTCCAAAGCAAGAACGCAGTAATTCTTTCATTTGTTTTTCTGACTGAAAACTGTTTATGTCATATTCTAATCTATTATCTATCATAAAATTTCCATACCCTTAGTATAAATATTTGACCACAATATACTCATTTCAATTACCTACGCTTTATTGTCTTTAACATATTAATATGTGACTTTATTGGTTTTCTAGATAATTTTATTATTTAATATTTATACCCCCAATCCATATTTATCCTGTTTTTATATATTTTATTAGTTTACGAACACTTATGCTACTAGAATAAATAACAAAAAACATTTAATTGTCAACTTTTCACTATGACTACGATTAGAGGTAGATTGCTCTTAGGCTTTGACTTGGTGTTCATATCAATCATTCAGACTCATTTTTATGTTTATTGAAGAAATTATTTTATGTAGTTTACCTAATCTATCAGTAATAAAAAATCTGTTGTGAAAATCATGACAATTTTTTATCTCTTGACCGAACACCTTAGTATCTACACAAGTACTTCATTATATTGCTTGTAATTTTATTATCTTTTACTCAGCTTAGCGTTTATTATAAAGAATCAACTACTTACATGCTGTAATATGAGTGACAGACCATTTCTTTAATTATTGATAACATATATTTTTATACATTAATTCGGTGTATTGAAAATCCTTCTTCATTCTGACGGGATCTAGAAACTTAACTTTGTTGCTACTTCTACTAAACTTTGACAATATGATGAGTTTTATGAGAACTCAATCATTGTAAAAGTAGCAAAGATGCCACGAAAACAACCTATTATTAAAAGTAACAATGAATGCGAAACCAAGCTTCATCACAAAAAAATAATCTGTCTTTTTTAGAGTGGTTTCCCACCAATTAGTGTACTTTGTCCTAGAATATCATCGAGATAAAATTGGAATATATCCACGATACTGCTTCTTCATTCTATATGTTATGATTGACAGAAGAAACTACAGAAAAAAACCTATATAATTAGGCTGTTTATTTACAATTGAAAACAATAGCAATCTAGACTCCTATTTAGTATTATGAGTCGAGGTAATTCTTTAAGATATATATTGGAGGAATAAATCAATGAGTTTATTAGCAATTGACGACTTAAGTCATAGTTTTGGAGATCGTACGCTTTTTAAAGATGTTTCTCTACGACTATTAGCTGGAGAACATGTGGGGCTAGTCGGGGCAAACGGTGTAGGTAAGTCGACGTTAATGAATATAATTACCGGACAATTAATCCATGATACCGGTAGAGTGGAATGGACACCGAATGTTGAATATGGCTACCTTGATCAACATACAGTGTTAACTCCTGGAAAAACAATAAAAGACGTGTTAAATGATGCTTTCTTACCACTTTTTGAACAAGAAAAACAGTTGAATGAAATAACAGCTCAAATGGCTACAGCCTCTCCAGAGGAATTAGAAGTCTTACTAGAAAAAATGGGAGATATTCAAGATCAGCTTGATGCTGGAGGGTTTTATTCACTTGATCTGAAAGTTGATGAGGCAGCTCGTGGACTTGGCCTAGATGCCATTGGTTTAGAACGAGATGTTGCCACACTAAGTGGGGGGCAACGCACAAAAGTATTACTTGCTAAACTATTATTAGAGCAACCGAAAGTACTATTACTAGATGAGCCGACTAACTTTTTAGATGTTGAGCATATAAACTGGCTTAGCCATTATTTAAAAGAATACCCTCACGCCTTTATGTTAATTTCACATGATACAGAATTTATGAATAGGGTTGTAAATGTCATATTTCATCTCGAATTTTCAAAGTTAACAAGGTATACCGCAAACTACGAAAAATTCCTAGAAATGGCGGACATCAATAAAAACCAACACCTTCAAGCATATGAAAAGCAACAAGAGCATATTAAAAAACAAGAAGATTTTATTGCAAAAAATAAAGCACGATATTCAACTACTGGACGAGCAAAAAGTCGCCAAAAACAATTAGATCGGATGGAGAGGATTGATCGCCCTGAAATGGCGATGAAACCAACATTCGAATTTAAAGAATCACGTGGAAGTAGTCGTTTTGTCTTTGAAGGAAAAGACCTTGAAATAGGCTATACAAATCCACTATTACCTAAGTTAACAATGACGATCGAGCGAGGAGAAAAGATTGCCATCGTTGGATGTAACGGAGTTGGAAAGTCTACGCTATTAAAAACGATACTAGGGACGATCAATCCATTAAGTGGATCAGCTATGCGTGGAGATTTTCTCTATCCATCTTATTTTGAGCAAGAAGTAAAAGTAGAAAGTATTACACCTATTGACGATGTTTGGAATGAGTTTCCACAGTTAGACCAGCACCAGGTGAGAGCAGTACTTGCACGTTGCGGCTTAAAAAACGAGCATATTTCAAGACCTCTTAATCAATTAAGTGGTGGAGAACAAGCAAAGGTACGTCTATGTAAGTTACTCATGAATGAAAGTAACTGGTTACTGTTCGATGAGCCAACAAATCACCTAGACGTCGTTGCCAAAGAAGAGCTAAAACGAGCGTTAAAAGCTTACAAAGGAACGGTTCTCCTAGTGTGTCACGAACCTGACTTCTATGAGGATTGGGTAACAAAAGTTTGGAATGTTGAAGAATGGGCTAACGAAACTATTGAACAAGCATAACTAAGAAAATACCAAATTTTTCAACACCTAAGACTATTCCATAGGTAAAATTAAGCCAATACGGTATAGTTAGACATTCATAAAAACGAATGCACAATCGATTAAGACCGTTAAGTTAACAACTTGCGGTCTTTTTTATTTTCTGATCGAAGGTTGATCTGGTATAAGAAAAAATACTTAATCACCACTATTTCGTAGTAGCTTTCCTTCTATAAAATAGTAATATAACTTTGTTTGTCGCTGAAAATTTGTAAAATCCAACAAAGTTGTAAGCTATTTTACCTCCATCGTTTTAAAAAAGTAAAAGATCCCTTAAAATTTTCTACATCCATCCTTATTTCTTCTCATATCTCTTTTTTAGGCCTTTTCGTAATCTTTGTTGCTATTGCTCCTAAACTAGAAACTTTCGTAACAGTCATCGTTTTATATAAGAAAAATACCACAAAAGCTATGGTATTCGTGGTATTTTTTGTACGAAAACAACAATTTATGAAAAACTCCCTTTCCATATTGACTCTAACGTTACGTTATACTTTATAGTAAAAGTTGAAGGGAGGTTATAACCATGTCAAAGAAAGTTAAAGAAGTTGCAGATTTGGTAGGTATAAGTGTGCGCACACTACACCATTATGATGAAATTGGACTGCTAAAACCAGCTAAAGTGACTGAAGCTGGTTATCGGCTATATACCGATGATAATCTTGAAACATTACAACAAATCCTCTTTTTTAGAGAGCTTGGCTTCCCTTTAAAAAAAATTAAAGAGGTTATTAATAGCCCTTCATTTAACCGGCGTGAAGCGTTAGAACTTCACCAACAAATGTTAATAGAAAAGCGACGTCGACTAGATAACATGATTACAACGATTAATAAAACAATCAAGCATATGAAAGGAGAAATTCACATGACGAATAAAGAAAAATTCGAAGGCTTTGATTTTAGTCATAATCCCTACGAGGAGGAAGCACGTAAACGGTGGGGAGATCAAGCTGTAGATACAGTAAACACTGGTATAACAAATATGTCTAAAGATGAAAGGGAGCATTTTTCCAAAGAGTGGGACTCAGTGTGTATGAAACTTGCATTACTTCGAGATCGTTCACCTGAATCACAAGTAGCACAAGAAGCAATTAAAGAATGGTATGATCTTTTGAATAAGATAGGAAATTATTCTCCTGAGGCATTTAAAGGATTAGGGCAATTGTATGTTAATGATGATCGGTTCACAAAGAATATTGACAAATACGGTGAAGGCTTAGCAAAATTCATGTGTAAATCAATGAAAATTTTTGCAGATAACATGAAGAAATAACCATTATCATTTATCCTAGAAAATTACCACATACAAAAAGGGCAGAACTCTCCTGCCCTCTTTTCTATGCTAAGCCGTTTTAGGCAACAAAATATTAAAGGTTGTTCCTTTGTTTTCTTCACTTTCAATAAAAACTTTACCATAATGACTTTCAATTATTTTAAAGCTAACCATTAGCCCAAGCCCATTTCCATCTTGTTTTGTCGTATAAAATGGTTCACCTAACTTCTTCATCTTTTCTTCTGGAATGCCTACACCTGTATCATGAATGGAAATTTGAACATGCTCATCGAGAATGACCGCTCTTACAATAAGGTCTCCACCATTTGGCATCGCTTCTATACCATTTTTAATAAAGTTTAAGAAAACTTGCTTTAAGCGATTTTCATCACATGCGACCTTTATTTCTTCCTCGTTATAGTCGAATTTAAGTTTTACTTTCCTTTTTTTAGCTTCAAATTCTAACAATGATAAGACATTATTTATCATTGGTATAATATCCCTCACTTTTAACAATGGTGCATTAGGTTTTGCAAGTACCATAAAGTCCTCAACAATAGAGTTCACTCGTTCAATTTCATCAAGAATAATATCGAGGAATTCCTGTCGTTCAATATTATTTTCATCCTCTCTTAGAAATTCCGCATACCCCTTCATTGAAGTGAGTGGATTTCGAATTTCATGAGCAACACCTGCTGCTAATTGACCGACCGCAGCTAATTTATCTTGTCGATGAAGCATTTCTTCTGTTTTTTTCTGATCTGTGATGTCATTTCTAATCGCTAAATATTGATACGGTTTTCCATCCTCATTAGTAAAAGGTACAATTGTTGTATAAACCCAATAAAATGTTCCATCCTTGGCTTTATTACGAATTTCACCTTTCCATATGTCACCATTCCCTATCGTTTGCCACATGTTTTTAAAGAAATCAGCGGAATGGTATCTGGAGTTCAACAAACTATGATTCTTGCCGAGTAAGTCCTCTCTATCGTATTTAGAAATCTTACAAAATTCATCATTTGCATAAGTAATAAAGCCTTGACGATCAGTAATTGCCACAATTGTTGATTGATCTAAAGCATATTTGATATCGCTTATTTCTTTTAATTTATCCTTCAACTGAAGCTCTGTCAGCTTTTTACTCGTAATATCATTTCTAATCGATACATATTGATAAGGTTTTCCTTTGCTATTAAGTAATGGCACAATCGTTGTATCTACCCAATAATGGGTTCCATCCTTTGCTCTATTTCTAATTTGTCCTTTCCATACATCACCATGACCAATCGTTTGCCATAGCTCTCGGAAAAACGTAGATGAATGATAATTAGAATTCAAAATTCTATGGTTCTGTCCAAGTAATTCATGCTCCTCATATTTGGATATTTGCACAAATTTATCATTCACATATGTGATAGAACCTTTAGCATCAGTAATAGCGACAATTGAAGATTCATCTAATGCGGTTGTAATATCCTTTGCATATGTCTCTTTAGTTGCTACTCTTCTATTTAATGAAATGCTATTTGCCAATAGTCCTGAAAAAATCATTATAGAAAATACTAGTACAACAAATAATGCTGTGACATCTTGATTCCCACTTTGCTCCAATCCACCCCCGCCTTGAAACTGGAGGTTAGAGGCTCTAATTAAAATAAAATGATTTTGTACAATTGCACAAGTAATTAGAAAAGAGCAAATCGGTGTGATCCATGTTCGAATAGTTGCAGACTGTGTTGGCAGCTGAAACAAAATCCAAAAAGTAAGTACAAAAGTTCCTAATACGATCATACTTGATAAAGCAACTAGCAACAAATTATAGACAACATCAGACACAGCTGAAATACCAATAATATGGCTAGTGACAAGACCAATCGTCATTACTAAACTACATATGAAAATATGTATAAATTTCGTGGATTTTTTAGTTACTAAAGAAAAGGAAGTTGCGGTAAATAATAGTGCTAGAATGAAAGAAAAAGTCGCTAGAGGTATATGAAATATCTTTATCCCTTTTGGAGCACTAGCAAGTATACCTAAAAAATTAACGATCCAAATGCCAATTGCCATAGAAATAGATCCACTAATAAATATACGTCGTTTATTTTTTTTTGCATTTTTATATATTAATAATAAATCTATAGCCGTATATGTAGCTAATATAGTTAGTATAATCGACAATAATATAAGAAATGGATTAAACGCCCCAACTATATATTCCATTTATCATCCAGTCTCCCTCATTTAAAGTTTACACTATAATTGTAATGGAATTGTTTGCTACATGGAAGGTCTAAAATCTGCTTATACAGAAAAAACACTTAGCTGTGTTTCGTAAACCTAGACTGTTTTCTCAATAATTGTTGCTTTTCGTTCTAAGAAAAAAATAACTATAAACCGAGCATTTTTCATGTATTTAGTCTTCTTAGCAACAAAGTTTATGAAGAAAACCTAAATCAATGACAGGAACGATTCTTGTTTCATTAATATTGGTGTTCATACTAAAAACTAGCAGAGAAACACAATCTTTTATAAGCAACATAATTTTCGAAAAATACCTATCCAAAGTCTAGAAAAACATACCTAATTACTCAAATGTATTAACAATAATGATAAGTTCACGAATAGTCCCTGTTAATATGATATTTTCTCAGTCGATATTGAAGGCTCTGTCTACTCATGCCAAGAGCTTTTGCAGTATTAGATATATTATAATCATTAACTTGAAGAGCTTTTGTAATATACTCAACCTCCATATTATTCATATATTCTTCAAGTGTTTTCAATGACTCCTCCTTATTTAAGGCAACGTGAATAGTATGCTGCTTGAACTGAGGTTTATTTCTAAATTGAATTGGTAAATGTGCAAATGTAATGTCTTCATTCTCTTCAATAAAATTCATTGCACCTTCTACGATATGTTCCAGTTCTCTTACATTTCCAGGCCAATCATATTCATAAAAAGATCTCATTACTTGATCGTCGATTTGTTTAACACTCATCCCAAACAGTTTATTATACTTGTTAATAAAACTTTTTAATAGCAGATTAATGTCCTCTTTTCTATCACGTAATGGCGGAATAAATACTGAGACTACACTTAAGCGATAATATAAATCCTTTCTTAATCGTCTTTCGGCAATTGCATCTATTGGATCTTCATTCATTGTTGCTATAATACGTACATCGATTGGCGTATCTTTCGTGTCTCCGATGCGACGTATACTTTTTTCTTGAAGTGCACGTAACAGCTTAGCTTGTAATACAGGATTCAAAGAATTGATTTCATCGAGCAGTAATGTCCCGCCTTCCGCTTGTTCAAATAACCCTGGCCGCTCTATTGCTCCTGTAAAGGCACCCTTCTTCGTACCAAATAATAGCCCTTCAATAAGATGATCAGGAAGTGCAGCGCAATTCTGTGATATAAAGGGTTTTGCAGATCGAGAACTACCGTTATGAATGCTTTGAGCAAATAATTCTTTTCCTGTTCCAGTCTCACCGACAATGAGCACAGATGACGATGTTCGTGTTGCTCGCTTACTAGTCTCAATTAGTTCCTTCATTACTTGACTACCACTTAAAATATGTTCAAATGTAAAAGTTGCATTTCCTTTTTTCTGCATATTTTCGCGTATAAGTCTCTCAAGTTTAGTTACATCTTTAGCAATTTCCATCGCACCAATCATTTGTTTTTTGCTATCGCTAATTGGAAAAGTATCATTTATAGTTGTAATTTCTTTTCCTAGTAGGTTAAAATATGTTTGTTTTACATTCCTTGTTATATGCAAATGTTGGAGCGCTTGTATGAGTGTGCTTGATTGTTGATCCTGAAATGTATAGCTTTCTAATAAATTTTTGTGTAACACATCTTCACGTTCCATGCCTTCTATTTGTGCCATTTTTTTATTGTATATTATCGTTCGTCCATGCTGATCTATCACATGTACACCGACATCAATTTCATCTACAAGTTGATCAAATATAAACAGAAGCTTATTTTCATGTTCTTTGTTATTCATCTTCATCACCACAATAATATTGTAGATGAACAACATGACAGCCGCAATATAATTATGCACCAATCATACAATGTAATAACATGACGCAAATTTTTTTTGCATAAATACATATTTATATTTGATAAATACTAATGATACAAGTCTATTTCCCATTGACTGTTGTTCTCCACTATGAAATGAACATATACATACCTAGACTTTGTGGCGTTTTTTCTTCAGTAAAACAAGGAATACCATATAAAACCACTTATTACAGTTTAAATTGGGAAACAATAGTGTAAGAAAAGCCTTTTGTTGGCATGGAAATTGCAATGCATATTACTACACTATTTTTAAGTAAAAGAAGGAGAGAATTTGATGAACACTACAACTTCAAATCGCATCATTGAACAAACTGAGAAGTACGGAGCTCACAACTACCATCCACTACCTATCGTTATTTCAAAAGCAGAAGGTGTTTGGGTTGAAGATCCAGAAGGTAATAAATATATGGATATGTTAAGTGCCTATTCTGCAGTTAACCAAGGGCACCGTCATCCAAAAATAATTCAAGCATTGAAAGATCAAGCTGATCAAGTAACATTAACCTCACGCGCTTTTCATAACGATCAACTAGGCCCTTGGTATGAAAAAATTTGTGAATTGACAGGTAAAGAAATGGCTTTACCTATGAATACAGGAGCCGAAGCAGTTGAAACGGCAATTAAGGCCGTACGTCGTTGGGGTTATGACGTTAAAGGTATTGCACAAGATCAAGCTGAAATTATTGCTTGTGAAGGAAACTTTCACGGGCGAACAATGACAGCCGTTTCACTATCTTCTGAAGCTGAATATAAACGTGGCTTCGGTCCAATGCTTCCAGGTATTAAGCTAATACCATATGGCGACTTAGATGCATTGAAAGCAGCGATTACTCCAAATACTGCAGGCTTTCTACTCGAACCAATTCAAGGCGAAGCTGGTATCGTTTTTCCTCCAGATGGATTCTTAAAAGAAGCATATGATCTATGTAAAGAACAGAATGTATTATTTATTGCTGATGAAATTCAAGCAGGCTTAGCACGCACAGGAAAAATGTTTGCTACAGAATGGGAAAACGTAGAACCAGATATGTGGATTCTCGGAAAAGCACTAGGTGGTGGTGTGTTCCCTATCTCTTGTGTAGTTGCAAATAAAGACATTCTTAATGTATTTAACCCTGGTTCTCACGGATCAACATTTGGTGGCAACCCACTTGCGTGTGCGGTATCACTTGCATCTTTAGAAGTATTAGAGGATGAAAAGCTTGCAGAAAGATCATTAGAGCTTGGAAATTACTTCACAGATAAGCTAAAAGAAATTAATAATCCAATGATAAAAGAAATACGTGGCAGAGGGTTATTTATTGGGGTAGAGCTACATGAACCAGCACGTAAATATTGTGAAACACTTAAAGCAGAAGGTTTGCTATGTAAAGAAACACATGAAAATGTTATCAGATTCGCTCCACCACTTGTTATTAAACAAGATGAGCTTGACTGGGCGATTGAACGTATTCAAAATGTATTAGGAATGTAACGTCTTGGTCTATCACTACAACAAGATAGTGACGAATGACTAAATAAGTGCAAATACAAAATGCTCCAGCGTCTTGTTGACCTCAAACAAGCGTTGGAGCATTTTTAACGTTTTAATTATTTGCAACATAGATTGATTAATACGAGTAGGATGAATTTATAATGATAGTGAAAGGATCGTAGTGTGGTGATATTGTTAGAAGGTAAAATAAAGCAGGTTACTTTAAAGAGCTAGGGCTAGGGCTAGGGCTAGAGCTAGGCCAACGCCATGCACACCATATGATTGCGATTAACGCTATTATTTCCATAATTAAAAAGAATATATCATCTAGATCATTTATACCACCAAAGATAATTAGCATAATCATTGTAATGAAACTAGCAATAATGTTTATTAAGCGATTAATTCGGTGCTGTAAAATTCGAGAGAGAATTACCATAGCAATAGGAATCTCTAACAGTATTCCAAATACCAATAAAAGCTCTTCGGTAATTATCGTTCCATTCACATTTCCCATCATCATTTCCTGTAGAAGCCCAGGTCTAAATAATTCATGTATATCTCGAAAAATGACATTTAACAATACAAATATCCACAATGCTGAAAGTGTTGTTTTTCTATCAAGATCAATTACTTTTTTCTCTGTAAGCACTCTCATTCTCCTTTCTTAACGATCTAATTCTACATGCTGTTATTGCATTTATTGATGCTTTTCATACTTAGAGCTAAACATGAAATAACTCGTAACATCCTTTCTGCTTAAAAGATTAGGAAATTATATAAAGCATATTTAATTTCCTCAATTTTTCTGTGAACCAAGTTTACGAAAAGAGCTTTGCTGTTTTATACATCAATACAAAACTATTATTAGTAGAACGATAATTTAATCACCTCACCTAGCTAGTATAGTTAAACTACAGTTATAATCACTTTTCCTCTAGCACGCCCGGTCTCAAGATACTTAAGCGCTTCAGCTGCTTCATTTAACGGGAAACATTTATCAATGACTGGTACGACTTTCTTAGATTCAAGTAGCTCCTTCAAATAAAGCAAATCTTCTTTGTTCGTATGAACCGTTTTCATCATTCCGATAGTCTTCCTGCCAGTTCGAGAAACCCGTCTTCCATTGACGTTAATTTCAATTAAACGAGCGATATTTGTAAATCCTGCTATAGCACAAGTCCCATTCGTTCTTAACGCCCTTTCTAAATCTGAAACAGAACGATTTCCTACAGCATCAAAAATAAGATCATATCCAATTCCATTATTCGTAAAATCTTCATTCATGTAATCAATCACACTATCTGCACCAATAGAACGTACCAAATCCGCATTTTTTGAGCTACACACGCCAGTTACCTCTGCTCCGATTGCTTTGGATATCTGTACTGCAAATGTCCCCAAGCCTCCTGATGCACCATTAACCAACACTGTCTGCCCTGGTTGAATTTTCCCTTCATTGCGCAAGCCTTGCAATGCAGTAAGGGCAGCAATTGGAACAGCAGCTGCTTCTACAAAAGATATGTTAGCAGGCTTCATAGCCAATGCACCTTCAGGGACTGATACATATTCTGCAAAACCTCCCAAGCCTGTTTCAAACTTCTCCCCAAATACTTCATCACCTATCTTAAAATGTGTTACATTGCTACCAACCTCAACAACTTTTCCAGCAATATCTGCACCAAGCCGCATGTTTTTAGGTTTAAAGAGACCATTTTCTATACGAGCTAAAAATGGCTTCGCTCTCATAAAACGCCAATCAAGTGGATTAGCAGCAGCTGCATACACTTTTACAAGAACTTCTTCTTCCTTAGGAATCGGCTTTACTACTTCTTTGTATTGAAGAACATCAGGTGACCCGTATTTAGTGAAAACAATAGCTTTCATCAGTTTCCTCCTTCATGTTATTTATTAAGGTTTAACAAATTTTGGTTATTGTTGAATTTTATTCACCTTTAGTGTATACTATACGGTGTAGTTTACATTTAGTCAATACCTATTTTGCACTACACGGTGTAGTTTATGTAAAATTTTTTAGAAAGTGAGTATGAAGCGATGGATAGCAAAAAAGTTGTGGAAACATCAAAAAAACGTCAAGCTATTATGGACGGGGCTATTAAAGCCTTTGTAGTAGAAGGATACGAAAAGGCATCTATGGATCGTATTTCCAATCATGCAGGAGTTTCAAAACGTACAGTTTATAATCATTTTTCAAATAAAGATGATCTATTCCAAGCAGTGTTCAAAAGGTTTTTATCTGAACAAGAATTATTAAAAAATATAAGCTATTCTCCTGATAAAACGATTGAAGAACAACTTGAGCTCTTTGCTGATGCAGAACTTTTTCTAGTTAATGACCCTAATCGACTAGCATTGTGTAAAGTCCTTACTACTGTATTTATGCAAGATTATCAGCTACTTAAGGAAACAAAATCTAAATATGGTCCCCCTCACGATAATCTCGTAGCATGGTTAACATCCGCAGATGCAGATGGACGAATGAAAGTACCTGACCCATACATGGCTGCACAAATTTTTCATGCCATGGTCGAAGGAGCTTTAACATGGCCTGCACTTTTCCAGCCTTGTCAGAGTAATGAACAGTTTAAGCCTTTAAAAGATGAAATAATAAAAACTTTTTTAAGCAGATTTGGAAGCAAAGCTTCATGCTAGTTCCACAGTCAACCTTTCATAAAATCAAATGAAACCATTAACGCAAAAGAGGCTGGGACAAAACCCAATTAAAATGAAGAAACCGCACGAAATCAAATTTATAAACCTTGATTTCATGCGGTTATATTTTTGAGTATTGTATAAAAATCAGTTAGATTTGAACTTATATCCCAGCCTCTTGCCATTTTTACTATCCATTTAATGTGTCCATTTCTCTGCCCATCTTTCCAACGCTGTAATCGTTTCAGCTAAGTCTTTACCTTTTTCGGTCAACTCATATTCAATCCGTACTGGAGTTTCAGGATAGACATGCCTAACGACATAATTATCTTGCTCTAAATTTTTTAAGCGCTCTCCTAATACACGGTGACTAATGTTATCAATGTCATCTGTCATCTCTTTAAAGCGCTTCGAGCCTGACAATAACGAACGAATAATTAAAAGAGTCCACCTCTTTCCTAATAAATCACATGTGTGTTGGAAGTTCGCACATGACTTTGATTTTTCCAAACAATTCACCCCCAAAAAGTGCTTATATAAGTAACTTTTTTCATCTTGATTTTTTTTTTTGCGAAGAAATAAGTACGTTTGCAACTATGTGTTTCCTCATCTTTTTATCTATTTAACGCTGACACTCGCGTAAGCCCGTAATTTAATATGATTTTGTGAATACTGCAACAATGTTTTTGAAAGGCTGTTTTTCACCTTGATTGTTGTTTTTAGCACTAAGGACTTGCCTCGTACATAACTAGAGTACATGACGGCTTTCTTCTGAAAACGATGACAACCTTATAAGTAACAATAGCAGTAAAGGTTACCGAAAGAGCCTTTTGAAATAAGCTTTGCATTCACATATATTGTCTCTTTTTGTACAACACTAAAATAAGCATGTATGCCAATACTCATGATACTATTTTAAAAATTTGTCATCATAACACGAAAGTTACTAGAAGGACTTATATATTTTGACAGATGCGTTATTTCATTATATCATAAAGAAACAGTTAGTTACATTAAGTAAGTAAATAATATAAAGTTACTATAATATTCTATTATGAAAGGAAATGAGATAAATGGTCCGATTAAGTGTGTTAGATCAATCACCCGTACCTGAAGGTGTGACACCTGTCGAGGCGATCAATCAAACAGTGAAGCTTGCTCAAATAACAGAAAAGTTAGGCTATCATCGTTATTGGGTTGCTGAGCACCATAGTTCTACTAATCTTGTAAGTTCCACTCCAGAAGTGCTTATATCACATATAGCTGCAAAAACATCAAAAATTCGTGTAGGTTCAGGTGGGGTCATGCTGCCACATTATAGCTCATATAAGGTAGCTGAAAATTTCCGCATGCTCGAAGCGCTTTATCCGAACCGTATAGATTTAGGAGTAGGTAGAGCTCCAGGTGGTCATTCACTTTCAACAATGGCCTTAACAGGAGGAGATACGAAGAAGTTCCATCAATATCCAAACCAAATCCAGGAGTTAGTCGGTTATTTACACGAAGTTGAAGAATATAAGCTACACCCTGGGTTAATAGCAACACCTGAAATTTCAACAGCACCTGAACTTTGGATGTTAGGTTCTAGTGGTGGCAGTGCTAAATTGGCAGCCGAGTTAGGCGCTTCATATACATTCGCTCATTTTATTAATGGTAATGGTGGGCAAGGTGTCGTTCGTCATTATCAAGAGAACTTTAAACCGTCTCCTGTTAATCAACAGCCTCATACGAGTGTTGCTGTCTTTGTCACTTGTGCTGAAACGAATGAAGAAGCAGAAAAAATAAACAAAAGTATTGATTTAGCAGCACTATTGTTAGAAAAGGGCGAGAGTAAACGTGGGGTTCCTAGTATTCAACAAGCGCAAGAATATAATTATACTGAGTTGGATTACATGAGAATGAAAGAAAATCGTAAGAGAATGATCGTAGGTAACCCAATCCAAGTAAAAGAACAACTAGAATCATTAAAAGAATCTTACAATGCAGATGAAATAATGATTGTAACGATTACGCATGACTTTGATGCTCGAGTACGCTCCTATGAACTCATCGCTGATGCCTTTGGAATAACAAATTAACTTATAATGATACAACATTGACTATTGTCTTTAACGAAAGAATAAATATTTGCAATATAGCTATTTACTACCTTCCAAATATATTATATACTGGATAATGATAGAAATACTAAGGAGGTCTACACATGATAAACGAAACAATTAACTCAACGAACTTAATATGTAATAACCGGCCTCTATTGGATGCTATTCTTTAATAGAATATATTTATTTATTATGCATGTAAAACCGTAGAGAGCCTCTCTATGGTTTTTTTATGATGCTAGAAAAAATATGGTGCTTTATATTCACGATAACCATATTTTTCTATAATAGTGTTAAATACTTTTTTGTTGTGCCTCTCTTTAAGAATAATTTTGAGGTACTCCCAAACTAAGTATTTATATAAATTAAAAAGACCATAACGGTCTTTTTTTATTTTATCTAGGAAGGTGATGATTAAGATGAAAAAGCACATCATTCGATTAAGTAGGTTAATAATATTTCGGTTTTATTAACAAGGCTCATTTTTCGTAAAAGCAAAAAATAGCCATGATCAACGTGTAACTAAAAACATATATCAAATTAAGAGGTGAACTTGTATGCACAATCCAGATTTCTTAAAGGACCTATCCCTTTGGCATTTTTATGACTTAATGCGGGAATGGCGAAGAAAAAAACAAATCAGCAAGGATTAATAATAACTAGGTTGAAGATACATTCTTTATAAAATAAAAAATTAGCCAATAGGGTCAGACTTACCAAATCTATTATTTCGAAAAGAGCTGATAGTCTCTTTTACGATTTTAGGGGGTCTGACCCCTTAACCCTTTTAACAATCATTCTTATAATCTAGCGACAAACTTACTAGTAGATTTCTAACATTCTACTTATATAATAACCGTAAAATAATCTTTTCCCATATGTTCCATGGTATTAAATGCTTCATGAACACGTTCATTTTTATACCTTTACCAATTTTATAACGAAGTTTTGGATTGTGTTTATTTGCAACAGAAACAACCAACTTTGCCACATCTAAGGGATTCCCCAAGTTTTTTTCTTCCTTTGCTAGCCTTTCTTCAATTTTTGCTAAATGTGTTGCATAAGGAGAGTCCTCATTCCCTATCCCTGTAGAATTGGATCTTCCCTCCTTCCACACATTTGTGGCATATGAACCTGGTTCAATCAACACAATATCAATTCCGAATGGCTTACATTCTATGCGTAGCGATTCACTATAGCCTTCAACTGCAAACTTTGAAGATACGTAAGCAGATATAGAAGGAAATCCTATCAAACCTGAAACACTACTCATATTAATAATCCGGCCGCTTCTCTGTTTCCTCATTATAGGTAGAACTGCCTGAGTCATTGCCATCAAGCCAAATACATTCGTTTCAAATTGCTTACGGTACTCATCAATCGTAACTTCCTCAGCAAAGCCTCCCACTGCAAAACCTGCATTATTGACGAGTAAATCTACACTGTTATACTTTGAGCATTTTTCTACTAACTTATTAATAGATTCCTGACTCGTTACATCAACATATTCTATATCTACTTGTTCGAGTAAGTTGTGACTATTTAATTCCTGTTCAAGTTGTGCTGATTTTGTAAGGTCCCTCATAGTTGCGACTACATGAAAACCGGCCTTTGCTAGCTCGATAACCGTTACATAACCAAACCCGCTTGAAGATCCAGTAACGATAGCTGTCTTGTTAATCATCACTTTCCAACCTTTCTTTGTATGATAGATACATAACAATCATATGTTAGATTACTTTTTTATCCATAATTTTCACTTTGTAAATTATTGTTTTTTTGATATAGAAAATATGACATGATTAATATATGGGTAATTTTTCATATAATCACTACCAGAATTTATTTTCTGTATATATTACAATATACCCTTTTTATCACTTGTCGAACAAAGGATAATTATTGGGAAGGAGGAAAATCTCATGTTGAAAGAGTTACATCCCAATATTCGTATTAGAATATATACGTCGTTTTTGAGTCGCGTGATCGCTTCAATGATTTTCCCATTTATGGCAATCTATTATACGAGAGAGTTAAACGCTACTTATGCAGGATTCTTTATATTAACTCAAGTCGTTATTCAATTTATCTCTAGTTTATATGGAGGCTATTTTGCTGATACAATTGGTAGAAAAAAAATGATGGTCATTGGTGAATGTTTGAAAGTATTCGCTTTTCTAGGTATGATCACAGTAAATTCCCCCATTTTCACATCACCCTGGGCTACATTTTTAATGGTCATTATTATGGGTGTGGCTTCAGGTCTTATAAATCCAGCAGCTGAAGCGATGCTGATCGATGTAAGTACGAAAGAAACTCGTACTTTAATGTATTCGATCAACTACTGGGCTGTCAATTTATCAATAATGCTCGGATTACTGGTTGGTGGTTGGCTTTTTATAACTCATTTTTTCGAGCTACTAATAATCTTATTTATCATCTCTATCATCACTTTAACGATGACAATTACTCTTATTAAAGAAACATATACTTCAAAAAAACCAGTAGAAGCGTTGAAACCATACGGAATAAAACCACTACTGCTAAGCTATCAAACTGTGATAAAAGATATACCATTTGTCTTATTTACCATTGGTGGGATAGCAATATTATCACTAGAGCACCAAAGAAACAATTTTATAGCAGTAAGGTTAGAAGGGGAAATTATTCCAACAGTTGTGTCTCTATTTGGAAATATACAGTTTTCCTTAGATGGAGTAAAGCTCTTAAGTTTATTATTCGTGGGGAATACGTTAATCATTGTATTGTTTACTTCATTTGTTTCAAAATTAATAAAAAATAAAGCAGAACAGCCCATAATGTATATCGGGTGCCTATTATTTGGTGCAGGATACGCGATTCTAGCCTTTTCAAATGATGTGTTATTGTTGTTTATTGCAATAATTATATTGTCCATCGGTGAACTATTGTTTGTTCCAACTAGACAATCGATTCTAGCAGACATTGTAGATGATACTCGTCGAGGTGCTTATATGGCATTTAATGGATTTATTTTTCAAATTGGCAAAATGTTCGGGGCACTCGGTATCATTGTTGGACAACAAATCGGTGGAATTGGAATGAGCTTTTTATACATATTATTTGCTTTTATCGGAATAGCATTCGCGAGATTAGGAATTGTTAGAAAGCATGAAACAACGAATGAACATGCTTCATAAACAGCCGATTAATGCTAGTAATCGTTATTATATTGTTTGAAATGAAACGGGACGATAAATGTCTCGTACGATGAATTGTTCCTCAAAAAATGTTTGATTGTTGCTTTTCGTTCTTTGATATAAGCACGGCTGCATTTAGCATTCATGGTGCCTTTTCTACATTTACAAATTTAGCTCTTACAACTACAATTTTCATTTTTAGTAAAATCAACAACATTGTTTACAAAATGAGCCTTACAAAAAGAGGATGACTCAAGGTCATCCTCTTAACAGTTATATTATTTATCTAACTACAGTTTCTTTAAAATTTTCTCTAATTCATTTTCTACTTTATCTACATACTTAGAGAACTTGGACATTCCATGCTTATTTACTTCTGTTACCATTTTAGCTAAGTCACGCTCGATATGATCAGCAGACGTTTCAACATGCTTCACTGTCTTTTTATCAGTAACATCAGCTAAAATAACTTCAGTAATTGTAGCCTTCACATCAGTTGCACTAACTTCCTCAGCTAAGACCAATTCAGCTAGAATTTGAGCTAACTCCTCAGCAGATAAGCTGCCATCTTTAAAGTCAACAACTAAGCTGTTTAATTCTTCGATTGGATCAACAGCAAATCCTATTTGAACTAATATAGGGTCATGATCACTCGCTGCACCTGACGCTTCTGTAAAGTCTGTATTAATGTTAACAATGTCTACTTCAGTATTAGCTGCTACATTGTTTGATACTAAAATGTGGTCTAACACTTGTGAGTTACCTTCATAAATATATGTGTAACGTTCTTCCTTAGGTAACTCTTCAATCATGTTTGTTAATACGTCACCTTCTAGCGTACGTAATGGAGCTGAGAATTCAAAATCGTTCATGTCTCCAAGTACTACAAAGTTTGCATCTGGATTTACTGCTAATGCACCATCAATGAAGTCGTTTAATACTTGTGATTTGTCAACACGACTAGGCTCACTACCTAAAACAACAGGTTGTTCACTACCATATAACGCTCCGTCACCACGTTTTGAATTTAAGTGATTCGCTATAACAACGACTCTTTCACCGTTGAACTCAAATTCAGCTGCAAGTGATTTACGAGAGTTACTAAATGCTTCATTTGTAGGGTCGATGCGTCCAGGGTTCATTGTTAAGCCATTTTCATCGTATCCTACAGCAGTTGTTGCATCACCGGCTGGTTTATCAACTAGACTTACACGCTCTGGGTTATAAATATATCCCACACGGATATTACCACCTGGTTGTCCACCATCCATCTTGTCTTCTGGTGCGATATCTGTGTACTTATAAGTCGGTCCACCAGCTGCTTCAATTGCTGCAATTAACGCTTCATATGTTAAACTAGCGTCAGTTGTACCGCTATCAGTTGGTCCATCATTGTCTTGTACTTCTATTAATCCTACAATGTCAGGAGTTTTTAAGTTTTCAATAATTGAATGAGCTATTTTGTCTATTTTCTCTTGATCAGTTTCAGCAGAGAAGTTTTCGACATTGTATGAAGCTACTGTTAATTTATCTTCTGCTTTTTCAATGTTCGTAATTTCTCTTTCTAGTCCACCGTCAATTACTTCTGGTAGATCTTCAGTTAATACTAGCTTAAAGTTACTGTAATCATAGCTTAGAACACCAGTTATTGGTCCATCAAATTGATCACCTGTTTTGAGATCCATATCTTTGCCAAGCTTCACTAACAAACGCTCTGGATTGAAGTCTTCTGGTGAAATGATTACACCACCAGCTTCAGATCGATATGAGTCAACTGCACTGTCTACTACAACTGGAACTTCTTCGTATTTAGGATGTCCGACAACTGTCGCACCATCTAATACGATACGCATTCCTTCTAAGCTTTCGTAGAAATCAATGCCATCTTCTTCAGGGTCAAATTCAGCAAATGCATCATTATCAATCACCTTGGTCGGTTGGATACGGTCATCTCCGATTACAACAGGTGCTGGTAATGGTTGATTAGATGCTTCAACTGTTACTGTAGATCCTTTAATTTCTGTCGTTAATAAATCTTTTGCGTCATTGTAACCACGCGGTTTAAACTCTTCTACCTCACCTGTAATAGATACAAGGTCGCCGACTTTCACACCAGAATTTTTGAAGTAGACATAGATTCCTTCTGATGTACGAATGTCGTCATCAGCTTCTACTGACTCCATGAAGAAACCATTTGATCCATCTAAGTGTGTAACGATACCTTTTACATTTTTAACAATTTCCCCATCATATAAGGAAACATGTCCTACACCTTGAATATCATGAATATTAAGGGAATCAAGCGGTAAAATTGCTTGGTAATCGAACACAGCAACATCACTTGTTTCTCCGTCTTTAACAACGACCGCTTTAATTGTTACATCTTCTATAACTTCTATAGCCTCACTATATACTTCACTTGCAGTTGATGGATCTGTGCCGTCTACTGTGTAGTAGATGACTCCACCTTCTACTAAAGTTGTTAATTCAACTGTTGATCCGATTTCAATTGTACCAGATGCTGGGTTTGCAAATACCGAGAAGATATCTTCAACCACATCTATTGCAGATCGTGGTGTAAGCTTATATTCACTAAAATTATAATCAATTACTCCAGTGATATAATCATACGTTTTACCTACTTCTAGTAGACTACGATCTTGTGGACGTAGTTTGAACTCACCATTTACATCTACACCAGTGAAGTTTCCATTACTATCTACTTCAGTAATTGTTACATTTTCAACTTTTACTAATTCAGCTTCAACAGCTTCACCTGTAGTGCTAGTTAAATCAGCTGACGATATAATTTGTGGTGCTGGTACACCTTCATTATTGACGATTACGTCAATAGTATCTACTTCTAATTGAGCCATATCATAATATTGATTCATTGTACCTTCTGCTGAAATACGGTCACCAATATTCGCTGCAATATCACCACGAACGACGATTCCAGCTGAATCATCTTGTACGAAAAGATTTGTCTTTCCACCTGTCACAAACGAAGCAGTGACAACTCCTTCAATTTTCGCTTCACTACCTACTTCAAGTGCGCGTGTATCTGCGATAGGTTGCACTTCAAGTGGTGCTTTTACAGTATATGAGAATGAAGCTACATTACTTGCATCTAATCCTTCTTTTACTGCAATCGCTTGAATCGTTACATCTTCATTGATTGCGATTGGTGCATCATATAATGTGCTTTCTGCCGTTGGTACTGTACCATCAGTTGTATAAAAAATGTCTGCACCATTAGTTGAAGTTGACAATGTAACTTCCGTTCCAGCGTCTACTTCCCCCGAGTTAACAGAAGCCTTAACTTTTGAAGCTTGTGTAACTTCTCCATCAAAGCTTGTCCAAGTAATGTTATCGATAACGATTTGTTTGCCTGTTACATTTACTAACTGAATTTCTACCTCTCCAGCAATATTTAACTCATCTACTGAAAAAGTATGAATATCAGTGTCATCAAATGCTTCTGATAAACCTTTTGATTCACCATTTATAAATAACTCTACTTGTCGGTTACCAATTCCAGTGAAACCTTTCTTTAGATCTACTGAAAAAGAGCTAATACCGTCTGAAATTGGGCTAGAATTAATACTACTATTGTCGCTTGAACGACGTAACATTAATCCATTACCGTCAATTGGATAATCACCTTCATCACGTGAAGCTACATATGACCAAGTCACCCCATCGTTTCCAACAAATGAGTCTGTTCCATAACTTCCTGTTGCATTAGAGTTGTCAAAAGTTTCAACAAAAGTTTCTGCTGCAAACGATTGACTCACAAGTCCAACATTAAATAAGTTGAACACTAATAAAGCCACCAATACGAAGCTTGTTCGCTTTCTAGTAAGCTTAGACACTTGCATTCTCCTCTCTCAACTATGTTCTATTGAATACGTTTACATGGAAAGCAAAAAAATATAGCCAAAGAAGTCTGATGTATGACTTCTTACTTTTGCTTCTATTTCATTATAACAGGATTTATATAGGTATTCAGTATTGTTTTAAATGTAAATGTTGGGATTCATAAAGAGTTAATATTCAAAATCATCCTTCTTTTTTCGCAAGACTATTTTCGTCTACCTATGCAATGAGTCTAAAAATAAGCCTAGGAACATTCTTATAAAAATTAAACGTAAATGTCACCTGATCACGCTCCTAATAAATGTACTGTTTGAAAGCGTTAGATTTCAAGCACCCTACTTAATAGGCATGATGTTTTTTCTTATCTCATGTAACATATAATCTGCAAAGCTTAATAATCTATCGTCTGTAATATTCATTTCTCCTAATTGACCAATATACACTTTTACAGCATCACCGATTATTTTTCGATATCGTTGGGGTAAGTTTTCCTGACCCCAATATCCACCTTCAAGTTTTGAACAAATAACACCTTCTGTTACATAATAAAGTACACGACACAAGTTTAAAGTGAAGTAGACTGCATCATCCACAATTTCATTTTTGGCATTTTTAATATCGTACCAAATAGCATCAATATAAATATCTCTTGGTACGTCTGTAAAAACTTCATCAATTTCTTTTCCATATAAGCACTTACCTCTATGAAAAATAATAGTCAAATGGGCCGCTAATTCAGGATCTGTATACCCTCCGCATATATAATTATTGTCTGATAAGTATCTTTCCTTATGAAAATTTGAATAGTGCAACTCAAACGGTGTTGGATGTACGATTTCATGTGCAAACCTCTCCAGAATGACACTCATTTCCACTCCCTTAGGAGGAACATTTTCTAATTGAATAATGGCATGAATGAGTTCTTTTTTTATAGTAAAATCGATTGGTTGTTTTACGACAACAACAAAATCTATATCACTCGAATCATTATAGCAATTCATCGCCAGTGAACCATGTAAATATATACCTACTAGATTATTATCTAATATACGCTTATATGTATCTATGATTTGATTTAATAGTTTATAGGGCTCCATTTTATACCTCGTCTTAATTTTTAAATGATATATAAAGGCTGTTTCGCATTAATTGTTGCTTTTCATACTATGAGCCAAAAACGTACAAAAATAGAGTTCCTGTTATCTTTCCTTCTGTACAACAATGACTAAGCATGTAAAATCACTATACTTGGTATTAATTGGATAACAATAGCATCAGTTTACTAAAAGAGCTTATATAAATTACCAATTTATATTATATAATTAAATGAAAAAATAGAATATACTTCGGAGGAAAATTATGGATGATCTTAACAACACTGGGAGTATTAATTATGGTGGTGCAGGAACAAGTAGTGAACTTGGCAAAGCCTTAGCTAGTAGATTAAGTCCTATCGAAGCTGCAAGAAAATTTATACACTGTCATTTTCCAAATTGTCATGCAGCTATACTCGCAGGAAGTGTCATAAGAGGTGAGGCGACAGAGACATCTGACTCGATATCGTTATTTTTGACAAACATGTCGATCGTTCATATCGAGAATCACTCATTTATTTAGATTGGCCTATCGAGGTTTTTGTTCATAATTTATCTTCCTATAAGCAATTTTTTAATAGTGATTATAAAAGGGCGAGACCATCTTTACAAAGAATGGTTTCCGAAGGGATTGTCATAAAAGACTCCGACATCATAGGTCTAATTAAACAAGAGGCTAATGAAATATTAAGCAAAGGACCAGAGCAGTGGTCCGAAGAGACTATTACTATGAAACGATATTTCATTACTGATGCCCTTGATGATTTTATTGGCTGCACAGATAGGTTCGAAGCTATCTTTATTGCCAACACGTTGGCTGAACTGGTTCACGAGTTTGTACTAAGAACGACCGGTACGTCCAAATGGATTGTTCGCTCTTTAAATCATTTTGATAAGTCGTTTACGAAGGGATATGTCGAAGCGTTTGATTTGTTCTATCAAACGAATAATAAAGAAAAAATCATTACATTGGTAGAAAGCGTGTTACTGCCCTCTGGAGGACGTCTATTTAGTGGATTTACTTTAGGTAAAAATAAATAAGAGTTTGTCCTTACTATTTTCTAGGTCAATTTCAATAATTTACGGGTCTTTTCACTCCTTTTTCGGGTCAATTTCAATGATTTATGGGTCTTTTCACTCGTTTTTCAGGTCAATTTTATATATTTACGGGTCAACTTGCTATTTATTCAGATCTATCATCTATTATCCATATTAAACAAGCTCTTCCGCTTGCTCACACGTAGCAGCAAGCGGTTTATCTACATATACATCTATTTGTGTTAATGAGAACAAGTTGAACTATGGATGCCGAGCATAGTACGTTACACTATTTCATTTTTAGTTAACTGCAATTCAAGGTAACTAAACTTCTTCACGCAACTCCCCTTTAGCTCCCCATGTTTCATAGTAGATTAACTTTTGTAGATCTTGACGCTTTTCCCAGTTATGGATTTCTAGCAAAGGCGCTTTAGGATAATTATCTGTATAACCAAGTGATAGAAGTGCAACTGGGTCGATATGTGGAGGAATATTTAATATGTCTCTAACATCATTCTTTTTGTAAAAACTTACCCAACCTAGTGCAATTCCTTCGACACAAGAGGCTAACCACATATTTTGGATGGCACAAGAAACAGACATAATATCAGTTTCAGGTATCGAATTTCTCCCGAGTACATGTGAACCACCGCGTGTCGGGTCACATGTAACACAAATCGTGAGTGGCGCTTGCTTTAAACCTTCAACTTTTAAATCTAAAAAGTTGTTCTTCCTCTCCCCTTCATAATGAATGGCCAATGCTTTACGTTCCTTATCCGCCGCCCAAGCTAACTGTTCTTTCACATCATCTGTAGTTATTAAAATGAAATTCCATGGCTGCATAAATCCAACTGATGGACCGCTATGCCCTGCCTGAAGAATTCGTTGAATAGCATCTACTGGTAATGGATCAGATAAAAAGGATCGAATATCTCTTCTTCTGCCGATGACCTTGTAAACAGCATCTCGTTCTTCATTTGAGAACATCACATCACCTTCAATCAAAATATTGTTTGTATACTGCGATTATAGCATGTATAGGTTTAGTTATAGTTTATGAAAGGACGCCTTAAATGTTATTCATGTTTTCCCAAAAAGAGTAAAATAAACAGGCTGTTTTCGCATTAATTGTTTCTTGTCATACTAATAAGTATAAATCAAGCGCTTGGTATCTGTTTAAACGTATAAAACCACCTAATAATAGTTACAAGAAACCCTTTCATAAACAATAATATTTGCTAAATTTAACATCCTCGTCTCCATTATTAAATACGGAATGATTCCTTAATACTCAGTTATGTGACAAAATGTCGCATAACTAAGAGGCTGACACAAAAGTCAGCCTCAAGGAATTTCAACACATTGAAGACCTTATCAAAGCTCTAACTAGTAGTAAGTTTCTCTTACTATAAGACACTTAAGTATAATTGAAGCTCTTAACGTGAACATGCTGATACAAATAAAAGAATGCATGTAATCTCTTCTTCGTTCTTATAGCATAAATAGATATTATGAAGAATACCGCTACATGAAAAATGATTTTAACGATAGACTTGAATAAATCAAAAGAAACGTTGTGACTTACAGCTCCATCGTATTTAACATGTCTCTGAGCTTAATCAATTCATCTTTCGTAACTGTGATACCTTTACCCATTTTTTCGCCATCAGGAGACCACTCTCTAATATCAAATTTCGGCTCTCTATCGTTCCAGCTAATACTTCTAAGCTCTTTTGTCCAACCTTTCGCTGACTCAGAAAGAACTCCAAATCTATCTATTACTTCATATTTTATATTTGCCATATGATCACCTCATTTTTGTATAGTTTGTTTTATATAATAAAATATTATCACATTGACAACAACCCATTGCATCTTCTCAATTAGGAATACATCATCCCTACCTCCTATGTATACAAACAATTCTATATTTTCCACATGGGCTATATAAGAAGCAACTTTTTAAAAAGAGATAAGAAATTTTAATATCTAATAAGTTAACGGAAAATTAGTACAATCACACCATTCATATAATGTAAAATATAGACATGAAGTATAAGGGGGTTATTTGTGAAAAAGCTTTTATCGCTATTTACACTTGTTTTATTTTTAGTAGGATGCAATTCAGGTTTAACTTTTTCAGAAACAACTATGAACCATATTGACAAAGATGTTAGGGAATTTTTCGAATCGGTGGAGAGCGAAAATGGGGTTTATCTTTTTTTTGATGGCGAAAAAGCACTTTATGTGCTTTTAAACGGAAAAAATGTAATACAAGGAGATCCAGCTACTTACTATACGAATTTTAATGTAGAAGCTACTGATGATACAATAAACGTTCGGTTTAACAAAGATGAAACTGACGATTACACTAATAAGACCTTAAATAATCATGTATTGTTTAAGATAAATAAAGATAAGGATTATGAATACATTCGGTTTTTTAGTAATGGCCAAAAAATACCTATCGATGTAGTATCAGGTAACTAATCATGTCTCTCTATTTTAGTCTACTAAGAAGTATTTGAAAGATAAGCAAATGATTTTAATCTGACGTATAATTACCCCGTCCTAATTATAGGGCGGGGTAAACATACTTGTTTCATTTTAGAAACTTGCTTCTACAAGATGATTTGAAATGAAGATGTTTCACATTCACTTAATGATCCTCCACATCAATAAGAAACACTTTATCTTTAAAGCCACCTCTATTTTGGTTCTTTAAATCTCGCCTTTCCTCAACTTTCTCAATGGTTACATGATGAACTTTTGCTAATGCATGTATGAGTTCAAGTACATCAGCTAACTCTTCTATAGCAGATTCATGATCTTTAGCATCAAGATACTCCTGCATTTCTTCTATCAGTTTTTTCTTTAATTCTTCCGTATATTCTTCTTCTGATAAATGTTTTATTCGATATTTCTTTCCTGATTCTTCAATAATTTGAGGTATGTAATCACGAACAAGTTTGTTATACAAGGGCATATGGACACTCCTTTGAACTATGAACCTTTCCCAGTTTATAATCATGAACAAAATATAAATAATGATTGTCTGAAAAAATTGAATGAAACTAAAAGTGAAAATGAAATACTAATTGTACATTTAAAAGGAGCGTCAAAAAGTCAAGTATTGACTAGTTTGACAGCCCCATAGTTATTTAATCACATTACATATATTTTTCAAGGAATGCTGATACAGTTCTATAAACCTTTAACTCATTCTCCAGCTTTGAAAATCCATGTCCCTCGTCTTCTAACACCATATATTCAACATCTCGACCTTTTTCTTGTAGTGCTGCTACGATTTGATCAGATTCTGCTTTTACAACACGTGGGTCGTTCGCTCCCTGAATAACAAGCATTGGTTTGGTCATGTTATCTAAATATGTAATCGGAGAAAATTCAATTAACTTTTCTTTGTCTCTTTCCGGGTTTCCGACCCACTGATCCATACTTGGTTTCCAGAAATCTGGTACAGAATTAATAAACGAAAACAAATCACTAGGACCAAAAATATCAACTACAGCTTTAAAATATTCCGGATGCCTTCCATGTAGCAATAATGACATGTAGCCACCATAGCTTCCACCTATTAGGAAAATCTTATCTCGATCTGCATAGCCATTTTTAATTAGGTATTCTAACCCTTCAATATTATCAAGGCGTGGACCATGTCCCCAATCACCTTCAACCATTTTTGTAAACTTCAACCCATATCCAGTAGAGCCTCGGAAATTAGGTGCAAAAATACTAAATCCTTCATTAATTAAATATTGAAACACACCTCTAAAGAATTTTCGTTCGCCATATTGAGGTCCACCGTGTGGCCAAAAAATAACATGACCATTGCTATGTGCAGCTGTTGCTCTAAAGAAGAGTGCTTCTATTTCGAGTCCATCAAACGACTCATACTTAATTACCTCGGGATCGACTAACTGCTTCTCATCTACACCGAGCACACGATTGTTTGTTAGTTGCTTCCATAAATGTGAGTTACTTTCTTTTTTATAAATATTTGCTGGCTTTGTAGCAGAAGTGCCTAATAAATATAAATGACCACTTTCTGTAACAGTTAACTTTTGAACCTCTCCTACTGGACTCTCAACCTCTTCTAATTTCTTCGAATCTATTTCGTATCGATATAGAAGATCTTCAACACCCTTTTCGCTAACAGCGTACAGTTGTTTATGTTGTTTATCATATTTAATCATTTTGAACCCTGCACCAGGTACTGAAACTAGTTTGTTAAACTCTTTAGTTTCAATATTAAATTTAGCAATATATGAAAAATCCTCACCATAATCAGTTATTAGAAAAATTTCTGTCTCTGAAACATATATAGCATCTGTTACAGTGTGCTGCTCATTCGTTTCTGGTGTTAAGGAAATGATCTCCTCATTTACTTTTACATAGGATAGCTTGTGAGTGTTAGAGAAAAACTTACTAATAATAAAGCTCTCTTCACTAGGGCTAATATCTAGTAAAAATGTAGCCGCGCCTTCCCCATCATGAATGACTTGTTCTTTCCCTGAATCGAGGTGATAGCAATAACTCTTTAGGAAAGTCGGTTCATCTTTTGAAGATGTATAGTATAAACGTTTGCCATCATCTGATAAAATCGGTGAAATGTGACGATGGCCTTCTGAGGTTCTAACTGGCTGTAATTCGCCACCGTGTGGAGGAATCATATAGAGTTGAGCATTTTCATCCCCTTCATGATCAAATGCTACGATTACAAATTTTCCACTCTTATCATACTGAAGTCCATGGCAGCTTTGATCATTAAATGTAAGTGGATATGGAAATTCATTTGGTAAATCCATTGCCCACAAATTAAATTTACCACTAATATTCGTACTGAAAATAAGTTGACTTTCATCACTACTTACAACAAAATCTTGTATTTTATATGCTCGTAAAAATTGTTCTACATCTGGCTTTTTAAATGTTTCCACTCTGTCTTCCCCCTAACTAATAGATTATCATTTAGGCTGTTTTCTCAATAATTGTTGCTTTTCGTTCTTAGATATAGGCACGTATAGTTGGACCTTTGCTACTTTTACAATTACTGAGCTCTCATAAAACTCATCATTCTGTATATTTTTTAATGAAAAAAACAACAAAGTTTTACGAAAAGAGCCATAAGTTATTATGTAATATGCTCACTATTCATATTTTATTTTAAGTGACGACATTGTCACTTTCAAGTGTTTTTTGTTAATTTTCTTAATTTTTTTATTATGTTTATTTTAACTTTTTCAATGGACATATGGATAACATGGAATTCATAAACTATATATCATAAACATCCTACGTTAGGATCACATATCAAGGAGTGTTCATAATGAAAAAACGACATCAGATTCATTCGGAAGATGTGCCTCAGCCAATTAGGGAAGATGGAGCTGGTGCTACTGATCTTGGACCTAGAAACATTTTGAGAGATATAGAGAACCCCGATATGCTCGTCCCTCCTAAGACTGATGCTGGCAGAATACCTAATCTAAAGTTCTCATTTTCTGATACACCAATGAGTCTATATCACGGAGGGTGGGCACGAGAAGTGACTGTTAGAGAACTACCAATTGCAACTACAATCGCAGGTGTCAATATGCGTCTAACCCCAGGTGGCGTACGGGAGTTACACTGGCATAAAGAAGCCGAGTGGGCTTATTTGCTTCTAGGGAAAGCACGGATTACAGCAGTTGATCAGGATGGTAGAAACTTTATTGCAGATGTAGAGGCAGGTGACCTTTGGTATTTTCCACCTGGCATTCCACATTCGATTCAGGGATTGGATGGAGGCTGTGAATTCTTACTCTTATTTGATGATGGAAATTTTACGGAGAGCGATACTTTTATGCTCTCTGACTGGTTTGCTCATACACCAAAAGATATATTGGCAAATAACTTTGGAGTATCTGAAAGTGCTTTTGCTCATATTCCTACCAAGCAACGTTACATGTTTCAAGCACAAGTTCCTAAGCCTATTAACGATCAAGCTATTCAAAGCCCCTATGGAACTGTACCAAAGAGCTTTACACATCGTTTAATGGCACAAGAGCCAATCATAACTTCTGGAGGAACTGTTCGAATCGTTGATTCTACCAATTTTCCTGTTTCAACTACGATTGCAGCAGCTCTAGTTGAAATCAAGCCTGGTGCCATGAGAGAAATGCACTGGCACCCAAACACAGATGAATGGCAATATTATCTTACTGGTAAGGGAAGAATGACAGTATTTGCTGCAGAAGGTACCGCGCGAACCTTTAATTATAGAGCTGGAGATGTTGGTTATGTCCCGTTTGCTTTCGGACATTATATACAAAACATAGGAGAAGAAAGTCTTTGGTTTTTAGAAGTTTTTAAGAGTAACCGCTTTGAAGATATATCTTTAAATCAATGGTTAGCATTAACGCCACATGAGTTAGTGCAAACTAATTTGAATGCAGGGCCAGAGCTAATGAACGCTTTACGACAAGAGAAGTGGCCTGTCGTAAAATATAATAATACGTAAATAATAACTAGGTAAATTGTTATAAATCTCCTCTTTTCCTTCACGATAAAAAATCAATACATTTTGAACAGTAAAGGCTTTGTATGCTCTAGCGCTACACAGTCATTGTAAAAAACGCTTTCTTTTAAGTCATCTCCTGATTGAAATACACAAATAGACCTTTTAATAAATCCAACGCTTTTCGTAAAACACTGATTAATTTCTGGATAAAGACATGATTCTTTGATATGTCCACTGTTTCCAATTAAAACCTTGTTCTATTATAGTGTTTATTACTTCATCTATGGACAGCTTAGGATTTAAGATGGTCCCGTTTTTTGTTTACTACAAGATAAGCAAGATACAGATACATATTTGTAATTTAATAACATATTTGCCAGACGGCAGAACCTTTTAAAAGTTCCACTAATATGAGATTTTCGACACTTATTAGTGGAACTTTTTTAAGTTTTATTGAGGTTTTAATATCAAAACCGATTTCGCCACCCAATCATGTACCACAAAACGTTCGGTATGGTTTGACTGATGGGTCTGGTGGTGTGCTATATTCAATCTGTTCCGAAGTGTGGTCGTATGGGTTCGAAAGGACGTGTAGTAGTCGCTGCATCACGCTATAATCTCCTCTTTCCACTGCTGCATCAAGCGCATCCTCTACCCGATGATTGCGGGGGATGATTGCAGGATTATTACCCTTCATCAACTGTTTCGATGCAGCGCTCGATTCTAGTTGCCTTTCTAACCTCGCTTGCCACCTTTCATACCAAGTAACAAATTCCCCTGTCTTAAACATCACTGTATCCTGTAAAGTATCAAAAGTTAATGCACGGAATGTATTCGTATAATCAGCACGGTTCTCTTGCATCATCTTTAAAAGATCTTTAATAAGAATTTCATCCTGTTCCTCTTCATTAAATAGCCCAAGCTTTGCTCTCATACCTGAAAGCCAATGACTATAAAATAAATCATTATATGCTGAAATCTTTTCCTGAGCGATGTCAATTGCTTGTTTCTCTTTAACATGTAGTAGGGGCAACAAAGATTCAGCAAACCTTGCGAGATTCCATCCGCCTATCATTGGTTGATTACCAAAAGCATAGCGTCCTTGTGTATCAATCGAACTGAACACCGTAGCTTCATCATAATGATCCATAAAGGCACAAGGACCATAATCGATCGTTTCTCCGCTAATCGTTGTGTTATCAGTATTCATTACTCCATGGATAAAGCCAACAAGCTGCCATTTAGCAATAAGTGAAGCTTGGCGCTCGATTACTTCCTGAAGTAGTGCAACGTATCGATTTTCATCGGCACTGACATCAGGAAAATGCCGATCCAAAGTATAATCTGCTAGTATTTTGAGTTCTTCAACTGTACATCCATTCCGAACGTATTGAAAGGTACCAACACGGATATGACTGGCAGCGATACGAGTTAATATAGCACCTGCTAAATCCGTTTCACGTATAACTGGCTCACCAGTTGTTACTACTGCCAAACTACGTGTAGTGGGGATATTTAGAGCATGCATCGCCTCACTAATAATATATTCACGGAGCATTGGTCCAAGAGCTGCACGACCATCACCACCACGGGAATATGTTGTCTTACCTGAACCTTTTAGCTGAATATCAACAAGCTCACCTTGAGGTGTATGCTGTTCGCCTATTAGTAAAGCCCGACCATCCCCCAGCATAGTAAAGTGCCCAAATTGGTGTCCTGCATAAGCTTGTGCAATAGGCTGAGCACCTTCAGGAACATCATTACCAGCAAATATCGCGAGCCCTTCTTCACTTTGTAGTTCCTGGACGTTCAACCCTAGTGTAGCTGCAACTTGCTCGTTAAGTATTATTAACTTAGGTGATCGTACAGGGTTTAAGCTTAAACTAGAGAAGAATGACTTCGGTAAACGAGCATAACTATGATCTAGGCTCCATCCGATTTCTTTTTTACTTGTCATTGTAACTCCTTTGCTATACTTATTTTTTGTAGTCCTTATTTTTTTACAAACAAAGTACCCTCTTTTTCTATCACTGTTTTCACATTGATTATAGTTTTTCGGTAAGATTGACAACTGTATAAAGTTACAGTTTTCAGTTCTCATTTATTAATAGCAGCTATATTCACAAAAATCGCCCTGCCAATAACACTTATGTTACGTTTTAGTATAAATCTAAAAACGATCAGTAGCACCCATCAATCATTTTATTTATTTTTTATTAACCATTCCTGTAGTTTATGTCTTAAAGTAAATAACGATACAGGGTCATCTACTAATTGCGGATTTGATCTCATATTCATTAACGTTTCAGTGTTTTGGTCAATTTCTTGTTTCATCTCTTGTAAACTATCATCTAACACTCGATGCGGTTGTGTAAAGAAAGATGATATATCCTCTGCTAATGATTGTTCAAACCAATTGAACCTTTCTAGCAATTGATTTGTAAAGGCATCAGTTACATCAAGGTAATCTTCATTTTCAACAAAACTTTTGTACTTATTATATATCATTTCATTATTTGGCTGCAGCATTCCAAACAACTTTCCAGCACTCTTTAGCATCATCTGAGAAGGAGTTCGTCTTAAAAAGATATTCTGCTTTGTAAAATTTGTTTTTACTGCCAATCTATTAGCATCTCTTCGCCAATCATCTAATAATTTGAAGTCGCATTCTAATTTCACTTTTTCTTCTTCATATATTTTATTAAATTCAACACTCATTTCAGTTAAAAATTCCTGACTATCTCGTAGTACTTCTCCCGACATTTCAACCCATTGTTCAATGGAATTGCGTAATTTAGGTAAAGTTGTTTGTTCAATATATTGTTGTATCCTCATGTTCATTTCTTCATTAATTTGATGGTGGATCGTGCCTAAATCACTAAGCTCACTAATTATATTTGAACATTCTTTTAATATTCTTGGAATATTGTCTTCCAATTCTGCTCTATACTCTTCTTTACGCGATCTGAACATATTTATAATCACTTGTACTTTTTCTTTCTCTATATCACTTAATTGGTTAATTGCCCCATTTAGCTTCGATACCATTTCTTCTTGTGATTGTATTTCATTCGTTAACGCTTGTTCATTCTCAATGCGTTTTTGCAAAATATAAGTAATCGTTTCTCGAATATAATAGAGAATCTTTTTCGTACGTTCATGCATGAGCTTTTTATTAGTTAAACCTGATTTCACCGCGTTCGCTAATTCATTAAAGTTCGATTTGTTCATTTCATGTTTCGTGTATGAGAAAATTCGAGCATTGGGGAAATACTTGTGAATGATAGCCTTAGTATCCGCTATCGTTTCTTCATGAATATCCTTATAATAATCCCTTTCTACTGTCATTGAAACAAAATGCACAGGTAAAGATGGATTCCTTTCTTGTAGCTTAATTAACAATTCCACCTCTTTTTCTGTCAAAATGTTGCTACTATCAAGAACAAAAATTAATGAATCTGCAAGTGGTAGATATTTCAACAACATTTGGTTATGACTTAAGAAGCCTGGCGTATTCATCATTGTTATTTGATGTTGTTGTAGAAATGTTGATGGTAGCTTAAAATCAAAGATGGTATTCGTGTCAATCGAACCAAAAGAAAGCGTTTGATGAAATTCACTTAAACTTGAAATTTCTTTTACAGCCGAATCCAAAACCTCTTTGATTTCCTTCTTCTCTCCATTGTTAAATACGACAAAAGGTGTAGATCGGTTCTCTGCTAAAACATGATCCCCTACCAAGGAATTGATAAAAGTAGCTTTCCCATTTTCAAATGCACTTGCAATTAGCACACGTTGTGTTTGTAAACTTGTTAGTTCGTTTACAAGCCACTTCAAACGATTACCTACATGTAACGAGTGTTGGTCTGACCAAGTTAAGATGTCATCAAATAAAGTTAAACTATCCTCAAGTCCGTTCTCATACAGATGATCTGTTAAAACGTGTTGTTCACATTGTCGAGCAATATCAATTGGGATGTCACCATTAAAAACCTCATTCCAAGATAAGATCGCTGCAGACACAAACATTGCTTCATTATCAGGTGTAATATGTTTCCATACGTGCAAATAGATAGGGACAAGTTTAGCTAACTCTTTAATTGAATATGGCCCATGCAGAAAATCTATATATGATTTCTTATATAGTTCACTTAACTTCTCCCACTTACGAAGTTTGTTGTCTTCATCATCCTCTCCAACTAATATCTCATTAATCACTGTAATCCAAGCAAAATAGTATTCCTCGTCTTTATAGCTCATCCAAAGTGATTGGACCATTGACTCAAAATGAGATAAATCAATTTGGTACAAAATAAGCAAAGGTTCTTTAAAAAGATCGGGGTTTATTGATTTTGCCCAACCTTCATCTATGTATATCATTAAAGTGTTATACCACTCGATTGATCCTAATCGTACTGCTTCATTTTTTGCAAGCTCAATCATGCTAAAATAATCTTCTTGTTCCTCAAAATAATTTTGAGCTAACTTCGTTACATTCGAATAATCTGGGTTAAATGCAACAGCATCTCTAATAGCTTTATTCGCTAACTGTGTATTTCCTTGGTCAATATAAAGAGTATGTAACTTTAAAGAAATTTCTGAAGTAAGTGTATTAGAGGTTGTTATAATTGAAGAATAAACATGCTCAGCCTCAGCATACATCTGTAATTCAAGGTATGCATCTGCAATATTTTTCTGAGCCCAAGGTTTAAGCTCATTTTCAACCTTTTCCCATTTAAAAATGGCTGCTTCGTAATCATTACTTAAGTAGTAAACCTCCCCTTGAGCGTACCTAATAAAGGATAACTCAGGCTGTTCACGTTGCTGCTCGTTAACAAAAAGCTCACCAAGCACACGAATAGGATAACTTGATTGATAATCTCCCATAAAAGTCTCGTAATAAGACTTATTAATTAATTGTTGTTCTACAGTCATGACATTCCTCCGATGTATTTATTGCTAAGCCATATAGCCAAAACTGACCGCTGTTACTGTATTCTACCAAAATTCTTAGCAAAGTAGATTTCAATACACTTTCATTTTTGTTACAAACAAAGAGAAAACTGTAATGATTCACAAGAAATGAATAACTTATTAACAATTTATGTTAATGTAATACTATAGATTAATAACAGAGGGGAGTGCTTGAACAGTGTTAACAATTCACCATAAAACATATATTAAAAGTCCAAAAGAAGTAGTATATAAAACGATTACTTCTGCTGATGGCTGGAATGCATGGTTTACAGACCAAACATCTTTACATATGAATGCGGATGGTACAGGTGATATTCGGTTCAAATGGAGTAATTTCGGAATTGAAAATGCAAACCTTGAAGATGGTGGAAAAATAGTTGAGAGTATACCTAATAAAAAATTTGTTTTTCAATGGTCACCAGGAACAACACACACTACAGTCACTCTTAAGTTAGAGCCATATAAAGAAGGCACATTGATTGACCTCACAGAGACTGGTTATGCTAAATCGGATAAAGACCTCAAGGCATGTATAGGGTGTGCAACAGGTTGGGGAGAAGCACTTACCCTATTAAAGATATACTTAGAAGAAGGAATTGTTTATAAACAGGATTTATAAGCAATAGTTGAAATTGCAATAGTATAGAAGTATCATCCAGTTAACTTAATATATTATTGCTATTTATACTATACTAGACGACGGTTTATGGATATTCCATCGTTACTAAGTTGAACAACTACCACATACATTAGTTGAAAACAATCCCTGTGAAAACAGTCTATTTTTACAAAATTCTCTGCACCCTACCAACTTGACCATCAATTAACCTTACTTTAATACCATGGGGGTGATGAGGTGAGTTTGTTAGAATATCTTTTACAATACCTCTAGTTAGTGCTCCAGTCATTTGATCTTTTTTTAACACAATCTCTACTTCAAGCCCTCGTTTAATGTTTGACCTTTGTTGACCGTTCATTGTTATCACCCGTTCTCCTTTATTATGTAATACGATGTTTGCAAATTTATTACTAATTATATATGATCAATAAGATTTTTTTCAAAGCAAGTACATTCATGAACTCTTTTGTACTTTGCTTTTATATTGTCTTTATTATCACCATTATAATGGGAAAAAGCTTGAACAAGGTGTAATGCTGGCACTTTAGCTGTTAATGTATCTTTCATTTCTAGACTACCATCAATATACACATGCAAATAAGATTCTACATCTATAAACTGATTTTTTTTGTACCATTTATGCACCCAAGGGTCATCCCTAGTCCATGCTTCTAAGCGATTTAAGCCTTTTTCTATCGCTATCTTCTCTGCCTCACATAATAGTAAATTACCAATACCGTTCCTACGAAAATCAGGATGAACAGCTATATGCCAAATCATTCCTCCTAAACCGACTCCTCTTGAACATACTGTCCTTTCCACCAATTCGTACTCAATGTCTATTAATCCAACAATTTGACCTTGTTTTACTGCCACAAGTTCAATTACAGGGTTGTTGTACGTCTCTTTTTCCCTTATTACATTATCAAAGTAAGCTGTGTCCAAAAATGATAATACTCTACACCTTACCCAACCTGCTTCGTCCTTTGAAGTATAGTTCCTAATATGCATGATTTCCTCCTATAAATATTCATGAAAGTCGTCCATTCGACTATGAATGTGACGAGAGGGAAAAACTTATCAATACTTTATACTTTGGTCTTTATTAAAAGCTGTTTTCGCATTTATTGTTGCTTTTCGTTCTAAAATTTAAACACGTATACATCTATGGTTCGTGGCATCTTTTCTTTTAATAATTATAATATCTTATAAGACTTATCTTACTGTCCATTTTTAAAACAAAGTTTAAGATAATAGCCTTATAAAATTATCATAAATTTATAGAACGATCGATAGAATGAGTACACTATGTTAAAATAAATTCTACAGTTACATAGATAGTTATTTACATAAATATTAACAAAATCATTGGTGGTGTGAACTATGAACAAGGAACAGAAGGATAAGCAACTTACTGTTACGAGTGGCAAATTAAAAGACTTAGACGCCCAACTAGAAAAGTTAAATATTCGCGGTTCTGTTACTATTCTTCAGGATGTAAACGTTAAAGTAATATCATCACATGGATCTAGCTCATTTCACTCAAAAATTGTTGCTGATCTCTTAAAAAATGCGGGTTCTTGTGTAATAAAAGGGAATTTTGAAATAGCTGAAATAGAGAATATGGGCAATTTACATATTATGAATGGAAAAGCACAAAAGATTGTAAGCTCAGGCAGTGTTACAATTGATCAAAAACTTCAAACAGACGAAATGAAATGTAAAGGAGTCGTGTTTGCAAAAGAGTTATTTGCAAAGCAATTTCACATCAAACTATCAGCCAAAAGTCATATAAATAAGTTAATTGCTGAAGAAATAATTGTGGAACGAGATAGAAAAACTATCCCCTTAATTAAGAAAAAACTAGTAAGCAAGTTTATTAAAGGGGAATATATTAATCTTTCTCATGCAGAAATTGATGTTGTTGAAGGGAATAATGTAGAAATCGGCAAGGATTGTAAAATCAACACACTATATTATAAAGAAGGCTACAAAATCTCTCCAAACTCTCAAGTCTTACATATTAAAAAAAGCGGATAGAGGCATTGGATTTGAAACAAATGCTATTTCGTTACTTATATTAATCATCCCTATATTATATGTAGCGCTTACGCGAAGTGCATTCATTTCCGCCTTACTGGTGTTTTACGATCTTTCAACTCTGATCACACTCAATTGACTATTTGTACTTGATCGACATATTCCAGTTACCCTAAGTATTCCTTCCTTTACCTTTCCTTGTTTCTTGCTCGTTTTTGTTCGATGTATGTCAAAGGCTTTATATAATGATTGATATAGATGTAAAGGTAAGAAAATCCTATACACTTTAGTTGGTATGTATAGAAGAACATAACCTTGATAAAAACAAAAAGAACTAAGCGTTGCGCTTAGTTCTTTTTATTTACATGGTACAAACTCTAGTTACCGTTTTTGTCTTTTTTTGAATCACTTTTCGTAATAATTTCGTATGTGAAATCAACGAAACCTTTTGTACCAGCAGGTGGTGCATACCAGATGATCATATAGTTTTTACCGTCTTTAAATAATTGACGTAATTCTAATGCATCTTCGTCATTTACATTAAATGGTTCTACATTGACAACTTTATACTTTTTATTCTTGCCATCTTTACCAACAGCTCTTTCATTAATGAACGTTACAGCATAATCAACATATTGTCCTTTTACTTCATTGATTGATTTTAAACCATCTAATGAGTTTCCATCATGAACATAGTCGATTTCTGGTATTTCGATATTATCAATGAACCAACCTGAATCATTGTATCCCCAGTCAGTCATATAGCGGAAAGCAACTAAAATCTCTTGACCAGCGTAATCAGAAAGATCAAATGTTTCTTTTTGCCAATCATCATAATGCCCAGTAAATCCTGGAAGATTTTCTTTAATCTTTGGATAACCTTCTGTTACGATATCCGAACGAGTATTTTCATTTGCTAGGCTTGTCCAATTTTCGCCACCATCAGTTGAAACTTGTACAATCCCAAAGTCCCATTGTTCTTCAATATCAATATAATTATCGAATTGCAACGTTGCTTCGTTTACATTGCTAAGGTCAGCTTCTAAAACGATAAAATTATCTGCTTCATCACCTTCGCTTGCCCATAATACTTCATTACCTGACCCTAATGGATCTTGAGCTACTTCCCAAGGAATCGGAAGGAAATCAATTCCATCAAAGTTAATTGTACGAATCTTATCATCTAATTCAATAACTTTGAAGTTTCCTCCCCACGCTGGAACACCATCCTTTTCGAAAGCAGCTGCAGATTCAAAGTTCACCTGTAGATCAATGCTTTCAAATTCATAGATTCCATCACCTGGTTGGGCGCTATCAATAACTAATGCTGTGTTAAATCTACTAAATAGTTCAGGAAAATCAATACCTGTATTAAATGCTGACAATTGGTTGTTTACACTTTCTATACCATTATCTTCATCTTTGATTAACTCTTGAATAAACTCTTGTCCAAATTGTTCACTTAAGTAAAGCTGTAGTAAATACGCTTGACCGTAATCTGCTAACGTTTCTGGAGCCATGCCAGCTGCTAGAAACTCATCCCACTCTACAAGTGAATTTTCTGGGTGATCTAAGAAATAATTAACATGACCCATCGGATGACCATAACCAGTTAAGTACTCTGCATAATCAGACATACCCTCATTGATCCAGTTCTCTTCATCACTATCATTATCATCATGAATTAAATGTTGATATTCATGCGCAACCGTTCCTAGGAAACCATCTAATCTATTTTCCCAATCTAACGTATCAATTGTTATAATATTACGGTCAATATATGTTTCAAATAGAGAATAATAAAACCCTGCAGTAAAAAATGGATAGTCTGGATCATTGAAGTTTTCATCAACGATGTTATCCACTAACATGATGTTTTTACCTTCTTCAGATAGATAATAATCTTCAGGTAAATCAAGAATTGCTGGTAATTGAGCTTGCTCTCCAGTTAAAAAGTCTGATTGTCCGAAAAACTCTGTTTCTACTGGATAAATATTATTATCAAATTCGTCTCGTAATTTATCAACTTGTTCCTGAGTAACTACGTGAGCTGGTCTTGGGTCTCCCTCTGGGAAAGAAAGGTCATCTGCAACCCATACTTCTACATTTTCGCCGACACTGCGGAGAGTAAATGTTTTCAATTGTAAATCTTGGTTTAGGAAATATTTAGTACCACCATCAAATGAAAAAGTACCTTCAGAAGAATTTTCTGCATCTACTTCCTCACCGTTTAAATTAATGTTATCAACTTGAGCAGCAATTTCTTCTCTAGCCTTTTTTAAAAAGCCTTCATCCTCAGCTTGTGCTCGTAATTTTGCTCCGATATCTAAAACATCACCATATCTCTCAGCATTCCAATCTTTCGAAGCTGCGCTCACTTGAGCCCCACTCAAAGAAGGTGTAAGTAAAGACAGTGTTAGTGCTGTTGCTGAAACAGCTGAAACTAGCTTCTTTTTCATATGCATTCCCCTCTCTTTTTCTCTAAAACTTATTTTTAGTTATGTACAAATGGTAATAATTGAAGAAAATTGTCGTCTGCAATCGCTATTATACAATAGTATTCTAAAGTTTTTAAATAGTTCAAATATATTAGTTTTTAGAGTTTTCTGCATTTTAATAACAAAAAATAGTTCTAATGAATTATATTTATTGTATTTTTTGTAATACTTTGAAATTATAACTATTTATTTATCATTTTTTTTCTACTAAAAAACACATTAAGTATTACCTTCTTATTATCATGGAACCATGGCGTATTGTTGAAAAAGGTTTTTGTACAACTGTACCACCATAGAATAATTAAACTAATAAGAAGCCTCCTACAATTAACTGATGCCGGCTAATTGTGAGAGGCTTAATATCTTACATTACAGAAAATGAAACACAACGATATTCCATTCTAAAGTAAAGGCTCTTTTCGGACACTTTGTTGCTTTTTTATTTACATTTGAATAATTGATGTGTATTAAATGTTTTTTATAGTCTTTTGAGAAAAAAAGGTGTCATGAACTCTAGTTGTATACGTGTCTACCTCTTAATATGAAAAAACAACAGTTAATGAGAAAATAGCCTTACTAAATGACAACAGAAAAATGATGTATTAGGCGGATATTATCATTTTATAGAAAAAAAAGTGTCACAAAACTATACAGTGAGTACATATTTATTTCTCCATTGCGCAAACAGGCAAAGTACACATCTGTATTCATCAACAAATATTCAATTATTATGATTAGTTATTTTATGAAAAAACTGATTATACTCCTTTACTACAGAACTGTCAGGTATATAGTTTGCTGCCAAGTCGTTATGCAATTTCGCGTTTTGATAATCCTTTAAATGAATATAGCAGCTACACAACTCAAGGTGAGGAAGCCATGTGTAACAAGGTTCCTGAAAGATTGTTACACGATCCTCTAATTCTGGGATATCAAGATTAGTAGCTATTTTATACCAGCTTATCGCCTGAGTTATTTCGTTTTTTATTTGAAAACAATATGCTAATCTACAACACATTTCTGCTCTCGGAGAATCAATTGTAAAAGATGTTAAACAATACTCAATTGCCTTTTCATAATCTTTTAGACTAATATAAGTATCCGCAAGCTTCCAACATGCATAGTTACGAAAATCTTTAGCCTGATTTTCTGTGGCTAAAAAGGAGACGAATAATTCAATGGCTTGATCAAATTGTTGATGATCTAAGCATTCATTTGCATAATGAAGCACATCCCTCGGAGGTAACGTTTTCTTTTCTGCAATGACTTTTTCGTATATTTTTATGTTGCGATCTGATTTTGTTCGAACTTTTTTATGCTGAATAATAATATTTGCTTTAAATACTTTACCTGAAACTTGAATTTCCTCATGAACATATCCATGCCATTTAAAATTACATTCCTTCTTCACTATCCGATTACGATAGATTGTTAAGATCGGTCTTCCCTCTGAGTCAAAGCTATATTGGTAAGGCATCATGATCGCATCAGGGTTAAGCTCCAACAGGTTTTTCTTTATTTCAGCAATTTTAAGTTGACTTTCATTAGGTACAATATCATCAGCATCAAGCCACATAATATAATCTTTCGTAGCTTTTGAGAAGGAGTAATTTCGAGCCTTTGAGAAGTCATCTATCCATTCAAAGTCATAAATTTTATCAGTATATTTCATTGCTATTTCCTTCGTTCTATCAGATGATCCAGTATCAACAATTATAATTTCATCCATTAATTCGGCTATAGAAGATAAACAATTATCTAATACTTCCTCTTCATTCTTTACAATCATACAAAGGCTAATTTGCATGCTTTCACCTCCGTTTAGAGCACATTGTTGCTATTATTTTATGATCTACGGTAGAAGGTGTTACAACGGAAAAACAGATCTAGAAGTGAAGGTGTATATTTGAATCCTATACATGCAGTTTGAAAACCTTATGACATTAACATCTAATCAATTCAGCAAAGATTTTTAATAGGAAGTTACCGCTCTGTTTTTACTAGCAAGTTCGTAAAATACGCAATTATAATAAACCACTAATTTTCTCCTCAAAGTTAACAAGATTGCTTGAGACAAACCACATAAAAAACAAACAAAAAGTAACTTCAAAATAAGGAATACTATCACTTATTGAAGTTACTTAACTCATTATCTGTATACAATCCATCATCATTATTTATGATACTAGTCCAAAAAAGTATCCAAAATAATGAATGATTTTTTATAAACTCTTCAAGCAGTCACTTCTTCATGCTGATATATACACCTGATCGAAACTATAATGCGATTCCTTGCATCACGTATTAAACTTGTTCAAATTATTGTATGTGCATGGAAGAAAGAAGTGTTTACTCGATAGTATGAAAGGTTTAGACTTATCTTTTTAGCTCGATTCGTTCAGTAAGAGTCGGATAAATCGATAAGCTATATACCTTTATACCAGTCATAATAAAACTTCGATAAACTTTGTACAGTTCTCAATAAAATGCACACTTAACCCACACATGAATTACACATGAAATTCATATTGAAATGTTTTAATACACTTGTAAGAAAAATTTTCAAAAGGAGAGAATACTAATATGAAATTTTTATCTTTAGCAATTGCAGGTGGTCTATTAACTACAGGATTAGGAGCTTCAGGAGTATATTTAACTGAAGACGAAAACTTAACAACGGAAGAAAAATTATTACAATATGGTACTGAGTTCGAAGGGGGAACCCAAATAGCTATTAAAGATATTCCTCAAGATCTATGGAATGAAATAGAGGCTACTAATTCTATAGATGAGCATAACTATCAACTTTTAGAAGTTTATGAAGACGACAAAACAGGACTCCACTTTGTACAAGACCCTGAAACAAAAGACTATTTGCACAAGTTAAAAACACTTAAAACAGATATCAATACAGGTGAAATCTTTGACGCTGAGACAGACGAATTATTAACAAAGCCTTCAGAAATTGTTGAACGATTGTGGGTTGAGGTTGAAGGAGGAATACAAATGTCTAAAGATGATGTTCCAGAAAAACTCATGAATCTTTTAAATGATGAATTAGGCCCTATTGAAGAAGAATATAAACTGATCCAAGTTGATCCAGAAACAGGAGAGCCTATTGAAGAAAACTAAAGTAACCAAGTTGATTTAATATACAAATGTCCATAGGAGCAATGAACCGAGATTTCTCCTATGGATATTATAATTAGAAATGCTACTTATACCAACTAAACCACAATACATATTTGGTTATACTGGAATATTAATCGTAAATAATACGCCATTCTTCACATTTTTTAATTCATATTGTACATGGATAATATTAAAAACTCGTTTTACAAGATACAATCCAATACCTGTACCACCAGAATTACGATTCCTTGACTTTTCCAATCTATTAAATGGCTCAAAGATTGTTTTTAAGTGGTCTTCTTCAATGAACACACCTGAATTAAATACAGCTACGTTAATATTTGTACCTTCCTTCTGACAAGAAATTTGAATTTCTGCTTCATTAGGAGAATACATCATCGCATTATGAATAACATTTCTTAGCCCTTTTTCTAAAAGGTTTTTATCCGTTTGAACGATTATATCAGGATCAATTTCTAGACTTACATTTAATTTTTTGTCAGATGAAAAATAGGAAAAAGAATAAACAATATCCTGTAAAGTTCTAGATATATTCACGTCAGTTAAAGATGGATTAAACCCTTCATTTTCGATTTTAGAAAGATTCAAAATTTCTTTAACAAGACCCTCAAGGTCCCCCATCACGTTCAAGCTTCGTTTCAAGTAACTATCGCGATCTTTATATATTCCTATACGATGAAGCATCCCTTCTAGTTGACCTTTTACGATCGTGATCGGGGTTTTTAATTCATGTGAAATTGCCGCAAATAGATCTTTTCTTTCTGCTTCAATACTTTTTACATGTTCGATGTCTTTTGTTAATAATTCATTTGCAATATGAAGATCATCTATTGTCCTTTGTAACCTAGATGACATATTATTTAAGGTTTCTGCTAGTTCACCAATTTCATCCTCTGCTTTATACTCACTTTTAGTTGAGAAATCTAATTTCGCCATTTTTTTCCCTACTGAGTTAAGTTCTAGTAAAGGCTTGGATAAAATTCTTGCATAAAACATAGCTCCTAAAATCGAAATGAGAAAAATGACAATGATTACATAAGGAAAAAACCTTAATATAGCACTTTGAGCTTCATCAACAGGCTGCAAGGTTTGAGAAATTTTAATAATATAATCTCTTTCTTTCAAAGAAATTGACTTCTCTAATTCATTTGTTTCTAATAATTTTTGGCTAAGATAATCTTTTGGAGCTGTAACCAAACCATAATCGCTTTTCGTATCTATTAAGTATACCATTGCATTATTTTCATCCTGATATTGTTGTGAAGCTTCAAAGAACTCTGGTAAAGTCTTACCTTCAGTCTCTTTAATTAAATCGGACATTGCAATTTCTAATCGATTCAATTTATAATCCTTATAATATCCTGGAAGGAAAAAATAAATTGAAAAGTAAATCATTAAAGAAGCACTTAATAGTAATAGCGTTGTTATAACAAAGATTTTGAAAACAATACCTTTATGTTTCATTTGACTAAAAAATTTACTCATTTATCTTATATCCTAGTCCCACAACTGTTTTAATGTAGTCACCGTTTATTTTTTTTCGGAGATTCTTAATATGGGTATCAATGACTCTTGTATCTGCATAAAAATCATATCCCCATAATTTATCAATCATCATTTCTCTCGTAATCACCTTTCCTTTATTCTCCATTAACAGTTGAAGCAATTCAAATTCCTTTTTCGTGAGGTTCACCAAACCATTTTCTTCATAAGCTTGGTAGGATTGTAAATCAAGAATTAAGTTTTCATATATGAGCTGTGTGCTTGATTTAACCTTTGTTCGTTTATTTCTTCTAAGTATGGCTTCTACTCTCTTAATAAGAATGTTAAAAGAAAAGGGTTTTGTAATATAATCGTCAATACCTAACTCAAAACCTTTAATTTGCTCAACATCGTCTTCTAAAGCAGTAAGCATAATTATCGGAACTTCAGACTGTTGTCTTATAAGTTGACAAAATTGAAACCCATCCATATTCGGCATCATAATATCCATAATAATAAGGTCTATGTCTTCATATTGCTGAAACATTGTAAACCCTTCAAGGCCGTCACTTGCCAATTTCACATGATACTGCTGTGATAATAGAAATTCGCTAATTAGTTCGCGAATATCATTGTCATCTTCAACGACAAGAATTGTAGGCATGATCATCACTCTCCCCTCATACATAAGCCAATTGGGCATCTTAAAAATATTATCTCATATTCATGTGTATTCTATGTGGAGTTGTCCATTTAATATATAGGAGTTTCAAAGGAAGAAAGATTATGATAAGTAATCGAATTGATTGTTCTATTTCATACTAATAAATAAACACCGATACAACTATGGTTTCGTAGCATCTCTTCTTTTATCATGATGATAATCTTATAAGGCTTCTTTTTACTATCGTAATTTTGTATAAAATAACAACAAAGTTTACGGAATGAGCCTTTTATTCCAAAGTAAGGTTTCTTTATCAAATAGCTTCTCTAGCCCTTTTAATCCTTCCATGTGCTTGTTTTACAGAAATCAAAAACTCAATACACTCCTATTGATGAAAAATCTATTATTTCAATTGCCTGAGTAAATAAGAAAAGATGTATGTTAAGCTCTTCAACAGTCTATTAATTTGCTATGGATACATCAGAATGTTGAGATCTCAGCATTTTCAATTGTTGTAGGACAATTCTCTTTTTTGGACATATGTGATTTCATTTCTACTAATCGTTTATAAGTCTACATTATGAGAACCTCGTGTATAGTTATATAAGGTGTTCCTAATTAACAAAATGAACACTTTTTTGTTCGTTTGACTCGAACATCTTGAGCATAATAAAAAAATAAATTCGCATAATAAAGACAGTGAAATTAGTCTTTTTTCACGTACCTAATTCAATTCAAAGAAAGGGTGTAAAACATGTCACAAAAACGACGGATTTCAAAAAAATTGATTGTAGTTTGTATTATGGCACTTACACTATTACAAACAACATATTACGCTCAAAGTGTTATGGGATACGAGCAGGAAACTGAAAGAAATGACATGATAATTAAAACAAATAGTAGTAGTGAATTAGAAGAAGACAGCCAAGTAGCTCCACTTCCTGAAAATGCAAAAGGACCAGCTATTCCCATGGATAAAGGGTATTTAGTCGAGGAAATAGGAGATGGAATTTATGCAGTAATGGATGGTATTTTCACGACGATGTTCCTCACTACTGGCAAAGGTGTAATAGCGGTAGATGCACCACAATCGCTAGGAGAGAAGTATTTAAATGCGATTAAAGAAGTAACGGATGAACCGATAAAATATCTCATTTATACTCATGCACACAAAGATCATATTGGTGCCGCATCTTTGTTTCCTGATGATGTAGAGATTTTTGCGCATGAAGAAACAGCAAAAATATTAGAGAAACGTCAAGATCCTAACCGTCCAATCCCTACAAAACCTTTTAAAGGTAGTCAGAAGAAGTTAAAGCTTGGTAACAAGGAACTTCTATTAGATTATATGGGGGATAATCACCAAAGAGGTAACATATTTATTTATGTACCAGATCAAAAAGTTTTAATGGCTGTGGATATCATTTTTCCAGGCTGGGTACCTTTTCGTTATTTAGCTCTTTCTGAAGACATCCCAGGGTACATAGAAGCACACGCTAAAATAATGGAATATGACTTTGACACATTAGTTGCTGGTCATGTTACGCGCTTAGGTACCCGTGAGGATGTACAAACTCAAATTGACTACATGAATGATGTACAGAAAAATGCAGAAAATGCTCTGAAAACCACTGACCTTAATGCAATTGGGCAAAATGTCGGCTTTGAGAACCCTTGGCACCTCATGGATGTTTATTATGATGAGATGATCAAATCTTGTAATGACGCGACCGTTCCAAAATGGATTGACAAACTAGGTGGAGCTGATATATATACCGACACTCACTGCTCCAAAATAATAGATAGTTTACGACTTGATTAATGAAACAATGTGAGGATGTATACAAGCCTCTGGAATATTATGATTAAAAGTAAAAGCAGCTTTTGCAAGCTGCTTTTACTTTTTGATGCCTTCTTACTTTTACTATTTATTCAACTCCAAGACTGCGACTGCCTCTACATGCCCCGTATGTGGGAACATATCAACTGGTTGAATATATTTTATTTTATAAAGTCTATTTAGCTTTTCAATATCTTTAGCTAATGTTGATGGGTTACAAGAAACATAGATCACTTTTTTCGGTTTAACCTTTTGAATTGTTTGTAATAACGCATCATCACAGCCTGACCTTGGTGGATCGACAACAATTGTATCTGGTTTCCAGCCTTCTTTGACCCATTTCGGTAGCAGTTCTTCGGCTTTTCCTTGGACGTAAGTAGCGTTTTTGTAGCCGTGTTTTTTAGCATTTTTATTTGCGTCTTCAATAGATTCCGCAATGACATCCATACCACGAATTTCTGCTGCACCCTCAGCCAACCATAGACCAATCGTTCCTACACCACAGTATGCATCAACAATTTTTTCTTTACCAGATAATGCGGCTGCTTTTTTCACTTCTTCATATAGCTTTACCGTTTGGATAGGGTTTAGCTGAAAAAACGTTCTCGCCGATAACTCAAATGATAAGTCACCGAGTGTTTCTTGTATGACTTCATTACCATGTATATGAACTGTTTTTTCTCCGAAAATGAGCGACGTTTTTTGACCGTTAATGTTTTGCATTATGGACTTTACTTCTGGCAAACGGTTTGTAATTTCTTTGATTAGCTGCTCTTTGCGAGGTAGCTTATCCGTTCTCGTTACAAGCACAACCTGTACTTCCTCTGTTTTAAAACCAACCCTGGTTACAATTGTTCTAATATCTCCTGAGCGTGATTTTTCATTGTAAATTGGTATTTGCATGTCTTGTAATATGCGTTTAATGACATTTGTCACTTTGGTTGTTGCTTCATGCTGAATCATACAGTTATTGATGCTCACAAGTTGATGTGAATTCAAGCCATACAACCCGGCAATAACATTTTGCTTTTGCATACCTAGTTGGAATTGGCTTTTGTTTCTGTAATTCCATGGGTCTTCCATACCGATGGTTTCTTTAATTTGAATTTTTTCAACAGGTACTTTTCCATAACGTTCAAATGCCTGTACTACGATATCACGCTTTTGTTTTAACTGCTCATTATAGTCAAGGTGCATTAATTGACAACCACCACATTTAACATATAAAGGACATGGTGCCTTAACACGGTGTGGTGATTTAATGCGAATTCTTCTAATAATAGCTTCTGCATATTTAGAATGAATAACCGATGCTTCGGCTAAGATTTCTTCTCCAGGTAAGGCTCCTGGTACGAAAACAACTTGTTTTTTGAAATACCCTACACCTTCACCATTAATGCCAAGTCGTTTGATCGTTAACGGGAATTGCTGACCCTTTGTAAGGGTAATTGATGTATCTTGTTTTTGCTGTCTATTTCGATTTTGTTGCCTTGAGCGGTTTTGTCGTTTCTGTTTCATTGTCACAACTCCTAAGAATTTTCAATACTACGCCATAAATACAATGAAGCATAGCTTAAGTATGGAGCCCACTTCTCACTTAATTCATCCATTTCGTCTTTAGTGGGCTTATCATCCAGTGAAAAATATTTTTTTAGTGCATTTTGAATACCTATATCTGCTTTTGGAAAAAGATTTTTCCTACCTAATCCAAATAATAATACATTTTGTGCTGTCCACGGACCGATCCCACGGATTTTCACAAGAGATGAAATAACATCTTCATCCGGCATGTTGCTTAGTTCATCTAAGTTTAGCTTTCCCTCAGAAATTAATCTCGATGTATCTATAACATATTCAGCCTTCCGCTGACTAAATTGTAATTCTCTCAGCATGTCATATGAAAGTTCTGCAATTTGTTCCGGTGATGGGTAAAACCAAACACCATCTACTTCACTTCCAAATGTTTTCACAAAACGCTCAGTTAGCGTAAATGCAAATTTTAAATTTAACTGCTGATGAATAATACATTTCATTAAACAGCCGTATAAATTAAAATCAAGAACAAGAGGTGTTCCACGATGTTCCTCAAATAACTTATTTAAATTAGTTTGTTTAAAGTGATCTGAGATTTTTTTTAGAGGAACATTCCACTGAAATAAGTGATTTATAATCTTCATTACTTCATCTTGAAGCGCACTTTGTTCACCACTTAATATAAAGCTTGGATGGTTGATAGTACCAATACTTCTCACCGTAGCGATAGTTCGTTCATCATCAATATAAAGTGGTATCTTTACCGTTTTTGCCTCTACATCAACTTGATTTAATGGATCTAGTGATAAACGTCCCAACACTCTATTAAAATCGTATGGAGGCGAAATGTCAACTTCTTTTCCCCACATAATTAACCTTCCTTCCTTTTTTATCATCGAATCTATTGGTTAAGTGCACCATCCATCACAATTTTTAAGCAAATGTTTATGAGCTACTGACAAATGAAGTAGCTTGAAAGAGCCTTCTTCAAGTTGTTGATGAATTCGTTTCGCTTCTTCCCAAGCCTTATCGTATAAAGTTTCATCTATTAATCCTTTTAATCGCGCATCTTCTAATTCATCAGCATCTTGCTGAAAAATTGCTCCAGATGGTAATACAATTAAATCTAAAAATAAATCATCCATATAAGGAATATTATTTTCTACACCATTCTTGTTACAAATATCTATATACCATTGAACAACTTCACCTTTTTCATTAAACATAGTAGTAACTGAATGATGTTTATTTAGCGGGAATTGTTGAAGCCAATTATAGCCCTCATCAACTATACAGACATTTTGCGTTCCATAACTAACATTTAATGGCTCAGTAACTTTATCAATTGTTAGTAAAGATATATGACCTTTAAAGTCTTTAGTATAAAGATAAGCTTGAGAATACCCACTTTTCACAATACGCTTCCAATTAGAGCGATCTGCATATTTACGCTTTAGCATTTTATTGTGCACTCCTTGAATTACTCTGAAAGGTTTTACGTTTTCTTAATACTAACAATACCCTCTTTATCACTTTCATTGTCCCATTCTACTTGTATTTCAAACGTACCCTCTTCAAAGAACAGAGGAAACCTTCTCCTTATTGAGTCTTGCATAGGAAGATTGTATGCTTCCTGTATATCTACCCAAACAGGACGACCTTCCCGAGATTCTTGTAGTAATTCACCTGAGAAATCATTCGTAAAATAATTAAATATCATATATCTATCTTTTTTATCCACATTAACATATTCATATAAACCTTTGAACTCAAGGTTATGTACAACAAGGCCAGTTTCCTCCTTGACTTCCCTTATAGCACTATTAACTATACTCTCAGGAAATTCAACCTTTCCACCGGGAGGTATAAATCCTTTAAAGCTATCATGCTGCCTATCCAATAGTAACACCTTGTTCCCATCTTGTATCATACAAACAGTCCAAATTTTATAGTTAATGTGGTCACTCATTAGAAACTCCCCCTACTAAGAAATGAAATTTTTTAATCAGCTGTTTGATATCTTAATTGAAGTATATTTCCTATAAAGATGATAGTCGAACAGTACATCACGGTTTTCTGACAGTATAACACGTTTTTTCGACAGTATAACTCCGATTTTGGACAGTAAAACATGTTTTTAGACTGTATTACATTGGTTTCGGATAAGTAAAACATATTTTTCTGACAGTATAGCATCGGTTTCGGACTGTACATCACGGTTTTCCGACAGTATTACATCAGTTTTGGACTTTAAGACACGCTTTTACGACTGTAAAAGAACTTTGTTGGAAAGTAGGACAACGTGTGGCAATATGACCAAATATCATTATTATACATGTATCGGATGAGTTTCTATACTTGACACACCATATAGAAATCCCCATTATTAGTTAAATTTGTTATAATTAATATAAACAATATGAAAATAAGTCCTAGCACAGTCTACACCGAAATATTGTTAGAATGGTTACCAATATAAAATTCTTAATTTTCAATATATTAAAGTATTTTTTGAGGAGTGAGTGTATGAATAAAATCTCATATGGAGCATCAATTTTATGGAAGAGGTTTGTTAAAGCGTCAGTTTCCACCATTGATAAGAAAATAAAAGATGACATGGTTGAATTGTCTGAGAAAAAATCATTTATAAGTGACGATATAATTCGAATAAAAATAAATTCTTGTTCTAATAACGTAAGGTTCATATGTTCAAATGACAATGAGATCACAGTAGAGCTAACAGGACAAGTAAACAGCAAATTAGCAGATAATTTCATACTTGATACAGAGGTCAATGATAAAGAATTAAATATTGCATTACGATCAAAAAAAACATCTCACATTGGTATAATCATTGATCTGTCTATTTTAAAAATAACAGTTCCTCAGAAACACTTCGATTCAATTGATATTGACTCATCGTCAGCCGATGCAGATATTGAAGATATATCAGCTAATACAGTTACATTTATTTCAGATTCAGGAAATATTAACGCTAATAAAATCATAGTAAAAGACACTTTATCTGTTGAAACATCTAGTGGCGATATTCATATTATGAATACGGAAGCTTCAAAATTTAATGTACGTTCATCAAGTGGATACATTAACACACGATATGTAACAGCCATGTTTACAAACAGTAAAACATCTTCTGGAGATATTAAATTAATCACAAATGAGCTTAAAGGTAAAACAACCGTAGAGTCAAATAGTGGTGATGTTTCAATTATATCTGATAATCAACCAGAATCGCTTAAAGTTGATTTTAAAAGTTCTTCTGGCGATGCAAATATTCGCTTACAAGGACTTACATATGATAAAAATAAACGTAATGCGGTCGTGGGAACCATCGGTAGTGGAGAGCATGAGCTGACTGTAAGAACTAGTTCTGGAGATTTTTCCTTAACATAAGCTTCCTCCCTCATTGCATACTTTAAGGTGATTTTTTTTGAGACTGCCACCTATGAATATTAGTAGTCAAAACAGTATGTGTACAACCAAAGTACGAAAAAATATTACTACTTTTGAGCAATGATAAATTGGATTAACCTAGATATACTAGTCTATAGGAAAGACTAATATATGAAACGGGGAAATTCACATGAAAAATTGTGTTCAGTTCAGAATAGCAAGACCTACGGACAACTTTGAAGAAGTCATTACATTTTATGAAGAAGGCTTAGGGTTAACAAGAATAGGAAGCTTTCAAAACCATGACGGGTACGATGGTGTGATGTTTGGCTTACCTGGAGTAGAATACCATTTAGAATTTACTAGACATGTTGAAGGGAGTCCATGTCCTGCTCCAACAAAGGATAATTTGCTCGTCTTTTATATACCTGATATTAATGAAATTACAGAAATAAAAACGAAGTTGGACTTAATGGGGTATCATGAGGTTGAACCAGAAAACCCATACTGGCAGGAAAAGGGGATTACTATTGAAGATCCCGATGGATGGCGAATTGTACTTATGCATTCACACGGTTTAACTTAGGATAACATTATTACTTATTAGCAAGTTTTCCACACAAACAAAATGTACCAGAGCTAACATTTAACTTGTTCTGGTACATTAGTTGAAACGAATCCACTCATTTTATCATCGAGTAAACATATGTATCATAAGGTCTACCATTCTGATATATATTATTTCTTAAAACGCCTTCTTTTTGAAACCCAAGCTTTGTTAATAGATTATTAGAGGCATCATTTTCAAGGAATACAACTGCGCCTATTCTAGTTAGATCAAGTGAATCGAATCCATAGGTAATAATTTTCCTAATGGCCTCTGATGCATACCCTTGCCGCCAATAAGCTGGATTAATTTCAAAACCTATTTCAGCCCTTTTGTATTTAGGTAACCAAGCATTAAAGCCGATTGTCCCAATGATTCCATCAGTGCCCTTTATTTGTATCCCCCACCTAACCCCCCTTTTTTCTTTATAATTATTTGCAAAGAAGTTTACTATATTTTTTGCTTGCTCTATACTCACTAACGATTCCTGCCCATAATACCGTGTGACATCGTCATTAGAAAAGCAAGCATATATTCCTTCAGCGTCCGCTTCTGTAATTTCTCTTAAAATTAATCTATCAGTTGCTAATTCTGGAAACACATCATCACCTCTTATAGATTTTACAATTAAATTTCGTTTTCTCTAATTTACTTTTCATCCTTTATTAAAAAAATTCAAAATAATTCTGCTAACAAGATTTCACCTCTTGCCGGAATACCTTTTTATGGATATAAAGGTGTTTCAGGCTTCTTTTCTCATTGCGAAAATATCCTTAGGAAATTACTATCCTTCATTTATCCATGGTGCTAGATGGGATGAGCTTTATTATAATCACCCTTTTTATAAGCTCCTTCACATTTGTATTCATTCAAAGCCTGCCATAATGCTGATGAAGTCGCTCTATACATTTCTCCCAAGCTGGAATGCTATCATTTTCCCAATTCACCTTTTCTAATTCGTCTGCAATTTTCCTTGAGATTTTCATGGCTTTTAGATGACTTCCTGCATTTCTATAGTTTTTCATAGCACCTTCGTTTTCCCAAACAGTTAATGTCCAAAAAGTATCCCATCCTTCTTGATGCAATGAAGAATGCAGCAACCCATCAGCTTTTTTTACTTGTCTTGTTGATTTGTATGTATAAAAAAAGAAGATAGGTAACATTCTTTTACCCCTCAGATGAAGTCTAGTGACAGAAATAAACACTTTCCCACCTCTCGAGTATGTATTTTCCTATTTTTCTTTATTTTCTCATATTTGTTTTAAAATTTCTACTAGAACTAACACCGTCTATTTTCTTATGATAGGATTTCTGACAGCTCTATACACGAATTTTTTCTAAAAAAAGATTTATTTCGCTTTCTTCAATATTTTCTAGTTGGTCCAAAAAAGTATCAATTACTGCATTTAACTGATCATTGTCAGCATTTAACATAGTCGTTAAACGGAGAATTCTGACCTGCTTCGCTTTTTCCTTTTGAAGCTCAATTAATTTCTCCTTCAAAATTATAGAATCCTCTTCCTTAGTTGCTTTATTTACCTCAAGCATTTCCACGTCAATTTTCGTTATTGGATCAAGAGGTTTTGCAAACTTTTTCTCATTGACTAATACATCAGCAGGAACTGCAAAATAGTCACATAAACTTTTTAACCTTTCATTTGGTATAGGTCTACGTAGTTTAATCCAGTCAGAAAATTGTTGAGGTGTAATATTTAATTGCTTTCCTATTTGGGTGTAGGATTGCTCGTTACGAACAACTAAGTATTCTAATACGGTTTTTGAGTTTAATAGCCTCTGATACACATGATTCACCTCATCTTAATTTTTTTCGATTGTAATCGTATAAGATTTCAAAGTCAACTTCAAGTAATTTTTACAATTTCTTCATACATTTATATTTGACATATTTTATGTCTGTGTTATATTTGACATAAATTACGTCAATTTAAACTAAGATTTATATGAGCAAGTACCTTTTCTTCTTGCTTACTTAGCTGGTCAGCAAAACTATAACCTTATATTGAAGGAGGTCTTCATATGGACAAAAAGCAATTGAAAAGAGAATATAAACAAACCCATACTTTGATGGGTGTATACACGATAACGAACCTTGTAAACAGCAAAATGTATGTTGGAAGCAGTATGGATTTAGCTAAGATCATTAACCGCCATCAATTTGAACTAAAGTTTAAAACTCATTTTAATAAGGATTTACAAAAAGAATGGGATTTATATGGTAAAGACAACTTTTCTTTTCAAATATTGGAGAAAATAAAGCCTGAAGAGGAAATTGTATTGGACTACAATGATTTAAATAAATACGCTAACAGGATTAAAGACTTAGAAGAGAAATGGCATGAAGCATTACGAGCTGATGATAAGTATGTTGTTAAGATTTAACCACAGACTTTTCAGATCAAGATAACTTCTTGGCTATACTAATTTGTGCACAAATCGTATTCATGGCTAATCAATGAAATAACTAACCCAATGGAACCCTTTCTTCAGCCAGTACTCTTTTCATAAAAAATGCCACTAATTTTCATGTCTTATCTAAAATAAAGTGGTGTCTCACGAATTGAGACACCACACTTCATCTTTTGTTGGCAAATATTAATGTCCGGAGTTAAACTGATCAGGAAATTGTTTAATAATCCCTTTAGCAAGCACATCTGCAAGCATGATGATATGTTTTTCTCCTGCATCAAAAGCAGCTATATCAGACTCCCAATCCTTTTTTAACCTTGAGACAACCTCGTCGGCTGTTAATTTCAAATGTTCATACAGAGATTCTTTTAATTCTTCCTCTTTCCAGTTCGGATTTGCTTTACTTAGAAAAACTGCTAAATCATCAGCATTTCTATACCATTCTTTAGTGGATTCTTCCAACGCCTCTTTATCTTCTCTCTTTGCAGCATCAATAATTTCTCCTGCTATTTCAATATGTTCAGTAAGTAGTTTTGTTAACTGTTCACCAGCATCTTCTCCGTAATATGGTTTTATAGTATTACCAATATCGGCTTGATTTTGAAGCAATCTAGTAAGTACTGTTTCTTTGTCTTCTAATTCAGCAATAGCACTAATGATATAATTTCTCGTCCAGACAGTATGGTCTATCCAGAGTTTACGTAGGTCAAATTTAAAATTTACTACCGATTTGGTGTAACAATCCGTATGAGCCTTATGTTTACTGTTCGCGTTTGTACTTACAGGTCCAGCTAGTAGAGCAAATAACACAAGAACTGCAACCATTGCGTTAATTTTGTTACGTTTCATCATTAGTCGATTCACTCCTTCTGTATTATTGAAGTTACTTTCTTATTTATTTTGGTTGATTTTATTTTTTTAATTCAAAAAATCACACTATTTTCATGTGGGTTGTTATTTTACAGAGTTTTTTTTCGTATGCTTTGTTACTATTTTTACTTAAGGCTCTTTTCCTAAACTTGTTGCTATTTTTATTAAAAATGGACAGTTTTTAGGAGTGCTCAATAATTGTTTAAGTAGAAAAGATGCCACGAACGCAATATGTTTACGTGCTTATATCTTTGAACGAAAAGCAACAATCAATGCGAAAACAGCCTTACTAAAAGTGGGAAATACGATGAGCTTTATGAGAACTCAATATATTTAATAGTAGAAAGGGTGCCGCGAACGCTAAGTGTATACGTGCTCATATCTATGAACTAGAAGCACCAATCCATGCTAAAACAATCTATCCATGAAATCACCTTTCTAATTAAATAGAGCAACAAATTTTTCAAAAAAAGAAAACGCTTAGACATTACGCTAAACGTTTTAAAAATTAGCACAAACTTATGTAGTTGGATATTCGCATATTTCATGTGTAAAAATTGTTCAGTAATGAACTATGTTTTCTTGGTCGTTATACTGAGAAAGGTGTGAAACAACATTATAATTCTCTATGCTCCATTTGCCATCAAAATGTAGGTGACTCATACATGTGTTTCTTAAAACCGTTTTTCCAGTTCCAATCTTGCCATTAGACAATGTAGCTAAAATGGCATTGATGACTGCACCATGAGAAACAAGTAATATTTTTTGATTCGTAAACCTTTCATGTAATTCATAAAGTCCTTCCATGGAGCGTTTTTGTAAATCGGTCCATGCTTCTTGATCTCTATATTTTTGATCTGGGAATTTAGTATTTCTTTCTTCAACAGTCATCCCTTCTGCATCTCCGTAATGCCTTTCCATAAACTTTTTCACTTCAATAAGTGAAATGTTGTGGTTGTTATTTATTATTTGTGCTGTTTGTTTTGCTCTTTGTAATGGGCTTGTAGCCAGTATGTCCCACTGGGAGTTTTTCAAAAACTCACTACACTGGTGAGCTTGTAAAATACCATTACTATTTAGTGGTGTATCATTTGTCCCTTGAAGTATGCCTTCTTTGTTCCAATCGGTTTCTCCATGTCTTATTAAACATATTGAAGTCATTTGTTAGCTCCTATTCTGAACAGCATTGTCATGTTCAATAACCCTTTCTCTAAATGAAAGACTCCCTTTACAATACGAGTAAAGGGAGCAAGCATTTGTTATACCATGATTTTACACATATCATTCGTAAACTCTACAGGATCATTGATCGGCAGCCCTTCAATTAGAAGCGCTTGGTTATACAACAGGTTTGTGTATAAGTCTACTTTTTCCTTATCTGTTTCAAAAGCACTCTTTAATGATTGGAACACACCATGGTTAATATTAATCTCTAACACTTTATCAGCTTTAATATTTTGGTTATCAGGCATTGCATTAAGGACTTTTTCCATTTCTATACTTACTTCACCATCAGTTGATAAGCATACAGGGTGCGTCTTTAATCGTTTTGATACTCTAACATCCTTCACTTTGCTTGATAATATATTTTTCATATATTCGAAGAGGTCTTTATTGCTTTCCTCCTCTTTATTATCCTCGTTTTGCTTGTCATCAGAATCAATTCCTAAGTCACCACTTGAAATAGACTTAAATTCCTTTTCTTTGTAATTCATTAACATTCTAATAGCAAACTCATCTATATCGTCAGTGAAATATAAAATTTCATAACCTTTATCTAGTACCATCTCTGTCTGTGGTAGTTTTTCAATTCTGTCGTGTGTTTCTCCAGCAGCATAATAAATATATTTCTGATCTTCTGGCATTCTTGACACATACTCATCTAGTGTTACCATCTTCTTCTCTTTTGAAGAATAGAACATGATAAGGTCCTGCAATTCTTCCTTATGTGTGCCGTACTCACTATACACACCATATTTTAATTGTCTACCAAAAGATTGATAAAACTCTTCATATTTTTCTCGGTCGTCCTTTAGTAAATTTAATAATTGGCTTTTTATTTTTTTCTTGATATTTTTTGCAATAAGCTTTAGTTGACGATCATGCTGTAAAATCTCTCTAGAAATATTTAAAGATAGATCTTCAGAGTCGACCATCCCTTTTACAAAACTAAAATGATCAGGCAGCAAATCTGAGCATTTTTCCATAATTAAAACACCATTGGAATAAAGCTCTAAGCCCTTTTCAAATTCTTTTGTATAATAGTCATATGGTGTTTGTTGTGGGATGAATAAAATCGAATTATATCTCACCGCACCATCAACACTAATATGTATATGTTTTAGCGGCTTATCAAAGCCGTAATGTTTTTCAGCATAAAAATTCTCGTAATCTTCGTCTGTTAGCTCACTTTTATTCTTTCTCCAAATCGGAACCATACTGTTAAGCGTTTGTTCTTCTTGTACATCTTCAAATTCGTCTTCGCTACCTTCTTTAGGTCTTTGTTCCGTAACGTCCATCTTTATTGGGTAACGGATGAAATCGGAGTATTTTTTAATAATAGATTTTAATCGAAACTCTTCTAAGTATTCATCATACGTTTCATCTTCTGTATTCTCTTTGATTGTTAAAATAATATCTGTTCCTACTTCATCTTTTTCGTAAGGCTCAATCGTATATCCATCTGCCCCATGAGATTCCCATTTGTATGCTTCTTCACTACCTAATGGCTTCGTAATAACAGTGACAACGTCAGCTACCATAAATGCTGAATAAAACCCTACACCAAATTGACCTATAATATCATGGCCATCTTTAATTTCAGTTTCTTTTTTAAACGCTAACGTACCGCTCTTCGCAATAACCCCTAGGTTATTTTCTAGCTCCTCTTTCGTCATACCAATACCAGTATCAGAAAGCTTCAATATTCTATTTTCTTTATCAATGACTACCTTCATATAGTAATTATCTTTTTCAAAAGTAATCGTATCATCTGATAATGCTTTATAATAAATTTTGTCAATCGCATCACTCGCATTGGAAATTAATTCTCTTAAAAAGATTTCCTTTTGTGAATAGATGGAGTTAATCATCATCTCTAATAACCTTTTCGATTCTGCTTCAAACTGCTTTACAGTCATATAAACCTCTCCTTTCAGTACAATCCTACTTTAATTTTTAATATATGTAAAACATACTGTTCATACATTTAGCACTCAAACTAATTGAGTGCTAACCCATTAATTAAATAACATACTAGACCGTACTATGTCAACATTTAGTGCAAATATAAGATTACACCGTTTTATTGGGTCAAATTCAGATGTTTATCGGTCAAATTATGCGGTTATCGGGTCAAATGTTGATTTTATTGGGTCAATTTGAACTTTTTTCGGGTCAATATCAAGCTTTTATCGGTCTTTCGACTTTTAGAACACCTTAGCGTATATACAAGTATCTCTCAACTCATTGGAATTAATAGCTACAGCCTCATTTTTCAAAATTCCTTCTAAAGTATAATCTAAGCGCTCTGGAATTGCTCTACTTTTTACATTTCTCGAATCACAGCGTATTTCAATTCTTCTCGCTTTCAATTCATCTTTAGCGAAATCAGTAATTCCTTGTACTGCTTCCGTCATATAACCCTTACCAGTGAAACGTGAATCAACCCAGTATCCTATTTCAAACTTTGGAATAGACCAATCGATTCTATGTAATCCGGAGGAAGCAACAAGCTGTCCAGAATCTTTCAAGAAAACAAGGAGGCGTAAATCATCTCTTTTCAAAAAATTCACATGTGCTTCTCTAATATTAATTTCTGTTTGCTGTTGGGATTGTTCCTTTTGTGCGAATGGCAACCAAGGCTGTAATTCAGGTAACGAAGCAGTAACAGCTTGATATACAGCTTCCCCATCACCCGGTTTTGGCATTCGTATTAGTAATCTTTCAGTAGTAAATTCTGTTGGAAAATCTAATAATATCGGATTCATTTAACCTCTCTCCTAGTCATAGTTGTTTTCTATATTTTCGTTGTGACTAACCCTTGTTCCTTCTCCACCATCAATAAAATGTATTAACATGTCTACAGACTGTTAACTCTGCCATGATTCATTAAATATACTTGAAAAATAACTATAAAACTGTCTTCAATATCTGATAAGGAGCTTCTATAAACGTTATGATAAAAGAATCTCGATAAGCGCCTCTTAATAGTCGGTCATATCAGCTCAATTGAGTAAAGCTAATAAACCTTCTCCACGTTTTATATATATTTGTAAATGGTCTTCTAGTAAATTTGGATCGCGATTTAGTATATTTATAGTTTTCTTAGTGAAATTCCAATTTATACAACCTGATAACCATATTAAAGACCTTAACCGCTCAAAGTCTTTATCATCTAGTATATCCGTTGCTCGATAGCCTTCTATAAAAGCTGCTGCTACATTAGATGACATCTTATGAGAATGCACTCCGTCAGTTCTTGAATACCACTTAACGAGCCAAGCTAAACCTTCCACTCTATCTACATACCCAATTGATTCAAAATCAACGATGCCTTTTACACTTCTTTGCTCATCCCAAAGTATATTTAACGGATTTAAATCCGACTGTACAATAAATTTATAGTTCCCTATCGTTGATCTTTCAATGTGATGTTCAATTAGCATGACATAATCTTCTATCATCTGTAGATGCTTTACTGAAATATATGCTGTAGCAATATTTTCACGAATTTTGTTTATAAACTCCCTATAACCATGCAAGTGTGATTTTTTTATTAACTCATCACTATGAAAGTCACTTGATACATCATGAATACGTCTTGCCACCCTTCCAAATTTACCTGCAAAATATTCATTACAATGAGTGATATGTATACCTTCAATCCATTCAAACAAAATAAACAACAATAGGTTATTATCACATTTGAGAGATATAAATGGTTCATTTTTTGAAGTTGGTTTAACTCGCATAAATGGAATTTGATTATCAACAAGATAGTTACAAAAACGAATCTGCTCAATCATAATAGTCTCATTTAATAAACCAAAGGCATGATGAGGAGAACGACTTTTGTTAATAAACCTTGCAGAATATCTTTTTCTACCAACAACTATTTTATAATGAAGATCACTATGCCAACTGTTATGATGTAGTTCTTTTTCAACAATTACTGTTTGTTTAGCTATCGTATAGTGCTTAAGAGCTTCATGAATTAATTTGTCCAATTATTCTTTATCCTCCTGCAATAGTATTGTGAGCTTACAATACTATCAAACTCCTACTTTGCGACTTCTTCTTTCTAATAAAATGACATCACGCCACCTACCTTGCATTTTGCCAATATGCTTTTGTATACCAATTTCTCGAAAGCCCGCTTTTTTGTGTAATGCAAGACTCGAAGCGTTCTCAGGAAAGATTCCCGCTTGTAATGTCCAAATTCCTTCCTCTTCACTCGATTTAATGAGCATATCCATCAGTTTCGATCCAATCCCTCTTCCTTGGCTAGCACTACTTACATATACACTTATTTCTGCAACACCATTATACACACATCTACTGGAAACTGAACTTAACGCAGCCCAACCTAAAACCTCGTCACCATCCCGTGCAATAAACCGACATTCTTTTAGATGATTACGATCCCACTCCTCATACATTGGAGCTTCATCTTCGAATGTGGCATTGCCAGTATTTATACCCTCTTGATATATGCCCTTCACTTGTTCCCAATCTTTTGGAACCATCTTGTCTAATATTATTTTTTTGGTCATATAATCACCTACCCAACATTACTATTCAATAATAATTTCTTAAATCCTGTTAGGATAACAAGCAATCTCATGGATATTAATACTTGATTTTATCTTAACTAATTATCATACAAATATTAGCAGGAGAAATTGGCTCAATAATAGAAAATACAAGCATGGGGTATATGTTCAACAAAGAGAAATCTCGTGACTTTGTACATTCGAGACAAATAAAGCATACTGACTAAGTCCCATTACTACCTCTCACTCAATGCATATTCGTTAAAATTTAACATGCATTTTTGAACATCTCCTACTAACTTTTGAGGTGAGATCATGTCTATAAAGCATCTTAGGGATTTGTCATCCAATTGGGGAATTGAGATTTCAAATTCAGCAAAACTATCAGAAAGAGCTACTCTTATAACTTCTAATAATGGAGAACGATATGTATTAAAGCAAAAAGAAAGCCTAGAAAAAGCGATAAGTGAAATAAAGCTATTGTTACGTATAGATAAACAAGATTTCAAGGTACATCTACCCATAAAAACAAATGGAGGAGAATATTATTACTGTTCTGATGATGTTGTTTATTGTATTTACAACTACCTTGATGGCCTAACATTTAAAGCAATTGATACAGTAAAAAATACATCTATACCTGAACTACTTGGAAGTAACCTAGCTCAATTACATCAAGTACTAAAACAAGTAAGTAATGATTTACAATTCCCGAAAAAGAACCTGTACAACCAAGTATTTGATTGGGCTGTTCAAGAAATATTAGATAATGAAGAAAATCAAGATTTAACAAGTATATATCATACTCTCCAGGTCGATTTAAAAAATGTGATACATGATTTACCACAGCAATTAATACATAGGGATGCACATATTTTTAATGTAATTATTCAAAAGGATAGACTTGCTGGTTTTGTAGATTTTGATATCGTTGAGCATAATGTTAGGTTATTCGATATTTGCTACTGCTCTACAAGTGTATTGAACGAAGTATTTTCTGATGAAGCTTTGAGGGAAAAGTGGTTTGATTTTATCAAAAACTTGTTTGCAAGTTATCATACAGTAAATCCTTTAAGTGAAGTAGAAAGAAAGTCTGTTGCATTAGTGATGTTATCCATACAAACAATTTTTATGGCGTTTTTTATGAATATACCTACCTTGTTTAACGCAAATAAAAAAATGTTCTTATGGTTACATGAAAATAAAGAGAGGATTTTAAAGCATAGCACACAAATGGTTGAATGATTTACGCTCAGGATTATAATATACTTTCACATTTCTCACAATCCCCACTTGTATGCCCCCTGACCAATTAACTTATGTTATGCTCGATCTCTCTCACCGACAAAATGGGGGCATAAGCTCAAAAAAAACTAGACATTCAATAGATTCTACCCCTTCAATGAACCCGTGACATCCTCCTTAAATGAACATAATGCTCGCGTAATACTATCAACTTATGTTACTTTGTAGTATACAAACAATGACAAGTTGGCTTTGATCGTACACAGAGACCTTTTGGGATCTATAACGATAAATGGCAATGGATTCTCGGCTAGAACCAATTACTTTTAATAGATATAAAAACATTCATACATGATAAGATCAATTTACTATATCTTCTTCCTACTTAACTATAAACTCTATATCTCCAGTAGTGAGAATTGTATTAATATTAACAATAACATCCGCATTTTCATAAGCATTATTTACGTAAAAGTCATCTGTATTTGAGAATAGTCTTTTAAAATTTGTTGATTGAAATCCTTTATTAGAGTTAATTTTAACTCCTACATCAGAAGGTAAATATATTTTTGTACTTCCCATAGCTTTTTTAAGAGTAACGTCAAAACTTTTTTCCCAGTCACCACTTAAGTCAATAGTTAGTTCACCAATTGCAGAATTGATATTTAAATTGTTTAATTGTAAACCTCGTAAATCTAACTCTGTGTATGTTGCCCCCGCATTAATATTAAGGTCCATAGGAATTTTATCTGTCAAATGAATATCCCATCTATTATTTTGACTACCAGAAAAATCGTTAAAATCATCTATAATTGAAGCTTTGTCAGGTTGTTTTACTGTTATTGTTCCTTTGTCCATAATTAAATCATATGAAACATCTGGCTTAACTTCTACATCTTCATATTTAAATGTTCCTTCTGCCCAACCTTTTGCACCATTAGAAACAGTTAAATAACCTGCACCATAATATAACAAAACCTCAAGTTTCTTGGCTTTGTCCTCCTTTATTTCATGTATTTCTTCTTTTATAATATTTTCCCTGGACTCTTCTTTGTTTACATTTTCTGTTATAGTTTCTTTTTCATCATTTTTTGTTATAGTTTCTACTTCATCATTTTCTGTCGCAGTTTCTTTTTCAGCACTTTCTGCTTTAGTTGCAAAATTAGTATTTTCTGTCGTAGAAGTAAAACCGCATGAAGTTGCAAAAAATGATCCAATTATTACTATTACAAAAACAACAAACCTCTTCATTATTAATCCTCCCATATTTACTAACATAGTAAGAAACAACTACTTTTACATTAAATTTGCAATATACAAATGAGAGATAGAGTCAAGGTTTACAAGATTTTGATACTGTATCTTTAATGATTTTGTGTAAACAAAGAATATATACTACTATTCTATTTAACTCTTTAAGCATTGTGAGAGTTTAACTAAGATAGATAAGTATTTTTACAGCTATTTTTTAAGAGCCTAAAAAATATGTCTGTAACTCTTCCTCTATATTGTGATTACTTAAAGAGACTTGATAAGCCTTTGCATTTGGCCTTGAGCTAATAATTTTATTTACCTTTTGTTCAATAAAATGAATGGCAACTCCGTCATCTGCAGCAATACCGTCTTGTATGTCTCCACTATTAATTAATCTGTGATACGCTGGTCTCCGATCTATTTCTCCATCGTAGTGAGGACAATGGCTTCCTTGTAAAAAACCTAAACATTTTATAGACTCTAGCCCTTCTCCAAACGAATCTGTGACACCTTCTTCAAACCAACATATTGCACCAGCACTAATACCAGCTAATATAATTCCTTTGTTCCAAGCTTTTCTCAAGATGAGGTCGAGCCCCCACTCTTTCCATAATACTAATAAGTTTTTAGTACTCCCCCCACCCACGTAAACGATATCTTTCTTCAATAAAAATCTCTCTAAATCCCTTGTTTGTGGCTTAAATAAAGATAAATGGGATGGGTTACAATTTTGCTTATGAAAAAACTGATAAAATCTCTCTATATAATCTTCTGCATCCCCACTAGCAGTTGGAATAAAGCAAATGCTAGGCTTTGGTTTTATAGATTGCTTTAATATGTACTGATCCAACAGGGGATTGTCAGGTTCCATAGAGAAACCACCCCCACCTAATGCTATGATTTGTCTTTGTCTCACATAAATACCTCCAATCAATCTAAAACTTACACATTTAATGTTTATCCAACAGTAGAAGAAATCAGCCCTTAAAACTTTCCAAATAATTCCTTCTACCTTACCATTCTCTCCAATATTTTTGCAACTCCGTCATTGTCATTAGTATCCGTTACCTCGTCGGCCATCTCTTTAAGTTCTTGGACAGCATTTGCCATTGCAATAGCGTATCCATTCATATTAAACATGTCCAAATCATTATAATCATCTCCAAAAACAATGACATCTGATTGTTTGACACCAAAATGATTACATAATCTTAGTATCCCAGTTTTCTTTGATACATTTTTATTCATTATTTGAATGAGCTTACCATTGTCTGTTACGATTAATTTAACATACTCTCCGAACAGTTCCTGTAGCTTCTTAGCATCATTGAAACCTGTAAGTAACAGCTTTGTTGCTTCAAACTCTTTTAATTGCTCAACTGGTAAAATACGTGGACGATACTTAACATTGAATATTGAAGCATCACATATTTCTTCATTTGCAAACCATTTGTCTCGTACTTCAACACTAACCGAACAATTTTGATCGTAGTCTAAGCAATAGTCAAAGACCCTTGCTGTTATTTTCTTCGATATAGATATATGTTCTTCAAAATGTGATAAGTGATCAACAACAAGAGCACCATTGTAATAAACAAATGATGATACTTCTCGTAGCACGGTTGGTAAAAAGTCTTTGACTGAACGTGGAGGTCGTGCTGTAGCTATAATAATTTTTTTACCATTGTTATAGCAATTAAGCACAGCTTGTAAGTTTCTATTAGTAATGTGTTTTTCATTATTAAGTAATGTTCCATCAAGATCCAATGCGATAACAGCTGGATTCAACTATATTCTCCTCCCTAAATAGAGCCTTGCTACCTATAGTAAGCTATTATTTTTTTCAAAGACTATTCTCGTAAACTGTGTTATTGTTACCAAATCATACCATAAAAAGTGGTTATACATTGTTCTTCATCGTTGTACAGATGAAAAGATGCCACGAACAACGCTAGTTGTGTAAGCAACAATTAATGCGTAAACAGCCTTTTAAAACAACTTCGATGTACTTTCCACATATAAGTTAATTACATGAGTTTGAACTTATAAATCGATTCAGGTAGAGATTATTCCACCTAAAAAAATGGTCAACAAAAACTTCGGTTAACCTTCGACGATCGCAGCTTGGAATCAGCTAGCGTAATATTTTCTACTAAATAATCTGGTAAGCCCTCATGATTCATAACTTGTTCCGTAGTCAACCACATTACCTCGTCTACTTCATCAGGGCTTTTTGCAAATGGCTTGCCAGATTCATATTCACAAAGAAATACGATATCTACTACATGCTCTCCAAGATCGGTAACAAACGACGAGCTGTTTACATACCCAAGAATTGTAACTTGAACTCCAACTTCTTCGAATATTTCTCGCATTAGAGTTTTTTCTAAAATATCTGTACAATGTCCTTCTCTTTCAACCTTTCCACCAACTAAAGAGAGCTCACCACCTGCATGCTCTTCTTTCATACTTCGACGAATCATTAACCACTTTCCATCTTTATTAATAGCACCTTCAACATTGACAATAAACATGCGTATCCCCCTATTCCATTTTCTAAAATGTGAACCTTAGCGTTGTTGTATGTATGAAATAAAAATTATCCTCCACCCAATCCAAGTAATATGTAATGTGTTCTATTAAAGTCTTGCCTAGACTCTGAACGAGGAAGAGTTGTCGTACAAATGCTTGCTGATGAATTAAAATCAAGAGGCAAATCTGCCATTATGGTTACGCATGATCAGCGTATGTTAGATTTATGTGATCGTGTTGTATATATCGAAGATAGTAAACTAAGCGAATCGTCAAATGAGCTTAACGCCTTAAAATAAACTGAAATAGCTTAACTAAGGGGTGCACAAATACCTCCTTAGTTACTCGATGAACAATCATATTCCATGGAAATAAATTCAAATAACCCACCATTTGTATTTTGCATAAAAGCCCTCCCCTCTACAAAGCCTGCCTTCTTATAGACCTTAATTGCCCGTTTATTAAATATAGCAACTGAAAGAGTTATTTTTTGCGGTTTATATTTTGTTTTAGCATAGTTCAGACCCGCTCTCAAGAAATCTAAACCTAAACCATGCCCAGTTAATTCTGGCTTCATTCCCAACCCTATATCGACTATAGACGTAGCAGTTTCGATAAAACTCATAAACCCAATAATTTCATTTTTTCTTTTAACTACATAATAATAATCTCTTCGTTTGTTTGCATCTAAAAACTCAGCTAAATCTTCTTGGTCTGCTTCCATGTCATAAAAGGAATAATCACCATCATAGTGCCAATTGAACGCTATATCCTCCGCTTGTTTTTGTGACATTTTTGTAAAGTCGTAAGTCATAATTCTTTCCTCTCTCTCAAAACATAGTCCTTTTCATGCTTGCTCACTGCTGCAATAGTCCAATTCAACTTTACTAATTAATAAAATTGTTCACATTTAATTAAAGTTGCTTTCACCTAGATTAATATATTTATAACTAATAAACATTACTTATTCAACTAGTATTCGTGACATTTCTGCTTCTATTAAATGATCGTTTAAAACCCCTTTTGTAACAATAGTAGAATGGAAATGAAAAGATAATATAATTTACCTATAATTTGAAATTATAAGAATATTTATTCATAAATACTGCTTATAGAATGGCAAAGACGTAAAGTGAATATTAAACTTCTATTACCTGAATTCTTTATTAAATACACTGATGGAAATGATGACTATTAAACTAGCCACTTTATTCTAGTTAACAAAATAAAGCGGCTCAAATTTATGACTTTTCATATGGTTACATACACTTTATCAAGAATAATCTATCTTTTATATATGTGTAACAAAATTTAGTATTAAGTCACTAGCATAACATCACATTCTATCTTAACCTTGTTGTCGCCCCACCATCTAAAGGCATAATTACACCAGTCACCCATGATGCACGATCACTAGCTAAGTATAGGATTGCCTCAGCTACATCCTCAGGCTGACCATTTCTTCCTATTGGATGAAATTCATTAAAGGTAGGTAATGTTTTAGAAACTTGTTCTTCAGACATAAATGTGTTGTAAATTGGTGTTTCTACAACAGCTGGTGCAACTGCATTCACACGAATGTTATCCTTAGCAAATTCTACAGCTAAGTTTTTAGTAAGTGCGTGTCTACCTGCCATTGCTGCTGAATATGCAGTAGATGGTGTCGCTTCAACTGACTGAATTGCCCACATTGAACCAGTATTGACGATTGCGCCCCCCCCACGTTTTTTCATTTCAGGGATAACTACCTGTGCAGGATAGAAGGTCCCTTTAACGATCACATCAATATAACTGTTCAAATCATCTTCTGTGTGATCTAAAAAACTAGTTGGGTTGAAGATTCCCGTATTAGCAACTAATACATCCACACCCCCAAATTCTTTAACTGCTTTTGCAACTAATTTTTCTGATGTAGATTTAACACTTATATCTCCTGCCACATATGCAATGTTTTCACCTGTAGGATCAAGTTCTTTCGCTGCTTCTGTTAAGATACTTTCTCTTCTTCCATTTATGACTACTTTCGCACCTTCATCGATAAACCTCTTAGCCGTTGTCTTTCCAATTCCTGAGCCACCACCTGTAATGATTACCACTTTATCTTTGAACATCTTGCATTCCTCCTGTTGTTTTTATTTGACCAATACTAGATCAATATCACTTGCTTATGCATATTTTACCTACCAATAGGTAGAATTGCAAGAGAAAAGATTTTTTTCTAAACAACTTTATTATGATTTGATAAAATAGCTATTTGAGTGAGTGTAGATCGGCAAGCTTTATTTAAAAGGGCCTTAATCCATACAAAGCTCATTTGTCTAGTACCATACTTTTCACACTTAACAGAAGTCGCCAATGACGTTTTTATTTCGATGACTTTACGAAATAGACTCCTTTGAATGTTTTTCAGCTTTAATTCGATATTATTTTTTCTCTGTTAGTGCATTCTCTGCTTTACCAGTGTTATTACCTAGGGTCTTGAACGATTTGTTCTGTAGCATCTATTAATAACAAATCCGCCTAAACTATAAGAGTAGCCACTTTATTATCCCAATAATAAAGTGGCTACAATGATTAATTTAAAAGATATTAGGATGTTTTGTTAATCAGCTTTTCTAACTCTTTTGCTATCTTACTAATATATTTTTCACTGTCAAAATTCTTTTTATCAAGCTCTCCTGCCATACGCTCTAAATCTCTTTCAATATGCTCAGTAATATTTCGAACATGGATAACCGTTTCATTAGCAGTTTCTTCAGCTAAAAAAGCTTCTTGAAGTAAGATTTTCACTTCTTCTCCATCGACTTCACCTAGCATGACACTGTTTACGATCATTGCTGATAATTGTTCCATTTGATTCGAATCAGATTTGAACGCTTCAATATGCTGCTGAAGCTGCTGAGCTGAATTAATAAACTTAAGCCAATTTACGTTACCTATGCCTCCAGCTTCACTCTTAAATACAAGATATACATCATGGACACCTTTTGCGCCAGATATTTCAGCTGATTCAGTTACCCACGACTGCCAACCGCCTGTTTTCGTAATATTAATTGTTCCAATTAAATCTCCAGTAGGACTATCTAAATGAAGCTCAATCATCCCACCTTCAGAGTCAGTTGCTACCCTCGCTTCAACAGCTACAGCTCCCTCACCAAAGTCAACATTGTTGTAGCCTATATAATCACCGTTATCAGTATGACCAACGTTCAGGCCTCCACCAACGTCACTAGAATTTTCAGTTTGTACACCGTACTGTGTATCATAGTTTTCAGCTTCAATTTGTTCAAAAGCATTTATTGCAGGATTGTCCTGTATGGCATCCGAAAATGTAAACCAGTTTAGGTTACCTATACCACCAGTTTCACTTTTGAACACAACATATAGGTCATGAACACCATCTGCCCCTAAAACTTTTGCTGATCTTGTCACCCATGATTGCCAGCCACCCGTTTTTTCAACATCTATAGTACTAATGACAGGCCCAGTTGGGCTATCTAATCTAAATTCAAGTTCTCCACCATCGCCATCTGTAGCTACTCTCGCTTCAACAGATATTGCTCCACTACCAAAGTTAACATTTTTAAATCCGATATAGTCCCCGTCATCTGTATGCCCAACGTTTAAACCATAACCAGCATCATTAGCTCCTTCAGTTTGAATACCGAACAATGTATCATAGTTTTCAGCTTCAATTCTTTCAAATGCATTAACTTCGTTTGTAATTTCATTCGTTGCTGAAAATTCAAACCAGTTAAAGTTACCAATACCATTTGAGCCACCTTTAAACACAATATACAAATCATGTACACCAATTGCATTTTCAACTTGGGCAGAACTAGTTATCCATGATTGCCAGCCACCTGTATTCGGAATATCTATTGTACTAATCAATGTGCCTGTTGGACTTCCTAATCGAAACTCTATTTGTCCTCCATCAGCTTCTGTAGCAACCCTTGCCTTGACAAGTTGGGCGCCATCATCAAAATTAACATTTTTAAATACTACATAATCATCATTATCAATTTGTCCAACTACTAAGCCGCCACCGATATCATTTGCTGATTCAGTTGCAACACCTTCCATTGAAGAAAAGTTCTCAGCTTCCATTTGTTGATACGGGTTAAGTTCGAATAATCCACTATCTCCTTCCTGTTCACCGTTCCATGTAAAGGTAGCTACTGCCCCAGCAGGAAGTGAATACTCAAACGCTTGTGTTCCCCATCTTACTTTAAACGTTTTTTGTTCATTTGTACTATTCATTGCGAGTAATACTTTTGAACCGTCTCGATTTTTGAATACAACATTCTCTATTTCCGTATTTTCATTAGACTCTATTCTCTTTGCCCCTGGCTTTACAAACTTACTAATATGTCCAAGCACGTAATACTCTACGTTCTTAACAATATCTCCAGTACCTTGATTTACTGTAACAACGCCACGACAGTCAACACATCCACCATTTATCGGACCAAAATTTTCGTCTAGTGCTAAGTTCCATAATAAGACTGATTTTGCCCAATTGCGCGTTGCACCTATTACAATATTAGACATATTCCATTTTAAATTATCACCAAAATCAGTTGCCCATTCCCCACCAGAACATTCAGTAAACCAAATTCCTTTATCTGGGTGTGCATCAAACACTGCAGATTGTGACTCTGGTGCACCTGCATAACAATGGAATGCACTTCCTGCTACATAAGAATTAGCCTCTTCATCATTTAACACTTGAATTGGATAATCAAATTCATTCCAATTGTGATCCCAGGCAATAATCTTTGTATCCATTCCTTCTGCGTTAAAGGTAGGACCTAGATAATTTTTCACGAAATCAATTTGTTGATTTGCATCCATATACATACTTGGATAGCTGGTTGTTTCATGATGAGGTTCATTTTGCACTGTCACAGCATAAATTGGTAACCCTTCACTTTCATACGCTTGAAGATATTTCACAAAATAATCCGCATAAGACTGAAAATGTTGAGGATCCAAGCTCCCCCCATTTAATGTACCACTCTCTTTCATCCACGCTGGTGCACTCCATGGTGTACCTAAAATTTTCAATTGTGGATTAATACTTTTAATTTGTTGCAGAACAGGAATGACATCGATTCGATCTTCGTCAATTGTAAAATGACTTAAGGTTGGATCTATTTCACCTTCAGGCATATCATCGTACGTATAGCTTTTTAGATTAAAATCCGACGCACCAATTGTTTGACGCACAAAGCTTAAATCAATACCCTTTTCACTAAATAAATCATTTAAAATTTGTTCCTTATCACTTTCATTTAATTGGTTCAACAAATACGCTGAAGAGCCTGAAACTGCAGCCCCAAATCCATCCATTTCTTGGTATTCAATATTTTCATCAATATGAATATTTGCGGATGAGCTATCTCGTGAAAACGTAATATCTTCTTGTTGCTCAAGTAATTTAGTTTCATCAGGGGTTGTAAGCCAAACTTGAACGGATTCACCTGCTGCTATACCTTTATCTATCCCAATAAAACTTGTAAAAGTTAAACAGACTATAAGAAAAAACACCGCTATTGAACGAAGAGTTTTACTATTTCTTTTAAACATGTGCTATCTCCCCCACCTTATTTATATTTATTTAACAAAAAATTGTAAACGTTAACATTATTATGCCTACAAGTAGAGTTGTCTTATTTGTTTTTTGCTACATTTACTCACCTACCCTTTTATCTCTTTATGTAAACGTTATCATTTTTATAATATTATCTTATAACAAACTTTATTTATATTCTATATTTTTTTACTCACAATGTTTTCCAATCGATCTATTAAAATGAGCAATATTAGGTCATTATGTTGACTAAATATTGCTCACATTTAGTTTATTTATACCCCTCTAGTAGAATTCAACTCGAAGTATGATAGTGTACGACCATTGTAGTCTTTATTTATGAGGAACGTAAATCCAATTTTTTCTAATACATTCATCGACCTCTTATTCTTTGTTCTAACTCTAGCAAACAATTTTTCAATCCTTAAATTCTTAAAAGCAAAACCTATTGCTACATTAGCTGCCTCTGTTGCATAACCATTACCCCAATACTGTTGATTAATGAGGTAGAGTATTTCAACATCTTCTGTATCGTCTATATATCTTAAACCACAATGGCCGATAAGCTTGTCGGTTTCTTTATGTATAACTGCCCACACACCAAAGCCATATAGATTCCAATGGCTTACTATATTTTCCACGTAGTTTTTTGTCTCTTCACGGGACATCCCCTCTCCCCTGGCTAACCACATTCCAACTTCGTTTTGCTTGACGATTTTATACAGTGATTCCATATCGTTATGAGTTATTTTCCTCAAGTATAGGCGAGTGGTTTCTATGTTATCATTATTTACCTCGTTATCACTTAAGCTTTGCATCATATCACCCCTTACCCTTCGTTTATCAATTTTCTTGCAAGCCTATATTTTTTAGCCAATATGTAAGTTGAAATCTATGAATGGTATATCGTGTTCAATATTGTATTTCATTCTTTTAAGAACCTTGTTTACTTTCTCATTCGAATGATCGATGTTCATATATTTTGAAGTATATACATATGAATAAATTTGTCTGTAATCGAGAAAGTAAGGTATTTTTGCAAGCCAATATTTATCAAGCAAATTTTCATTCGTATACCCTGACATAAACGTATCATAAAAACGTAAAGTAAAATCTCTTCTTCTTATTTGTTCAGATGAAGGAATAGTTTTTACTGCGTGATATAACGAAATTGCGATATCATATGCAAACCAATTTTTCTCAATATCTCCAAAATCAAATAAGATAATCTCACCAGCATGCACATGAAAGTTATGATGATGAAAATCATTATGTATCGTTCCATAGCTATTGATATCTTTATCTAACAATTGTAACTCAGCTATATATGTTTGCCACTTATCCAATACTTTGTTCTCAATTGGTGGGTATTCCGTAAAAATACTGTTATTGTTCCATTCTTTATTAATAACAAGGCTATTTCTAGAGGTAGGATATAATTTAGCAACATGATGCATCCTCCCCATAGCTTCTCCCCATTTCTTTACGGTCAATAAATCAGCTAAATGAAGATCAGCAAGAACTGAACCATGCGCCTTCTCGAAAGCCACGACGATATAATACTCACTTTCCCATTTCATTTCTTCAATGATCTTACCTTTTACAGACCGCACTGGTAAAGAAATGTTTAACCCATGATCAGCTAAATAATTCATCCATGCTAACTCTTGCTTTACTGAAGAAATATCATATTTAGTTCCTGATAGAATTTTTAATATAAAGTTGTTACCTTTAGCCTTACATTCATAAACATTTTGATCGAATCCTCCTAATAACTTCAATGATGTAGGATTCACTCCGTATTTTGCTGAAACCTTTTCTAATATTGAGTTATGTATTGTTGGTCACCAACCTCTTAACATTGATTTCTTTCCGTTTGTTAGCTTTCATTTTATAAAACTACCATCACTTAATTATTCGTATAGCGATTGGATAGTTTCTTTTTATGTTCATAAAAAATTTGTTCCAAAGAAATATCATACTTGTTAGCGATAACAATTAAGTTTCCTAATACGTCACCCAATTCTTCCGTTAATTCTTGCTTATTTTCCTCAAATGTCCCATTTACTTCATCTGGTCTATCTCTTCCTATTTCAAGGGATCTGATCGCTCGTGCAACCTCACCAGTTTCCTCCGCTAGAAAGCCAATTCGAATAAATATATCTAACTCTGACCACCCTCTTGTTTCATAATATTCCTTAACCCATTGTTGAAACTCAGTTACATCCATCATCCATCTCCGCCTTTCATCAATCATCTAACCTCTTGGTTTTTCTTCCTATTATTTCATTGCTTTAATAGAAATCGCTAAAACACCCCATCGTTCTTCTTGCTCAAGCGTGTAAATTCCGTATGTTCCTTCGAGTAAATCTTTCATCGTCCAACCTTCACAGTCGAAATCCTTTAAAGGAATATCTTCGTACATGTCTTTAAAAGTATGATAATTTTTTAGCCCTGTTACATTTACCCTTAGTGATTCATCTGCTTCAGGAACAGAGACAAACTCGATAGTATCTCCAATTTTTATGTTCCTTCTTTTTTGATCATTCAAGCGTACTTCAACAGTTTTGTTGCCGTCTTTAATCGCTTGTAGGTACACTTTATATAATCCCATTCTGTGTAACATAAACTGCACCACCCCCATACACATAAACTATTTATATTATACGTCATTTGAAGAGTTCAGTTTTAAAAAAAGAAGAATTAAATAAGCACCAAATATAAGCTGTTTTTAAAGATAGAAACTATTGTACAAGAATGTTTATATGGTCCTATATAATAGAAAAATAGTATAATATTATCTATACATTTATTTGCCAAAATGAACTTTTGGAACGTACTGAACTAAGAGGAGGGTTTGAAAAATGATATTACATATTATTGAAAAAGAAGCCTGGTTCAAGGCACAAAGAGAGGGAATCTATACTCCATCAAGCATAAAAACTGATGGCTTTATTCACTGCTCTACTAGTGAACAAGTTGTTGATGTTGCAAATTTTTTGTATAAGGGTCATACAGATCTAGTACTTTTATGTATAGACCCTAATAAAGTGGAAGCAAAGATTGTATATGAAGACTTGTATGAAGCGGGAAAATTATTCCCACATATTTATGGTTCATTAAATATAGCTGCTGTATTTAAAGTTATACGCTTTATACCAGATGGTAATGAAGGTTTTAGCTTACCTAAAGAATTAACAGATCTTAATAGTTAATGAGCTTTGCTGTTTTTATATCTTCTAATGTTGATCACAAGTTTCTAATAAGAAGGGATCAGAGTTAGGTCTTCCCTTCTTACTGATATATTACTTCGTAAATACGATTTAAATTTGATTAAACTACCTCTAGCCTTAATTTTTCTATATCTAATAATTAATTAAAACACTCTTGCTATAATGCACTCATGCCACCCTTTACATTTGCAACTTGTTTAAAGCCGTTTTTCTTTAAAAGTTTACTCGCTTGGTTACTCCTCATTCCACTTTGGCAAATTACAACTACCTCTTTATCCTTTGAAAGCTCACTCATTTTTTTATTTAGTTGCTGCAAAGGTATATTTTTAAACCCTCGAATGTTGTTTGTTTTAAACTCACCAACTGTTCTAACATCGATAAATTGTTTGTTAGGTGCGCTCATTTGATTTTTTAATTCTGTTACTGAAATTTGTCGTACACCTTTAGTCGGAACAAGTTTTTGAAAAAGAACTACAATAAATAAACCAATCATGATATAACCGATAAATTCCACCTATCTAACCTCCATTTTCTAAATTACCCACATGGGTATATTACGAAAATTATATAAGAAAGTCAACTAATAGAATTCTATTATCGTAGCCATCAAATTGTAACAATTTGTTTTTAACTTAAAGCTTCCTTATATGCGTATCTTTATATGAAACATTTCCTGCAACAAAAAATTCTTCCCTCTTGAAAACTAGTTTTTAACTCGTTAGAATAGTGTTCAATTACCCATATGGGTATGTGAAGTGTACGAAGGAGGATCTACATGCGTAAAAATTTAAAAGAACAATATAACCCAATGTTTTTTTTATCATCACTCGGCAATGGAGGCTTAGCTGTAGCATTTTACATGTACCTCATGTTTATGGTCGAACACCCTGGCAAGCCGATGGCAAACTTTGAACATGTACTCAATGGCTTTAAGTCAGGTAATTTTTTGCTAATATTAACGATTGCAATTGCTCTACTAGGCATTATTTACTTTGGATTTAAGCATTACAAACTACTATTTTGGAATATTGCAGAATATAGCAAGTTTAAGAAAACAACAGCTTACAATAATTTAAGAGAATCTAACAATGAAGTTACATTAATGGCAATACCGTTAACACTCGCTATGAGCGTAAACGTTGTTTTTATTATTTTCGGTACTTTTATACCAAATCTCTGGAATTACGTTGAATATTTATTCCCTATCTCGTTAATTTCATTTATGGTGATAGGAGTATACAGCTTATACATTTTTAAGAATTACGTTACTCGACTCATGCTAAATGGAGATTTTGACTTTGTCATGAATAATAATCTCAGTCAAATGCTAATCACTTTTACCTTTAGCATGGTAGCCGTAGGTTTTGCTGCTCCTGCTGCGATGAGTCATACAAAAGTTGTTTCGACGATAGGTCTATTATTATCAATATTTTTCATTAGCATTGCCATAGTCTTCATAACTATCCATTTAGTCCTAGGATTTAAGTCAATCTTCAAACAAGGGATTGACGTACAAGGCAGTCCTAGCTTATGGATGATGATTCCTATACTAACACTTATCGGCATTTCCATCGTGCGTAATTATATGGGCTTTAGTCATCATTTGTTACATGAGCCTAACCCAAGTGAGCTACCGCTATTAATTATTTTAACTATACTTGTATCGATTCAACTAATATTTGGTTTAATTGGTTTTTCAGTTCTTAAACGTACTAGCTATTTTAATGAATATATTCATGGATCAAAGAAAAGCCCTGGAAGTTTCGCACTTATTTGTCCTGGTGTTGCTTTTATGGTGCTAGGATTTTTCTTTATTCATTGGGGTTTTGTAAAAAACGGGCTAGTTACTCAATTTTCTACCGTTTATTTCTTGTTAATCATCCCTTATATTTATGTCCAAATGAAAACTGTACGTACAGTTTCAATACTTGAGAAAAAATTACTTCGTATATAAAAGTGATATGCCAGTAGAAGGATTTCAAAAATCAGGCTACTGGCTTTATTAACTTAACAAACACCTAACATTTTTTAGCATCTAAAAAGGTTTTGCTTTATAATTAATTGTGAAAAAGTTATAAAGAGTGGTGGTTCGGTGTTTAAACTGTTATTGATTGAAGATGATAAGACTCTCTTTCAAGAGATGAAAGATAGGTTGACTCAATGGTCTTATGAAGTATATGGTATTGCAGATTTTAATCATGTCATTCATGAATTTACAACGATTAGACCACACCTAGTCATCATCGATATCCAATTACCTAAATTTGATGGGTTCCATTGGTGTAGAATGATTAGAGACTTTTCAAATGTTCCTATTATATTTCTATCATCACGCGACCATCCTACTGATATTGTTATGTCGATGCAGCTTGGAGCAGATGACTATATACAAAAGCCTTTTCATTTCGATGTACTAATCGCCAAAATTCAAGCTACTCTTCGGCGTGTATATAATTATAACTCTGAACAAGGTAATCTCCAATCATGGTGCGGTGCCACAGTAGATTATGAGAAAAATATAGTAACAAACGGTGTAGGAACGATCGAGCTAACAAAGAATGAAATATTTATATTAAAACAATTGATTAAGGACAAGAATAAAATCGTAAGTCGGGATAAACTAATGAATAGTCTATGGGACGATAAACGTTTTGTAAGTGATAATACATTAACTGTTAATGTAAATCGCTTACGACGACGGTTAGATGAACTAACATTAGGACAATTTATAGAAACAAAAGTTGGACAAGGATATATGGCTATCGAACAGGATAAAAACTATGATTAGAAGATTTTTGAAAGAAAGGCGAAGCTGGATATTGCTAGTTTTATCTTTACAACTATTATTCATTTTTGTCGCTTATATTGATTCACTGATTCCATTAAAGCCAACCATTTATATCGTTTTTTTATCAGCCATCATTTTCAGTCTTTTTCTAATCATTCGTTATATTAAAGAAACAGCCTTTTATCATAGTTTGGAAGAACGTGAAAACAACCTTGACTTTGCAAGTATACCTGAGCCTGAGAGTCCTTTTGAAAATATTGTTCAACAACAAATGCTTAACCAGATTGATTGGTTAAAACAAGTGAATTCTGAAAATTTAATTGCATTGGAGCAAGAAAAGGATGATTTGTTATCTTGGATTCATGAAGTAAAAACTCCTTTAACGGCAATGCATTTAATGATTGAACGCATTGAAGATAAAGAATTGAAAGCTAGCTTAACTTATGAATGGTTACGCATTCATCTGCTTCTCGATCAACAACTGCACCAAAAACGAATATCGTCTATTGAAAACGATTTATTTATAGAACAAGTTGATGTCGAATCAATTGTGATCAAAGAGATTAAAACATTACAAACTTGGTGTATTCAACAGAGGATTGGCTTTGATATACATATCGACGAGACAGGAGTACTTTGTGATGCAAAATGGCTTGCATTTATTATAAGGCAACTGTTAACAAATGCAGTGAAGTATAGTAGTCAATCAGATATAAGTATTACATGCTATCAACAAGATGGGCAAACCTTCCTTGAGGTGAGAGATTTTGGGAGAGGGATTGACCCAAAAGATTTACCTCGAATCTTCGATAAAGGGTTTACATCAACAACAAATCATGACGACCAAAATGCAACTGGCATGGGATTATATTTGGTCAAAAAAGCCGCAAAATCTTTAAAAATTACCATTTCAGTACAATCAATACTCGGAGAGGGTACTACTATTACTTTGACATTTCCAAAACGTAATGACCTCGTCAATATGATAGGCGTGTGACAAAAGTGTCACATGCCTTTATCATTTTGTTCGGACAATCGAAGGAAATGAAATCTCACTATTTTTATAATTAAACTATAAGAGAAAAGGAAGTGATGGTATGTATATTTTAGAAGCTAATAAAATTAACAAAAACTTTGGTAATAAGTTTCATAGACAAGAAGTTTTAAAAGGAATTGATCTAAACATTGAAGAGGGCGAGTTTGTTAGTATTATGGGACCGTCTGGTTCAGGGAAAACAACATTACTTAATGTGCTATCTTCAATTGATAAGGTAAGTAACGGAACAATCACCATTGAGCAAAATGAACTTACAAAAATGAAGGATAAACAACTTGCTAATTTCAGAAAAAAGCATTTAGGTTTTATCTTTCAAGAATATCATTTGTTAGACACGCTAACAGTCAAAGAAAATATACTATTACCGCTATCTATTACAAAAGTATCGAAGAAAGAAGCTAAACAAAAATTTCATGATGTAGCAACCGAGCTAGGTATTCTAGACGTAAAAGATAAGTATCCTAATGAAATTTCGGGTGGACAAAAGCAGCGGACTTCAGCAGCTAGAGCATTTATCCATGAGCCTAGCATTATTTTTGCTGATGAACCCACAGGTGCGCTCGATTCAAAATCTGCATCAGATTTATTACACAAGTTAAGCGATTTAAACATAAAACGAAAAGCAACAATCGTTATGGTCACTCACGATCCAGTTGCAGCGGGGTATAGTAATAGAGTCATTTTCATCAAGGATGGATTAGTATATACACAGTTAAATAGAGGTGAACAAAATAGACAGCTCTTTTTTAAAGACATAATGAAAACACAGGGTGTTCTAGGTGGTGTGCAATATGAGCATTAATCAGCTCATCATAAGAAACTTGAGAAAAAATCTAAAAAATTACTATCTATATGTATTCGCATTAATTTTTAGTGTGTCCCTTTATTTTTCATTTGTCACTTTACAATATGACCCTTCAATGGATCCAGTAAAAGGATCAATAAAAGGAGCTGCCGCTATTCGAACGGCATCTATTTTACTCGTAGCTATAGTAGCTATTTTTCTTTTATATGCTAATAAAATATTCATAAAACGTCGGGGTAAGGAAATAGGCTTATTTCAGCTCATAGGAATGACAAAAAGAAGGATTTTCAGCATTCTTTCTGTTGAGAACTTCATCCTATATTTTAGTTCATTAATGGTTGGAATATTTCTTGGGTTTTCCGTGTCAAAATTAATTGTGATGATTTTATTTAAGACGACAAAGGTTGAAACAATCGCAACCCTACATTTCTCATCCGAAGCATTTACCCAAACCATTATAATTTTTTCTATTATATATCTTTTTATTATGTTCATGAATTTTCTTTTCATCAATAGACAGAGCATTTTATCTTTATTTCAGGTGATTTCAAAAACAGAAGGCAAAATGAAAAAATTATCTATAGTTGAAATCATAATTGGAATACTAGGAATTATTTTAATCGTTATTGGCTATTATGTATCATCTGTACTATTTAATGGTTATTTTAACTCATTTAATGATTTATTTTTTGCGATGATAGGTATTTTAGCATCCGTTATTTTGGGAACATACCTTTTATACAAAGGTTCTGTTAGTGTAATTTCTCAAATCACCAGGAAAAGAAAGGATGGTTATTTAAACATTAATGAGGTGTTATCACTTTCAACGATTATGTTCCGAATGAAATCTAATGCCTTGCTATTAACAGTCATTACGACCGTATCTGCCCTTGCAATCGGCTTATTATCATTAAGTTATATTTCTTATTACTCAGCAGAAAAATCTGCTAGGAATAGTGTAGCTGCTGATTTTGCTTTCACCAATGTACAAGATGCGAAACAATTCGCACAGGCATTGAAGTCACAAAATATTAACTTTTTAGAAAGAAAAGTAGATGTGATTCAAGCACATGCCAATCTAGAGGATATATTAGATGTAAATATAGAAGAAATAAACACTGATCCAAGCTTAACGACTGTAGCAGTTATAGGTGATCATGCCTTGCAAGAAATTGACCTAGATCCAAATGAAATCCTTCTTGCAGGTTATGAGAATGCTAAACAAACAATGATGCCGATTAACAATAGTGGAGAAATTGAATTGATGGGGCAAAATATTGTCTTAAAGCAAAATTATATAGGGATTAATCGTAATGACTTCTACATCTCAAGTTACTTTACCTTTGGAGGATTAGCAGTTGCAATTGTAGATGCCATAACATTCAATAAATTAACGACTGATTTAAATCCAGACATACAAAAAGAATCCTCGGTCTATATCGGAATTGATATTATTAACAACGAAAATATTTTAACAGCAAATGATATATACCAAACACTTGATAGTGAGAATGCTCATTCATCAAGCCTACAAATGAGTAATAGCCATAAAAGAAATATAGGGTTGCTTATGTTTATCGTTGGCTTTTTAGGATTAACCTTTTTGATTACATCAGGATGCATCCTGTATTTTAAGCAATTGGATGAAAGTGAAGAGGAAAAGGGAAGCTTTACAATTTTACGTAAACTCGGCTTCACACAAGAGGACTTATTAAAAGGAATTCAAGTAAAGCAAATGTATAATTTTGGAATACCACTGCTTTTTGGGCTACTTCATAGCTATTTTGCAGTTCAATCAGGATGGTTTTGGTTTGGAACAGAGCTTTGGACACCAATGATTATCGTTATGATATTATATACTGCCCTGTATTCGATCTTTGGCGTGTTATCTGTTCTTTATTACAAAAAAGTCATAAAAGAAGCATTATAGTTGTTGAAAGGTCAGATTCAATTTGGTAGAAAAAATAGAGAGCCTGTTATCATGATAGAATTAAACAGGCTCTTATTCTGGTACTTTTATCCTAAGCTTAATAATAAGAATGGATATACCTTAAGCTCAGAAAAAGTTAATAGAGATTATGATAGTTATATCACACCACTATTTCATATTTACAATGCTCACCATAAATATTCGCAATGCCTTTTAATTCATATTTTCTTTGATAATAAGTATTTAATCCTTTATTACTTCGAAGACAATCAAAACGGATGTATTGTTTTCCTTGACCTTTTACTAATTGTACTGCCCATTCGATTAATTTTTCACCTATTTGTTTACCAGCATATTCTCTGTCAACGACTATTCGATGCAAATAAACAATATCATTGTTGTTTCGCGCTTGTCCCCAAATATCAGTATCCCATTCAGTTGGTTGATCCTCCAATGAAATCGTAGCAATTGCTTTATTTTCTTTCATTAAAATATAAGTATTCCCTTTTAAAATAGAATCTAATATCTCTTGTGTATTTTCCTCTAAATGAGTAAGATAATAATCCCATTGCGTTGTACCTTTTGTTTGTAACCATGTAGCTGCTTGAATTAATAGTTGTAAAACGACTTGAAAATCTTTTTCTTTTGCACTCTTAAATGTTCCGCCATCCGCATAAAGCTCACTGTAAAGCGGTTTAAACTGTCGTAACCAGAGGTAGGTTCTGTAATCGTTTGTGGGGGTATGGCATTAATACGTTTCCCCGTTCCCTTATGGTAGGCTTCTATTTCAATTGTTTTCCCATTAAAGGTTTCAAATGGTGCTGTAAAGCTAATCAAATAACCATACGACCTACCAGCAACAAGCGTAGGATCAGGATAAACAGTAAATAACGTCTCACCATTGTCACTATATTCTTGTCGGACAGTCCAATCAGTCTGGATCCTTTCGTTATCACTATCTACCTTTGCAGTTTCAGCTTTGCAACCAGTGAAAACAAGCGATACTAATAATAAGAAACTTAAACTAAAATAAATCATTCTATTCATCACACCACTCCAGTCAATTAAGGAAATTATTACTAAATATGACGCAAATGACCGGAAATTTGTTTCATGTTTTTAAAGGTTATTTTCAATACTTAGTTGCAGTTGTATTCTTACTAAATAAGCTCAACTTATGAGTTTTTATATAGAGCTGTTTTCACATTAATTGGTCCTTTATGCATAAGAACTAAACACGTTCGGCATCTTTTCACCAATAAAGACTATTAAAGTCATTAATACATCAGTTGCTAACATTTAAGTGAAAAAAGCAATAAAATTTTAGAAAAGAGCTTATATAATAAGCATTTGTTCTAAGGTATAAGCACGTATACATCTACCGTTCGTGGCATCTTTTCTACTTTTACAATTATTGAGCCCCTTCAAAAAGATCACTCTGTCCATTTCTAAGTAAAAATAACATCAAAGTTTACGAACAGAGCCATCCCTTTTTACGAAAACAATAGCATAATCACTGTATATTAACCTCAACTAGTGAAATTGGGTTTACTTCGCCTACATCTAAAAGAACTTCATCTTTGTATAACAGTTGAACCCGTTGTAAAAACCATTCTACAGTTGATGGATGATCGATATCTTCGCTATGCATATACATAATTGGGGCAAAGTTTTTTGCATAATACATAGCTCGATTATAATCAGCCACGACGACATCGTATGCTACAGAACTACCTGTTCTATCTTTAAACCATCCACTTCCTATTCCAAAGCTAGGACTCTTCGTACCAATTAAATCATCCTCATACGTATTTCCCCATAAGCCATCATAGGCTACCCATCTGTACAAATCATTCGTTCTGTAATCACTACCGATCAATGAGAAATTTTCTTGAATATCCCATATTGGACCTCTATTTGTCACATCATTTGGCAGTGGAAATCTAGAATATGTGGCTACCCTTGGATAACTTGCATGAGAAATCTTTGAAGAAAAACCTACAGGTCTATAATCATCTAATAACGTTGCTATTCGAGCATTTATGTGATAACTACTATGAGACTCACTCACTACAATAACGTCATTCTTAGAGGAGAAATGCACAGAGGGTTTGCTCCCAAAGTCTAGAGGCGTTCCAACTACTTTAGTTCCATTCCATTTTGACCACTGTATATTTTCACCATTTAATTGGCCGATATTATAGTATAGCCTGTCACCACCTTCATGAATTTCAAATATTTTACCATCTTGTGTGACAGTAACATCAGGAAGATACCCTGTATCATAAAACGTTCCATTAGAAGTCCAATCAACCTGTTCTCCATTTAAAGAGCCAACATTATAGTATAGATTTCCCGATGATTCATGCATTTCAACAATTGTATTATTTGATACTGTAACAGAAGGGTGACGGCCCGTATCGTATTTATGACCTTTTGTCATCCAGGTTATTTTGTTGCCGTTCAATTTCCCTACACTATAGTACAAATTCCCACCTGTGACCTCATTCTCATGAATTTCGATAATTGTGCCATCCGTAGTAACACTTACAGAAGGATTTTGTCCAGTATCATAATATGTTCCATTCGTTGTCCAATTGATTTTATCCCCTTCAATTGTTCCAATATTATAATATAATTTCCCACCAGTAACTTCATTCTCATGTACTTCAATAATTTTACCGTCATTGGTAACAGTAAGTGCTGGATTTTGCCCAGTATCGTATTTAGTTCCTAAACGAAGCCACTCAACCTTTTGATCAACAATTTTCCCCAAATTATAATAAAGACTTCCACCGGTAACTTCATTTTCATGCACTTCAATAACCATTCCATCAACAGTAACTGCTACTGATGGCTTTTGCCCTGTATCATAATTACTACGTTCATAGCTTTTCATATTTTCACTATATATAAAGCTGTCATCGTACCATTGCCCTTCATTTGAATGGGCTGCATAGTACACTGTTTCAATTTCCTCAGTCTCTTTATCAGCTATCACTCTTACTTTTTCCCAATCTCCTTCATGAGCACCTTGTCCAACTGCTCCATCCATTACGCCATTATATGGATAAAAAAATGAATATTGAACACCAACCTTTGTATCGTTTTCATAAACTTGCGCATAAGCCTTTGCACCTTCAAAGTCTCCTCTTTTTGTCAACTCATCGACAATATTTAAGCGTAAGTCCTCATTCTTCGCATAGGCTACTGTAACGTTAAAACATATTAAACTACTAAATATTAGTATAATGGTGACTAATTTCCTCATACTATTCTCCTCTTTTCCAATCTCTTTTTTTGATAAAATTGTACAGGAATCGAGATTAGAAAACAAAGTAATCTTCAGAATTTATTGTAAATTAAGATAATAGAACTATGATTTTAGATATCACACTCTCTTATTCTTTAACTTATGCTGTAAAAACGGCACTTCTGACCTATTTCAAAATCATGGGGGACATATACCTTCTTTGATACTACTCTCTAGGATGAGATGAGGTTTTAAAGTAGAAATTAGTTTATGTACCAAATGCTATGCTACGAATGTTAGAACTTCATTGTTCAATAAAATGAGAATAAGAAAAATATACGAAAAGAGCTTATAAAATAGAAAAAGGAACTTTCTTATAATGAACTGCATCCTTCATGTCAGTCGTTAATCATCGGATGTGTTCACGTCGAAAGTTCCTTATGTTTCTATATACAATGTTCAACTAGATATCTTTAGCTGTTCACTCACAGCCATTATCATCACAATAGGTACCTTTTGCATTTTCTGTATTAAGCGAAGTTAGTTTGCTTGATTGTTTTTCTTCTTCTAGCACTTTCTCTAGTGCACCAACAAATACTTCTGTCGGTTGCGCACCAGATATGGCATACTTATCATTAATGACGAAAAATGGCACACCTTGAACCCCAATGCTCCTTGCTTCGGATTCATCACTGCGAACCTCATCTTTATATTGCTCACTTTCTAATACTGATTTCGCTTGTTCCCGGTCAAGCCCAACATCTTCAGCAATATCAAGTAATGTGCTATGATCTCCAATATGCTTAGAATCGGTAAAATAAGCTTTTAATAATTTTTCAGTTAGTTCCTCTTCCTTACCAACAACCGAAGCATATTTTGCTAAACGATGAGCTTCAAACGTGTTTGTGGGTAGCATGTTTTCAAAACGAAAGTCCAAGCCAACTTCTTCAGCTCTTTTACGAATCCCCTCATTATTTTGCTTCGCCTGTTCAATGGACACACCGTATTTGTTAGCAATAATTTCATGAATTGATAAGTTCGTATCTCGCGGTGAATTTGGATCAAGTTCAAAACTTTTATAAGATACATCAGCTATATTTTTTAGGGATGTTCGTTCTAATGCATCCTCTAAATGTCTTTTTCCTATATAACAAAATGGACATACAAAATCTGAATATACTTCGATTTTCATCGTTTGCACCTCAATAATAGTATTTATGATGTTAGCATAACATAGTATGAGCAAATATTATTACGATATGCTCATGAGGTATTCATAAATAGGGCTTGTCATTTGACTACTTATCTACTTGATAGTAGATTATTTATATGGATAATAAAACTACATTACAAAAAATTTTAGATGTCGGTCAGCATCTTATTCAGAAAAACGGTTATAACGGCTTTAGCTATGCTGATATTGCTGAGCAGGTCGGTATAAAAAAGGCAAGTATTCATTACTATTTTCCATCAAAAAAAGAATTGGTCCAAGCTGTTCTACAGCAATATCACAAGGATTTTCTTAATGATCTTTTCCAAATAGATCAAAAGTTTAATGACCCTGTAAAAAAACTTAAGGCTTTTTTCCAACTGTATCGTAATACTCTAGACAATAACTCAAAAATTTGTTTATGTACGATGATGGCAGCAGAAATTTCTTCCTTCCCAGAGGAAATACGTGGTAATATTAATCAATTTTTTGTTGATAATGCAAAATGGCTTGAAAATGTGTTAGCTGAAAAAAAAGCAACTGAAAATCCTATACAAGCTGAGGATTTACGAGATCAAGCACGCCTATTCTTAGCGGTTGCACAAGGTGCTCCCCTGTTAGTAAGGACTTCTGGAAATTTTGCACAATATGATTCTATGGTGGACCATTTATTAACAAATCTTTAAAAAGCGTTACAATAAAACCAGCGTTGATTATCCACATCAACACTGGTTTTATTTCACCTGCATAGTTATCTTTAGTATAATTTAAAACATACGAGACCCTTAGCCCAATTGCTAATAAAAAGGCTAAAACTTCATAGGTTCACTCTTCTTCAGCACTATTAGTAGTCGTAAGTTTCTTTTCAATAGTTTTTCACCAATATCAAATCAAACTACTCCTGTAACCAATAATAATATGATTTTCGTCAACATTCCTTAAACGCACTTCTTTTTAACCTTAATTAACTGAGTAATTGATTCTCAAGTATAGACTGTACAAAATTAGTTTGTTTTTCTGCATATTTATCTTTATTTTTATTTACTAAGCGTTTTTTAGCTATTCATACTCACTTCTCATTTTTTCGTTACTTCTTAAATAATCTCTAAAAAACAACTGTTCATGCAAAGATAACAATCACAACTAAGTATTAAAAAAATCCTCTACATAACACTTTTTTTACTATTTAATGCCTCATTTAATACTTGTAAAGAAAGTTCATGGTCATTCATTACATATGGTATTTCCTCTGGTTCTACCCAAATACGTGAGGAAGTTTCATTCTCTCTTTGGAAAGGAAAACACTCTTCTATTTCCATTCGATAAAATATTTGATAGCCAACAAGAGGATACTTCCCACCATGCTTAAAGAGTGGATTATGTTCGTGACTTACTTCAATTGCTCCAATATACTCTACCTTACCTTTGACATAACCTTCCTCAAATGCTTCTCTATGAAACGCTTCCTCAGGTGATTCTCCATCCTCAACATGTCCACCTGGTATATTAAATCCTCTACCTTTTACATCCACTAACAGAATTTTACCTTGACTAAAACAATAACCATGTGCGCTTGTAATTTGTTTAACGTCTTGTATATGTACCATTGGTAACCATGAAAGTTTTACGTGATGTCCATCCCAATTTACAAAAATATGGTTGCTCATATATTATCCTTTCAATAGCAACATATTGAGTTTCCTTATTAATATGCTATTTTCACATTTTTTGTTATTTTTCGTACTAAGAATTCTACAACTTGATTTTGTAGCATATTATCTTCTAAAATAATCACAAAATCTCTTTAAGCTTCTTGTTATTTGTAATAATAGCAGCAAAGTTTACAAAAAGCCCCTTTTAATAAGCTTAGCATGAATTTATTCTATATAATGTAATTATTTCCAAATTACTTAAGCTATTTCTCATCGGTGCTTATGAGATTCACAGAAATGAAGAACCATATAAAACATTTAATGCTGATAATATTCAGTTTAATTTATGTGGCTTTAGTAGAGGAAGGTTTACAAGCAAGTAGCTACAACATAATACAAAAAGAGGACAATTGATAACTACGGGGATGTGGAGTTTAGCAATCTTCTTGCCATCACAACTAAACAAGAAGATTAATTACCACTTTTGTAAAATAACTAGAAAAGCTAACAAATTTAGATTTCACCGCAAAGTATCGGTGCTTCATAAGTGTTGTCTTTGTAATTAAAGTTATTTAATTATTTACTTTGTTACTATTATCTATTACACGAGGTAAAATAACTGAGCCTCTCATCCCTCGGTTGAATGAGGAAAAAAGACAGGCTCTCGATGAATGTGTGGAATTTCTCCCCCGGTTATCGAAGCTATTTTTCTCTCAGCTCAATAGACCCTTTCCGTGAACTATGTTACTAATAAATTTAATAAAGCAACTCACTAGAAAAGGTTACGTAGTAATTGAGAAGAAAAACCCCCCTGAATTTTAGTTGAACCCGGGTTTAAGTCTATCTATGAAGAACAACAAACTACGCTTCCTTATCAAGGATAGTTAATAGTTCAGTAGGTTTATTTATAATATAGTCAGGTCTTTCCACTTCCAAGCTTTGTCTTGCGTCGTACCCCCAAGTAACAGCAACAGATGTAACACCTATTTCCTTACAAGGAGGGATATCACGAATTTCATCACATATGTATAAAACTTCACTGTTCTTTAACTCGAGTCGCTTCAAGAGTTTTTTTATTGTTATGTTTTTTTGAAATAATGACCTTGTGCAAATTACGTTATCAAATACATCAATATTGTTTGCTTTTAAAAATGTTCTTATGTTTTCTTCATTATTGGAGGAGATAATGTCTAGTTTATATTTCCGTTCTTTTAGGTTCATTAGAAGATGTTTTATACCTTCTACCACTATTAGTTCATTTATTCTTGTATTGTAGTTTGATTTCATATCATAAACTATTAAAGGCAATTTATACCATGATACCCCTAACATTTTACACCTTTCTTTTATTGATAAGGTGCTCATGTACTCAACCTCATCTTTGCTCATTTTTCGATACCCATATTTTGTTGAAAGTTCATTGAAAAGTGATACTGCTAAATCTCTTGATTTGACAAGTGTTCCATCAAAATCGAATATAACATGTTTAATCAAGGTAACCATCCTTTCTGAAGTTGTTATTGCTGAATCTCAACTAGATAATCTATTACAAGTAATATGATAAGTAGGCTCTTCTGATAAACTTTGTTACCAGGTTTAAAGAATTAACTACCGTGGCAGAACCTTAACAGTTATAAATTTTAAGAAACCTGCAAAATAAAAAATAGCAAAAAGAGATCATTTAAAAGTAGCATATTTACCGCAACTAATCCGATGATGCTAACTCCATACAATAATCACGCAATTAGTTTGTTATTTTTCGTAACTACTAAACACAATTATAAAGAGTATTATAATTTCGCTCAGCTTTCTACTAGAGCTCCATCCAATAAAAAATAGCTTATCCATATTCAATATTAACAATATTGGAGAATTAATCAATTCATTAAAAAACAATAATCAAAATTACCAATTACTCAAATAGAAGTGAAAAAAATAACATAGTTTTTGAAAAGAGCCTTTATGGTATCCCCATATCTCATGCCCCCATTTGTTTCAAAACCTGAATATCTTGAACGCCCACTTGCAGCAATTAAAATAATAACTAAAAGAATGAATAGTACTAGAACAATTCCTGCTGCTGAACTATGTCCGCTCATGTAAATCCCTCCTTTCTATATTTGATGTAATATATATTATGAAAGGAAAATCTAAACTACTTGGGTTAATACTCTAATACAAGCGCACATTTTTCATAGGTTAAAACCCCACTACATAAATAGTGAGGTTTTCCGTACGTGGAAAAGATGAAAGAAGGTGATCACCTTCAAAAGATGAACCATATTTCGAACGTCCACTTGCAGCAACTAAAATAATAACTAAAAGGATGAATAGTACTAGAACTAGTACTATATCAATACACAACCAGTTGGATGCCTGGTATCCCCATATCTCGGGCCCCCATTCATTTCAAAACCTGCATATCTTGAACGCCCACTTGCAGCAATTAAAATAATAACTAAAAGAATGAATAGTACTAGAACAATTCCTGCTGCTGAACTATGTCCGCTCATGTAAATCCCTCCTTTCTATATTTGATGTAATATATATTATGAAAGGAAAATCTAAACTGCTCGGGTTAATACTCTAATACAAGCGTACATTTTTCATAGGTTAAAACCCCACTACATAAATAGTGAGGTTTTCCGTACGTGGAAAAGATGAAAGAAGGTGATCACCTTCAAAAGATGAACCATATTTCGAACGTCCACTTGCAGCAACTAAAATAATAACTAAAAGGATGAATAGTACTAGAACTAGTACTATATCAATGTACTTGTATCGGAACATCAACCCAAGCAGTTTAGATTTATGAACCTAGCATATGTTACGTTACATATAGAAAAAACAAAAACTTCTCCTTTTTACGGAAGAAGCTTAATTTATAAGTTGTTTATAATTCCTTCATTTGTATTCACCAAACATTTGCGAAACAGCTTCCGTTTCAATATCTTCAAACGTGTTATGAAACTTCCAATATAAATCGAAGATTGTATTTTCGTAGTTTTGATAGAATCCGAATAACGAATACTTAGAGCCGTGAAAATCGTCAATACTTTCGTAATTAAATTCAACCCCTGCGGCGTTTTTATGTCCGCCACCGCCAAGACGTTTTGCAATTTCACCCACGTCAATGTTCGGTTTGCTACGCATTGAAATCTTGCGATTATTGGCGTCAATCATGATAATTGCGTCCAAGTTCAACCGATTCAATAGTTCATGACCTGCTTCGGATTGATAACGGTCAGCAAATACAACGCCAACTTGCTTATCACCTGTTAATTCGTAGATAACGATTCCTTTTTCGAGTTTGTAAATATACCGTTCAATTGCTTCTTCTTCCAATTCAAGTAGAAGTTCGTCGGATTCCGTGAAATTGATAGGATTCGTAAGTCTCAAGCAACGATCTTCAAAACGGTCGATTCCTAAAATGTAATAAAGACGATTTAATCGTTTTGAATCAGGGTGTGCATGTACCCAACGGTCATAGTCGTCAACAAGAAGAGCAAATTCACGGAATCTATCGGGAATGCCCTCGATATAATTGAAGACTAATAATGTATTAAAAACAGGTAAGTATATATTACATGATGTAATACATACTTACCTTGATTTATTTGACCTTATAATGAATAAAAGTCTATCATTTTTTTGTTCAAATTAAATCTTTTCTACTTTACATGTACAGGGTTATTAGTTTCCTCGGTCTCATTGTTTTGCTCTAGATTGTTGAGAAGTGTAAATTCTAGTAAATGACCTTTAGAGAAAGTGTCTACCAACATATGTCCATAGTCTATGTTAGAGCTTGCTCCTGTTAATATTAATGAGGATACCCAAGGAAACTCTTCAATTAACAAATCATCTTTGAATGGATACAACATCAGAGCTTTCTCATGAATATATCCTGATTTTAGATCTTTCGTAATGTTAAATGTTGTCCAATATTTCTCCAATAGTTTTTCAGAAGTACTGTAATTATTATCAACATATGTTACATTAACATAATCCTTGCCAATGCTATAATTTAAATCATCATAAATAGGGTTCGCGTCAATAGCTCCCCTTAACTGTAACGTTTTATAGTCCGTACGGTCCATCAGTTTCATTACAATTAAAATAGCTTGTTCTCTAGAAATGCTATCAGAGTTATCCTCTTCTCCAATGACCCCATTAAAAGGAAATAAAGATTCATTAGCTTCCTTAAATACATGTTTTCCTGAAACAAAACTTAAGGATGAGTCCACAAGCTGATTAACATAACCTTCTAAACCTTCAGCTTCAGAGTACTTCATCGCTCCTGTTAAATCTTCCTTAATATTTTCCATGCTAAATGTATTCATTAACATGTCAACAACCTGGTCTCTTGTAACTAGATTATTAGGAGAAAATGCTGTTTCTGTTATACCGTTTACACTTCCAATGATATAGGCAAGCTTAACGTGATCTAAATCTGTATCAGAAAATGGAGTATCTATTGTTACTTTATCTAGAACCATCTCTTTCGTCCAAAATAGAGTATAGTCTGTATTTTGTAACTCTATAAATATAGCATTTACTAGAAGCTCTGCAAACTCTTCCCTTGTTATAGAATTAGCATATTGTGACTGCAATCTTTCTGGAACAATGCCTAAATCAATGCCTTTTTGAATCGTGTTTTTTATCCCACCAATAGGAGTATCCCATTCCTCTATACTGGCAGATATAGCTGTTGAAGGCAGGATTAAAACTAACACGAGCATAAATGATAAGAACTTTTTCATAACAAACCCCTCCCTACTTAAAGTACCGTTTTTTACAAAATTATCTTTAAGTATAATTATTTTCCATTTTAATTATACTTAAAGATAAGTAAAATGAAAGATAACTTAAAAAAGATTAAATGTTAGAATAATTCAATAGATTCAGAAAGAAACTGAATCATTCTGATCTTTAATTTTGATATAACACTTAATCAGACTAACAACTAATAATATCATTATCATAAAGAAAGGCTCTTTTCGTGCTTAGTTGCGAAAGCAGCGTCTTCATAGACTAAACTTTGTTTCAATAGCTCCTAAACTAGAAGATGAAGATGATGTTTTACTCAACAGTGTTTTATGGAAAAGAAGATACCCCAAACATGAACGATATTTATGTTTAGCTCTTAAGTTAAGCAAAAAATAATGCGAAAACAGCCATTACATAAAAAACACTGGATGGATTAATCCATTCAGTGTTCTATCTTCTTTGAATAAACTATTTATTTTATGCTATACACAGAAAGACTATATTTTTCTGCGAGGTCGTCAATAGTTTTCCCAGTTTTAAATTCTTCACAGATTTTTTAATTTCTACAGTTTAAATATTCCCTATTCCCTGAATTTTCGCCCCATTTTTTACGAACTCCTTCAGTGTTAGGTATATAAACTACTTGTCCTTGAACATATTTTTGTATTTCTAGTATTAGTTGGTCAGGTAAGACATGATTAGCGTTAATATATTTCATTATAACCCACTCCTTGAATTTGTTTTCTTAAATTTAAGGAGTTACAATTATATGAATCTTAATCTTATGTATTGGTTATAAAAGTATATTAAATATTTTTTCTCCTTTATCGCTATACCTCACTTGGTCAACCTATTATTGAGACTTCTTGAATTAATATTATAAACGTCATCTGGTATACCTCCTATTCACGACATTAAGTTAATATTTTTTAAACTAACCTACCTATTATTTTAAAACAGCTAAGCGTCTGTATAAACATAAAGGTTATTTTTCACTATTCAGTAGATTGACGGGTATGGAACAAAATATGCAAATTACTTTACTTTCCTACATACAAAGATCATGCTATAGCTATCATTGGTGATAGGTGTTTCATTCCAATCTTTAAATATATGTAAAATCTCAAATCCACTATCACTTAGTAAGCGTTCCATTTCTTTTGGAAATACATATCGCAAAGTTATTTTTGTACTTGTTTCATCTATTTTGATTCCATGTTCATTCTTAACTTTTCTAATTGTGGTGTAATGCTGAAGTTGATTAAGTGAGTCATATGTACTAATCGTTGACAGATCAACAGTTTTCCCATCATTTCTTGTGTAAGTTCTCCAATACTCTTCTGTATTTGGTTGCAACAGTTCTTCAACACTAGGGAACCTTGTATCAAAAATAAAAATCCCATCATGTTCTAAATGTCTGTTAACAGAAGTTAACAAGTGATTTTGCGCTTCATTCGTAAGAAAATGCTGAAAACCATTCCCAACCATGTAAACCATTGAACCCACTTCACTTAAATTTAGCCGGGTACAATCTTGCTCTACCCATTCTATCTGTAGATTTTGATTATTTGCTTTATTTTTTGCTTGTTCCAACATACTTTTATAGATATCCACACCAATTAGTTTATACCCTTTTTTCGCTAAGGGGATCGTTGCTCTACCTGTCCCACAAGCTAAATCTATTATCATACCCTGTTGTTTAGAAGCCCACTTGGTGAGAAAAGGAATATCATTCAAAAATGTGTTTTCCATATCGTACAAGTTGGCATCTTCATACTCTTCAAAATTATTTGATGTTAGATGTTTCTCCATTCAATTCTCCTTTAATGTAATCATTTTTTTACTTACAAATTTAGCATATATTTATATATATTCAATAACAATGTTACAGTTTGAAAGTCAAAAACAGGCTAATCACTGAGAATTAGCCTGTTTTTGCATTGATCATTTTTTTGTAGAACCAATTAAACACGTGTTCAATTAAAGTTCTATCCTCTATAAGAGTTAGCAGTTTTATGTTAAATATCATGATGTTGTATGCTTTGAGTAGCTCGTTGATTAGCACCTAGCCTAACAAGCGATAATTTCTTTTATCATAAATTCTTTTCCGCATAAAATCTCAAAGTCTTTCATGTGGCATTTAGAGCACTTACTATTATTCTCTATTAAATTAAAAACTATATTGCACTTTTTGCAAATCGCATTACCTGGTAAGGTCTCAATTTTTAATTTCGTAGACTGCAAAATTGTACCATCTACCGCAGCTGGGTAACACGCCTCAATATATTTAGGAATTAATGAGGAAAGCTCACCAATTTGAAGTACTAAAGTGTCTATTTTTGTTAATGCATTCGTTTTAGCAAAATCTTCTACAGATTTTATGACATGAATAACTACACTTAACTCGTGCACCTTAACTCCCCCTACTCCTCAAGTAAGAAAAGAGCAAACACCCACAATCCAACTTAAACTACCATGCCCGTACCCGCTCCAAAAGGTACCGACTAAATACCATTTTTGAAAATGCATCGTCTGATTTATTAACGAACACTAGACAAGCAAAATAACAGGGATTGAAACCGATGGTGCTAAAGCTATTCTATTATTATAGCTCTCAAATTTCTCGTTCTTTATCATTGGATATATCTCGCTTCCATCTATATCACAAGCTGTTGTCGTATTGGCATCTTTTCTATAAAAAGACACCACTATCTGCTAGTTTGGGGAAAACAGCAACATAGTAAAGTTAATGAAAAGAGCCTTTAATTAACAACACAGTTTGCTAATAGAAATCTAGCTGTTTTCTTTTGAGAAAATAGCTTTTAGGGTCTTAGGTACCTTATTTGTTGCTACTTTCACTTTACGTTTCACCATATATTTCTTTATTGTCGGTTTTATTTCATGCAATTCAACACTCGTAGCATCATATTTTCGTACCATTGAAATTGCGTCAAATTTACACTTGGTGACGCAGGAACCACATCCCACACATAGAAACTCATCAACAACCGTTGCGCCACATCCTAGACATCGTTCTGTTTCCTTTTTCACCTGGTCTTCAGTAAATGTTGAACGAAGATCCCTGAAAGTTTTTTTAGATTCAGCCACATCAACATGATCTACTGTTTGCCTCGGTATATGATCGTATCCTTTAAGGTCAAGCCCGTCTATATCAAACGCACGGTAATCTCTCTTCGTACGTCCAAGCAATAAGCTTTGACCTGGCTGAACAAAACGGTGAATGGAAATTGCACCTTCTTTGCCCATAGCAATCGCATCGATGGCAAATTTAGGCCCTGTTAATGCATCACCACCAGCAAATACATCTTCTTCGCCTGTCTGATAAGTTACAGGATCTGCTTTAATTGTTTTGTTTGGATGTAGTTGTATATTGCTGTCCGCAATCAAATGACCCCAGTCGATCGCCTGACCTACTGAAATTAAAATATTGTTTACAGCAACGATTTTCGTTTGATTTTCATCAAATTGTGGATCAAACTTGTTGTTTTCATCAAAAACAGAAATACACTTTTTGAATTCTATACCTGTAACACGTCCATGATCAACAAGAATGCGTTTAGGCCCCCATGATGTGTTGATACGAATACCTTCTAATAAGGCTTCGTCAATTTCTTCCATCATTGCCGGTAGTTCTCCCCATTTCTCTAAACAATACATATCTACTTGCGATGCACCAACGCGTGCTGCTGTACGAGCAACATCAATCGCAACATTACCACCACCAATGACAGCTACTCTTCCTGCTAATTTCATTTGTTGCTTAGCATTAACTTCGCGTAGGAAATCTACCCCTGTCATCACTCCTTCAGCATCTTCTCCTTCGATACCGATCCTTCTACCAGCTTGAGCACCTATTGCTAAATAAAATGCTTTAAAACCTTGATTTCTTAGCTCCTGCAAACTTACATCTTTTCCAACTTCAACGCCGGTCATAAACTTAACACCTAGGTCCTTTACAATATCAATTTCAGCTTGAACAACATTCTTTTCAAGCCTAAAAGACGGAATTCCGAAAGTTAGCATGCCACCAAGTGCTTGTTGTTTTTCAAACACTGTTACTTGATAACCTTCAATTGCTAGATAATAAGCACAGGAAAGACCTGAAGGACCTGCACCTATGACTGCAATTTTTTTATCGTATTGATGTTTTATTTCAGGGATATAGCGACGATCCTTATTTAAATCTTGTTCAGCGATAAATTTCTTAATATCATCTATCGCGATAGGGTCATCAATGTCACCTCGTGTACAAGCAGATTCACAATACCTCGGGCAGACACGCCCACATACTGCTGGAAACGGATTTTCTTGCTTGATTAGCTCAAGAGCTTCGGTATACCTTCCTTGTGAAGCTAGCTTAATATAACCTTGAATTCCAATATGAGCTGGACAATCTGCTTTACAAGGGCTTGACCCAGAATCAACAACAACTTCTCGATTAAGCCGATAATTAGGGTTCCATTTATCTGGGCCCCACTCTGTATTATATGGAAGCTCCCTTTTCTCCACGATACTAGGTTCACAAATTTTCTGACCAAGCTTCAATGCATTTGATGGACAGTTTTCAACGCATTCACCACATGCAACACATTTATCTTTATCTACTTGTGATACATAATTTGACCTAACGATATCAGGATTTTTAAAATGGTTAGCATGACGCAATGCTAGACATGCGCATCCACAACAGTTACAAATAGCATGAGTTTTTCCCGGACCTTCTGTATTTGCGATCTGATGCATAAGACCGTTATCTTCTGCCTTTTTAATAATTTCAAAAGCCTTTTCACGAGTTATCTCTCTACCTCTTCCAGTGCGAATGTAGAATTCCGCAGCATCACCCAACTGAATACAAATATCCTCCTTCAAGTGGCCACAACCTTCTCCCATCGCTTCTCTGACTGCTCTGCAAGCACAATCAGAAACTGAAAAGGTATCATTATCATTGAGATACATAGAAACTTCTTCATAAGAAGCCCTTCTAGTTTCACCATCAATTGCACTTTCTATCGGAATAACCCTCATGACTCCTAAACCTGGGGGAACATTTCCAGCCAAAAATTCACCTTTACTTCTTGAATACTCTTCAAAACATTCGGCTATCTGCGGATATTTTTTGACATTTTCTTTGTTGACGACCATGAATTCCATTACACCAGGAACCCACAATTCCAGTTGAAAATAATCTATATCATCTTCAGAAAAAAAGCTTATAACACCATCATCCGCCAACTGAAACAAGATTTTTTCTACTTCCTCTACTTGTTTTCCTAATATAGCAGCGACTTCCTCCTTTGTCTTTGGTTGTCTCAGCTCAAGGCTAAGTGCGATTTCAGCCATCTCATCGGTAACAACTGGCTCAAGAATTCGATATTCAGGATCCTCAGGCTTTACTTCATGTTTTGAGCCACGTTTTGTTCGACTTATCTTATTTGCGAGATCAAGAACTTTTTCCTTAGTCATAAAGTTCAACTCCCCATCATATTTTCCTTCAATGTATTATTCGTTCCAGCTTTTGATTTGAGTGCGAATCCATTCTACCCACTCACTTATTCCCTCACCGGTTTTAGCTGAGATCGGAATAACTTTAATTTTTGGGTTTAATTTATGTACACGCTCTCTGACTGCTTCTACATCAAAATCAAAAATATCGATGGCATCCATTTTGTTAATTAATAAGACGTCAGCAACTTCAAACATTAAAGGGTATTTCAGAGGTTTGTCATCTCCTTCAGGTACACTTAAAATCATGGCATTTTTTGAAGCACCCGTATCAAATTCAGCAGGACATACTAAATTACCTACATTTTCTAATATAACGAAGTCAATGCCTTCTGTTCCTAATCCTGATAAGCCTTGTTTAGTCATATCAGCATCAAGGTGACACATTCCACCTGTGTGCAATTGGATAACTTTTGTACCTGTTTGTGCAACAGTATGAGCATCGACATCTGAGTCAATATCTGCTTCTAACACCCCAATGCTCATTTCATTCTGCAAAGCTTCAATTGTTTTTACAACAGTAGTGGTTTTACCTGAACCAGGTGATGACATTAAATTTAATAAAAAGGTTTTGTCTTTTTTTAAATCGCTTCTAAGCATAGCTGCCTGTTGGTCATTATCTTTGAAAACGCTTTCTTTAATCTCAAGTATTTTATAAGTTTCCATACTATTTCCCCCTCTATTTGATCATTAACGACCAGGTGGATATGAACATAAATACTCTATTGGAAAACAAATACATTACCTTCAAAATCAGTATAGCACTTAATAATCTTACGAAATTCGAACTTTTTGTGTTCTTTTTTACATCATTTCGAGACTGCAATTTATCTACGTATTTCACAGATCTGACAAGAATATGAATATATACTTTTTCATGAATCACTATATTTTTATAATCTCTTAGGACATGAAATAGACATTTTGAAGACTAGTGTTTAAATTTCATCATCTTATTTTGATTTCAAAACCCCCTATATTTCTATGGTTAAGAAAGAAATATCGATAAAAACATTTATTAACTATACATACTGACTAATAAAATGTTTAGGCAGTTGACTTAAAAATATCTAGAAGATATATTAGAATTATTTAAATTTGAATATTTGTATTTAACTATTAATAAAGGAGCCATTTTTATGAATAAAGCACAGTTTATTGTTTTAGGTATCTTAGAGCAGTTAGGAGAAGGTAGCGGTTATGATATTAAACACATATATGATCAAAATAAATTCTACCAGTGGGTAGATATAAAAATAGGCTCAATCTATCATGCTATAAAGCAGCTCCACAAAGAAAGTTTTATTAGTGAAGTGAAAAAATTACAAGAGGGAAACTATCCAACGAAGACAATATATACTGTTACAAACGAGGGGAAAAAGAAATTTGATACTCTACAGAAAAAATCGTTTTTAGGTTTATTTCCTGATTTTTATGGCTTTAAATTAGCACTAAAATTAAATACTCGTCGTACAGAAGAAGAAATTAATGAATACGCTCAAATGGCAATACAAATTATCGATGAAAAATTAGACGCAATGAAAGCACATTTAAATTCTTTGGAACCGAACAGTCACAGGTATACATACGATTCTTTTTTCATTCAGCATGATCAACGGTTATATGAAGCAGAAAAAGAATGGATTCAAGAGGCAGTTAAAAATATCGATCTAATTATGCGTTTAGAACAGTAATTAATAGCTAGCCACTTCAGAATTTAAGCATTGACAATTATTCAAATTTGAATATAATGTAAATAACTAATCAAATTTGAATAATAATTTTGGAGGGGTTATATTGAGAACTAGCTACGTGGAAAATGGAACTTTAGCCATCACTTTATTAATCACTGGAATTATGGCAGGATTTTTCTATACCTATACGTTTAATGTAAATTTAGCCATGTTAGAAGTAGGCGGTGAAATATACGCAATTGTGCAGTCTCTATTTAACGAAAATGTTAGACACTTTATGTTTTTCATTTTTTTCTTTGGTGGTGGAGCAGCATCTATTATAGCAATATTAGTTAATTTGAGGCACTATAAGTCTTTTTCGTTTTGGTTAATCGTTACTGCTGGGCTGATATACATTTTTGGTATTATTATTTTCACTTCCCAAGTAAACCTACCTCTTAATTATGAAACAGAAAGCTGGATACCTAAGGCAGTGCCTGAAGATTGGATGCAAACCCGTGATGCATGGAATCAAGCAAATGCACTGCGAGTTATCTTCTCTTCTGTTTCGTTTGCTTGCTATATACTTGCTTTATTCCTAAGAGCATCCAAGATACCTAACCCTCAAAATATTTAAATAGCATGGTAAGTGCCAATTGATACTTACAGTCATTACTACACATAAATTGGCACTTATTATATTAATTGATTACTTATACTTTTCACATAAGAAAAAATCACTAAAGAAAACAATTTGGTTACAGTTAATATCACTAGATATACTTACTTAAATTCCTATCATTCTTTAAAATAATTGATCATATGTATTTTCATCTAGTTTACAAGATCTTTGGTTTACTTTCCTTTTCAAAAACAGCATTCCAGTGAAACATCATCTTAAAGATTTTTAGTGTTGGATAATAGTTTGCTTTTTCCAATCTTATTTTTTGTAGGATAAATCTCTTTATAATCCTTACTATTCCAGTCGAGTATGGTGTATCCAAAAAAATAATTAGATCAGCGTTCTGAAAGCTTTACTCCACCCATTTATGAGTATGGGCACCCTCTATAATCCAAGTACTCGGACCGACTATTCCTCCTAAATATTTATCTCTTTCGCCTTCCTTTCTACGGATGTCACCGGCATCATGTCTTTTCCACACAACATGATCTAATTCATAATAAGGGATATTCAACGAATTTGATAAAGTCCTTGCTAGAGTTGTTTTTCCACTTCCAACTGAACCTACAATATGGATTTTTTGAGGAATACTATTATTCATATATTTATCACCACTTACTAACAATTTTGCTATTATGAGTTTTCATTCAATAAAAGTAAATTATGTCAACACCGACAAAATTGCTCTTAATCACATATCCAATCATTCCAGGTGTACACTTTAAACTCCTTCCTCTCATCAACTGGACCAACAAAAAGGCACTTTCCATTTTACAGAAAAGTGCCACCTGTCCAATTTTACCGCAATGATTATGTACTTAATATTTGAAGCTGTTAAATAAAAACTCCCTGCTTTTTAATAAAAGGAATTTATTCATAACATGTTGCTACTTCTATCGAGCAATCATCAATAAGGAAAATTCTATATAGTCGTAGTTGTTCAAGTTGCGAAAACTTTATCAATGACTAATTGATTCTTGTGCCCATCATCAATAAGTGGTAAATCCTCATCTAACTTTTCATAAGTAAGATATTCGTAGACCTTTTCTAAAAAGGGCAAGAATGCAGGATAGTAACGATTTGCAATATCCGAAAGTTCTATAGCTTTGTTTTTTTGTTCATGTAATACTACTTCTTGGATAGGTTGATTTATTTTTTCTATTAATAATTTGTCATCATTTTTTAGAGTAACTGTCCCTAAATCACCGTAAATTTTCAAGCTAGAACCTGTGCCGTGATTAACCCCAGTTAAAAGCTGAATAGAAAAAGTCGTGTTATTCGTCATTTTGCCATGAATGAAGAAAGCATCATCAGCGTCTCTTTCCTCCCCACCCCCATATGGGACATGAGTATGTACTAAACCGTTAACTGTATCGACTTCTGCATTAATTAGCCAATGCAAACAATCGATCATATGTGAGCCGAGTGCACCTAGCATACCTCCATATTGTTGTTTCTGTCCTAACCAACCTCTTTTGTTTGTAACAAGATTTTGATACTGTGAGTAACTAACATGGTATTCAAAATGCAATAGTTCACCAATTTCATTGTTCTGAATAAGAGACTTTACTCGTTGACGACTCGGTAAATACCTCCATTCAAAGTCAATAATAACCTTTTTATTATAATGCTTTGATAGTTGTATAAGTTCAGCAGATTGTTGACTGTTCGTAGTAAAAGGCTTTTCACAAACAACATGAATCCTTCTTTCTAACGCGTACTTTACCATTTCATAATGGTGAACTGGCATAGAACTAACAAATAGAAGATCTAAGCTTTCATTATCTAGCATCTGTCTCCAATCTTGATAATGAACAAAGCTATTCAAATCATTATTTAACTCATCTGGTATTTGGTGACGCTTCATTGTACAAACAGCGACTAAATCCATCTCTTCCTGAGCCTGAATGATTGGAGCTTGAACTCGCAAACCAAACCCACCACCTATAATTCCAACTTTCATAAAACCAACTCCCTCAATATTGTGATAGTCATCATATTAAACCCTCTTCATTCAAGCTGTGGTATTTCACATCATTATTCGTACATTAGCAAAGTCTATGGTAAAACCCATTTATCTTCATACCTTTTTTAAATTATTATTCTAATAATAAATGTACTCCCGAAGTGATGAATAAAGTGATTTCTTATTCATTAATTATACTAGAGTGCAGTTTCCTTTAAAAATACTAAAAATACATGGAAATATATGCTAATATTAACAGTGAAAGGTTATAAAAATCATAGAATACACATCCGCAAATTAGTGAAAAAAACAACACGAAAAGAACCTTATTCAGCCACCTACATCAAGTTAAAGTTGAGAAAGGTAGTTTTTCAAGGAAGGAGGAGAGCAATGAAAAAAAAATTGAGTGTGTTATCCACCATATCGTTCATCATTGGACTTATTACGTTTGTATTGATGCTAATCGGTATAGATGATTATTTATATAACTTCGGAATTTTCATTTCAGTTATAGGGTTATTTTTGGCAATGTTTGCAGAAAAAGGGCTATATAGAAAAATTGGCTTAATTGGTAATGGCTTCATTGTATTGTTTATAATTATTATTCCCCTCATTGTTACGACGTTTTTTTGGAATACGCCTTAATTTTCATTTTAGGATTATAAAAGAATTAATAGCATAATAAAAAGCTCAGGATGAAAACTCTGAGCTTTTATGATGATTATACACTTTAAAACAATTTTTCTTCATCATTTACACATACTTATATACTTTTATTTCTTTAAATCTATTACTATTTCATCTAGCACCATTTCTTCAGTTTCTATAATTTGATAGCCCGCTTCTTCTTCCTCGATCCAATCTATTAATGACACATGTGGCGTGACGTATAATTTTGTTGCATTTGGATCAAGAAGCTCGAAGGTTTTCACCCGAAGCTTATTATATGCATCAATACTACCTCCATCATTCATTTGGCCTGTATAGCGATTTCCTAAGTCATCTCGAATTTCTATATCAGTATCTATCATATCCCACTTATTTCGATCTACATCCCTCGTCGATTGCTGTTGAATATACACAATCGACGTTAACGGAGTAACTAATAACCTATGAACATTGACTGTTATCGCATCTTGTCTAACACTATCATAAACGTCATATACTTCTCCATCTAGTGCGCTTACAGGAAAATTAAACTTCCATTCTCCTTTGATTTCTTGTTGTTTACTTGGGAGGTTAATACCTTTAATCTCCCACTCTACAGTTGCTGTATCATTATTATAGCCATGGCCAATATTTATGCTTTGCATGCCGACATAAGTATTGTCATCGATTTTTTTAGTTCCACCGCTCCCTCTATGTACATATGTGTCTTTACTTTTATCATATTCATTAGTTGAAAATCCTGAGCCACCACTCGCACCACTTATGAATAGTTTTTCAACCAAATGAGGCTCTTCACCTAAGTCAACATCACTTTCTATAGAATATGTAAAAAATACAGACTCCCCATCAAATACCGCATCCTTAATTGTCACTTTTATACCATTACTCTCCTCGGTTATATTCATTTCCTTAGCATACTCCTGATGCTGATCGTAAAGATGCGTTTTACCTAAAAATTTAAACAAATCCCCCACAATTGGTATACCCACAGCTTGTGTAGGAAACGTTAAAACCAACGTAGTTAATGTAAGACAGGCGATCATTGAAGCTATAGCAACATTTCTTTTCCAACTTCTCGTTTTGTTCTTTTTATTTACTGACTGCTTTAATACCTTTTTCACTTTGTTTTTTTCAAATTCATCAACTTTCATTTCTTCAAATTCATTTTCATCCATGTCTAAGTCATTCAATAATTCATAGATATCTTTCATATGACATTCCCCCTTAAATGAAGGTTCGTAGCTTGTTTAGACAAATTCTTTTTTCCTCTGTATATTCGATTATCTACGGACGATTTAGTCAGCCCTACTTTTTGGGATATTTCTTCATTGTTTAACCCAAGAAAAAATTTCATAATAAATATATTACGATCTACAGGCTCCAATTCGTTGATAAGCTGTAATAACTCTGCTCTATCCTCTGCCATAATCAGTTCATCTTCCACTGATTTTCCCTCGATAATATCTATTTCGCGAGAAGTAGATTCACGATTCTTAATAGCTTTTCGGTAATAATCTATGGCTTTGTATTTAGCAATAGCGCAAATCCATTTTTTGAAATCATTCTCGTCACCAGAGAATTTTTTAGCATTGTTCCAAATTGATAAGAAAGTATCGTTTGTACATTCTTCTATTATGCCTTCATTGTTAAGTGGAGAAAGAACTTTATATGTGATTCCTTTTATTAATGGCAAATAGTTATCAACAATAAACTCTAAAGCGTCTTCTTTTTGGCGCTGTAATCTCCGTATAAAATTTTTATTATTAGACTTCATGTAACTATTCTCCTTTTTGTAAGACTGCTTTCGCATTAAATATTGAATAATAAGATATATTAACGTTCAATTGCACCTTAATTAAAAAAATGCCAATCAGCTAAAATTATCGTCTAGCACCCAAATCTATATAATTATTAAGTTGCGAAAAAAGTCTCTTGTAAAAGCTTTTACACCTTATACAACGGATGAAAAATAAAATTTTCGCACATATTTGTAAAAAAATTATAAATTTATGTAAAATTAGTCTAATTGGGCAGAGATGTACATATTTGTAGTTAATTATAAGGGTGTTAACCAGTCATTCCAGATTGTTACTAATAAAAATCTGCCTTTAGCCAAAATAAATGATGCAACCCTTTAGGATTGCATCATTTATTTTGTAGCTCGATACACGAGCTTCTTTTAATTAGCTTGTGTGGAATAATTACTCTTTTGATCGGTTCTTCTGGACTTTCAACATGTAAAATGAGATTCTTTGCGGCTTCATAGCCAAGCTGATATATATTAATATCGACTGATGTTAGTGGTGGTCTTGCAATCTCTGATAATAAAACGTTGTTAAAGCTTACAACAGATATATCATCAGGTACAACTTTGCCCATCCTATCTAGCATATTCAGTACACCTAATGCCATGACATCATCTGATACAACTAATGCGGTAGGAGGTTGAGAAAGTGACATCAGTTCCAAAACCGCCTCTTGTCCCCCCTCCTTTAAAAATTCTTCATGGATTACATATTCATGTCTATATGTTAGTTTAGCTTCATGAATCGCTTTTTCATAACCACCAAGTCGATCTATCGTTACTATAAGATGGTTATCCCCACCTACAAAGCCAATTCGCTCATGTCCGAGCTGGATTAAATATTCTGTTACTTCTTTTGCTGCTCGAAAATTATTATTATCAATATGAGTAATATCCTCAACATTTGTAAAAGGCTTGCCTATGACTACAAAGGGAAAATCCTTGTCACGCAAATAATGTAATACTTCATCATCCACACGAGAATATAAGAGGATAATGCCATCAACACGTCTTCCCTGTACCATTTGCATGACACCATCAAGCTTTTCGTCATCGGTTCCACCTGTTGATATATGCAATGCATATTGTTTCACATGGGCAGCTGCGCTAATTCCACGAATGACTTCAGGGAAAAAAGGATTTTGTAACGCTTTATCAGCTGTACTAGGCATTACTAACCCGATCGCTCTAGTAGAGTTATTCGCTAAGCTTCGCGCATTAAAATTAGGGTGATAGCCCAATTCCTTCATTGCTGCACGCACTCGTTCCTTCGTTTTATCACTAATTCGAGGGTGGTTGGCAATTACCCTTGAAACTGTTGACGGAGCAACATTTGCATGCTTTGCTACATCTTTAATTGTAACTACCATTTTTCCACTCCTCTTTCTTTTAGTTGGTTACAAATTAACCTTCCATTAACTAATTTTTTTTTTCAAACTAATAAATAAGCTTCTTTATATCTTTTCTTCTATATATGATGATAATCACATAAGACACTTTTTTATTGTTGTAATTTGAGATAAATCACAACTACGAAAAGATCCTAAATTAAAGACATAATCATTTTACTACATCCACTTATTAGTTTGTGAGTATTTTTTAACGGCTATATGGAGAAAAGCATTTTTTTCGAAATGTTGTCATATGATTTATTTTTAACAATTTCTCCATTTACCTTCAGCTGAAGTTGGCTATTTGCTCCATGGATTACTACAATTAATTCTTGCCAATCAGGAATATATTGACCTTCATCCTTCACAGCGATTTCTACCTTATTAGAGTTACAATGAACCGTAAAGGTCTTATATAAGTATTCACCCTCTTTGTAAGCAAATGTTGACCCATCATCTTCATAAAGTGAATACGTATAAGTAGTGTTTGTATCTCCAACATACAAATGTAAAGTTCTGTTAACGTCTGTTATGTCTGTAGATTGTTTAATATCACCATGCGCAATCATTGTTCCCTGCTTAATAAAAACTGGCAATGTCTCCAAATCAGCCTCTATAAGCTGATGCTTACCACCAACAACAGGTTCGTCTGTCCAATAATTGACCCAGTTTCCTTTAGGCAAGTAAATGACTCGATGTTGAGTTGTAGGCTGTAAAATAGGTGCGACAATGACATTATCACCTATCATAAACTGATCAGATAAATTGTACGTATTTTCATCTTCTGGATACTCCATTAATAGTGGTCTCATCACTGGCATCCCTGTACGTGAAGCTTCTTCAAATAATGAATATATTTGTGGCAGCCATTGATAGCGTAACTCAATATACTTTTTAATAATTTTTTCATACTTTTCGCCGAAAGACCACGGTTCTTGCCTTACAGTACCAATTGCACTATGGTTTCTGAAATAAGGTGTAAATGCACCAACTTGTGTCCATCTCGTTAATAACTCCCCATTGGAATCGTGTGCAAACCCGCCTACATCTGGTCCTGTAAAAGCAACTCCAGAAAGACCTAAGTTCATACACATCGGTAATGACATTTGTAAATGCTCCCAAAAGCTACGATTATCCCCTGTCCAAACAGCAGCGTATCGTTGAATACCAGCATATCCTGCCCTTGTTAATAAAAACGGACGTTTTCCATTTAGATGATCTTTCATTCCTTCATAGGTTGCTTTACCCATCATAAACCCATATATATTATGAAGCTCACGGTGAGTTCGTGGGTCATTGTCATTATCGTGCATGACTTTTATATCCATTGTCTTTGTTTCATTAAAAACAGCTGGTTCATTCATGTCATTCCAAATACCTTCTATACCTATATCACTATAGTAGGAGTGTTTTGCTCCCCACCATTTCCGAACGCTGCTAGAAGTAAAGTCAGGAAATGCGCTATTGCCAGGCCAAACCTCACCAAAGTAGATGTTACCTTCTATATATTTACAAAAATGATCTTCACGTATTCCCTCTTGATAAATTTCATATTCAGCATCCTCTTTCACTCCAGGATCAACAATTGGTACGAGTCGAATCCCTACCTCTTTAAGGTCTTGAATCATTTTTGCTGGTGTTGGAAATTGTAATTTATCAAAAGTAAACACCCGGTATTCATCCATATAGTGTATATCTAAATAAATCACATCAACCGGAATTTTTTTATCGGAAAATGTCTTTGCAATATGACGAACTTCTTGTTCAGATTCGTAGCTATAACGAGATTGATGATAACCGAGTGCCCACTTAGGAGGAAGTGGCATTCTTCCAGTCAATTCACTATATTGATTAATTACATCCTTTGGTGTTGGCCCAGCCATTACAAAATAATCGATTTGACCTCCCGCAGCTGAAAATGTATAACTATCCGTTTTAGTTTGAAAATCAAAGGTTGTTTCCCACGTACTATCAAAAAATAGCCCATGAGCCTTCCCGTCTCGCAAGGTCATAAAATAAGGAATAGATTGGTATAATGCGTTCGTTTCAGGGTTATGTGGTGCGTATACATCGCTATTCCACATTGTCATTTTTTCACCACGTTTATCTAAAAAGCCTGTTTTTTCACCGAAGCCGTAAAAATGGTCATGTTCACTCATCATTTTATGACAAATGACATCTCCTTTTTCGTTCAAGCCAAGGCCCCTTGCTCCTTCTCCAACAATAAGCTCACCTTGTGTATCAAATATATTGATGCGGAGTGGGGACTTCGTTATTTCTACTTTCAAGGTGTTCGTCCTTAACATAAAACACCCCGCAGTCTCTTCCGTCTTGACTTCTATCTCTTCAGGTTTTTTCACCACAGCTACACTCGACTTCATAGATAAGTTGTTATCAACATTCATTACGATTCGAACGATATCCTCGCGAAAAAATTGAAGTGCAACGCTACCTCCTTCACAAAAATAGCTATACACATTGCCTTCTTTACGCATTCTTACTATTGAACTTATATCACGATAATTCACCTTAGTGTGTTTTTCATTTTGTCCAGGATGGATCGCAAAGCTGCTATCATCTAACATGTTATACCCTCCTATTTGAGAAGTGACTACTCGATATTTATCCTTTTGTTCCACCAGCTGTTAAGCCAGAAACAAAATACTTTTGAAACGATAGAAAGAGAACTGAAATAGGTATCGCAATTAATACTGACCCAGCAGCAAATTTCGTAAATTCATTCCCAAATTGTTTAGCTACCATATTGTATAGCCCCACTGCCAATGTAAATTTTTCTTCACTTCGCAGCAGCACACTAGCCATGATGAAATCAGCAAATGGAGCAATAAAAGTAAACAATGCCACTACAGCAATAATTGGTTTAGCAAGAGGCAGAATGATTTGAAAGAAAACTCTTAAATGGCTTGCTCCATCAATTCTTGCCGATTCATCAAGATCCTTAGGAATCGTATCTAAGTAACCTTTCATGAGCCAAGTATTCATTGGAATTTGGCCACCAACATATACGAGAATGAGCCCTAAATGTGTATCTAATAAATTTGTGACAAGTGCTAAAACAAATATAGCGATAAGTGCAGCAAAATTTGGTATCATCTGTAGTATTAAAAATGCTAATAAGCCGTTCTTACGACCTACAAAACGATATCTAGAAAAAGAATACGCAGTTATACTTACCATTAACACTGAAAAAGCCATCGTTAAAGTAGAAATCTTTACTGAATTCCAATACCACTTCAAGTAATCACTTTGTGCTGGATCAAACAAGTAACGATAATGATCTAACGTTGCATTTTCTGGAATGATTGATGAGCCAGATAAGCTCATACCTGGGTTTAATGAAGAACCAATGATCCATAATATTGGGTAAAAGATAATGACGGTCATGTTTAGTACAACTAGATAGGATAATGTTAGTCTTATTTTTTTTTGATGTTTTATGTTCATATTACATCATATCCTCTTCTTGGAAAGATTTTGTTTTTCTAAATTGCCATAAGGCAACCGTAATAACAATCAAAGATAATATCATCGTTATCGCTGCAGCTTTTGAATATTGTGCAGATGTCATTGTTAATTTATAAATCCAAGAAATTAATATGTCTGTACCACCCGCATTTTGACCCGAAACTGCAGGACCTCCACCGTTAAACAAGAAAATGACGTTAAAATTGTTAAAGTTAAAAGTATATTGAGTAATTAATATTGGAGCTGTTGAATAAAGCACTAACGGTAATGTAATCTTGCTGAATTGGCCCCAACTAGAAGCACCATCAACAGTTGCAGCTTCATACAGTTCATTCGAAATTGATTGTAATACGCCAGTAGTCATCGCAAAGATAAATGGAAACCCTAGCCATGTTTGAATAAGGATTAATGCAATTCGCGTCCACAACGGCTCTGTCATCCAAGGAATATGATCTATACCAAAGGCTGCTAAAATATCACGATTAATCGTTCCAAACGATTCATTGAACATCCCAGCAAAGACTAAAATTGAAACGAATGCGGGTACTGCCCACGGTAGTATAAAAACCGTCCGTATGATTGCTTTACCCTTTATATCTTTTTGATTTACAATAATGGCCAAAAAAATACCTAAAGCAACTTGAAATGTTGTAGCACCAAATGTCCAAATAATTGTCCAAGCTAATACAGAGAAAAATGTATTTCTCCAAATAGGAACTTTAAAAATATCAATAAAATTCTGTATACCAATCCAATCTACTAGCTTCGCAGGAGGAGAATGATATAAATCGTAGTTCGTAAAAGACAAAAGAACGACGAATATTATTGGAAAAATGACAACAAATAGTAGTAATAAAAACCCCGGTGAGATCATTAAATACGGAAACCCATTATCTATGAGATTATGGTATTGCTCACGAAGTGTGTTTAATTTTCCACCTATATCCCTTTTGAGTCCAGTCTTATAAGCATCAACAAGATTAAATATAAAAAAACCTGCCCCTAATATAATAATTATTACTGCTAAAATGCCTTCAACTAACAGGAAAATAGAGTGATCTCGTGGTAGTTTTTCACCTAACGTAACGATTCCCCATAGGCCCATATTCAGTAGATCTTTAAATACGATAAAGAAAGATACAGTTAAAACAAGAAATAAAACACCTTTCAAAAATTGCCGATTATACAATTGGCCCACACCAGGGATCAATGATAAGACAACTGCAACTTTCCTATGATTCGATTGATATGGAGTAGATTCCATCACATACTCTAGCTCCTTCCCAAATTCCTTATGTAAGAAATCTTAATTGATGCCCTTTATTCACATGAGCAGTCTCCCCTTGAAGGGAGACTACTTCCTATTATTTATTCATCTGGATGATTTGTTTCAATATTTGTTGTTATCGTATTTACCGCTTCATCTAGTGCTGATTTCGGATCTACTTTTTGGTTTGCAACCAACTGTAATGCAGTTGCCATCGGTCCCCAAACCTCAGCCATTTCTGGAATATTTGGCATTGGAATAGCATATTGAGATTGAATAGCCACTGCATTTGCAGCTTCATTTTCCGCAATAATAGGGTCTTCTATTAAGGATTTAACAGGAGGTATTTCTTGTGTTAATTCAAAACGAATTTTTGCATTCTCTTCATTCGTTAAATGTTCAACCAATTTTGTTGACCATTCAGGGTGCTTTGTAAATGAAGTTACTTGCCACCCCTTAACACCCATAAATGTTCTAACTTGTTCACCATTCGGTAAGGTTGGTAATGGTGCTACACCAAAATCAATTCCTGCATCAGTCATACCTTGAAATGCCCAAGGCCCATTCATAACAGATGCAACGTTTCCTTCATTAAACAGTCCATCCATCGTTGAGCCACCCGACTCACCTATGATCCCTTTAGGAAAAATGTCTTTATACCATTGTTGAATATATTGTCCTCCCGCTACTGAACCTTCATTACTTAAGCCAATATCATTTCGGTCTAGCCTACCTTCATTATTCTGAAATACGTAACCACCGTACCCTCCTAATACACCGTGGGCAAAATAAAAGTTGTCCCATAGTGCTAAAAAGCCAAATTCATCTTTATTATCAAAGTCATTTGCAATTTCAAATAGCTCTTCAAATGATTGAGGCGCTTCTTCCATTAGTGCTTTGTTATAAATAAAAACAGGTGTTTCAGTTGCTTTCGGTAAACCGTACAGCTTGCCGTTAAACATTTGAGCTGTAACTGAAGACTCTGTAAAGGTGTCTAATATACTTTGTTCTACCTTTATTTCTTGAATTAAACCTTCAGTAACTAATTGACCAATTTGATCATGTGGCACTGTGATAACGTCTGGACCAGTCCCAGCAGGACCATCTAAACGTAATTGATCTCTTTGACTAGTAGCCATCTCCACTTCTTTATACTCTACTTTAATACCATATTCTGCTTCGAAGCTTTTAATGGCTTCTTCCATTGCTGGGCCTTTCTCTTTATCCTCCCATACGATGAGCTTTTCTGGTTTTACTGGCATTTCACCATTTGTTTCGGTATCCCTATTATTATCACTAGATGATTGGTCTACCGCTTCTTGGGGTCCACAAGCTGCTAACATACTAATAAGGAAAATTGCCATCACACTAAGAAAGAATACCTTCTTCATTGCTTGTACCTCCTCATAAATGATCATATTATGCAAACGTTTGCGCAAAATAAGTATAAAAACAAACCATCTTCATACAATAAGAAAACGGTTCCATACTATTTGTCATCTCTATTATATATTTATTATTCTTCTTTTCAATACTTTTTTTACATATTTTCAAAGATTCGCACTTTCGAATATTGACTTCTAATTACACTTCAACTACCATATTGATAAAATAGTGCAAACGGTTCCTCATTTCAGGGAGGTATTACTATGATCATAGAAGCTATTTACCATAGGCCAAAAGACAATTACGCTTATGCATACGATGAAAAAACAATACATATACGCTTACGTACAAAGAAAAATAATATTGATAACATCAAGCTCATTCATGGAGATCCATATGATTGGAAGGAAAACAATTGGCAAACAAGCCAAACTTCCATGAAAAAAGAAGGAAGTGATTCCTTATTTGACTACTGGTTTGTTGTCATTCAACCACAGTTTCGTCGATTACGCTATGGGTTTGAACTAACTTCAGGAGATGAAACGATCGTTTATACAGAAAAGGGATTTTTCAATCATATACTTGTAGATGATATTACATATTATTTTTGTTTCCCTTTTCTACATCACAATGATGTATTTAAAGCTCCAGCATGGGTGAAGAAAACAGTGTGGTATCAAATATTCCCAGAAAGATTTGCTAATGGAAATGCTGAGACCAACCCTCAAAACACATTACCTTGGGGAAGTGAAGAAGCTACTTCAACAAATTTCTTCGGAGGTGATTTCGAGGGAATTATTAACCACATTCCTCATTTAGTTGATTTGGGTATAACTGGTTTATACTTCACACCAATATTTAAGGCATTTTCAAACCATAAATATGACACAATCAATTACATGGAAATTGACCCTCACTTTGGTGATAAAGAAACATTCAAGAAACTAGTAAACACATGTCATCAACATGGGATTAAAGTCATGCTTGACGCTGTGTTCAATCATAGTGGCTACTATTTCCCACAATTTCAAGACGTCATAAAGCATGGAGAAAAATCACGGTATAAAAATTGGTTTCATATAAAAGAGTTCCCTGTACAAACTTCTCCTGCACCAAATTATGATACATTTGGGTTTGTGGAGACAATGCCTAAGCTAAACACCCAAAATCAGGAAGTGAAAAATTATTTACTAGATGTTGGCCGTTACTGGGTACGTGAATTCGGTATTGATGGGTGGCGTTTAGATGTGGCAAATGAGATTGATCATCAGTTTTGGAAAGAGTTTCGTTCCGCTGTTAAATCAATCAACCCTGAGGTTTATATTCTTGGTGAGATATGGCATGATTCAATGCCTTGGCTAGAAGGTGATCAATTCGATGCAGTTATGAACTATCCGTTCACACATACAGCTTTACAATTTTTCGCAAAGAAGATTGTAACAGCAACACAGTTTGCGAATGCGATTTCTCAAGTATATCACTCGTATCCACTAAATGTATCAGAGGTACAATTCAATTTACTAGGAAGTCACGATACACCAAGAATATTGACAGAATGCGAAAATGATATAGAACGTTTAAAGCTCCTATACTTGTTTCAACTTTCATTTCCAGGGTCACCTTGCATTTATTATGGAGATGAAATAGGAATGACAGGTGGACAAGATCCAGGATGTCGTAACTGTATGATTTGGGAAAAAGACAAACAAAATACAGATTTATTTGATTTCCTAAAAAAACTAATTCATATATATAAGACTGAAGCTATCTTTAGTAAAAATAGTACCTTTCATTTTGTCGACACAAATGATGAAACGAACCATATCATTTATAAAAGAACGTCTCATAAAGAAGAAATATTCTTCGTTATTAATAATTCACAGAATAACATTGACGTGGAGCTACCAATTGATATAAAAAATAAAAAACTCATTAATTTATGGACAGAAGAGGAGTTTGCGGCTGAAGCAAGCCATGCCATCCTACCTCTAGCACCACATCACTTCTCAATTTTGAAGGTTGTAGAGGTTACAAACTAAAATCATCAGGTGGAGGAAGTTTCCACCTGATGATTTTACCTCTAGATTTCCAATTAAGCTTTACATATTAATTGCAAAATATCTAAAATTAAAATTATATAATATAATCTTTTGCTATTTCTGTGGAGCTATAAGCATTTCTTCTTTACTTATGCCGTCTTCAAAAGGACCAACACTACCAGAACCACCTGTGTAATATTCAACCTTATCTTCATTCAAAAAGGTAAAGTACGGTCTTACATGAACGATTGTTTTATTAATATTTGTCCGTATCTCATCTGTAATAGGAAAATAAACGAGCAAGTTATTAGACATAATGGTTAACGGTAAGGACAACGGTTCTCCATCAAATTGATCAAGATCATATCGATCCCAATTTTCATCAAGTGAATATAACACATGATTACTATAATATTCATTCGTCATCCCCGGAAGCCAAAATAAAATATCCTTGAGTGTGGAACCTTTTGGCCCTTGTAATTTGACTATATATCCCTTAGTTATATTAGACCCTGTATCTTGATGCACCTTGATACCCTCCACATGCCAAGCACTTGGTCTATAATCTGTCATCGTTTCTATAATCGGAAAAATCTTATAGCTCCCCTTCATAGGGAAAATCATTTGTTCTCCATTAAATGATAACCTCAACTCGTGTGGAAGATAAGAAGCTTGCATCGTACTAGACAAAGGTGTTCTTAATGTAAATCCTCTATCATCCAAAATTCGTTCTCCATTAATACTTAATTCTATCTCTCCACTTATTAATCTCTCAGTTAACAAATTATCTTTATTAACCTCTACCATTAAAGGGGTCTTTCCTCGTACCGATGCTATGATATCCCCGTACGAATTCAACAAAGTAATTTCATCTAAAATAGGTATATCCTCCCAAGGGGATGCTTTTTTCCACTGAACAGGTAAGGAAAACTCTAACCCCCATTCATGTTCACCCATTTCTACTCCAACGGAACCCACTTGTTTTTCTACATACAAGCCACTTGGTAATGATGATCGCATATTCCACCATAAAAGTGGTATGACTATTATTACTAACATTAGCAAAACAAAGGTTGATAGGAGCCATTTTTTCGTGAAAGGCTGCAGTTTCATTTAATCTTCCCCTTTCATTTGATAAACAAAGGGCTTCATACACCAAGCATATCCTCATTCAGCTACAAAGTTTGTATAAAATGTATGACAATAGAACAGCTTTAAGAATAAGAGATCTAAAAGTAAATAAATACCAAAATGTTACTTTCTACCTCTTAACATAGAGGCTACTCAACACGGCTATTAATATCGATATAAGTAATTTGTACATGAAGCCATAAACTAAGCCTTCTCGTATGTATGTAATGATTTTTGTTATTGTAGAGGCTTCTGGCACCCAATCAATTACATAACCAAAACCTAATATATGCGGTACACTTAAAATAACATAAGATAGAATAATTGCCACAACAAATCTTTTCATCAAACCATACTTACTCCCTTCCAAGTCTTAAAGAAATTCCAGCCATGTATGTTCCGGACTATGAATTTGAATTGCATGACGAAGCCATTCTTTTTGATTTTCATTAAGGTTTGGTAAAGTTGCAAAAAAATCTTGATGATCTTTCTCTCTCGTATTTTTCACTTTATATAGAAGCACAATCTGAGGATTTAGGAAAGGAATACGTGAAGCAGAATAGCTCCAAATACTCTCGACTGGATGTGTAATTAGCGCATCTCTTCTAAATAGCCATTTGTCATTATCAGCCTCATTCAAAAGAATCTCTAATTGCTGCTGGTCATTGTATTTATGTTCAGCATGAATTTCGTGTATTGGTAGCTGCAAAAATTCTTTTTCCCATCTGTATAATGTACCGTTGCTAACTTTGTTAAATTCCCAGTCTTGGAAATAATCTTTTAAGTGAAGTTGGTCCTTTCGAAAGATGGCTATTTCTAAGTCATGATGGGGTCTTGTTTGTTTTCCAATAAATAAATCTATTGCCCACCCACCAGCAATAAACCATGGTTTATTGTACGAGGACATTAATACGTTAACCCTATTACATTGCTCAAATTTCATTAATCTCACCTTCTTGCCATACCCTCTCTACACTAGTTGCCCTATCTTTACTAGTTAATAAATATACATCAGGGTTACTCAAACTCTTCCATTCGTCAAAACCAAAATGATGATTATACTTTTTCAGCAATAATGACATGATATTTCCGTGAGTAACGATGATAGTACTTTCAAAATGACTATTAAAGATTTCATTTACAACACATGAAATACGATTCATCGCTTCTCGACTCGATTCTCCCCCTTTATATTTTGCATCTAAATCATCATAAGTTCGTTTTAATTTCTCAAGCCAATCAACTAAATTTTCTTCACTTAATATTCTTTCTGTTAGCCGTTGGTCGACTTCAACTGTTACGTTTTTATGCACACTTAACGGTTCTATTGATTGAATCGCTCGAATAAATGAGCTTGATATGATTCTATCTATTTTCTTGTCAGAAAAAAAATCTGACAAAAGTCTCGCTTGTTCAAATCCTTTGTTAGTTAATTGTGCTTCTGAAGGCTGCCCTTGTGCTTCACAATGTCTAACAATATATATTTTTTTGACCATCCTACTGCTTCCTTTCTATATCATCATTAAGGATCACTAAGCTTCGATTATTATTCGATAGTAACTTTATTCTAGAATATGGCCCAAAATCTGGACGCTTATTTTTTTGCGCCAGCCTTTTAAACCTCATTTTCAAAATAAATATATAGAAATTAACTACGCAAGCTTCATTGACATATTATGAATTATCAATTCGTCTTTGTTCCTTGATGAAAAAACATCTGCCAGCTACCATTACTATATTTCCAGATTGAACTACGCAACGTATGTTGTTTGCTTTCTTCGTTATATATTCGGTAAGTTGTTAACACTACATCCTGAGACAATGGATGTATATCAAAGTCACTCAACGTCATCTTAACTGCCCCTATCCCATCGTCACTAATATCCTCATTTTTATACAAGACTCTTCCTGAACTTCCAAATTCAAAAAAATTCTCAGATAGCAATTTTTTTAATTCATTTTTAGATGCACGAATTTCTGGCTTTAATAACTTCTCTTCAAGTACAAGTAATTGTTCTTTTAGTCTATTATCTCTTTCCATTTCATACCTCATTTATTTTTGCTTTTTCTATACAACGAGAATAAACATTTATATGGTACACTCAAAAACTTGAAACGAACTTCCTTTCCCATATCCATCTTTTATGTCATGAATAACAATATTTTGAAAGCCATTAGATATAAGTGTGTTTCTAAATTCTTCTAACTCATAGAGTCGCATTGAGAAATCCATTATTTCTGTTTTTTCAATTTGCCCACCTTGGATTGATTGATATTTCAATTTAATACTCAGCAGTTTATTTCCCTCGTCATAATAAACTTTTCGATTATTTGAACTTTTAATCACCTTTATGCAATTAATTCCCTAGATCGTTTTTTAGAATGGTAGACTGCTAGTTTCTTGGATTGTAAGTAAATATTGTATCCGCATAAATTATAATTAGAGCTTGCGGAATAAATAGCCAAAAACCAGACACAGGAGATATGAATACTCCTAAAATCCCAATGATAAGAAAATACCAGCCAATGAAACGAGGTAATGGCTGTTGTCTTTCCTTCACATATAAATGCATAAATTGACCAATTATAACCCAAAATATCCCACATAATAAAAACCATACTGCAGCATTACGATCATATTGTGTCCCCACAGTATTGAAAATACCTTCTTTAACAATTTCCCCCAGCACTCCCCACCCTATAATTAGACCCACAATGGTGTGTAAGATTCCTGTTCCAATCAGCAATATTCCGCTCAGTTTCCAAAGTTTCATTATAATTCCCCCAATAATGTTAGTTTGTGCATATTTTAGATGCAGGAGGAGTTTTTGTATTGTAAAAATACGACATAAATTCTTTTGATAAGACTGAGAGTGGGCTTAGTCCAGAAAATTGTTTAAAAACATTAATGAAATGAGATTGATCGTAGTATCCACCTTCATATATGATGTCTAGATACTTTTGTTTTTCGTATAAGCAAATCTTTTGTGAAGTTTCAGCAAATGTAGAGAGTTTCCGATAAAATGTAGGACTTACCCCAACCAATTCGCGGAAGATTCTTTGCAGCTGCCTCTGGCTAACATTTATTTCATTACATAGGTTTTGAATCGTTGTAAAACTGCTAGAATAAGTTAATTTATCGATTACATATGCTTGGATTTTTTGATAATCAGTATTCTTGTGATAATGCTTTAATAACAATAATAAATACTTTTCTATAATTTCGACCTTCTGCTTTAACGTCGAAGAATCTTTAATTTGATACTGTAATTCGTCTCCTAAGTTACCCCAAATTTCTGTAATACCCCTTAAATCATTTGTGAAATTTGCCATATTTTCATTACAAAAATGATGAAATGATCCTGGTAGAAAACGAACAGCTATCATACCTATTTTTCCTGTTGCATGTAAATCTATATAACTTTTTTGTATGCCAACTACATGGGCATCAGAAAGCTTAGATGGAATTTTTTTATGGTTAATAAATATAATAGGGGACTGATAGTGGAAGACCATCTCGATATTTATACTAGGTAAAACTCTAGGTAACTTGATTTGTTGATTGTCATTGCTAGATTCCCATATCCAATAACAATCTATAAATTCTCTCAAGTGTTTTGAAGGAGGTATGTATAAAATATCCAATACCCTCACCCTTTCATTTATGAGTTTACACTTATAATCGAATACTTTTTTTGCTATAGAAAGTTTTACCACATCACGTTTACTCTCTCCACATTATTTTTTTATTATAGTTTTATATTTAACTAAACCTTCTTGTCTTTAAAGTACTTTTTAGCTAAATATATCGTGATTTCTACCACACCATACATATATTAGGTAGTAGTGAGCTTTTAAAATTAACTTACAAAAAAAGAATTACATTGATTAATTTACCAACCTAAATAAATTATACCGAAAGGGTTTAATAGTAGTAAATATTTAACTTATAGACAAAGGTTCTCCAGCAAAATATTCCTAAAACGAAAGAAGATTATCTTTATTTCAGATTGTCACCTTAGAGTGAATGCTAATACTACTAGGCTGTTTTAGCATAGATTGAGGTTTTTTGTACACAACTAGATTTCGTAGCAACTTTTCTTCTATAAAATGATGGGTGTTGTGTAATACAACACCTTTATCTTCTAATTTAAGAACTATTGCAATAAAGTTTACGAAGTTAGCGTACTATTATCTCTATTAACATTTGATCAGCATTACACCTATAATAAGAACTTTTCTCCTTGTAAGAATTTAACACAGTTTTTTATTAAGAATGGGATAATATTGGCAAACTCTTTATGTTCTTTTGGATTTTTAGCAAGAAATGCTAAATTCTTTATTATTACCCATAAGAAAAATGCCTCCAATACTTGAATGTAGTCATCTTGAAGATTTCTTCCTTTTTGATAATAAGAAATAAAATTTTTTCTCCCTTGTGGATTGAGATGCAGAAAAGTTATTGCTATATCATATAAATAAAAACCAAAACCACATGATGAAAAATCAATTGGGGCAGATTGACCTTGATAAAGCACATAATTACTCTCATGAAGATCCGCATGAATTAGACCCCATGTATCTTTAGTTTTGTCCTGCGCTTTAATTATTAAGGATATTTTTTTAGTAGCTTTTTCAATTATTTCAAAATCGTTAGATGTCATTTTCCTGATTGACATCATTTTTTTTAATTGTTGAAGTGAATATATAAGATCTTCAGTTTCATAGATAGGTCTTTCAAATCCATCCGGTATGTTCCAATTAATCGAATGTTCATGTAGGGTAACCATCAATTGTGCTAGATTTTCTATTTCACTTTCAGAGGGTTGACCTTTTAATATTTCACCTACAATATAAACTTGAAGTGTCCAATAAAAACTTGTGCCTGTGACTTTATCAAACACTAAAGTAGTTAATTCATCATATGTATTTTTTATCGTTCTTTGGACATTTAAATTTGTATCCTTTGCTATCGCTTTAAGCCATAGCAACTCTGATTCAATCATGTTAGCCGTTTTAATTCCTAAATGTTGTTTTAATACGTACTTATTATTATCATGTGCCTCAATTAAAAATGTCATATTATCATTCCACCCCAAGCTCGATATTTTTCGAACATTTAGTTTGAAATGATCATTCAACAATTGCTCAACTTGTTTGATATTATACATCTACTCACCTCTTTATCCTTAATCGTTATGATTACATCAATTAAACTTTTTGCTATCATTACTTTAATTCTATATCATCGTTATAAATATAGAAAAAATAACCTAACACTAAACTCACCATAACAAAAGCACTGATCAAATATATATTAATGATGACCAGTGCTTTAATTACTATTTTTTTGAATATACGATTTTTTTTATTGTTTCTGTTGAAAGAAAATACTCGTCTGCTAATTGATCAATGGATCTTCCATTGTTAAATCCATTTTTAATTAAGGTGTTCCTATAGTCAATTTTCTTTCTGCCGCCAGAGTTTACTCCCCATTTTTGATAATCCTTTTTCGGTTTAGGAACATATATGATTTCCCCTGGTACATACTTTTGAAGTTCTACAAGTAATTCTTTAGGTAATTTTTCTGTAATTGTCTGTTTACTCATTTCTGCAGCCCCTTATTTAGTAAATATGATAAGGTGCAAAACCAAATGTGTCAGAAATGAACTCCTATGATTATGGTGATTTGTCACATCACCTTATGCAAAGTTTCACCTTTCAGACACTGGGCTTTGCATAAGGTACTGGAAAACTTTATGAACGTAAAAGCATTTTTCATTCTTACACTCCTTTCTAATTTAAACGGCTTTAGCTAACCTACTTTGACATGCCACAAAATAAAAACATTATGAATACTAGCCATTCTGAACAATTATAGCAAGGTGCTATTCCTACTATAAGGTAAGCCAAAGATTGCTGATTGATCTATTTCAAAAAAAGACTTATAGATAAGTTACTATATAGATATAAAGTTTTCTCATGAGTATGAGCTAGGAAGTATGATCTTATGGCTAAATTTTGCGCATTGAACCTAAAACGATATTGTATCCATCCGGGTCTTGGATACAAGTATTTTTAAACTCCCACTCGCCGTGTGTGCCAGTAAACGGCTCAACCGCAATATTTCCACCATTTCCTCGAGCTTCTTTCACTAGACTGTCCAAATCATCCCAACTAAAATGAATAAACGTATCCCATCCGAATTCAGGGCCTTGCCAATCAGTTGGATAATCTGAACGCTTTTTTGATGCAGCGTTAGGTCTCACATCCTCAGGAAATTCCGATTGTTGGAGAATAATAGTCATGCCGTCTCTTTTTGCGTGTCCCCAGTCATCAATTTCACACCCTAGGACATCACGGTAATATTCCTGCGATTTTGTTAAGTTAGAGACTAAACGTACTTGAATGGTTTGTCCTAATTTCCCACGCTTTAGTTGGTTTACTTCCATCCCTAACCACTCCTGTTCACGAATTTATAAACTAGTTAAGTAAAATAAGGTTTCTATAATCTTTAACAGGTTCCTCCTTTGTTTTAAAAATAATCGTTCGACAAACATATAACTAGCCTCTCCCGATACTACAAATCGGGACTTCCGATAAATAACGATATAGAAACTATAATGCTAGACTTAGTCATTTGCTATCACCACACTGAAAACTTCAACAATAAAATTTGCTTCTATAAATCTTGTCAATCAAATGTAGCATTATATGTAATTATAAGTTGCTGAAATATATTAGTACGTTCTCACTGGTGATATTAGGTGTAGGTGTGATATATTGCTCAGCGGTTGGATAAGAATTGGTTTCATCGAACCCCCAAAGCTGATGCTTATATCCTCTTCATTTATAACTCTTAAAGCATCCATTAAAAAGCTGCCATCGAGTGAAATGCTTAGCTCCGATTCTCCGCTTAAAGTCTTTACACTTTGGATTTCTTCTATTTGGCCTATTTGTGATGAATTTGATGAAATTTTCAATTTTGACTTATCTACAATTTCGATGTGTATATTATTGTTTGTCCATTCATTAGCAAACAAGCTAGCTCTATCTATCCCATTTAGCAGCTGCTTCGTGTTCACAGTTATAACTGTTTTTGCATCTTTTGGTATTAACTCGTGAATGCTCGGATAATTACCTTCAATTAATCTAGAAAAAATGGAACTATTGTTCATGCTAAATGCTATATGATTCTCTGTTGCATGAATTTCTATTATGTCAGATTCATGATCTATTAACTTGGTCAATTCATTTAAGCAAGAACTAGGGACAATGAATGATTTATGGATGTTTGATTCAATCATGTGCTCTCTAAGAGCTAGTCTATGAGAATTTGTCGCTGCAACAGTTAACCTACCTTGTTGAAATAACATAAGCACACCTGTTAATATCGGTCTCGATTCATTTTTGGATACTGCAAATGATGTTTGTTTAATGATGTCAATAAAATCTTTACCTGTTATTGTAACGACTTGACTCTCATCCATTTCTGGTATGCTAGGGTATTCATCTGCATTCATACCATTTAAGCTAGTGATTATGTCAGCTGATTGAATCGTCACAGTGTGATTATCGTTTGCTTTCACATGAATATGATCAGGTAACTTCTTAACTATTTCATGTAAGTATTTCGCTGAAATCACAATACTGCCTGTATGATAAATATCCACTATGCGTAAGCCATCAATTACAGCTGGAATAGTTTTTTCTATTACAATATTAGAATTACTCCCTATAAGAGTTAAACTGTCCTGATTTGCAATCACTTTAACTCCTGTAAGTATAGGAAGAGGTGTTTTGTATGATATAGCTCTACTTACTTCTTTCATCGCTTTTTTAAAATGTTCATTGTTTATTGTAAATTCCATTAGAAAGTCTCCTCTTATTTCAAGCTCTACATTAACAAATGCTTGATTTTCCAATCTAAAATAATTTAATAAAACACTAATTCCTCATTCTAAAGTAGTAATTAAAGATCCATCCTTTCCCCCATTTATTATTATGAGGATTTATTAAAATGAAATCAAAGCTTCTTTTCATAACTCTGTTGCTATATTTTCACTAACTTTATTTAAAATCCACAAAAACATATAACTCCTAAACGAAGAGATTACTTATATGGATTGAAAGACAACGAAATCGAAAACAATAGCCCTTTTACATTTGTCCAAGGAGTGAATACAATGCGATTCAGCCATCATTTTTATTTTTATATAAGTAGTGAAGCTACTAGATTATTTTCAAGAGTGTTTTATGTCATGACTATTACTACATTTATTTTTAAAACAAGTGGTTCTGCCACAATGGCCGCCATGTTTCCGTTAATCGATGTATTATCGACATTACTTGCTGGTTTTGTAGCTCCCTTAGTTATGGACAAAATCAGAGTAAAGACAATAATTTTCGTATCCAAAGGACTAAATACGATAATCTTACTTTTAATTCTTTTAACTTTTACAATGTTTTCTCATTCAATAATGACCTTATTGATTTTCGTTTTTATTAGATCGTTTATAGACGGGTTGATCAGTCCTGCAAACTCTGCCCTGCTTCCACGTATCGTATTGAAAAGCCAGTTAGTGAAAGCAAATGGCTTTTTATCCATTACAAATCAAACATTAACTGTTCTTGGGTATACTCTTGGGGGCTTTATCGTAGTAAAGATAGGTGTTGTGCATTCATTACAACTAACCTTATTCATATCTTTACTATCATTCTTCTTATTTTATTTCGTGAAAGACGAGAAGGAAATGATCACCAATCATGCAACAAAAAAATCAGCATTCAGTTCTATTAGTGAAGGGTACTTATCACTATGGAAAAATCCCGCTTTGCGAATCATTACAACGATGGATATATTAGAAGGAATCGCCAATGGTGTATGGATTGGAGCTAACATCCTAGTATACGTAATTGAATTTTTGAATAAAGATGAAGCTTGGTGGGGGTACATTAGCGGTAGCTACTATATAGGTACAATTCTAGGTGGGTTATTCGTTGTTTCATTTTCAAAGTGGGTTAGTCACCGCCTGATCGCTAGCATGATTATTGGATCATTCGTAGTTAGCATTTTCACATTAATTTTCGGATTAACAACTAACCCGTTTGTACCAATATTGTTAAGTATTATTAATGGCCCTGCATATCAATTACGTGATATTTCTCAACAAACTCTCTTTCAGCAAAACGTCGAAGACAAACATTTACCAAAGGTTTTTGCAGCAAAAGGACTATTAACATCTGCTACACTAGGAATTTCTATAGGTATCATGGGTGTAATCTCAGATACATTCGGTGTACAGTATACTTTTTTCATAGCAGCGAGCTTATATGGTATTTCAGCTGTCCTTGCTTTGTTTATTTGGAGGAAGAACAAACAACAATTGAAAGCGGAGTTAACTTAAGGTTTTTTTTCGTAACGCTATTTTCGCATTAATTGTTGCTTTTCGTAATTAGAGCTAAATACGATTATAACTAACGTTCGTGGCATCTTTTCTTCGGTACAACAAAAACTAACATATAAAACCACTTTTTATGTTAATATGCAACAAAGTTTACGAAAAGAGCCTTTCGTAAACTTTATTGCAATCTTTACTGTATATGGATAGTAAGAACAAGTATTATTAGAACCCACACGTTTAAGTAGAAAAGGTACTACGAAAGCTGGATGTATACATTCTTACTAGTAAAGTCATATATACAAAAACAGCCTAATATAAAGATTAACTCCCCTTCCGACTATATGTTTTTAGCTACTTTTTTAATTAAACTCCCTTTTTTATAATATTCTTTAAATGTTTCTTGATTAGTAAAAAATACTCCGACAAGCACCAAAATTGAACCAAAGATAGAAATCAAGTAAATTTCTTCACTTAAAAAGGTAATACCTAATATCATTGCAATAATAGGTGAAACGTATAACCATGTAGAAGGAAAAACTGGATTTGTCTTACCAACTAGCCAATAAAAAATTCCATGACCCAAAATTGAACCAAAGAAAATCAAATATATGAGTGATAGCTGTGCGGTCATATTGGAGAACGAGGCTAAATTTGGTCGTTCAATTATTAATGAGAGCAGAAAAAGCATGATACCTCCGAAAAGCATTTGAAAGCCATTTAATAAAAACGGGGAAAACTGTGAGCTTGATGACATTATTTTTTTTGACCTTATTGTCCCAACGCTGTAGAACAGCTGGCCTAGAATTACAACAATGGAACCAATAATCCAAATCGCATTCACATCACCATTCATTCCTGGCCATGCTATTAGCGTTACACCACATAAGCTTGCAATCAAACCAAGCACTTGTATAGGTGAAAATTTTGATTTATCCTCATATTTTTTTAGTAAAAAGACCATAATCGGTCCGAATGCAGACAATACAGCAGCTAAACCTGAAGGAATATGCTGTTCTGCCCAATAAAGTGTTGAAAATGTGCCAAATGTTAAGAAGAAACCTATGATGGCTAATTGCAATATCATACGTAAAGGCGGAAATGGAGCTTGTCGAATTTTATAGAACAGTATAACAATTACTCCAGCAATAAAAAACCTTAGTGATGCAGAAAAAAAAGGTGCAACTCCTGCATCAATACCTATCTTTATTGCAAAAAAGGTTGTTCCAAATATGATACATATAAATAAATAATTAAATAAAATCATATTACCCACTCCCCAATCGCTGTTTGTTTAGGTAATATTAAAATAAATATTCTATAACAGTAAAACACTTAATATAACAGTTTAAAGAAAGGATGATGACATTGAATATATCTCTTTCAAAAGATTCTGATCACTCATTACCTGAGCAAATATACCTATCATTATCAGATCGTATTAAAACAGGCTTAATGTCAGAAGGGGATAGATTACCATCTGTTCGAAAGCTTGCTGATCAACTACATGTTAGTTTAGTCACCGTTCAAAAAGCATATGAATTACTTGAAAAAAAGCAATTAATAGAAAGAAGACATGGTAAGGGGAGTTATGTAAAAAAACAACATGAGCAACAAGAAGAGATATCTCATCATAACTGGCAAAATATGATTGTTGATTATTTACCGAGGGCACAAACATGGAAGGAGATGAAATCATTTTCTAATCAACTTACATATAACTTATCACTCGCTAACTTGAGCGAAGAATTCTTGCCAGTAAAAGAATTAACTGCAGTTACTAAAAAAGTCATTACAGCTGAGCCAAATATTTTAACTACTTATGGCCCTGGACCTGGAGATAAAATTTTACGTGAAACGATATGTGAATACCTTTCTCATTATGGCTTATCATCAACCGCCGATCAAATCATCATCTCAACTGGCGTCCAGCAAGGGCTCGATTTAGTTGCTAAGACTTTTCTTAATGAAGGAGATGTCGTATTGGTCGAAGCACCAACATATATTGGCATTATTGATTTATTTAAATCCCGTGGCGTAACCATTAAAACGATACCTACCAATAAAGATGGAATCAATGTTAACGTGCTTTTACGTTTATGTGAGCAATTTTCACCAAAGCTCATATACACAAATCCCACTTTCCAAAACCCAATGGGGACAATACTTCCTCCAAAAAAGAGAAGGAGATTAATAGAAATTGCACAGGCTTTCAATGTAATCGTTATTGAAGACGATCCTTGGACAGAGCTAACTATAGAAGGTTCTGCAAAGCCTATCAAATCCATGGATGAGTATGGTCATGTGATTTATATGAGGGGATTTAGTAAAACAATATCTCCTGGTCTTAGGATAGGATGTATCGTAGCAAATGGGAAAATATTAAATAAGTTAAAGGCTGCCAAAAGTGTCTCAGACCTCGGCTCCCCATTATTAAATCAACGAATTCTTGCACGATTTATGCAAACATTTAACTTTGAAAAGCATTTTATGAAACAAAATTCTTTATTAAAATATCGACGGAACCTCCTCATTCAAGCACTAAAAAGCTTAAAGGTAGAAGGTGTTACATGGACGGTTCCTAAAGGTGGACCCGTCATGTGGATTACTTTTCCTACTCACATAAACACAGAACATCTATTATTACATGCACAGAAGCAAGAGCTATCGTTTCTACCTTCAGCGATGTGCTACCCAAACGATCCAGAATATCACCATTTAAGAATTAGTTATGGCAATTTAAATATTACTGCATTTGAGAAGGCATTAAGTATTTTTGTAAATGTAACAAACGACTTTATGGAATCATATAATCCACAGCTAGAAGATTCACCACTTTTCTAGTCTCATTTCGATAAAAACCAGGAACCTATTACAGTTTCCTGGTTTTTGCACCTCATAATATATAGTCATGATATTATCTGAGAACGTAAGTCATTTATCCAAAGGCGGGATTTAAAATTCCATACATATGGTCATTCTTTCCTGGTAAATCTGTAGCATCTAAAGTCATTTGTGGAGATAATAGTATGTTTTTAAAATCATACCTCTGTTCTAATTCATTAATAAAATCCGCTTGATTTGAAGGTACATCAATTTGTATTGGACATGCGTGATGTCCAAAAATGTTGGATATTAATAGCTTAGCTATGCTAGGGTCTTTAGCTATCAACGGACTAACCCTGATCGCATTTCCTACTTTCGTTGTCATGCTAAACCCTTTAAGCATTCGATCCTCTCCCCTTACAACGAAACCACTTTCCATATTATAAAAAAGCTGTTCATACATTGCACTGCGATTAAGTCCAAATGCTTCTATATCTAACTGAATCACATCTATTAAATCTTCTATATTCATCTGGTCAATTTTCTCAAGCTCTCCTTGTTTTAACGCTAAATAACTATTATCTAACTGTAATCTATGGATATTTCTTATTGCTTTAAAACCAAGAGATTTGTACAAAGGAAACCCTTCTGGAGAAGAGACAAGTGAGATTGATGAATCTAATTTATTAGCTTCTTCCATACATATTGTCATTAATTGTTTAGCTAATCCCTTACGACGATATCGCGGATGGACACAAACAATACCAATTGATGCAAGATTATTCTCATACTGAAAAATTCCTGCACAGGATATAAGTCTGTTGTTATCGTAATGACCATAGAAAGCTCCTACAGATAACATTAGCTCAAACTGTTGCCCAGTAAAGCTCTAAGCTACGCTCGTTGTTAGTACTAGTAGGTCATCTATATTATCTATTCTTTTAACCTTATACTCCAGTTTATTCACCTTTTTCTCCCTCCCACAATTTAGCAAAATAATATTATATTAGATTACTTTATTTTACCTATTTTTACAATAAGACGTTAAATTAAAGGAAGGGTATAACTTATAACAAAAAACGACAGGTCCAAGATCGCCTGTCGTTCACTATTTATTGCTGTTTCGGGAGTGTAAAATAAAATGTGCTTCCTTCACCTTGTTTACTTTGCACACCAATTTCTCCGCCATGTAAATCTATTATAGATTTAGATATTGCTAATCCTAATCCAGCACCGCCATGAGCTTTGTTACGTGATTTTTCAACTCGATAAAACCGTTCAAAAATATGTGGAAGCTCTGATTCGTGGATACCTTCTCCTTCGTCAGTAACACTGACCTTAACACAATCTACACTTTCCTTCACTTCAATTTCTAGCTGACTTCCTCTCGGAGCATACCGTATTGCATTTTGTAAAAAATTAATAAGCACTCGCTTTATTTTTTCAGGCATAATCATTAACGGCGAAAGCTTATCTGGTATTTGAACCGATATTTTCAAGCCGTGCTCTTCAATTTGAAAGTATTGATTTTGAAGTGTTTCAACAATTAAGCTATCTAAGTGATATCGGGTAGGTTCAAATGCCTCAGTACCTGCCTCAAGCTGAGAAAGTTGAAATAAATCATTAATCAGATGATCTAGTCTTTTCGTTTCAAGACGTATTGTTTTTAAATATTGATCAAACGTTTGTTTATCTTCAATAACGTCATCCTGCAGGGCTTCAACAAACGATTGAATTGAAGCCAATGGAGTACGTAAGTCATGTGAAATATTTGCAACAAGTTCTTTTCTCGATGCTTCAGCTTGCTTGATCTTTGTAAAGCTTTCCTCAAGCTTGCTGCTCATTTCATTAAAATGCTCTGCCAATTGCTGAAATTCTTTAGGTCCTATTGAGGAAACTTTACCTTCAAATTTACCCTCTGCTATTTTTTTTGATTCTAATCTAATAAGAGTTATCGCCTTTTCAATGGGTCTAATTAACAACCCATGAATAAAAAATGATAAAATACCAGCCGCGACGGTTACAATCGTTAAAAGCTCAATCGCCTCATTAGGGAGTAGCATTCGAACATAGCTTATCGTAAGGAATATTAATATGATAATAATACTTAGTGCATTAGCAATTAGTAGTTGCGTGCGCATCTTCATAACAATTCACGCCCAGTAAACTTATAACCTATCCCCCATACAGTTTGAAGAAAGACAGGTTCTGATGGATTTTGTTCTATTTTTTCACGAAGTCTTCTAATATGAACAGTGACTGTAGTTGTATCCCCAAAGAAATCAATGTCCCATATTTTATCTAATAGTTGGCTCCTTGAAAACACTTGATTTGGGTGGCTTGCAAGTAAAAACAACATGTCAAATTCTTTAACAGTTAATTCAATATTATTATTAAACGCTACCACCTTACGCATTTCAGAATCAATTTCTAAGCCATCAAATTTAAGCTTAGTCGTTGTCGATTTCTCAGTTGACTTCTTACTACCAACATGAATCCTACGAAAGATAGCTTTCACTCGCAATACGAGCTCACGGGGACTGAATGGCTTCGTCATATAATCGTCTGCCCCTAGCGTCAGTCCCATGAGCCGATCCATTTCTTCTCCTCTTGCAGTGAGCATAATGATGGGTACATCGTCCTCATTTCTTATTTCTTCACACACTTCCCAGCCATCTTTTTTTGGCATCATCACATCGAGGACAATCAAATCCGGTTTGTGGCTTCGCCAAAGTGTTATGCCTTCTTCTCCATTTGATGCTAATAAAACGTCATAACCTTCCCGTTCTAAGTAACGTTTTGAAACATCTGTTATGTTGGACTCATCATCAACAACTAAGATTTTCTGTGACATCCACTATCCACCTCTTACCTCTTTTCTCGTATTGTACCACGAGAGTGGATATTATTGCTTTTCAAGCATTGCGTAGCCAAAATCAACATCAAACGCACGACACCAAACGACTACTTTGTTATACTCACTTAAATCTACACCCTCAGGAATTTCATAGTTTTGATCACCTTGATTACCTTTTAATTTCCCTAAATCAATACCCTCACTCGTTGGCTGCCCTTCTTTAGTTAAATAAACTTTAAGATCGGGACCGTTCGTTACCGAGAATTGTTCAAACCGTATATACATTTTGCCATCTGCTGTGACAGTGAATGCATTACCGCTAATATTATGCTCATTATCAACTTCAACAAATGTTCCAGCGTAGGATTCGTTAGACATTTCTTTATCTTTGTTCATTGCTTCTTCAGATGCATCATCACTCATTTCTTCTTTTTCAGACATGCCTTCCTTATCTTCACCCTCCATTGTTTCTTCCATGTCATCTTTCATTGCTTCTTCATCAGAACCCATGTCTTCTTTATCATCCATCATTTCTCCATGTTCACCGGATGCGTTTGCAGAACCAGGTAACGGCTCATTCACTTGCTTGTCTATAAACAATGGTGACAATAACCACCACCCTATTAATACTGCTACGATGCCAATACCTGTAAAAAACAGACTTTTTTTATTCATAATTTCGTTCACCCTTTCTTTTTTTGTACACTACTATAATCGCGGATGAACCTTATCAAACAATAACAAAAATCTTACAAAAGTATTAAATGAAATTATGTCAAAAAAAGAAAGTATTCTACGTTTACTATCTTATCTTTCAAAAATGATTGGCTCTAATAACACTTTTTCCATAATGAGTGTATCTAAGCTTTTGAAAGAGTATCCTTGTTCACGAAGATCGTCTATCACCTTTTCAAGTGCCTCTGTATTATCTTTTGATACTGCATGTAAAAGGATGACTGCACCAGGATGAATTTGTTTCATGATGTTATCATACGCATACTTCCAGCCTTTCTGTTGATCAATATGCCAATCAATGAATGCCAATGACCAAAAAACATTATGATAACCTAGCTGTTCTGATATGGCTAATGTTCGTTCACTAAAGATTCCTCTAGGTGGACGTAAGAAACTCATACCTTTTTGAGCTGTTAACTCCTCGGTTTTTTTCTTGACTGACTCCAACTCCTGTTTTAAACGCTCATCACTAACAGTTGTAAAATCAGGGTGCTTCCATGAATGATTACCAATGATATGTCCTTCTTCTACCATCCGTTTGACTAAACTCGGTTGATCTTTAAGATAATGACCTGTCAAGAAAAAAGTAGCTTTCACATCTTTCTCTTTTAAAACGTCTAATATTTTGGCAGTATATTGGTTATTTTCATACCCGTTATCAAACGTTAAATATATATCTTTTTTTGATGTATCCCCTATATAAAAGCTATTATATTTTTCAAGTAATTGGTCAAGTTCCTCACCAGCTGAAGGTGGTTCATTATTCGTACTTCTTTTAAACCCCCAATGAATTGGCTCGTTAGATTCACTCGCTTCTGTTGCATATGAAAAAGTAATTGCTAATAATAGCGATAGAAAAATTGCTTGTATGAATCGAATCTTCAATCGACACCCTCCTAATAATGTAAGTTCAACATATTTTTATTAGTTTTTTACGTTAGTTGAAATTCATACTAGGTAGAGTTTTCCGATGTCTATTTTATAAAGCTGTTTTCGTATAGATTGTTTTTCGCACAAAAATGAACAAATCGTTTTTTCCGTTAATCAATATCAAAACCTTGGGATTGATTAACATACACTTAAACAAGGCTAGTGCAAAATTACACTAGTCTTGTTTTTTTCACAAATGTGCTCTTTTGACTGATAAATTTAGATATTTACCCATGAGGTCAGCAAATTGACCGATAAACTTTGACCCATATATTCAGGATTTGACCCATATAACATCTAATTTGACCCGTATATTCAGAATTCGACCCGTAAATCATCTAATTTGGCCCGTATATTCAGAGTTTGACCCATAAAACATCTAATTTGACCCGTATATTCAGGATTTGACCCATATAACATCTAATTTGACCCGTAATTCAGAATTTGACCCATATAACATCTAATTTGGCCCGTATATTCAGAGTTTGACCCATATAACATCTAATTTGACCCGTATATTCAGGATTTGACCCATAAAACATCTAATTTGACCCAAATATTCAGGATTTGACCCGTAAAACATCTAATTTGACCCGCATATTCAGAATTTGAACCGTAAAACATCTAATTTGAACCGTATATTCAGGATTTGAACCGTAAAACATCTAATTTGACCCGTATATTCAGAATTTGACCCATATAACATCTAATTTGACCCGTAAATCATCTAATTTGGCCCGTATATTCAGAGTTTGACCCATATAACATCTAATTTGGCCCGTATATTCAGGATTTGACCCATATAACATCTAATTTGACCCATAAGTTCAGCAATTTGACCCATAAAACATCTAATTTGACCCATATATTCAGGATTTGACCCGTAAAACATCTAATTTGACCCGTATATTCAGGATTTGACCCGTAAAACATCTAATTTGGCCCATAAATAATAAAGGTAAGTCGATAAATCTACTGTACACCTCCAATAACAAAGGATCACTAGCAATTGCTAATGATCCTTTGAAAAATCATATATATCTCCTATTTAAAAACAGGATCTTTAAATGTCGCTAGCTTTTCTAAAGATGATTTATCAACATCTTCGTGTAAGCTGTTGCCGTGAGAATCCATCGTTACTACAGCAGTAAACCCTTCAACTTGCAGATGCCACATTGCTTCAGGAATGCCAAACTCCATGAGGTCAACTCCCTCAACTGATTTAATACAATCAGCATAATATTGTGCTGCACCACCTATAGCATTTAAATAAACGCCGCCATGCTCTTCTAAAGCTGCAAGTGTTTTTGGTCCCATACCACCTTTACCAATAACTGCACGGACACCAAACTTCTTCATAATATCACCTTGATACGGCTCTTCGCGAATTGATGTAGTAGGACCTGCTGCTTTTACATGCCAATTGCCTTCTTCATCTTTCAACATTACTGGTCCACAATGATAAATAATTTGTCCGTTCAAATCTACTGGCGCATCGTGGTCAGTTAAATATTTATGAATCGCATCGCGCCCAGTGTACATCATGCCATTAATATGAACGACATCTCCCACTTTTAATTCTCGGATTTGTTCTTCCGTTATCGGTGCTTGTAATACAACTTCGCGTGTTTCTGATTCCTCGTCAGCTTTATTTGCATCATTAGCAAAATCTACTTTTTCTCCGTCCTGATACAACCATTCATTAATCTCTCCTGTTTCTGGATTTACAGTCATACCTAAGCGTCGGTATGCCCAGCAGTTGTACGCTACTGATACAAAAAAGCTTGCTGGGATTCGGTTTATGACACCCACTTTACAGCCGAGAAGCGTTGTTTCTCCACCAAAGCCCATTGTACCAATACCGAGCTTATTCGCATTTTCCATCACGTATTCTTCAAGTTTACGTAAATCTTCGTTAGGGTTTACATCATCAACCGTACGGAAAAGCTGCTCTTTAGCTAACTCATAACCACTCGTACGATCTCCTCCGATTCCAACACCAATAAAACCAGCACTACATCCCTGCCCTTGCGCTTGATATACTGAATGCATGATACATTTTCTAATTCCGTCTAAATCACGTCCTGCGCGACCAAGCCCCTCTAGTTCACATGGCAAACTATACTGGATGTTTTTGTTTTCACAGCCTCCACCTTTTAAAATTAGTCTTACATCAATATAATCTTTCTCCCATTGTTCAAACTTAATTACCGGAGTGCCTATACCTAAATTATCGCCACTGTTGGCTCCAGTTAAGGAATCAACAGAATTAGGACGTAGTTTGCCATCCTTTGTAGCTTGTGCGATAGCACTATAAATCGCATCCTTTACCTTTAACTGATTTACCGCTACAGGCGTTTTAATTTTAAATGTTGGCAAACCCGTATCTTGACAAATAGGCGATACATTTTCATCCGCCATGGAAATATTGTTCGTAATCGTTGATAATGACATAGCAGCTCGAGTACCTGCATTTTCACGTTTTTTCGCTTTTGCAATAGCACTACGGACATCCTTTGGTAAGTTTGTAGATGTTTCAACGATAAGCTTATACATACTTTCTTGAAGCTTCTCCATACAAAATCCCCCTTATATTCCGCTAAAATGAAGTTGTCTTATTTTTCACAATTAAATTATACTCCTACAATATTATTTTCGAAAGCGATTTCTTTTTCACACTACAAAATAGGAAAATAATGCTATAATTATTTTAGAATCTTATCGTAAAATTTGTTATTAATGCTAAGGTGTTGGACACGAAAAACATCATTATTTAAATAAAGAACGGCCGGATTACAGTGGTTAGAGGAGGAATCAACAAGTTGAAGCTTTGTATACATTGCGATTCAGATATGATAGAAAAAAAGAACTATTTAGAATTTAAATTACCAATTGCTATGTTGCTATTAATATTCCCAAACGGTGTATTCTTTTGTTGGGTACCTTTTCTCATACCAGGAAATTATGTATGTAAAAAATGCTATAAATCCTCGAAAAAGGTAAAGGAAATCGATTGGAGGGAACATGAGTTACTAGAAAAAATAAAAACACAACAAACAACGAAATAGTTTAAAGGCTATTCCATTATAGATCGGTGATTTTTGGATAGTTGATATAATACGGTTCCTGAAGGCCCAAAATCGATTCTAATGGTTGAAGTTCCTATCTTTTCTACTCTTTATGTTTATTTTCTTAGTCAAAAGGTTAAGAAGACTAGAATAAGCGCTTGGAATAAACCCAAACGCAATTATTATTTGTTATTATAGATATTTCTGTGTACATAATCTGCATTTTTGTGAAAAGACCACTGACCTAAAATAGTAGCTAAAACCATAAACATTCCACCTACCACAAAGCCGATCGTATAATAACCTATGAAAAAAAGAACGAATGAACCTACAAGCGAAAGTATCAGAGCAACGATTAACCAAGTTTTTATTTTTTCTTTTTTTATATTATCCAATTTCATCTCTCCTATTATTTCTAAACAACATTTTAACGTAATTTTTAATTATATAAAATGATCTTTTCAATTAAATATAGTAATTATATTACCAATAGCATTCATTGTGATAGACTTTTTATCGCATTAATGTCATTTCTCTATAACTCGTATCGAACACAGATAACATCGTTTTGCTATGATAAGTGAGAAAAAATAGCAACAGAGCTTATAAAAGAACAACATAAAAAAGGGCAGATAACTCTGCAACTACATACCTAAGGCTGAAGATATGTACCATGAGTTCTGACCTTCAATGTTAATACTTATTTCTCGTTAGCAATTATTTTTATTAAATTTGGTAACCACTGATATAGATTAGTGAATGTATATCCTAACCCTTTTGCTTTATCAGTAGAGATTGTCCATGTTTCTTCAATTCCATATGGAGAGTGATTGTCTTTTGTGGATTCTTTAGAAATCACAGTATTTTTGCCGATTTCTTTCTCAATAAGCTCCATCAATTCACCCATCGAAATCGTTCCATCAGCACAAGCATTGATAGGTCCTGCAAAATCTTGGGTACCCGTCCATGCAATAAAGTCCCCTGCCTCCTGCTGGTTAATAAAGCCCATTTCTACATCGAGATTAGGGAAGTATATTTGTTCTTGTTTTTTCACTTTGTCAATATGAAGCTTCAAACGTTCTGTATAATCATGTTCCCCCAACACAATCGGAATACGAACTGCTACAACTGGAAAAGAAGCATGTTGAAAAAAAGCAGCCTCTGCTTGTCGTTTGCCTTCCTGGTAGGATATTTCGTCGGTAGGAATAGGGTTAATTTCATATGTATATGGATCGAACAATTCTTCTGCCATATCCACACCATAGTCATAAACTGACATCGTTGATGTAAATACGTATTTACCTACCTTACCTTTTAAAGCTTCAATGGTAATTTCTGCATCCTGTGCATTATAGCATATTTGATCAAATACAATATCCCATTTACTATTTTGTACAGCAGTTATTACTGACTGCTTATCAAATCGATCAACCTTTAATTTTTTCACTTCATCGCCGAATGGGATTGTACTTTTTTGTCTCGTTGCAACAGTTACTTGAAAGCCTTTCTTTAATAATTCATTAACTAAATTTACTCCAAAAAAACGTGTTCCTCCGAATACTAATGCAGTTTTCATCACAACAACACCTCCGTAATCATTATATATCGAAGCCATTTAGAAAAACGAGAAATTTGAATCATAAGCTCCATATTCTTAATCTATGTTACCTTCCATAAATTCTAGACCAAGCTATCTCCCTTTTACTGTAAAAGTAAAAATCAGGTGTAGAGTATTCCACACCTGATTAATTAATTGTTGCTTATCGTAATAAGAGCTATACATGAATATAACGAACGTTCAAGGCATCTTTTCAGACATATCATACACATCAGTTACTCATGTAAGTTAAAAAACGCAACAAAGTTTACGAAAAAAGTCTTTATTTATGATCTTTTATTTGTTCACATTTATCTTCAATATCATCAATCATCTGTATTAAACGATCAATATCTTCAAGCTTTGTTTCTTCTGGATCTAATGAGTCGATCGTCTCTAAAAACATATTTAACCGATCCTTCAAATATATTATTTGTGAGTGATTGCCATTTGATGTTTTATCCAACTAGCTCGCCCCTTTCTCTCTATTATCGTAACGAATTCACAACCATTTGACAACATCCCTCATCATTCTACATAATTATCGGAGGTTATTGTTTAGTCAAAGTTGTTTTCACATTGCTTGTAGCTTTTCGTCCAAAGATATAAGCACGTAGTCAAATAGCGTTCGTGGCATCTTTCTATCATAATACTCATCAAAAATAGCAACAAAGTTTACGAAAAGAGCATTAGTCAAAAACAATCGTTAAGGAGTTTTACATGAGCACAACAAAACAAAAAAAGCTAATTTCTCCCTTAAATGATCCATGGGAGGCATACACAGATGTTGAGGAGTTAGGTCAACTAGAATTAACAAATATTGAATTCACCACGACAACTTTATGTAATATGCGCTGTGAGCACTGTGCAGTTGGCTATACTTTACAATCAAAGGATCCATATCCATTGCCCCTTAATCTATTATTAACGAGGTTAGATGAGATTCCACATTTACGCTCCGTAAGTATTACCGGTGGTGAGCCAATGCTATCTTCATCCTCAGTTAATGGATATGTTAAACCGTTATTAAAATACGCTCATGATCGTGGTGTGCGCACACAATTGAACTCAAATCTTACAGTTCATTTAAGTAAATACGAACAAATCATGCCATATTTAGACGTACTTCATATATCACACAATTGGGGAACAGTTGAAGAATTTGTTGAGGGTGGGTTTGCGATGATGGAGCGCAAGCCAACGTTTAAACAGCGTGAAAAGTATTTTAACCAAATCATTGAAAATAGCCGAGCATTGTCAAAAGAGGGTGTTATGGTCTCTGCAGAAACGATGTTAAACAAAAGGACTTTCCCTTATATAGAAAAGATCCACCATCAAGTGATCAATGACATGCTCTGTGCACGTCACGAGATTCATCCAATGTATCCGAGCGATTTTGCTAGTCACTTAGAAGTTCTGTCATTAGATGAACTCCGAGCAGCCATTCATCACTTACTTGACGTACGTGATGAAAATACATGGATGCTTTTTGGCACACTACCTTTTTATCCTTGCAGTGATAAAGATGAGGATCTCACCTTGCTAAGACGTCTATACGAGAGTAGAAATATATCCGTAAGAAATGATCCTGACGGTCGTTCTAGATTAAATGTAAACATATTTACTGGAGAAGTCATTGTCACAGATTTCGGTGATGCCCCCCCATTAGGGAATATACAATCGAATTCTTTATTAGAGTCTTATCAGCTTTGGACGCGATCTCCTTTAGCAAAAATGTTAAGCTGCCACTGTCCTGCTGTAAAATGTCTTGGTCCCAATTTATTAGTAAAGGATCGTTATTACAAAGACACTGATTTTCTAACAAAAGAAACGAAACTAGTAAGAAGCGAAGCTTAGCAGTTTCTATTGAAAAACTTAAGATTAATCGTTATTGTATATATAAATGTTGAAAATTAATTTCACAGAAAGTGTTGATAAATGATGCAAACTACGTTAGAAATACTAAATACAGTATGGCAGCATGAAATAACTAAAGTCATCCGTTTTGGGTTTATCGTTTGGTTAGCTGTCCTCATTATTAATAGAATGGTTCACAACTTTTTTAAGAGAACACATTTTTTTGAAGAGCGCAAAGAACAAACAATTGAAAGTATGGTTCGCTCGGTTACGAAATACGTAGCTACATTTGCTTTTATTATATATACGCTTGATGAGCTTTTTGACATTGAAGCTGAAAAACTCCTAGCTGGAGCTGGTGTAGCAGGAATCATACTCGGCTTAGGCGCACAAGGGCTAATAAAGGATGTGTTGTCAGGTGTGTTCCTGTTGTATGAAAAACAACTTGATAAAGGGGATTTTATCACTGTCAACAACACGTATAACGGGACGGTAGAAGAGATCGGACTCAGGTTTTTGAAGGTGCGTGAATGGAGTGGCAAGTTGCTTACTATTAGTAATGGGGAAATTCAACAAATCCAGAACTATAATATTGAAAATATGCGTGTCATCGAACGCGTCGTCGTTAGTTTTAGAGAAAATCCAGAAGAAGTATTCAAACTGTTAGAGCAAACTTGTGTTCAATTAAATGATTCTTTACAAGCTTATTTAAAGACGAACAATGAACAAGTCGTTGAACCATTCCAAGTATATGGAATGACGTCCCTAAATGCTGGCTTTCGCGGCTATGAGTATACAATTATAGGCTTAGTGGATGACGCACACTTCTGGACTGCAGCGAAAGAGACTAGACGAATTGTTGCTCAAGCTATGTTTGACCATGATATTTTAATGGCTGAAGGCCAATTAATTGTACAAAACAACCAAGAAATGAACGACGAGACAAGCACAAGACAATTTCAATAGTTTTTTTTCGTAAGCTTTTGTTACCATTGAAAATAATTTAGAACAACAATAAATAATTCTATGCAAATGACCTCAATTCAAATGAGAAAAGATGCCTAGAATGCTTAGTTTATTTTTATTTCCTAGTACGAAAAGCAACAATCATTAAAATACATTCTTTCAATAACAACAAAGAGCGCCATTACACTAAAGTCGTAATAGCGCTCTTTCCTTATCTCGGATGATTTGTTGTAACAAAGGAGAATGATACATGATCTTGGACAGGAATCCAAGCACCTATCCCTTGAGAAGTTACATTTTTGACCTCAATTTTCTTACTGTTACCCCTCAACACTAAATATACTTCACCATAGGTCACTTTACCTTTTTCATTCACAGCAGGTGAGTGTGAATATAAATAGCCCACTTTCTTTGGAGGTATATTATATATTTGCTCTTTTTTTGTACCTAAGCCAACAATCGTTTGAAACGATAATTGTAATTTAGTTTTGTCCATTGATTTTAACAGCATCATTTTTTTTACATCCTCTTCATTTGGGACAGTTGAAGTTAAACCTCCCTTCACTACCTTTTGGGTATCCTGGGTGTAAAATATTTTCTGAGGTGCTTCTCCTCCTCTATTATCAAAATAATTAGTATTAATTTTTTGATATTCCCAGTTTGTTGTCGTTTCTTGTGATTCATAATTTAATGGCCATTCACCTAAAAAAATCGTTGCACGATACCCAATTGCATGCGGAGCGTTACCTATAGAAGACTCATTTAAAATACGTATGAGATCCGGATTTTCTATTGTTACATTTGATGTTTCAATAAGCTTCTTAGCAAGTTCACTTGGCTCCAAGTATGGTAAATCTTCTGTTGGGTTTGGATAAGTATTTTCTTTTGAAATATTTACAACAGAATCAGGTATTACATATTGATTCTTTGCTGTTTTTTGCTTTTCCTCTGCTGTAATGACATTCGGATTTATTAAAGACATAAAGAATAATAATACAATAAACTGTGATATACGTTTCATTTGCAATTACTCCTTTCAAACACATAATCTTTTCATTAGTTTTTTCGAACAGACTATAGATTATCCAACTTAATTACATCAATTTGCATATTTTTCTTCCAATACATTTACTAAGTTCAACAAACTGTTTTCACAATTGCTGTTGTTGTTTTTAAAAGATTCATGACATAAACGATGACAAGCATTCAAAAATATGAAAAGAACTAAAAAAAAGCGTTCAATAAACAGAATATTCAAATAAATTTTGAATATAATAAACTATACTTACCAAAAAGGAGGGATCTCGAAAGCATCATACAACACATAAGGAGGTATGCGTATCGAGTAGAATCATCGTAGTGACTACTTTAAAAAGGTACGAAATACGACAAGTGAGTTTGTGTGAATGTAGTTAGGTAATAATTACTTTGAATTTACGTAGATGATAACGATTGGAAATATATTTATTTTACAATTCCATTTCCTGAACATAAAAGATTAAGGGTGCTTCAACAATAACGTCTGAAATCATTGCCTATTAATAAATAACTTAATAGGTAAGTCAGATACATTGAAGGCATCCTTATTTATATTCTTTGAATGATATGAGATTTAAGTTCAAAACATCTTGATTTTTGTTAACAATGGACAAGTCTTTACTATTCTCAAAGTTTGAAACTTGTGCCATCTTTTCTTCTTTAAAACAATGATAAAGGGATAAAACCACTTATTGCACTTCTAATTTACAACCAGTAGCAACAAAGTGTACGGAAAGAGCCTTATATAGGCTCTTTACCTATAGACTGCAGTTTCTTCGAGCTAAGAAATAAACACTTACATAACTAGAATACGTGCCATCTTTCTGTTTGTAAAATATTTACAAATTAATAAAACTGCTTCTTGCACTTCTAATTTATTACCAATAACAACAAGGTTTTGAAAAGAGCTTTATAATAAGTAAAAGCCAATTCCCATAATGATATATGCTGCTAATAGTGTTGCACCTTCAAACCAGTTCGTATCTCCATCATTTGTCAAAACAATCGTTAAGAATACTGAAGAAGCCATGGCTACGAGCTCAGGAAGCGTAAACACAAGAGCCATTTTTGTCGGGAAGAATAAAGAAATAAGTACAAGTAGTGGTGCAATAAACATGGCAATTTGTAAGGTTGAACCGACTGCGATTTCTACAGCGATATTCATTTTATTTTTGTACGCCATAATAATTGCCGAAGCATGCTCAGCCGCATTCCCTACGATAGCAACAATGATCACCCCGATGAACAACTCGCTCCACCCAAACGTTTCACCTACTATTTCAAATGTGTGAACAAGGTTTTCTGACACGTAAGCAACTGCTGCAGTTGCTAGCGCTAAAACTGTGATGGCTACCTTTTTCGACCATTCCGGTTCCTCGTGTTCTTCTACCTCATCCGAGCTATGCTGATAAACCCCACGATGTGAGACAAGCCTAAAATATAGTGCAGCTATGTATAATGCCATTAAAATAATTGATATCCCAATACTTAAAGCTAGCGTTTGGCTTTCAGTCATTTCCATTGAAAAAACTTCAGGGATAACAAACGCAACAATAACAGCAAACATTAGGAGACCCGCATTGTGACGAGCATCGTATGCGTTAAATTCTTGACGTTTAAATTTCAAGCCTCCTACAAAAAAAGATAATCCGCCTACAAGTAGTAAGTTCCCGATAACGGATCCAGTTAACGAAGCTAATACAACACCAATAAGACCAGCTTTTAAAGCAAAGATTGAAATGATTAGCTCAACTGCATTTCCAAATGTGGCATTTAAAAGTCCACCTATACGTGGTCCACTAACGATAGCAATACTTTCTGTTGCTCTCCCCATGTAGCTAGCTAAAGCAATAATTGTAATATTGTAAATAACGAACATTATCACAGGTGACCAATGCAATAGACTACCAACAACGGATAGTGGGATACCAGTAGCTACTAGGAGAAAAAATATTTTATTCATATCCTCAAACCTTTCTGTTTATAGCTATAATTATTATTAGTAAAATAAGGAAATTTTTTACTCACCACACTCTCATTGAATACTACATATATTTTTCACTTAAGCATTGAGAAATTATTACTAATTCCTCGTCTTATTTATACAAACAGTTAAGGGTGTATTACCGCTAAGAAAAAATAAATATAACAAATGATGTTATTTCTGAAAAACCCTTGTATATCTCTTCATTTATTTGTACGATCTTTATCGGGTGCATTTTATTAACATCGTTAGAAATAGAGGTTATACAATGGATAAAAATAAATTTCGATTTTGGATACTAGTTAGTATTGTTATGATTTCTGGTTTTTCACAAGGTATGCTACTGCCACTTATAGCAATTATTTTTGAAAATGACGGGGTTAGTTCGTCTTTAAATGGCTTAAACGCAACTGCGCTTTATATTGGCATACTTCTTATATCTCCGTTTATGGAGCAGCCTTTAAGAAGGTTTGGCTATAAATCTGTTATTATCATGGGCGGACTCATAGTGATCGTATCTCTCGCGCTATTTCCTCTTTGGAAATCATTTTGGTTTTGGTTTATTTTACGTCTTTTTATTGGCATAGGTGATCATGCACTACACTTTGCAACTCAAACGTGGATAACTTCGTTTTCCTCAGCCAAAAAGAGAGGACGAAATATTTCTTTATACGGCTTATTTTTCGGCCTTGGATTTGCGACTGGCCCATTATTAACTCCTTTAGTAAAAATTAATGAAACACTCCCTTTTGTAGTATCATCTTTGTTATGTCTCATTGGATGGATTTTCATTTTTATGCTTGATAATGACTATCCTGAACAAGATATCGAGTCAAATTCTTTCAAAGAAACGATTCAACGTTTTAGTCAAGCTTGGAAATACGGTTGGGTTGCATTTTTACCACCATTAAGCTACGGATTTCTAGAATCGTCTTTAAACGGTAGCTTCCCTGTTTACGGTTTACGTATTGGATTAGAGGTAGCAAGTGTTTCTATTTTACTTACTGCCTTCGCTATAGGAGGTATTGTGTTCCAACTACCACTAGGCATGCTGAGTGATAAATTTGGTCGAAGAAATATCTTAATGGGCATTCTTTTCTTAGGTTTTGTAGCATTTTTAGCTGCCAGCTTTTTCGAACAATCCATCGTTTTACTAACGACGTTCATTTTCATAGCAGGTATGCTAGTAGGATCTACTTTTTCCATGGGTATAAGTTATATGACAGACCTAATGCCAAAAAATCTACTTCCAACAGGAAATTTACTTAGTGGTGTTGCATTTAGTGTAGGTAGTTTAGCAGGTCCTATCCTAGGAGGTACATTTATACAATTCTTCGAAAATATTAGCTTTTTCACTATTATAAGCATCATGTTATTAAGCATATTTTTTATCGTCACTTTTTTTGGTAAACAGCCTACCATACAAGAAAGTGAACCTGTGAGATTGAGCAAATAACTATTTAATACGAGCCTCTGTGCTACTGCATTCATCTTACATCAAAAAAAATAATGTAGGACATCACCCAGATAAATTAGACCTCAACTTATATAGTTGAGGTCTAGTTGTGTAACAAAGCTTTTGTTGCATTAAATACTAAATTTAACAACGATCGTCAACTAAACTCCCCTAACTGTTCTCCTTAAATACAGCAGCAAAGTATAGAAAGAAACCACATCATTTATACAGTTACGAAATAACTCTCGGTAGACTAAAATATTTTCAAAAAAATCAAAAAAGTATTTGCACATTTTTATTAAACTGTTATATAATACAAACAAAGATAATATACTGTATTAAAACAGATGAAAAAAGGAGCGGATATAAATGAGTAGACAAGAAAGAAAAAATATGATTGAGTTCATTGAGAAAATGAAAGGTATGGATCGAGATCACTTAATCTACATGACAGACGCTGAAATTGAGCATATTTACAATACTACTTACTACCAATTTGAAGAAATCGCTGAATAACAGTTTACTGCTTTTCAACACAATACCTCATTAATAAGTGTTCTACCACTAACAATATTCCTTTTATATTCGAAATTCCATTAACATGACTAACTATAAAAAATACACCTCGATAACATAACATCGAGGTGTATTTTTGTATATTCGACTTTTGATAACACTCATTAGTTGGCAGCAAAAAAATTAGTACATGGCTTAACTAACTTGATCATTCACCTTTCTTAGCCGCTTCCTATCAGGTCGATTCACAATAATAATTCCTGATGTAACAAACAACAATCCAAATACAACGAAAAAGTGAATCGATTCTTGTAAAAGTATACTAGATAATATTACACCGAATACAGGGACAAGAAATAAGAACATCGATACCTTGCCGACCTGATTATATTTCATGACATTATTCCAAAGCACAAAACCTGCTGCAGATAAAAATGCTAAATACAGCAATAAGAATAATGACTTTACTGTAAACTCAAAAGGAAATATACCTGCCATTATCATCCCTACGCCTAATAAACCAAAGGATCCAAATAACATTTGATAAGCAGTTAAATAGCCAACATCCATACTAAAACTGCCATTTCTCGCTTTTAAATTTCCAAAAGCACCCGAAACCATTGCAAGAAGTAATAAAAATTCACCTAAGCCGAATGAAAAAGAAAAGGAACCTCTAGTTATATTTACTAAAATGACGCCTGTAAACCCAACTAGTACCCCTACTACCTTTTTTCTATTTAAGGAATCATCATTATACATAAAATGTGCAAAAATCATTTGAAATAATGACGTAGTCCCTGCGATTATTGATCCTTGTATGCCCGTTGAATAGCTTAATCCTATATAAAACAAAACATATTGGAAAAATGTCTGATACAAACCTATATGAACTAGTGGCTTAATTGTACTCTTTTTCAAAAAGATATTTCGTTTTATAAATACGTAAAAAACCATAATCATTAATGAAGCCAAAATGAATCGGTAACCAGCGAATAAAATTTGTTCACCAATCTCATTAGGTTGAATGTTCAATTCTTCATAACTGAGCTTAATGAATGGGAAAGCACTCCCCCACAAAAATGTCGCTGCAGCTGCCGCAGCGATCATCCCTAATTTATGAGAAAAAAAGCGTTCTGCTGTCAAATCAATACATCTCCTTGATCCTTTAAAGTACACTTACCTAGTTATAATCCAATCTAAAATTTTATACAAGTATTTTGAGCTTTTTAAGCACAATATTCTTTCCTTAATGCATATAGTATGGTAGAGTATTAAATAAGAAATATAATAAATATTTAATTAAAATTATTATAAAGAGTGCTGCTATCCCTATAAGATGGCAGTTTTCGTCATTTTATTGGGATATTGATTTTGATTACTTTTCTCAATTAGATTAATTAGGAGGAGAGATTTTATGGAAACAAGTGAAAAGGCAGTAATAAAAGATAATACCCAATCAACTTACATCAATTGTAAAACTGATCATACTGAAACATTTATTAACAAACTGCAAACACATATAGAATTAATTGCAGCTTTAAGCTCCGGTGTACTCATTTTTCTTGCATGGTTAATGGATACACTCAGTATGCCAACATTCTCAGTTTCCTTATATATATTAGCGTTTCTTATTGGTGGTTTTGCGAAAGCTAAAGAGGGAATAGAAGAAACTATTAAAAACCGCGAGTTGAATGTTGAAATGCTCATGGTCTTTGCTGCTATCGGATCAGCTTCAATTGGCTATTGGTGGGAGGGCGCAGTATTAATTTTCATATTCTCTCTTAGTGGCGCATTAGAAACATATACGATGAACAGAAGTAATCGTGAGATTTCGTCGTTAATGGATTTACAGCCTGAAGAAGCGATCTTACTAGTGGGTGATTCAGAAAAAACTGTTCATATCTCAGAATTACAAATTGGTGATACGATTTTAATTAAGCCTGGTGATAGAATACCCATTGACGGAGAGGTTCTAAAAGGGCAAACGTCCATTGATCAAGCGACCATCACTGGCGAATCGATCCCTGTTTCGAAGGATATCGGGGACGAAGTATTTGCTGGGACAGTTAACTTACGTGGTGCCATTCTTGTAAAAATGACCAAACATAGTGAAGATACTTTATTTCAGAAAATCATCCGACTTGTTCAATCAGCACAAAGTGAAAAATCTCCTTCTCAGCTTTTTATTGAAAAATATGAAGGAACTTATGTAAAAATTGTGTTAATCACTGTATTAATCATGATGTTCGCACCCCATTATCTATTTAATTGGAGCTGGACTGAAACATTTTATAGAGCAATGATCTTATTAGTTGTGGCTTCGCCATGTGCACTCGTTGCATCGATTATGCCCGCTACATTATCTGCCATTTCAAATGGTGCAAAGAAGGGTATTTTATTCAAGGGTGGCGTTCACTTAGAAAAACTTAGTGAGGTCAAGGCAATTGCTTTTGATAAAACAGGAACACTTACGAGAGGTAAACCTACTGTGACAAAAGTACTCGTGAGAGATGGTCTATTTCATGAAGATGTCATTACAGCAGCAGCTTCATTGGAAAGTCATTCTAGCCACCCACTAGCTCAAGCCATTGTATCTTACGCAAAAAGCACCTATAAATGTACGCTTAGTCAACCTGATAGCTTAGAGGATGTTGCTGGTTGGGGAGTACAAGGTATGTACAATAACCAAATGTGGAAAATAGGCAAAGCTGACTTCGTCGGCAGCGAATTAGCAGAACAGTTCCACGGTGGAATTGCCAATCAATTGGCTGACGAAGGCAATACTGTCGTTTTTATAGCTGACTCTAACGGAATCGCTGCAATTATTGCACTAAAGGACGCTGTTCGTGAGGAAGCGATTAAAGCAATTCAAAGCCTTAAAGCACTTGGTATTCAAACGATTATGTTAACAGGAGATGGAGAACAAACGGCAAAGGCCATTGCAGAAGAATGTCAGGTAAATCACTATATCGCCGAGTGTCTACCAGAAGCGAAAGTTGAACACTTAAAGCAACTTAAAAGCAAATATAACAATGTAGCGATGGTTGGTGATGGAATCAACGACGCACCTGCGTTAGCTACAGCAAACGTTGGTGTAGCTATGGGAGAAGGGACAGATGTCGCATTAGAAACAGCAGACGTCGTTCTCATGAAAAACGACCTGTCAAAAATTGCGGAAACAATCAAGCTATCACAAAAAATGAATCGTATTGTAAAGCACAATATCATTTTTTCAATCGCGGTCATTTCCCTATTAATCCTGTCAAACTTCCTCCAAGTTGTTAATTTACCACTTGGTGTAATCGGGCACGAAGGAAGCACAATATTAGTTATCTTAAACGGCCTACGGCTGCTAAAGGCGTAACAAAAGCAAAAGGGCCTTGAGGTTGTATATTCAAGACCCTTTTGCTTTTCTTTTTTGTAGCTGCAGAACCATTTAGTAAATACATCCAATGGCATAAAAGCATCAGATGCATTTGCTCCACTGCTTGTCGAGAATCAATAAGATACTTCCGCTTTTCTCGTTAATGATAACCGTTTGTGCCATTAGCACTGCTGCTTGTTTTATGTTTAGGGTTTGATCCAGCTTGTTGATTTTTCTGCTTTGTATCTCCATCTTTTTTCGTTTTTTTCGTCATTGCTTCATCCTCCTAGCTCATAATGATAAGAAACTTATCATCAATTAATATGGCTAGTTTTTCCCTAAGCATAATAGTAAATTATAGAAGAAAGCAATAACATTACTCATCACAATCAATTCTACGACAATTAATGATCGCATTAATTTCTCCACCCACGATAATAGTCATCCCAGTTAGGTAGAACCATATCATTAATACAATAATACCGCCGAGACTACCATACGTGGAACTATAATTTCCAAAACTTTCAACGTAGTAAGAAAAAGCTACAGAAACGATAATCCACCCAACCGTCGCAAAAATAGCCCCTGTTGTAACTTCCTTCATTTTCAAGCGTTTATTAGGTGCAATGAAATAAAGAAATGAAAATACAACCAATAAGATAATAGAACTCAGAATCCACCTTACCGCATTCCATGCATTCATAAATTCTATCGAAAAGCCAAATGATGACGAAATAAACAAGCCAATTTTTTGTCCAAATACAGGAAGTAATAACGCAACAACAATTACAAAAATCATAGCAAATGTTAATAAGATCGACACACCTCTAGCTACGAGAGGTGATCTACTTTCGTTCACTTCATACGCACGGTTAAAAGCTCTCACTACCGCATTCATCCCTATCGACGCTGTCCATATCGTCCCAATAATTCCAAATGAAAGAAGTGTGCTATTTTGTGAACCGACGATAAGCTTTAAATTCGCTTCAATCATTTCGAGTGTTTCACCTGGAGCAAATTGTTGAAATACTTCCATAACATCCTCTTGTGAAACAGGCAAATAAGCAAGTAAGGTCACTAAAAAAATTAAAAAAGGAAACAATGAAAGCAAGAAAAAATAGGCCAACTCAGCAGACAAACCTACAATATCATCATCATTAAACCGCCTAAAAAGCTCCTTAACAAAGAAGACGACACTCATTCTCCGCTTAGTCTCCATTTAGAACACCCACTTATCCTTCCTTATCGTTAAAAACTTTCTCTTTCGTATCCTTCACTACCTCTATCATTTGAGGAGTTGATTGTTTTAATTCATAGGCTTTAGTCGTAACAAACGATACATCTTCTTCTATTTCTTCAATCGTTGTTCTCACTGTATGTATTTGATCTTTAATTTTCACTGCTAATGTTGCAGGATCTTTTAGAAATTCTCCCGTAGTATGCACTGCTTTTCTTCCTTGTGTAACAACTTCTTTCCTTGTTTCCTTGTTTAGCATTGCAATTGCTCCACCTACAAAAGCGCCTGCCATCATCCCTTTGAACAAATTATTTGCTGACATGCTCACCTCTCCCTTTTATTACACCATTCAAATATTATGTTTATTTTTTATCATCTGTAGTAAATTCTCACAGCCTTTGACGACTAAATCATATACTTCTTCAAAATTCCCTGTAAAGTATGGGTCTGGCACATCATCTATATCACTTTCAGGAACAAGGTCAAGAAGTCTTCCAATATAACCTGTTTTATTGTACCCCGCCATCTTATGGAGGTTTCCAATATTTTCAGAATCCATACCAATAATATAATCAAAATTCTCTAAATCATTTTCAACAACTTGCCGTGCTTTCATACCTTCGAAAGGAATCCCCTTACCTGTTAGTATCCCTTGAGTACCTTCGTGAGGTGGCTTACCTATATGCCAATTTCCTGTGCCCGCAGAATCTATTGTTATTTTATCACCAAGACCTTGGTTGTTAACTATTTCTCTGAACACAGCTTCTGCCATAGGCGAGCGACAAATATTACCTAAACATACAAATAAAACTCGAATCATGTTTTCCAGCTCCTTTATCTTTCCATCTCCATTATAAGCAAAATTTGATTTGATATGTAAGATAGAATTTAAAATGTCACTCTTGTTTCATTTATAATGCTCATATAAAATTATTCTTCCTTATATAGTATTTATAATGATATATTTTTCAATGGTTATTTGATTATGAAGAGGCGTTTGATATTACTAATATTCGGAGTACCTTTTCTTCGCTAGACTAAAAATTTAACAATACACAACAGTTGCTCAATTGTTAATGTAAAAGGCTCTTTTCGTAAACATTGTTGCTATTGTTATCAAATTTGTACTATAAAAAGTGATTTTATGTTGTTAGTCATCGTTGTACAAAAGAAAAGATGCCACGAACGCTATGTGTATACGTGCTTATATCTTAGTACGAAGAACAACAGTCAATACGAAAACAGCTATATAAAAAGCAAAACATAGTTTACGAAAAGAGCCTTATAAAAAAAGATGTCAAGAGTTCTATAGTACGAACAGTATTTATATGAAAGAGCAATTGCTATAGCCAGAAAACAATTAAAACTACCTACCTATGTTAAACATGTTACAATAATAATAATAGTAATTTTGGAAAGGATGACATGATGAATTTATCTCAAAAATCAGTAGATAATGTGAATTATATGATTGAACAAATTAAAGAAAAATTGAATGTACTTAATTTAGGGGCAATTAAGTCATCCCATTTTGACGAGGAAATGTACGAAGAACTAAAGGAAATTTACGAGCTTGTCATGAAAAAAAATTCATTCAGCCCTAATGAAATGCAAGCCATCGTTGAAGAATTAGGTAACCTGAGAAAGGTTTAATAATAACAGCTCATTTGAAACAAATAGTAAAGCTATCAGAATTATTGCTTTACTATTTGTTCCCTACATACTGTTCCGTCAATCGACACTCCCGCAATATGCATCACACAGCACCGTTTTATAGAAGAGAAGATTGTACAGCGAAAGTCGACTTCAAAAAAGAAATTTATTCCCCACACTCATACAAACCGTTAACCCGCTTACAGAATTATTTCATTAGGGCATTGAAGTTTTTACACGCTTCAATGCTCTATGAATGTTTTGGTACACGTTAGCATAGTAGTGTACAAAGGGGGGATGGGTTTGGCTGCTCTTTGGCTAAAGACAATTGGTTTCTTAATCATTCTATTCTCAACTCTAGGTGTTTATATTTATTTTCTAAGAGTGTCACTTAACTCAGAAGATGCATCGATTATTGATCCAATCCCGGATAACAAAAAACAATAAATCACGCACAATTAAGCATCAAAAGAAACAAGTTTCTTTTGATGCTTTTTTTATTTGGTATTGTCCATTTCATACTGTTAATGGGTCAAATCTTCATACTTTCGGGTCTATTCCAACTGTTTATCGGTGAAATCTCCTTTCTTTCGGGTCTATTTCAACTGTTTATCGGTCAAATCTCCTTTCTTTCGGGTCAGTTTCAACTGTTTATCGGTCAATTCTCCTTTCTTTCGGGTCAGTTTCAACTGTTTATCGGTCCTCACCTCTTTTTAATACGGGCTATTTACTAGCCAATCAACACCTTAAATGATTTACTCGTTTTTCATTTTCTCGTCGATGCATTACTATTAAATACTTTGATTACTTCACGTATTTGTCGGGGAATTGGTACACCAAGTTTACCACCGTTTTCTGTAATACTAATAAACTCAATAATAATATAAGCGATTGTTACCCCGTCGCCAATGTAACCTGTTCTAAACACTATTTTTTCCAGTAAATAAACTGCACTAATTAATAATAGGACGTACATTTTTTTCAGTAGTCCTTTAAAACCATTTGCACCATTCAGGTTTTTATTCATTAGACCAACGAGCAAGCCTGTAATACAATCAATAACCATCATTGCTAGGAGTATAGCAATTGCTAGACCTACACCTTCTATTAAAAATGAGATGACATATCCAATTCCAATCCATTCCATACAAGCTCTCCTTTCTCATCAAAAATATTCTATCTCTACCTTAACTTGTTCTAAGATTTTTTTATTCCATCTATCTAAAGTCAATTTGCATTTTTTCCATTCTCACTGTTTTGTTTTGACAAACTTTTGTAATCTTAGGCTGCGTGACGATGGTACTGTAATGGCAGTCCATGTTCCTATTAATGTTTTTAATTACTTACCAATCAAACGGATAAAGGTACTCTTTTGACAACCATCTACAATTTTCACAATGATTTTTTATAGCTTAGTTGAATCTTTACCAAATCACCTCAATTCATCATTTTTTAGTTACTAAGTTTATAAGAAAGGACACCAAACCTCAGATATGATATCCAAAGCTTGGTGTCCTCCAGTCGACTGGTAGAACGTGATTTATTTTTCTTAAAACTCTTCACCTTCATCAAACTTAACTCTTGTCACTTCGTTTTGATGAGTAATAATCTTTGTTTCACCGTAACTAGGTAATTGAGAGATCTTTGCTTTCCCGTTACTTACAATAACAACATAAGGTGCCTGTTGTTCATTTACATTAGCTTCAAACGTTGAATCTGTGATATCTATTTCTTTCAATCGCATTTATCATCCCCACTACTTAAGGTGTAACGGGATTCACCTCCCTTCCTTAAATAAATTGCCATATTGGCAAAAAATATTTCTTCCACTTATGAATATGTCATATTTTTGTGATAATATCATATTAACTTACCCGAAAGGTAATTGTCCACATCTTTTTACCATTTAGGTAATTATACTTACTTACCGAATTGGTAAATGCTAAGATATAATCATAAATAACTGTAGAGGAGAATATTCGATGAAGGTATTAGGGGAACGGATCAGATCGTTACGGCTAAGTCAGGGATTTTCACAAAAGGAGGTTGCTCATGCGATCGGAGTATCTAATGTCCAGCTCTCCCGTTATGAATCTGGTGATCGCAAGCCTGATGCGGAAACAATCAAGGACCTTGCAGATTTTTTCGATGTATCAACAGATTACTTGTTAGGACGAGCAGACAATCCCGTGTCATTAGCTCTAGTAAAACAAGAAGATCATAAAGAAAGTTTATTTTTCTTTGATCAAAAGAGTATTACAGAGGAGGAAGCCCAAGCATTAAATGATCACTTAAAATATCTGCGAGCAATCGCTAAAAAAGTAAATAAGGACGACTAATCATAGCTTACAAATATTTTAGTCAACTCCATTTAATTCTATTTCCACTACTAAATGATTGCAAATAAGAACATACGTTTGTATAATTTATGTAAGAGGTGAAATTTGTGGAAGTAGTATATGAACCAACACATTTAGAAACATGGGTTTCAGTTTGGTATAAAAAAATGAACATCCATCAACCATCAGATATCCTTGAAGAAACCATTTGTCAAATCAATAATATTTATTTTTTCCGAAGGCCCATACCGAGCTATTCTTATGAGAACGGCAAGTTTAAATCCATTACTGTTGATTCAAGAGTACAAGCTTTACAGCAGAGAGAACAATTTTTTCACGAGCTCTGTCATATTCTTCGACATTACGGCTGGCAATTACAAATGATGCCTCCAGCATTTAGAGACTTACAAGAGCGTGATGCCCAACATTTCACTTTATATGCAGCAATTCCATACCATATGATAATGGCATATAATCTCAAAAGCTCAACAATCATCGATACACTTATAGAAGACTTCAAGGTTAGCGAGCAGCTATGTACAGAAAGAGTAAGAAGAATATTTAGAAATTCATCAGTTGTAAAATAACTCCTTTAGGGTAACAGTGTCTGTACATTTACACTTAAGATGTAGACATGTAAACAAAAAAAGACCGAGAAATTTCTCGGCCGATCCCTATATAAAAAACTACGGCTTAAACATCATGCTCAGTGTTAGTTATTAATAGAACAATGTTATCTCCATTACGTATTCTTGTACTTGGCTTAACATGTTGTTTATTAACAGTTATTAAACCGTCCTGCAACTTTTTTACAATTTCGTTTCTACTAATATTACTTAAGCGATCAGCTAACACTTTATCTATTCGAAAATCACCAATCACATGAATTATTGATATTTGAACACATGCTATCTCATTAACTACTAACGATTTATAACAAATTGGGGTATTAACTTCGTCATCAGTTGGAACAGCTTCATTCAACCTAATGTGATCGGTATAGCTTTTATAAGCTTCAAGCTTTTTATTCCACGTATGGTTTTTTTCACACTTATAAATCGCATATCGATAAATATTTTTTCCATTCGCATTATGGCGTCTAATTAATGTATCGTAAAAGAGAACGACTCTACCACAATTTGAACAATAGCGTTGCTCTTGTATCACATCTTCCATATTAATTAAATTCCAATAATAGTGTTTTACGTTCATTTTCTTCACCTCTTCACAAGATAAAGAAACGAAACAACTACTCGGATATATTTTGTAGCATGACCGATTTCTTAATTATTGCATATAAAAAAGTTCCCCCGACAGCGAGAGAACTTAGAATATTGCATACTACACATATTCGTTCCGTTCCTTTGTAATGGGATAAAAAGACAGACTTCTCCTAAGGAAATATATACATATTTCAAAGAAGCACTATCAAATTTGTTGGTCCATTACAAAGTAGATGTTGGCATAAACAGAACCGAATCCTTTCTCCAAGTAGATTTAGTTGTATATTAACATACACAACTAAAATTACCAATATAATCTTATACTTAACTGTTATAAAACGTGCGTATCATTATTAAGCCTTTCATGAATCTAATGTAACAATCTTCTTTCCTAGGTTAGAAAAACCATCTGACAATCTAGAAATACTTTGTTGTTGGTTAATGACTAATTCTTTGACATCAGCAATACTATTTGTGTTCTTCTGAGTGATATTTGTGTTAACTTCAACTTTTGAACCTACCTCTTGCATCATCGATTGAACACCCATTATAAATTCTTGCAAATGTATCGTTTTATCATGGAAACTTTCCATGTAAGAATTTACATTTGAAGATATCATTCTTACATGATTCATTCCTTGTCGATTCTTCTTAATGGATTCCTGAGATCCAGTTATCGTGTGCGATGCTTTGTTAATTTTCTCTCGAAAAGCTAAAAGATGTTCACCAATTGATTCAGATGACTCTTTTGAAGACTCAGCGAGCTTTCTTACCTCTTCTGCAACAACAGAAAATCCTTTACCGTGTTCTCCTGCTCTAGCAGCTTCAATCGCTGCGTTTAATGCTAATAAATTCGTTTGTTCCGCTATATCTGATATTGTGCTTAAAGTGTCTTCAATAATTTGTGTTGTGTTTTTTACATCTTCCATTAAATCAACGGTTAGTTCAATGTCACAATTAAATTCTTCAAGATCTTTTTCTAATTCTCCGACTTTGCTCACGCTTTCTGTTGTTGCCTGTTTTGTAGATTCAACATATTCATTCATTTCTACAACGGATTTAGTAATATTTTCTATTTGTACATTTGTTGATTCCATTTCACTATACAATTCCTCTGTAAGGCTTGCTTGTTCACCATAAGCAATTACCATACTTTCAATTGAAGCCATCATTTCCTCAGACCGTTGACCTGCATCGTTTGTTTCAGTATTTAAATTCTCTTGATACTCTTTAACTGAAACAATTGAGGAATGGATATTAGCTAAAATGTGTGTAAGGTTATCTTTAGATTTGATCGCTTCGGCCTTCTGTTCTTCATTTTCTTCCCGTAATTTATTATTAAATCTCGTCTGTACAGCATTTGCAACGAAAACAAATAAAAATGACATTAAAATATATGCTGTATCTTGTTGCGTGATCTCAGCTATAGATTGGTCAAGATTTAATAACACAACTACGAATGTAATAATAAAAACTACAATGTTTATATTTCTTTCTTGATATATTCCCACTATAGTCATTAATACAAATAAGAACATGATATTTACAATATGAGGATCTAAGACAAGTAACATGATCATGAAGGTGCCTGCTAGAATGATATTAAAGTATTTAAATATATTCACATATTTCTTTAATTTAGATCGGTTGGAAATGAAATAAACTGGTCCTAAAACTAAATATATAAACCCTAATAAAGGTAATACTACGTTTAAAGGCACACCTATTAATATGTTAAATATTTGAGTTAACGTAACCATTGCAGCAAAAATAATCATGACTATGTTATTTCTTTCATTCATTAATTTCATATTACTTTCCATGCAAAAAACTACTTCCCTTCTCTGTTGTTTACACTGAAACTACATCTTTTATTTCGGCCATTTCCTTCCACCAATTGAACGTGTTTTTATTTTCATAAACAACTACTGCATCCATTATTGCAGGTATTACATCTGCTCCTTTATAGAAAAATTTATCACTTACTTGTTTAATATCACACTTGTAAACTTTATCAATATATTGATAAACTTTGGGATCACATAAGGCAATAGCATGTGTGTATTTATATCTTTCTGCATATTGAACAGCCAACCTAATTCCATTCATTCCTAACACACCTCGATAATGAGGTAAAACGGCATAACCGTCAATTTCAAAGACTTTCATGTCCTCTTTAATAACGTCTTTAAATATTTTACTTGTAAATTCGCTCATGTATGCAGATGGTGAAAATTCAACAGTCCCCCCTGCTTCTCCATTATCAGCTATTAATAAAAATTTATCGGAGTGTTGATTATGTTCCATTTCAAATCCTTTTTCTTGCCAACACGATTGCTTAATGTTGTTAAACAAATCTAATTGAGATGTACTACTTACAACTTTATACATTGCTTCGCCAACTTTCTCCTCATTTATTAATTATCCCTATCCTTACTATATCGCCATTAATTACAAATTTTTAATACTACTTTCTATTTATTTCATAAAATTTAACAACTAGTTATTTTGTAACAACAAATTGAATTTTTTACCAATTTATACTTTTTAAAAATAAGTCATCAATGGTTCTAATTAGGAGATGCTCATAAAAATATGATGTAAGTAATAAGTTGACATATTATACTGTAAGTTCTTACAATTACGGTAATTCATTTAGCAAAATATAGGATGATTAACATTACTTCATCACTGATCACATACCTTCAACTATTGGAAAACCTTTGAAGACCTTCTTCTTTTTGACTGAAGTTCTTTACATTTTATAAACAGGAGGAGAATTTAGATGGGAAAACAATTTAGGGAGTTAACTGAAGAACAAATACACTTCATACAAGATCAACACATCTTTTTCATTGCCACTGCCCCAACGGGTGATGGAAGAATTAATTTGTCACCAAAAGGGTACGACTCCATAAAAGTCATCAATAACCATACTATTTCTTATGTGGATTTTGCAGGCAGTGGCAACGAAACAGCAAATCATTTACTCGATAATTCGAGGATTACATTTATGTGGTGTAGTTTTGAACAAAAGCCCCTCATTTTAAGAGCATATGGATACGGCGAAGTTATAAAAAAATATACTGATGAATATTTTACATGGATGGACAATTATTATGCTCATATCCCACCCGAATCAGCTAGACAAATTTTTGTCGTGAATATAGAATCTGTTCAAACTAGTTGTGGTTTTGCTATTCCCTTAATGGAATACGTAAACGATAGAGACACATTAAGTGCTTGGACAAAAAATAAGACTACTCAAGGAAAGTTAGACGAATATATAAAAAAACATGAACCTCGTCTAGATGAAAAATATCCTATACAAAAATAGATGAGCTTTAAAATATACAACTTTAGATTATATGAGGAACGAATGTAAAAAGACATATAGCCTTAATTTTTTTGAAGGGTTGAGAAATATGAGTGTAACAAAAATAATTAACCAATTAATAGAACATAATATTATCCCATCAAAACCAGAATATAAACCATTAACTGGTGGTACTGTTAGTGAACTATACCTAATAAAAAATGTGGATAACTCTCATTATGTTATTAAAATTAATGAAACTAATATTGTGAAGTCAGAGGCTGAATATCTTAATTATTATAAGAATATCAGTTTAATACCTAACCTTATTTTTGTAGAGCCATCGTATAAATACATCGTTTATTCTTTTATTCCTGGCGCTACAAACTATACACTGAAAAGTAAAAAAGACTTACTTATCACACTTGTGTTAGAGCTAATAAATAATTATCAAACAGTCACTTCAAAGGAAAATTGGGGATGGGCAGATGAACCAGCAGAATCATGGAGAGACTTTCTTAAGAGTGAAATCACTCGTGCGAACACTCACATAGCCCCTTATTTAGGCAGTGCTGAATATGATTTTGTTCTTAATTTAATTCCTGAATCATCTACTTCGACTCACCCGTACTTACTTCACGGTGATTGTGGTATGCACAACTTTATTTTTGACTTGGCAGAATTAAAGGGAGTCATTGATCCAGCACCGGTTTTAGGAAGAAGCTACTATGATTTAATTTATGCTTTTTGTTCCTCTCCAGTAGAGTTAACAGTAGAGACGATAGATTCAGCTATGCTGCATTTAACAACTGATGATCGTGGTTGCTTTTCATATAAGGATGTACTTATTGTCTTATACCTCAGAATAGCAGCATGCATCAAACATCATCCAGATGATTTTGATGCATATAAAAGAGCGTGGTATTACTGGAAAGAAATATTAACGAGGAGAAAGCTATAGTACCTATTAAATGAGCCTATTCTTTCATAGCTTCAAAATAGGAAGAAGTGTTTTATTAAGTAAAACAAAAGTCAAACAGCACCAGATTCCGGTGCTGTTTGAACTTATTATTAAGACGTGAGATTAACCAACCTCTATAGATTTGCTGCTATTTTAGCAGCGACAATTGCATTATTTTTTACTAAGGCAATGTTTGCTATCAAGCTTCTTCCATCTGTTAATGCTTTCACTTTGTCTAGTAAAAAAGGTGTTGCGTCTTTTCCTGAAATTCCATTCTCTTCTGCTTCAACGAGCGCTTTGTCAATGATAGATGTAATATACACTTCATCTAATTCATCTTCAGTCGGGATCGGATTAGCAATGACGAGACCACCTTGTAATCCCAGCTCCCACTTCGTCTGAATTAAATTAGCTATTTCCTTCGGTGAATCTATTTGATAATCTACTTCAAATTGACTCGTTCTTGAGTAAAATGCTGGTAATGCTTTTGTGCCATGACCTATAACTGGAACACCGTTTGTTTCTAGATATTCTAAAGTTAGTCCTAAATCTAATATTGACTTGGCACCCGCACATACGACTGCTACATTTGTTTGAGCAAGCTCTTGAAGGTCAGCTGATATATCCATCGTCTGCTCTGCCCCACGGTGAACACCACCGATCCCACCTGTGGCAAATACTTTAATGCCTGCAAGATGCGCACAAATCATAGTAGCTGCCACCGTTGTTGCGCCGTGCTTTTTCATTGCAACGATATACGGTAAATCTCTTCTACTTACTTTTTCTATTTCCTTACTCGTAGCTAATAGCTCAAGCTCATCATTATTTAATCCAATTTTTATTTTTCCATCTAATATGGCAATTGTAGCAGGTACAGCACCGTTATCTCGAATTAATGCTTCTACTTCTTTTGCGGTTTCTACATTTTGCGGGTAAGGCATACCGTGCGAAATGATTGTTGATTCTAATGCTACAACCGGCTTTTTTTCTTCTATTGCCTTTGTCACTTCCTCTGAATACACTAGCACATCTTGTAAATTCATTTACTTATCCTCCTCAAAATATTGTTGATATGTTTTCACCAATAACTGCTCATGCAATTGGTTGTTAACCGTTTCTTGCGTTTGCAAAGTAAGCATTGAACAGGTCATTCCGTATTTACATGACTTCCTAAAATTTTCTCCTTTATTCATTGCATATAGAAAGCCAGCTACAAACGCATCCCCTGCGCCAGTAACATCTATCGCATCTATAGTAGGTGCAGTAATTTCTCCGTAAGCGCTATCATTTATTTGGTAGACGATTCCTCTTTCGCCACGTGTAATAATGACATTCTCTACACCTAGCTGCTGAATTTTTTCACACATAACACGATCATTTCTACACTCTCCAACTAATGTCATCGCTTCTTGTTGATTACAGATAAGCCAAGTAACTCCACCAAGGACATTAGGAAGCTTTTTCATCTTTGGAGCGGAAACAGGAGCAACGCAAAGCTTAATGTTATCTTGGCGGCATCGTTCAATGATTTTTCGTATTAAATGACTAGGTAAATTAGTGTCTAGTAAGACAATCGACGAGGACGTGATGTGACTCCAACGTTTTTCAATAAAACTATCATTGATTGAATCATATATTGCCATGTCAGCAAGGGCGATAACCATTTCACCTTCTTGATCTAATACAGCTGTATATGTTCCTGTGTTCATCTTTGGAAGCTTCATAACTTGACTTGTATCAACGTATAAGTTTGTTGATCCAATCAACCATTCACCTTCTTGATCATCACCGACGACCGATACAAGTGAGACAGCACTGCCAATTCGCCCGATATTTTCTGCAATGTTTCTTGCTACACCACCACTAGATTGTGTAACGGAAACTGGATTAGACGAGCCGTACTGTATGCTCTCTTGTGATTGTGCTTTACGATCTACATTCGCTCCACCTATACATGTTATTCGAGACGCTTCTGGTAAAACATACGCTCTTCCAAGAATTTTTCCTTGTTTTGTCAATGATGAAACATAGCCTGCTATTGCTGACCTAGACAACTTCATCGTTTCTGCTAGCTCATTTTGCGAGATATAAGGGTTTTTACTTATCAAATGTAAAATATATTTTTCTTTTTCATTCATGAAAATACACCCCACATTCCAAAATAACAACATTTGTCTTAACAATAGACTTTTGTTGATTATTTGTCAATCAATCTCATAAACACTAACTTCTTGTAAGAATATGTATGATAAAATAAAATTAATAGGCTGTTTTCGCATCAATCCTTGTTTTACATACTATGAAATAAACAAAGTTGACGTCTAGAATTCATGGTATCTTTTCTTTTGCAATACGATTACAACCGTATAAGATGACTTATTGCAGTTCTATTGGGGTCAATAGCAATAAAGTTTACGAAAAGAGCCTACCAATAAGAGTAAAGTAGTTCAATTAAATTTGATCATCTACGAACTAGGTTGAGACTCTATCCCACCTAATTCGTAGATTCTCTGTGGACTAAAACTAAAATAGACTAAGGTAAATTAGGAGAGCAACTGTATGGCTAAAAAAATTCTATACATAGAAGATGATTTAGAAATCGGCACATGGGTATCAGCATGCTTGACAGAGTGTGGATATGACATCACTTGGGTGAAATCAGGGGATGAGGCAATAAATTACGCAGAACAAATTGATCTTGTTATTTCAGATGTCATGCTACCTGGGCTCGATGGATTTACTGTCGGACAGCGTTTAAAAATGAAGTTTCCTGAAACGCCAGTTATGATGTTGTCAGCAAGAACTGCTGTAGAAGATAAGCTCCAAGGATTATCTTTTGCAGACGATTATGTGACAAAGCCTTTTCATATTGATGAGTTGCATGCTAGAGTCGAAGTATTACTTCGTAGATTTGGAAAATCTTCACAGCAAATGATTAAGCTTCATCACCTTGATGTATTTATTAATGAGTCACGTATTATCAATACATGTAATAATGATGAAATCATTTTGACAGGAAAACAGCATAAAATATTCTTTTATTTATTGGACAATCTAAATCAAATTTTAACAAAGGAACAAATCTTTGAAGCGGTTTGGGGCGAGCAATATATAGAAGGAGATAAGACGTTAATGGTACATATCCGCTATATTCGAGAAAAGATTGAACAGAACCCAAGTGAGCCAGTGGTTATAGAAACAATCCGTGGAATTGGATATAGGATAAAGCAATGAAATTTCGTCATTCACTTCAAGCTAAATACATCATTATTATTTGTTTGGCAATCATGCTCGTACCTTTCGCTTTTCCTTTAACGATCATTCTCATTAATTTACCTTTTACAAGTACACTTGATAATGATGAGACCATTTATACAAACAGTATAAATCTTGAAAATATGTGGCATGAAGAAGCAGCTAAACTTGCTGGTGCTTCCGATGAAACAATTGACACCCGCTTACACGAGTTAAGCAAACTATACCCCGATGCTACGATGTTTTGGGTTGATGGAACAGGAAAAACCAGGCTGACAATACCTATTGATGTGGACATTCAAAATCAATGGTCAGCCTCAAATAGTATAGCATTTATTAAGCAAACGTATGATAAAGACCCGTTTACGATCATTGCATTTATCGGTGAATCCACTACAGAAGGATTTATCGTATTTCAAATTCAAAGAGACCTCATGTTAACTGAATGGGAAAAGAACAGAGATCAATTTGAATACATTATTTATCTTGCAGTAATCATTTTAATGATCGGTTTTATTGTTGTATCATGGCTTTTTTTCAGAAGTATTCGCAAACGACTTATCTCACTACAACAGGTGATGACGCACCAAACAGCAGATGGTATCCCAGAACCAATACTCATTCAAAAAAAAGATGAAATTGCTCAACTAGAAGAAGCATTCAATCAAATGATTTACCAACTGAAACAAAGTCAAGAAAAAGAAAAAGAAGAAGAACAACTGCGAAAACAATTAATTGCAAACCTATCTCACGATTTACGGACACCACTTACTACAATTAGAGGTCATACACATTCATTGAATAAAGAAGAGCTCAGTACAGAAGGTGAACAATCTATTACGATCATTAATGATAAAATAGATTACCTTAGTCAATTAATTGATAATCTCCTCTCGTTCACGCTCATTTCGTCTAATAAATACCCATACAACCCAGAGAAGATTGATATATTACGTATCGTTCGTTCTTCGGTCGCTTCATGGTATCCGATCTTTGAAAAAGAAGGTTTTGTAATCGAAGTAAATTTACCTGAACAGCAAGTACAATGGGTTGTTGATAAGCAATGGTTTACACGCATACTTGATAATTTACTACAAAATGTATACCGCCATGCACAAGCAGGTAAGTATGTAGGAATTAGCATCATAAATCAACAAGGAAAAGACATGCTCATCATTAAAGACAAGGGTCCCGGTATGAATGCTGAATCTCAGCATAAAGGTGCAAAAGTTGGACTGTCTATCGTCCACTTAATGCTACAAAAAATGGAAATCTCTGTGTCACAAGTAAGCGATGAACACGGTACAATATTTTATCTTTCACAAAATGACTATATTAAGGATCACAGAACATTGTAGGGTGGATACATAGTTCCTCCCTTTCTTTTTTATTGTTACTACACTAGAAGATAAAGATGTCATTTTACATAAAAGTCATCGTTCTATAAAGAAAAGGTGCTACGAAATCTAGTTGTATTTTTTAGTACGGAAAATAACAATCTATGTGAAAACAGCTTAATTTTATGAAAAGCTATATAAGGCTGAAATGAATAGCCAGAGTTTAAAACAAGATAAGGTGTATATGTATATATATCAATCAGTACCAAGTTATCTGTCTAGAAAATGGTTTTGCACCATACAATGTCTTAGTTAATCGTATTCATCATTGCTCCCTTACAATGCTCAAATTCATTTCTGCTATAATAATCTACACTTTGGTCACTTGGCCAAACAATAATAAACTCATATTTTTGTTCTTTTGCCCACTTATTAATCGTTGATAATAGTTTACTTCCTATACCTGTTCCTCTATAGCCTGGAACAGTGTATACATTGGTCATAAATGCAAATGGATAAGTTACTCTCCCAGGTCTAGGTACTTTTTGTACAAGTTCTGTATATATATGTGAAACGATTTTCCCTTCAATTTCTACAACCCAAATAAACCACTCATCACTTGCTAATGACTCTATTAAAAAGGACTCACACTCTGTGTGAAACTTACTATATTCACTATCTTGTATTTTTCCACTTTCATCATCTTCTAATGTAAAATCCCATCTCATCTTAATTAATTGTTCAATATCTGTTGTTTCTGCAAGTCTAATATTCATATCGTTTTCATTCCTTTCACATACAGTTCATACTGCTTTGTTTAACTAAATTATTGTGAAATTCTTTTTTATTTGCTAAATTTATACAGTAATTAACGAAGTTATACAGTTCAACCTAGATAAATTATACCAATAATCATGTATGACTACCTATCTAAGCAGTCTGCAAAACATTGTTTAGTTATCTATCTACCGGCATAACTAGATCATTATTTTTCGTAAGGAGGACATATCTGTGCATGACTTAAAGGGCAAGATTGCTATTATAACAGGAGCAAGTAGGCTTAAAGGAATAGGAGCAGCAATTTGTAGAGAATTAGCCGAAACAGGATGCCATATATTTTTCACTTATTGGACAGATTACGATAAAAGCATGCCTTGGAGCATGGAATTAGATGAACCAATGAAACTAAAAGAAGAGCTACAACAAAAAGGTATTGATGTGTCTTGTATGGAATTGGACCTATCAAATCCTGATGCCCCCGAGCTACTCTTAAATCGAGTCGTTGAGCGACTTGGGTATCCCAATATGTTAATTAATAATGCTACATACTCTACGAATAACACGTTTGCTAATTTAACCACAAAAGAACTAGATCAACATTATAAGATCAATATTCGCGCGACAACTTTATTGAGTATTCAGTTTGCACAAAGGTTTAATAAACAATTTGGTGGAAGAATTGTCAACTTGACTTCAGGGCAATTTCAAGGGCCTATGCCTGGTGAATTGGCTTATGCAACGACGAAAGGTGGAGTTGACGCACTGACGATTACTCTCTCAGCAGAACTCGCCCCCTTAGGAATAACAGTAAACGCTGTTAATCCAGGACCTACGGATACTGGATGGATGACAGAAAATATTAGGAATGACCTAAAACCATCATTTCCTTTCGGAAGAATAGGTGAACCTACAGATGTTGCCAAGACGATAAAATTTCTCGTAAGCGAAGAAGCTGCATGGATTACAGGTCAAATTATCCATTCAGAGGGTGGATTTAGAAGATAATCTCATTAAAGCTCTTTTCGTAAACTTTGTTGCTATTTTCACATGAACAGTATGATGAGTATGATAAGGCTTCATAGGTTTTTAAAGTAGAAAGGATGCAACAAACGTAGGTATAGACATGCATATACCTAAGTACAAAAACAAAAATCTATGCGAAAGCAGCCATTAGAAGAGATAATATGATTTTACTCAACACCTACTATTATAAAGCAGACAAGATACGATAAGCTCTAGTTGTATCTGTGTCTATTTTCGAGAATAACAACAACCCTATTAAATTAGCATTCCCTCTCCGTCTATAACTGACAGGATCGATGTTATTATCTTGCTATTCGTTATAACAATCTTTTAGTTCCAATTATTACTTATGCACTTTTGAATCTCTTTCATGCTTTTTATTATTAGCACCTGTATTAGTCTTATATCAACGCAAGTGGACATAAATTGCTATTCTACACAACTTATGTCCACTTTCATTTTAATATCGCTATTTTTCACATCAGCCTTTATATATAATTGTGTAACTGATTTCCACTAAATATTACATTTTTTCATACACCGTCACAATGACTCCATCTATATTGTTACCTGAAATGTCGTATTGCTTATCAATAGGTACTTGAATTTCACTCGTTTGAGGAACAGGATAATATGAAACTGTATATTGATCACCATTCACATTCGCAAAGATGTTCTTTTCTTCTTTTAAATAATCTATATATTCTTCTAATGCTAGATTTTTTTCTTCCATTATAGCACTGTGAGGCAAACCAACATAACGGATATGCCATGGTTCATATTGAATTCCTGTTATGTCTATTTTATCCTTTGGATAGCGTACGATAAAGCCATACTTCCATGCATTTTGCTCTAACCACTTTCCTTCAGGTGCTTCACTCATCTTCATTTGAGTAGAGCCCACATCAAGGGATAGCCCTAGATTATGCTCGCTGGAACCTGCAGGTAGTGCAAAATCAGAGCCCAGTTCTTCATACAAGCTATTTTGTTCATCGAATCCCCGATAGCCACTACTAATAATAAAATGACTAACTCCTTCTTTGTTAGCTGCAGCTATCATGTCGGAAAAGTTGTTTGCAACTGCTGTTGATAAATATATTTCAGTATTCATCAACCCATATCCATCTGTTAGTTCTATGTGTGTGTATAAATTGACAATATCTAATTTCACACTCTCTTGAAGAACAGGATATTCATTGTTTACCAATAATAAATTCCCTTCAAAAATTTGTTTTTTGGCAATTTCAATTTTCTTCATTTTTATCGCTTTTTCTTCATCTTTCTTTACATCTACAACAATATTTTGTTCTTTTACTTTATCTTCGTAATATGGTGCTGCTGCTATATTAACTGCAATACCGAAGCACAATGCTATAAAAAAGAAAAACCCCAGCTTTTTCATTTTCAGTACCCCCTTGATCTAACTTACATATATCATAGGAGAAACTATTTAAAAGAAGAGTAGGATAAATTTTAAATTTATCTTAAACATTTATGCTTATTCTTCACACCTCATCTGTTGATATATCTACCCGTGGCAAGCGTACTTCGAATAGCGTTCGTTCCAAGCTACTTTCAACACTAATGGTTCCATTATGTTGCTCCACAATATTCTTTGCAATGAATAATCCTAGACCGGTGCTACCTTTTTTATGCGTTCGAGCTTTATCACCCGTATAAAACATATCAAAGAGATACGGTAGCTCATCTTCAGGAATATAATCTCCATAGTTTACAATCTGAATTACGACTTCTCCTCTATCAACGAATCCGTTAATATCTACATACTTCCCATCATATCCATATCGATTTGCATTAGTTAGAAGGTTTTCAAACACACGTGCTAACAACTCACCATCACCTATAATAAGTAAATTGGGTGAAATATCTAATCTAGCAGCTAAATAATTTTTCTCAAAGACGGGATACATTTCTTCGTTTAATTGTATCAATAATTCACTTAGGTTAACCTGTGTGTTATCAATTGTTAACATACCATAGTTCATTTGTGTAATTTCGAATAATTCATCAATGAGTTTCTCTAATCGCTGAGATTTAGTAAAAGCAATCGTTAAAAAATGCTCCCTCTGCTCATCAGTTAAATGTTTGTCATTAATGATCAGGTCTAAATAACCTAATATAGAAGTCAGCGGTGTACGCAAATCATGAGCTAAATTTACGACTAATTGATCCTTACTGCTTTCAGTTAAATCCCCTCTCTCTGTCGCTTCTTTTAATTTATTACTTGCCAAATTAATATCCTGTGCGATTACCCTAAACTCATCGTTTGAATAAATTTCTACACGATGTGCAAAATCACCTCGGGCAAGATAATGAATCCCTTTCGAAATCTCATTTAAATGATTCTCATAAGGTTTAGTAAATAAAAAGAAAAAGAATATTGAAAGTGGAATAAATATTACTAGAAAAAAAGTAATTTCACCAATTTCTGTTATAAATGAATACAACGGAAGAAGTAAGTCATTTCCAAGATTAACCATCGTCCGATAAAGTGCCTGAAATAACTTAAAGAACAAAAAAGATATGAGAGTAGATACAAGCATACTAAAGTAAAATAATACAATCATTTTCAAACGAAAACTTTGTAAGATTTTAACCATTGAATGCATACCCTACTCCCCACACCGTTTTAATAAACTTATTCTTTCTATTATCTTCTGCGAGCTTCTTGCGTAACGTACGTATATGAACCATAACTGTGTTTCCACCTTCAAAATAGGCTTCTTTCCATACATGCTGAAAGATGTTCTCTACATTAAATACTTTTTTGGGATTACTTGCTAGTAAAAGTAATATCTCATATTCTTTTGGTGTTAAATCGATGTCTTCACCATATAGTGTAACTTCCCGTTGTTCTGGAGAAATAATTAAGCCACCAAACTCTAGAATAGGGATATCTTCTTTTTTTGTAGATTTGTTTAATTTAGTAAAACGGCGAAGCTGTGCGTTTACCCGAGCAACCAATTCAATAGGAGTAAATGGTTTCGTCATATAATCATCTGCCCCAATCACTAACCCATGTACTTTATCGAAATCAGAGTTTTTGGCACTCAAAAAAATGATTGGTATATTATAACCTTCACTACGAATTTGGCGGGCAACTTCATATCCGTCTATTTTCGGCATCATAATATCTAAAATGAGTAAGTCCACTGGTTGTTTGTGAATAACTTTTATAGCCTCTTCCCCATCAGTAGCTTTCATAACTTTATAACCTTCTTTTTCCAAATGGATTGAGATTAGATCAGCGATTTCTTGCTCATCTTCAGCTATTAAAATTGATATATGTTCCATTCTTTCATCTCCTGTAATAGATGGTATAATCAAAACTTTCACCCAAAGTAAGTCATTCATATAAGAGGTTTTATAAAAAAACTTCTCCTCTTTTAATCCTATAGATGATCAAGGGTACCGCACACCCAACAACCTAGAAAAAAAATGACAAGTTGTACATTTAAGATTAGTATTGAATTTTTATAGATAATTATCCAGTTCGCAAATACTCTTCAAACACGCGAAGATTAAAAGCATGATTTAAAAGCACAAATAGAATAATTGTCCGATAGTATTCTCTCTGTTTGGATAAATAAATTTAGTATCATATTCTCATTTAGAACGGGTAATACGCGTCCAGTATCTCATCTTTTTCCTCATCAACCAACTCTTCTAAATTCTGAGTTTTTGGATTGAGCTTAAAGACATAAACATATTCATATTGAATATTTTCTTCAAGTAGATCAATATTCACAGAGTTATCAAAAATATAATTTGTAGTAATATAATATTCATCATTATTTATATTCATTTTTTGTAATAAATGCTTAAATCCACTGTGAGTATTAACATTACGTTTTAGCTCATTCACTTCAAAAAATGATGCTTCACCCTCTACATTTAGATTCTCAGCGTTCACTACGTAGTTCCACTGTGTTTTTGAAAATGGGTTACCACTGACGGGTTCGAGAGTAATCTCTGCATAAGGGTATTCTTTTAATAATTCTTCTTGTATTTGAATCTTTGAAAATCCTTTTAAACTAGCAAAGGATATGAATAAGGATATCCCAATTATAAGTAGGGTGACTTGGTATTTCTTATTCGTTTTGTTATGAAATAAAAATACTAATAACACCAACAAAATAAAAGGATAAACAATAAAACCGTCATTTCCTGTGAATATATTTAACCCAATATCAGTTGATTCATTAATAGGATAAAACAAACTTAAGCCATTATCGAGAAAATCCATAAGCAAGTGTCCAATAACTAATGATGACAACATTGTTATCCATAGTAAACCTAGCGTTAGTTCAGAACGAAAGAAGCGTCTTGCAATGATAGCCAACCCTAAGCTTAAGCTAGGAGCTACCAAAATAGAATGACCTAACATGTATAGGTTATTTGCATAGTTTACTTCAGTAGGAATGATAGAAAAGAAGATTGATGTTAGTAATGTTAAATCTGGCGTTAGTCCAGCTATAAATCCAAATAATAGTAGAGTCATCATTTTTCTTCGTGACAGTTCTTTTTTTCGGCATATTAAATAGGCTATGAATGATCCTATTGCCCCATGATAACCGATTTCGCTTATCAATAAGAATACATCTGTCACATTCATTAAAGTTGAAATATTCATTTCTTTAACTCCTTTCAATCCTTTAAAACTGCTTACCTTTCGCCTTTTTCCATTTGTATAATGTAATTGAAAAAAGCATATAGAAAATATTGTCTAGTCGGAAATGGAGTCTACCTCATTTTGATATACTAAATCATTCTCGCTTGAAAAACCTTCTAATATAGCATACTCATCTATTTGTTCAGTCGTATAAAAGTATTTATAGCCTCTATAATCGAAATATTGTATGTCGCTATTTATACCATTAACTGCTATGTTGTCTATTTGTGCATTCGTAATCATACCGATAAATAGTTGACGTTCACGTTCACTTCGAATATCTTCTTCAGTTGCATCTATTATGGTTGCAGGCTGTTTTAACACCCAGTACATTTCCCCTTCTAAGTCATTATTATTGGCAATGAGCCCACTTGTTAACAGCTCTTCATCTTTTAGTGTATAGAAATAAACATTTCCTGTAGTATCAGTGACAATGTTTAAGCTAATATCATCATTTATTTCAATAGTCTTAAGAGAATCTTTGATCATGGGATATGGATGGTACATCCCTTCTTCAAATATTGCAAGATTATTTTCTGGTGGACGGATTAATATTGCAGAAATTAACATAAATATTGCTGCGATTATTGAAAGCTTCATAGTTGGAGATAATGAAGTTGAAACTTTATTACTCATCTATCTCTTTCCCCTCTTAGATATCATTTTTAGGTATAGGCTGTTTTCGCAGTGATTGTTGTTTTAATAATAAGAAGTAAACATCCACACAACTAGCGTTCGTGGCATCTTTTGTTCTGTACAATGATAGCTAACAACATAAAACCACTTTTTAAGTTACTAATTTGATAGCAAGAGCAAAATAGTTTACGAAAAGAGCCTTAGTATATTTTATAGTAGATACCTTTTACTTTTTAATCCTGTTACAGCATGGGTACAACGTATACGACAATTTAATTTTCTTTTTCACGTTTTTTTATTGTAACCAGCAATTCTTAAATTTTGTTTTATATAAATATAAAGAATTTCTTAAGTTTTATGGGCGATTATTTATGTCAACTGATACTCTGTTTACATTAAGCATATTCTTTTTCCTTCCTCGTCTATAAGAGTATGATAAGAACAAACTACTAAAAGGGCTGACTTAGATATGAAAAGGATTGTACTCGTTGGTGGAGGTCATAGCCATCTCCACTGTGTGAAAAAACTAAAGGCAAATAAACAACCCGATATTGAATGGGTTCTAGTTTCTAGCTCTAGATATCAATATTATTCAGGTATGTTTTCAGGTTTTGTAGAAGGATTATATGAAGAGTCAGACATAAGAATTGATTTATTACAATTATCGAAATGGGTGGGTATTCAATTTATAGAATTAACAATAAGCTCTATTGATCCTATTAACAATACTCTTTACTCAGCAAGTGGGCAAACGATCTCTTTTGATTATGTTTCCTTTGATATTGGCTCCTTAAATATTGATCCCAACATACCAAATTTAGCTAACAATAGCATTGCAGTTAAACCGAATCATCTTTTCCCGAAACATATAAATGATCTACGCTGTAGTAAGCACCCAGTTATTGTCGGAGGTGGAGCATCTGGTATTGAAATGGCTCTGTCATTGTTAGCATGGAAAAAAAAGTATACCCCTAATGACAGTGAAGTCACGTTAGTTCATTCATCTCCTCTACTTCATTCTACAGGGATAAGGTCATCAAAAATCATAACGCAATTGGCACATAAATCCGGATTAAATGTAGTTAGTAAAGAAACTGTAGCCACAGTAACAAAAGAAAATTTAATTACACAAAAAGGAATTAGAATCAATTACTCTCACTTAATATATTTAGGGGGACCTCAAGCTTCTCCATTATTTAAAAATTCATCCTTACCGACAGATTCATACGGCTTCATGCTCATAAAAAGCACATTACAGAACATTAGATATCCTCATATATTTGGAGCAGGTGACTGTATTTCTATCGAATCAGACCTAAATATACCTAAAAATGGTGTAACCGCTGTTAGACAGGGTCCAGTATTATGGAAAAATCTTAACCGTCTAGTACAGAAGAAGGATTTACTTGAATATCAACCTCAAAAAAATTATTTAGCACTAATATCTATTGGCAATCATCATGCACTGTTAACTTATGGTACGTTTGCTACCTCAGGGAAGTGGACATGGTATGCAAAGAATTGGATTGACCGCCGTTTCATGAATCAATTTCAAACTTAATTTCTGTTTGTACAACTGACGACTTCCCCCTCGATTTGTACATTTTAAACAAAATTTATACTAACAGTTCCTCTCGTTTTAACCTACGATGTGTAGGATGAAAGACGAGGTGATCATAATGAGTGAATATATTATTCAAACGACAAATTTAACGAAACGATTCAAAGGAAGAATCGCAGTCGATCGTGTAAATTTAGAAATAAAATCTGGAGAGATTTATGGGTTTTTAGGTCCAAATGGTGCAGGAAAAACAACTACCATCCGAATGCTCTTAGGATTGATGAAGCCATCTTCAGGGGCAATTTTTATGTTCGGACGACAACTAAAACAAGATAAGCTTTCAATCCTTAGAAAGACCGGTTCTCTCGTTGAATCTCCATCTTACTATGGCCATTTAACTGGCTATGAAAATTTGGAAGCTGTGCGAAAAATTCTTGACGTACCTAAAAAGAGAATTGATGAGGTCCTTTCAATTGTACGTTTAACAAAGGATGCAAAAAGGGCTGTGAAAGGCTACTCTCTTGGAATGAAGCAACGATTAGGGATTGCTACAGCATTATTAGGGAATCCCGAATTACTTATTTTGGATGAACCTACAAACGGTCTTGATCCTTCAGGTATTTTAGAAATTCGTGAGTTAATCAAAAATATGCCGAAAGAACATGGCATCACCGTTCTCGTTTCTAGCCACCTACTTAGTGAAATTGACCAAATGGCAACACAAGTTGGTGTCATTTCAAAAGGATCAATGATTTTTCAAAATTCTATTGAAACATTAAGACAACGAGCAAAGAGTAAAGTGCACGTTGCAGTTAGTGACGCTAATATAGCTTACCGCACGATGCTAGCAAATGGATATACAGTTGAACAAAATGAGTCAGCACTATTATTTGACAACATAACGGATTTTCAAACTGCTCATATCATTAAAACGCTCGTACATGAAAATGTGTCCATTTATCGTGTAGAGGAAATAAAAAAATCATTAGAAGATATCTTCCTCGAACTCGTTGGGGAGGCTGGTAGCCTATGATCGCAAAAGTATTATCTTCAGACCTGTTAAAAGTACGCAAAAAAATGATATGGTTTCTCATCTTTTTAGGTCCGTTTGGTGTAATAGCCTTACAAGCGGTAAACTTTGGGGTGCGCTATGACTATCTTACAAATTATTATGCCGCTGATTTATGGGGAGGGCTCCTAGAAAATATCCAACAATTAGCTACGCCTACATTAGTGCTAGGAATTGCTATTATTACGTCTATGATAGCTAATATAGAGCATCAAGTGAATTCATGGAAGCAGCTTTTAGCTTTACCTGTTTCAAGAATTACCGTTTTTTCTTCAAAGTTTTATTTATCAGCCATGCTCTTATTCCTGTCTTGTTTACTATTAGGCATCGGCTCAATCATTCTTGGTTTCATATTTAAATTTGAAGTTAGCATACCTTATATACAACTCTTAAAAGTATCCTTTTATCCATTTTTCGCAGCACTACCAATCTTAACTTTGCAGATTTGGTTGTCAATTGTATTCAAAAATCAAGCAATCCCTTTAACTATCGGCATTTTAGGTGGCGTACTATCGATGTATTCTATCGTGCTACCAGACTGGATTTTTTGGAAATGGCCCATGCTTATTAATGATTGGAGTAAGGTAGAATACACTGTATTAGCAGGTATATTAGTAGGTATGGTTATTTTTATGCTTAGCCTTATTGATTTTGGGCGAAGGGACGTGAATTAAGTGAAAGCATTTAATAATATTCTACGCTCTGAATGGTTAAAGCTTAGAAAATCACCGATTTGGTTACTTATTTTTGTAAGTCCTGCACTTGCCTTTATTACAGGCTTATTAGCACCGTTAGAAATTCCAGGCGCAGACTGGTTATATACACTTAGTATGATGACGATCGTTCATGCATTGTTATTTCTACCGTTATTAACTGGCATATTTGCAGCGTTCGTTTGTCGTTATGAGCATGTTGGAGGTAGTTGGAAGCAACTGTTAGCCTTGCCCGTTTCTCGGACTAACGTATATATGTCAAAGCTTCTATTAGTAATGATTATACTGCTCGTTACACAGCTGTTATTTTTAATAGCAATACTCGCTGTCGGTCAAATAAGAGGTTTTGATCAAGCGATTCCTTGGGGTATATTGTTGCGTGGGGTACTTGGTGGTTGGATCGCAACATTCCCCTTAGCTGCTTTACAAATATTTGTATCTATTGCATGGGCTAGCTTTGCTGCTCCATTGGCAATCAATGTTATTTTTACAATACCAAATATTTTAATCATTCAATCAAAATACGGACCTTATTACCCTTGGGCACAACCTATTTTGGCAATGTTACCGAGCGATGACACTACATTTGGTGTATTAAACTTCTCCTTAATAACGTTGTTATTCGTTATATTAGGTAGCTTTCTAGCCTTTTTCGTTAGCGGTTTAACATATTTCAATAAAAAAGCGATCTAAGAGATTTATAAATACAGGACTGAACAAGGCTTGAACAATTTCTATTAAAAAAGACCACATACACTAAAAACTAATTATAATGATGTAGGTTCATTAATTAGTGTTTGGTGTTATGTGATCCAATCTTTTCAGTTTAATCAAACGTTTGTTTAAATTACCTATGCGAGCTGTCTACGAACTCTTTTCTTATAGATTGAATATGCAATGAAGTTTGCTGGGAAAATAAATATGCTAGAATGTGCATTAAAATGGAGTAATTGCTCTTGGAATTCCATTTCATCAAAAAATTCTCCTTGAGAAAGTTGTTTATTTTTCTTTTCTTCTTCAATCTTTTTGAAATAAGCATACTGAATTGGAATCATTACAACAATAATTATAAGTAATAATGTAGCCATAATAATTATGAATAGCACCGAATCATTCATTGAACCAACCTCCAACAGTATATTTATAATACATCTCATATACGTGCCAAACAGTCAAAGCGTTTCATTTTCCTTATATAATTTTCCAAATAAATTTATACACAATAGTATCATTATTAATTAAACAACAATAACAGCAGAATGGAGGCGTTGTCACTTTGATGAAGATATTCAAACACAATTTTATAACTTTGGTACTAAAAATAATTGTTATGTGAATATAGCCTTACAAATGAGGCTTCTATAAAAGAGGATGTTTCAAGAGGTTTAAAATTAATCTCCAGGTAGGAGAATTGCAGAAAACTCCCCTTAATTAAAAAGTGACTCTAGTAACAATTTTCCAAACCCTCATTGTTGGATTTGTGTCATTGTAACCATGAGCCACCTTCTATTATTCCCCTTGTTTAACGCATAAAAATTACATATTATTCCCCCATTGTCGCATTCGACAAATTAACAGAAATTCCTGCCAATTTTTTATAAAACCCTTTTTTCTCTAGTAGTGTTTCATGTGTTCCTTTTTCTAGGATACGACCATTATTTAATACCAAAATTTGATCAGCCTTACGAATTGTGTTCAGTCGATGAGCAATAATAAAGCTTGTTCTACCGTTCATTAATCGCTGTAGTGCTTCTTGTATTTTAATTTCTGTAATCGTATCGATGCTACTTGTCGCTTCATCTAAAATGAGGATAGATGGATCTGCTAGAATCGCTCGTGCAATAGATAATAACTGTTTTTGCCCTTGACTTATTCCAGAACCGTCCTGTGTTAATACTGTCTCATATTGTTGTGGTAATCGTTGAATAAACGAATGAGCATTTGCTAAAGCTGCAGCCTGTTCAACTTCTTCATCAGTTGCAGTTAGCCTTCCATAACGAATATTTTCTCTTATTGTTCCTTCAAATAAGAATGGATCCTGTAATACAAAGCCCATATTACTTCGCAAGCTCGCTCTATTTACAGTCGTTACATCTCGATCATCAATTAAAATCTTGCCCTTATCCACATCATAAAATCTCGATAGTAAATTAATAATTGTTGATTTTCCAGCACCTGTAGGACCGACAAGGGCAACTGTTTCACCAGGAGTGACAGTAAAGCTGACATCAGTTATCGTGCTTTCAGCTTCTTCATACGAAAAAGAAACATTACAAAAATCCACTTTACCCTGAATAGCCTGAAGGTGAGTCAAATTAGTTCCTTTGACTTCTTCTTCATCTTCGTCTAATACCTCAAACACTCTCTCTGCACCCGCAACAGCTGATAATAGTGTATTAAATTGGTTTGCTAAATCATTTAAGGGGCGTGTAAATTGTCTTGAATACTCCGTAAAAATAACAATTGTACCGATAGAAATCATACCATTTAATGCAAATAAACCACCGATTCCTGCGATCAAGGCGAAGCTTAGATTATTTAGGACATTCATTACTTTAGGAATAAAGCCTGAATAAGTTTGTGACCAAAACGCTGTCCCTTTTAATCTCTCGTTTTTAACCATAAATTCAGAGATGACTCGTTCTTCTTGAGAAAAAGACTTAACGATTCTTTGGCCAGATATGATTTCTTCAATGTATCCGTTTAAATCTCCTAGGTTTCGTTGCTGCTCTTTAAACACTCTTCTCGTTCTCTTTGTAATCCACTTCATCCCAAAAATTAACAAAGGGATAATTGTCATCGTGATCAACGTAAGCAATGGACTCAGCCATAGCATAACTGAAACAGTTCCGATTAACGTAAGTATACTCGATGAAATTTGAATAACTGAACTATTTAACGTTGAGCTCACATTTTCAATGTCATTCGTTACCCTACTCATAAGCTCACCATGCTGACGTTTATCAAAATATGGGATTGGAAGCTTATGGAGATGTTCAAAAAGCTGATTTCTCATCCTATAAACTGTTTGTTGCGCGATACCAATCATCCAATAGTTTTGTAATAATAGTGCTAAAGAGCGTAGTACATATATAACCGCTAAGCCGATTAATAGCTTTATAAAACCTTCAGTATTTGACGTATTAATATAATCATCAATCGCTACCCCTACTAAAAATGGCCCTATAATTGCAAGGCTTGAGCTTACAACAACCATAAATAATACTAACGAGAGCAAGCTCTTTTTATAAGATAAGTACATCCAAATCCTTTTTAATGTTGTTAACCACTGTTGTGGCTTCTTTTTAGATGATTGAACTTGAGTTACTTTGTCATCGTGTTCAACAATTCTTTTATATTGGAAAGGCTTAGTTAGTTGCTTGAGCATCATAAAGTGCCTCCTTTCCAAGCTGTGAATGAACAATTCTGTTATAAAGATCTGAATAAGTTAATAAATACTTATGATCCCCCTCTTGTATATTACCCTGTTCATCTATTAGTAAGATCTTATCTGCTTGTTTAGCAGTACTAATTTTTTGAGTAATAACAAATGTAGTGCAAGCATACGTTTTTAACGCTCTTAATAATTTTGACTCAGTATGTACATCCAGTGCACTCGTACTATCGTCTAATAACAGCATTTTCGGTTTCCTCACAAGTGCTCTTGCAATCGAAATCCGTTGTTTTTGGCCACCTGATAAGTTTATTCCTTTTTGACCTAGCTCTGTTTCATACTTATTCGGAAGCTCCCATATCGTTTCATGAATTTGAGCGTGTTTAGCGGCTTCAATGATTTCTTCCATAGAAGCATCTTCTTTTCCCCAGCGTATATTTTCTTTAATTGAACCTGTGAATAATAATACTTCTTGAGGAACGAATCCTATGCTTCTGCGGAGATGTTCAAGCCTCATCGTTTTTATATCGTGATCATCTATAAAAATACTGCCCTTACTCACATCGTAAAGACGAGGAATAAGTTGAACAATAGATGTTTTACCTGAGCCAGTTGCCCCTAAAATGGCGACTGTTTCTCCAGGGTTTACTTCAAAGGATATATTCTGTATAACCGGTTCTTGCTTTTCTGGATATTGAAACGAAACATTGCGAAAAGCTACCTTTCCTGCCCTGATCTGCAATGACGAATTCGTATCAGATGAATTTATTACATCAATATCTGTTTGAAGCACTTCTGTAATACGTTCAGCAGATGCACTGGCACGTGAGAAAGCCATAATGATAAACGAGAATACCGATAGAGCAGCTGTAATTCGAGTCGCATAGTTAACAATTGCAACAACTTCCCCGACTGCTACATCTCCTGCAATTACACCTGTATTCCCATACCAAAGAACAGCAATTACACTAATATTCATAACTAAAAGTAAGATTGGCACAGTTATTTCTAGCAACCTAAACACTGATGTTGTCTCGCCTCTTAACTCAGCGCTAGCAGTTGAGAATCGATTTGACTCGTAATCCTTTCGTACATACGCTTTAATCAATCTCATGCCAGCTAAATTTTCCCTCATTACTCTATTTACAGTGTCTAGCTTTTTCTGCACAGACTGAAATAAGTGCCACCCTCTTCTCATAACCCAAAGAAGAAAGATTAACAATACTGGCACACTTGCTAAAAAAATAAGAGCTAGCTTCACATTCACTACGATTGCCATAATCGTTCCACCGATAATTAATAACGGTGCACGTAGCATAATTCGCAAGCTCATAAACACTGTATTTTGCACTTGTGTTACATCATTCGTCGTACGGGTAACGAGTGATGATGTCGGAAACTTATTAAAGTTAGCAAATGAAAAAGATTGAACTTTTTTAAACAATTCCTGCCTCACATCGTAGCCGAAGCTCTGACCTACATGCGCAGCGTAGAACGTATTAATAATTCCTGATATAAAAGCGATAAACGATAACCCAATCATTAAACCGCCCCACTTCAACACGACGGTCATATCCTGTTGTTGAATTCCATCATCAATAATTTTCGCCATTAACAACGGTTGCCACAGCTCTACTATTAATTCAATAAGCATAAGCAACAGTGCAATAACAACTGGGAGACGGTACGGTTTAAGAAATGATAGCACTCTTGGCATAAATAATCCTCCATACATTACTAATCCGATTTTATATTAAGTTCTATCATACCTTTTCTATCTTAATTTTTAAATTATTTTGGATTAGAACTCGAATTGAAATAATGTAGATAACAAGGGAGCTGTTAAGATTCCTTTTGTTCTATGTTACTATTGGTAAATAATGAGTGGTCACCAGTCATTAAGAGGCACAAGGCAATGAACTTTCTACAATGTAGCTGTGGAAGTAGCCGTTAAAATAAATATTATCCATACGATTAGCTTCTCTTATAATTGTAAAGCTAATCGTCAATATACTGGAGTGAAGATGATGGAACCCAAATTAGTTATAGCAACAAAAGCTGATGCACAAGCTATTTTTGATATACAAGTAGCTGCATTTACACCATTATTACAGAAGTATAAAGATTATGAAACAAACCCTGCAAATGAAAAAATTGATCGAGTAATTACAAGAATTATCGACCCTAACAGAAAATTCTATAAAATCATTGTCAACCAAACACTAATTGGTGGGATATGTATATATTCGAAAGAAGAAACACGATTTTGGATTAGCCCTATGTTTATTCTCCCATCTTATCAGGGAAATGGGCTAGCTCAAAAAACATTACAATTAATTGAGCAAATGTACCCTCAAGCAAAGAGCTGGGAATTATTAACGGTCCTAGAGGAAAAGCGTAATTGTTACTTATATGAAAAAATGGGCTATACAAAGATAGGTTTACACAAAAAAATAAACGATAACTTAACACTAGTTTATTATAAACGGGTAGTTTGATAGATTGAAGGGATAAGGAAAGGTGTTTTATTTTTGGAGTAGCTAAACACTTAGCTATTGGAAGCCATTCATACTTCCGCACATTAGAAATCTATTTAAAAATCAAACAAGCTGGAACAAAGCTTTATATAATTAGAATTCAACGAGGTTGAAACTTGATTGCAACTCGTTGAATTCTAAAATTGGCTACTTTATATATGTATTTCAATCATTTCACAGAAACATCTCTAGACACCATATCTAATTCATCAAGATGGTTTTGTGACAATTTAAATGTTAGTGCGCCAATATTTTCTTGTGCATGATGGTTTTTTGTTGCACCAGGAATGGCAACGATTGTTTCCCCATGAAAGTGGATGAGCCAATTTAAAGCAACTTGACTTGGTGAAACATTGTATTCATCAGCCAAGTTGTCAAGTAAATCAATCAGTGGTTTCGTTCTTTCAAGTGTAGATGTTTTGAAAGAAGAAAAGTGTTTACGTGGCCCCGACATATTTTTAATTAAATCTGGATTTTTATGAAATTTCCCTGTGAGTAACCCTTGCTCTAAAGGAGAATACGCAATAAGTGTGATACCGAGTTCCTTAGCAGCATCTAATATACCGTTCTTCTCAATTCTCCTGTCTAATAAGCTATATTTCACTTGATTAGAAACGAGTGGAAAACCATGTTGATCCAATACTTTATGTGCTTCCCGCATTTTCTCCTCATTAAAATTACTTACACCCGCATGACGGATTTTCCCACTTTTCAGCAACTCAGCCATTTCATCCATTTCAGCCTTAACACTGGAAAAAGAAAATGGTTGATGAACCATATATAAATCTATCTTTCTTCCTTTTAACGCCTTCAGCCTCTCATCAATTGTTTTTGTAATTGATTTTGCAGTACGCATAGCAGGCCACCATTTTGTAGCAATCAATGCATCATTCGCCTTGTCCCCAAGACCATTCAATGCATCAGCAAGCCCTTCCTCTGACTTCCCTTTCCCATACACCTCTGCAGTGTCAAACCAATTAATACCGCCCTCTAAACTAATTTTTACGATTTCTTGAATCTCTTCTTTTTCTAGCACTGGCCAAAAACGGCCTACCATGCCATTCCCTTTACTAAATTGCCACGTACCAAGTCCCAGTGCAGAAATCTCCAGGTCCGATTTACCTAATTTACGAAGCGGAATCATTGTACTTTCCACTATATTCACCACCCCAATACTGGATATATTTGCTTATTATCATATCATTTAGATATGGTCGTGTATACTATCAACCCTTGTCAATCAGCATTCTCTTATGAAATTATAAAAACACTGATTGATAATACGTGGGATTTATCCTTGTTCAATGAAGCTGTATTACCAAGATTGCATTTTTACTATCAAAGTTTCGACGTTTTCTCTTTTTAGCCAATTACAGATTCGCTAGTACTAATGATATATTCATATACAAAAAAAAACAGAACCAACCTGTCTGTTTTTTTGTCTCTTTTTTAAAATTCTGTTGCTATTTTAAATCATGAAAGTTATATGTGGGATCTCATTAATGGTAAATGTAGATGCCATAAATGCTTGGTGTATACTTGCTTATATCTTAGAACGACAAGTAACAACCAATTCGAGTGACATTTTATATTTATTACATAGCTACTATTTTGAGTAGCCTGATCTATTTAATGTAAGTTTTGATTTTCTAATTACTTGATTGATTACTTCCGAAAACACAAGGCCAATGGCAATAGCACCTGAAATCATAAATGCCTTAGCTGCTAAATTTATTGCAGTATTATAATCATTTTGAACAAAATTCCTCATTGCATCATAGGCTAACCCACCTGGTACTAAAGGGATAATTCCAGATACGATAAAAACAATAATTGGTGTTTTATACATTCTGGAAAAAATCTGACTCATTACAGCAACTACAAACGATGCTACAACTGTTGAAAATACTGAATCGATATCATTATCCGTTAACAAGACATAAATGATCCATCCTAACATCCCAACAAAGCCACACTTAATCAACGATTTTCTTGGAACATTAAACATAATGCCAAAGGCTGCTGCTGCAACAAAACTTGTTACAAGTTGTTCTATAATCATTATTACAGCCCCTTTCTAAAAGATCATAAACACCACTGCTATCCCCGAACCAATTGCAAATGCAGTTAATAAGGCTTCTGCACTTTTTGCTAAGCCTGACATGAGGTGACCAGCCATTAAATCTCTTACAGCATTCGTTAAGAGCAAACCAGGAACTAATGGCATAACTGAACCTATAATAATTTTATCAAGTTCATACCCAAGCTCAATTTGCACAAACAATAAAGCTAACAAACCAATAATGACTGAAGATGTGAACTCAGCAAAAAACTTTATAGGGACTAGCCTATGTAAATAAATCACAAAAAACAAGCCCACACCACCAGCAATAAATGCTGGTATGAAATCTCGCCACTCTCCGTCAAACATAATTAAAAAGCAACCGCTGGTAAAAGCTGCAGCTAAAATTTGCACAAAAAATGGGAAAGCTACATTGGACTGTTCTATTTCTCTTAATGATTGATATGCCTGCTCAATAGTTAATTCACCACTGCTAATTTGCCTTGAAATACTATTAACTAAAGTAACTTTATGCAAATCTGTCGTTCTTTCAGAAATTCTAACTAGCTTAGTCTTAGTCGGATCTACCCCTTCAATTGATAAAATGATGACAGTTGGAGTAACAAAGCTATGTGATTCCTTCACATCAAAAGCTCTTGCGATACGCGTCATCGTATCTTCAACCCGATAAGTTTCAGCACCACTTTGTAACATTATTTTTCCTGCAAGTAGACATACTTCCATAATGTCATACGTCTCATTTATTTGATTATTCATTTCCATTCTCTCCAATAAAAGAAGCGTAAGCACCTTCAATTCCACCTAAATACGAGACCTGGTCCTCTGATGACAACGGTGGTATGTTGCCATCCTGCCTCTCCCCAGTAATGCCCTATAATTGCATTACACCTGCAGGCGCTGGAATTGGTGAAGTCCCCCCGAGTGGAACGTGCCCGAACTAAATATCGTATCTTGTATCGTTAATATTAAAAATTTATACATAATAATACTGTTTACACGTAAGTATCATCATTTGTTTTTCAAGTTTAAATGAAAAACATACATAAAATCAACATCATACTAAAATTAATTGTTAAAAACAAAACAAGCAGACCCTATCGGGATCTGCTTCTCACCTCTGTTACCCTAACGCTACGTCCAAAATCATCATGACAACAAAGCCACCCATTAGTCCAAGTGTAGCCAAATCTGTGCTGCCAGATGATTGAGATTCTGGAATAAGTTCTTCAACGACAACAAAAATCATCGCACCTGCTGCAAAAGCTAACGCATATGGAAGAATAGGCTGAACGAGTAAAACAGCTGCTGCACCAATGACAGCTGCAATCGGCTCAACAATTGCTGAGAGCTGTCCGTAATGAAATGCTCGTGCCCTAGACATCCCTTCCCCTCTTAATGGAACTGAAAGAGCAGCTCCTTCCGGCATATTTTGAATACCAATTCCTATTGCAAGACCAATCGCACCAATTAAAGATGCTTCACCAATCCCCAACGAAGCAGCACCAAAAGCTACACCTATCGCAAGACCTTCAGGGATGTTATGTAACATTATAGCTAAAAATAACAGTGTAGATTTCTGAAACTTCGTTTCGGGTCCTTCTGCTTTTTCTTTTTTCTCACCTAAATGCAAATGTGGTACGATAAAGTCTAGTAGCCGTATAAACAATCCACCTAGTAAAAAACCAATGGCTGGTGCTAACCAAGGAATTTGACCATTCTGTTCACTAAATTCAATCGATGGAGCTAATAGCGACCAAAAAGACGCAGCAATCATTACACCGGCTGCAAAACCTAACATCATATTTAAAATATGCTTATCAATTTTTCTAAAAAAGAAAACTGTCGCTGCTCCTAGCGCAGTTAACCCCCATGTAAGCATGCCACCTAATAACGCTTGTACCGTTGGATTTAATGAACTAAACCAATCCAAAAACATGATAATCAGTCCTTTCAACCCATAAAAAATTCGACTCAAATCACTAAAAATAGACAATTATTCTTAACTTAAATTATACACCCTTCACTATCTATTTTAAAATGTAGAACATTCAAAGGCTATTTTCTTAAGCTTTGTCTTTTTTTCACTTACATTTGAGCAACTAAATGTTAATAGTCATTAGAGACGAAAAGATGCACCGACGAATATTTACATTCATGCTCAGCTCTTATTATGAAAAGTACTTAATGCAAAAAGAAACTTCCCAATATAAATGAGAAGTTTCTTTTAATATTCCTTTAAAATTATTGCCCCTAAGATGATACTGAATGCTGCTGAGCAATTTTATTTTTTCGACCTTCAAATAATGTAGCTATTATCGCTATTACTAGAAAGATACTGGATAACTGGAACAATGTAGCTATATCAAAAAACGTTGCTAATATACCAAATACTAATCCACCTAAACCAATACCAAGGTCAATAGCTGAAAACAGCATTCCATTCGCTACACCTCGACGGTTAGGAGGTGTTTTAGATAACGTCCACGATTGTAATGTTGGAATTAATGATCCAAAACCAATTCCAAATAAGATACCTGAAATAATAATAAATAAATTAGAGTAAGCCATTGATAGTACCCATAACCCAATAAAGGTTAACGTAAGACAGCTTAACACAATTCCCATTGGACCATTTTTATCAAACCATTTTCCAGCAATTGGTCGAGAAATAGTCGCCATTATCGCATTAAACAAATAAAATAGAAAAATTTGATCTATACCACGTTCTTCTCCAAATATGACGATAAATGTTACAACAGAACCGTAGCCAAATGTTGCGATGATAGTTATAAAAGCTGGATACCAGCTTGATTTTTCAACTAATGAACCCAAATAAGAAAACTTTAAGTCTTCTTTTTTTGTTGCTTTAACTGTATCTGGAGTTTGGTAACGAATGAGAAATAATAAACAAATAGAGATAAGTCCTAGTATTGCAGAAATATATATTAGGTTAGAAAATGATGTAACTTGAAATAAATAAATTCCTAGACTTGGAGCGATAATCATTCCAAGCGTAATAGAAAGGCCAAAATATCCTAACCCTTCCCCTAATCGAGAACTAGGTACAATATCTGAAGCTACCGTTCCATTGACCGTTGTAGACCATCCCCAAGCAAGCCCGTGTAAAAACCTAAAAACCAAAAAAAGGACAACTAATTGAGATACTGGATATAGTAAAGTAACTATTAATAAAGAGATGACACCTATTAGCACAAGTGACTTTCTTTCCTTATATTCAAGCATATACCCAATAAACGGACGACTCAATACAGCACCTATTGAAAACAACGCTGTAACTAAGCCAATTTCTAATCCTGACGCACCTATTGACTTAATATATGGAGGTAACGTTGGAATCAACATTTGAAACGACATGAAAACAAATAAGTTACCTAACATAAGCATAATATACGATTTAGTCCATAAAGGCTCTTTAGCTTTCATCACTTCATCCCTCCCCCAAAACTTATAACGATTTATAACCAAAAAAAGATACTCCCTTTATCAAGATTGTTGTCGCAACAAACCCAAGAACGAGAGCAATTTTTTATCGAAATATTCATCTTACACCTAAACAATAATAAAACTCTAACACTTATAAACAATTAAATCAAATTTGCGGTCTTACCTCAATTGCGTTAATCCGGTGATGTGTAATAGTTACATATAGAAGAAGTTATAGATGTTGTCATCTAATGTTTTCAAGGATAAGCTATCGTATAGTTTAGTTGTTCCTTAAGCGACTTTTATTTTTATAGAAAACCAACCATCCTAAAGTCAGCAAGTTATTGTAAACATAAATTTTCAAACCAAAAATTAATTACAATCTCAACAAACTCTACGAAAATAAGCCTACTGTTTTGAAGAAAACACCCGTTAAAGAATCCTTATTAGTGCTTGTAATCGTCATTATGGTAAGATGAAAATATACATAAAAAGGGGATGATAGTTAATGTTGAAGAATGAAATGATCGAACGATTTACTTCTTATGTAAAAGTGGATACTCAGTCCAATGAAGAGAGTCAAACATGTCCTTCAACTCCTGGTCAGCTGACACTTGCTAATATGTTAGTAGACGAACTAAAGGAAATTGGCATGGAGGAAGTTTCAATTGATGAAAATGGTTATGTTATGGCTACTCTCCCATCCAATACTGATAAAGAAGTCCCAACGATTGGCTTTTTAGCACATGTTGATACTGCCACTGACTTTACTGGTACAGGTGTAAATCCACAGCTTGTTGAAAGCTATGATGGAAACGATATTGTTTTAAATGAAAAATTACATATCACACTTTCTCCAAAGGACTTTCCTTATCTAGCTGACTACAAAGGACATACACTCATTACAACAGATGGTACGACTTTACTGGGAGCTGATAACAAGGCTGGTATTGCAGAAATTATGACCGCAATGGCTTATTTAATTAAGCACCCAGAAATCAAACATGGTAAAATTCGAGTAGCATTTACACCTGATGAAGAAATTGGTAGAGGACCTCATAAGTTTAATGTTGATGCATTTAATGCTACATATGCTTATACGATTGACGGAGGGCCACTAGGAGAACTTCAATACGAAAGCTTTAATGCAGCAGGAGCAAAAGTTAAAGTAAAAGGAAACAATATACATCCAGGCTCTGCCAAAGCAAAAATGGTCAATTCAGCTAAGATTGCAATGGAGTTTAATCGACGCCTTCCAAAAGAGGAAGCACCAGAATACACAGATGGATACGAAGGGTTTTACCATCTCATTTCCATTGAAGGAGACGTTGAGCACACTGTATTAAATTATATTATCCGTGACTTTGATAGAGAAAAATTTAATGCTAGAAAAGCTATGATTCAAAAGATTACTGATGAACTCAAAGCTGAATATGGAAATGACAATATTGTTTTAGAAATGAATGATCAATATTACAACATGAGAGAAAAAATTGAACCCGTTAAAGAAATCATTGACATTGCACATAAAGCAATGGAAAAGCTTGAAATTAAACCAATTATAGAACCAATTCGTGGTGGTACGGATGGTTCGCAACTCTCATACATGGGACTGCCTACACCTAATATCTTTACAGGTGGTGAAAACTTCCACGGTAAATATGAGTTTATCTCGGTGGAAAATATGCTTAAAGCAACAAATGTAATTGTAGAAATAGCCAAATCATTTGAAGAAAAAGCTAAATAAATGCATTATTAAGCGAGCAAAAAAGCTTCTACTTCGTATAATTACAAAGTAGAAGCTAGTTTTTTTAAAATCACTATCTCGTGAATATGGGTATCCTCCTTACATAGCAGAAAAGCAAGTATGCCTTTTTATAGGCTGACTACCAATCCCATTATTTTACTCGCACTGTATAAATTCAATTAATTCACCGTCCAAGCCACTTACAAAGACCGTTTGCCATCCATTATCCAATTCCAATGGACCTTCTACAATCTTGATTTCATTCTCATTTAGCCAAGCAATAATATTGTGTATGCTTTCAACTTCAAACGCAAAATGAATATCGTCACTAGAAGATGCCCGTTCATTTTCATACAATTCAAGACGGAACTGATCAAATATTAGAAACGTGATTGGCTCATCTTCAACAATGATTGTCTTTTCAATTTCAAAGCCCAGTTTTCGATAAAACTGAATGGACTTGTTGACATGCTGAACCTCAAGCGCAATATGGTGAAAGCCTTTGATTAAGCTCATAAGATCATATTCATATCACCGAATTCATGCCATAAATAGCCTTCTTCAATGGCTTGCTGATATGCCTCCATTAAGTAACCCTCATTAATAAATGCTGATAATAATTGTAGGTGACTAGCTTCAGGTTCATGAAACCCAGTAATTAAGCCATCGACAATTTGTAAAGGATAATTTTTTGTTATATATAAATTCGTCCACCCAGTTTGTGATGATAATATCTCCCCTTCGTTTGCAACAGTTTCCAATGCTCTTACAACAGTCGTACCGACAGCTATTACTCTATTACCATTTCGTTTTGCTTCTCTAATTATCTTAACTGTTTCTGGAGGTACATCATATGATTCATTATTTTCAGATGGTTGTTGATGATATTTATCATCCAATAAATAACTTAATCCTGTATGAAGCTGAATAAATGCTAGTTTAATTCCCTTTCGCTGTAGTTTTAATAAAAGCTCCCAACTAAATGCACGCCCTGCAGATGGCATTTCAACAGATCCTGGCTGTGCTGCATAGACAGTTTGATAATAATCTAGGCCCCACGGCTCTGTTATATATTCGTATCGAATGGGCTCACCTAGGGAATAAATTTGCTCATAAAGCTCTGAACCTTTTAACGAGAACTGTAGTAAAAAGAAAGGCTCTCTGTCTGCTCTCTCCTTCACGGTAGCGCATAATGTAGGTGAAATCATCAAGCGATCACCGGCCATAACATCATCATTCACAACTAATGCTTCCCAACTACTCTCTGTTAGTCGATGTGCTAAACGTATTTCTACCCGTTTATTTACTTCATTATGACCTCGAAGTTGCTCACCATATAAAATGGCAGGGACTGTTCGACTAATATTTAAAACGAGTACATTTCCTGCTGCTAAAAATTTGTCTAAGTGAAAAAATGTTGAATGATTTACTGCTCCATTCGTACGATTCAGTACCATCATTCTCACAAAATCCCTTCGAAGCCCTCGCCTTTCTGGAGGGGATGATGCATTGAGTTGATCAGGTAGTTCAAAGTTCAAAGCAGTCTGCATCATAAACCCTCCTTGTCTTCAAGGTATGTTTGTGCATTTAACCTTTGTCCATTAACCTTACTAGCTTTATCAGAAGCTAAATAGAGAAAAACATCTGTTAAATCGTTTGGATTTGCAAGAGGATAATCGCAATCTGGAACAGCAAGATCATGCATTTCAGTGTCCATCTCTCCCGGGTCAACCATATTTACTCGTACTCCTGTTTCAGCAACCTCATCTGCCCACGTTTCTGTTAATCCTTCTAATGCAAATTTTGAAATACCATAAGCACCCCATCCAGCATAACCAACATGACCAGCTTCAGAAGTAACATTAATAATTGACCCTTTATTTCGTTGAAGCATACTACTAATGACGCGTCGAGTTACAAGAAACGGACCAACTGTATTAACTTTTAAAACTTGCTGAAAATCCTCTTCAGGATAATCAAGTAAATATGGCATTGGACTTGGACCTAGCATTGAAGCGTTATTAATTAGCACATCAATATGACCAAAAGTATCTTCCGTTATTGCCACAAACCTTTCCACATCTCTAGGCTCAGATGCATCAGCCTTCATTGCTAACACCTTTACACCATATGAAAGTAACTCTTGCTCCACTTCCTGTAAGGCTATCTTACCCCTTGCACAAATGGCTAAATTTGCACCTTCCTTTGCAAAAGCTATCGCTAATGCCTTACCTAACCCTTTAGACGCTCCAGTTATCATCACAACTTTATTCTTCATCTGTCCCTCTCTCCTTTGTCTAGTGTTACTTTAATCATAAAAAAAAGCGACGTTGTTAACGTCGGAGAAAGGTATATATTTTTCATCAATAATTAGATTTAGAAGCTCTACTCCAAAAGGTTGAAAAAAGAGTTAAACTAGCTAAGATGTTTCGTACAATTATAAAGGTTACAATCCCACTTACCTTCTATATTATTTAATATGGTAACTGACGTATTATGTAAATATACTTTCTGAAATTTATCAGGAAGTAAGTGCTTCAAAGTGAGACCAATTAAAGCGCCATGGCTTATTAATAGCACTCTTTTATGTTGATACTTATGTACTATTTCTTCTATAAACTCGGAACCTCTCTTTGCAACATCATCAAATGTTTCCATGCCAAGGTCCATCTCAAACCATTTTCTACCCCATCTTTCTACTCTTTCCTCTTCAGTTGTACCTTCAATTTTCCCGCAGTTTATTTCACGTATTCTTTCATCGACAAAAGCAATAGGTAAGTTTAATTTCTCACCAATAATTTGTCCCGTTTCTATTGCTCTTTGTAGGTCACTTGTAATAAGTACGTCCCAATTCTCTTCCTTAAATAAGCGATTCGCGACAGCTAAAGCTTGTTTCCTGCCTTCTTCATTTAAAAGGATATCTGATACACCTTGAGCTTTGTTTAAATCATTCCATTCAGTAACTCCATGCCTTATAAGCCCTATTGTTATCATGTAAAAACCCTCTCTTATCTACTATTCTATTAATCTATATAAGTTACCATAGTTCTTTTTCTACTTGTTAACATAGGTCAGCTACATCACGCTTTATCCTATTACGTATTGTTGCTGTTTGCTCATATATTGTTATACTTCGTCCTAGAAATATTAAAGAGTATACATCTAATGTACATGGTAACTATGCTACGTTAGATGGCGTTCGGATAGCACACTATCTACTATCTATTATTAGTTACAAAACAATAAAGTTTACTAAAAGAGCATGTTCTGAAGACAGAATGCTAGGAATGTTAATTAGTACGAGGGTATACGAACCAGAATTAGCAAGCTGTAATGACACATTAAACAAACGTTTGTTTAAAAAAGGCTCTTTTTTCGGAAACTTTATTGCTATCGTTCGAAAACTTGGAGATAAAGATGTCTCTTTATACAACAACCACTGTTTTACAGAAGAAAAGTTGCCACGTAATCTAGTTGTATACGTTTTTAGTATGAAAAATAAGAACCTATGCGAGAGCAGCATTAAATAAATACTAGAGCCTAACTTTAAAATTAGACTCACATGTCATAGACCTTAGATACCAATAAAAACAACTCTATCCACGATTTATATTCACTATTTGTAACAAATTGCTCCTCTTTGTTCTCTTTGCTTTCAGAACATTTATCATCGAAATAAACAGTTCATTGAAGGAATGGCAGGATAAGAAATCCTTACTTAGGCTTATCTACTCCCAACGCCATTTTTAAATATTCAATAAACATAATAGACTGTTCCTTCTTCTTAATATCTTCCTTAGGTAAAATCGAATGGAGTGCTAAGCCATCATTAAAAGCGACAATCGATCTTGCGATAATTTCACTATTATACTTATTACTAAATTCTCCACTATTTTGTCCCGCTTTAATGACAGAGTCATATATTTCAAAAACATTATAATACCGATCTCTGCCATATTTTCTTCGGCGCTCATCATTTCTACCTGTGATAAAAAACTCTAAATTACTTGGAACAAACTCATCCACTTCATCACTAGGCTCTTTTGCTTTACCATGCATGCTCAGTAATAGTAACTCCCAGTATGAATCTACGCTACCTTCCAACAGTTCTTTGTTTTTTGAAACTCCTTTTGCTAAGGCTTCCTTTAAAATTGTTTCATATAAATCTTCTTTATTTGAGAAATATTGATACAATCCACCCCTACTTACTTCAGCTTCCTCCATCACGTGCTTCATCGTAGCTCTTTCGTACCCATGTTTTATAAACACTTGTACTGCTGCCTTTATAATTTTAGTTCGTCGCTTCTGTAGATGCTCCTGGCTTACTTTCGGACACATTATCCTTTCCCCTCTCTATGCTGTTTTTTGCGAAAAACCCTATGAATGATACGATAATCAAGAGTGAGGCAGTAATCATAAACGTTGGAATAACTCCTATTGACGTTGCAAGCCATCCACCTAGTAGCGGTCCAATAATCGTTGCTGTTGTTGTAACACTATTAATGACCCCAAATACCCTTCCTGTCATATGACCAGGTGTTTCAACCTGTGCAGTTGCATAAAATGGTACAAAAACAACACCCGCTGCAAACCCTGCAAAAAATCCAAGTACAATACCCCATATAATCGAATAGTCTAAATCAACATAAGTTAATACGGACATCATACCAAAACTAAGACCGATTCCACAAACGCCTATTAGCATTAACGGAAAAGCATTATATTCAGTTTTTTTCGCTAATAGTAATCCGGAAAAAAACGTCCCTACGCCAGCTGCTGCAACTACATACCCAAACAAATCAGGAGATGCTGTCGTTAACTCTCTAATTAACACAATAATTTGAGAATCAGATAACTGTAATATCAATAGACTAAAACCTAAAAAGAACATTCCTACAAGCATAAATCTATTAGATTTAATAAACGACATCCCCAAAACAAAATCAGCTTTAAATGACGATTTAACGTGTTCTTCTTCATTATTTTCATCTTGTAACGAATTTACCGCATTTGGTAAAAACAAAATGATTAGAGCTGACACGATGAAAGTTGCTGAATCGATATAAAATACTAGTTTTGCACCAACCGCTGCAACTAATAATCCACTTAATAATGGCCCGATTACCTTCGTAGTTGAATCAATCATAGATGTAATTGACATCGCACCCTTCATATCATCTTGAGCTACTAGTTCTTTTAACTTACCGTTTTTCGCAGGAACAAACACCGCCGAAAACACACCAATTATAAACAAACAAATATATACCATCCATATAGCATCAGCAATCGTCAATATAAGGATGAGTCCTGCACGTACAACATCGGATACTATCATTAACGTCTTTCTATTAAGCCTATCTGCCACAACTCCTGCTACTGGACCTAACAGCGCCATTGGAACAGCCAAGCACAAAAAGATGAGGGATACTTCCATCGGTGTAGCATTCCACTTCAAACCAACGAGAGTTATGATAGCGACAATACTTAACCAATCCCCAATACTTGATATAGCCTGAGCGACCATTAATGTTACATAACCCTTATTTTTCATTAAACTTTTCATTTAAATTTTCCCCCTGCTTCCCCATAATAGACATTGATGTCGTTTTTTATTATTATAACGACATCAATGTCGTTATTCAAGAGGTTTTTACAAAATTTTTCTAACTTATTGATTTTTTAGGAACATTTCACTCTCAATCCGACGCGAGACGTAAAGAAAATCCAACTTACAGCATAGAATACTTATCATTTATCGGTAATAGAATATTAGTGCGTATTCAATAAAGAAAAATGTCAAATTCCTTGGGAACCATGTATTTCTTGCTATTTTGTTTAAACATAGATTTTTATACTATTTATGCTTTGTTGTTATGCAAATAAAAAAGAACAACACGTTAAGTCATATGCAACTTGCATCGTTTATGAAAAAGCCTTGGCACCAAGAAAACTAATTGAATAAGTGCCTACAATATCAACCCAATGCGAAAACAGCCTATGATAAACAATAATCAACTATAAAGCGCCCATTGTTCATCATAGAACAGCAGTTTTTTTCATAATTTATTGAACAGCTTCTCATTCAATTAAAGGGGGAATTTTGAGTGGAAATGTATAAAAAACCGGATGTAGAGCAATTTTTACGTGCCTACACAATTCAAGATTTTGTCGTAAGTAATGATGAAAGACAGCTCGTTTTCAGTACAAATATTAGTGGGAACTATAATTTATGGGGAATGGATTTACCAAGTCAATTTCCGTATCCACTCACATTTAATGATCAGAGTTGTCAAGGGCTTTGCTACGACAAGGCAGGAAGATTTATCATTACAGCTTTTGACCGTGATGGTGATGAAAATTCACAGCTATATATGATACCACCAGAGGGGGGACAGCTGCAGCCTATTAGAATTGCTGAAGGATTCCAACATGTAGTTCCTATCTTATCAGATGATGGAAAACGCTTATATTACACTTCTAATAAGGAGGATCCAACCTTTCTGAAAAGCTATTGCTATCACATAGACACAAAGGAAGAAGAAATAATCATAGATGGAGACGGTGGAGCTACATATTTATATGATATTAGCCCAAGTGAAGATAGTTTTCTTTTTATAAAGTATTTCTCTACTACACATATGCTAGCTTATGTAAAAGTAGATAATGAAGTGATTCCCCTAACTCCAGAATTAGATGAGCAGCACACAGTAACAAATGGTGTTTATGCCTCAGACTCAGACATCTATTTCATTACTAACTTTGGAGCAGATTTTTCATATATTGCGAAATTTGACTTAGCTGAAAAAGAATTTAGTAAAGTCGTTTCACTTCCAAGTGAGGGCTTTAAAATGATTAAGTTTGATGAAAAACATCACCTTTTATATTTTGTTAGTGAGAGAGGTGTAGAGGATCATCTATACTCTTATGATATTATTACAGCAAAACTGACAGAACTTGAATGTCCAATTGGAAATATCAACAAGCTAGAAGTGACTGCCCAAGGAAATGTATACCTCGTTGGTACATCAGCTACAAAACCTTCAAATATGTTTAGAAAACACGCTAATAAACATCGTTGGGAACAACTTACAAATAACCGTGTTATGGGTGTACATGAAGACGAGCTTATTGATCCAGCTGTCTTATCTTATCAATCATTTGATGGCCTTGACATAGAAGCGCTTTACTTTAAAGCAAATCCTGTGACTAGTAACGGTCACGTTATATTATGGCCACATGGAGGTCCTCAGCATGCTGAGCGTAAAGAATTTAACGACGTATTTCAGTACCTTTTAAATGAGGGATATAGTATTTTCGCACCTAATTTCCGTGGATCTACCGGATACGGTTTAGCATTTACAAAAATGGTTGAAGGTGACTGGGGACATGGACCAAGACTCGATAACATTGAAGGTCTAGAATTTTTATTTAAAAATGGGCTCGCTGCCCGTGACAAAGTACTTCTTATGGGCGGAAGCTACGGTGGTTACATGTCCCTATTACTTCACGGTAGACATCCACAATACTTTAAAGCGGTTGTCGATATTTGTGGACCTAGTGATCTATTCTCCTTCGTTGAGTCAGTACCAGAGCATTGGAAACCAATGTTGACCCAGTGGGTTGGGCACCCAGAAAAAGATAAAGAAAAGCTAATCGAGTTTTCACCGATCACTTATTTAGAAAATATGTCTAAGCCGATGTTGGTCATTCAAGGAGCGAACGACCCACGAGTAGTCAAGGAGGAATCTGATAAAATTGTCGCTGTTTTAAAAGAAAAAGGTCGTGAAGTTGAATACCTCGTTTTAGAAGACGAGGGGCATGGTTTTTCCAAAAAAGAAAATGAGGTAAAAGTGTACAGAGCAATATGCGAGTTTTTTAATAAATATTTGTAATCTGTAAGTATTAATTAAACTAGCCTTGTTGCTATTCTTTAGCTCTTTTCGTATGAGTCAACGATATATATTATATGTTTAAGTCATTAGTGAAAAAAATAGTGCACAAATTCGAATGACAGTAGCCTTAGTTAAACAAACACACGACATGTTAATTATGTCGTGTGTTTTCTATTGTATTTATTTTTTCACCTTACCGATAAGTACAACTAATCCTAAAATAAAGAGAACTAAAGAAGGCATTGCTGCGCCCATACCTTGGCCCGCATTTAAGTGTGAAAATACAGCCCCTCCCATAAGAATGACTAATCCTGTTGAAGCAAGTAATGCAATTGTTGCTTTCCAGTATCCAACAATTAGTCCAATCCCTCCTAAGATTTCACAAGCGGCTATAAAGTACATAAACCCAACAGCATATCCGAATCCCCCTGCCATCATTTCAAGTTGTTCTGTACCACCTACAAATTTCATTACACCAGATAAAATAAATGCAACTGCAAGTAATCCTTGAATAATACGAGTAACCCATTTCATATATTTACACTCTCCCTTTGTTTTTTATAATTTTTGTGCACCGAAACCAATTTTCTTTAATAATTCAATTAACTGTTGTTTCTCATCGTTCGTAACAAACGATAGATTTTGAGAAATTGTTTCAACGTGTTTCGGAAATATCGTATCAAATAATTCCTTTCCTTTTTCTGTTAGCGTAACATTGAACGCTCTTCTATCTGAAGGAATTGGTTCTCTTTTGACCATGTCTTTCTTTTCAAGCTTATCTACAACATATGTGATACTCCCACTTGGAATAGAAAAAGTTTCGCTAATCTTTTGAACAGGATGTGGACCTTTACTATACAGAAGCTCAAGAATCATAAATTGTTCATGACTAATTCCGTAACTGTCTATATCTAAGCTAATGTTTTTGAAGACAGTATTAAAGGATTTCATCCAAACGCGAAACAACCTTAGATCAAGCTCACTTTGATCATCTCCTTGAAACATGATTTTCATCTCCTTTTATCATTGGGATAAATTAATCAACACAAGAACAACGTGAATATGTGACTCCTTTATTGCTTTCTCTTTATAACGAGTTAAATCATGTATAAGTTATCCTATAATTATTTATCCTAACTTCAGGATATTTTTATCCTAACATTAGGATAAATATTTGTCAACAAAACTTGAGCTAAAAATTTTACTGTCTGTTAACATTAATTTAACAACATGAAAACATATCCTTAAATTACTTAAAATTATATTTTAAATAAAGGCTCTTTTGGTAAACTTTGTTGTTATTTTCACTAAGATTCGACAGTATGATGAGTTTTATGAGAGCTCAATAATTGTATAAGTAGAAATGATGCCACGAACGCTGGGTGTATATGTGACTATACCTTTGAACGAAAAGCAACAATCAATGCGAAAACTGCCTAGATAAAAGACCCTTATAAATGATTATGATAATATAGGGAATTTTTTATGCGTAAAATTCGAGCGTTTTCTAACAGATTAAGAAATGGTGCTTGGAGTGAACAAAAATTTACTAACCTTTAAACTTTGTTTTTTTCACTTACATTTGAGAAACTGAGGTTGTTTGATATAATTTTTTTGTCTTTAGCGAAGAAATGATGCCACGAACGTTTGTTAAATTCGTCTTTATCTCGTGTTAGGAAAAGCAACAATTAATTCGAAAAATGCCACTTTAAAAGATGTATTGTTCCATGAACTAGGACACCACGTTGAAAATATATCACATGATTTTAAGAAAAAGAACTATGAAGAAAGAGAGCGTTTTGCAGAATGGTTTGCATTGGAATTTCGAATTAAAGGAAGGGGTAGATAGCTAATTTTGCAACACACGGAAATAGCATCCGATTCTTTTAGTCTTAAATGTATATAGAAAAAAATCAGAAAGTGAAAATATATCAATGTTGGGGGTAGCTCTATGTGAGCCCCCCTTTTTTTTATTGATTAGATAAAACCCGATTAAATGAAATAAATAGCATTCTCCACTTAGTCTCTCCCTTTAAGGCTTTTACTATAAACAGGCTTTTCTTTCGGTAATAGCTGACCAATTAATGCAGGCAAACTCCAATTCACCTTTTCAAATGGTCCTATAATTGACGTTGCAAATGGCAAGTGACTAAAGATAAAAGAAAATCCTATAGACATAACTGTTGTTATAATAAAAATTGCTATACTTAAAGAAATATAATGGCCTGTAATATGATTATTCTCAATAAATGTAACGACTATTTGAAGGAAAAACAAATGAGCTAAATACGAACCATACGTAAACTTTCCTATAAATGCTAACAATTTGTATAAAAATGTTCTCGTTTGAACAATGATCATAGACAATCCATATAATAAAATAATTTCAGAAACGACATACAAAAACATAGATGGCTTTAAATATGTTGATGCCTGTAAATCTATTTGTGTAACACCATTAAATGCTACTAATTCATAACCTACTACAATAAATAAACCTAAAAAAATAAAAGTGTTTAATGCTACATATTTTGAAACAAATTTTCTCCATGCGGTCAGTTTTAATGCAACTAATCCACCTAGGAAGAAATAAAAAGAATAGAATAACAAACTTCTGTCTGTATACTTTAACCACGCCACGTCTGTTAACAAATTACCATTAAATATAAATCGAGATGACAACCACATAAGCAATAAATAACTTACTGCTACGCAACCAACCGTATAAGCAATGTGCTTAGCAGATGTGAATTTCTTATCCAGCCATTTAAATATCACAAAGAGCAGCGGAAATACTAGATGAAATTGAAACACCATCACTACATACCATAAATGCGGAGCAGCTGACCCTGTAAATATCGATTTTATCATTTCACTTAATGTAAGAGTTGAAGTACTAGTAAAGTTTGTGAAGAAAATCACATATATAGCCGACCAAAATAAATATGGCACTATTAACTCAGACCACTTGTGAGTAATGTAAGATGCATACTTCACTTGCTGTTTATGATGATATATTAAGTGAAATCCAGTTACGAAAATAAAGACAGGTGCAGAAAATTTTACGAAGTTAAATAACATACCAATCATCACTGTCTCTTCTGGTGAAATATTTCCTTGATCTACAGCAAAGATCAAAGAACTTTGGAAAACGACAGCTAAGAAAGCTAAACTTTTTATAATATTTACTTCTGAAGCTTTTCGTTGGTGATTTATAATCTGAGACATGTTAATAACTCACTCCTAGAAATCTATGCTTCTAGTATATACCTCCTACCTATTATTTTTATATATAGATTTGCTCATAAGTCTTAACAATTTATTGGATATTTAAAACAATTGTAGAATGAAGCGTTTACATCCTAACTTTTTCCGGCATTCAATAGATGTAATCATCCCGAAAGCGTTCATCAGCCACAACTAAATAACCTGCATTAAGTAAATGACTAGTGAGTCTTCCCTCACTAGACAATTACTAATTCTAACCTTGTACAGTCTGACTTTGTTCATCAAGCATCCGAAATGCTTTTTCCACCTTCTCTTCTGGTATATTGTTATACCTATCTCCAATGCTTACCTCGAAATAACATGTATTGTTTAGTGACTCTTTTACATAGCTCGTTAAACCCACTTGCGTCTCACGATATATTGAGACTAGTATTGGTATAATTACATCTTTTGGCGCATCAACATGCACATGGAACATATTAGAAACCGGATTGAGTGGTCTAGTTGATATAAAGTCGCATTCATTAATCATTCCTGCAAGCTTCTTTGTGGCATCAAAATACTCTCCCATTCTATGTATCCGTTCATTAAAATAATAATCAGCACTAATGATATAAGGATATAAGCTAATTAAGTCACCACCATGACGTCTTTTCCAGACTTTCGAATCATCAATAAATTTGTTATCACCAGCAAGAATCGCTCCAGCAATCCCACCAATCCCTTTATAAAGAGACACATAAACACTATCAAAAAGTCTACAAACTTCAGCTGCAGTCTTCTCGTAGTACGGAAGAATTTCAAATAATCTAGCTCCGTCCAAATGTAGCTTAATCCCCTTATCTCTACAGTATAGAGAAATAGATTTTAGTGTTGTATAATCTGGCAATTGCCCCCCAATCTCACGTTGAGGTAGCTCTAATAATACGCAAGCCACATCCTCATCAATACTGACAATATCCTCCAAAGTAATGAGTCTATCTTTATCCGCTAATAACACAGGTTCAATATGGTGTAATTCTTTCAACCCATCCTCTTCATGAATTTCTAAATGACATAATGGATGATAACCAATTTTCTTTAGCCCTTTATGATCACACCATATTCTTAATGCGATCTGCTGTGCCATCGTTCCACTTGGAAAAAACACAGCTGATTCTTTCCCTAAAAACTTTGCCATTTTCACTTCGAAATTTTCAATTATTTTACCCTTACCATAAATATCACTCTCAAGCCCTTCAGCAATATCTTTAAAAGATTCCTTTAAAACTCGGATATCTCTTTTGCTATGACCTGCTATTTGATATGCTGTTTCGTTATAAGCTTCCAGTAAAGGATTCATTTCACTCATTACAACTGCTCCCATCTTTATTTTTTTTGGCTTTTTTCGTAAACTTTGCTGCTACTCAGCAAAATCATCTTGGGATAAAAAATAACCGCACTATTATTTACAATTAATGACTAGTTTTCTTACGGTTATTCTTAACCGTAAGTACTAAAATGAGTACAGCTGGAATGAACGTGACAATGTTTGTTAATATAATTGCTAAATCTCCTATGATGAAACCATATATTGCCCAAATAAACACTCCCAAAGTAAAAGAACTGTACATTAAAATTGATATATCTTGTGTTCTATTTGTTACCAATACTTTAATAGCCTGTGGAATAAATGCACAACTCGTTAATATACCTGCTAAAATACCTAGATAAGTAATAGACATGTCCTTCCTCCGTTTACGATCGCATTTATTAAATTCTATTGCCATATTATTCGTCTAACATGTTATACTCTTTTTCTCCCAGATGCTACAAAAACCCCGACCTTTAGATTTTGAAACATCTTCACTTCCATCTATAAGATGACAATCTTATTTAACTACCCTTCGCTGTTTTTAATTCCGTCATTATAACGACACTGAAAACACATAAAAAGCCCTTAATAATAGGCTGTTTTCACATTGATTGTGGTATTTCGTCATTAGATATAAACACACATACTCTAGCATTCATCTTTTCTTCTGTACAACGATGATTGACATGTAAAACCACTTTTTATGGTACTCATTCGATAACAATAGCAACAGAGTCTATGAAATGAGCCTTTACTAAAAATAGCACTACAGTTAATGAAAAGAGCCAACTAATATTAATCATGCTTATATTCAATTAGCCAGCAGTCTCGATGCTCGCCTTCATGGAATTCATGTTTAGGTAACATTTTCACTTTGTTAAAACCACACTTTTCATAACAGCGAATGGCTCTGTCATTCCACATTTGAGGATCCATTACTACTCTATCTGCTTGCTTTTTTTCACATAAAAACTTCACCATAGACCGTACGAGAAGCGTACCAATACCTTTATTCCAATATTCTACTTCTCCAATAAACTGATCGATACCGTAAATACGTTCAGGAATTTTCACATAATCGTAAGCTTTTCTTGTTGCATCATCTAATTCATAAAATTGTATGTAGCCAATCTCAACTCCTTCATACTCAACGATACAACCTGTTACACCGTTCAGTCTGTTATAAAACTCCATATTTACTTTTTCAACATTAAATGGGTTATCTCTGCCTTCATAATATTTGAGAACGATAGGGTTAGAAAGCCATTTAGCTAATAATATATTATCTTTTAATTCTAGTTGACGAACTTTTAACTTGTTGTTTTGAAATAACACCTAGATCTCCTCCACTAAAAGAACTTATGTAATAATTCGTTGTTTTAATGGTAATTCCTTTTTATACAACGTCTACACTACCTGTTCAATGTTTTATAGCGCTTAAACACCAACTACCACAACTTCAATTCGATTAATAAAATTCACCGATCGTAATTTTTTAGCAAGAGCATAAGTCGGATAAATATTACGTGTAGTGCTATCAACTCCCATAATTAAAATACAAAAAAGTGGAACACCAACCAATGTCCCTCCACCAACAACAGCCCCCAAAACCATACTTCTTTTAGCATGTAATGGGTTGTTTAAATGTGGAATGTGTTGTTTTTCGGATTAGGAAGTAAACACGTACACAACTAGAGTCCTTGGCATCTTTTCTTTTGTACAACAATGTTAACAAAACGAGCCTTAAAAAAAGAAAAGCGCTCGGAAAAATTTCCGAGCGCTTGTTGAGTGCTACATTTATTACTAAGGTTGTTTTCGCGTTACTTTTTGTACAATAAATAAACACGTATAAAGCCAAGTTTTGGGACATCTTTTCATGTATTTTAGAAACCGTGGCAACAAAGTTTAGAAAAGAGCCATTACTGAATTTCAACGTTTATTAACATGCTTTTACATTTAGACCGGCTAGACTTAATGTTCAGGTTTTACTTGAACAGCCATGCTTTTTTTCATTAACTGTTTTGCTTCTTTGAAAGTAACAAAATCCTTGCCTTGTTCATCCCATAAACGATACTTTAAAGACTGTAAACTTTTCGCCATTGTTATTGTTGGTACATTTTCTAAAGGCTTAGTATTGTTGTGTGCCTTCTCTAATTCATAGTTTGGTACTCTTGGACTTAAATGGTGAACGTGATGGTAGCCTATATTACCAGTAAGGAATTGTAAAACTTTTGGAAGTTTGTAAAACGAGCTGCCTTCTACTGCTGCAAGTACATATTCCCATTCTTGATCTTTTTCAAAATACGATTGTTCAAATGTATGTTGTACATAAAAGAGCCAAATGCCTGCTGAACCTGAGATCATGAAAATGGAACCATGTATGATTAGAAATGATTGCCATCCAATTGTCCAGCATAATATTCCTATAATAGCAACGATAAGTAAATTTGTTAAATAAGTATTCATGCGCTCTTTCTTTCTTGCGCCTTTGCGGTTAAATCTATTTGTCAACAGAAAAACGTAAATTGGACCTAATATAAACATAACAACCGGATTTCTGAATAGACGATAAGCTAAACGAGTTCTAAATGGTGCTGCTACATATTCATTTACCGTAAGAGTCCATATATCTCCTGTCCCACGTTTATCTAAATTACCACTTGTAGCATGATGAACGGAATGCTCATGCCCCCATTTATCAAACGGAAATAACGATATAACTCCTGTAATAGTTCCAAGCAAGCGATTGACACGACGATTTTTAAAAAACGAATGATGTGTACAATCATGGAAAATAATGAAAACCCTTACTAAAAATCCTGCAGCAAGCACAATAGGAACGAGTGCTAACAAATAAGATACTGAAAGACTTATATATGCGAGGTACCATAAGATAAGAAATGGTCCAATTGTATTTATTATCTGCCACACACTTTTTGCTCTAGTCGACTTCTCAAAAGGAGAAACTTGTTTTTTCAAATTTTTCATGCTCTTTTGTAAGGTCATATCCGTCGAATTCCCTTCCATAATGTAGATAATTTTTATTATAGAGCAATGAAAAAATAATGTTAGTAGCAGGTATCATATACAAACTATGATAAATGTCATATAGGAGGTCAGTAGCCCAGTGATATTAAGCATTGGGCTACCTACCCCCATCACATTATTGTATTAAAGAATGTAGCTCCTCCATTTTCAACAGACGTCAAGATGAAAAATATGGTAAAATATACATGGGCAGTGAAAAAGAAATCCTACTTTTGAAAACTTTGTTGCTATTGTTCCTATATGCAAAAGTGTTAACTATCGTTTTACGTTACAGCTAACTTATTATAAGGGAAAAACGCCACATAATTGGGTTGTGTACGTAGTTAATCGTTTAAGAAAAACAACAATCAATGTGAAAACAGCTAAAAGGATAGAGACAGGACGTGACTAAATTGAAGCGCATGCTTGCTGTAAGTGATATTCATGGAGATATAGAAAAGTTTGAGAGACTTTTAACATTAGTTAAATATAATAAAGAACAAGATCAATTACTTTTATTAGGAGATTATGTTGATAGAGGTCCTCATTCAAGAGCAGTCATTGATAAAATCATTCAATTGAAGAATGACGGTGCCATTGCTTTACTTGGTAACCATGACAAGATGATGATAGATGCATTTGCAAACCAAGATGATCCAATGAACCTAAAAAGATGGTATTACAACGGAGGTATTAAGACGCTTCAAAATTATGGGTATGAGATCAAAAGAGATGATGCTAAATATTGGTATACAACGGATGAATTCCCAGATCCTATAGCAATCAATGATGAAATTCACCCACACATTGAGTTTTTAAAGGACCTTCCCTATTATTATGAAACTGAAGACTATATTTTTGTACATGCTGGAGTTCATCCCCAAACACCTATACATGATACAGATCCATACACATTAGTGTGGATTCGAGAAGAATTTCATCATGGTTATACAGGGGACAAAACCGTAATCTTCGGACACACACCTACAAACTATTTACATAAGCGTCCTGATGTTTTTGTTGGCAAAAATAACATTATCGGAATTGATGGTGGATGCGCTTACGGTCACAGACTTAATTGTTTAGAACTACCTAGCATGAACGTTTTATATGTTGAATAGTGAATTTTACAACTTCCTATTTTTGTATATTATTATGCACTACTATCATTAATCCATTTTTCGCTAAAACAAAAGTAAAGTCTAGCAAAACAAAAGTATTCCCTCCAACCACATGAATGTTCTTCTTCATCGCTTCCTCCCTATATGATAACAACAAACTAGAAATATAATTATTATGTAGACTCATGTTAATCGTTATTTTTATTTATACGTTCATTTATGGCATCTACCTTCTTCTCTATACTATCAAGTTGATTTCTTCGTTTTGAAATAGAACGAATGAATAGCACAATTAGAATGATACCTAGTATTAGACTTCCAAAAGTAAATAATTGAAATATTAAGTCGCCTAAATTAACATCACTCAAAAAAATCACCTCCACAATTTCATTTATATATCATGTCTCATCCCCATATAGTATCATAACTGTATTTTTGTACTATTAGTAGTCACTTCATCACTAAAAAATATAGAATTCCTAATCCTTTACCTCAAAAAAAAACTGTTTCTTTATTGGTATTTTTAGAAGAAATAAATACTATATTTCCTTATCCTATTTCTCAAAGGAAAGAAACAGGCTGTTTAAGAATCCCTGTTTCTTTCCTAATAGCTATTTTAGTAAAAAACCACCGACGACACTTCGCCAATTTATCTTTATAACTTCTCATAGTTTCTACCCCTACGTTCATCCTAGCATATCTACATGTCTATCCATAATTAACAATTAGAAGTGTAAACAACCTGTAGCACTGCTAATTGTTATTTAATCCATAGACACCTTAAAAAATATAATATATAATCTATAAAAATTATTGTTTATTAAATTTTCTGGTGATTCTGCAAACAAAATATTAGATCATATTTCATATGATGTGGAGGTGAGCTTATGGAAATTGAAGAAATATACGGTGATTTACCAACATTGGAGACAGAGCGTCTTATTCTGAGAAAAATCACACTAGATGATGTTGATGACATTTATTCATACGGTTCTAATGAAGAAGTAGCTAAATACGTGACTTGGGACGCACATAAAACATTATCTGACACTAAAGCATTTGTAGACTTTGTACTATGCCAATATGAAAATAAAAATGTAGCTCCTTGGGGTATCGAATATAAGGAAGACGGTAAATTAATCGGAACGGCAGATTTTATTTTATGGCAACCAAACCATAATCGAGCTGAGGTTGGCTATGTCCTTTCTCCAGCGTATTGGGGAAAAGGCATAGTGACTGAAGCTGCAAAAGAAATTATAACATTCGGTTTTAACCATATGGATTTAGTCCGTATTCAAGCGAGATGCTTCATAGAAAACATCGGTTCAGAACGAGTAATGCAAAAATTAGGCATGACCTTTGAAGGCATCATTCGAAAAGGAATGCTCGCAAAAGGCAAACACCAAGATTTAAAAATGTATTCTATATTGAAAGAGGAGTTTTTGGCTGCGGATAGATCTAAATAGTTCGGATAGCTTGAAAGCAGCTTGTTTACAAGCTGCTTTCTTAATTATACTATTTTACATACATTAGATGTGAAATTTCATTAATGTCAATTTCGGTAGCTTCTGGTCATAGGTAGGATATAAACTGTACCTGTCAAACCTCTAAGATATTACACATTGTAAAAAAATTATTTTAGAGCATTCTCCACTAAGTAATTAATATGTAGTGAAATGTTTTAGAGCAGAGATTTATGATAAAGGAACTTTGTTAAAATGCTCAACTGTTGGAAATGGATCATAGAAATGATGCAATTTCTTTTTCCATTCTTGGTACTCTTTTGATTGCCTAAAGCCAACCGTATGGTCTTCTAACGTTTCCCATTTCACTAATAGTAGATACTTTCCTTCTACTTCTATACAACGCTGTAATTCGTGATTAATGTACCCTTTCATTGAGGAAATGATTTCTGATGCCTGACGAAAAGCCTCCTCATACTCCTCCTCCATACCTTTCCTAACTTGTAGCATAACCGCTTCCAATATCATATAACCCCTCCTTATTATTGCTAATGTTACATCTATCTAGTTCTTTTTTACAAGAAAAAACATGAAAAGAAAAGACAGGTTTTATATGATATTTGTTGTTGTAAAAGTTATATAAATCATAATAACGGTAGACCAATATTTTATTTAGAACTAATTCTAATGCAAGTTTCTTTAACTCTCATTATTCTTATCTTTCTGTAGAAAGTGAGCTTCATAATAGTACTAATCTCTCTTACTAAAGAAAAAGGTGGTTTGCAGCTATAGTAAGGAGATGTAAAGGTAGATTTTTCAACCAACAAATCGTGATTGGCCGTCTTCAACACATAAGCTGATGTTCATACCAAATAGAGTTTTAAACATTATAACTCCTAATGTATTTTGCTTGCTCCATTCTTAGTACTACTAACTATAATTCTAAGTCCTATCTAGCCGAAATTTGAATTTTATTTTTTCACGCTAGTATTAATGTCCTTATCTTATTTAAATCTTATAACTTCCTATTTTGATTTAAGGTTGCAGGTGCTGAGTGTATACTATACTTTTGAAATAACTAACGGTTTTTCGGCAGAAAACACTTATAAGCTTCCTACTTGTAGTCTCATTTCTTTACTAATGTCACCCATGGTCTTAGTTGCATTATTTACTGCATCATATAAAAATTCATTGCCACATTCAATACCTTGAGCTTTCGCTGATCCTCTATTACTTTGTAACCATTCTTTAAAATCATTAAGCTTATCATACAGATTCGCCTGTCTCGATTGATCAGTACTTCTTTTTTCACAAAATTTACTTTCATGACACTCCTTACAAATAGTAGACTAGTAATCACTCTGAACGGCCTATTTGTCAAGGAATGCAATTGATTTTAGCACCATATGCTATTTTTCTTTTGCTGAAATAACGACCCCAGTCATAGCATCAATGTACTTAATGGGAGTTCTGGGATACCGATCACATGCTTGGTAGACAAGAATGTAGGATTCTGTTTCACCACTATAATTTTTGTTCCAAGCCAATTCAAAGTCCAAATGATTGAAAAATATATCTCTCGCTTCTTCTTTTGAAATTGCAGGCTCTGCAGGGATTTGGCTCAATTGTTCTATGTCAAAGCTTGGCCCACTATAATGATCAATTTGTCCTGTTTCACAATTAACTGTAACTACTACTTTTTCTAACTGAACTGGTATGCCATTACCATTATGAATACGGAAAGAAAATGTTTCTTTTTTTCTCGTATCGTTCACCTCTTCCCCATTCTCTCGAGCAACCAATTGTAGATATTTATGATAATTTGGAATGACCCCTTCAAGAAAACGGGTCGCATGTTGCAAACATTCTTCACGAGTAAGTCTGAGATCGCCACTTCGTTCATTGAACCACACAAAACTTCTAACTTTTCCTGTTTTCTTTGATATGAAGGCTTTAACTGTATCTTCTGTATGTCTCTTCAAAAAGCCTTCAAAAGATAAGTCCTGCTCCTCCAACTTCCAGTTCCGGTCCCGCCATACAATGCCTATTTCTTCCCCCATATCTACTTCCCTAATAACTTCAAATTCATCTGGTATTCCAATGACCTCTTTAATAGCTAAAACTTTTTGTGTGGCTGTATTTAAAGGAGCTGGCAGTAGAACGTAGGTTTCTTGAATATCTTCATCATGTATAATGCTCAAGGTTGGGGTCAATACATCTGCTTTGAACTTCATGGAAGATGGCTCTAGTTCATAAACAAGGCTTAGTCCATCATCCGCTACATTATGATTAATAGTATATAGATTTGTAATAGCTTGCTGAAAATTCAGCTTATTTTTTACATGTTCAATTAGTTTCTCTTTTGAAATCAAAGTTGTTGGTATTTCGGGTATCTGATTCGCAACTTTATAAGAAAATTTCACAATATTACCCATATGGTCTACGTCAATAATACAGCCTGTAGACTTAAGTGGTAAGTCCATGACAACCAGTTCATAGTTAAAGCGATATGCATGATCCAGCTTTCTCATTTCAGAGAAAGTTAAATCATTTAAAGCGTCAGGGTAATGACTAAGTAAAAATTGCTCCGCTCGTTCTTTTCTTTCCTCTACATCTGAAAGAACCGTATTGGAATTTCCACCAGCACCCATGTCAATTGTTAAACTTGTCAAATTACCGGACAAATCAAGATTGATAATAACCCCTTTATCTCTTTTTTCATTCGCCCATGAAAACATTGCCTGACCTTCTCCATTCTCTCCCTCAGCATACTCCTCTATGATAGGTTGAAAATTAGCTGGAATTTCGACTATCGACAAGGCTCGTTTCCTTAACTCTTCTTTTAGCATACTATATACCTCCTAGATTCTAGCATGTATTTTTTATATCTATCTTATTTGATATTTTCATTTATTATTCTTGATTTGTATAGTTTAGCTGCTAGATAACTTTATTATTAATCCCCAAAATAGATTTTCATTAATTCCATCTTTAGTTAAGTATACAGATTTGTTGCAGATACTCCCTTGAATAGAAATCTCTAACTACTCTTCTTTCCACGATGTTAGTCAAGTAATAACAGAGTATGAGCCTTAATTTTCCCTCCAAACACTTCCTAGTTTATCTTTATTTTAGTCTATTAAAAAAACCAACTTTTTACAATAGTGTCCCTTCATCGATAACTCTGTCTACCATAGGATTAAAATCAATTGTTTAAAAAAATGATAGTATACTAGTTTCAACAACTACTATGAGGTGCTATGATGTGGAATATATGTAAAGAAGCACAAGAGAATTTTTTAAAATGTAACCTTCTCCCCATTCATGAATCCGATCACGATTGGGAAATTGCACTTAGAGGTGGGAAAGAAGAAAAGGACGCTCTCTTTACCTATTTGAAAGAACAACTTGCTAGAGTAAAAGGAGAATTACTACATACGTTGCCAAATCGTTTCATTCCATATCTAGAGAATGGTACATTAAATCAACCGACACTACCTAAAGCAGTACGAGAGGATTATTTACAATGGATGCTGGAGGCGCGCAAGGAATTTGAACAAACCTTAGATGCTGCTTATAAACAAAAAAAACAAGCTGTCCCTTTCTTATCAACTGCAGTTCAAGATGTCTTTGCCGGAGGCTTGCATGACTCAACTATTGAACGAGTTGAACGAGACGGGAATACACTTCATCTTTATATTAATACAGACGGTGGATTTTCTTCAAAATCACTTATTCACCTCATTTTTAAAGGTATTACATCAGAAGAAATGGACAAACCAATCCAAGTTGGACAATGGTTTGTTTATGATGAATTACAGAAAACCGATGATGAGTTTGCCTTTCGAGTCTTATTTGAAGGTCCCTATAGCCAGTGGACAATTACAATGAAGGAGCTAGAAGCCCAGTATTTTTATCATCCAAAGGAATATATATTATTGAGAAATGATAGGAAGCTTGAACAGACGCCAGTTACTGAATATATTTCAAGGTTAAATTCAGAATTTGACTATTGGTTAATTACACCTCATATAGAGTGTGCCATCCAATTAGTATCGGAGAACATCGTAATTGAAAACGGATCGATTGAATATGGACAAAATGAAATGATCGTTACTGTAGATAACAAACACTTTACATATAATTTAAACGAATACAACCCGATTAAGTTTATTTATACAGACGTTTATGAAGATCCCTATGCTCATCAAAAGGTTCATGTTCCAAAAGAAGAAATTGAACTAGCAGCCTTAAGTGACGATTTAGAATTGCAAGTACGTGCATGGAATACGATGCATGCTAATCCTAAAGAGCTAGCAAGTATTATTAACCGCGTATTATCGAAGACGGTAATTACGGAAAAAAATGAAATGATGTTAACCGTTTACACAAGGTATTTTTATAAAAATGAGGTTTTGATAGAAGAGAACATCGAGAAGTATCGGACGTTGATTGATTAACGCAATATATTAGTTTTGTACACCTATTATTTTGTTAAATACAACTATATAACGAAGTATCAGTGTTTCTTACTTTGTAAAATAACGGAACATAATTCAAATGCTTTTGGTCAAACCTAGTACAACATATGAAAAGAAACAAGAAGCCCTTATCATTCATCTGTTAGTTAGACGGAACTTATTAATAACTATAAAAAAAGACTGCAGACAAAAACGATTATCATCGAATTTGTCGACAGTCTGAGACCAACCACTTGGTTTGCCCTTATGTTCAATTATTCTTCAGCTACTTTTTTCTCCTGTTGTTCCATATATTCCTTACGAATTTGTGATAGTGATTTCCCACTCTCTTTATGAATAGCAAATACATACGTTTGTACACTAGACCACCCATATATTTCTTTTAACCATACTTGCATCGATAGTTCTTGTCCGTTAACCCTGACATTTCCACTTGGAAGAAGTATTCCTTCATTGTTTCTATCCTTAGCAACAATAATATCCCCTTCTTTAACCACGCCCCATCCCAACATTGCATCAATTTTTGGCAGTGATCGCCTAGTGAAACCTTTGCTCTTTTTTACTGTTGCGGGTAGTGAATTATCCATTAAGTTCACATAGTAATCATCGTAATTCGTTACAGGTAACAGCTTCTCCGTATATAAATAAACATCATTATTAAACTTATAAGGGGTCAATTTATAGCAGCTCATATCAACTTGATTGCTATTTAGCCATGCCACGGCAGATAATGTTTGTTCATCAAAATCAGAAGCTACTAATATTATCTTTTGCTTTTTATTGAAGCTTTTTTCTGCTTCGTTGACCAAGAGGAATTCATTCAACTTACGGATACCAAGCTCATACGATGTTAATTCACCCAGTTCAAATTCTCTATGGTACTTTTCAATATAAGGAGCATAGACCTTTTTCACAAGTTCATCTGGGCTATCGATTGTTGCATAACTTGCCGCATAACGAATTGCTTGAAATTCAAAAGCCTCTTTTTTTCCCTCTATATCTCTACGGTCACGCTTAATTTCAATTAAAACAATGTTCCCATTGTTATCTACTGCTGTTAAGTCACTACGACCTCTCTTCTCATTCTGCACTTGTTGTCCGACAATAAGCATCGATTCCTCATCCGAACAAATCAGATCAATATCAGACCTTACAACTTCTTCCATATCACTCTCTTGCATACCTAGCTCAGCAAACTTAACTGCATCTATTTTTTCAGCTTTATTTCCTTTCAAAATGTACACGTTACACCCCTCATTTTTTTAATAGTCTTTCACCTAACCGTTATTCCTTAGCATCTTTAGGTATTGTCCAAGCCCAACCTACATGGATTCTCTCTCGCTATTTGGTTTGGATTTTGATTAACCATATCTACACCCATTTTGCTTTAAATATGGGCTAAGCTGTTTAACAATAAGGCCTCTGTTATTTCTGATATAGCTTCGCATCACTTACTAGAACTGCTGTACTATGCTTACATGTTATTAATATTATCACAGACAAATATACTATAATTTTACAACTAAAATTGTTTAAACTCGATATTTTCACAATAAACAGCTAATGAAAGATATTAAACACACCGAAAGATCTAAGAAATTGATGTTTTTCAAAATGGATTATCGACAATGACTGTTCGATGTCACTTTTGTTTTCCTTGTAGTAGTACCCTTTTTTCGGATAAATAGTTAAGAATGCCAAGTTTTACTCCATTTCTCTCCCCAAGGCGAAGCATTTGATTTTCCCCAGCTATTAAGAGCTCCACTTACTTTGCCATCGTTACTTACTTTTCTACACTTTACGCTTATGTCTTTTTCTTTCTCATATTTACGAAACAGTTTCGTATATAGCCACTTTTCAATCTGTTTGCGAATGAGTGATTCATCCTCTTATCCTTCATCCTCTTTATCCCAAACCTCTCTTTCTATATTCACTGTTCTATCGTGAATACATCTTCTTTAAGTACCTCTTTTTTAAATCTTCAGCTCTAGAAACTACCATTTTTAATTCTTAAAATTCCTCTCCAATTATGAAGTTTATTGTACTTTTAGCCTTATCACATTATAATATTTAGTGACGAGATAAATTTTAAAATCTGATTCAGAAAGGAACATATAATGAAGAAAACACCAAATTTGCACTTAGGAAATGCATCTTTGCACGCCGAAACGAAAGCGGTTTCGCTTAAAACGGTAACTATGAATAAGGACACTTATTTTAAGATTGAAAACTACAATCATATGAATCCATTCTTTATGACAGTAGTAAGTGATGTTGACCTTTGGATGTTTATATCAAGTACTTGCGGGCTGACTTGCGGTCGTAAAAATGCAGAGACAGCTTTATTTCCATATTATACAGATGATAAAATCCATGACAGTATTGAGACAACCGGATCACATACAGTCCTAATCGTCAATAAAGACGATAGGAACTTCCTGTGGAAACCTTTCTCTTTTCATAATGACAATGTATATAAGATTACAAGAAACCTATATAAAAACACTATAGGCAATAAAGTTATGTTTGAAGAGATCAACCATGACCTAGAGGTTAGTTATACCTATACATGGAAGAGTAGTGATTTATTTGGATTTATTAAAGAATCTAGAATAGTTAACATGGCTGATAAGGAAGTAGATATTAGAGTCCTAGACGGAATTCGTAACTTACTACCATATGGTGTCAATACGCTTTTACAAACCACAAAAAGTACGCTTGTCGATGGATATAAACGATGTGAATTAGTAGAAAAAGCAGGGCTTGGTATTTACACACTTAGTTCGATCATAACAGATAAAGCTGAGCCAAGTGAATCATTGAAAGCAACGACGGTTTGGTCAAAGGGACTTGAGAATCCTAGCTACCTTCTGTCAGAACAACAGATTAGAGCGTTCTCACAAAACGAAGAGATTCAAACAGAAGTTGATATTAAGGGTAGAAGAGGTTCTTACTATGTCGTAGATTCTATCCACCTTAATGGTAATGAATCGAAAAACTGGTATGTAGTAGCTGAGCTTAATCAAAGCGCTTCGAAAGTTGAGAAACTTATTAAAGAAGTTATGAACAATCAATCGATTCTTGAAGAGATTGAAGTTGATGTTTCAAAGAGTGAGTACAATCTTAAAAAACTAGTGTTTAATGCAGATGGATTCCAATGTACTTCAAATGAGAAGGAGGGTTATAGACATTTTTCAAATACCCTTTACAATATTATGCGAGGTGGCATATATGTAGATGGCTATGAGATTGATAGAGAGGATTTCAAAGCATTTGTAGGGAATTGGAATAAAGAAGTATATACGAAGCAACTGGATTTTATGAGCCGATTACCTGAAACAATTAACTATAATGAACTCATTGCTATGGTAGGACAGCTTAATTGCAAGGATTTTGAACGTTTAGTATTAGAGTACTTACCACTTACATTCAGTAGGCGACATGGAGATCCAAGTCGTCCATGGAATAAATTTAATATAGAGATTACCAAAGAAGATGGAAGCAAGGAGCTAAAGTTTGAAGGGAACTGGCGTGATATATTTCAAAACTGGGAAGCCTTATCCATTTCCTACCCTGCATTTACCGAGAGTATAATTGCTAAATTCGTAAATGCATCAACAGCAGACGGGTATAACCCGTATCGAATTACGAAAGACGGAATTGACTGGGAGAAGCTTGACCCTGAAGATCCATGGTCAAATATTGGATACTGGGGAGATCATCAAATTATTTATCTATTAAAGCTAATGGAATTATCAAAGGCTTATAATCCTGAAAAGCTACTGGACCTTCTTCATAAAGACATTTTTGTATATGCGAATGTGCCCTATAGAATTAAAGGATTTGATGCATTAGTAGACGACCCAAGAAACAGTATTGTTTATAGTGAAGAGAGTGAACAACATATTGACAACAAAGTTGCAAGTCTTGGATCAGATGGTAAGTTAGTTTACAACAGGGACGGTATCTACAAAGTTAATTTAATGGAAAAACTTTTGGTTACTATGCTTGCTAAGTTCTCTAACTATGTGCCTGAGGGTGGTATTTGGATGAATACTCAACGTCCAGAGTGGAACGATGCTAACAACGCTCTTGTTGGGAATGGAATGTCAATGGTTACCCTTTATTATTTGCATCGTTTCCAAGCTTATATGAGTCAAATAGTTAATGAAATTAAAGAGGACTCTGTTGAGGTTTCAGTTGAAGTGCTTCAGATGTTCAATGATACAATGGAGGTATTGGAGGATAGTCAACAATATCTTGGCGATAAAATGTCCGACAACACTCGTTTTAATATTGTAAAAGCGTTAGGTAAGATTGGCGAAACATATAGAAATTCTATTTATGACAATGGTTTTGCAGGCGAAAAAGCGGCACTTTCTATAGACTCCTTTAAAGAATTTATTGAGGTTTCAATGATTCATTTAAAAGATTCAATTAAAAAGAATAAACGAGAAGACGGTCTATACCACTCATACAATCTCATCCGATTTGATAACGAAAACTGTAGCATATCAAATCTTTATGAGATGTTAGAAGGTCAGGTTGCCGTTCTAAGTTCAAAAGCTTTAGATGGAAAAGAAGCCATTAATGTACTAGAGGCACTTAGAAATAGTTCTATTTATCGCGAAGACCAAGACAGCTATATGCTCTATCCAAACCGTGAATTGCCAAAGTTCTTAGAGAAAAATGTGATTCCTGATGAACAAGTTATGTCATCAACTGTTTTAAAAGCAGAACTGAATCAGAATCACACACGGTTTATTGAAAAAGATGTGAATGGGAAGTACCATTTTAACGGTCAGTTCAGAAACGGTGAAGAGATTCGAGAAGCACTAAAAGCCACAAAAGAGTATAACGATGAGGATATTAAAATTGTTGAAGAAATCTTCTCAAACCTTTTTGACCATCATGCTTTCACAGGACGCTCCGGTACCTTTTATAAGTATGAAGGGTTAGGATCTATCTATTGGCACATGGTATCAAAGCTAGTTTTGGCGACACAAGAAAGCTTCAATGATATATATTGTCAAAGTGGTATGAATGAAGAAACTAAGGCGCTTATGAATGAGTATGAAGCTATTAAGACAGGAATAGGATTAGAAAAATCACCGGAACAATACGGCGCATTTCCAACAGATGCTTATTCCCATACTCCAAGCTTTGCGGGAGTACAACAACCTGGTATGACCGGACAGGTAAAAGAAGACTTTATCTCTAGACTAGGCGAGTTAGGAGTAAAGGTAGAGGAGGGACGTATTTGTTTTAAACCGGAGTTATTAGCAAAGTCTGAGTTTTTAAAAGAAATGAAAACCTGGGCGCTACCTAGGAATAATAATGCTACCGAAACTGAAACAATCGAGTTAGATGAGAATTCCTTAGGATTTACATTCTGTGCAGTTCCGGTAATTTATTACCTAGAAGGCAACAAGAAAATCATCGTTTGTTATAAAGATGGTACAGAAAGTACTTTTGAAGATGTGGATACTTTAGATCTTGTAACAAGTCAAACTATTTTCAATCGTGAAGGTAAGATTGATAAAATTAAAGTGTATATCGACGGTAATAAATTGAAATAATCTTTGAGTTCTGAGTAGATTTTCTGCTCAGAACTTTTTTTGTGTCAGACCCCTGCTTGGATATATTAATAAAGTGCTATCAGATTGATAGCAAGTGATAGCAAAAACCCCCCGAACCATTTGTCCGAGGGAACATAAAACAAACTTCGATTTTTAGTTAAAAACACACTAAATCTAATGATACCAAGCTATTTTAACTCTATTAACGCTACGCACTCCACGTGGCTTGAGTGGTGATGGCAGATAGAAGGATGTAGTGGTGTTTACCTTGTTTAAATTTAACATAGAAAGATTGTTATTAGTAATTTAATAATCACACTGGATTGTAGAAAATAACAAAAGAAACAAGATATTATTTTTATTAAATTTTACCCTAAAATGAGTAATCACACCTGTTAAAATTGAATAATTAATCCCAGAAAAATATACATCTCTATTTGTAATGAATGATTATATAATTCCTTATGATGTCTCACAAAGCCCTTCTTGAATCTTTCTTTAATCCACTTGGAGTAATGTTAATATATTAAATTAATTTAAAAATATTCTTTCAATTAAACGCGATTCTTTTCCATTTGGTATTGGATAATAAAATGATTCATTTTCATTAGTTGACTTTTCTATTGTATATCCTCTAGCCCTCCGAATAACTAAGTCTTGCAAATTAGAAAAAAAATAAGAAAATGCAAGTCCCCCATGTAAATCATAAATACTATAATATGGAGGTCCTATGGTGTCTAGAGATTGTCCCGTTTCCCATAATTTAAGAAAATATTGATCTCCTAAAGCAATATGATTTGTGCAATAAGACAGTGCAGGAGGTATGATCTGATTAAAGTGACTCTTAATTAGGAGTGAAGAAAAGTCGTAATTTCTCAAATTTTCTATATATTTATTATGTCGATTACTGCTATTGTATGAAAAAACTCCATTAAATATATACTTATCAGAGTTATCATTAATAATAGTACCATTTTGATTTGATTTTTCTATTATTTTACATAGCTCATTTGGTCGAATAAGTGATTTCACTTCTATTACTCCAATAACATTTTCTGGAGTAGTTATAACAAAATCTCCTTCAGAAAATAAAACCGGAAATGAATTATCGTAAATTACTATGTCAATTTGAGAAGTGATTTTGTCACCATTCCTTACAAATCCAGTACCCACTGATAGATCTTTTGGTAAAACTCGTTTTAAATAATTCATCAGTATAATTTCTTTGTAACGGCCCTCTTCTCCCCAATGAGTAGCGTCAATTAGATTTCTCACCCTCTTTTCATATGCCTTGAATTCAGCTGCAATAGATCTTTGATACTCTAAATAATTTGGCAAATTTATTCACCTCATTTTATACCTGTACTTTTTCATTCAGTATTTATATTTCACTCTCATCAACACTTAAAGCTGATACAATTTTCAAGTTATAAAAAATACACCTTTAAATTATCAGAATTCATTGTTAATCTAAATTTGAGACCAAAGGATCCATGTCAATTCTCATGCCTAATTCCACCATCAATGTATCAATATTCAAAATACTTTTTGTGGATGAAAATGGACATAGATCCAGCAATTGCACGACTCTAAGAGTTTATTAAACTTGTTTCTCACTGTTATCCCTTCTAAACTAATTGACTTATTTTCTTATTAAAATTTAGATCCTTTAATGAGATGTCTTCTAACATAGTTGCTAAATCATTAATTCTAGTTGATTCTCTATCAAAGAAATCCAACACTATTAATTTAGTCATTGAAGTAAAAAGGATTATTACAAAAATTAACACCACAAAGATTACAAATAAACCAATAGCCATATTTAAGTTATCAATTCCATTATCAAATATCCATTTAACGAAAAAATTCCAAAGTGGTAAGAATAACCCTACTCCTAACCCCCTTATGAAAAGACCTGAGAATTTTCTACTATCAGATTCTTTATTTAATATATCTATTAACTTCTCAAGTTGTTGTTTTGAATCCAATTCTCTTAAAACAAATAGCTCTAACTTTTCATACCTTCTTTTATTTAAATATAATCCTCCCCACATTATACCTTGCTTTTTTTTAGGTATCTTATGTGCTTTTTCAAATATCTTTTTATTATGTTGATTTAATATAGCCCCTTCTAAAAGAAACAACAAAATTACCAATAAAGACCAAAATGTATTTTGGTTAAGTAGGAGATTAACCAATAAAACAATTAACAAAAGAAAAACAAGAATGTAAATAATTAACGCTAACCTATTCATATATTTGTAAACCATATTCCAAACACCAAGTTCTATTTTATAAAAATTGATAATTTCTTCTTTCAAATTTTCTCCCCCTTCAATTTAAGTAGTTCGACAAGTTATTACAATATCCTCCAAACCTTCAATTCCAATACATCTTTTTTTACAATTCAAAAAAGAGTCTTTCAGTGCGCTAATAATGAAATTCTTAATAATACAACATATTTTCTAATCCTCCAGCTTTAAAACCTGTCAACCCTTTATTATTCAAGAGGCAAAAGACAAAGAATACATATACATATGGGAGAAAAGCTTAATTCTTTTCCTGATTCTTCCACTAACTTGTTACTTTACGTGAAACTCTTCGCAATTTAAGGGATCTAAAAAAATGATACCAAAAAATAGATAATTATTGTTCTTATTTTACAGAATTATGGGAAATGTTGCTGCGCAGTATAAATTCTACTACGATATACCTCTTACTCAACAATCTGGCCCTTTATGCGGAAGACTTGAATCGGAGATAACTGAATTTATACATTTGAAAGCTCAATTATATAAATTCCACTTTAATATTAAACAAACTGCCAAAACATACATAGAATAAATGCCATTTACACCTAGAAATCTCAGAAACTTTAATTTTAATAATATTTTCCTTTTCCTTATAACTTTCATAACAGAGATATGCAAATACAATTACATCAATTCCTCTTATTACCTCTTCACTATCGTATATAAAAATATCTGAAGAAACACTTATTACATTCCTTTCGTTTAGACCGACTTGTTTAGCTGTCAATAATTGGTCATTAACTCTTATTTTTTTGACCTAGTGTATGAGCATAATACCTCTGTAAATCTATTTATAGTTCCTCATCACTTGTTGATAATTCAAATAAATCCAAGAATACCAACATTAACGACTGTTTTCATTATCTCTAAAACACTTAAAATTCACCCCATGAAATTGCTAAAGAGGTGGAAGAACTACAATCTTACTATTAAAAAAAGACTCTTAAAAAGAGTCTTTTAATTCATAATAAAACTAAACCAAGTTTATTATCTCCAAGGATATAATTTATTTAGCCTCATAGTCTTATCTTCCAAATAGCTTTCAACCCACCGAACAGATTCACTCAAACATTCTTCTAGAGTTGATTCAGTGTACTTAAACACCTTTATATTCTTTGAGTCGACTTCATAATCTCCTTGCATCCATGTATCACCTGTATTTTCTTTTTGAATCCAGATTGCCGCAAATCGGTTAACCGCGCAGATCTTTGCTTCATCAATCTGACCAGCTGGAACAGATTTTTCAATTATTATAAACCTAGATAATGAAGCATAAGCAAGCATCTTTTCCTCATTAGTTAACACTTCTATTTCTGGCTGTTTCTTTATTAAGATAGGTTGATAACCCATCCTCTCAACCACTCCCGAAATATTCTCCAATTCCTCCATATTTTCTTCAGGAGAGTCCTTCCCTAAAATTAACACCAGTTTATTTTTACATTCATGAACCCAGTCATTTACACTTGTATTAGTACCGTTAACATCATAGACTCTATTACTATATTGGCTAAATTTTTCCTCTGTTAATGGTTCGACTAAATCCAGATGTTTAAAGTCATTAATCAGTCGTTCCCTATAAAACTCCTTTGATTGAAGTAATAATAATAACTTTTCAGAAAGTTCCCTTTTCGAAATAGTTTCTACAATTTTTTCGCAAAACTCTACCGTAGTAAAATACTTCGAATATACCTCATTTTTTTCTATGTTTAGTTGTCTTAAAAGACTAAATAACTCCATATCCGAATAGCTCGATGTTAAAAATTTTATCATTTTATCCTGATCTTCAAAATCTAAATTAAAAAGTGAAACCAAATAGTTTTCCTCCTTCTCCCTTGCTATCAAGTTCTAATCTTACATGGTCTTTTGTTATTTCATCTTCCGGCATTGTAATTGTTGTTATTATATATTGAAAATCAACTTTACCATGTGTCTCTATCTGTTGCTTCTCTAAATCAATAATATAACTAAAAATTCGGTGGTACACATCTATATCAATATCATTTACGTTAGGTGAGTCATGTACAAGAAATTTTGGGTGATACGTTTGATTAGAAAGTGATAATTCTAGTAGTGTTAAGTCAAAAGCTATTACTTTTACTATTTGAGCTGCAGCACCTTTATCTATACTTTCTTCTTCATTCATATAAGCAAGAGCAACTTCGATGTTCCCAGCTTTAGGACTAAATTTTAATATCCCCTTTCTAGAACCATTATATAAATATCTAACCACTTTATCATACGTAGATATTAATTTTTCACGGTTCTTTTCTACTTCTATATTCGCTAAATCTAGTTCATTACTTATTTCCTTTTTCTTCTCCTTGTAATATATCCATTTCTTTTTATACCCTTCCACATCACTCAGAGCCTTTTGTAAACCCAATAGTTCTGTCTTTTCACCATTAAATTCCATTAATTTTTCTTCTTCTTTATTTAGTTGTTCGACAATTTTGCTATTTCTACTTCTTAACTCTTCTTTAAATAATTTAATTTCCTTAATAAGAAATTGAATTTTTTCTTCAAACCTATTATTTTGCGAACGCAGAACAAATATTGCATTCTTCAAGTCAGATAATTCATTATTCAATATCTTTTTTATAATTAAAACTGTGCTTTCTTTGTCTTTGATAATTTCATTTTCCTTTTTCTTGCAATCATTTGAACCTTTATGTTTTTTATTTATAGGATTTAAACAAACTGGGCATGTTTCTTGTTCAAAATTATCAAAAAGTGATGAAGCATATGAATATAAATTAAAAGTTTCCAACTCTTTAATTATTTCATTTATTGTTGCTTGGTAATTATGTATTCTAGAATGATTAGAGTTTATTCTTTTATTTAAATTTTCAATCTCCTCTTCAACTTCAGCCATATTTTTTTTAATGATCCTCTTATCTTCACTTTCCCTCATTAAAGTTTCTCTACGAATTTTTACATTTTTTTGTGCTTTTACTATTTCAACATCCAAGTTACTTATGCTACCCTCTAAGTCATCTAATTCATCTTGAAACTTCTTATTGATATATTTTGAAATAATATTAAAGTCTTGTAATGCATCCTTTCTATTCTCTTCAACATCTATAAGATCTTTTTCAAGGTTCATTTTCCTTGCAGTACTTAAACCTGAGAAAAACTCCGCCCTGAGTCGAGCAAGTTGTTGCCCTTCACTCATTCCAAAAGGTTTGTAAATATCACTAAATCCACTAACTTGGTCCCTTAATAACAAAGGTAAAAATTGCCTAAGACTTAGCAATTTTTCCTCTCCACTAAAGTTATATTGTAGCAGTAAATGCTCTTCTAGGAAGGCTTTATAATCATTAAAATCAGGTCCAATTAACTTTCCAACAGGCTTTTCTTTTAAAAGCTCCTTTGCTACCCATCCTTCAAAAATAAAAGCTTCACTTTTATCAACTAATTTTCTTTTTAATGTATAATTCTGATCATTAATCATTACTTCCATAATCAAGTAATGCTCAAGTAATTCTCTTACCGCAATTTTATCATCCTTCTGTAAGAAATCCGTTCTCGCTAACCCATAATCTAATAACCTAACAAAAGTTGATTTCCCTAAACTATTTCTTGGCCCATTATCCTCACTAGATTCAAGTTTTTCTGCGCGAATAACGTTTAACCCTTTTCGCAAAATTACGTTAACTTTACCTTTAATGGGTTGGGTACATACATAATTTACATATAATTTAATCATTTAAGTCACCAACTATCTTAGAAATCTTTTCATTTAAAATATCAGTAGGGTATGTATTAATTACCTTTGAAATATATTCGCATTTTTTATAAACATATTTATTTTTTCTTATTTCTTCTTTAAAACCTAATACAACTTCATCATTAATCAATAATTCTTCGCCATCAACCTTTATTAAATTTCTAGATAGTAATTCAATGAAACCTTTTTGAAATCTATCGTTATATTTTTCAATTAAGAAGGGGGTAAGTACTGTATCGAGATTAAAGTAATCCCATTGGGGAAATTCTGAAAAAACTTCTTTGCTATTTTCGATTTCAGAGATAATTATCTGGAGGACATTACTAAATCTAAATAAATATAAGCCAACTGCAAGCTGTTGGATTGAACATTTTCTAAAATTAAGCATTAAGTTAAGCATAATAAATCCATTTAGTTTTGAACTTTCCTCTATTTGGTATAACATTTCCTCGTAATCAAAATTTCTAGTCATATAGAGACACCACTATTCATTAAATATTAGGCACCTAGAAGCAGTACCAAAAATTATTCCATATAAGTGATCACTTGTATCTAGGCTTTCTTTATATTCTTCAGTTAGAAATGAATAAAGCTTATTGAGTAAATCACTTAATCTTTTCTCAGCAGAGTATTCTTCAACTGGAAATTCCGCAAGAACACTTTGATATAACTGTCTTACCTTTAACTCAATTTTATTATATGATTTATAACCTAATTTCTTCGCTTTTCTTTGCATAACTGAATTATCATTTTTGTGAAAGACAGCTAATTCACTTGTGCTTTCTGAAAATCTTGCTTTATTTTTGAGTTTCACTCTAAATTCTGTATGTTCATCATCACTACTACCTTCATTCTCCACTTCAACATCATCATCAAGGGCCTCAAGAGAGTTTAACAAATCTTCATATAACTTTCCAAAAGCGATGGCTAATTGATTATTTAAACTTCTTGTAGTTACTTTATCTTGTTTAAAGGAAATCATAATGTCTATTTCTTTTTCTATTAAGTTACATTTTTCCTTTTGATTTGCACGAGTTACTATTATATTCGCTTTCAGTTCATTATTTGATAAAGAAGGGTAAATGTTTTGTGGGTATTCCCCTAATACCCTTGCTAGAGCATTAAATTGAGATTCATTCAATTCACAGCCAATAATCTTTTTTATTAACGCATCTTCAGCTTCCGGAGTAAGACGATTCATAAGCTAACCTCACATAGAACAAAATTTAAATAATAATTCTATTATAATACTAAAATATTACAATTTCATTAATAAGTAAAAATCTTATGAATATAAAATTAATGCCAATATAAATCTATATAAAATATTGTAGACTGTTCGTAAGAGATGAGAGGGTGGGAAACAGCTGTATTTATTTTCTAAAGGTCAGCACAAAATGAAATTCTTTAGAAATACAATACTGACTATCTTGGTAGCAATATCATTGGTAGTTTCTCAGGTAACTTCAAAATACTGAGACTCAAGGTTCGCAATTCCAAAATGATGGTAAAATACAAAACCCGTACACGTATTTTGATATCCCTCTCTCAAAAAGGAGCAGCTAAATCCCCATGCACTGCTAAAATACTTACGAAAACTGAACACCTAATATCATTGACAGAATAATAACAATAAAGATTGGGATATAAAACATTATTTAGGTCGAAGAAAAGCATATATATATATCCATTCATCTACATCCTTTTAAAAATAAGATGTATTCATGGAAGAATCAATTTTTTGAGGTTTCTTTATACGACGAATCTCATCATACACAATTTTCTAAATAACCTTTCCTGTCTTAGATAATACCCATCAAGAAACCAAAAGAAAGCTTTTATGGTCTAATAGTATCGGTTAATAGAAAAATTAATTGTTTAGATTTTAAACTAATGGTTTATGATAATTATAGAAACAATAATAATAAATATAATACAAATTCAACATTATAAAATATGATTAGATTAATTTGTAGGGAGTTTTATATTATGCTAATTCGTCATCCTAATAAAACATATTATTTTCAATATATTTATCACTTTTATGATTTAAAAAACAAAATACGCACATTAAATTCTGAACAACTTTTATATGTCGGTTCCATTGTAATTGCAGAAACAGTCAGTGCCACTTATGCTATGAAGATTACTCAAATGTGGAAAGAAAAAGAAAAGATTTATTTTAAATGGGAGTCTTCACCTGTAGCCATTTGTCATGTAAAAACCGATTGGGTATGAATAGCTTAGTTCTACTTGTTTAAATAAGAAAAAAAAGATCTTACCTCCTCAAAATTTAATATATTAAATTCTAAATAAATGTTAACTTTTAATGTCTGTTACTTATTGATATTTCCCAACAATATCAAGGTTTTTTCTCAATTGGAATAAAATGAATTGTACAATTAATGAAAGAAATAAAAATATCCTCCCTCTTCAAAGGACAGTATGTAGGCTTATTCAACATGGTCTTTCTAAGAAGGCAATAGTTGAGATAACAGACATAACATCTGATCAATATGATAACCAAGTTGCACTAAAAAAAGGTTCATCTACCTTATGTCTATTTAACTGAAGAAGAAACAGCTGAGTATGAACAACTCATACGAGACATTCATCAAGCTAAATCTATTTATGAACTCATTGATCCATCATAAGAAGAAGAACGTATAGTTCTCATTCAAAAGGTACTACAAAGATACATAAGTGACTATAACGGTTTACAGGATTCAGATGAAGATATATATGGGAAATTTGTTAAAACATCTGTAACAAAACAGTAAGGCCAAAGGAGCATATTCTTTACTTGGCTTATATTTGGAAATGAAATAAACCTAAAACGAGAGGTTGTATTAATAAATATTTCTAAATGATTCAACTTTAATTAAAACCACTTGCACTAACGTGTGGTCAGAGTGTAGGGAATGAGGTAGTTTTTCTCTACACTCTTTTAATTTATTTGAAAACAACACTTGTGATCTCGAAGATAAAACAAATAACATAAGTAAACCAACCACCTAGCAAAGGGAATTGATAATTTCTTTAAATTAGAAAAGATCAATAGTACACTTTTAGAGATACAATTGAATTTTTGGTTATAGTCCAAAAATCAATAGGTTTAGAATAACTTTTTATCTTGAAAAGTCAGAAAATATGGTTCACCGTTATTATTTAAGAGACAAAAAGAGCATCAGGCTTCCTATCCTGATGTTGATTTTTACTTTTCAAAATTAATTAGTTCACTTAAAACTTCAATTTCATTCAACTGTAAGACTTCCAAATGTACTAAGAGTTGAAAAATCTTTAAGAAGCCTTTGTTGTCTATTAATTGGATGTTCGGCAACTATTCAATATAATTACTATAGAATAATAATTCTAATGTAAAAAAAGCAAACAAACAAAGGCGCTTTTCAGTATTATTTCTGAAAAACGCCATTTTGTCGAAATTGTTATACCTTTGAAGTTCAACCCTCATTCCAAAAATACCCATTATATTTATAAGAATTTTAATCACACAAAAGTTGAGTCTCTTTTGGTTGTCAAATAGCTTTTATAGAAGGTTTAAGTGACTGTGAAGCTAGCTGATACAATTCTTCAATTTCTATTTCTCGATTGTAAATTTCTTCTTCAACCCCACTAGCCATAGATTTTATACTCCTTATCCTATTTTCTGAATTTTAATTTTCACCATTACTCTTGGCATGAGTATCCTTGGTACAATTCCAGTTGCTTGCCACTCCATCCACTCGGCATTGCTGACCAATTACTTTTATCATCCGGTATTGTCTTTACTGGACAACGAAAAGCAATAGTAGTAAAAGTATCTTCCTTTTTACTTTGATGGATAAAATATGGACGGTGCTTAAACCAATGAACACACTCATGGGCAAGTGTATTATTCTCTCGTCCTGTATGGTTTACATATCTGTTGATAAATACCGTACCTTTTTTCACTTATAAACCTATATACTCCTTTGTGACGGAATTATAATATCAATGAATCCATCACAAAGTGTAATTCCACCTATAATATCCAGATTTTCAGAAAAACTCTCTGTCCCAATAACTTTTAATTGTATTTTTTTCTGCAATGTCTAAGATTCGGACAGGCATCGGCTTTTTCAAGGCTTTTGGGCAATACTTATTTAAAAATTCACTTGTAACTGCATCAAAATCGTCTTTATATACAATTGGTACAAATGAAGATGTATATTTTTGTTTCATGAATCCTCTCCTTAAACCCACTTTCATTACCCCTCTTTTATTAAATGTCCTAAATCAGAACAAACATAAAGGGTTAAATAAAGCTATTGATCACATAAAGGTATCCAATTGGATCTATTTATCCTCTCTTAATAACCTATAAATTTCTTCCATATACACAATGGTTATCCGCTCCCGAAGTTCTGCATTTTCAAGTAACAATGTATAGAAATCCATGTTTTGCTCGTACCCTGCCACCAGAGCATCCTCGACGCTATCTTCATAAGTGAATTTGAAATCATCTATTGGGTTATTTTTAGCACTCGCTCTTAATCTTCCATCTTTTAATAATAAATCTCGAATTTGCATTGCAGATTTTGATGCCACATCCGGCTCATAATCTTTATCATACAAAGAATTTATTTCATCTATTATTGCTGACAATAACTTCTTATTTACAACCTCTGGATTGGAAGGTGTAGGTTTTTTGAGTTTTACTTCTGGAGTAGATTTAACATCGGCTGTCTTATTTTCAAAAGTTTTTACTTGCCTAAAGCTACTAACGGTAATTTTGTCAGCGACGTCAAAATCATTACCGCCTCCCCCAACATTGATTTCCTTGATTAGATAAGACAAAAAGTTGTATTTCTTATGCAAAGTAACATTTTCATAGGCAGTAGCTTGAATCAAGAAGGTATAACCCTTCAAAAATTGTTTAATTGTTCCACGAACTTCAACCTTCTTTAGTTCTGCCTTTTTATCAAATTCCCTCAATGATTTATCCAAAAGTGACCACATCTTTGATTTATCCTTACTTGTACGCTTTTCCTGATATAGATATGTATTAAATATATCTATATCATCCGAATCCAAAATACCATGTCCATCAATTACCTTTTCTACATGACGAATATCTGAAGGAGTAATTGTTTCAAACAAAATAGTGTCTTTATAATAAAGCTCAAACGCTCTTTTAATATCCTCGTACTCATTCTTAAAATCAAGAATAAAAGTTGTTTTGTCATATGGAGGATAGATGCGATTTAGGCGAGATAATGTTTGAACAGCAGAAGTTTTATGCAACTTCTTATCCACATACATAGCTACCAGCTTGGGCTGATCAAAACCTGTTTGATATTTATCTGCTACAAGAAGCACTTGATAACTACTTTTATCAAACTCCTCTCTTAACTCTTCTTCGCTAACACCATTCATAACCGGCTCTGTATAGTCTTTACCCTCAATTGGCACTTTTCCAGAAAAAGCGACAAGAGCACGAATATTATTATAACCATTAGAAATAATGTATTTTTCAAATTCCTGCTTATATCGGACCGCCAATTTACGAGAAGATGTTACAACCATAGCTTTTGCTTTTCCATCCAATAAATGAGCAACATTTGACCTAAAATGTTCAATAATTATTTCTATCTTCTGAGCAATATTAGTATCATGTAAGTCGATAAATCTAGCTATCTTACGCTTTGCAGGGATAGAATGTAATTCTGGATCTTCCTCGGTTTTTTTATTTAAATGAAAATATGTTTTCCAGGTCACGTAGTTATCCAACACATTTAAAATATATCCTTCTTCAATGGCCTGTTTCATTGGATACAGATCGAATGCGTTTTTTTGGCCTTGTTCGTTAAGTGTTCCAAAAAGTTGAATAGTCTCAGGTTTTGGAGTTGCCGTAAATGCAATCATTGATACATTTTCCTGTTTTCCACACTTTTGTATTTCCTCACGAATTTTGTCTTCTTCGGTTATTTCCTCATCAGTTTCTCCACCTGAAAGCACAGTGGTTACAGCATTCATTAAAGTACCACTTGTAGAGGAGTGTGCTTCATCTATTAGAACTGCGAAACTCTTATTTTTCATATTCCCTAATAAATTTTGTTCTAGAATATAGTAAAACTTATGAATTGTTGTTACGACTATCTTTGTATTCCCTGCCAATGCATCTGCTAAGTCTGCGGATGTACACTTATCATCCATTACCTTAATTTGCCCTAACTTATGATCAATACCTGACACAGCATCTTGCAACTGTCTGTCCACAATAATTCTATCTGTAATGATAAGAATAGTATCAAAGATATTTCTTTCAGAACGGTCATAAAGGGATGAAAGTATATGAGCTAGCCAGGCTATTGTATTTGTTTTACCAGAGCCTGTTGAATGTTCAATCAAATAATTACTACTTGTTCGGTTTTCAATCATATCGTCCATCAGTTTTTCTATGCACCGAAGCTGATGATAACGTGGAAATATCAGATTTTCCGAGTAACTTTTTTTACTTGTGTCTGGATTTTTAGTTTCTTTTTGCTCCACAAAAATAAAGCGCTCAATCAGAAAAAAGATTTTATCCGTTTTCCAGATGTCCTCCCACATATAAGAAACGTTAATTCCATCTTTATTATGCGGATTTCCTCTGCCATAATCTTCAGATCCTTTGTTAAATGGACGGAATAATGACGACATTCCTTTTAGTTCGGTACACATAAAGACTTCCTTTAAGTCCATTGCGAAACAAGTTAAGCAACCAGACTTAAACCTAAACAGACGAGTCTTATGATCACGCTGTTCCTTAAATTGCTTAATTGCATCCTCATAATTTTGACCCGAGGTATTACACTTTAACTCAACAGCAAATATTGCAAGGCCATTTAGAAATATAACCAAATCTATACGCTCATCCTCTTTATGATAGACCTCCTCCATAACAGACAAGATATTTGCATTATATAGTGCTGTTGCTTTCTGATTAAACGAAGTAGCTGGCTGACGATACATTAGTTGAAGTGTTGCACCATTATCAAATTCAACACCATTTTTTAATACATCAATCAAACTCCTACTAGATTTATTAATTTCTTGATTAATAAAGTTTATAATAGTTTGTTCAGTTTTGTTTTTGTAAAACTTTCGCAACCTTTCCATTACATTTGGTTGTGTGTTTTCCAAAAACTGTAGTAAAATCTCAGTGTCCATCGCTAATCTTGAACTATATTTTTCAGCTGGTCGAACCAGATAACCGTTGTCCTCCTCAAGCCGCTCAACAATTAGCTTTTGATAATCTTCTTTTTCTCGTAACTGGTTTGCTGTTATTGGCATATTTCTTCAACCTCCTTTACCCGTGATTTACCAGTTACATATTCATAAATTAAGGATCTTCTATATTGCCTCATATTTGCAATCGACTGTTTCTTTTCAGCAAGGATTGTATCAATCTTTTCACATTTTTGATCAAGGTAATTAGCGATTCTTTGCTGTTCTGAAGTATTAATGGTATAGGGGAAATGGAAATTTTGCACATTTTTCCTATCTAATGTTGGAACTGCTGAACCACTTCCTAAGCTCTTAATATCAATACTCTTCAATACATAATATAAATATTTTGCAATATTCCCCTTAAGATCTTTTATAAAAATCGCAGTATTGTGTGCCCAAAAATCTTCTTCAATGTAATTTACTTCCCCAATACTTCCACTTCTGCCTATCGTAACATTTGGTGATTTGGTAGTAATTGTGTCATGATAACCAATTAACCCATTTGATCCATAAACTGGTGTATTATTAGCAATAAATTCACTCTGTGCTAAGTCATACCCTCTCTGTAGAAGAAAAAGATTTTTTAACCTTGCCACTTCCCAATGCTTTGGAATGTCTCCAATCCACTTAATACCGCAATCTTTCATTGGTACCGATTTATCAATCCCCTTAGTTACCGTTTCAATTATGAGAGATTTTTTATATGTTTGAAGAACTTCCACTTGTTTCTCCATATCACAAATAATAGAGTCAAGTTTTGCACATTGAGTATCTAAAAAATTTGCAATAGCTTTTTGTTCTAGCATCGGAGGAATAGGATATTTAAATTCAGCGAAGTCATTTTGATAAAGGTGAATAATTGTACTGTTTCCAGAATTTCTATAATTAAACCATGTCCAAAACACTTTAGATTGCAACACCCAAAATAAAAACTTTCTATCATAATTTTCATCAGTAACTATACGTAATACACCACTATTTAAGGAAGCTTCTTTATTTAAATTATCCACAATTGCAACTTTACCAACTGTACCATCTTTAGTAATAAGCAAATCACCGTTTTTAATTTGAATATCACGTGCCTCTTTCCAACGTTCAATTGGTACATGGACGCACTTATCCCAATCAATGTGACCATTTTTAAAATCTACACCAGTAATAAGGTACGCTCCCTCATCTGTATATTCATCAGATGTAAGCCCTTGCCAACCTATCCGACCTTTTAAATTGGCAATATATTTGATTCTTTTAACATTCCAGCTTAACGGAATATCCCCAATCCACCAAATACCGCTAGGTTTTGTCTCCTTTGTCATACTAAAACCTCACCTTCTTAAAGCTTTGCTACTTTTGCAGTCAAAGATTTTTCAAGTTCCATAAAATGCAGCAAAAGATCATCTGCTTTTTCAGGCTCCTTGTACTCATAAAAAAAGCGTGTAAATGGAAATTCTGCACCTAGTCTTTCTCTATTTGAGGAACTAACCTTTTTATTCTCATCATACTCATACATATAATGCGCATCTGGCACATGTGGATAGACCTCAGTTTTAAAATATTCTTCAACATCAAGTGTTAATTTAACTATCTCGGTGTCTTTAGTTGTTGAATCATAAAGAATATTACCTTTTTTATCTTTTTGTATAACTGCCGTTTTATCCAATACAGAAAGCTCGATAGCTATATTTCTAAGACGGCTGGGTGTCATCAACTCAACATCTTTAAGAAGTTTTTTCAACAATTTTTCAAATTCTGCAAAATTCTTGAATTCCTTATCTGATGCATTTTCTGTCAAGATTTTAATAACGGTCTCTATAAAAACAAAGCCTTTTTTATATTTTTTAAATTTCTTTTCTTCAACAGCAGGGCGAGGATTTATTTCAGAAAGCTCTTTGAAATCTGCTTCATTAAAAATATGGGAGTTGGTAGTAAAGAAAGCACTTTTTTTCAGACGTTCTATATTTTCGTGAGAAATGCTACCTGTTCTTTGCAATGGTTGGTAAACAGCATATTCTTTGTACATAAATTCTTCGTTAGTGAATATTTTACAATTTGGACCAGGTTCAAAAGATGCGTAAATCTCAGTAATTCTTTTCATATCTTCACGGGATATCTCTTTACGTTTTTTCCCCAACGATTTCTTTAGTGGTTTCCACAAATCAACTGCATTAATAAGTTGTACCTTACCTTTGCGTTCAGGTCGTTTATTCTTAGAGAGGATAAACGCATATATTCCTATATTTGTGTTATAGAACAGATCGGTAGGCAGTGCAATGATTGCTTCGACCAAATCGTTTTCTAGCATATATCTACGAATTTGACTCTCTCCACTGGTTGTGTTGCCACTAAAAAGTGGTGAACCGTTAGTGATAATTGCAGCACGCCCAAAATCTTCATCCATCTTATAAATTGCATGTTGCATAAACAACAATTGCATATCTCCAGTTGACGGGAGTCCTGCTGAAAAACGACTCTCTTTTTCCTTATGTTCCTCTTTAACCGCTTTTTCCACACCATCAGCTGCGTCTTTGCCACCCCAAGGGTTTCCGAAAGGAGGATTAGCAATTACAATACGCATTGACTGATTATCGAAGCAGTCTTTCTTCATAGTATCTTGAAAATGAATATTCTCGGCATTTTGTCCCTTGATCAACATATCAGCTAAGCAAATAGCATAAGACTCAGGATTAATTTCTTGGCCAAATAATCTTACATCTGCATCAGGATTCATACGCTTTACAAAATCATAAGTTGTAGAAAGCATACCACCTGTACCGCATGCCATATCCAAAACGGTAGTGATTTTGCCTTCAGTAAAAAGGTCATCACAACCTTCAGCCAAGATAATATTAACCAACAGGCGAATAACCTCACGAGGGGTGTAGTGGTCACCTGCTTCCGCATTTTCAGAAAACCTTTGAATAATTTCTTCAAACATATAACCCATTTTTATTCCATCAATTGTTTCTGGGTCTAAGTCTAGTTCAGAAAACTTCTTTACTACGCCTAATAGACGGTTATTTTTATCCATTTTTAATATTTCTTTTTCAAAGTCCAAACTACGTATAATCTCTTGGATATTCGAAGAAAAGCCTTCTATATAACTAGTAAAGTTAGTTGCAATATTTTGAGAATCATTTAATAACTCTTTTAAAGTATACCTGCTTGTATTGTAAAACTTGTATCCTGATGTGCGTTCCAATATTCTACTTGGAGTATTTGGGTTTTTTTCGAACAATTCAACAACTTTTTCTTTTGTAGAATCTAACGCACACTCTATGCGGCGTATTACAATCATAGGAATGATGACATCCTTATACTTATCGGATTTATATGTACCCCTAAGCGTGTTTGCGATAGAAAAGATCAAGGCAACTTCTTTACTTACATTAATTGAAGTTTCATCAAACATTACTTTAGTAAAATTAGCTTTTGTCATAATATCCTCCTAATTGATAACGATCAGCAATTATGTTAATTATCTATCTTTCTTTTTCTCATCATTCGCGGGATTAAACTCAACTTCAACAATATCACTAATTTGACAATTGAGTGCTGAGCAGATACGCACTAAGACTTCTAAAGATACATATTCATTCTTGTACATCCTTGTAAAAGTACTTGCAGCAATTCCCGTTGTACTACGAAGGTCAGATTTACTCATATCTCTATCAATAAGTATTTTCCATAACCCTTTATAATTGATATTCATATCGCACCTCGCAATCATTCGAAACAAAAGTACACTATTAACCAATATTAAACTTAATAGTTTTCTTTCGATATGTCAATTATCATTTCGATTTATCGAATTTTTTTCGACTTTACGTTACAAACAAATTTAAACACGTAGTAGTTTTTTCCGCGTAATAATTAGACCCCCATAATACCCCCCCACAACCGTTTAGTCCTAGGGAACATAAAGCACACATCTTTGAAAGGGCTTATTTCTTCCAAGTGTATGAATAGTAGAATCTTTTATTCCTGCAATCCTTACCCACAAAATAGTTCCTCCCTTATTAAATAGAAGGTCTTAATTATAACCGCTCTCCAACACCTCTAAGAAGTTCAATATTTTTTATTAGTTGAATATAGCTCACCTAGTCTACACTTAAATTAATCTGCAACTTTTTAAATACCCAGGGTTTGATATTGTTTACTTCTGGATCAATTTCGAATGTATCCCATTGGGGTGTCCCTCCTAGTATGAGATTAAACCATTTTTCGCGGTCCTTAACTGTCTTATAAATACTTTCATCAATCGTATTTTTAATATATGGATAAAACACGTCTAAGGTAATATCCTGTTGTTTTTCTCTAAGTGTTGATGTAAGACTTCCAATTCTATCGATTCTTCCTACCTTCTGTTCCATCGAAGCTGGGTTCCACTCTAAATCATAGTGGATAACTCTTCTACACTCTACCTGCAAATCAATTCCTTCTTGCATTATCGCTGTTGCAATCAGAATTTGTGGGTAAAAAGGTGTATTGAATCCAGCCCTTATTTTCATTCTAGTATCATTTTTAGTACCACCGGTTATTATCGCGACAACATCTGAGCTAGATAATCCCAACTGCATTTCTTCCCTATTTGCAGCAGTTTCATTACAATATTTCGTCAGAAACCTTTGAAAAGCATTTTCCCAATCCAGAATATTTCCTTTCCGAAAAGTCTTTTCTACGAGAAAACTATCATCCTTGTCTGGATACTTTTCCTTTAATGATCTTAGCTTGATGAAAAACCGTTTATCCCTTCTTAAAAAGTGAATCATCGATGTTAATATTCCATCACGATCAACAGGGGGTAATTTATTTAAATTTTCTTGATAAAGATGCCAAATGCCTTTATAGTTTATGACAGTTTGGATCAGTTTTGTTGAAATATTCCTATGTTCAGTACCTACGTCTTCAGATAGGGTTTCCTCATCAACATCTTTTTGGGGATTCAACCCTAATTCAATATAGTTTGGATGTAGAATATGAGTGACAGTATCCAAGAGTTCGGGATTATGATGTAACATACTTTCCCAACCATTTGCTTTTTGTAATGCCTCTCGAAAAACAATCTGTTCGACTATGCGTTTGATATACATATAATTTGCTTTAACTGTTGAATTGTACTTTCGATATGTTTTGATTACTTCACCTGAGATTTGATTAGCTTTTGGGATACTTCTCATATTTTTACCACATCGCTTTAAGATTGGGACCAAGACGGAATGGATATAGCTTTCCTGCAATAGAAGCCAAGAAACATCTTGCTTATTGTAAAAACGTTTGCAGTAATTCTCGAAACCTTTTATCCCGCTTTCTGGAAATACTTTTTTAATATTTTTGTTATATGAAAAATTCAGCCTTTTTTCGATGTTTGTTTTCAACTGTTTTATTGTCTCAATTCTACCGCAGAATAATAGGGTCTTTTCACCACTTTGTAATGTTGTTACAACTTCATTTGTGACAGCATTTAACTTGGGATGTTTAATCTTATCCAATTTAATTTCGCTCAGCATTTCTATTGCTTCAAGATCTTTTTTATAAATACTAGCATTTTTCACTGCTTCATAGGAAGATGTAAAAGTCTTCTTCACATTAGCAATAAACGTCTTATCCCCTTGAGAAAGAATTTGGTAAATCGCCTTCTCCATAATTGCAAATGGGATATACGATTCATTAGTTAACGGTATCCCTACCTTATCTTCGTTTTGTAATGACCCGATGATTTCTTGTCTATATTCATTCTTCTTTTTTACATTTCGTATAATCAACTTTTTCATATTTGATTCAAGTATATTTTTTTGTTCTGTAAGCCTTTTGTACAAATCATATGTTTCGATAACGTCGTAACCTACATTCTCTATCATCCCTGATTGAATTACATTCTCAAGCTGAATTCCTTCATCTGAACTCATGGTTTGAATATAGTACTCAAATGTGTGCATCAATTCCTGGTATTTATTCATCTCAAAATACATATTAGAAATTAACATTTCAAAGTCTTTCATTTTATTTTTATACAACACTGCTGATTTAAACATATTTAATACAGATCTTAACTCTCCTTCACTTAATTGGAAAGGAGTTGCAGTTAGAAATATCCCCTTTTCAAATTTATGGAAAACTGCTTTTTCTAAGGCTTTTCTTTTGACCGTTTCTGGGTTTTTCATTTTATGGGCTTCATCTAAAATAAGAAGGGAAGATCTAGGCATGACTTTATTGATCGCTTTATAACGGAACTCCTTGATTGCTTTCTTTAGACTTCGAACCCCAGCATGGGAAAGACCCTCCTCCTGATAGATTTGATCTAGTATTTCATAGAAGCTAGCTGATATTTCCTGATAGGTGATTCCCATATTTGTGAATTCTTCTGGTTCCAATAGGTTCTTTTCTCCATTCAATGCCTTCAAAATTGTTTCCCTTTTTCTATCCCCAAACCGTTTATGCTTAAACCAGCATGACAAAAAGAAGCTTTTCTCACGCTTCCATCCCCCAGAAGCAAATACATTCATCGGAATTAATATAACCTTCGCCTTATTAGCTGCTACTGCAATCTGATTCATATACGTCCCATTTCTCTCTTGGATCATAACGACGTCAGATTCTGAAAGCTCTACATGATCAAAATATAGGTTTCTCTCAATAATATTGCGAATATCATTATGCCACTTTGCGTTTAACAACCAACTTGGTGTAATAATAACTATTGGTTTATTTGGATTATTTACTAGAAACCATACCGCAGTGCTAAAAGCGATATAGGTTTTCCCCATACCCACATCATCACCAAGGATGATACCCGGCACTTTTTTAAGCATATCAATCATTTGGATACAAGTTTTCATCTGCAAGGCTGCTGTGTTGCGATCAATACTTACAGATAAATCCAACAACTGGGTAACGTCTTTTACTTTTGTATCCAACATCTATTACACTCCCAATCCATATGCTTTTAACATGACATCAAACTGTTCCCGAATAGTTTTCTTAGACTTCTTATAAATACGTTTTCGAATAATAATAGGTTCAATCATCATCTTTTGAAGCTCAAGCTTTTTAAAATCTTTGTCAAGTCTATCTTCAGGAAACTGTAAATGATTAATTACATTCTCAATCTCAACTAAAAATAGGAATGTTTCTTCATTTCTGGACCTACCTTCCTTAAAATCTTCTACAATTAAGTAGATTAGATTTTTTAATCCGATTGGATTTGCTAAATAGTTTTTAAATGCCATTTCAGTATAATAAGGTAATTCTAACCCTTGTTTTAACGAGGCCATCGCCTTATAGTATCTTTGTAGATTATATTTGAAGTAAACAGTTAGTTCACCAACTCCCTCAATGGTGTTTATTCCTTGAACCCTTTTTAACCTCTTAATCTCTGAAATGCTCTTATACTTTCCAGCAAGAAAATCTATAATATCCTTAATATTTAACTCAAAGGATAGCTTTAGATCGTCAGTTACAATTTCATCCTTTCTCATAACTTCAATTGGTACGTAAAAATCATAGTCCGCACAGATAATATGTAAATCCTGTGATTGTTTTAAGTGAAAGGCTTCAATACTAATCGTATCTTCCTTCCCATTCCATTCATAGATGGCATGGTTTTGATATTCAATTTTAAATGGCACAGTCTGTTGTTCCTTTAGCAGTATTATCATTAATTTTTTTTCATCTAATACAGCTCTTTCAACAAAGATAACCATACTCTTTTCACTAACTTTTTTATCTTCATAAGAAAGATCTTTTACTTGGACTAATGTGCTATTGGGGAATTCAAAATTACTTTTTCCATATTCAAGGACACCAATTTCAATATTTTTAAGTGCACCAATTTTCGATCTCATCGCATTATTCGTAAAATTAATTGAACCGCTCAATATTAGCTTCTTCCCACTCTTTAATTCGAACATAATGATTTTTGCATGTAATACCCGCAGAACAGGCTCATCATCCTCACGTAGCCATTCCCTATGAATAACATTAAGTTCAATATCCTTATATTTAGTATAAACCTCTTCAAAAATGTTAACTGGAGCTGTCACTTTATAGAGACCTTCTTCTTGGCTTTTAACGGCAGGAAAATAGATTTTCATCTTTGCCTTTGGAAAAGCTGTTTTAAATTCATCGGAAAACTCAATTAATAATGATTTCTCTACTGCCCTATCTCTATCATTTTCATAAAAGGGTGACAAGATCGAAATACTCTCGCATTCTTCGTTTACTTCTTGTATTACAGAAAAAAGGGTTCGAAACACACAATTCTTGTTAACCGTCGATACTAACTTTGGGAATTCTTCGCCAGAAACAGTTGTTTCTTTTAAGAACCTTATAATTTCCTTTATTGCATCATTACCCTGGGTACCATAGTGATCTGCAATCCATATCAAAATTTTCAAAAGATTTTTTGAAATACTAGAAGGCTTGTCTAGTTTAATATCTTCATACCATACCGTCTCTGCATTAAAACATAACCCACCCTTAGATATATTACATGACGCAATAATCACCCTTAAAAAAGTCTTATATAAAAGTAGGTAACTCTTTGGATGAAAGGTCTGTGTTGAAATCGTAATATGATCATATAAAAAAGTCCTGCCGCCATGATACTGTTTTCCATCTGAGAAAACAGTTACAGGTATATCCTTTAATTTCAAGGCAATTTGATGACGAAATCTAGCTTTTTCTTTTCTATCATCGGAATTTCCAATGATCCCTAAAAAGTTTGGGAGAACAAAATATTCAAATAGCTCAGCATCAAATCCATATGTCATAAAAAGGGCTGCTACAGGATCTTCTTTTTCTGTATTTAGTAACTCGAAAAAATCAGTATACTTTATCACTTGGTACCCACCCCGTATCCTTTATCAACGTCAAGATATTCGGTATTTTGAAACTATGTAAAAATGGAAGCTTCTCTGTTTTTTTAGGATAATCATAGCCAGTAGTAACAACAATATCGTTACCATCAAGAATAATCCACGGCCCACTATTTCTTCTTTTCATAACACTGGCATGATATTTGATTAACTCAATGAGGAAATCGCAGTATCGATCATAGCTCATTTTCTGAAAACTGTTTAATAAAACCGCAAATGACGATCCATGTAAGCTATTCGCTATAATCATGTATTCTTTTTGTTCTAAGAAATGTTTGATATATTGCCCCTCACTTGTAAGAATATCAAGATAATCTCTGCAACCACTGACAGCTTGGGTAACATTAATTGTGCCCAAATGCTCTTCAGCAGTCCGAATAATCGCACACCAAATACGGTTTATGATAATTACCAATTGTTCAAAGGCAAGTACCGTTTTAAATCCATCTATTACTTTTGTTCCCTGTTCAGTTTGGGCAAGCTTATTTGAAATCTGCACGATTACGTCAATGGCTTTACCTGCACTTTGGTTCTCATAAATAAATGTAACAGCAGCAGCATTTTTGGGATGATCCAAAATGTATTCTTTTAATAAAATTATTTCATCCTGATGACTTGGCACAAATTTTTTTGCTATTGCCTCATTAGTCGTTGCGTCCAATGATCCATGAAAGCCAAATGATTTAATAGTTGCATTCCCTTCTTTAAAGACGATCTTTTCTTTATTCATCGCTTGAAGTACTAGTTTGTCGTACCTGCTAGTATTAACAAAGTTTTCCGCAAGTTTCAATCCTTTATGAGTAAGGCTCAGATCTTCTTTAATTAACTCTAAATCTTCGAGACTTGTTCGGTACGCTCCTAATCCACCTAACTCTAACTGCCTTGTAAGAAAAGGGTAATGGAGTGAAAAGGTATTATCTTTGTAAGAGCTTATTGCAGGACGTTTGCCTCTAAAATCTCGTTCTTTTCCATCACCTTCAGATAATTTCCCTTTATAATGTTCAACAATTGCCCTTGCCCAAAATCTCTCATATAATTTAAAAGCATTTAAAACGTCCTTCTCGTAATTAATTTTGTCTTTTTTTTTAAGATGTAGATTAGATATATAAATGCCGTAACATACCATACTGTAATAACGTGCCCTAGATGTCCTTGTAGTAAAACTAGGCAGAATCACATTACCTAGTACTTGAGCAAAATAATTAAAAGCTAACGGATCAAGAATAGTAGTCTCTTCTTCTAATGGTCCGAATTTAGTCCAAGATAACGTTGATGTCAATAGTTGTCCCTCCAAATCATTCTAAATTCTACAATAACCCTTTTAAACCTAATTCTATGAAAATTCACTATTTCACGCCTCATAGCCATAAAAAATATTCTACGAATTGTTTGTTATCCATATTACCACCCCTTTGTTATAAATTATTGACAAGACATACCAAAAATATAAGGATAGATAGATTAATACTTTCATGGAGTGTTATTCATTTATGGGGAGAAAAATCTTTGTTTCAAACAAATATGATGATAGTAGTGTTTATCCAATTGTTTGATATATTGCTAAAAAACAGTATCAGTGTGTAGGTATAACACGTCTGTGGATTTAGCTTTCGACAGCAAGTTCACGCTGCTGGATCTCACGTATTATGCACAGTTGGACTCTACCACTAGACATCTTTTATCCTATTTCCTCAGAATCTTATGGACACAAACATATCTAAAAAACTCACCAATGAAAGCACGCTTTTAATTCTTCTGTAAAAATTAGTCTCCCTTAAATTTCAAAATATTAATTCCAAAACACAAAACAGGACAAAAGTCCTATAAGAATATTCATTAATACTAATTATTATATTTACACACTACTCAGTGTATAAAAATATAGAAAGGAGGACTTCCTCGATGATGGATATTGGAAAGCACAGCCTTATATGGCACTATCGATGTTTAGAACAATGTGAATCTGACGGTATATCCAAAGCCATAATCAAATTGTTTATCCGGCAAAGAGGTTGGGATTATGAACCAAATAATAGAAAAGCTAAAAATTCCCGGCTATAAAACTAAGGTAGTTATTAAACCTAGAAAGGGTAAAAATATCAAACAAAATGAAGGATCTCAATTATCTCTAGAGATTGATTCAGAGTGATAAAGGAAGTAAATTCTCACTGGTATAAATAATGTCCCTTCAGGCTAAGATGGATATCAACCATTTTTACTGGAGGGATAAATATGAGTGAAAAGTACAGAGTTGTAAAAGTCACCTATTCAGAAGAATTGTCTTCAGAATCTGAATTATGGCTAGAGCGATTCATTGAAAAGGCACTTTTAAACCACTTAACTCGTGATGATGATAAACTTCGAACTCTTTTAATTAGTAAAAACCGATAATGAAAGGAACATTTTATGGAAGAACTTAATATTATTGCAGTTTATGGACGTGTAAGTTCTGCAACACAAAGTCTTGAGCTCCAAGAAACTGCTGCTATAAGGTATTTGAAATCAATCGGATTGAATGGTGATGAAGATTTAATTTATTTTTTCCGTGATAAAGATGTATCAGCTACACAACTCCCTATGACTAAAAGATCAGATTTAATGAAGGTCATTGATTTAATTAAAAATGGGGAGGTTAAAAAATTAATTGTCTATAAACGCGATCGTTTGTTTAGAAACTTTTATGAGTGTGTGGATATTAATAGAATATTTTTCAACAATGGTGTTGAAGTAGTTTACACCGCAAGTAATGAACCACCCTTTAGTGGAAAACTAAGTGTTGAAGCATTGTATGGGATATTTAGTCAAGTTGAAGGTGAAAACATTCGGACTCGTACAGCTGATGCCCGAATGCTGTATCCCTCTAGAATATTCGGATATAAACGCATAAAAGGAAAAGAACAAGGAAAAGAAAATGTAAAGTATGTCATTAATCATGAGCAAAAAAAATCTATTGAAGTATTATTTAAAGATTTAAAAAAAGTGGAAAATGAAGATCAATTTTTTGAAGTCCTCATTAAGCGTAGAAAAGGAATAAACAATGTTGATAAGATATTAAAAATACTTAGAAATCCATTTTACTCTGGACATCATAAATCACATGGTGGTGGATATCAGCCACTTTCTTATGTAGAACCTATCATTAGTTTAAAATTGTTTACTGAAGTTAATGAAATTATTAATAGCTTCTACACCCAATACAAAAATAAAGTTCATGATGTCAATGCAGAGATCCAGTTCATTCCACAGTGTGGGATGTGTAAACAAGTTATGAAACATAAGAAGAAAAACGTACTTGATGTTGGCTACTTTGTTTGCAGTTCTAAGCATAAGAGAAATTTTATGGACATTAAAGAATTTAATGATGTAATTACACAAACAGTGTTAGAACATGTGGAGAATATTAGCCCAAGCATTTCTAAGAGATTAATGGAAGAAGGGATTAAACTTAGAAGTACGGAATTAGTTCGAGAACAAAAGAAAATCTCAAAACGTTGTGACGATTTATCTATAGAAATAAGCATTAGAGGAAAGTCAAAAGGATTCAATTACCAACAAATTTTAAAAGAAATCTATAAATTAAAAAAACAATACAAATTGATAAATAATGACCTTGCTAGTCTTTTAAAACTAAAACATGAGATAAAAGACATAAAAGCTATGATATTTGATTTTGATCATGACCAGGATAAACTGGATATATTTAAGTTGATTAAACTACTAGTCAAAAAGGCTATTATTTATGATGATCATGTAAGTGTTGAACTATTCCTAGCAAAATACATGAAAGAAGTTGAGACTTCATGAAAAAAGTGAGAGGTATAGGATATTTACGATACTCGGATACAAAACAGCATGGAAATCATTCATTAGATATACAAAAGAGACAAATTCTCTTAACTGCTGAAGAAGAAGGTATTGACATTGTAGCTTGGTGTATAGACGAGGCTACAAGCGCTTTTCACAATAATGTTTCAAAAAGAAAAGGTATTCAAGAGATCTTTCAATATCTTAATGAAGGTGTAATAGCGATTTGTTTTTATGAGGAATCACGGGTGACTAGAAGTATTACGGATTTTTATTACGACTTTTATTTACCAATTATAGGTCAATACCCTGATTCAAGATTCTACAGTACTCAATCTATTGGAATTTGGGATCCTAATAATCCATTAGTTCAATCTAAATTAGTTTTTGCATCAGAAGAATCAGAGATTAAATCTTCGAGAGCAAAAGATTCACAGAAAAATTCACTTTCTGCTGGTAAGCGTCCTGGCTCAAAATCACCTGCTGGTTACGATATGATAGACGCATGTCTATTTCCTAATCAAGATGCTGAAGTAATTGAATATATTTACTATCTTGCAAGTTGGGGCTACTCACATCAAAAAATCGCTAACCATTTAAATCGCTGTTCTATAACAACGAAACAGATTATATTTTGGAACAGCAGCACCATTGGTTATATTCTTAACAATAAAGTATATAATGGTGACCTAGCATGGTATGTAAGAACAAAATATGATCTTAGTAAACCTAAACCTGATAAAGATATTGAATTATTTAAACAAGTGCATGAGCCAATTATTTCAGTAACTCTAGCACATCTTGTTAAACAAATGAACAAATTAAAAGAAAAGCATGGAAAAATGGAAACACCTTATTACCTTCGTAATTTAATCAAATGTTGTAATTGTAATAGTATAATGATAGCCAAGGATAACTCTCCAAAAAGTAAAAAAGGCATGTATATGATTTATAGATGTAATCAGTGTAAGAATTCACTACCAATTATTGAAATTCATAACGTTATATTAAATGACTTGAAGAATAAGTGGTCTACTCAACTAAGTAGTTTTGCTGAAACTGCTAACAAACAACTAAAAGGTTGGTCAGTGAAATTAGACAGATCAGAAAAAATGCTTAAAAAACAACTAGAAAAAATACAATACAACGAAAAAATAATGGCCAACGAAATTGCTTCAGACAAAGATTTAGGAGATGTCTTTGTTTCAGCTAAGAAAAACTTTGAGAATGACATCATCTATTTGAATAGCACCAAGGATGAAATTAGCAGAATTTTAAATGACGATTATTTCTATGAATTTGTTACACAACTAAAAAAACACTCCTTCTTTAAATTTACAGATACAGAACTGAGAGTATTTTTTCTCATGTATTTTAAAGAAGTAAAAGTCAACTTTCAAAAAGACAATGAATTAGAGATTAATTACAGACTCTCACCGTTTGTGTCTTTGGAAAATGTAACTAGTTACTTTACCGAAAAAATTAACAAGGTCGAGGATTTGTCTGGTTAAAAAACCGAAGATAGGCCATTGAATTTTTGACTCTAAGATATACACACATCAAAAACCCTTGTAATCAAGGGTTTTTGGAGGCAATTCTTCGGTTATTTAACCATCGAAGTATACTTCGATGGTTGTAAAATCGAATCATAAATATTCTTCTTGGTCAAAAAACCGAAGAAAAATATATTTTTTATAAAAATAGCATTAAAATATAAAAAAACGAAGATACAATATACTATGTTAACCATAAAGCATATTACTAATTTGAATAGGAAGGAGATGTTCTCGAAATAAGAAACCCCAAAGACATATAGTATTTGTAAGGTTTACAAATATTGTGAGTAAGAAAAATCGGATTAAATAATGAAAACCGAAAATTAAATTAGCAAAAAACAAAATAACAAGAAAAGCGAAAACCGCAAAGTTTAATTAGCTCATTAAAGCTAATACTTTGCGGCTTTTTATTTTTCACAACTAATGTAAGAAAGGATCATCTTTATGAATACAAATATTAATTATTATGCAAGGTCACTATTTCACAACCATAAACCTACTCAAAAATTCAAAAGGAAGTTACCTATTCATACTATAGATCTTCATTTATTTACTTCTTTGGAAAGGAGGAAAAAAGATGAAGAACACAAAAAAGACTATTGCTAAACGAATTTATACCGATCCAAAAACTGGATTTAACGAACTTATTAGTTTAATTATTCATAATAAAATTGATGAAATTGTTAATAATGCTAACAAGGTAAGCACTGCTACATCTCAAAATAAACCTGAAGGGTTGGATTTACTATGAGATGTGCAGTTTATATTCGTGTATCAACCGATAAAGAGGAACAAAAAGCATCATTGAAGTATCAACAAGAACTATTTTATAGATATATTAAGGAACAAGGATGGGACATCTACGAATTCTATGTGGATGTCCAATCTGGAACTACAGCGAAGAGAAAAAATCTTCAAAAGATGATTAAAGATGCTGAAGAGAAAAAATTCGATATAATCTTGGCTAAGGAACTTTCTCGATTAGCACGGAACGGAGAGCTTTCATATAAAATAAAAAATTTATGTGAGAATCAAGACATCCATATCATCACTTTAGATAATGCCATTAATACCACAACTGGAAATACTAATATGTTTGGACTTTACGCATGGATGTATGAACAAGAATCAGAAAATACGAGTAACCGTGTGAAAGAGACTTTGCGAACTAGAGCACAAAAAGGGCTCTTTAAGGGATCTAGCCCTCCGTATGGTTATGAAGTTAGAGGTGGAAAGTTGCATATTAGAAATGACGATTCACCTGATATCGTTAGGAGGATTTTTAACGAATATTTACGTGGAGCTGGACGAGAAAGTATAGCAAGAGGGCTCTATAACGATGGTATTTCTACTCCTGCTGAAGTTGCTGGTAAAAAAAATGCTAATGACAAGTGGAATGACTCGACCATTAGACTTATTTTATCAAATCCTCATTATGTTGGTGACTTAGTTCAGGGGCGCACAACTACAGTCAGTGTTACAAGCAAGAAACGTAAAAAAGTTAAAAAGGAACATCAAATCATCCACAAAGATACTCATGAAGCAATTATTCCAAGAGAAATGTTTAATGTTGTTCAGCAACAAATGAAAGTAAGAACTAAATATATTACTGCACCTAAGAGACACCTATTTACTAACATTCTTTACTGCGCTGATTGTGGTAAAGGATTGTGGTATCGTAGTAACCGAAAAGGGTATATTTGTGGCAATTACGCACGGCATGGTAAGAAAGCCTGCAGTAGTCATTTTGTAAAAGAGGAGCATCTTACAAATACGATTTTAACCGACATTAAATTGTTAGTGAAACAAATTAATAAAGAAGAATATCTCAAGCAACTAGAGCTAAAGACAAAGAAATCTAAACATGATCTTATGAAAAGAATAGACAAAGCCAATAAACAAATACTTGTATTTAAAAGACGGAAAAGTAAATATATTAATATGTTGGCTGACGAACAAATAACTCATGAAGATTATCGTGAAAACGTTGAAGCAAGCAATATTGAAATCGAACAATTAGTTAAAAAGAAAAATGAGTTATTATCAAAAATTGAGGATGAACAAGTTATAGATAGTATAGAAAAGTTAAAAGAAGAACTACTCAGCTTCCTTAACTTTAATGAGCTGTCACCAGAGATTTTATCTCGACTAGTCAATCGTATTGAAGTAAATGAAGACAGCAGTTTTAATATTCACTATCGCTTTTCGGCTCCAATAATCGAATAAAATGCAGCAGGAATCCCTATTTAGGGCCTGCTGCTTCTTTTAAAACGATCTGCGAGACGCACTCAATGTGCCCCGTATGCGGAAACATATCAACAGGCTGTACTTCCTTCGTCTCATATCCCCCTGCTTCAAGCACTCGTAAGTCTCTTGCCAACGTTGCCGGGTTACATGACACATAAACGACTCGTTTAGGCTTCATATCGATAATTGTTTTTAGTAGTTCTTCATCACAGCCTTTACGTGGTGGGTCTACCACCATGACGTCTGCGTGTATGCCTTGTTCATACCATGCTGGAATGACTTCTTCGGCTTTTCCTACTGCAAATTCGGCATTTGATATGTTGTTCAACTGTGCATTTCTATTTGCATCTTCAATTGCTTCTGGTACGATTTCAACTCCGTATACTTGTTTAGCTTTTTGTGCTAAAAATAAGGAGATCGTACCGATGCCACAGTATGCATCGATGACTGTTTCTTCACCAGTAAGCTCTGCATATTCTAGCGCCTTGTTATATAGTACTTTTGTTTGTTCTGGGTTTACTTGAAAAAATGATCGTGCGGATATGGCAAATTTGATGTTGCCGATATAATCATAAATATATTCATTTCCCCAAAGAACCGACGTATCATCACCAAAGATAACATTCGTCCGTTTTGTGTTGACGTTTTGAACGATAGATTTTACGTTTGGAATGCTTTCCACGATTTCTTTTATTATCTTTTTCCTTTGAGGGATGTCCGCCGTTTTGGTGATGAGTACGATCATAGCTTCTTTTGTAACTTGACCGTACCTAGCCATAATATGACGTAGTGTACCACGATGCTTTTTCTCATCATACGCACGAACGCCATATTTTTCACAAATGGACTTAACTTTTTGCACGACAAAATCATTCTGCTCGTGCTGAATGTCACAAGACTCCATATCAATAATTTCATGAGATCTTTGTTGGTAGAATCCTGCGACAAGTCCTCCTTCACGTTCTCCAACTGGAACCTGTGCTTTATTCCGATAGCGCCATGGATCGTTCATACCGATGACTGGGTGCACTGTCACATTTTCTATATGTCCGATACGAGTTAAAACGTCTGTTACTTGCTTATGCTTTGCTGAAAGCTGCCCTTCATAGCTCATATGCTGCAATTGGCAACCACCACATTGTTTATATATCGGGCAGATTGGCTCTACTCGGTGCTTGCTCGGTTCAATTATTTCGATTAAGCGCCCAAAACCATAGCCTTTTTTTGTTTTTATTACTTTTATTTTAGCCGTTTCACCAGGTAATGCCTGTGGAACGAACAATGGAAACCCATCAATTTTTGCGACCCCTGCTCCATCATGAGTAAGGTCTTCAAACGTTACCGTCACAAACTCATTTTTTGCTATAGGTGCTATTTCCTTTGTCATCATGACTACTTCCTTTTCAATAAAATACTGAAACGATTGTAACATAAATTGCATGTGCTGAGCACCTGAAGGTTATTCATGACCATCAAAAATAGACCGCTTATGACGGCCTATCAATAACTTACCATGGAGAAACATTAGCTAGCAGCTTCCGCTACAACTTCTACAAATGAATATGCTGAGCTATGTTCCTACTTGAAAACGATTGTGTCATCCCTCTCAACCGAAACACAGTCTATGACTTTTTTTTCATTTTCGCGGCTTTATCTTTCGATACAAATACTTCAATGTGCTGATAGAGGTTTACAAATTCACCTGGCATTAAGCCACCGTACTCCCCATCAAGGTTCAATTGCATTTTATCATGTGTTTGCACTTTAATGCGGTTGGCTTTTGCATAAATCACTTTCGGGTCACGAATATGCTCTCCTCTTAGCGCATATGTAGCAATACGAATAAAGTCTGCAAGGTTTGTTTTTTTCAAAATAAGCAAATCAAACATGCCGTCGTTTAATGTTGATTTTGGAGCTAGTTTTTCAAAGCCACCTACAGAGTTTGTGTTTGCTACTAAAAAAAGCATGATTTCTCCTTCAAATAACTTCCCATCATACTCAATTTCCACTTCTGTAGGACGAATTGAAGGTAGCATTTCAATCCCTTTTAAATAATATGCTAGCTGTCCTAGAATCGTTTTTAACTTACTAGGTACTTCATACGTTAATTCAGTTAGGCGGCCACCACCTGCAATATTAATAAAGTATTGCTTATTAACTCTACCTAAATCAATTGGTACCGGTTCACCTTCGACGAGAATATCACAAGCTGCATTAATTGACCGAGGTACACCGATTGCTCTCGCAAAATCATTCGTTGTTCCTACTGGTATAATCCCTAATTTAGGACGGTATTGCTGTTCTGCAATTCCATTCACAACTTCGTTAATCGTTCCATCTCCACCAGCTGCTATTACAAGGTTATAACGTCTCTTTACAGCAATTTGTGCAGCCTTTGTTGCATCACCTTCACCAGTTGTAGCATGACATGAGGTTTCATAACCAGCTTGTTCAAGCCGCTGAAGTACTTCAGGTAAATGCTTCTTAAATGCTTCGCGTCCTGATGTTGGATTATATATAATTCGCGCTCTTTTCATACCCATCATCCTATTTATTATTATGTCTCTTGGCGTTTCCATTCCATCATTTAACATCATAGCTCAAAGATTGTTTTGATGCAAAGAATTTGTAAACCATTATGCACTATACATTTTGTACAAAATAATCAATTTTATCTTAAATAATTCTATATATTTTTATATGTATGATTGTCTTTAGCAGTTCATACAAGAAGATTATTTCTTTCTACATAGAATACAAAAATTATTAGATACGACAACTGTATTTGAACATTCGGTGACACTTGAAAATACTATTTTTAAGTTGAATTTTCTCTCATACAGTTAAGTAAAAAGTTACAGGGATTATTACCGAGAAGAAATATTCGCTGCAATAACATTTAACATAAGAAAGCCAAATAAAGATTTTCGAAATATAAAAGCACATTTGCTTTTGCTACTATATTTTCACCCTAAATTGATTAAAACCCCTACAAAAAAATACACATTCAAAAAAAGCCTCTTAAAGTTGTTGATCGAGATATACAATTGTTCACTGATAATTAATCCACTTGCAGAGATGTTAATGGGTGAGGAAAAGATAGGGAACGAGCAGTTGAAAACCAACGCCTTCAGAAGAGTAAAATGTTCCTTACTCAAGCGACCTTGTGTCAACTTAACATGCTACACATGTAAAGTTTGTAAAATTGAAATAAATGGAGACGATTTAATTGGAAAACAGCAATCGAACCTTGATTGTTTTTTTCAGCTTACTGAAATTTAGACAATTTCAATAACATTTTGTAGCTTTATGTTCGTTTCAGCTAGTTTACTAGCCAATTTCGGTGTTTTACTGTCCAAACTAGCCAGTTTTCTATCCAACTTCGGTGCTTTACTGTCCAAACTAGCTAGGTTTCTATCCAACTTCGGTGCTTTACTGCCCAAACTAGCTGGGTTTCTAGCCAATTTCGGTGCTTTACTGTCCAAACTAGCTCGTTTTCTAGCCAACTTCGGTGTTTTACTGTCCAAACTAGCCAGTTTTCTATCCAACTTCGGTGCTTTACTGTCCAAACTAGTTAGGTTTCTATCCAACTTTGGTGTTTTACTGTCCAAACTGGCTTGTTTACTATCCAAATTAATAGTTTTACTGTCTAACTATTTCATTTCCTCACACTCTCAAGTTCAATAGACCTGCACCAAATACATTTACGTTATATTACAATCATTCATTTATAAGTGCTAAAGCCTGTGCCCCACATCCAGTTACACCTAAAGCGATTTGAGCAAGCATCGTGCGTTCTTCTTTTATTAGCATATGTGCAACATCTACAGTAACAACTTGAAATTGAATCGTGCCACCTGGTGGGAGCTGTGCGATTTTTGGTATGTCAGCAGTGATGACCGTTCCTATCGTTGTATAACCACCTATCGTTTGTCTGTCGGACATTAAAATAATAGGTTGACCGTTTGCAGATATTTGGATTGTGCCAACTGGTATTGGTTCAGAGATGATGTCCGCACCGATGTTATGTTCAATGGGTGAAGGTGATGTTAAGCGATAGCCCATGCGATCAGCTTGTTTAACAGTATACGTAGTTTGAGCGAATGTTTTTAAACTTGTGCTCGTGAATTGTTCCCTATGAGGGCTACTAATGATGCGAGCAACAATATGTTTTCCGTATGTAGGGACAGTATGTGTTGCAAGCCAATGATTTCGTATGACATTACCGTTTTGATGTAGTTTTGATTTCGTGTGCTCTTCATATGAATTATTACATTTTATAATATCTCCATCATCGATTGCTTGGCCAATATCAGCCTTTTCATAAGTTGATTTACTTCCCATTACTGTACGCACATCAAAGCCACCAGCTACAGTAATATAAGCACGCATACCTTCCTGCGGACCAGAGAATGAGAGTTCATCACCTTTGTTCAACAAAAATGCTTTCCACAATGGTGCTGGCTTGCCGTTTATTTTTGCTCCTAAATGAGCGCCGGTGATTGCTATGAGACATTTATTTTCTGCAATTAATAGTGGCCCAAGCATCGTAATTTCAATTCCCGCTTCACGTATGGAATTTCCAACTAATAAGTTACCTACCTTTAATGCCAATTGATCTATTGCACCAGAAACAGGCACCCCATATTTTTGGTAGCCATATCGACCTAAATCTTGGTATGTTGTAAATAACCCCTTCTTTTTCACAAAAAATATTGGCTTACCCATATACTAGCCACCTACTTTATTAATTGAAAATCCTTTGTCTGTTAATGTTTTATACAGTTTCTTTACGAACATCAACGCTTGTGGACCATCCCCGTGAACGCAAACTGTGTCAGCATGTAAATGTATATTTTCTCCTGTTATAGCCGTTACAGTTTTTTCTTGAACGATACCAATTATTTGATTGACTGCTACATTGTCATCATGAATGAGTGCATTATGTTCACTGCGAGGTGTTAATGTTCCATCTTGTTGATATGTCCGATCAGCAAATACTTCAGATGCTGTTGTTAATCCCAGTTCATGGCCGGCCTCGATAAGCTTACTGTTTGCTAAACCAAAAAGGATGAGCTGTGGATCTATAGCTTTAACGGCCTTAGCTATAGCAGCGGCAATTTGTCTATCTTTTACAGCCATATTGTACAGTGCTCCGTGCGGCTTCACATGCTGCATGTCTACATTATGAACTGTGCAAAATGCTTGTAAGGCTCCTAGTTGATAGATAACAAAATGATATACATCTTCCGGAGACACTTTCATTTCTCTCCTACCGAAGCCAATTAAATCTGGAAGCCCTGGGTGAGCACCGATAGCTACATTTTTTTCCTTTGCAAGTTTTACTGTTTTGGCCATGACGTTATGGTCCCCAGCGTGGAATCCACAAGCAATATTTGCAGATGTCACATACTCAAGGACAGCCTCATCTTGCCCGATCGTATATGCACCAAAGCTCTCTCCTAAATCACAGTTTAAGTCAATGCTTTTCAACATAAAGTCACCTCTTTATCCCTATGGTCATAGCTCTTTTAGTTATACTTTTTTACTACCTTCACTACGTACGTATCGTTATTCACCTGTTCCTGAATAAAGTAAAACTCATCCTCTGAAATAGGTGTAAAGCGAATATACTGTCCAGCATGAAAAAGAAATGGCTTTGCAGAGTCAGCATTAAAAAGTGGTAAAGGCGTCCTCCCAACGATGTTCCAGCCACCTGGCGAACCAACTGGATAAATCCCTGTTTGACGGTCAGCAATTCCAACAGAACCAGCAGCAACCTTTGTTCTAGGATTTGTAAGACGAGGTGTAGCAATTGCCTCCTCAACTCCGCCTAAATAAGGAAATCCAGGTAAAAAACCCATCATGTATATAAAATAATCTATACTGGAGTGTATTTGAATAACTTCACTTTCTGAAACACCATTTTCTTGCGCCACTCGAGTGAGATCTATGCCATATTCCCCACCATATAAAGTTGGGACTAAAACGACCTCATTCTGCTCCTCAACTTGAGCTCCAAGCTGGTGAAAGGCATGCTCTACTGAATCGACAATATGAAATATTTTCAGTTTCAGTGGGTTATAGTATACGTAAAAGCAATGGTAGGATGGCACAATCTCTACGATTCCATCTACCTTTCTCTCCTCTAACACCTTACAGACTTGATGAACATTCTTATTAGTATGTAACGAGATATCATCGCTTAATTGAATCTTTATTCCTGAATCACCAATAGGATAAAATGCAAATGGCTTCAAATCGATCACCCTATATTTTTGTCATTGTGGGAGGTTAATAATGATAAATGTTCGACGTGACCCCACACATTTTTTCAACCATAATTCTATACAACTAAAATAGTAGCGAGTATACAGTTTATTTGCTAAATACTCACTACTAACTAAATGGTGATTGTGAACAACCTTTGGTTAATTACGCTTCATCTAACACACCAATCATCGTTGTAACTGCCTTTATTAAATCTTCACTAGACCAACTTGGTAGCTTCCTATTTTTTAAGGCAAGCTCATGGGAAGCTGGAATATGGACAAACCCTGACGGAACTGGTTTATTATGCTGTTGCAAATATGTAAGCATAGTATACATCACATTGTTACATAAATAAGTGCCAGCAGAATTAGAGATTTCTGCAGGGAGTCCTTCCTCTTGTAAAGCATCTACAAAACGGCGAATTGGTAATGTTGAAAAAACACCATCAGGCCCTTCAATATTTATCAGCTGGTCTTTCATAGCTGCACCCGTATTGTCAACAGCACCATCATTACAGTTAATTGCAATTCTTTCTGGTGTTATTCGGTTATTTCCAGCCGCTAATCCTAACGAAATAACAGCGTCAGGTTCAATGTCCTCATATAGCTTTATTATTTCTTTACCTGACTTTGCAAATTCCACTGGTAGCACACGACCAAACACTTCATAATTTCCGATAGTCGTTTTATCTAATTTTTTCACAATGTCTTCAGTTGGATTAATAGGATTATCTAAAAACGGAACAAATCCTGTTAATAGTAGTTTTTTCATAGTAGTAACCCTCCTAATAGAAGTATAGCATGCTACAAACTACTTTAATAATAATTTACGACCTGGAAAACTTGTAACATTATTGCTCCATATAAAATGAAAGAAAGGAAACATTAATGATGGAGATTTAATCGTACTAGTTGGTTGCGGTGCGGGTCTTGGATGGGGAGGGATTACCCTTCGTTGGAGTAAATAAAATGCATGTCTAGTAAATTGCTAACAAAGTTAAAGCAGCTAAAGAACAGTGCTTGACTTTAGCTGCTACTTCGTCTGAGATTAACAATAGTATTTCCTGCAATTTTGTAACCTATCAAACATCCAATACATGCTCTTCTAGCGTTCTAGTTATTTTATATGGGCCTCCCTTTTCATCATTTGAAGTGATGACCATCGTCACACCACTATCAGGGTAAAAAGATGAGTGAAATGATAAGCCTGGATCGTACCCCATTACATGATATTTATAAATTCTACTATTCTTTTTCTTAATCCATATACCATACCCATAGTAGTCATCACCATCTTCATGAGTATGTGGAGTTAACAATTCGTTAGTACACCTTTCACTTAATAATTCATAACTAAATAGCCCATTCCAAAACTTCATCATATCAGGGGCAGTTATAAATGCACCACCATCAGCACCACCTTTTATAGGAATAGCGTAAGTGTTTGTTCTCCATGTACCCTCTTCATCGTTATCTATATAGCCAATAGCTGTGTTTTTAGGTAGTCTGTCAAGTGAAAAATAACCTGACTCTCTCATTCCGCATGGCATAAAAATATGCTGTTCGACATACTCTGTAAAACTTAAACCTGTTTGTTGCTCTACAATGAGTCCTAACAAGATAAATCCGGTATTATTATAATGAAATCTCTCGCCAGGTGTGAACAACATTTTCTCGTTTTGGAACATTGGCAGAAAGCTTTTTAAAGTGTTCATCACATACATTGGTCTATCTTTCCACAGGTCTTCATAATCTTCAATAACTTCCTCGTTATAGTAGTCAGGGATACCTGAAGTATGGGTTAACAGGTGATGAATCGTTACTGCTTCATCGAAGTGTGGGAATTCAATTTCTAAACACTCATCGAGCCTTGTATTGAATGATAATAATCCCTTCTCTACTAACTGACAAATAGCAATAGAAGTGAATAATTTACAGCCAGAGGCAATTCCAAAGCGTGTTTTTATTGTGTTAGCAACCTCTTCTGATCTATTTGCGTAGCCATGACTTTCTTCAAAAATATTATTCTTGTCATCCTTTAGTAAAATGACTCCAGAAAACGTTGTTTCTTTAACAACTTTTGATATCACTGAATTGATGTCTGTTCTTTTAATTTGCATAACTATCGTCCCTTTCATTACTTGTTATTTTTATATTCATCGGATTATCGATACTCTCTACCTATAAGATAGATAATTAATTTACTCAATCTAGTTACTCTTCAATTAACATGGAATAATTTTCTACATAATTCATAATCTATTATATATTTATTACACAAGATAAAAATATACCTAGAATAATAATAGTCATTTTTTACACTACCTTGCCTCGTATCATGTGTTGTGAGAAGGAGATCTCAACCACAACATGGATAAGATATGTCAAAGTAAAAAAACAAGCAGACCTTCACTCCAATTTTTTTCTCACCTATGTTTAACAAGTAATGACTCATGGCGGCTTTTGTTTTAATTGTTGCTTTTCAACATAAGGGCTACTCACGTTCAGCTTCTTATCTTCTCTACAGGCTATAAAATCGGATAATACATTTTAGTTATTCATAATAAGTGAAAAAAGGCAATAAAATGAAAGCAGTAAGATGGAGGTTTATGCGGCTGTCATTGTTTATATAGAATAATAGAAGACACGCACCCAGTTCTGTATACATATATGTTCTAACGGGAAAACAGTCTTACATTAAGAGGTGATTTACAATGAAGAAAACACTGACTGGAGGGGTTTTGTTAATCATGTCCTTATTAATTGTAGCCTGTTCCAATCAATCTGAAGAACAGCTAAAAAACGGGTCAATAGAGAAAAACACACTTTCAATTCCAGTTAAAAATGGTACTTTAACAGCTGTTCTCGACATACCAGAGGGAACGGATTCTCTACCTATTACTATTATTATTGCGGGTTCTGGTCCTACAGACAAAGATGGGAATACAGTCGGGGCAAACGGTAAGAACAATAGTCTAAAAATGCTCTCTGATGCCTTGAATGAACGTGGTATTGCAACTCTGCGCTATGACAAACGAGGTGTAGGAGATAATACAGGCCTCGTTAACAAGGAAGAAGACTTAACAATCGAATCATACGTAAATGATGTTGTAGCGATTGTTCATTATATCCAAAAAGATAGCCGATTTGCTTCAGTAAATATCGTTGGACATAGTGAAGGTTCATTAATTGGAATGATAGCTGCACAGGAAGCATCGGTTGATAAATTTATTTCTTTAGCTGGTGTAGGGCAATCAGCCGATAAGCTCTTGCTCGAACAACTTGATGGACAATTACCGCCAAAATTAATGGACGAAACGAAAAATATTCTGAATCAACTTAAGCAAGGAAAACAAGTAACAGATGTTTCTCAAGAATTAAGTGCTTTATTTAGGCCTTCTGTGCAACCTTATTTAATTTCTTGGTTTACATATAATCCAGTAGATATTATTAGTTCACTCAACATACCCCTATTAATTGTAAATGGGACAAACGATATACAAGTAACTGAAAAAGAAGCACATCTGCTTAAAGAAGCAAACCCTCAAGCTGAATTATTTATGATAGAAGGAATGAATCATATATTAAAACAAGCTCCTGCTGATAGAACAGGAAATCTTGCAACATATACAAATGCAAATTTGCCTCTTGACGAAGAACTAAGCACAAAATTAGTTCAGTTTATTTTAAAATAAATGACTGTATGAAAAGCGTAAGCACCATGGTCTTCTCCGACATGCCTTAGAGTCATTTCGTTTCAAGGGCACTGTTCCCTTTGACGAAATGACTTGAGAGACTGGAAGACGTAGCTTCTGATCGATAAAACTATGCTGCTATTACATGTTCCTTCGACCTCTTATATTTTAAAGAAATGTAGATTGATAATATGCCGTTCAATGCTAGAAGAATCATCATTAAATTAGTAAGGAACGCAACGTCCGGACCGAATACTTTAATTGAATGCCAAGGTGATCCAACGCTATAACTAAATACCGGCTTGATGGCAAATGCTAATACTAATAGCAACATACCAATGATGCTCCACCTTTTTCTTCGTCGAACTTTTACTGATTTAACGGTAATTAATCGGTAAACAAACAACATAATTAATAGAACAACTATTCCTAATATAATCAACTGCAAGATAGGAGTGAACTTCGATATCTCAACTGGATCATCACCATGTAAAATGTTTATCATTCCTTGTTTTAGGTTTACAAGTGCCACTTCTTCTAAAGCATGATTTTTATTAGTGAGAATGACACCACCCCACTTTGATTCAGGAAGATAAAATACTTCAGAGTGCGAATCAGGCGTTGAACCTGAATGCCATACTATTTTATCCTCAGAATATGGGTTTGAAATTCTAATACCTAAACCATAGAATCGATTATCACCTGTTTGAACATGAGGAGTTAAATAAAGGTTCATATATTTTTCATTTAGCAATGAATTTCCATCTTGTTGACTGAGAAAACGTATGAATTGAACCATATCTTCTGCACTAGCCGTGATGTACCCATAGGGTGCTCCACCATTATCATATGTTACTGAACTTTTTCGTGGAATTCCAAACCATGACTGGTACCCAGCTAAATACCCTCTTTCATATGCTGTATCATTATCTGCTGCAGCATTATTCATACCTAACGGCGAAAATACTTGCTCTTCCATATACTCACTATATGTTTGATTCGTTACTTCCTCTATAAGGGCACCAAGAATTAAGTAGTTAGCATTACTATATTGATGTTTTTCTCCTGGTGTAGCTGTTAACTTAGTGTCTGAGAGACTTTCCACATTGTTCTTAATCGCATTGAAACCTTGAGAACCTTGGTCTGATAATAATAAGCCAGAGTATGTACTTATACCACTCGTTTGAGTAAGTAATTGCTCGATCGTTATTTTAGATGCTGCTTCTTTATCTTTAAGGGAAAACCAAGGAAGATACATTTGAATAGGATCGTCTAGTTGAACGGTACCTTCTTCAATTAATTTCATAACCGCTAAGCCCGTTAAGGATTTACTAATTGATCCAACAGTAAACGGAGTTCGAGTCGTAACCTCCTCCTCAGATTCTCCAGTCACCCCCCAGCCTTGCGAAAAAAATAGTTCTTTATCTTTAACAATTGCAATTGAAGCACCTGGTATTCGTTGCTCCTCTAAGTAAGACTCTACATATTTTCCGATCGTATTCTTCAAGTCTTCTTCTGCGAAAGCTCGAGGTTCTTGTTGATTGAAGAAAAACAGATGAAGTAATAAGGATACCAGTATAACTTTACCTATACTTTTTCTTACGTTCATATCTTCACCTCTTATATCTTACTTTACGTAAATAAACCACTACTAGTAATGACAATAACAAGGAAATTGCAAGACTAAAAACCATTAGCATAGCATTCCACCATGTATTATCTGAGATCTGGTATAAAATATTATAGTTAAACGTATCATTCGAGTATGTTGGATCAAATGCTCTAGTTAATGACATAGAAAATATGAACTGTGTACAAAGATAGGTTACGATGAGGGTAAGCACTCCTATTGGAAATAACATACCTTTCTTTGGTTTACTTTGTTGTATTTGTTTAAGTCCAGCAGCTGAATCTATACCGTTGACTTCCAAAAAATCAGTAATAAATGTAGCAGGATCTCCTAATTCACTAATCGCATCATCACCATGCTCACGAGCTTCTTGTATATGTTCCAGAAGCTGCTCTTTAATACGACTTCTTTCTTTTGAGCTTATTTGGTACCTTTTTAACTCATCAAGCACTTTGTTTACATATTGTTGTTCTGCAATGCTTAATTCCATTTTCATTCAAAATCCTCTCCCTTTAATCCACTATTTAGTAAAGATTTAATATCACTCTGTAACTGTAACCATTCATCAATTTTCTTTTGAAGATACAATTCTCCTTGATCGTTAATTTCATAATACACACGAACTTTACCACTATCTGTCATTTCACGATAAGTATCTACCCATTCTTGATCTTTTAACTTCGTCAATATTGGGTAAATACTGCCTACTCCTTTCAATTTTAAATTGTGTTGTTCTAACTCCTTCATAATTTCATACCCATAGCTTTTTTTCTTTGACAAAATCGACAGTACACACATTTCTAAATGACCTTTTATTAAACTTATTCTATTCATGAAATAAATTTAACACATACATATACTTCTTTCAAGTATATAAAATAAAAAAATGTACTTTTTTGGAAATAATGGTGTAGATAGTAATATTACCTTGTACAAACTGCACTAAAATAACACCGTTAAGTAATGCTTACACGATTCCTACCGAGTCAAACAAACCTACTAACAACAATAATCAAATAATAAAACAACCAAATAAAAAAGCTGACTCCTATTTTGTAACAGGATCAGCTTTGCAAATGAACTTATTATATTTGTTATTACTGGATCTAGATATAAGGACAAGAAGTTATAACATTTTATTGAAAGGCTATTTTCGTAAATTTTGTTTCTTTTTCCCTTACATTTGATTAATTGATGTACTTTAGAGGTGAAAAGATCCCCCTAAATATTCATGATTAGCTTTTAATTAGGAAAAGCAAAAGTAATTAATACGAAAACAGCCTATTGAAATGATTACTGTGAAGTGTTTTTGCGATATTCGTCCGTTAAAACACCAGCAAATCCCCAGTTTTCATCTTCAATTTCTTGTATAACAATATGAGTGTGCTCGGGCTTTTTTCCTAATACACGACCGAGAGTTTCTGTAAAATCTTTAACGATTTGCTCTTTTTGTTCTCGACTTGCACCTTTTGTTATTTGAAGATTAATATAAGGCATTTCTTCACCCCCATAAATTCTATTAACCGCACCCCATGTAAGCAGGTGACAATTTTATATCATTCAATAACAATTTTTCATTTCTTCAACTTCTTTTCAACATAGAATGCACCAATGATAAGGAGCACAAAAGCTCCTATAATAAATAAAGCTGGCGATGAAACACCCTTATGTTCCCCTCTTCTAACAGCTTTTTTATAAACCCCATCTTCAACTTGCACTGCAATGGCTTCATCTGTACTTATACCTTGAATAGCGTAATATTTCGTACCTTCCTTATAAGCATTCGAAAAATTACCTGAGTAAGATTCCATATCTGAATATCTAGTTACTTTACCTATTTTCCTACTTACATTCGTCACAGCTTCATCAAGCACTTCATACGAATAACCTTTCCATACGACAAATTCATACGCCCACTCAGTTGCAAAAGAGCTGCTTGGTAATAGTAACATGTGTGTGAAAGAAAATATTAATACAAGTTTACAAACATGGTTAAACTTCATTTTACCCTCCTTCACGTCATGCTCTTACACTACCGACAATCTAAGTATTAATCATTACTAGATTAACATAAAATACCAAATATTTGCTATTTTATACGCGGATATTCTATTGTATTGGGTTGTGTTATATATTTATTTCAGTAAAAAAAGTGCTAATATGATGTAAAACTAGCTTTGGATTCAGGAGTTAACAGGAAGACGATGGGTCAAGCATGTAACGATAAAAATTATATCCCTAGCCAAAATGTTATGAGGAAAATATTAAAGTCAGCTAGGAAGGTTGATTGTAGAGTTAAGATGAATGATTTTTGGGACATGTAAAAAAGACTGAAATTTTCACTTTATTGTCAACTGGGCAGAAGTAAATAAATTTTTCACTTTGGTCATCAAGAATGATTCGCTTTCCACAATGCAGCATAGAAAAATTTTGTATCTTAATTTCATCACTTGAAAAATTCTCTTCAATATACTTATTAACCGCATCAGCATGTTTTCTCAATTCCTTTTTCCTTTTTCCTTCTTCCTTTTCTTCTTTCTCTTTCTTGTCTTTATGTAGATGTCAAGCTTGACTATATCTTGATGATACATATCTAGTATGTTTTCTGCTTGCTGAATATTCTTTTCGGTATTCTCTGTATTATCTATGATAGATTCTAGATAGGCTAGATTTTTGTACAACTCACCTATCAGTTGAGCGTGCTTCTTGATATCCTTCAATTTTGAATCTCCCTTCACTACTAAACTATTTTCTCATAATAATGAGTAGTTTTTTAATCTTTAGTGCAGTATTGCGAAAAAGGACACAAATTTGGACATCATTTTTACATAAAAAATATGCAAGAAATTCGGGAAATAATTAAATTGCCTCTGACCAAAACGTTGATAAATCAACAATGTATAAAATTATGTATATTTGATAAATTTTTTATCTTAAAAACCATTGCTATATCAAAGATTGTGAAAATGTATTGGTTCCTATAGTTGCTATTATGTAAATATTCTATACATGGATATACAAGAAGCTGGAGTTATCAATCGCCAGCTTCTGGAAATCTTCATTCTCTAAGATAATTGGGTTATTTGCAGCGAAGGTCGTATAAAAGTAACTGATTGCCCTTGTGTTGTGGTTGACAGTACAGTAGAAATTACATCAGTAGTGTTTAGCAATTGAATGGTAGTCCTTGATAATGTAAGATTTAGAGTTTCAGGGTTAGAATCGGTTACACCAATTGCTGTATCAGCCTGTGGGATATTGTTTATTGTTATTTCAATTTGAAAATCAAGGGATGCACTAGCGCCAAAGTCCAAGGCTTGCACAGTAAATGAAATTTCATAGTCTCCGCTATTTTGCACAGTTATCGAACCCGCAGCAGGATTAAGAGTTGTCATATTAAAAGGACCTGGCATATTATATCCGCCTAGTGGAATAATTCGATCCCCATCAACTACCGAAAATGGGTCTTGATCATCACGTAAAACACCATAAGATAAAGGATTACCGGGAGGTCCCTGTGGCCCTGGTGGTCCTTGAGCCCCCTGTTTCCCTGGTGGCCCTTGAGGTCCTTGAGGTGGTGGTGGAACAACTCTACATTTACAATCTTTACCTTTCATAATTATTTTCACCTTCTATAATTGTTTTTACTTTATTTTATGGTCATTTTCTATAGAAAGGTTGGACTAACATGCTTAGCGTGACTAAAATGTACTGAAGTCTATGTTAATTATGTATTTTTAAACAAGTTCCTATAGTTGCTATTATATAAACTAGAATTGAATATGGTATTCATTGATATACAAAGAAGCTGACCTTTTACGCCAGCTTCCTTCAATTTCAATTATGGGCACATATCATTGACAATCTCTCCAGTGAAGCAAGTTGGTCTGTTTTCATCAGTATTCTGATCAATTGTGACATTACCTGAACTTGCACTTAGTTGAACCTGTACTTGTTCACCACAAAGTAAGTTAATTGAAGTACTTACGTTTACACAACCCGATTCTAAATCCCCTGTAAATCTAATCGAATCGCAAGCGATAATCATTTGATTTACACCCACTAACTTCACTATAAAAATCAAGGCACTCGTTCCTATACTAGCGCTTAAAAAAGCAGAGCTAGTGAAATGGTAAATACCATCACATGGTGCAGTGAATGCTGATGTCGCTGGGTCATAATTACCTGGTGGCGTTACACAATCATAGAGTACAGATGGAAACATGATTACGTCTGTATCATCAGCATTCACTGTCTGGAAAGCGTTATTTTCCGCCCGAAAACTAACAATTTTAGGAGTCCTTGGTAGTCCTAGTGGTGAAGGTGTGACAACTCTATATTTACAATCTTTATCTTTCATTATTATTTTCACCTTCTATAATTATTTTCACTTTATATTTATGGTTATTAACTATAGAAGATTGGACTAACATATATAACGTGACTAAAATGTGCAGATGTCTATGTGAATTGTACATTTTCCAACAATTATGATATTCTAATCATAGACAAGCAGTAAATGCATACAATAAGAAAGACCGAAGGTGCTGTAACACCGACGGTCGATACAATAGACGATTCCAAGAGGATCGGCTGATAAATCGAGATAGACCACCCAATCGCTCCCGCTAAAGAGTTAAGGGTGGTCTATTTTTTGTCGTTTTTATTAAAAGACAGTACCGAAATAATCAGCCCGCAAAATGCAATTGCCAACATCAACGCTTCAAATACCGTCATACGCCTCACCCCCTTTCAGGGAATGAAGCCGACCACCCTTAGAAATTCGTCATTGTATTCCAATTATACCATAGGTGCCCATGTTATGATTAATCCAACCCTTATCATATTATATGTATCAATACTCAAGTTCGTATAGAGTGATGTACAAGCTTTTGAAAAATATGTAAAGGGAGCTAAGCTACGATATACCGCAAAGTAGATTCCTGATTATGTAAAATAACAAAAGTTCCAATTTTTCATTTCTGAAGAACTGGAACTAATCGACTCACTAATCATTGTGTTTATTAAATTCACTATTAGTTCTTTTTTCTTTCAAGATACGTCCATTATTCTAGTGAAGTTTAAACCAAAACTAGATCGAGGGTCAAATATACTGGTATCTACTTCTATCATCACTATCATCATACACATAAAACATATCATAGTCATTGTATATAAATAGGTGTCCATATGGCTTTTCTCTCCTAAAAAATATAGTAATTATTATAAATTATATTAATAATCTTGATATACTTCTTGGACTAGCATCCATACAGCTGACCTATTTTATTTGAGGAGTCACTTTGTAAGAAAGTTAGTACAACATAATTTCTATTATATCTATAATTTATTTTATATCATTCTTTTCTATAGTGTCTGAATAGGGTACGCATAACAAGTGGAATAAAGGTCAATATCAGACCCATAATAAATAATTCAAGCCATGCAAGAAATGAGTACAATTTAGACTTTTCTTGGAACAACAGCAAAGAAATAAAGTATTCTGATTTTCATTTTGATTAAGTTTTGTATCCGACAATGTGTCATTTTCCATATTAGTTTTGCTGTTTTTGCATTGATTGTTGCTTTTCTATTTAGATCTAAGCACGTCTACTACTACTAGCGGTCGTGTCATCTTTTCTATTATAAAAAAGATGAGTTCTTATAAAACTCATCATACTGTCAGTTTTTAGTAAAAAAAGTTTACGAAAAGAGCCTTATTTTTTTACTTCAGCCAAACTTCACTGAGCAATTTAATACCTGGTTCAATATCATCTATGTCCATGCTAGCAAAACCTAAAATAAATTCCTTTCGTTCTTCTTTTGGTGATTGAAACCAAGTGAATGTAGCTGAGGCAATATTTATACTTGCATGTTTTGCTAAATCAATAAGCTCTCTTTCCGTTTTTGCGCTATGAACCTTTATTAAGAGATGAAAGCCTGCATCTTCACCTAAGATAATTGCTTTTTCTCCAAAATGAGTTTGAATCGCAATTATTGTCTTGTCGTGTTTCTTTCTATAAATATTTCTCATTTTGGCAATATGTCTAGCTAAATAGCCTTCCTTTATAAAAACCTCTAGCGTTTTTTGGTGAATTGGCGAAGATGATTGTTCAAATAATAGCCGCTGCTGTATTAAGTGAAATGTAGAAACTAGTTTTTTTGGCAGCACCATATAGTTAATACAAAAGGCTGGGGCTAACACTTGCGAAAAACCACCTAAATAAATAACATTTGTGTCGGGTAGTAACCCTTGTAATGACGGTATTGGTCTTCCATGATAACGAAACTCACCATCGTAGTCATCTTCAATAATATAGCCATCATGTTGTTTTGCCCATTCTAGCAATTTGAGGCGTTTCGAGACAGGCATGATCATACCACGTGGATACTGATGTGAAGGTGAAACACAAACGATTCTTGACTTACTATCATATAAATGCTGAAGGCTAATCCCATCTTTCTCTAATTCAATTGGTGAAATTTGAAAGCCTTGCTGCTTAAAAGTGGATCGAAATAAAATATACCCTGGGTTTTCAACTGCAACATTTAAAGAATATTCTTGTAGCATTTGACTAATAAAATTGAGCAGGGCATATTGGTCTGCTGCTATGACAACCTGATCTGAAGAACATTGAACCCCTCTGTATTGATACAAATATTTTGCAATTTCATTTCTCAGCCCTTCTTCTCCTTGTGGATCTCCATAAAAAAGTAAATCTTTGTTTTCATGGCGCATAACCTGGTTAAAAAGTCTACGCCACGTTTGAAAAGGAAATGCATTAAAATCATTTTTCGATAAATGAAAATCATATTTATAGACTTGTTTTGGTGTATAACCTTTTACTTTTGCAGTATCAAAAAGATTAACTTGATTATCATATATTGTATTCGGTAGGCTTTTAACATAATATCCACTCTTGGGTTTACTAATAATGTAACCTTCATCTATAAGCTGATGATATGCAAGCTCTACTGGCGTCGTACTAATAGCAAGTAAATCTGCCATCTTTCTAATAGATGGAAGACGCGTATTTTCTGTAATAGTTTGACCGACAATTTCTTGCTTCATATATTCATATATCTGAACATAAAGAGGCATGTTACTGTTTTCATCTAATTTTGGGAGCAGTATCATCTAATCATCCTTCTTCCACATCTGTCCTTTTCAATTATTATAAACTGCACATTTTTATATATACAATTTACTGATATACTCTTGCTAAATGAACAAGGAGGAATAGACTATGACATCAAATCAACAGCCCCCAGTTCGCTTCTTAACTGGAAATAAAGTTTATTTACGCCCATTGGATGTAGAGGATAGTGAAATATATTTCCGCATGCTATATAACTCAGAAACAAGAAGACTAACAGGTACACAGAGGAGTTATACACGAAAAGAAATTAATAGCTATATTGAGAGCAAATCCGGAGATTCTTCATCAATTATTTTATTAATTGCACTAAATGCTTCGGATGACATAATCGGTGACATCGCCTTACAGGATATTGATACTATTAACCGCAGTGCTAGCATACGCATTGCTATAGATGCTGATCAACATCAAGGTAAAGGTTACGGAAGTGAAGCGATTTCCTTAATGTTGGAATACGGATTCGGACTATTAAACCTTCATCGTATCGAACTGGAGGTATTTTCGTTTAACAAACGAGCATTACATGTTTATGAGAAATTGGGGTTTAAAAAAGAGGGTATACAACGGGACAGACTATATTACGATCATCAATACCATGATGCTATTTTAATGAGTATGTTAGAGGATGAATATCGATTAAGTAAAAAAGATTAGCAGAATCAATCAAATATACTCTTTTATCGGAGTATATTTGATTGATTTATATAACCATCCTAATAGCTAGGCTTTTCACAACGACATTGCTAAGAAATCATCAATTTGTTTTTTATGATGTATATCATGATCTACCATGCTTGAAAGATAATCACATAAAGTTAAATGCTCTTTACCTTTACATGGTTGATTAAATTTTTCTACAGGAATATGATTTATTATAGAAACCAATTCTTTACGAACTGAAATAAATTCACCTATTAAATCATTCTTTAAAATACCCGACCTAGCATAGTCAGAAGCTTTTTTATTCATACCTTCAACATCAACTTCTATTTTTGGAAAAGCTTCTCCTCCCACTAAATAACAGAGCCTATTCTCTATTAAAAATATATCCCATAACTTGAAATGAGAGATAATGTCAGCTGTAGCCCAAGACCCCTTTTTAATAGGCTTGAGCCATAATTCCTCTCTCATATTATTTAATGACTGACTCCAGTCAGTTAACATTAATTTTTTCTTAATTATATAATCTTTACACATCTTATCCTCCTTAACACCTGCTTAGCTTAGTTACAATCGAAATTGCACGATCATTTACGTCTATCAACTTCCAATCCTATTTTTCCTACAATTAAATTGCATATTACTCTATAAAATATGCTTCGATTCATGATGTTTTAATTCCTGCACATTAACAAAATGATCATAAAACCCTTTTTATTGACCATTCATTTTTCTAGTAATCTCGGATACGAAAGCTAGCATCAGTTGCACGAGAAAGTAGAGCTTGACATATCATGTCGAACATTTATTGAAGGATTAATTGTGTCTTTATTGAAATTTAATACGTATCATTTTATAAGGAGGGAATGCTATGGATACCATTCAAGAAGTGTTGGACCGATATTATAAGTCTTGGAATGAGGGATTTAAAAGTAAAAATGGAGATGACATTAGAAAATATTTGTCAAAAAATTTTATAGGGTTTTGGGGAAATTCAAACCTTAATCATCCCGAACAATATGACTACAATTATGATATTAATGCAGCCTTACAACAATATGATGAGAATACTGAAATGACATTGGAACCCCTTTCTATTACAGAACGTAATAATGGAGATGAACATATCATTTTAGGCAAAAAGGTTAGCATAATAAATGGTTCACCTGCATATGCGAAATGCATGTTTATTTGGAGACGAGAAGAAAACAATTGGAAGTTACTTAGAGAATTCATTGAGATAGAGAAATAACATACAAGTTACTCCCTGCGCATCAATTTACGTTATTCTTAATCACACACCTACGACATAACCATTACATAGAACGATTCGTAGCTCCATATAAGACTCTTTTCGTAAACTTTGGTGTTATTGTTATCATTACCATAAACAGTCGTCTTTATTGTTAGTCTTCGTTGTACAGAGGAAAAGCTGTCACGAACTCTTGTTGTACGAAAAACAACAATCAATACGAAAACAGCCTTTAAAGAAAAAAATCGGGGCTGTTTCTTGTCGTTTTTGCATAGATAGTTAACTAGAAATTAACTTAACTTCACTAACTTGTTACTAAGTGTATCGTACTTTGCAGTCATCTATGATACTATTACGATTAATAACCAGTATTAGTATATATAACCAATTATTACTATAGATTTTTTTTTCATTTCCACCCATACTTACAACTATATTACTGGGGTTTTATGAGGTGCTTTATATATGAAACATTTACGTAACTTTTTCTATTTTGGTTTTGAACAGGCACGGTCCTGCGTCTTTCCCGTTATTATTTTTCTTTCCCTTGCACTTACAAAATTTATTGAAATTCCCTTTATTGCTCGATATGACCTTATACTGCTCATTTGCGTAATAACTCAAATTTTATTAGTAATATTTAAGTATGAAACTGCAGATGAAGTTAAAGTTATTTTTGTTTTCCATTTAATTGGACTTGCTCTTGAGTTATATAAGGTTCATATGGGATCATGGTCTTACCCTGAGAACGCAGTTACAAAAATATACGGTGTTCCTCTGTATAGCGGGTTTATGTATGCAAGTGTAGCTAGTTATATGTGTCAGGCATGGAGGAGATTTGATTTAAAATTGAACAGTTGGCCTCCTTCATGGATTGTAATCATTTTAGGAGCTGCAATCTATTTTAATTTTTACACACATCACTTCATCTTTGATGTTCGCTGGGTATTAAAGCTTACAATTCTCTTTGTTTTCCTTAAAACATTCGTATCCTTTACGGTTAACAAAACAATTTATCAAATGCCTCTAGCACTTTCTTTTATCCTAATAGGATTTTTTATTTGGATTGCAGAGAATATCGCTACCTTTTTTGGTGCATGGGCGTATCCGAATCAAGAACAGACATGGGAGATTGTGCATATTGGAAAAATCAGCTCTTGGCTCCTACTTGTTATTGTCAGCTTCATGATCGTTGCTGAGCTTAAACATGTAAAAAACAACAGGAAACCGTCAAGTGAAATATCCATTTAAAGAGAAGAAAACTCCACTTGGAGTTTCCTTCTCTTTTTTTAATAACTTGTCTCCATTTTAACAGCCACATCATATACCTGAATGTTTATGTAATGTTCAATATTGCTGCTGTGTGTCACTATACCTTTTTAACAAATTCTGATTTTAACTTCATAGCCCCAAGGCCATCAATTTTACAATCAATATCATGATCTCCTTCAACTAGACGAATGTTCTTTACTTTGGTCCCCATCTTTACGACTAATGAGCTACCTTTAACTTTAAGGTCTTTAATGACTGTTATAGAATCACCGTTTTTCAAGACATTCCCATTCGAATCTTTAATCACCTTCTGATCTTCATTATTTTCGACGTCTCCCTCAGAACTCCACTCATGAGCACATTCTGGGCACACTAGTAGAATCCCATCTTCGTACGTATATGGTGAATTACATTTCGGACAATTTGGCAAGCTCATTTATTTTCCTCCATCCATTCCTATAAGTTGAACGATAGAAACCATATTATCATTTCTTATCGATCGCGTTAACATTGTATTACATTTACTAAGGCTTTTTTAACTTTGTTGATATTGTAATTTAAAATAGGCAGTATGATGAGTTTTATGAGTGCACATAGATTTTAAAAATAGAAAAAATGCCACGAACGTTAATCAAAATCGTATTTAGCTCAATTTACGACAAACAACAATTAATGCGAAAACATCGATTGCTAAGGCTTTTTTAACTTTGTTGCTGTTGTTATTAAATTAATACCATTTAGAAAACAGCCTTTACAAAAACGTAGAATTCTCCCCTTTCACAACCCAAATAATAACAATTACGAAAAACAAACTAACTTCTAATATTCGTTTTTCATTTTAAATATAGATGTAATTGTAAAATTCATTAATATATTATAGAATATTCAGAATAATAAGTTATTAATAAGGAGCTGATTCGAAATGGAGAATATATTTAACCTACAGGAGCTGATGAATAAATTCAAAGGCTCAGAACACTCATATAATGAGTTTTTTAATACCTCTTCAATGAGTGTAGGTATATATGAGCTAAAAGCTGGTGAGATTGATACTCAACAACCACATACAGAGGATGAGCTTTATTTTATCATAAGTGGTGAATCACAAATGTTCGTCGGTGAGAATCACTTTACAGTTAAGGACGGATCTTTTGTATTTGTAGAGAAAAATGTGAAACATCAATTTTATGACATAAAAAAAGACCTTACCGTCATCGTAATTTTTTCACCAGCAGAGTACACTCTTGCAAAATGATAACATTGCATAACATAACCATTTTTCAAATAGATAAGTTATAACTCCCTTCTCTTGACAAACATACCAATTAGTTTGTAAATTCAATATGAAATGTAAAATGTAAGCTTTTAATTTTGTAGATCAACATCAATCATGTTATTCTCGAGTATAGTAATAAACATTCAGATCATCTAGTTCAAAGAGAAGAGGGTCATCATGAATAAGGAAGAAAACTTAACAATGTCAAAGCGTACATTATCGGAAATTTTAGCGCAAACTGTTAAGACTGGGATTATAAAATCCAATCTGTTTCCTATGTTTGCTGGGTTGACATTGGCTTTATATACGTATCAATTGAGTCTCATTGAGAAAGTACCAGAAATAATTTATGCTACCATCGGTTCTATTTTAGTAATGGGTGCGGCTGGAGCTTTTAATAACTTGTATGACAGAGATATTGATTCAATAATGGAAAGAACAAAAAACAGACCTACTGTGACAGGAGAAATACAGCCTAAGACCGTTCTATGGTTAGGTAGCTTCATGTCCATCATTGGAATAATAATATTATCATTAGCGACTCCATTAGCAGCACTTCTCGGGTTTTTGGGCTTGTTTTTTTATGTTGTCCCCTATACGATGTGGAGCAAAAGAAGAACAATTTACAATACAGAAATTGGAAGTATTTCTGGAGCAATGCCTCCACTTATAGGTTGGGCTGCTATTTATCCAGATGTTACACACCCTGCTATTCTCGGTCTTTTTGTCATTACAGTTATTTGGCAAATGCCTCACTTCTATGCTATTGCTATTCGGAAACACAGTGAATATCAAGCTGCAAATGTTCCAATGCTTCCAGTAATCAAAGGAGTTAAAAGAACATATATACAAACAAATGTCTACTTAGTTGTATTAATTTTAATTAGTTTTCTTTTCGTATCTTTAAGCACCGGGTTAATGCTCGTGGCACTTCTGTTAAGTATTTCATGGCTTGTTTTAAGTATTTATGGTTATAAAAGAATGGATTCGGAAAAATGGGCAAAGTCAATGTTTATATTTTCTCTTTTCCATATGACTATCTTATTTTCAACTGTAATCATCTATTCTCTCATGGGAATTTTATTTGACTTGTAAAACATATTGAAGATGGCATTAGTAACTTTCAAAGAAATTTACATTCCCAGTTCCAATATAAAAACAGCTATTCTTTATGCAGATAGTGGTTATGTATCAGCGTCGGCATTTTGGCACTCTTACCATTTTATGGAGATACTGATTTTAGACCTACTGTCACAAAGTTTAGCTGTTTTTCATCCTTAAAAATAACAATATTCCCCATCAACACACAACTACCTTAACAAAAGGTGTAAATGAGAACAGCTTAATTTTAGAAATTTAGTTGACTCCAGCTGATGAATCCCATATCCCTTGTATCTTTCGTATTTGAACAATTTGGCCAATATGATATGCATTATGAGTATTGAAGTTAGCTATCATTGAAGACCATGATGTACCAGACTCAATATGCGCTATGCTATAAAGTTTATCTTGATCACTTTCTTTCACGACAGCTATCCATTCAGACATGATGTTACAAAGATGAGATACGGCAGCTACCCATTCTTTGTTAGAATCATTCACCTTAGACAAATCAAACGTATCATCATTAACGACTTTACCTTGAGGTAGTGGACCTCCCTTAAAAAACTTCAAATATCGCTCATTCCAAAAAGTTAAATGGTTAACTATTTCCCATATGGAGTTGCTGTCCCCTTCTTTCCACATAGCCTGATCCGCTGAAACCCCTTCAAGGGCAACAGTAAGTGGTACAAACCAATTCTTTTGCTCATGACAAGTTATCATTTGTTCTAATAAAACTTCTTTTTGATCCAATTTAATCGTAGCCTCCTTTAAAGGACTATTTGATAATACATTTTATTATCTCCAAGCAGATTTCATGTTTATCATAGACACTTTTATTAAGGGTCGTTTCGTAAAATTTATTGTTTGAGTTTTATGAAACTTCAACAATTGTAAAAATAGTAAAGAAACGCTAGATGTACGTTCATATATCTAAGAACGAAAAGCAATAAACAAGCGAAAACAGCCTTTGTAACCGGACTCTTAAATTCAGAAAGTTAACAAGGTATCTCGAAAGATAGTTTATAAGTATGGAAAGAAACAACTGTATGTAAAACAGCGCTCCTTAAAAGTACTAAACACGTAAATTAGAAGTTACGGATATTTGTATATGTGTAATTACGAAGAGAATGTATTAAACAAGTTAGTTTTGATGTTCATGTTAATTAAACATGCAAAAAAATATAACTAAACTACCTAATATATCATTATTAATCTCTTTAATGATTGCTATTATACCAACTAGGAATCTCTCTTTTGAAATCGTCCCATTCATCTAGCGTTCTAAGTGTATGGCGCATAAGTTTATCCTTTTGATCTAAAGCAACTTGATGTCCCCATACTTCAGCAGAAATAATATGTATCGCTGCATATAAACGATGAAGTTGCCAAAATAATGTTGGCACACCATCCTGATGATAGCCATCGATGATACCACGAGCGTATGCTTGACTAATAGGTGTTGTGAAATACTCCATTTTATAAAATTCATGATAAGGGTCAGCAATAGTGATTTTCTGCCAATCAATCATACCAACAAGCTTTTTGTGCTTAACGATTATATTTGCAGGATGTAAATCGTAATGTTGAATAGCAACAGGGCGATTAGCCATTAATACTAGATTGTCCTTAATAAAGTCCAGAACTGAAAGGTGTCTTGACGAACTTTGAAAAATCTCTTTATATTGTGGTGAAAGTCGTTCAACACGTTTTGTCCAAAGCTCTTCCCAACATACTGAAGACTCAGCAATAGGTACAGCATGTAATTTAGTAAGCAGCTCCCCCACTTCCTTACCAAGTTCATACTGCTCATCTTCTGTTAACTTATCCATCATCAATTCTGCATTTTTACCTTTTACATAATCAACAATCATATAAGGTATTTCTTCCCATACACCTAAATCATATACATTTGGAACCTGACAACCAGACTCATATGCTTGCTCGATTAAATTAGCTTGCCAAGTCAAAGTTTCTATATTGCTCTTAGGATAGAATCTCAATAAATAACATTCATCAATTTTCCATTTTTCATCTTCAGAAAAGCCTTCATGAATTAATTTTGCATTTTTAGCATCCTTTAGAAATGGAATCGTATTAAACTTCAACTGATTCTCCCCCTTACTAATGTAAACTCCTCATCCTGCATACATATTTTTCCATATAAATTCTATTATAACAAAACAACACTCTTCAAGCATTAGTTGAAGAGTGTTTGTAATATCTTATTTCTTTTTTATTTCTTCCATCAACAGTTTGTTGACCATTGGTGGATTCGCTTGACCTTTTGTTTTTTTCATAATTTGTCCAACTAAGAAGCCAATGGCTTTTTCTTTCCCGCTTTTGAAGTCCTCAACTGATTGTGGATTTGCATCAAGCACTTCAACAACAATAGGAGTAAGCTGGGCTGGATCAGAGATTTGAACGAGGCCCTTTTCTTTAACGATTTTCTCGGCGTCTCCACCCTTTTCGATAAGCTCTTTAACGACTTTTTTAGCAATTTTTGATGAAATTGTACCGTTTTCTATTAGTTTGATCATGCTTGCTAACCCTTCAGGGGAAATAGCTATATCAGTGATTTCTTGCTGATTAGCATTTAAATAAGCGGATATTTCACCCATCATCCAGTTTGAAGCAAGCTTAGCGTCCGAGCCGTGGTTAACGGTAGCTTCGAAAAAGTCAGACATTTCCTTAGTTAGTGTAAGTACTTGTGCATCATAGGCAGGTAACCCAAGTTCTTCTACATATCTTTTTTGCCTTTGGTCTGGGAGCTCTGGAATTTCAGAACGTACGCGTTCCTTCCATTCGTCATCAATATGTAAAGCAACTAAATCTGGTTCAGGAAAATAACGATAGTCATCAGAACCTTCTTTGACGCGCATGAGCAACGTCTTTTTACTTGCTTCATCATATCTACGTGTTTCTTGCTCAATAATTCCACCAGAACGTAACACTGCTTCTTGGCGTCTTTCTTCAAATTCAAGACCCTTTTGAACAAAAGCAAATGAGTTTAAGTTTTTCAGTTCTGTCTTCGTACCAAATTCTTTCTGCCCAATAGGTCTCAATGAAATATTAGCATCACAGCGCAGTGAGCCTTCTTCCATTTTACAATCTGACACTCCAGTAAATTGAATAATGGATTTTAGTTTTTCTAAATATGCATATGCTTCCTCAGGTGTACGAATATCTGGTTCTGAAACAATCTCTACAAGTGGCGTTCCTTGACGGTTGAAATCAACTAATGAATAGCCGCCCCCAGAGTGTGTTAATTTTCCTGCATCTTCTTCTAAATGCAAGCGGGTAATGCCAATTTTTTTCTTTTGACCGTTTACTTCTATTTCAATCCAACCGTTTTCTCCTATTGGTTTGTCAAATTGAGAGATTTGGTAAGCCTTTGGATTATCCGGATAAAAATAATTTTTACGGTCAAATTTAGTATGTGTTGCTACTTCACAATTTAGTGCCATGGCTGCCTTCATTCCAAATTCGACTGCCTGCTTATTCAACACAGGTAGCACACCCGGGTAACCAAGGTCAATTACACTCGTTTGCGTATTTGGGGGGGCACCAAAATCAGTCGGACTACTTGAAAAGATTTTTGATTTTGTCTTTAGTTCTACGTGGACTTCAAGCCCTATTACTGTTTCAAAGTTCATCTTCTTCTCACCCCTTACAATACTGGTTTTGCTTTATGATGGTCAGTTGCTTGTTCAAATGCATGTGCAACACGATAAACCGTTGCTTCATCAAAGTGTTTACCGATTATTTGTAAGCCTAGCGGAAGCCCGTTTGAGAGTCCACATGGAATTGAAATACCTGGTACTCCTGCAAGGTTCACTGGAATTGTGAGAATATCATTGGCATACATCGTTAATGGATCCTCAATATTTTCGCCTATTTTAAATGCTGGTGTTGGCGTTGTAGGGCCTATAATCACATCAAATTTTTCAAACACATCTTCAAAATCTTTTTTAATTAATGTCCGAACTTGCTGCGCTTTTTTATAATATGCGTCATAATATCCTGAGCTTAGTGCAAACGTACCAAGCATGATACGTCGCTTTACTTCTTCGCCAAAGCCTTCGCTACGAGTTTGCTTGTACATGTCGATTAAGCTTTCAGCATTATCCGTTCTGTAACCATAACGCACCCCATCAAAGCGTGCAAGATTAGCCGAAGCCTCAGAAGACGAAAGTAAGTAATACGTAGCTAATGCGTATTTTGAATGTGGAAGTGAGACTTCTTCCCATGTAGCACCTAAGCCTTCAAGAACTTTTAGCGCTTCGAGAACTGACTTACGAACATCTTCAGATACACCTTCACCAATATATTCAGTTGGAACAGCAATTTTCAACCCTTTTACATCTCCAGTTAAGGAAGATATAAAATCTGGCACTTCAACGTTAGCGGAAGTAGTATCCATTTGATCATGCCCTGCAATTGCTTGTAATAAATAAGCGTTATCCTCTACAGTACGTGTAATTGGTCCGATCTGATCCAATGATGATGCGAAAGCTACTAAGCCAAAGCGAGACACCCTACCATATGTCGGTTTAAATCCAACAACTCCACAAAATGCTGCTGGCTGACGTATTGATCCTCCCGTATCAGAACCAAGTGAAAATAGTACTTCACCTGCTGCAACTGCAGTTGCTGAGCCACCACTTGAACCTCCAGGTACATGGTCAGTATTCCACGGGTTTCTTGTTACATGAAAACCAGAATTCTCATTCGAAGATCCCATCGCAAATTCATCCATATTTAACTTACCAATTGTAACTGTTTCAGCATCATATAACTTTTTAACAACAGTAGCATCATAAATCGGATCAAAGTTTTCTAGGATTTTACTCGCGCATGTTGTACGAAGATTTTTTGTGACGATGTTATCCTTAAGTCCTATTGGAAGTCCGAATAAAAGGCCATATTCATCCTTATTCCCAATCGCTTCATCTAATTGTTTCGCATATGCACGTGCATTTTCTTCATTTAATGTTAAAAAGGAATTGACTTTATCTTCAACCTCGTTAATTCGTTTATACGACTCATCAACAAGATCTGTAACTGTAATATCTTTTTTGTGTAAAAGTTTATGTAATTCTGATACTTTATGATCAAATAATGACATGCCTCGCCCCTCCTTATTCTATAATTGATGGCACACGTACTTGTCCACCTTTGTGATCAGGCGCATTTTTTAACACCTCATCGATAGGTAAACCTTCTTTTGCAACATCTTCTCGTAAAACATTCGTCATGCTTAACACGTGAGAAGTTGGTTCAATATTTGTTGTATCAAGTTCATTTAACTCTTCAGCAAAAGAGATAATTGCATCAAGCTGATTCGTAAACCTCGCTGCTTCCTCTTCTGTAATCGCTAATCGTGCTAAGTTTGCTACGTGCTTCACTTGATCGACTGAAATCCTTGACATATAAAGTCACCTCCATTGGTTGTTCGACCGTTCACAATATACTGATAATATCAAATTTTAGCCCATTAAAGCAATAGAAGTATACAATTCCAGTCAAAATAATCACTTCACTCTACCTTAATTAATAAGAAAATTGTGCTATTGAGACTAATTTAGGACAGCAGCAACTAAATTTATGCAATTGATCTCCATTTAAATGAGCAAAGAAGCCACGAATGCTTCGTTTATTTGTTTATTTTAGTAGTAAAAGCAACAAATCAATGCCAAAGCAACCGTAAAAAACACGGAATCTCATCATATAGATTCCGTGCTCCGCTTAAAATTCTAGCCAGTTAGCTAAAAAATCACTATAATCCTTCTGAAAATAAGCATTAAAAAATGAAACAAATTTTGTAGTCGTAACATATTCGTATTGGAACTCCGAATAATATGCTGATAAAAACTTAACAGCTTCTTCATGCCCTCCGTTTGTTTGGAAGAACGCCCATAACTCAAGGGGCACTTTCCCGTATAGTGTTCCCGTATAACTATTAGTAAATTCATCTAAACTTAAATTAACTTTTTCTTCGGTTTCATTTAAAGTTGATACGCGTTTTGCAAATTCAAAACTAAAGTCTTCATCTTTTGTTTGCTCATAAAAATATACAGTCGTTGCAAATTCCGTCATTCCTTCATCTAACCATGCATCATGATATGGATCATTTGAAACGAGATAATAAAACCATTGATGTGCAATTTCGTGAATAATTGTATGCAATGATTGTTCACGTAGAGCATCAGACACTTCCACTACATTTGGATATTCCATCCCACCATCGTTACCAATCAAATCTAATTCTTCAAATGGATAATCACCAATGTTCTTTTCAAAATAATTAAAGCCTTTTTCAGCTTCTTTCATACCTTCTTGTAAGAGGTCATCAGCATCAACAGGTACAAATAAACGTAAATTTGTATCATTTACCTTAATGGAAGTTGTTAGCCATTCATTAGGCTCTAATATGCCTATATAGAAATCTTTTATTTTTTCTCCATGAAGCGTTCCAGAGGTAGAAGGTTTTGCTTCACCATCTGGTGCAGAGCTTACAACGAAGTATTCCTTTGGTAACTTATAAGAAATCGTGTAATTCCCGTATGGGGTATGATAAGATTCTCCTCTCGCCATATAATTCTCAATATTCCAGCCTTCTTGATAGTGAGCTATCATTGGATACCAATGTGCTAAATAATAATTGCCGTTTTTTTGAGAGAGGCGAAGGCCCTTTTCAGGTATTTCTAGTGTGTAGTCTATAGAAATCGTTGAAGTTAGTCCCGAGTTTATTTCTTCATTTAGTTGAATAAACAAATTATTATTATGTAAGTCATACGTAGCCTCTTGTCCATTTTGATCCACTGACAAGATTGACACTTCCGCTTTGCCCTCTATGAATTCTGGTTTATTTTCTTCGATAAAGGCATTAGGAACTAAATAAAAGGCTACATCGTGCCAAACATCATCTGAAAGATTTTCCACATCAATTGTTGATGATATATGAAAAACGCCTTGATCATCTAAAGTTAACGAAATGTCGTAATCAGCTGAAGCACCCGGCAAAGGTGCAAGAACATTATATGTTGGCTCCTCAATTTCTTCAACCTGCTCATTTTGATTGTCAGCTTCTTCTACTTGCTCATCTTGGGTGTCAGCTTCTTCTACTATCTCGCTTTCTATGTTATTTTCATTCATAGGTTCGTCGTTATTCATTGTTGTCTCTGTTGTTTCTCGAACATATAAAAATGCTCCTATTGCTATAACTATAATAATAACTATAAAAATAGGTACTAAAATGGTTAATTTTCTTTTTGTCATGTTTATCCCCTTCCTAATTTATATACAATTCGACACATAATTGTAAAATCCTTCAAATTCTATAACGTGCATGAAAAAAGAACTTAGATGATTTCTAAGTTCTAAGAAAAATGAATCTCTTTTACACTTGCTATTTTTGCAAACCATTGTAATACACCATTATGATGATCAATAATTTGTTGAGCTGTTAACTCATTCGATCCCCAAGTACTATGCCCATCAGAAACTAACGTAATATCAAACCCCCTACTAAAAGCTCGTCGACAAGTTGTGTCTACACAAATATCGGATTGGATTCCTGCAATAACAAGATGATTTATTTTATTTTCCGCTAGTTTTTCAGCTAAGCTTGTATGAAAGAATGAATCTGGTGTAGTTTTTTGAATGATTTCATCAGTAGCCGTCGGCTCTATTGCTGAATGGATTTCCCAACCTTGTGTTCCTAATTCCAACGGATGTCCTTCACGTCCATTATGTTGAATGTAAATGATTGGTACAGATATCGATCTAGCTCGTAAAATTAGTTGTTTCAATGTTTTTAATAGACATGAGGCTTTGTAAACTGGGTCTTTTTCAGAAAACATACCATTTTGTACATCAATAATAAGTAAGGCTGAGTTGTTCATTTTTTAACCTCCATTTTTTTAAGATCTAGACAACGTTCAAGTATTTTCTTCACAAAAAATTAGATCAAGACTTTGTTTACTTGCCTCAATTAACTTCCTATCATTGTGATCATAACCGTACATAAGAAGTATGATTGTCGTAAATACAGCTTTAAATTTTGCTAACAATAAAGTTTCTTCATCAACTTTTCCATAATGGCTAAAAAATACGCTCCTGCCTTCAGGAGGTAAAAAGCTATATACAATACTTAAATCAACAGCAGGGTGCCCGATATGAACGTCACCCCAATCAATGAACCCTGAAACTGTGTTATTCTCATTTACTAGTATATTACGAATATGAATATCACCATGTACAAGTGTGCTTTTTGGCTCAACATCAATATGATCAACTTGCTCTATGTATAACATTAATGATGAGACTTGATCATATAATTTTAGCGTTTTTATTTGATCTATATATTTTTCTGCAACCGGCTTTCTTTTCCTAATATCTAATCGTTTTAGTTCATCAAACGGTACACCTAACAATCTAGCTTTTTCTTCAGGAAAGTCATGGAGAGAGCGGAGAAAAGTTGCTAGTATTTTTGCAGAGTTCATTCTTTCAAGCTTTGACAAAGTATTTGGCGGTGTACCTTCAACACGATAATACCCAGTAAAAGGCCACGGATACTTTCCAGTAACACTTTTTCCAAAGAAAATAGGATGTGATATCGCTTGTGGAAGAACTGACGATAAAATAGGAAGTAAGCTATTTTCTGTATTTAATAAATCTACTGCGATCGTTCTTCGTGGAAATCGAAAGACATACTTTTCATTAACAAGATAAACAGTATTATCAAAACCTTTACCCATTAATGAAACCGTAACAGGATATAGATCCGGAAATTGTGTTTCAATTAAATCCTTTGCAAGCTTAGGTGACACTACTTGTTCAGCATCCCACGGATTGGTCATACGTTACACCTCCAAGTAATATCAATATTTTACACAAGATTGGTAATTTCTATATAAAACAGTTTTAAACAAACGTTTGTTTAAATATTTGTTAACTTTTCAAATTCTCAAGTACAAGTACTTCAGTTCCTACCGTGACAAACGACATGCTATGAAAGAATCATTGAAATATCACATTATTTCGTGTATAAACAATACACAGGCATTAAACATCATAGATAAATCAACATGGAGGAATCGAATGCAATATCATACTCATCTAGCATTTTCAGGAATGGTAGGGTTATCAATGATGGATTGGGCTCAAGTTCCTGACCCAACATCATATTTTTTTGGGCTAGCCATTGGCGCTCTCCTACCAGACATCGACCATCCAAAAAGCAAAATAAGTAACAAAGTTCCGATCCTACCATCAATTATTTCAAGGTTCTTTACTCATAGAACATTTTTTCATAGTCTACTCTTTGTAGGAATATTAACTTTTTTATATGGCTTATTACCTGCTTCACTCGTGACAGGAATCATATTTGGAACAGCTTCACATATCTTAGGCGATATGCTTACACCAGCTGGGGTAAAGCTTTTCTATCCATTTGGACTTTATATTCGTTTACCATTAACTTTTAAAACAGGAGGCAGCATCGAACAAATTTGTTTCTTTACGTTTATTTTTATCTCGTACAAGCTTATATCCTAAATTATACTTTTTCCCACTACAGGAATCTCATCTATATGTGGTTTTTGAACATTAGATTATAGCATAGCTTGAACATCGGTGAATGAGGTGGAAACTCTACTCCACCTCATTGAAAGATCTCACCTCTTGAAGTAATAAACTTAATTAAAATAAACAGGAAAAACCAAATTAATGATCACTTAATAACAACATATACCATTTGCCCACCATCTATATTCACTTCACTCATCTGCTTTCACCTAAGAAGGATACAAACTTTTGCTAAAACAGTCTTATGTTTTTGAACTATGAATATAATATTCTACAAAGAATCCATTCTTATAGCTTTACATTTTATTATGTAAATTGTATAGGGGGGTAAGTAATATGTGGTGGATTTTATTAATTATTTTTATCATTTTAGTATTACTAGTTATTGTCAACTTGTCCTTAAGAGACAATAATAAAGATGATAAACCTCACCGTTTTCCTAGTGATTATGATGGTGGTGGAGGTGGTATCTAAATATACCTTTAACGATTTGAGCTTAGTAATAACAAGTAAAGGATATTTTCATAATTTTCACTTGAAAGTTAGCACTAATGTGTATTAGAGACTTTAAATGTGAAAAGATCCCCCTAAAATGTAATCTTGTTTACCTTTATTACGAAAAGCAACAATTAATTCGAAATCAACCAAAGTAAAAGAAAAGAGCTAGTTACCTACTTTCATTAAATTTACCATACTAATCTTCAAATCGTATAAAAATAATAACGATTTCTTTCTCTTTTGAAATTGTTTTTCTCATACAGTCTCTGAGCTGTTATGTTATCTTCTGCTGTTTCAAGTACTCCCTTTGCTCCAATATCTTCAGCAAAGGTTATCGCTCTCTTTAGTAATTTTTCGCCAATCCCTTTACCTCTCGCAGCTTCTTTCACATACAAATCATTCAACACCCATGTCTTCCTCATATTTATAGAGGGAAATGATGGATATACTGAACAAAACCAAGAGGATCTTCTCCATTAAAAGTAATAAATATGACTGATTCTTAATTAATCAACCTTTCTTGTAAAAACTTTCTTGCACCACCAACATCAGACTTTTGCTTACCGAATACCCGATACAAATCAAATAATTCCATTAACACTTAAAGCTCACTTACTGTTGCCTTAAGAATCTTCCTAAACCATAATCCTCCATTTTCCTTCAATGGTTTTACTTTACCATTTATTGATAATAAAATGATAGTAATTCTATTAAACATCTATAGTTCATTTCATTCCCTTTAATTAAACGCTATTCATATACTTTGTTTTTATTTTACATAAATACGGCAGCAATCGTTTTATTTGTCATTGTTGTACAATACTTAAAATGATTTAATCTCTTATTGTAACCATGTGTTTAAACATTAATACGAAAAACATCCTTCAACTACTACTTGAAATATAGAATGACGTTATTCAACTATCAGTTGATGTACACTAAATAATTAAACGGATACAATTAAAGCATCAAAAATCAAAGAGGTGATAGTTTTGTTTGACATGAATAAGGTTGGTAGAAAAATTGCACAATTTAGAAAGTCAAAAAGAATTACACAGATGGAGTTAGCAGATAAACTGGGAGTTAGCTTTCAAGCAATTAGTAATTGGGAATGCGGTAAAACGATGCCTGATATTTCTAAACTCCCTGAACTTGCTCAAATTTTTGATGTGACAATTGATGAGATTCTTAACAACGGAGACGGAACACAATTAATAAAAAATATAATAGAGGATAATACAGCTGAATATTTAGAACAAAATGATGTTTCTGTAGAAGAATTTTCAAATGTCGCACCCTTAATTCAAACAGATAGGGCTGATGAGGTTTTTCATACCATTAAAGGTAAGCTTTCAAATAAAGAGTTATCTTCTATTGCGCCTTTTGTTAGTCAAGAGGTTATTGATGATTGTGCTAAAAAAGAGTTTGAAATCAATGGTATTAACAGTCTTACAGCTATTGCCCCTTTTGTTAGTCAAGACGTTATTGATGATTGTGCTAAAAAAGAATTTGAGGTCAATGGTATTAACGGTCTTACAGCTATTGCGCCTTTTATTAATCAAGACGTTATTGATGATTGTGCTAAAAAAGAGTTTGAGGTCAATGGTATTAACGGCCTTACAGCTATTGCGCCTTTTATTAATCAAGACGTTATTGATGATTGTGCTAAAAAAGAATTTGAGGTCAATGGTATTAAAGGCCTTGCAGCTATTGCACCTTTTATTAATCAAGATATTATTGTTGATTATGCAAAAAAAGAGTTTGAGGTCAATGGTATCAAAGGTCTTACAGCTATTGCTCCTTTTATTACTCAAGATGTAATTGTTGATTATGCAAAAAAAGAGTTTGAGGTCAATGGCATTAAAGGTCTTACAGCTATTGCTCCTTTTATTACTCAAGACGTTATTAATGATTGTGCAAAAAAAGAGTTTCGTAGTAATGGAATTAAAGCTCTAACATCAATCGCACCTTTTTTAAGTAGTGATACGTTAAGTGACATCGCAAAATACAGCTATAATGAAAATGGTATAAGCTCATTAACCTCTATATGCCCTTTTATTGACAAGGAGTTGATCAACGAACTCGCTTTAGATGCTGTTTCAACGAAAGGAATTTCAGAGATATTACCGATTATTGCTTTTGTAGATCAAGATCTGATTAATGATTATGTTAAAAAAGGCATGGAGCTATGAGTTAGAAAAACTGTTCGATGTAAGAAGATCGTTTAATTACTATAACCTATATAAAAAAAGGGAGGATCAACGTTGACCTCCCTCTCTTTATAATAGATCGTTTTCGAATTGATTGTTGTTTTCTGTATTAAGAAATGAACATGCACACCCACTAACGTGTGTAGTATCTTTTAAAATGAAAGAGCGCATATAATCTCATTAAACTGTTTTAATTAAATATAAGTTTACGAAAAACTGTTTGCATAATAATTGTTACTTTTCGTATTAAAAAATAAATGCTTATAAACTATAAAAAAGTCAATTGCTTAAATTTATTTGTTCCTGTCCTAATTTAGTTTCAATGGCTACAAAGTTTACGAAAAAAGCATTTCGAAAAGCCCCTTATACTAATACATGATAAATCCCATTGCTTTACGAACTTCAGCAATAACCAATTCAGCCGATTTTTCTGCCTTCTTTTGCCCCATTTTTAAAATATCAATTACATCAACATCTGAGTATTGTACTTTTTGTTCTTGAAAGGGAGCTAAAATATTAATAATAGATTGAGAGAGCATGTTCTTACACTCCAGACAACCGATTTCAGCATTTTTACACTGTTGTTGAATGTCCTCTACAATTTGTTTTTCTGTAAAATATGAATGTAAATGAAATACATTACACCCATCCTTAGTTGGATTACCCGGATCTGAACGGTATATTCTATTAGGATCTGTGTATGCTTTCTTGACCTTGCTTTGAATGATTTGTGGATGATCTGTCATACTAATATATGAATCATCTGAATCAGATTTACTCATCTTTCCTTTTCCAGATAAGGATGGAATTCTTACAGCATTGTCAATAATAGACTGTGGCTCAACAAAAACCTCACCATATAAATGATTGAACTTGCGGACGATCGTTCTAGCAATTTCTAAATGGACAAGCTGATCTTCTCCAACTGGCACTACCTCACCTTTATGAATCATTATATCTGCTGTCATGAGCACTGGATAACCAACTAAACCATAATTAACATTACTTGGATGCCGTTTTGCTTTTTCTTTAAATGTGGGGCAACGCATTAATTCTCCCATTGGCATAACCATGCTAAAGTATGTGTGCAATTCACATATATGTTTAGCAATTGAAGACTGTGCATACAACGTACACTTTGTTGGATCAAGTCCAGCCGATAAGTAATCGCGAGCAGCATTTATGACATTCTCTCTTAATCTTTCACCTTGACGATGAGTTGTTAATGAGTGAAGATCAGCTATAAAATAATGGGCATCATACTTATTTTGCAGTTCGATTAACCCTTTCATTGCACCATAATAATTCCCTACATGTATATTTCCCGTTGGTCGTATACCCGACACTAATTTAGTCATCAAAATCCCTCCATTGATAAATATGAATGTTGTTATATGCCATTACATTTAACCTACACCACCAACCATCTTCCATAAAAAATCACTCCTTTCAGTGTTGATGAATTTAATCAAGCTAATTGCTTTAGTTTACTGTCCTTTGGACGCTTTCTGTCCAAAAGTGGGCGTTTACTGTCCAATTTGGGTGGTTTACTATCCTAATACGGGCGCTTTCTGTCCAAACACGAGCGTTTACTGTCCAAATACGGGCATTTACTATCCAAATACCGCTACTTACTATCCAAATACGGGCGTTTACTATCCAAACTTGGACTTTTACTATCCAAACACGGGCGTTTACTATCCAAACACAGGCATTTACTATCCAATACCACCGCTTTCTATCCAAATACCACCGCTTTCTATCCAAATACCGCTACTTACTATCCAAACTTGGACTTTTACTATCCAAACACGGGCGTTTACTATCCAAATACCGCCCCTTACTATCCAAATACGGGCGCTTTCTGTCCTAACGCAGCCGCTCTCCGCCCAACTTGGGCACATTACTGTCCAAACACGAGCGCTTTCTGTCCAACTTGGACACTTTACTATCCAAAAGCGGGCGCCTTCTGTCCAAACACCTTATTCTCAATTGGTTCGAGAAGATACTCCCCTCTTGTAAACTAAAAAACCGCGGGCCTCTGTCCTTATAAAAGGACGAGAAACCCGCGGTACCACCTTCATTAGCTTTTCATACATACGAAAAAGCCCACTTCACAAACATATCGGTACAACGTATTGTACGAATATGCGCCTCTTTAACGCAGAGGCATGGTCGCCAAAGCCTACTTGAGCAAATCTTTCGGTTTGGAGCTCAGGAGCCCATTCAGTACAACTTCCGTTACTGACTTGCACCTGCCGTCAGCTCTCTAAAACTTCCGTCATACTTACTCTTCTTCTTCATTGCTTCTTCGAGAATTCATAATTCTGAATTCTTCTTTTGTTGTTAAAAAATATTACCATATGCCACGGAAAAAAACAACAGAAGGTGGCTCAAAAAATGCTGATCGCAGCTCTACAGTTTGATTTTAAAACCCCACAGTTAGAACCCCAGATTCAGATTTTGAGTCACCTTCGTATACGATCATATAAAATGTTTATCAGAAAAAATTATAGCGTTTCTGACGTTGTTTTTGCTTGCATGTGAAGTAGTAAGTAATCAGGTCCGCCTGCTTTTGAGTCTGTACCTGACATATTAAATCCACCAAATGGCTGATAACCAACGATTGCACCTGTGCAACCACGATTAAAATATAGGTTACCTACATGGAAATCTTCACGTGCTTGCTCAATATGGTCTCGGTTATTAGAAATAACTGCACCAGTTAAACCATAATCTGTATTATTAGCAATATCCATCGCATGATCGAAATCTTTTGCCTTACAGAATGCAACGACTGGTCCAAAGATTTCTTCCTTCATAAGACGAGCATCTTCTGCAACATCTGCTACTACAGTAGGTTTAATAAACCAGCCAGTTGAGTCATCACCTTCACCACCAGCAACGATCTTACCTTCTGATTTAGCAATTTCAACATAGCTCATCACTTTGTCAAAAGCAGCTTGGTCATTTACAGGACCCATAAACATACCATATTCAGCCGGATTCCCAACTGATAATTCTTTCGTAAGCTCTACAACTCTATCTAATACTTGGTCATATGCTTCTTCAAGAATAACAGCACGAGAGCAAGCTGAACATTTTTGACCTGAGAAGCCAAATGCTGAAGCAACAATTGATTGTGCTGCTAATTCTAGGTCAGCTTCTTTATCTACTACTATCGTATCTTTTCCACCCATTTCAGCAATAACACGCTTTAACCAAAGTTGTCCATCGTGAACTTTTGCTGCGCGCTCATTAATACGTACACCTACATCACGAGAACCCGTGAAACTAATGAAACGTGTACGAGGGTGATCCACCAAATAGTCACCAACTTCTGCACCACTACCTGGAATGTAGTTTACAACGCCTGCTGGAAGCCCTGCTTCTTCTAGTACTTCCATGAACTTCGCTGCAACAACTGGTGTTGTGCTAGCTGGTTTTAATAAAACGGTATTCCCAGATACAAGTGCAGCTGTTGTCATACCAGCCATAATTGCAAACGGGAAATTCCACGGTGATATGATGACACCTACTCCAAGAGGTATGTAGTTGTATCGATTATATTCAATTTTGCGACTTTCAATTGGAACGCCGTCTTTTAACGATAGCATTTGACGTCCATAATATTCCAAGAAATCAATAGCCTCAGCAGTGTCAGCATCTGCCTCTCTCCAAGGTTTACCTGCTTCTTTAACAAGTAATGCTGAAAACTCATGCTTACGACGACGAATGATTGCCGCAGCACGGAATAAAATGTCCGCTCGCATTTCTGGCTTTGATTTACGCCATGTTTTAAATGTTTCGTCAGCAACTTGCATTGCTTTTTCAGCAAGTTCTTGATTAGCTTTTGATACAGTACCAATTAGTACATCTTTTTGTGCAGGATTTACTGAAGTGATTTTATCCTCAGTTGTAATTCGTTCCCCACCAATGATTAATGGATAATCTTTACCTAAATAAGATTCAACAGTTGCAAGCCCTGCTTCAAATGCTTGTTTGTTTTCCTCTACAGTAAAGTCAACAAATGGTTCATGCTTGTATGGTAATACCATTTTTCGTTCCTCCCCACTGTTTTAAGCGTTTACACACATTACATTTACCATTCTAACTGATAAAATCAGTTACATCAAACATCGTGAAAATAGTCGGAATTTTAAAAAGAATAGTACACTTTGACTATGCTCTTTTTAATAAGGTTATAATCAAATTACACGTAAAATAAGAGAGCTTGTAACATCATCGTTCTGTTTAGACGGTAGCTGTCCATGTAACCGTTTTTTAGAAGATAAGATGTTACGAAACTCTCATTGTATTTTCGTGTTTGTTTCTGAGAAGTGATAACAGGCTTATTATTGAAATATATGAACGAAAGGTTCTTCTTCACCAGCTTCACGAATAACAATACTCTCTTGACCTCTAACTGATGATATATACATCTGCAAGGATATATAGTTAGGGAATATTTCCAATGCCTCATTTGTAACGTATTGCGTAAAGCCAATGACTTCTGACTTACCGTAAAATTGCATCGGTATTTCTACCGTCATTTGTTGAAGGGTATCGTCTTTGTAAAACCCTTTGCCAATAATGCCTGTGTAATTTGGAAAAAATTGAGCAATGCTATCTTTAAGCCTATTAAATGTAACGACATCCTCGCGATGTTCGTTTTCAGCTTCGTCGGAAGGAAATAAATAATATTGTTCATTAATATCGGACCATTTATCAATAGATGAACTATCTGCTTTAACATTTCCCTGCGTAAAGAAATTTCCGGGTACAATCGAAGATTTGCTTTGTTGTTCAAATAATGCGACAACAATTGGAATATTCCCGAGCCCGTCTATTAATTTCACTCGTCTTACAACTTCTTCGGCAATCTTCTTACCCTCTTTCTCAAGCACAGATCGGTCAATGCTAACTTCTCTATCATATCCTTGTTCTTGTTTGAAATAATGAACCGAATTTAATGCAAGACCTATGACAATCCCGCCTAATTCAACAGTTTGTTCATCTTTCTCTACTAAATAATTATGTTCCAATATGTGTGCAAGATAGATAGGGCTTTCTTGATTTAAATCTGTTAGAGTTGCATCAGCAGTCTTATCAATACTAGGGTTTAGCCCTAAATCTACAAAATTTTGATCCTCGTTAAGTTTTTCTTGAAGCTGTTCTGGTGTCAATTTTCGATTTAACCAGCTTTGGACCGTCTGGCGATCTAAATATTGTCCTTCTTGGAAAAAATATTCATCTGGAGAAAAGGTATCTTGTGCAATGCGCATAAGTCCTCGTTCCACTTCATCTATGTCATATCGTGTATTCAGGCCTGAAACAACCAGCCCTCTTGATTCACTTGGTTTGATTTGATTATCCTCAGTTAAAACTGTTCGATAAAATTGATCAGAAATTTGATACTTAGGAATGATTGCTTGTTCAGTTGTATCTTCTGATTCATTAACAATTTCTTGTTGTTTCTCAAACTTCGGTGCACACGCAGAGAGTAGTAATAATGTTGATAAAGTTAAGGCAATAATTTTCCGCAATATCATACACCTCTTATTTTTCAAATTCCGTAATTAATCGTTGTTCGTCCCAAACTTCTATTGATAGCTGTTCAGCCTTTGTTAATTTAGAACCCGCTGCTTCACCTGCAATGACTAAATTGGTGCTTTTACTCACACTTCCCGTTACTTTTCCACCTAAAGCTTCAATCTTTTCTTTTGCATCGTTTCTAGTAAGCTGTTCAAGCTTCCCAGTTAATACAACTGTTTTTCCTGCAAAAAATGAATCACCGTTTTCTGGTGATAGGGCTTTTATCCCAGTAAAATTTGTATTTACCCCTAAGTTGTTCAGTTCCTCAATCAATGCTTGAACTTCAGAGCTTGATAAATATGTAACAATCGATTCAGCCATTTTTTCTCCGATTTCATTTATACTAATTAACTGTTCGAATGTTGCTGCTTGAAGTTTTTCAATTGTCTCAAATTCCATAGCCAATGTTTTAGCAGCCTTTGCTCCAACATGGCGAATCCCTAGACCAAATAATAAACGTTCTAATGAGTTATGCTTCGAATTATTTATGGCTTGAATAAGATTTGTAGCCGATTTCTCACCCATACGTTCCAGATTTAGTAGCTCTTCCTTAGTTAACTTATATAAATCAGCAACATCCACAATCAACTGATTCGCAAATAGTTGTGTGATGACTTTTTCACCTAGACCATCTATATTCATCGCATTTCGAGATACAAAGTGAATCAGCCCTTCACGAATTTGTGCAGGACATTTAGGATTAATACACCTTAAGGCAACTTCTTCCTCTAACCTAACAAGCTCACTATTACACTCTGGGCAATGTGTAGGCATATGAAAGCTTAACTCATCTCCAGAGCGCTTTTCAGCAATAACATTGACAACTTCTGGTATAATGTCTCCGGCTTTTTTAATCGTAACGTAATCGCCGATTTTAATGTCTTTTTCTCGAATCAAATCTTCATTGTGCAGTGATGCTCTTTGTACAGTTGTTCCGGCTACCTGCACTGGCTCTAAAATAGCTGTAGGTGTAATCACACCAGTGCGTCCAACACTGAGCTCAATTTCTAATAGCTTTGTAACAACTTCTTCAGCTGGGAATTTGTATGCAATTGCCCAACGTGGACTTTTAGCAGTAGCGCCTAACTGTTCTTGCTGTTCCAAAGAATCAACCTTAATAACTATGCCATCTATATCATAAGCAAGGTTAGGACGTTTTTCGTGCCAGCTTAAAACATACTCGATGACTTCCTCTATATTCCCACAAACTTTTTTCTCGTTACTCACTTTAAAACCTATATTCTCCAAATAAGCTAAGCCTTCACTATGTGACTGGATATTTGTAGCACTCATTTCCGCGATATTATATATAAATATAGACAAATTTCTAGAGGCTGCTATTTTTGTGTCAAGTTGTCTAAGCGACCCTGCTGCTGCATTTCGAGGATTTGCAAATGGTTCTTCTCCAAGCTGTATTCTGTCCTCATTTAATTTCTTAAATGAGGATTTTGGCATATAGGCTTCTCCACGAACTTCCAAACTAACTGGCTTATTTAACCGCAATGGAATTGATCGAATGGTCTTTAAATTAGCTGTGATCTCTTCTCCAACGGTACCGTCTCCTCTTGTCGCACCGCGAACAAATACACCGTCTTCGTATTTGAGTGATACAGCTAAACCATCTATTTTCAGTTCACAAACATACCTAATTTCGTCCCCTACTTCTTGACGTACACGTCGATCAAAATCAAATAAATCAACTTCATTAAATGCGTTTCCAAGACTAAGCATCGGCACATCATGTTCCACTTTTGAAAATGAATCTAATATTTCCCCTCCAACACGCTGTGAAGGAGAGTCAGCTGATTTAAGATCTGGAAATTGTTCTTCAATTGCAAGTAATTCTTGCATTAATTGATCATATTCGTAATCAGACACTGTCGGTTGGTCTAGTACATGATACTCATAGTTGTATTTAGTTATTAATGTACTCAATTCTTGTACACGTTTTACCGCTATTTGTCGATCCATCTGTTTACCCTCCTTCATAAATACACACTTTTAGAGTTGCTATATCATCGTTATTGGACAAAGAGATTTAAATAATTATTATGACATACTATTACACAATGAAAATCTCTTTAGTTCATTCAATTGTAAAATCCTGCTTCCATACTTGACTTTTAAGATTTAGTAATAGGAGCAAATTTAGCTAACAAGCGCTTTATACCTGTTGGACTTGGAAAAGCTATATCAAGTTCTTTCCCTTCACCTTCTCCTTTTACACTTACTACTGTCCCGGTGCCCCACTTTTTATGTGAAGCTTTGTCACCTACTTGCCACTCAATCGTATCTCCACCAGTTGATTTTGCTACAGATTTGAAGCTAGTTTTTGACACGGAACTTCTAGATGTGAATGGGGTATTTTGCTTTTGATTATCTGCGATAACATCGAGTAATTCTTCAGGAATTTCTCCTATAAACCTCGATTCACTATTCATTGTCGTTCGTCCAAACAAGGTTCTCATTTCAGCATTGGACAAATGTAGTTCTTTTTCTGCACGTGTAATTCCAACATAAGCTAGTCGACGTTCTTCCTCCATTTCAGCCTCTTCATCAAGTGAGCGACTATGTGGAAAAACTCCTTCTTCCATGCCTAATAGAAATACAACAGGGAACTCAAGTCCTTTTGCTGAATGTAAAGTCATCAGAACAACAGCTTCCTTATCCTGCTCTTCCTCTTCATCTAAACGGTCTATATCTGCAACCAGAGCAAGATCAGTTAGAAATGCAACTAAACTTTTATCATCATTTTGCTTTTCAAAATTTGTTGTAACGGATAAAAATTCTTCTATATTTTCTAATCTGCTCTGTGATTCTAGCGTCTTTTCATTTTTTAACATTTCTCGATAGCCACTTTTTTCGAGGACCTCTTCAACTAACTCCGTTATAGATAAATACTCTTGCATGCTAGTCCAATGGCGAATCATATTACGAAAATCTGTTAGCGCATTTCTAACTCTCGTACTTACACCAATCATGTCTATTTCCTCAAGGGCCTGAAACAATGATAGCTCATTAGCAATCGCATAGTTCGCAATTTTATCTACAGAGGCAGCACCTACCCCACGTTTGGGTACATTAATAACCCTCGTTAGACTGATATCGTCATCGGGGTTAGCAATCACACGTAAATAAGCAAGAATATCTTTTATTTCCTTACGGTCATAGAACTTAATACCACCAACGATTGTATAGTTGATATTTGATTTTAATAATACTTCCTCTACAACCCTAGATTGTGCATTTGTTCTATATAAAATTGCAAAATCTGAAAGCTTCTTGTTTCCACTACCCACAAGGTCATTGATTTTTCCAGCTGCATACTGAGCTTCACTAAATTCATTATTTGCACGATAATATGAAATCTTATTACCTTCTGGATTATCTGTCCAAAGATTTTTAGGCTTTCTGTTCATATTTTGTTCAATCACCTTATTTGCTGCTTGCAAGATGCGCTTAGATGATCGATAATTTTGTTCTAATAAGATAACATTTGCATCTGGGTAGTCTTTTTCAAAGGATAGGATATTTGCAATGTCCGCTCCACGCCAACGATAAATAGACTGGTCGGAATCACCTACGACACATAAATTTTCTAGTCGTTCTGCTAACATCTTTACGAGCATATATTGCGCGCGGTTCGTATCTTGGTACTCATCAACATGAATATACTGAAACTTGCGCTGGTAATATTCAAGCACTTCTGGTACTCGTTTAAATAAGTGAATAGTAGACATGATGAGATCATCGAAGTCTAGCGCTTGATTCTTTCTAAGACGGCTCTCATATTCACTATATACATTACTTACTGTTTCTTCATAATAGCTACCCGTTTGCTTACTATATTCTTCAGCGTCAATCAATTCATTTTTGGCACTACTAATTGTTGATAAGATCGTTCGAGGGTCAAACTTTTTAGGGTCAATATTCTTTTCTTTAAGTATGTTTTTTATGACTGATTGCTGATCTGAAGAATCTAGAATTGAGAAATTTCTGTTTATACCAATTCTGTCAATATCCTTGCGTAAAATACGTACACACATAGAATGAAACGTAGATATCCAAATTTCTTCAGCGGCTGGGCCTAGAAGTGATTGAATACGGTCCTTCATTTCTCTTGCTGCTTTGTTTGTAAAAGTAATCGCTAAAATATTCCACGGAGCAATTTCTTTTTCTGTCATCAAATATGCGATCCGATGCGTTAATACCCTAGTCTTACCGCTGCCTGCTCCTGCCATGATCAGAAGTGGCCCATCTGTTGCCTTTACTGCCTCTTGTTGCTGAGGATTTAATCCTGTTAACAATCTTTCACTAATATACTGCATGTCCTCACCGCCTATACAAACATACGTTCTATTTTATCGTATATATATCATTTTGACAAACTACTCTTTTACTACTTGAACAGTTTCAAGAGCAGCATCAATATCTGAATAAATAATATTACCAACTACAATCGTATCCGCATACTTAGCCATCTCCAAGGCATGTTCCTTTGATGAAATTCCGCCACCATAAAATAACTTCGTATGAGATAACTCGTCTTTGACATCTTTAACAATATTTACATCACCGTATATTCCGCTATATTCAAGATAAAAAATTGGCAGGTGATATAAATTTTCGGCAATCCTTGCATATGCAATGACATCTTCATTTGATATGGAAGTGTTAGCTTCTGTTAGTTGTGCTGCTTTACTGTCACCATTTAATATGCAGTAACCTTCAACTAAAATTTCTTCCCAATTCATGATATCTCCATACTCTTTAATAGCTTGATGGTGCATACCAATGGTCCATTGAATATTTTGGCTGTTTAATACAGTAGGAATAAAATAAAAATCAAACCCTGGGGTTACAGAAGCAATTGTAGAAATCTCAAGTACACAAGGAACTGTATAACGACGAATTCTTGACATTAAATGTAGTACATTTTCAAGTGTGACACCATCACTACCCCCGACAAGAACTGCATCGGTACCTGATTCACATATTCTTTCTAAATGCTCGTCTGAAATCTCTTTATTTGGGTCAAGCTTAAAAACATGACGCCATTCCCTATAATCATACATTACCTATGCTTCCTCCAATCAAATATCCATTAAACTATTATAACAGAAAAGTGCTCGCGCACAGGCTATTCCCGCCAAGCACAGAAACTCCTTTTTAAGGGCGATCTATACATTCCGATAAATGAGCTAAGTTACCTAGAATGTGCGGATAGGAAATCGCATGCGTACTGGATATGCATTTTTTCTTTTTGATGATTATTACTTAAATTAGATTCTCAACATCAAGCCTTAAAATTGCTACAAAAAAGCCGGAGCTAAGTGCAACGGCTTTTGTTCTTTATTTATCTTCGTCATTTACTCTATCTAATGCCATTATATATGCATCATTTCCATAGTTCAAGCAACGCTTCACACGTGAAATAGTAGCTGTACTCGCCCCTGTTTCTGTTTCTATTTTATGATAAGTAAAGCCATCCTGTAACATTCTAGCGACTTCTAATCGTTGGGCAAGCGATTGAATTTCATTGACTGTACATAAGTCATCAAAAAATTTATAGCACTCTTCTAGATCCCGTAGAGAGAGAACAGCTTTAAATAATTGATCTAGCTCCTTGCCACGTAATTTATCTATTTGCATGACAATCCCATCCTTCTTCTCTTGATTAATATAGTTTTTTGTACACAAAATATGAAATTTTTTTAGGTAAAATAATAACTTCCACCTGTTTTTAGATACTCAACATAATCTTATTTATCTATTCATTTCCGGTTGATACAGCGCCAGCCAGTCCTGGTGATGTTGGAATAATATTAATCCATGTTTTCCCTGGTAGGAATTTTACATATTGTCCATCTTTATATGGAAGGATTCTCCCATCTACGTTTTGCCAATCAATTTCTTGAAGTTTACCTTTTTGAAGTAGATAGCCTTTACCGCCAGATTGTAAATTTATATCCCGACGACCTACTTCATCAATGATTTGATGATCCATTTCAACAATCATAATATTATCTATTAAGACGGGTATATCAGATTCGAAATCCTTTGTTTGATCTTCACCAGTAAAGCGTGTATATTTTTCCTTCATTTGGTCGTATACATACTCGACAGTAGCATAGTAACTATTTGAGTACGTAATCATCACTGATTGAACGTCATCTCCACTTATCTCCTCGTCATCACTCATAAATGGTAGAGGTGGAATACCAGCTTCATTTGTAACTGAGTAGTTATAACGATCAGTAGCTACTCCATTTAAACCATCAAATAATAAATAGGAATTATGAGGTGCTTTACGGTAGTTTGCACGTTCAAAAACAGTACCATCATTATCATGGTAACTTCCACTAATATTGTCGATAAGGCCGTTTCGTAATTTTTGCTCTAGTATTGTGTAAGTACCATGGTAAACATACAATGCATCATATCCATCACTAAGTTCAATAAAATCATGCCTTGCACTTCTTACTGGACCTACCTTTGCTGGAATATCACTCTGGTAAAAAGCCAATAGTCTAGTAATATCTCCTTCAGTAAGCATTTCATACACTAAGTCTGCTTGATTTAACCCCGTTTGAGGACGAGCATTTGGGTGATTATTAACCATAACCGCAACAGCACGTTGATGAACCGATTCATCATTCGTACCGATCCCTGTTAAAGGATAATTGTATTCAAACTGTTCTTCTTCAACTACAGTTGTCGAAGTTTCATCGACTTCTTCTTCTACTTGCTCTGTAATTTCTTCTGCTTCTTTAACAACCTGTTCGTCTTCATTACTACATCCAGTAATAGCAATACCTAATAGAACAGCCATACCTAATTTCCCAACCCTCATTAAAACACAACCTTATCTATCAATGTTATCATAATATATCTATACTTTTATATTTTAACGTATTATTGTTGGAAAGAGTACAGTTTTATTCATCACATCGTAAATTCCTTGCTGTGTGATGCGAACATATGGTAAGTGTGTCGATTGTAAAAATAATAATGAGTATACAGGATCTTCATATTGATAGCCACGTTCACGTAACACTAATTTAAATTGCTGTTCTTGTGGAATGAGTTCGGCTATTGGCTGCGAAGACATGACTCCATTAAGCTTTAAAGGAATTTCAAAGATGATGGAATTGTTTTCAGCTATGACTATTCCACCACCTATTTCTTTCATCCGTGTGTAAGCAGTTAGCATGTCTGCTTTATTTTTACCAATTAAGATCAAATCCCCTGTATTTGAAAATGAACTTGCCATACCTAATAAATTTGAGGCAAACCCTTTTATAATTGTGTTAAGTCGCCACTTACCATTTCGGTCAACGAGCATTAAAAAGCTTTCATCATGGCTTGTTGATAATTCGTCCACAGAGACATCAATATTTACCGAATACGGCTTCATAATTACATCATTTTCCATCTTCAACCCTAAAGGCATAGAGAACTGTAAGTCTTCCGATTTTAAATCCCATTTCATATTTAATTGAGGCCAATCTACCTCTTCCCAAGAAAAATGACCAAAGTTATTTGTATTACGACCATCTTTTTTTAACCATATTCCTTTTGCAAGGACTGATACAGGAGTCGCGTTGTCTTTCTCGGTTAAGAAATTGATATTCGCTACCCTTCCCGTTGCAATATTGCCATGTAAATACTCTATTTGATAGTATCTAGCAACATTGATTGTTGCCATATTGTATGCGTCAATGGGTGGAACACCTTTGTCTATTGCAATGTTAATCATGTTGTCAATAAAGCCTTGTTTATAAAATGATGGTGTAGACCCATCTGTTGTATAGAATAAATGATCATATTTGTTAATTCCAAGAGCATGTATTTCATCTATCAACATAGGTAAGTCTGGTCGAATAGATGAATACCTAAGTGAAGTCGTATAGCCTTGCATCAAACGAGAATAAACTTCGTCACCAGTCATTGCCTCATGGTCACTTGTCGCACCTAACAACATCATTTTTGCAAGTGTTTTTTCAGATGCCCCTGGAAAATGACCTTCAATTTGTTTGCGTAAGCGCTTTGCTTCTTGAATCCAAAGAAGCATCATATCATCACCAGCAAGAAGCTTCGGCCAGCCAGTAAGCTCACCACCTTGAAGAACCGCATCATGCTCAAGCCAGGACTTAACAGTAGTATGAGAAAAAATTAATTCTTCATCTTGAATTTCTGTTTGCGGATCAAACCTACACCACCAGTATAAAGTTGATGGTATATCTTTCAATTTAGAAATAAAAGAAAACGCTTTCTCTGTTGACAATTGTAAAACCAAACTCATATTATCGTTTATTAACGTTGTTGTGCCATATTGAGATGCATATTCAGCTAATGAATGGGGATTATATAACTGAAATGGGTGCGCATGAGGCTCTATGTATCCTGGTACTAAATAGTACCCATTACAATCAACGATTTCACATTTATCACTATGAGATGGTAGTTCTTTACCAACATAAATAATTCTCTCATAGTAAATCCAAATATTTGCTTTAACCCACTGATTTAACGCTTGATTTAAATATATTGCATTGGTTAAAACCAATGTTGGTGGTATGATTCCATCAATAACAGCTACATGTTCACGTAGGTGTTTATTCTTCCACCTATATCGTTGGTCAGGCATGGAATTCCTCCATTCAAACAGAATTATAAGAAGAGCTTTGCTCCGAAATGCTCTGGAATAAATCAACTTGTTGAGATAAAAATCATACGTCTATGTATGCGTTTTCATCAACATATTGACCATCTTTATTTTATTTAGTTTTTGTCACAATTATTGTTATTTGTCCTTCTAAAAATCTGCTAAGAACAATTTATGGGCTTATTTATATTTTACCGTACGAAAGTAATTTGAACAAATGATATCGATATAGGAAGGTGTGTAATCATCTATGAAACCAAACATTAGTATAATCAATGCATTAATGCGCATTACCTGTGGTTTTACTCTACTGTCATGGGCTACTGCAAAGATGGTGAAGAGACCCTGGAGAGAATCATATTTGGTTGTTGCAATGATTGCTGGTATGAAAATTGGAGAAGGAATCACTCGATTTTGTCCATTAACTGCTTGTATAGAAAAATATACATCTAAAAATGAACAAGGAATTAACCTTAATAATGATATGGATTCAATCAACCCATCTTAATTACAACAGCTAGAGTATTTTTGAAGATGCGTAGGGTAGGTGAAAATTCAAATAAATTACAGCTTCTTTTTCTCTAGCTTTTTTGCACAACGAGTTGTTTATTGCAATAAGAATTAAGCTACTATTTTTTTATCACAAAATTTTATAAAATACCGTGCAGTCATATAACCTGAAAAAAGGGCTTACAAAATGACCTTTAACAACCTCCTGCAATTTTTACCGCAGGAGGCTACTCTTTAAGGAGTTGATTTTATGCTAATAGAATATTTCACAGACATGACATTTGTTCTCACCATATTAATAGGAAGTATTATCGCAATTACTTTTGTGTATGTTCGTAAGAAACGGGTTCGATAGCTTTATTACCAATATCCTTGCGGTAAAATAATCCTTCACTTTGGATATAATCTATTTCTTGATAAACTTTGTTTTGAGCTTCTTTTAATGAGCTCCCAGTTGTTACGATAGCTAAGACACGGCCGCCATTCGTTACAACCTTGTCATGCTGCTTTGCTGTGCCAGCATGAAAAACTAATGTTTTATCGCTCACATTATTTAAGCCTGCAATTTCAGCACCTTTATCATATTGATTTGGATACCCTTTTGAAGCTAACACAACTCCGATAGTTGCTGAATCATTCCAAGTTAACGTCACTCGATTCTCTTTCAAAATTTGCAATAATATCTCTACAAGATCACTCTCAAGTCTTGGCAAAACAACTTGTGTTTCTGGATCACCAAATCGAGCGTTAAACTCAATCACTTTTGGTCCATCTGTAGTATTAATTAAGCCTGCATATAACACACCTGTAAAGGAACGACCTTCAGCTACCATCGCCTTTGCAGTAGGCTTCAAGATCGTTTGAATAGCTTGTTCAACTACAACGTCTGAAATTTGTGGTACAGGAGAGTATGCACCCATTCCACCAGTATTTGGACCCTTGTCAAAATCGTACGCACGTTTATGATCTTGGGAAATGACCATTGGATAAACTTCTGTTCCATTTACAAATGCCATTAATGAAAATTCTTCACCCGCTAAGAATTCCTCAATGACAACTTGAGTACTAGCTTCACCAAACTTCTCCTCATTCATCATTTCATGTAGGCTTTCAAGTGCTTCTTCCATCGTCATTGCAACAGTTACACCTTTTCCAGCTGCAAGACCATCTGCTTTAATGACGATTGGAGCTCCTACATTTAATAGATAGTTCTTTGCTTCCTCATAAGATGTAAAGGACTCATATTGACCTGTAGGAATCTCATACTTTTTCATTATATCCTTTGCAAAGGTTTTACTTCCTTCAATAAGAGCAGCTTCCTTTGTCGGACCAAATATGGGTAAATTATTACTTTGGAATGCATTTACGATGCCATTTATTAAAGGTACCTCTGGACCAACAATCGTTAAATCTATCTTCTCACTCTTTGCAAATTCGAGTAGTGCTTCATGATCATTTTCGTCAATATTTACAAGCGTTGCAACATCCTCCATACCTATATTACCCGGTGCTACAAACACGTTATTAACCTTTGAACTTTGAGCTACTTTCCATGCAATTGTATGTTCACGACCGCCCCTACCAACTACCAATACATTCATCGTATTTCACCTCAGCTACTAATTATCATTTTATATTACAACTCATACATTTATCTTTGATATAATCTCTGGGATAAAAAGTGCTTCTTGCATTTCTTTTTGTCCAGATCCGCCTCCTTGCCTTTCGAGGTCGTTTCACTACTTAACCCGAAGGCAAAAAGCGCCTTCATTTGAAATAGTTCCATCGCTTGTCGAGGCAATGCAGTCGGCTTCGCTTTTCTTCCTTAATGCTTGAAGTGGCGGATGCCCGTGAATACCATTGTAATTCCGTATTCATCTGCTTTTTTAATTGAATCTTCATCACGAATTGAACCGCCTGGTTGTATGATTGCAGTAACTCCCGCTTTAGCAGCTGCTTCAACAGTATCACTCATTGGAAAAAATGCATCTGATCCTAGGGCTGATCCTTCAATTTTATCTCCTGCTTGTTCGATTGCAATCTTAGCAGCACCGACCCGATTCATTTGTCCAGCGCCGACACCAATTGTCATATCATCCTTTGCAATGACAATTGCATTTGATTTGACGTGCTTCACAACTTTCCATGCTAGCTTAAGATCTGCCCATTCTTGATCAGTTGGTTCACGTTTCGTAGGAATTGTGATTGATGCATCCGTTAGTGACTTAGCATCCTCATCCTGTACAAGTAAGCCTCCTTGCACGGAAGTAAGACGTTTGCCATCATGCTGTTGGCTAGAAAAATCAACTTTTAATAAACGGATATTTTTCTTCTGTGTCAATATATTTAATGCTTCCTCGCTAAATGATGGAGCGATGACGATTTCTAGAAATATCTCATGCATAAGCTGTGCAGTTTCTGTATCTACTTCGCGATTCACTACAACGATTCCACCGAAGATAGATGTAGCATCTGCTTCATATGCTTTTTTATATGCTTCTAGTACGTTTGAGCCTACACCTACGCCGCAAGGGTTCATATGCTTAACAGCAACTGCAGCTGGCTCATTAAATTCTTTAACGATTTCTAATGCTGCATCTGCATCATTGATATTGTTGTAAGATAATTCTTTACCATGTAATTTATCAGCGTTTGCGATAGAGTAATTAGTTCCTAAAGGCTTCTTATAAAATGTAGCCTTTTGGTGAGGATTTTCTCCATATCGTAAGTCTTGTTTCTTTTCAAACGTAACTGTATATGACTCTGGACTTTCTTCACCTGTCACTTCTGTCAAATATTCTGCTATAAGTGCATCATATCTAGCTGTATGTCTAAATACTTTTGCAGCAAGGTTTTGCTTTGTTTCAAATGTTACAGAGTTGTTCTCTCTAATTTCTGCAAGTACTTTTTCATAATCTGTTGGGTCTACTACAACAGTTACATCTTGATAGTTTTTTGCTGCTGAACGAAGCATAGACGGCCCGCCGATATCAATATTTTCGATTGCGTCTTTTAATGTTACATCTGGTTTTTCAATTGTTTGTTGGAAAGGGTATAAATTCACAACAACTACATCAATAGGTGTGATATTATGTTCAGTTATTTGTTTTACATGAGCATCGTTATCCCTTACTGCTAATAAACCACCATGAATATTCGGATGAAGAGTTTTCACACGTCCATCTAGTATTTCTGGAAAGCCAGTAATTTCAGAAATACCAATGACTTTGATTCCATTGTCCTCAAGAACCTTTTTCGTACCACCTGTTGAAATTACTTCGATACCACAATCAATTAAGCCTTGTACAAATGGTACTATTCCTTCCTTATCTGATACACTTACTAGCGCTCTTCTCACTGTTTCTTCCTCCTATTTACTCATGTTATTCGTTTCTGCAAAAATTTTTTGTAAAGTGTTTGGGTAAAATTGATGCTCAATTTGATGGATTCGTTCCTCAATACTTTCAATCGTCTCGCCTGCATGTATGTGCAATTCTTCTTGAGCAATAACAGGGCCTGTATCCATTCCTTCATCAACGTAATGAACCGTTACACCCGTCTTGGCTGCCCCGGCTCTGAATGCTTGACCAATAGCATCCTTGCCTGGGAAAGCTGGTAATAAAGAAGGATGAATGTTAACAATGTTACCACTGTACGCAGAAAGCAACGTGCTACCAACTAAGCGCATATAACCTGCCAGCACAATGAAATCCACATCATTTTCTTTAAGTATTAAAACGATTTCTTTCTCAAATGATTCCTTATTATCATAATCTTTTGGTGAAAAAGAAAAAACATTAACATTAGCTTGCTGTGCACGTTGTATGACTTTCGCATGTGGTTTGTCACACACAAGTAGTTTTACATTAGCCTCAAGATGTCCGTTATAAACGGCGTCGACAATCGCTTGAAAATTTGTGCCACTCCCTGAGGCAAAAACAGCTATATTTTTCATTTTAGTGCTCCTCCACCGTACGTTACACCTTCACCTGCTTTTACCCTACCGATCAGAAATGCTTTTTCACCAGCTGCTTCTAACAATTGAATGGCTTCGTGCATATTTTCTTCATTCATCGTCAACACCATACCGATCCCCATGTTAAAAATCGAAAACATCTCTCTTTTATCTAGCTTTCCTTTTGCTTGAATAAGATCAAATATAGGAGGTATTGGCCATGATCCGAAATCTACCTCTGCACCTAATCCCTTTGGTAGCATGCGGGGAATATTTTCGTCAAACCCCCCGCCAGTAATATGTGCCATGCCATTTACTTGACTTTGTTTTAACAAGGATAAAATTGGTTTGACATATATTTTAGTAGGACGTAATAATTCTTCTCCAAGTGCTGAAGTACAGTCACCATATTTATTCATTAAATCAAGCTGAGCTTCTTCTAATAATATTTTTCTTACAAGTGAATAACCATTACTATGAATGCCGTTTGAGGATAGACCTATTAAGACATCCCCCTCTTTAATAGCTTCACCTGTAACAAGCTTATTTTTCTCTGCAACTCCGACAGTAAAACCCGCCAAGTCATACTCTTCTTCGTCATACATGCCAGGCATTTCTGCAGTTTCGCCACCGATTAAAGCACAACCAGCTTGCTCACAACCATCTGCAATACCCTTCACAATCGCTTCTATTTTCTCAGGAGAGGATTTACCGCAAGCGATGTAATCTAGGAAAAACATCGGTTCTGCACCTTGAACAACGATATCATTTACACACATTGCCACAGCATCAATACCAATCGTGTCGTGCTTATCCATCATAAATGCGAGCATAAGCTTTGTTCCTACACCGTCTGTTCCCGAAATAAGCACTGGCTCTTTTACATTCATTTTTGATAAATCAAACATGCCACCAAAGCCACCAATTGCACCTAGCACCTCAGGTCTGCCTGTTTTTAATATATGCTTCTTCATTCGTGATACCGCTTCATAGCCAGCTTCAATATCGACTCCAGCTTGTTTGTAAGCATTCGCCATATGTTTATCCTCCTAAATCAAATGTTGGGTATTGTTAAGTTAGTACTTTTTCGTGAGGGAGAACCGTATCTGGGTAAATTTCTGTTGGATATTTCCCAGTAAAACATGCCATACACTGACCTCTATATTCGCCTTCATACGGTCTTCCAATCGCTGATACAAGCCCTTCTTCACTTAAAAATGAAATTGAATCTGCCCCTATAATCTTCCGTATTTCCTCAACTGAATGTGAGGATGCAATTAACTCCTCATGTGTTGATGTATCAATACCATAAAAGCAAGGATTTTTAATTGGAGGTGAACTGATTCTAACGTGAACCTCTTTTGCACCCGCATCCCTTAACATTGTCACGATACGGCGGCTCGTTGTTCCACGAACGATGGAATCATCAACCATTACAACTCTTTTGCCCTCCACTACACCCCGTACAGGAGAGAGCTTCATTTTGACACCTTGTTCGCGTAAAGCTTGCGATGGCTGAATAAACGTTCTTCCAACATAGCGATTTTTAATTAAACCTAACTCATAAGGTATACCAGACGCTTCGGCGTAGCCAATTGCAGCCGAAATACTTGAATCCGGAACCCCTGTAACAACATCTGCATCAATAGGTGCTTCATATGCTAGCTTTTTCCCAAGGCTTTTTCTCGCAGTATGAATATTAATTCCATCTATATTACTATCAGGCCTTGAAAAATAAATATATTCCATACTACAAATTGCACGATTCATTGTCACTGTAAACCTTTCGGAATGAATGCCTGTTTCATCAATAATGATTAGCTCCCCAGGCTCTACATCACGTTCATAGGTAGCTCCAACTACATCAAATGCACATGTTTCTGAAGCCACAACGTAAGCATCTCCTAATCTCCCAATTGATAACGGTCGTAAGCCATTCGGATCAAGCGCAACCATCATTTGAGTTTCATCCATAATTAAAAAGGCATAAGCACCCTTTAACATGGATAAGGCATTTTTCACTCGTTCCTTAAAGGTAGAAAAGCCACTTCTCTTAATAAGATGAGCTAATACTTCAGTATCTGAAGTTGTTTGAAAAATACTACCTTGGCTCTCTAATTGGTGCTTAAGAGCAATTGCATTAACAAGGTTACCGTTATGAGCCATAGCCAAGCTCCCTTTTTGCGAATGGAATAAGAGAGGCTGTACATTTTCAATTCCACTTCCACCTGCTGTGGCATAACGAACATGACCTATTGCAGCAGAGCCTTGAATTTCAGTTAATTTCCCACCGCTGAAAACTTCTGCTACAAGGCCCTCACCTCTGACACCTTTTAATTTTTTTCCATCACTTACTACGATCCCAGCTCCTTCTTGTCCTCGGTGTTGAAGACTGTGTAAGCCGTAATACGTAATTTGTGACGCATCCTTATGACCCCAAATACCGAATAACCCACACTCTTCATTCAAGCCTTTTATTTCAGCAAGCATGGAATAGCTCCTTTCCAAGCATTTTCAGCTTCTTCTACCGAAATATGGATCAAATCTTCACCTTGCTCGTTATCGATTTTTAACATTGGTTCTGCGCTTACTTCACCAATTAAAGTGGCTTGAACAAGCTGTTCAAACGCTTGTTGATTTTCTTTTTTCACTGTCACAATAAATCGAGATTGTGTTTCACTAAATAATGAAGTGACAGCACTTCCACTTATCTTAACGTTACACCCTAAACCTTCAGTACCAAATAAGCATTCAGCAATAGCAACAGCAAATCCGCCTTCAGCAATGTCATGTGCTGATTGTATTACTCCACTTTGAATAGCAGTTAACAACTGTTTTTGACGAGTTTGTTCAACGTCTAAATTCAGTTCAGGTGCCTTACCAAAAATACGACCTTCAATTAATTTTTGTAATTCACTTCCACCAAATTCCTCTTTCGAATCACCAATTACATAAATTAGATCACCTTCAGCTTTAAATTGCTGTGTCGTTATGTGGTCTAAATCTTTGATTAAGCCCACCATTCCTACAACTGGAGTCGGATAAATCGCCGTTCCGTTTGTCTCATTGTATAAAGATACATTTCCACCAATGACTGGTGTCTTTAAAGTTTCACAAGCTACACTCATACCATCTACTGCTTTTTCAATCTGCCAGAAAATCTCTGGCTTCTCTGGATTTCCGAAATTTAAGCAGTCAGTAATTGCAAGTGGTTCCGCACCAGAACAGACGATGTTTCTTGCAGCTTCACTCACCGCGATTTTACCGCCAACCTCTGGGTCTAGATATAGGTAGCGAGAATTACAATCCGTTGTCATTGCTAACGCTTTGTTTGTTCCACGAACTCGTACGACCGCTGCATCTGACCCTGGGGATACGGCTGTATTCGTACGTACCATATAATCATATTGGTCATATACCCATTCTTTACTTGCAATTGTCGGCTGTGACAGTAACTGCAATAACGTTTCTTTATAGTCATTTACTTTAGGAACCTCTACAGCCATCTCCTGAAATTGTTGATAATACGAAGGTTCTGTAGAAGGCTTATGATAAACTGGCGCATCTTCAGCCAAAGCATCAACTGGCACATCAGCGATAACATCACCTTTGTGATAAAGACGGAGCATTTTATCATCGGTTACTTTTCCAACTGCTACAGCATCAAGGCCATATTTTTCTACAATTTGCTGTATCTCTTGCTCTCTACCTTTTTCAACAACAATTAACATCCGTTCCTGTGACTCTGAAAGCATCATCTCATAACCAGTCATACCTGTTTCGCGTTGAGGAACTAAATCTAAATTCATTTCAATTCCTGAACCAGCTTTACTTGCCATCTCTGCTGAAGAGCTTGTTAAGCCTGCAGCTCCCATATCCTGAATACCTACTAATGCATCACATTTTACAAGTTCAAGGCATGCTTCTAGCAATAACTTCTCCATGAAAGGGTCACCAACTTGCACGGCAGGACGCTTTTCTTCCGATTGTTCTGATAACTCCTCTGACGCAAATGTCGCTCCGTGGATCCCATCGCGCCCTGTTTTGGCACCAACATACATGACGGTATTTCCAATCCCTTTTGCTTGCCCTTTTTGAATATCCTCATGATCAATTAAGCCGACACACATCGCGTTAACAAGCGGGTTCCCGTCATAAGATGGTTCAAATTGGATTTCTCCACCTACTGTTGGTATGCCTACACAGTTTCCGTAACCAGCGATTCCTGCAACTACTTCTTCAAACAAATATTTCATACGTGGGGTAACTAATTCACCAAAACGTAGAGAGTTTAATAAAGCAATTGGACGAGCCCCCATTGAAAAAACATCTCGTATAATTCCACCTACACCTGTTGCAGCCCCTTGGTACGGCTCAATAGCGGATGGGTGATTATGACTTTCGATTTTAAAAACGACAGCTTGATTGTCACCGATATCAACAATACCTGCACCTTCACCAGGACCTTGTAGCACTTTTTCACCGCTTGTTGGAAATTTGCTAAGCACTGGCTTAGAGTTCTTATAACTACAATGCTCTGACCACATAACGGAAAATAAACCCGTTTCAGTATAGTTAGGAAGACGGTTTAAAATGCCTTCTATTGTAACAAACTCTTCATCACTTAATCCCATTTCTCTGTATATTTTTTCATCTTTTATCTGTTGTGGACTTGGTTCAAGAAGTAACGACATGAGTTTCCCTCCAATTTTTCACTATCGATTGAAACAGCTTTAAGCCATCAGCACTGCCTAATAAATCTTCAACAGCTCGCTCAGGGTGTGGCATCATACCAAGTACATTCCCCTTCTCATTCATAATGCCCGCTATATCTTCTAAACTACCATTAGGGTTTTCAGAGTTATATTTAAATACAATTTGCTTGTTTTCTTTCAGTCTGTGCAATGTTTCTTTATCACAATAATAGTTTCCCTCTCCGTGAGCTATAGGAATGGTAATTACTTCACCTTGCTCATAGCTAGATGTAAACATCGTTTCGCTATTTTCAACAGTAAGTTCCACAGGTCGGCAAATAAATTTCAAACTGTTATTATGTCTCATTGCTCCAGGTAGTAGATTTGCCTCTAATAAAATTTGAAAGCCATTACAAACTCCTAAAATAGGTTTCCCCATATCTGCTGCTTTTTTAATTTCTGTCATGACCTTTGAGAAGCGAGCAATTGCTCCACTACGGAGATAATCTCCATAAGAGAATCCACCTGGAAGTAGGATTCCATCAAAATGAGCTATATTAACAGCATCATGCCATACATATTCTACCTCTGCACCTAGACTATCTTTGATCGCATGATACATATCTACATCACAGTTAGATCCTGGAAATACAATTACGGCAAATTTCACTGTGAGATGACCTCCTCAACTTCATAGCGGTAGTCTTCTATAACAGTATTTGCTAATAATTTCTCACACATTTCTTGAACGATCTCATCAATATCTCGATCAGTTTTGTCGATTTGTAACTCCATATATTTACCAATACGGACATCTTCAACTTCTTTATATGACAAGCTATGAAGTGAGTTTTTCACCGCACTTCCTTGTGGATCCAATACACTCTCTCGTAACGTAACAAACACTTTCACTTTAAACATATTGTGAGCCCCCTAAGCGTTTTAGTATTTCTTCATAAGCATCTGTAAGCTGACCTAAATCTCTACGAAAGACATCTTTATCAAATCTTTCATTCGTTTCCATATCCCATAAACGGCACGTATCTGGAGAAACTTCATCTGCTAAAATGATCGCACCTTCTTCAGTGATTCCAAATTCAAGTTTAAAATCTACTAAACGAACACCACATCCATGAAAATGTTCTGCTAATATTCTATTAATTTCTAATGCTACTTTTTTCAAGTGTAAAACTTGCTCATCTGTTGCAACTTGCAATATTGCAATATGGTCTTCAGTAATAAGTGGGTCACCTAAATCATCATCTTTGTAATAAAATTCAACAACAGGTTGATTTATAGGTGTACCTTCTTCAATTCCTAGGCGTTTAGCAAGGCTCCCAGCAACTAAATTACGCACAACAACTTCAAGAGGAATAATTGTAACTTTTTTTACAAGCTGTTCAGTTTCTGACACCTTTTTAATAAAATGATTTTCAATATTTGAGCGATGCAACTTTTCAAATAGCAAGCTTGTAATTTCATTATTTAGTCGCCCTTTACCAAATATCTGTGCTTTTTTTTCACCGTTATAAGCGGTTGCACTATCTTTGTACTCTACCCACACAACGTTTGGATCATTTGTACGATATATCTTTTTTGCTTTTCCCTCATATAGCATTGCTAATTTTTCCATTGCATGCGCCCTCCTTTATTAAGCCTTAAAGATTTAAACGATTAAAGATTGCATCTACATTTTTTATATGGTAGTTATAATCAAAGCATTCATTGATTTGCTCATTAGTTAAGCGTGAAGTAATCATATCAGTTGACTCAATCAGCTGACGGAAAGGTACTTGTGTTTCCCAAGCTTCCATAGCTTTTGGTTGAACAATATCATACGCTTCTTCTCGGGTCATTCCTGTATCAATAAGTGCTAATAAAACTCGTTGGGAATAGATTAAACCTAGTGTACGATCCATATTTTTCTTCATATTCTCTGGAAAAACAGTAAGGTTTTTAACAATGTTACCGAAACGGTTAAGCATATAATTTAGAGCTATTGTCGCATCTGGTAAAATAATTCTTTCTGCTGAAGAATGAGATATATCTCTCTCATGCCATAATGGGACATTCTCATATGCTGTCATCATATAGCCTCGAATGACCCTTGCCATACCAGTCATATTCTCTGATCCAATAGGATTACGTTTATGCGGCATTGCTGATGATCCCTTTTGCCCTTTGGCAAAGAATTCTTCCACTTCGCGTGTTTCGCTTTTTTGAAGACCACGAATTTCCACAGCGAATTTTTCGATTGACGTAGCGATTAAAGCAAGAGCTGCCATATATTCCGCATGGCGATCACGTTGCAATGTTTGCGTAGAAATAGGAGCTGCCTCTAAGCCTAACTTTTCACATACATACTTTTCTACAAATGGATCGATATTAGCATACGTTCCTACTGCTCCTGATATTTTTCCAACTCTAACACCATCAGCAGCCCTTTTAAAACGGTCAAGATTACGTTTCATTTCCTCATACCATAATGCAAGCTTTAAACCAAATGTTGTTGGCTCAGCATGGACACCGTGAGTACGTCCCATCATAACCGTATATTTATGCTCCTGAGCTTTTTGTTTTAAAATGGCAACAAAGTTTTCAATATCTTTTAGAAGAAGGTCATTTGCTTGTTTCAATAAATAAGAAAGTGCTGTGTCAACAACATCAGTAGATGTTAAGCCATAATGCACCCATTTACGCTCTTCACCTAATGTTTCTGAAACAGCACGAGTGAAGGCTACAACATCATGTCTAGTTTGTTCCTCTATTTCATGAATCCGATTAATATCAAACGAAGCATTTTGTCGAATGAGCTTTACATCCTCTTTTGGAATATCTCCTAGCTCTGCCCATGCTTCACATGCTAAAATCTCGACCTCTAACCATGCTTTAAAGCGATTTTCCTCTGTCCAAATTGCTCCCATTTCAGGGCGAGTATAACGTTCAATCATTTATCATTCTCCTCCGACCAAATATTTAGCTCATTTGCTTGCTTGATTGCTTCTTCATTATTATCCGCCAAAATGTTAATATGACCCATTTTTCTTTTTACTTTCGCTTCTTTTTTCCCATATAGATGGAGCTTACACGTTGTGAATTTTGTAATATTGTCCATCACAGCATCGACATGCTCACCTAGAATATTCATCATCACAACTGGTGTCAAAAGGTCCGTTTCTCCTAGTGGCAAATTACATATCGCCCTAATATGCTGTTCAAATTGTGAGGTTTTACAAGCTTCCATCGTATAATGCCCTGAGTTATGGGGCCTTGGCGCTAATTCATTAATAAATATTTTGCCTTCTTTTGTAACAAACATTTCAACTGCCAATGTTCCGACCATTTGCAATTTTTCTGCTAGATTTATTGCTATTTGATGCGCTTCATTAACTATTTTATCAGTAGTTCTAGCAGGTACAACCGATTGATGTAAGATATTATCTACATGAATATTTTCCGCAACCGGGAATGCTTTTACTTCCCCCGCCTGGCTTCTTGAAACGATGACTGATATTTCTTTCTCAAAAGAAATCCAAGCCTCTAAAACACAAGGACCATGGTCTAAGAGTGGTAATGCTTTGCTAATATCATCATTATTACGAATCACCGCTTGCCCTTTACCATCGTATCCACCTCGACATGTCTTTAACACACAAGGAAATTCCATTTGCTTTAATGCATCTATTAATTTCTCTTCAGAATCTACTAATATATATGGAGCAACCTCAACTCCGGCATCCACAATGGTAGCTTTTTCTGTCGAACGGTCTTGTGTTATCGCCAATAAACGACTACCTTGTGGTAAACGGACATTCTGTTCAAGCCATATTAAAGCATCATAATCTATATTTTCAAATTCATACGTCACTACATCACTATGTTGTGCTAGCTTTTTAATAGCATCAATATCATCAAAATTACCAACGATTTCGATGTCAGCGACTTGACCACAAGGTGAATTTGGCGTAGGATCTAATACAGCAATATTATATCCCATTTGCTTAGCAGCAATCGCCATCATCCTACCAAGTTGTCCACCACCAATGATTCCGATCGTCTCACCTGGTAATATGCAATCCTTAATCAAGCATATCACTACTTTCTAATACATTATTTCGAATAGTCTCACGTCTATGTTCTAATGAGGCTGCGACCTCAGGAAGATGTGTACTTAATATTTCACCTGCTAACAGCCCAGCATTTGTTGCACCTGCTTTGCCAATTGCGACAGTTGCTACTGGTACTCCCCCAGGCATTTGAACGATTGAAAGCAACGAATCCAAGCCGTTAAGAGCTTTAGATTGTACTGGCACTCCAATAACTGGTAGTGTAGTTTTTGAAGAAACCATTCCAGGTAAGTGAGCAGCACCCCCAGCACCTGCAATAATAACCTTAATGCCTCGCAATCTAGCTGATTCTGCATAGTCAAACATTAGATCTGGAGTTCGGTGTGCTGAAACAACTTTCTTTTCGAATGGAATTGATAATTCTTCAAGTATGTCACAAGCATGTTTCATCGTTTCCCAATCAGAAGTACTTCCCATGATTACTCCAACGAGCGGCTTCATTGTTTTCCTCTCCTTATTATTCACTTTGATCCTATAATAAAAGCCCAGCATAGAACGCTCCCTAATAAGGAAAAGCACTCTACCTGGGCTAAGACACCTTGTGTCCACTTTACAGGCCAAGCTGTTAATTTACAGCTTAATACTTTTCCTCATAGTCCAATAATTTACGGTTATTGGGTAGAAACTTTTGGGCCTTATTCCCATTATTATATGAGGCAAATAATTTTCTCTAGTGACATCTTAACAATGGACGATAAAGATTGTCAACAGAAAAATCGAACGATTTAAGTTTATTTATTTTATATTGTTCGTGTTTTCTAAATTAACTTTCCTTCGAAGACAATTGTACTCCCACTGGGGACAACTGATACTTCCCCGCCTTTTTCGACTTCCTTAAAGACCGGTTCTTCCGTTCGTCTAGTTGGTGAATATCCTTCCTTTTTCATGCGATCCAAACAATCACTTATTGTCTCATTTTCAGCAACAACAAACTTTTTTTTCTTCGGCTTTTTACTATTCATCATACATTTCCTTTCTATGCTAGTTCCTATTTATTAGGCACGTTTAACGAACCATAACATATAATATTACAGCAGTAAAGGAGGCCAGTCTTACATGTTAGATTTTGATCAATTTAAAAACCTTAACAACCTCAAAGATCAATGGGGGCATTTTTTCGGAAAGGACTTTTTAAGTGGGTTTGATTCACTTTTTAATGGCTTTCAATCTCAAGCACCAGTAAATATTTATCAATCTCATAATGAGTTATTAGTCGTGGTCAGTATGCCTGGGCTTGATAAAGAAAGCGATGTTGATCTCTATGTAAATAAAAATAATCAAACATTAGAAGTAAAAGGCAGCATTAACTTAACATTTAAAGGCTTTGATCTACAAGAACAGGGTATCCAAGAAGGAAATGTAGAAAAAAATGTTGAATTACCGTTTCCAGTGAGAGATGATCGAATTGACGCAAGCTATCATAATGGACTTCTAATTATTCATTTACACAAGTTAATCTCAAAAGATGCAAAGAAAAAAATAAAAGTCCATAAAATAGAAGATTAAATTAAAAGCGCAAGCACCTTGTTTATCCCCGACAAGCACTGGAGGCATTTTCTATGAAGGCGCTTTTTGCCTTCGTAGAAAATGGCGAAGTGACTCGAGGGGATTGGTGCTGGAGCTGGACAAGAAAGAAAAGTGGAGTCGACTGTTTAACCTCGAAAAGCGTTGGAACCTTTGCAACTGAAGACGCTTTTTGTCTTCTGATGCAAAGGTGAAACGACTCGAGAGGTTAGGAGACAGAACTAGACAAGAAAGAAAAGCGCAAGCGCCTTGTCCATCCCCGACAAGCACTGGAGGCATTTTCTATGAAGGCGCTTTTTGCCTTCGTAGGCGAAGTGACTCGAGGGGATTGGTGCTGGAGCTGGACAAGAAAGAAATGTGGAGCCGACTGCTTTGCCTCGACAAGCGTTGGAGCTATTTCACATGAAAGCGTTTTTTACCTTCGGGTGAAATAGTAACACGACTCAAGGCGATAGGTGCTAGGAAAACCTGGGCTGATTAATAAAAGAACATGGAAGCACAAAAAAGCGTAGCGATAAAAAACAAAACGGCTAAAGGGCTAAAGGACTATTAGATCTTTTGGCTGTTTACATAGACATAAAAAAACACAGAGTATAAGTACTCTGTGTTTTTTATTGCCTGGCAACGTCCTACTCTCACAGGGGGAAACCCCCAACTACCATCGGCGCTGAAGAGCTTAACTTCCGTGTTCGGTATGGGAACGGGTGTGACCTCTTCGCCATCGCCACCAGACATAATATATAGGAATAAGTTAATATTCCTTCAAAACTAGATAATAGACATTCATTGAACAAAGCTTGCTCTGCATTTCTAACTTGGTTAAGTCCTCGATCTATTAGTATCTGTCAGCTCCACGTGTCACCACGCTTCCACCTCAGACCTATCAACCTCGTCATCTTCGAGGGATCTTACTAGCTTACGCTATGGGAAATCTCATCTTGAGGGGGGCTTCATGCTTAGATGCTTTCAGCACTTATCCCTTCCACACATAGCTACCCAGCTATGCCCTTGGCAGGACAACTGGTACACCAGCGGTGTGTCCATCCCGGTCCTCTCGTACTAAGGACAGCTCCTCTCAAATTTCCTACGCCCACGACGGATAGGGACCGAACTGTCTCACGACGTTCTGAACCCAGCTCGCGTACCGCTTTAATGGGCGAACAGCCCAACCCTTGGGACCGACTACAGCCCCAGGATGCGATGAGCCGACATCGAGGTGCCAAACCTCCCCGTCGATGTGGACTCTTGGGGGAGATAAGCCTGTTATCCCCGGGGTAGCTTTTATCCGTTGAGCGATGGCCCTTCCATGCGGAACCACCGGATCACTAAGCCCGACTTTCGTCCCTGCTCGACTTGTAGGTCTCGCAGTCAAGCTCCCTTATGCCTTTGCACTCTTCGAATGATTTCCAACCATTCTGAGGGAACCTTTGGGCGCCTCCGTTACTTTTTAGGAGGCGACCGCCCCAGTCAAACTGCCCACCTGACACTGTCTCCCGAAGCGATTAGCTCCGTAGGTTAGAATTTCAATACAGCCAGGGTAGTATCCCACCGACGCCTCCACCGAAGCTAGCGCTCCGGTTTCTACGGCTCCTACCTATCCTGTACAAGCTGTACCAAAATTCAATATCAGGCTACAGTAAAGCTCCACGGGGTCTTTCCGTCCTGTCGCGGGTAACCTGCATCTTCACAGGTACTATAATTTCACCGAGTCTCTCGTTGAGACAGTGCCCAGATCGTTACACCTTTCGTGCGGGTCGGAACTTACCCGACAAGGAATTTCGCTACCTTAGGACCGTTATAGTTACGGCCGCCGTTTACTGGGGCTTCGATTCAGAGCTTCTCCTTACGGATAACCCCTCCTCTTAACCTTCCAGCACCGGGCAGGTGTCAGCCCCTATACTTCGCCTTGCGGCTTCGCAGAGACCTGTGTTTTTGCTAAACAGTCGCCTGGGCCTTTTCACTGCGGCTTCTCAGGGCTATTCACCCTAAAAAGCACCCCTTCTCCCGAAGTTACGGGGTCATTTTGCCGAGTTCCTTAACGAGAGTTCTCTCGCTCACCTTAGGATTCTCTCCTCGCCTACCTGTGTCGGTTTGCGGTACGGGCACCTCTCACCTCGCTAGAGGCTTTTCTTGGCAGTGTGGAATCAGGAACTTCGGTACTATATTTCCCTCGCCATCACAGCTCAGCCTTTATGACAAGCGGATTTACCTACTTGTCAGCCTAACTGCTTGGACGCACATATCCAACAGTGCGCTTACCCTATCCTTCTGCGTCCCCCCATTGCTCAAATGGTGAGGAGGTGGTACAGGAATCTCAACCTGTTGTCCATCGCCTACGCCTTTCGGCCTCGGCTTAGGTCCCGACTTACCCTGAGCGGACGAGCCTTCCTCAGGAAACCTTAGGCATTCGGTGGAGGGGATTCTCACCCCTCTTTCGCTACTCATACCGGCATTCTCACTTCTAAGCGCTCCACCAGTCCTCTCGGTCTAGCTTCGCTGCACTTAGAACGCTCTCCTACCACTGTCCGTAAGGACAGTCCACAGCTTCGGTGATACGTTTAGCCCCGGTACATTTTCGGCGCAGAGTCACTCGACCAGTGAGCTATTACGCACTCTTTAAATGGTGGCTGCTTCTAAGCCAACATCCTGGTTGTCTATGCAACTCCACATCCTTTTCCACTTAACGTATACTTTGGGACCTTAGCTGGTGGTCTGGGCTGTTTCCCTTTCGACTACGGATCTTATCACTCGCAGTCTGACTCCCAAGTATAAGTCTTTGGCATTCGGAGTTTGACTGAATTCGGTAACCCGTTGGGGGCCCCTAGTCCAATCAGTGCTCTACCTCCAAGACTCTTCACTTGAGGCTAGCCCTAAAGCTATTTCGGAGAGAACCAGCTATCTCCAAGTTCGATTGGCATTTCACCCCTACCCACACCTCATCCCCGCACTTTTCAACGTGCGTGGGTTCGGGCCTCCATTCAGTGTTACCTGAACTTCACCCTGGACATGGGTAGATCACTTGGTTTCGGGTCTACGACCACGTACTATTTCGCCCTATTCAGACTCGCTTTCGCTGCGGCTCCGTCTCTTCAACTTAACCTTGCACGGGATCGTAACTCGCCGGTTCATTCTACAAAAGGCACGCCATCACCCATTAACGGGCTCTGACTACTTGTAGGCACACGGTTTCAGGATCTCTTTCACTCCCCTTCCGGGGTGCTTTTCACCTTTCCCTCACGGTACTGGTTCACTATCGGTCACTAGGGAGTATTTAGCCTTGGGAGATGGTCCTCCCAGCTTCCGACGGGATTTCACGTGTCCCGCCGTACTCAGGATCCACTCTGGAGGGAACGAAGTTTCAACTACAGGGTTGTTACCTTCTTCGACGGACCTTTCCAGATCGCTTCGTCTACTCCGTTCCTTTGTAACTCCGTATAGAGTGTCCTACAACCCCAAGAGGCAAGCCTCTTGGTTTGGGCTTATTCCGTTTCGCTCGCCGCTACTCAGGAAATCGCTTTTGCTTTCTCTTCCTCCGGGTACTTAGATGTTTCAGTTCCCCGGGTCTGCCTTCAATACCCTATGTATTCAGATATTGATACTGCTCCATTACGAACAGTGGGTTTCCCCATTCGGATATCTCCGGATCGATGCTTACTTACAGCTCCCCGAAGCATTTCGGTGTTAGTCCCGTCCTTCATCGGCTCCTAGTGCCAAGGCATTCACCGTGCGCCCTTTCTAACTTAACCTTAAACAAATGATCAACTTCGAATCTCATCGTCAGCTTCGTTCTTCCACTGCTCATGTATGCAAGATACACTCCGCTGCTCCAGAACTTTGCTTCCTCGACCTTCTCGTTGCTAATTTGCTTTTTTTATTTGACCAACGGTCAAACCGTCATCAAATAATGAAAAAAGATTTTCACTTTCTTCAATGAATGTGTCGTTATTATCTAGTTTTCAAGGAACATCGGTAAAAAATAGCCATCGAATTTCTTCGTCAGCTTGTTGTTTACCTTCTTCATTTTGAGAGAATGTTCTCTCAAAACTAAACAAAAACAAAAGCGTCTTTTTATATGAAGTCTAGCTTCACATATTTCCTTAGAAAGGAGGTGATCCAGCCGCACCTTCCGATACGGCTACCTTGTTACGACTTCACCCCAATCATCTGTCCCACCTTAGGCGGCTGGCTCCTTACGGTTACCCCACCGACTTCGGGTGTTACAAACTCTCGTGGTGTGACGGGCGGTGTGTACAAGGCCCGGGAACGTATTCACCGCGGCATGCTGATCCGCGATTACTAGCGATTCCGGCTTCATGCAGGCGAGTTGCAGCCTGCAATCCGAACTGAGAATGGTTTTATGGGATTCGCTTAACCTCGCGGTTTTGCTGCCCTTTGTACCATCCATTGTAGCACGTGTGTAGCCCAGGTCATAAGGGGCATGATGATTTGACGTCATCCCCACCTTCCTCCGGTTTGTCACCGGCAGTCACCTTAGAGTGCCCAACTTAATGCTGGCAACTAAGATCAAGGGTTGCGCTCGTTGCGGGACTTAACCCAACATCTCACGACACGAGCTGACGACAACCATGCACCACCTGTCACTCTGTCCCCCGAAGGGGAACGCCCTATCTCTAGGGTTGGCAGAGGATGTCAAGACCTGGTAAGGTTCTTCGCGTTGCTTCGAATTAAACCACATGCTCCACCGCTTGTGCGGGCCCCCGTCAATTCCTTTGAGTTTCAACCTTGCGGTCGTACTCCCCAGGCGGAGTGCTTAATGCGTTAGCTGCAGCACTAAAGGGCGGAAACCCTCTAACACTTAGCACTCATCGTTTACGGCGTGGACTACCAGGGTATCTAATCCTGTTCGCTCCCCACGCTTTCGCACCTCAGCGTCAGTTACAGACCAGAGAGTCGCCTTCGCCACTGGTGTTCCTCCACATCTCTACGCATTTCACCGCTACACGTGGAATTCCACTCTCCTCTTCTGCACTCAAGTTCCCCAGTTTCCAATGACCCTCCACGGTTGAGCCGTGGGCTTTCACATCAGACTTAAGGAACCGCCTGCGCGCGCTTTACGCCCAATAATTCCGGACAACGCTTGCCACCTACGTATTACCGCGGCTGCTGGCACGTAGTTAGCCGTGGCTTTCTGGTTAGGTACCGTCAAGGTACCGCCCTATTCGAACGATACTTGTTCTTCCCTAACAACAGAGTTTTACGATCCGAAAACCTTCTTCACTCACGCGGCGTTGCTCCGTCAGACTTTCGTCCATTGCGGAAGATTCCCTACTGCTGCCTCCCGTAGGAGTCTGGGCCGTGTCTCAGTCCCAGTGTGGCCGATCACCCTCTCAGGTCGGCTACGCATCGTCGCCTTGGTGAGCCGTTACCTCACCAACTAGCTAATGCGCCGCGGGCCCATCCGTAAGTGATAGCCGAAGCCATCTTTCAAATAAGAACCATGTGGTTCTTATTGTTATTCGGTATTAGCTCCGGTTTCCCGAAGTTATCCCAATCTTACAGGTAGGTTGCCCACGTGTTACTCACCCGTCCGCCGCTAACCTCCGGGAGCAAGCTCCCTTTGGTTCGCTCGACTTGCATGTATTAGGCACGCCGCCAGCGTTCGTCCTGAGCCAGGATCAAACTCTCCAATAAAGTTTGATTGCTCATTTGTTCAAAAAATTAACGTTGACGCTTTTGCTTTGTTTAGTTTTCAAAGAACATTTTTTTGTTACTATCGCTCAGAGGCGACTTAACTAATATAACATTTCTGTTTGCTTATGTCAACAACTTTTTTTAATGTTTTTTAACACGATGTTGTTGTTAACAGCAACAGATAATAATATATCATCTATACGATTTACAGTCAACACTTTTTACGGAGAAATTTAAAATCTATGAGATTTAATTTCTACTTACACCTTAGTGATCAACAAAAGCCCGACCTTGTATCCGTATTATATCGCAACACCATTAGGCAAGCATTCCTAATATACAATATATAACGGAAGGTCGGACTTCTTATCAAATACCGTTTTCACATAAATATTTTCTAGTTGTGTACGTGTTTATTTCTTAATACGTAAATCAGCAATTAATGTGAAAACAGCCTTTTTATATAATACGATGCGGATTTCATGATGCATCACTTTGCTGATTAGAAAATCTACATCTATAATATGAAACTATTAAACTAAAAATACGAAATAAAGTACAAATACGATAAATAATCCGTACATAATTGGATGTATTTCCTTCGCTCTACCTTTTATGATCATCGTAATTGGGTAAAAAATAAATCCAACTGCGATACCCGTTGCAATACTGTATGTTAATGGCATAGCTACAAGTGTTAAAAATGCTGGTACAGCAATTTCAAATTGATCCCAAGCAATTTTTCCTAAAGAAGAAACCATTAAAATACCAACAATAATTAATGCAGGCGCAGTTACCTCAGCTGTTACAACATTTAATAGTGGAGAAAAGAATAACGCAAGTAAGAAAAATCCTCCAGTAACGATAGATGCGAATCCTGTTCTTCCTCCTGCTGCTACCCCTGCTGATGATTCAATATAAGAAGTTGTCGTTGACGTTCCAAGAACTGACCCTACTACTGTTGAGGCAGAATCAGCAAATAAAGCTTTACCTGCACGAGGCAACTTGTTTTCTTTCATTAGTCCCGCTTGATTCGCAACCGCGACTAATGTTCCAGCAGTATCAAAGAAATCTACAAAAAGGAAAGTTAAAATAACTAATAGCATTTGTTCAGTAGCTATGTTCGTTAAATTAAATATTGCTTCTCCGAATGTAGGCTCTAAGCTTGGTACTGCCCCAACAATTTTATCCGGAGTATCTATTAAGCCAAAGATCATACCAGCAATTGCAGTCAAAGCCATACCATAAAAGATGCCACCATTAATCTTTCTTACCATGAACATAACAGTAATAACAACACCAAAAATCGCTAGTAATGTTTTACCGTTCGTTAAGTCACCTAGACCGACTAAAACAGCATCATTATTCACAATGATTCCAGCATTCTGAAAGCCAATAAATGCGATAAACAAACCAATCCCTGCTCCAACTGCATGTTTTAACTCGGCTGGAATTGCATTAATAATCGTTTCACGCACACCCGTTAATGTTAATACAATGAAAATTAACCCTGATACAAAAACTCCAGACAACGCTGTTTGCCAAGGTATCTCATAAGTAAGGATCACTGAAAAAGCAAAGAAAGCATTTAATCCCATACCTGGTGCTAATGCAATCGGATATCTTGCAAGAAGCCCCATTAGTAATGATCCTATCGCAGCTGCTATAGCAGTAGCAGTAAATACAGCACCTGCATCCATGCGTAATTCGTCTGGATAATCAGGAATAGCTCCCAATGACAACGTGAAAGGATTAACAGCTAAAATGTACGCCATAGATAAAAATGTAGTTAACCCAGCAATAAATTCAGTTCTATAGTTCGTACCTAATTCCTGAAACTGAAAATATTTTTTCATTATATATACCTCTCCCTTATGAATGATATCGCCATATATTTGTAATAAAATACGCCCCCTAACTACTAGGGGGCGTTGACATATAGGAATAAAGAGAGAAAAGGAAATATAGACAAATAGCAAACTCCAACAACATATAAGCATAAATCAAAATATAAGTTCAATTATTGGATTGTTTGAAGTTACTATGTCCATACAATTTCATCAATTTATACCTCGTAGTCAAGCCATTTACGGTAGCTAGGTAGAAACTTTTAGCCCATATCACTAAAAATATACGACGTATTTTTACAAAATTCGGTCCTCGTTTATTCTAACAATCACAATTGAGCATGTCAATAAAAAACACGAACATTATATAAATAATGTTCATGTTTGTTCGTGATTAATACTAATTCTCTTTAAGTACCTTACTAAACAAGTATTCAGTGTAAATATTTACTCCCACTCAATTGTTGCAGGTGGCTTACTAGTAATATCATATACCACCCTGTTTACATGATTCACTTCATTCACGATTCTTGTTGATATCACTTCAAGAACCTCCCAAGGTATGCGCGCCCAGTCAGAAGTCATACCGTCAATCGATGTTACAGCCCGTATGCCGATCGTATAATCATACGTTCGTGCATCTCCCATCACTCCAACACTCCTGATATTAGGTAGTACAGTGAAATATTGCCAAACATCTCTATCCAAGCCTGCTTTTTTAATTTCATCACGTAAAATAGCGTCGGATTCTCTCACTATTTCTAATTTATCTTCCGAAATTTCTCCAAGAACTCGAATACCTAACCCTGGCCCAGGGAACGGTTGACGCCATACAACTTCATCTTTTAAACCTAACTCTGTTCCAAGTGCTCGTACCTCATCCTTAAAAAGTGTATTTAACGGTTCAATAAGTTCAAACTGCATATCTTCAGGTAGTCCACCTACATTATGATGAGATTTAATCGTTTGAGCCGTTGCTGTACCACTTTCAATAATGTCAGTATATAAAGTCCCTTGTGCTAAATAGTCAATACCTTCCAGCTTTGCAGCTTCATCGTCAAAGACGTAAATAAATTCGTTTCCTATAATTTTTCTTTTCTGCTCTGGGTCGGATACGCCTTGTAACTTCTCCATAAAACGTTGTTTCGCATCTACTTTAATGACGTTCATATGGAACCCTTCACTAAATGTTTTCATCACGCCTTCTGCTTCATCTTTGCGTAACAGACCATGGTCGACAAAAATACATGTTAATTGGTCACCGATTGCTTTATGGATTAACACTGCTACTACAGAGGAATCCACTCCACCGCTTAATGCACATAATACTTTTTTATCTCCAACCGTTTTGCGAATTTTCTCAATTTCCATTTCAATGAAGTTCTCCATTGACCATAGCTCTTTACAATGACAAACTTCAAAAACAAAATTTTTCAAAACATCATTACCATATTCAGAATGCCTTACTTCTGGATGAAACTGTACTGCATATAAATGACGAGACTCATTGCTCATCCCTGCAATAGGACACGACGGACTAGTTACATCAATTGAAAACCCTTCAGGTGTTTGAGTAACTAAGTCGCCATGACTCATCCAAGCTACTTGCTCTTTCGGCAAATTTTGAAATAGGGTTGAATCATTTTGAATAGAAATCGTTGCCTTACCATATTCACTATGGGTTGCTCCTTCAACTTTTCCACCGAAATGTTTTGTCATTAACTGCATTCCATAACAAATCCCTAATACTGGAATGCCTAATTCAAAGATTTCCTCATCACAATGATAAGCATTTTCATCATATACGCTGTTTGGCCCACCAGAGAAGATTATCCCTTTTGGGTTCATTTTTCTTATTTCTTCAGCTGTAATTGTATGCGGGTGTAATTCACTGTAAACACCCAATTCACGAATTCGTCGCGTAATTAATTGGTTATATTGACTGCCAAAATCAAGTACTACAACTATTTCTTCATAATGTTGCAAGCTTATCACCTCAATAGAATTTTTCAATCAAGTATGTTGTCTTTATCGTTTTTCAAAATCAAGGTAAAATATACCTTATGATATTGACAAATATACAGATCGTTACACAGTAGCTATGATAAATCTTCCAAAATTCAGCCTTCACCATATAAATAATTATCATATGCGATCAATGAGCACAATGATTATTTAAGGTGATGATATCTTTACTTCATAAAAAAGGCTATCTTCGCATTTATTGTTGCATTTCGTAATAAGAGCTAAAAACGATTATTTTCTTCTCAATAGATTATAACAATCTTTTAATACACATCAGTAACTCAAATATAAGTGACAAAGTTTACGAAAAGAGCCTAAAAAAAACTAGAATCCACCCTTTATTATATAAAGGCAGAAATTCTAGTTTTTTTGTACAAATAGAATTAACTGCCTTCATAGTCAGGTTATTATCGGTAACCCGGTAGAGACTCTCGAACCTTATTATCAAGGATATATGAAGGAAAAAAATACGCTGTATTTAATTGGCTGGATTTTTTCACTGCCAAACAACAAAGTTGTAGCAATAAAAATTCTCCATCTTATAATTTACACTATTCTATCAACCTACTACTACTTGGTCAAGATGCTGTCTTTTTAATTAAATTTTCCCATAATTCTACCGACTTTTCCCATTCGTCTTTTGCATTATCTTTGCGATATAATGCTCTTTCATAGCTTTTCGTTAGCTCTGTCATTTGTTGATGACCAAAATAAGAGTCGATATACCTTGCATAGGCTCTTAATGTTTGTCCCTCTTTGCGCCCAAGCCCATATACCGCTAACTGCTTTAGCAGTGCTGCATATGCCTTAAAGTAAACAACTTCATCCCTTCGGTTTTTATATAACAAAATCATAACACTCGGATACCATTTTAATCTAGTTTTTCTTAATATGAAGAACATGAGGGTCGCAGTAATAAGGACAATAACTATAGGCTTCCATGGTATTGATATATTAGAGCTACTTTCCACTTCATATTTATTTACTTCCTCTTCTTCTACTTCCTCTTCTTGTAATAGCTCTGGCTGTTGACTTTGAACTTCAGGTACATGAACCTCAGCAGCATCTCTATTAATATCTCGTCTAAAATCATATGGATTAGTAAAACCTTTTGTAGGCTCAAATGTAACCCATCCAATCTCTTCGAAATACACCTCAACCCAAGAATGGGCATTGTTGTTCGTCACTTCATAAACGTCATGTTTAATCTTTTCTCCATTCGTAAAACCCTTTACCCATCGTGCAGGAATATCCAATGATCGTAATAGCACAACCATCGATGTAGAAAAGTTATCACAATACCCCTTCATCGTCTCAAACAAAAATTGATCAACATAATCTTCTTCTTCTCCAGGAAGCGCTACATCCTCTGTTTCGTATTGAAAATTCACACTGTCAAAGTACGATTCAACAGCCTTCACTTTATCATATTGGGTTTCCTTACCTTCAGTAATTTCTTTAGCTAAATCACGTACTCTTGTTGGCAAAGTGTCTGGTAGTTGTAGGTACTTATAGATAAAACGATTTGATTCATCATATGGTTTCGCATTTTGTAAGGCTTCAACAGAATACTCAGGTAAATTATAGAGTGTCCTATAAGATGTTAAACTGGTAATCTCTGAGTCTCGCTCAACATATAATCTTTCAGTCGTTTGGTTGAACTCAAGAGGTACGCCCTCGATTGATGTCAGTCCTAGCGGATATACGATAAATGGTTGTTGTTTCATCATATTTATTTGTGCTTCTACAGGAGTTTGTTCTACACTCTCGAAAGACCACCAATCACCATACACCTCAATTAATCTATCAAATGACCGTCGTCCAGAGCTTTCAGATGAAACCCAGCCCTTTCCGGTATAGACATCCTCAGTTTCTATTCTCCAGTAATGCTTCTCACTTGCTTCTACCGTAAAAACAACCTCGTCATCAGGAATAAAAGGGCCGCCTAACTGTGAACTATCTGATGAAAACCCAACCTTTTTCACACCACTACCAGTTCCATCATTACCTAGTACATACGATTTCAAATAGGGTACAGGGTCAGGCCATTGAGGTTCAGCTTTCGGAACGAGAAAACCGACAAAAGCAGATACAGCAACAATAGCAAATGTTGGTAACAACCATTTGAAGAAAAAATCTCTTCTGTTGTTATTTAACAACTCCGTATCAACCGTGCGCTCATAATATAAAAAGCTTATCATAATTAAACCAATAACCAATATACGTACAATGGCATGTTCTGCTTCATATGGTGTAAACGTATCAATCACGGTTGTATATATAATTGTTAAAACAAAAAAGGTAAATATACGTTTTTGGTGCACAATCCAATAATGCATCAAGTAGCACATCATCCACAGCAAAATGAAAAATAGCAGACTTCGAAAATAACCTGTCATTTCTGTCCAATTACCGTCCAAAGCCATGGATATATTATATGATATCTCTTGATATATGAGATTTATCAACTCAATTTGAAAGAAGCTCCCATCTTGGTAGGTCGTATGGAGCATATAAAACATGATTAATCCAGTTATAAGTAGTGATAGCCAAAAACGAATACGAAAATATAGTAATAGAAGACATATAACTAAAAAGACAAGGAATAATGATATACTTCCAGTATCGGTAATGAGAGTCAATGGTCTGAGCCACTCCCATAACAGAAAAAGGCTAAAGGCGTATAAAACGATGTTCCTCATGTTAAAAAGTTCATCTTGACGTATCATGGTCTACCCACCTCATTAAACACATCTGTGAAACGTTCACCATATATAATCTTTGGAAGGATACGATTCTTTTCAATGCTTTCAATTAATTGAAGCTCCTCTGTTGATGGTTTAGCATCATTATCTTTAACAAGATTAAAGATGATGCTAGCGTTACTTAAAGCCATTCGTTTCATAAATTGCATCATTTCTTCGTTAAGGTGTGTAGAAATAAGCATAATTGACACTGATCGATGGTATTTTGCTATTTCACTTTCTAACTGCGCAGTAAATGCCACTTCCTCTTCGGCCTTGACTCTTGCTAAATGATGCTGAATTTGTTGCTTTTGAATTCCCCCACTTCCTAAGGGAATCTCTACGTTTTCTTTTCCTATAGAGATAAATCCGATTTGCGATCCTCTTTGTAATATTGCATTAGTCACCGAAGCTGCAAATGTAACCGAATGTTCAAATGCTACAGAACGTGACTGATCGAAAAAAACGACAATATCGTTACTTTGCTGTTGCTCAAATTCCTTTGTCATAATCGTATTTTTTCTTGCTGTCGATTTCCAATCAATCCATGAAAAGCGATCACCATTTCTATATTCTCTTACACCTGTTGTAACAGCTGTTTCACGATGAACCTTCAAACGTGAAGACGTCATACCTTGTTCAAATTGGTTTTCGCCTTGAGAATAGATCATATCAATACACTTCGGATAAACTAATATTGAGTGTTCAGCAGTATAGTTTCGCTCTTTTTCAATTAACCCAAGAAAATCACCTGTTTTAACTCTTATGTTAGACAGTTTAAATTCTCCTCTTGGAATAGACTCAATAATATATTCATACGAATAACTTCTCTTAAACCATGAAAAAACAATAATCTTTGATCTTTTTGATTGTATAGCATTGAGTAATGATGCTGGTAAGGTCTCTTCTATTAAAATATATAATAGCGGAAGTGGATATTTACGTCTTATCGTAATTGTTCCCGTTAGTTTTTCTCCTGCGATAAACTGACTTTGATTAATAGTACGTTCCACCTCAAAGAATCTGATAGGGTATATTGCTAAGATGAGAGAATAACATACAAACGGTAAAAAACTAAAAAATAAAAACCAACTAACGAAACCACCCTGAAACATCGCATATACAAATATACCTGCTAATAATAGAAGTACCAAAAAGAACTTTCCGAAAAACAGTACAAAATTATTTACCTTTTTCATAATTACCTCAGCGATCTTTGACGTTGAATAGGTATACGTGTTCTTTTAATTACTTGTTCAATGATATCCTCTGTACTTAAACCTTCGAACTTTGCTTCCGATTTTAAAATAATGCGGTGAGAAAGAACAAACTGTGCTAAATATTGTACATCATCAGGTATGACGTAGTCTCTATCATGGATAAGAGCAAATGCCTGACAAGCTTTCATAAGCGCAAGCGAACCCCTTGGACTAACTCCTAAGTACGTAGATGTATGATTACGTGTCCCTAAAACAAGGTCAACAATATACTGTTTCAATTGATCATCTACGTAAACTTCCTTCGCTTCATCTTGTAGTTGGCTAAGCTCTCCTAAATTTATCACAGACGTTAACTCATCTATCGGTTTACTTTTCTCCGCTCTTGTCAACACTTCGATCTCTTCTTGCACAGTTGGATATCCCATTTTCATTTTTAGTAAAAAACGATCAAGTTGTGCTTCAGGTAGTGGATAAGTTCCTTCATATTCAATTGGGTTTTGTGTTGCCATAACGAAAAATGGCTTTGATAATGTCCACGAAACCCCATCAATGGTTACACTACCTTCCTCCATTGCTTCTAATAAGGCTGATTGTGTTTTTGGTGATGTTCGATTAATCTCATCTGCTAAAACAATATCTCCCATAATAGGACCTGGTCGAAATTCAAATTTCATTTCCTTTGGATTATAAATAGAAACCCCAGTTACATCAGAAGGTAATAAATCTGGGGTAAATTGAATACGTTTAAAATCTGCATTAACTGATTTTGCAAGAGAACGTACCATCATCGTTTTACCCACACCAGGTACATCCTCTAGCAACACATGTCCCTCAGCTAACAGAGCAGTTAAGCTTAAGATGGTAATGTCCCGTTTTCCTATCATTACTTTTTCAATATTTTCAATAACTTTATTCAGTACTGGATGAAACGTAGCAGCAACTTCCATATTTATCCCCCTGTAAAATAAAATGTTTGATATCTATGATTCGACAATAGATGATGAAATCCTACTATTAACATATTCTATAAAAATAGCTATCTAAGTTCAAGACAATGACAATAATTCCATTATAAAGGAAGTTGTTATTTACTAGCTAGAAATATCCATTTGGTAATTAGTTTCCTTGTTAAATAATGTAATTAACGACCGTGTTATTTTCGTAATAAAATGAATGTTTCTGTCTTTCTTAACATATATATCTTAGATACATTTTGATAAAAGGAGCTGAGGAAATGAACCCTCAAAATACTCCACTATATTTGTTTGATCCATATGTTTATCAAGCCTTATCTTCTATCCGCGGAACAAATGTCGTAGTTCAAACAACACAAGGTTCATTAAGAGGTATTTTACAAACAGTTATGCCCGATCATATTGTCATTGAAGTTAGTAAGTCACCATTTTTCGTGAGAACCCAGCACATTGTTTGGATATCGCCCACTCAAGGTTAAAAGGAGGCATTACCATGTTTAAACGACTTAACCGTTTGCAAATTGCTCTAACTATACCTGAGCACGGAGATGCCAACGCTGCTGCTGCAGTCCAAGAATTACTTGGAGGTCGCTTCGGTGAAATGTCAACGCTGAATAACTATATGTATCAGTCCTTCGGCTTTCGTAATAAATCTAAGTTTAAACCCTTTTATGATCTTGTCGCTAGCATTACTGCTGAAGAGTTTGGGCATGTTGAACTGGTGAACAACACAATAAATTTATTGTCAAGAGGCATCACTTTTCCAGGAGACCCAAACATAACACCCCTTCAAAACGGCTTAAATAAACGAAATACGTACCAATATATTGCTACAGCGCAAACAGCCTTACCAGGTGACTCAATGGGCAAGGCCTGGACAGGAGATTACGTGTTTAATAGCGGAAACCTCGTACTTGATCTTTTGCACAATTTCTTCTTAGAACTAGGTGCCCGTACACATAAAATGCGTGTATATGAAATGACGGATCATCCAACAGCGCGGGAAATGATTGGCTATCTATTAGTACGAGGAGGCACACATGCACTCGCATATGCAAAAGCATTAGAAATTGCAACAGGAGTTGATGTCAAGAAAATGCTCCCAGTGCCTGATCTAGACAATTCAAAATTTGATTATGCTAGAAAATATGAAGAACAGGGATTGAATAACATCTTATACACATGGAGTGATACAGACTATAAAGATATTAATAAAATTTGGAAAGGTACTAACCCTGAAAATGGCGAGCAATTAGCAGTCATAGAGGGTACACCTGAAGGTGCACCAATACCAGACTTAGATGATATGCCAGAAGAATTTGCGCCAGGAATCGATAGAGATGATTATGAACGAATTGCTAAGAAGTTGATGGAGAATTTGTAACATATTATAGAGATTTAGAAGTTGGGGATTTTGCAAGGCTTAGAGAAAAGCAATGAAAATGATTTTCTCTCAGCCTTTTTTAACAAGAAAAAAACTCCTAAGTATTCTAAGATTGGCACACACTGTTGTTTGACCACTTCCATGAATCTTGTACAAACAAAGGAGACAGTATAGCAAGAAGACTATATTCACCTTCATCGATATAATGATATTTTTTCCTCAATTATTTGTCCAGATTAGTCTTCCCATAACACTTTTATCTTGTCTTTTATGTACTAGGTATAGTTAAATACTAATAAAAAAGCCCACCCTATAAAGGGCGGTACTAAATGTTACAAGGTGACTAAATATATACTAATGTAATTTATGTACTCCCTACCCATTTGGTGTCGTTAGGGAGCTAATAAACGATTAAATACCTCACTGTATTTTATATTATGAAAAAATATTTTTTTAATAACCTTTTATGCGGTCTGCAGACATTTACAGCATTCAAAAATACTATTTCATTAACGGTTATGTCACTTGTTGCAGCTTTCTTCCTCTAGGTTAAGCTTTGGTTGTTCACATATGTTTCTTTGTAAAACTTTGATCTCACTAGAAAAAAAAACAACATTAGCTACTTATTTTGATTAATTTTCGAAAAGTGAAATGCCATTAGGACGTCCTTGTATGTTTCTTATTCATGACCCTTTTTTCTATTAAGTTGGTATAAAAAGCAATTGAACCCAAAAGGCATGAATAGATTGTGAAGACTGGTAAAATTCCTAATATGTTAACTGAAAATAGATTTTCATGCCCTTCTGTTCCCGCACTTTTTTCAGCACCTAAACTCGGACCACTAACTAACTCCATCGATACAACAGTCAATTTAAATATTTGGACGAACAAGAAAATTGTCCCAATAAGCAACAATATACGTAAAATTTTTATCCGAGAAGGTTTACGAAAAGAAAATAGCTTCTTTAATTTAGGGTATTGGCTTCCAATTTGTTTGATCCATTGCCAATGTAATCCTAAATGAATCCCTACAATAAGTAATCCGAGGATTGACAAAATAATATGAAGAGCAAGCCAATTTATGCTTGTGAAATATCTAAAATTAGGAAAGATAACCTCGGAAATTAATAATCCACTTACCATAATAAACAACATATCTAACAACAGGGTTATATTTAATAAGTATGATAGTAAAGCTTTTCCTCTTATTCTTTTTGAGAAAATTTTTTTGCTCATCCCAATGATCCAATCTTTGTTTAAGAATAAATGAATAATTAATGCTACCGCCAATAAAATACTAGCTATTTCATGAAATGCTACACTGGTGATAGCTGGAGCAAATAATAAGCTAAATGTTATTGCAATCAATAAATCAAAACAAAATTTAAAACGATTCTTTTTCATTTTCAATCCTCCTGAATAACACCATTAATTATATTAACGAAGGTCCTTCAATTCACTAATTATAAATTTTTTAATATCATTCTAATTGCTGTTGAACAGTTTACATCATGTTCCTTTGCATAATTATTAAGTTTCTTAAAAGACTCCTCATCCAATCGAACGTGTAATGGAAAACTAAGTTTTTCTGACTTTTCTTTTCTAGGCCTTCCTCTTTTGGTTCTCCTATTTCCTTCTTCATCCATCCAAGCCTCTATCGTAACAGTGCCATACTGTTCAATTACCTGTTGACAATTATGCTTGTCCCACAGATCTTTCGCTTTCTTTTTATAAATGATAGATAGCTGAATTTCTTCATCACTTAACCCGATAAACTTTGCTTTCTTATAGAATTTTTCTTTCAACAATTGCTCTAATTCTTCGTATGAGGAAAAGGTTATTTGATTCATTTAAACACTCCTTTTTTGTGGCACAAAAATTCTAAAAACATTATAGCATTTTTTGTGCTACAAAAAAACAAAAAGGAAATATGTAAATATTTCTGTCCATATAGTAAAGGTACATTAAAGGGATTTTTGCTGATTTTATCAACCTTTTATTTGAATTCGAGAATTTTCAGTAACGGCTCCTATTTTATTTCACTAACTCTTCCCATTCTCGAAAGCCTTTTTTATATTGCTTACGTTGTTTCACACTTCTGGTTGAATTTGACAGAATTTAACATAAACATTTTTCACAGCCTTCATTCAAACCATCCTCTTTTAGCAACTAAAAGAGGACACCAACCACACAACTAAAATGCTGCAATGATTAGTGCCCACCTGCTGCCAGATAGGTATATAGGCTTCTTCTTTTCTTTTGTAATCTCCCGATCCGCTATTTTCCCATTATGAGTTTTGAATTTACCGGATGGATCTAACCTCATCTAAGTGGCTTTGCTTGTTCGATCATTAATATTGTTGTACTTATGAAATTACTTAACTTAGTTTGTTGGCTTATATCAATATCTTTCATTTTAGCGACTCGATTCACTCCTTAACTCTTCTTCAAAGCATTATCTTTAGTAAGCAATCATAACTACTGTTGCCAGTAAATTTTATTCGACCTTTACCATTCCTTTATCGTTAAACAAGGTATATGTACATGCTGGACAGTTAGCTCGATAAACTTCACCTTCTTTTATTATGTGAACATCCCTATCAAACATACACCAAAACACCTAATCCACTTGTAAATTCATAGATTTCATAATCATTTTTCATAATTTGATTTTCGGTCTTAATTGCTGTGCGCTAAAATTAACAGGTCCATTAAGGTTTATGGCTGGGTTATTTGCAAAACCAGTTAATCTATAAGTAGCACATTGATAACTATTAATTTTATCAATCGTTTGAGAAGATGTTATACTAATATCTTCTCCGCCACCTTCAATTCCTCTGATTGACCTATGAATATTGGTATCTCCTCTCCATACTTGATGAGTAAATTCATCACCACCTTGGTTGTTTAATACAAATGTCCAACTTAGCAATACAATATCACCAGGTTTTAAGTTATTTAGTGTTAACAGTGCAATTGTTGTAGGATAATTTGAATCAGTTGAAAGAGACCCTAAGTCCACATCGTTTGTTGCAGGAATATGAAATTGAAAGTCAACTATCTCAAAGCCTTCGCCATTACCTCTACACAATTGGTTACTCATTCCGTCATCTCCCTTAAATATTTTATTTATATATATGGCTGTCTAAATATTATTGTGTGGGGAGATGTCTGTAAAAGTTGTAATATAAAACTATCGATGTGTAGTTAAATTCAATTTGACTATATATTCATGCTTCTTAGATTCAAGTCTTTCACAATAACTCTTGAGTTTTCATAACATTTTACTTATACCTCCCCAATTTACCCCTGCTTATTTTGTTTAATATAAATTTTATGTTTTTGGTAATAATACACAAAAAACACTTTATCTTTACACAAGTTTTAACTGGAGGTAATTATGTTGGAAATCATTGAAAATATAAGAAATTTGTTGGTCAACTCATATTTCACCAAAGGGTTAATTTACCAATTTTTTTTTTCGTTTGTTAAATTTTTCGTTCTTTATTGGATAATAAAATTAGCTATTATTAACGGGATCAAGGAATCCAAAAATAATGAATAATAAATAACTCCTTCAATTAAAAACACCTTAAATTGGCTTACGAGGTGTTTTAAAAATGGCTGTTTTTCATTTAAGAAACAACCACGTTTCAACTAGCGTTCATGGCATCTTTTCTTCTGTACAACCATGACTTTAAACTCACTGTTTAAGGTGCTGATTTGGTAACAAGAGCAACAAAGTTAACAACAAGGACCTTTATAATTTACCAAACATAATTACTCAGGAGTTTTCTAAAACCCTCAATAGCTTTCGATTATAGTCAGTCTAAATTCCACTGTTCGATATCATACAAGTGAAACACTCATACCATAGAAATAACTATTACTTTTAAAGGTTGAATTTTTTGACAACTGCTGTAAATGATCCGAAAACTCATAGTGTGATCGCTACTCTCCCGGTAGGATTAAACTCTAATGCAACTTTTACTCCTGATGGAAAAGTTGCTTTTGTTACAAATTCAGATTCTGATACAGTTACCATCATTAAGATAAAAACTCATTCCGTTACCGCTACTATCCAACTGCTTTTCCCGCCATCTAATGTTATTTTTACCCCGGATGGGAAGTTTGCTTATGTGGTTGAAGTGTCCTCTTAATCAAAAATCAACAATTCTCCTCCACTTTAGTAACCACAATATAACATAGGATTTATAAGCTAAAATTATCCACAGGATAATCCACAAGGTCTTGACTAACTCCTATATCCCTCGAGGTAACTGAAGGTCATTACTAAAAAGCATCCTAGACTATTCCCATTCTAGTTGACTGTGTTTCTATAAAAAATTCCTCTCTAAAAAATGATATACTTTACAGCTCATTTTAACTGTCGTGCTTCCTTTATTAAGATAATCTTAAGAAATATCTACCCATAATATTAAGAATTGAATATTACAATACAAATCAAAATCAAAACTACAAGATATAAAAGGAGTCTTAATTATGAAGAAAATCATTGTAGCAACAGTGGTTGCTTCTACTATTGCATTTGGAAGTGTAACAGTAGTTACTTTGGCTTATAAGAACAATTTTTTTGATCGATTGCAAGGTGAACCTAATCAATTTTCTAAAGATGAATCTCTTTGGATGTATGATTATGAGGGCTTAAAAACGTTTGATGGCAAGTTAGTAATAAAATTTGATGGTGAAAGTGGAATTATAGATTCACAAGGAAATCAAATAAATAAGGATAACTACTACCGTATACTCGGAAAACAGGGTTTTAGTATCATAGGATATGAAGGAGATGATCATTTACCTGAAGAAGAAATGGTAAAACGAAGAATAAGCGCTTTTCGTGTAGATAAAGCTGGAAAGACTCAAGTGGAAATTAACCAAGAAATCATGGAAGGGAAATCACAAATTAATCTATATAGGGAAGCACATAAATTAGGAATTAACTTTGAAGACAAATCATCAGATCAGTTGTTAGCAGAAATAATGGATATACGAAAAAAAGGTACATTTGAAATATATGATGAGTATTATACTGCTGAAGATTACAAATGGACACTAAGGATGGCAGAAGAAAATAGGATTGAGACAGATGGGAAAACTCTTCGCCAAATAGAACAAGAATTACTTAAATATTTACCCTCCATCAAGTCCTTATGATGTAAGTTTCACTATATAAACCTATTTTTTAACTTACCTTCTCAATTTAAACTATTCACAGGTTAGATATGGAAACTGAATGAGGAGATTATTAATAATTTCAGGGCTAAATACCGATTTAACTCCACACTCGTTGAGACATACTCATACATTTAATACTTGCAGAGATTGGAGTGAATTGACTTTAAACTATGGAACTTCTTAGCATAAAGATGATGACACACCAAAACATGTTAATACACATATTACTAAGTCTATGAAAAAAGAGGCTTCCCAAAAGTTTGCTCAACTAATGGAAAACCTCTAATTTTTCAGGGATCAATGTGACTGTTTCGTGACTGTTCACGCTGACAATCAATACTAACCCAATTATATCAAGGGTTTGAGGGGCAGATTACATCATGCCGCCCATTCCGCCCATGCCACCCATTCCGCCCATATCAGGCATTGCAGGTGCGCCACCTTCTTCAGGTTGGTCAGCTACTACAGCTTCAGTTGTTAAGAACATTGCTGCAACAGATGCTGCATTTTGTAATGCTGAACGAGTAACTTTTGTTGGGTCTACGATACCAGTGTCGATCATGTTAACCCACTCGCCAGTTGCTGCGTTGAAGCCTACGCCAACTTCTTCACGTTTTAGACGATCTACAACGACAGATCCTTCTAAGCCAGCGTTGTGAGCGATTTGTCTAATTGGCTCTTCAAGTGCACGTAAGACGATATTTACACCAGTAGCTGTATCTCCGTCAGCTTCAATTGCTGATACTTTGCTGTATACATTTACTAGTGCAGTACCACCACCAGAAACAATACCTTCTTCAACAGCTGCGCGCGTTGCATTTAAAGCATCTTCGATACGTAGCTTACGTTCTTTTAATTCAGTTTCTGTAGCTGCACCAACTTTGATTACAGCTACGCCACCAGCTAATTTAGCTAAGCGCTCTTGTAATTTTTCTTTATCAAATTCAGAAGTTGTTTCTTCTAATTGTGTACGAATTTGGTTTACGCGAGCTGCAATTTTATCAGATGCTCCAGTACCTTCAACAATTGTTGTATTTTCTTTTGTTACAACAACTTTTGAAGCACGACCTAATTGAGCAACAGTAGTAGCTTTCAAGTCTAATCCTAAGTCTTCAGTGATTACTTCAGCACCAGTTAGGATAGAGATATCTTCTAGCATTGCTTTACGACGGTCACCAAATCCAGGAGCTTTAACAGCTACTGCATTAAATGTACCACGAAGTTTGTTTACTACTAGTGTAGCTAAAGCTTCGCCTTCTACATCTTCAGCAATCATTAAAAGTGGTTTACCTTGTTGAACAACTTGCTCTAATACAGGTAACACTTCTTGGATATTAGCAATTTTCTTATCAGTGATTAAAATATATGGATTTTCTAATACAGCTTCCATTTTATCTGAATCAGTAACCATGTATGGAGAAGCATATCCACGGTCAAATTGCATACCTTCAACAACTTCTAATTCAGTTGCGAAGCCTTTTGATTCTTCAATAGTGATAACACCATCATTACCAACGCGTTCCATAGCTTCTGCAATTAATTGACCTACTTCTTCATCAGATGAAGAAATTGCAGCTACTTGAGAAATTGATTCTTTACCCTCAATCTGTTTTGAGATTGCTTTAAGCTCTTCAACTGCAACTTTAGTAGCTTTCTCAATTCCTTTACGAACGCCCATAGGGTTTGCACCAGCAGTTACGTTTTTAAGACCTTCAGTAATCATTGCTTGTGCTAAAACAGTTGCTGTAGTAGTACCGTCACCAGCTACATCATTTGTTTTACTAGCTACTTCAGCAACTAGCTTTGCACCCATGTTTTCAAATGCATCTTCTAATTCGATTTCTTTTGCAATTGTAACACCATCATTTGTAATTAATGGAGAACCAAATTTTTTCTCTAATACTACATTACGTCCTTTAGGTCCTAATGTAACTTTTACAGCATTAGCTAGTGCATCTACTCCACTTAGCATAGAACGGCGTGCTTCTTCGCTAAATTTAATATCTTTTGCCATATTGTTTTACCTCCTCAAATTTTCCTAATCTATTAAATAATGTTCAATCCGTATGCTGTTGAACATCACACATTATGTTAAGTACAAAGGTGGATAAATTTAGCTAAGTACAGCTAAAATATCGCTTTCACGTACGATTAAGTATTCGTTACCGTCAGATTTTACTTCAGTACCAGCATATTTTGAGAAGATGATACTATCACCTACAGCTACTTCAAGAGCTACACGCTCACCGCTGTCTAATACTCGACCAGAACCAACAGCTACAACTTTTCCTTCTTGAGGCTTTTCCTTTGCAGTATCCGGTAATACGATACCACTTGCAGTCTTTTCTTCTGTTTCTTCAATTTGAATAACAACACGATCACCTAATGGCTTTAACAAGTGAAACAACCTCCTCAAATAATTTAAATGGTATTATTTTTCAATATTCTTCTATTAGCACTCGCTATACTTGAGTGCTAACACAACTATTATATTAATGAATCTCACATGTTTTTGCAAGTCTAAAGCAGAAAAAAATTCCTAATTTCATATATACCCCATAAATAGACAAGTTCTCCCTTGTATAACCACAACATTCGTCCTACTTTTATAAGGCTCTCTTCGTAAACTTTATTGTTATTGTGACCAGCATAAAACCATAGAAAGTGTTTTGTTCGGTTGTCACTCTAGTTAAGTACTTGGCAAAATCTTAGGATAAAAAACATCATTTATATCAACAGCGCCCTATGTCTAGGACCTTGTAGAATTAATATTACTACTATTGGTCTATTGGAACGTTAAGTAGGTTTTGCATGCTTGAAATAAAATGGATAACTTCATATGTAAATATCCTTATCATCTGACCCCTTAAAATTATGTCACAAATACGGAGGAATAAACATAAAAAACATAATATACATGAGTAAATTAGAATACTGTGATAAAATACGGTAAGTATTGTACTAACCTGTACGTATTGGACATACATTATTAATGCATATTTTAATCGGACAACTATGATGAAAATAGTTGTAAAAGCTAACAATGTCAAATCATTAAGATAAATCATTTGAATAGGGATTTTTCTTTCTGATAAAATGACATGGTGACCTCTAAAAGCTACGAAGGGGAACAAAACATTCCCAAATAACAAAATACTATTAGAGATCAAAGCAGCATGAACAAACATTTAAAGGAGATTATTTTATTGATTAAAAAAATATTTCCACCGTTCGAAAGACATTATTGGTATGTAATTATCGCGTATATTATTGTCCAATTTTCAGCGACTTTAGGTGTGCCATTATTAGAAATTTTAGGTGTAGGCGAAAAAGCACAATCAAATGATATTGCAATAGTCATTAGGGTTGGTTATTGGGCCGTAATTAGCTTTATCCTCGGATTAATGATAATTCTCTTCATTATGAAAAAAGATATGATTAATAGAGTGATTCCTGAAGATTATCCCTCTACTGGTAAAGCCATTTTCTGGTCAATCGCAGGTATTTTCCTTGCGTTATTTGCACAATCTTTAGCAGCAAATATTGAAATGTTACTTGGAATTAATCCGGGCTCAGAAAATACTGAAGTGCTTATCGGAATTTTTGAATTAGTCCCGTTATTCATTATTGTCACTTCAATCATTGCACCAATATTAGAGGAAATCATTTTTAGAAAGATCATATTTGGCTCGTTGTATAAGAAGTATAATTTTTGGATATCAGCACTTATTAGTTCTGTCATATTTGCCCTAGTTCATGGCGAACCAGAGCATATTCTCATATACAGTTCAATGGGATTTACTTTTGCCTTTCTTTATGTGAAAACAAAAAGAATACTCGTACCTATTATTGCACACGTTTCAATGAATACATTTGTGGTCTTAATACAAACTATCTACAAGGATGACATTGAACAAATGCGACAACAACTGGAACAAATGCAGTCGATTATTGGAGGACTTTAACATATGCGCCGCTCACCTTTATTTTTTGGATTTATATATAGTTTTATAGGGATCGTTTTCACATATCTCGCAATTCAATCAGCTCAAGAAACAATTTGGAATTTCCCCACTCTCATATTGTCTTTTGTAGCCACTCTTGATTTTGGAGTGGCTATTCGTATGTTTATCTTTCATAACAAACTGAAAAAAATAAAATAGTTAAAACAACCTTCCTAGTTAATGGGAAGGTTGTTTTATTCTATGGCTGTTATCACATTATTTGTTGCTTTTCGTAATAAGAGCAAACACGAATATGTTTGGGAGACCTTTTCTTCTCTATATACATATCAGTTATTCAAAATACCTTTCTCTGTATTAACCAAGCTTATGTGCTATTAATTCATCGTAATAGTGAACAAGTTGTGGATATGAAATTAGCTCATTCTTGCCTTTATCACTAAGTGTATAAGTTCCTCTTCGAACCCTTTCAAACCAGCCGTAATAATTTTTATTAAGAATGGATACAGTTTTGTCACCCGTTCCCATCTCGCGAAGATCACTTGTTGATAACTGGCCGAAACATTCGAGACAACAGGCAATATGAATACAGTTTTCTTTGTACGCCGTCATAATTTTTTGATTCTTGCTCCCACCAACATTATGGTTACGATGCCTTCCTTGCATTTCAGTTAAAAGTAAATCTCTTTTTTTCTTGCTTCTTTGCATACTTTTTTTCCGATCAAAGTCAGCTGGAGCTATAATAATATCTACCTGTGCAATACCATTTTTGAAAGTTACAATCATAAGGCCTAATTCTAACCTTCTGACCAAATAACAAATATCCTGCCATTTTTTAGAACGCAAAGAATATGTAGGTCTCGGGATAGCAATGAACACCTGATCGGATAAACGCTGCCTTTTAGTAGCTTGTATTAACAGCTTTATACTTATATTAAGCTTAAGCTCCACGATAACTAGCTCATCGTCTTTTATAGCTGCTATATCACAATGATTGACTTCTCCATATACTTCATAGCCCTGTTCTGTAAAATGCTCTTGAATAGGTTTATATAAATCAACCTCATACAATTTTGTTGTTTTATTGCTCATTAACATCATTACTTTCTTCATTTATTCAATGCTTAAATATTAGTTAATCATACGACCTTTATATTTAATAAATTCACATAACACCTGCTAGATTTACTATATAAAAAAAGTGAGCCTCTACAATTTGTAAAAACTCACTTTGATTACCTTTATTATGATTTATGGTATGGTTGTTACTCATTTTCAGCCATGAGTTCCTGTTCTAGTTTTTCCACTTTGCGAAAGGTTATTTTTGAGATAAAGATACTTATTTCATATAGAATAAATAAAGGTATCGTCACCATCAGATGTGAAATGAGCTCTGGTGGCGTAATAAATGCTGCTATAACTAGTAAAACAAAATATGCGTACTTTCTTATTTTCGCTAAAAACATAGGCGAGACTATGCCAAGTCTAGTTAAAAACATCACAACGACAGGAAGCTGAAACAATATTCCAAATGGAATAGTGATTTTGAATAGAAATTGGAAATATTCATTTATCCCAATAACTTGATTAACCGTTAGGCGTTCAGATATCCTCGTCATAAACTCAATAACAAATGGAAATAGAATAAAATAGGAAAACGAAACCCCACCTAAAAATAGTAACACTGATATTGGTATATAACTTAAAGTGATTTTCCGCTCTTTTTCATATAGGCCTGGGCTAATAAACGCCCAAAGCTGGTATAAAATAACTGGTGCAGTAATTACAAAAGCTATAATAAAAGCAAATTGCATATAAATTTTTATTGGATCAGTTAAGGAAAATGCATTCATCGTCAGCTCTTTTGCTTCATCAGCCTGTTGTAAATAGACAATGATTGGCTCAGCCAAAAAAAAGCTTCCAATTGTAGCCACAACAAAGAAAACGGCTGCGATAATTAGACGCTTCCTTAGCTCTCCTATATGATCGTATACAGACATTTCTTTACTATCATTCATACTTTCTCATCCTAATGTTACTTCTTTTTATTATTTTCATTTGCAATGTCTTGTGCCGCTCTCTTAAATTCTCTAAGTGTTTCTCCAGCAGCTTTTCCTAATTGAGGAAGCTTATTTGGACCAAAGATAACGAGTGCGATCACTAAAATTAATATAAGACTTCCAATTCCTATGTTAATTGGTCTCACCTCCATCATAAATTACAAATAATTTTCCTGATCTATCATTATAAAGCATATATTGTTTTTATAACTCGGTGATCATGTAAACGACCATAATGCCAATATAGCTACTATTCAGTTGGGTAGTTTTTAAGGAAATAAACTAAAGATTGTAATTCAACTGCTAAATCAATGTGATGAATCCTAATATGGTCAGGTACATTAATTCGAGCTGGCGTAAAATTCAAAATACCCTTAATACCTGTTTCTACTAAACGGTCAGTCATCCCTTGCGCAACTGGTGCAGGTACAGTTAAGATGGCGACACTTACATCCTTGGTAATATATTTTTCTAAGTCATCCATATGATAAATAGGAACATCTCCAACTGTAGTGCCAATTTTTTGCTCATCAACATCAAATGCAAGTTCAATTTTCATATTATTATTTTTAATAAAGTTGTAATTTAAAAATGCAGTACCTAAATTCCCAACCCCGATTAACACCACTTTTGTTAGTTCATCTTGATCAAGTGTTTGTCGAAAAAACGTTAATAAGTAATTAACATTATAACCATATCCTTTTTTACCTAAAGCACCAAAATACGAAAAATCTCTACGTATTGTTGCAGAATCTACTTTTACAGCCTCGCTTAATTCAGCAGATGATACGCGCTGCTTACCTGCAGCATGAAGATTTTTGATGAAACGATAATACAATGGTAAACGCTTTGCAGTAGCTTGTGGAATTTTTGTTTGTTCGTTATTCACTTCTATTCCCCCACATTCAAACAGCTATTCATTCACTGCTCTCTAATAAAGTCTCCGTTCTTTCCACCAGTCTTCTCTAATAAATAAGTTGGACCAATAACCATACCTTTATCAACTGCTTTACACATATCATAAACAGTTAGGGCACACGTACTAGCAGCAGTTAGAGCTTCCATTTCAACACCTGTACTACCTTTAGTTTTAACTTCTACGATAATAATAAGCTTGTATAATTGCTTTTTTTCTTCCCATGTAAACGTGATATCGACACCCTTTAAACTAATTGGGTGACACATTGGGATAATATCTGCTGTTTTTTTTGCAGCCATAATACCAGCCACTTGAGCTACAGCTAACACATCCCCTTTTTTTATTTTTGAATGAATAATCTGTTCATAAATTTCTTGATTAACTGAGATACTTGATCTCGCTATAGCAGTTCTAAATGTTTCGCCCTTTTCAGAAATATCAACCATCTTTGCTCTACCTTGATCATTAAAATGTGTAAATGAAGACACTTGCTTTTCACCTCTCAATATGACTATACTACACTATTTTTACAATCCTGTCGTTACTTTAACAAGGCGTGAAAACTATATGTACATCCAAGGCCATTTCTATCACCTTTTGAGTACATGGCTTTTTTCATAAATGGTGAATTGTAACGAATAATTTAGCCCATTGTCATAGTTTTAATGATGAGAAGCTGCAACAAACGATATAATAATTCGTATTTGTGTCTCAATACATGGCTGCTGTTTTCGCATTAATTGTTGATTTTCGTTCTAAGAAATAAATACGTATAAACTTAGCGGTTGTAGGCACCTTTTCTCATTATAAATGAGGTCAATTGCATAAGTTCATTTTATGCTGTCCTAAATTATTCACAATAGCAACAAAGTTTACGAAAAGAGCCTATAACGTCTACAACCTAAGTTTAATATGACTTCCGTAAGAAAGCGCATACAAAATAAGCTAAACTATTATTAAAAATATGCATTTCACAAGCCTTTGATAAGTAAACATTGGAATCCAGTGAAAGAATATTGCTCATTTCATACATTTTAAGATACACTAAAACTATTATAACAGAGGTGAACTAACATGATAGTGTTACAAGTGAATCAGCTCACAAAATATTTTGGATCTGACCTTATTTTATCGAATATAAAGCTAGAAGTACAATTGAAAGATAGGATTGCTGTCGTTGGCCGTAACGGCGCTGGAAAATCAACTTTATTGAAAATAATAGCAGGTTATATGTCTCATGATAGCGGAAGCGTCATGAAACCGAAAGACATTTCTATTGGATATTTAGCACAACATAGTGGCTTAGATTCAGACTTATCTATTTGGGAAGAAATGTTAACCGTGTTTGAACCGTTAAAAAAAATGGAGATAGACTTACGTGAACTGGAAGAGAAAATGTCCAATCAAAGCCTAATGTCAAACAAGGCAGATTACGACAAACTATTAAAAGAGTATGATCATTTACAAATTCAATATAAAGAACAAGGTGGCTATCAATATGAAGCTGATGTACGAGCTGTTCTACATGGACTCCAGTTTTCAAGCTTCAATTATTCGACACCTATATCATCATTAAGTGGTGGTCAAAAAACGAGGCTTGCTTTAGGGAAGCTATTATTATCAAAGCCTAATTTATTAATACTAGATGAGCCGACTAACCACCTTGACATTGATACACTCACTTGGTTAGAGCAATATTTACTCGGCTATCCAGGAGCTATTCTCATCGTATCTCATGACCGTTATTTCCTTGATAAAGTCGTTACACAAGTATACGAAATTTCTCGAACTAATTCAGCAAAATTCATTGGTAATTATAGTGATTATTTAAAGAAGAAAGCAGAAAATTATGAACACGATTTAAAGCTTTATGAAAAGCAGCAAGGTGAAATTGCTAAGCTTAAGGATTTCGTTCAACGAAACTTAGCACGAGCTTCAACAACAAAGCGAGCACAGAGTAGAAGAAAACAACTAGAAAAAATGACATTTCTAGAGAAGCCTGCTGGAGATGAAAAATCAGCTTCGTTCCACTTCGACATCGAACGTCAAAGTGGAAATGAAGTTTTGAAAGCCAATGACATTTCTGTTTCATATGAAAACAACAAGCCTATTATCCAACATATCAATTTTCAAATCATGAAAAGTGACAGTGTAGCTTTGGTAGGTCCAAATGGTATTGGGAAATCAACCTTACTCAAGGCAGCGATTAATAAGATACAAGCCCTACAAGGAGAATTTTCCTTTGGTTCAAATGTTAAAGTTGGCTACTATGACCAAGAACAAGCAAATCTTAGTTCTAATAAAAGTGTTCTTAATGAGCTGTGGGATGAGTATCCATCAAAACCGGAGAAGGATATAAGGACAGTGTTAGGCAACTTTTTATTTTCAGGTGATGATGTGTTAAAGCCGGTATCAACACTTAGTGGCGGCCAAAAGGCACGACTTGCGTTAGCAAAGCTTATGTTACAAAAAGCTAATCTGTTAATTTTGGACGAGCCTACCAACCATTTAGACTTGGATAGTAAAGAAGTTCTAGAAAATGCATTGATTGACTACCCTGGTACAATTCTATTCGTCTCCCACGACCGCTATTTTATTAACCGACTAGCGACGAAAGTGTATGAGCTTGCTCCAAACGGTATTACTGAATATTTGGGAGACTATGATTATTTCATATCAAAGAAAGCAGAGATTGAAGAAATCAAGCTGTTAAATGAACAAAAAGTGGTCAATCCTTCAATCAAGGAAGATAAAACACAGACAAAGCTGACTTATGAACAAGACAAGGAAATGAAGAAATTACAGCGTCAGAGAAAAAGAAAAATTGAAGAACTAGAAATGGAGATATCAAAACTCGAACAAAAAATAGATGAAAATGAAACTCTATTATGTGACCCAACTATCTTTCAAGATCACGAAAAAGTGGCCTTGATTAATGAAGAAAACTCACAGTACCAGGAGCAACTAGAACAATTAATGACCGAATGGGAAACACTCCATGTTTAGAAGAAAAGCGCAAGCGTCTTGTTCATCCCTAACAAGCACTGGAGGCATTTTCTGTGAAGGTGCTTTTTGCCTTCATGGAAAATGGCGAAGTGACTAGAGGGGATAGGCGCTGGAGCTGAACATGAAGAAAAGCGGAGACGACTGTTTTGCCTCGACAAGCGTTGGAACTACAATCCTAGAAGGTGCTTTTTACCTTTTAGGATTGTAGTGAAACGACCTCGAGAGGCTAGGAGACGGATCTGGACATGAAGAAAAGCGCAAGCGCCTTGTTCATCCCTGACAAGCACTGGAGGCATTTTCTGTGAAGGTGCTTTTTGCCTTCATGGAAAATGGCGAAGTGACTCGAGGGGATAGGCGCTGGAGCTGGACATGAAGAAAAGTGGAGACGACTGTTTTGCCTCGACAAGCGTTGGAACTACAATCCTAGAAGGTGCTTTTTACCTTTTAGGATTGTAGTGAAACGACCTCGAGAGGCTAGGAGACGGAGCTGGACAATAGAAAAGCGCAAGCGCCTTGTTCATCCCTGACAAGCACTGGAGGCATTTTCTGTGAAGGTGCTTTTGCCTTCATGGAAAATGGCGAAGTGACTAGAGGGGATAAGCGCTGGAGCTGGACATGAAGAAAGGCGGAGACGACTACTTTTACTCAACAAGCACTGGAGCCATTGGATTTGAAAGCGTTTTTTGCGTTGGAATGCAATGTGAAGTGAACACGAGAGGCTTATAAGACAGAACAAAAGCGCAAACGCCATGTTCATCCCCAATAAGCGCTAGAATCATTGCAAAAAAGATGTCTTTTACACTTCATGTGAATTGTAGTTTTCTCTTCCACATAGTTATCCACAAACAATTCATTGTAGTGTATGTTATACACCGACTTTTACACATTATCCACAGTTTTTATCAAAGTTATCCACTTATTCACTTGCTTCAAAAGTGCTTTTAAACTAGCTTTTGTTACTAATTTTCCACAATAGTATTTTTTCTGTGGATAAAGTTGTGGAAAAAGACCGTATTCTCAGGAAGAATCACGGTCTTTCATAACATTGTTATGTTATTATTCATTATACTATTGCTCAATATCAAGGCCAGGGTTCCCATTTAAAGCCATGTCCGAACGCTTTCCTTGTTTATATAAAACACTACCTGCTGCTGCAATCATTGCTGCATTATCTGTACATAGAGATAGCGGAGGAATAATTAATTCTATATCATCCTTTGAGGAAAATTTTTCTTTAAGAGCAGCTCTTAGCCCTTGATTGGCAGCTACACCACCAGCTAATAATACTTGTTGGACATTATACTTATCAACAGCTAACATCGTTTTTGTGACTAATACATCTATTACGCTTGCTTGAAAGCTTGCTGCGATATCTTTTGTTGCTAAATCCTCACCACGTTGCTTCGCATTATGTAACGTATTTATCACTGCAGATTTCAATCCACTAAAACTGAAATCAAAAGATCCTTCTTCAAGCCAAGCTCGAGGGAGCTTAATCGTGGCTTCTCCTTCATGAGCTAGTCGGTCAATGTGAGGACCACCTGGGTATGGTAGTCCCAATGTTCTTGCAACTTTATCATAAGCTTCACCTACAGCATCATCACGTGTCTCTCCAATTACTTTAAATGATCCGTGTTTTTCCATATATACTAATTCAGTATGCCCACCTGAAACAACCAACGAAATAAGTGGGAATTTCATTTCAGATACTAGTTGATTTGCATAAATATGTCCAGCTATATGGTGAACCCCAATGATAGGAATGTTGTGAGCAAGAGCAATGGCTTTGGCAGCATTGACACCAACTAACAAGGCACCGACCAACCCTGGGCCTTCAGTGACAGCTATTGCATCGATCTCATTATAAGAAATTTGCGCCTGTTTTAGTGCTTCTTCAAGCACAATGGTAATTTGCTCTACATGATGTCTAGAGGCTATTTCTGGTACAACTCCTCCAAAACGCTGATGACTTTCAATTTGAGATGCTACAACATTCGCTAATATCTCACATCCATTTTTTATGATCGCTACCGCTGTTTCATCGCAGCTTGTTTCGATTGCTAAAATAATTTGATTCTGTAATTGTTCCATTATATATTCACCCACATTATTAATGCATCCTCTTGATTATCTGTATAGTAATTCTTCCTAATTCCCCCATCATTAAATCCTAATTTGCGATAAAGCGATTGGGCAATTATATTTGTTACCCGTACCTCTAATGTCATCGTCTTTGCCCCAAGTGCTTTTGCAAAGTCCACCAGTTGTTTTAGCATAGCTTCACCTAGTTTCCTGCCACGATATTCTGGTAACAAAGCTACATTCGTAATATGAGCTTCGTCTATTATAATCCATGCCCCACAATATCCAATAACTAGCCCGTTTTCTTCCGCTACGATATAATGGGCGTATTTGTTATTATTAATTTCACTTAAAAAGATGTCCTTACTCCAAGGAGTAGCAAAAGATGCCTCCTCCACCTTCAGTACATTTTCAATATCCTCAACATTCATTAACCTAAACAATGTTGTTGTTTCCATTTGCAGCTCCACTTTCTTTTTTCTGTGCTTCTAACCACTTTGCTTCTGCCTCAGCAAGGCGAATATAATTCGGTGAAAACTGATGAATATCCTCATTTTCCCTATACATTCCTAGCCATGCTAATTCAGCTGGTCTTGGATTGTTTAAACTCTCAGCTGCAAACACTGCTTTGTCCTTAAGCTCACTGATCATTACTTCTTTATGTAGCTCAAGGTCATTACCTAATAATAATATTGGTTTATCGAGTGATGATAATGATTTAGCCCAGTCAGATGAGAGGACATTTTGATCTTGTTTTACTTGCTGCAATCCATCAGCTTTATATGAATACAATCCCGTATAAATTTGTCCCCGCCTTGCATCGAATAGTGGTGAAATATATCCAGGAAAAAAACGCCCATTTGATGCGAGTACTTCGAGACTTGATACGCCTGAGAGTGGAATTTCTAATGACCATGCCAATGTTTTTGCAATTGTAACACCGATTCTTACACCAGTATAAGAGCCTGGTCCTTTTGCAACAATTATTTTCGATAGTTCCTTTGTTGAAATGTTACAGTCCTTCAATAATGATTCAATAGCAGGCATGACACGAATCGAATGATTCTTTTTTACATTTGTAATTATTTCTCCAATAACCTTACTTTCATCTACAAGAGCAATACCCATCACATCATTTGAAGAATCAATTGCTAATACTGTCATTTGCTTATAATCTCCTTACATACTTGTTCATAATGTACGCCAATAGGTTCTAGCATAAGCTTCCGTTTACATTCACTTATGTGATTAATTCTCACTATTAGCCGTTCTGCTGGTAACTGATCAGCAATTAAATGAGCCCACTCTACAACTGTGATTCCATTTCCTTCGAAATATTCTTGAAATCCAAGATCTTCAGACCCATTTTCTAGTCGATATACGTCCATATGATAAAGAGGTACTTTACCTTGATACTCCTTAATGATTGTGAAAGTAGGACTATTTACATTTCTTGTAATCCCTAGTCCTTTCGCCAAACCTTTAGTAAATGTTGTTTTGCCAGCACCTAAATCACCTTCTAGTACAATCACATCACCCTGGTGCAAATGATTAGCTAGCTTGTATGCAATTTTCATTGTTTGTTCAGCAGAATCAGTTATAATTTCATAAGTTTTCATCTTCTTCACCTATCAATTGTTAAAATGGTTATATCCCTTTTTTTCTATCGTTTTAACTTTCCCATCATTTGTTTGTAGTAATACTTCTGAAGGTCCAGATTTCACTTGCCCAATGGCTGTTACCTTATAATTATGTTTAAGACATTCTTTCTCAAAATGGTTCCAGTCACTCTGCGGCAATGTACCTATGAGTTCGTAATCCTCTCCTCCATACAGAGCTTTTATTATAGCTTCGTTACTACAAACATCATATATTTGTTTACTGAAAGGAATTTGACCTTCTTCAAGATATATTGAAACATTACTAGCTTCGGCAATTTCATTTGCTTCACTAGCCAACCCATCACTAATATCATTTAACGCTACCCTATTATAACATGTCAACAAACGGCCAATCTCCACTCGAGGATAAGGCATTTGATGTTTGTTTACTAAATTTTTTTCAGTTAATTGATAAGAATATTTTATCCCCTTAGCTAATAACAACTGTAACCCTGCAGAAGAATCACCTAACGTTCCTGTAACAAACACGATATCACCATCCTTGGCATTACTTCTAAAAAGTTTTTTTCCTTTTTCAACTTCACCAATGACAGTTACCGATATAACTAGTGGACCATTTGTAGATACAGTATCTCCACCAATCATATCCATATCATAATTTCTAGCTAAATCGTTCATTCCTGCATAAATGACAAGAATATCTTCTTCAGTCCAATGCTTAGGTATAGCGATGGATATTAAATAATAGAGAGGGATCCCCCCCATTGCTGCCACGTCACTTATATTAGCTGCTAAAGCTTTAAAGCCAATATGATAGGGCTTCATGGTACTTCGCTTAAAATGGACTTCTTCTACCATCGTATCAATACATATTATTTGATCAAACTTATCCTGAGGTGATACTAATGCTGCATCATCACCAATACCCATTATTAAAGATGATTGGTTTACAACCTGTGGTTTAATTTTGTTTATTAATGAAAATTCATCAATTACACTCATAAAATACCACTCCATCATGTTTATATAATAAATTTAATTTAATAAATTTGTTAACTTAGATATTTGTTCGTAAGCCTCTATTTGTTAAAATATCACGAACTCTAGTCAATACTTGTCAATACTTATTTATTTCTTAACATGAAAAGACAACAATATTTCTTTATAATCATTATTTCTTTTTTATTACTAAATTAGAACAGCTAGTTGGGGTTTTATAGGATTTCATACTTATATGTAATATTTAAAGATGAACTACACATTTAATGTCAAGTTTACCAATACAAAAAAACGAAACATCTAGTTTCGTTTGAGTTATTTATATATGGCGGTCCCGACGGGAATCGAACCCGCGATCTCCTGCGTGACAGGCAGGCATGTTAACCGCTACACCACGGGACCATATATTTTCTTTGGTTGCGGGGACAGGATTTGAACCTGCGACCTTCGGGTTATGAGCCCGACGAGCTACCAGACTGCTCCACCCCGCGATAATAAGAATATAATTAAGCCTGGCAACGTCCTACTCTCACAGGGGGAAACCCCCAACTACCATCGGCGCTGAAGAGCTTAACTTCCGTGTTCGGTATGGGAACGGGTGTGACCTCTTCGCCATCGCCACCAGACATAATATATAGGAATAAGTTAATATTCCTTCAAAACTAGATAATAGACATTCATTGAACAAAGCTTGCTCTGCATTTCTAACTTGGTTAAGTCCTCGATCTATTAGTATCTGTCAGCTCCACGTGTCACCACGCTTCCACCTCAGACCTATCAACCTCGTCATCTTCGAGGGATCTTACTAGCTTACGCTATGGGAAATCTCATCTTGAGGGGGGCTTCATGCTTAGATGCTTTCAGCACTTATCCCTTCCACACATAGCTACCCAGCTATGCCCTTGGCAGGACAACTGGTACACCAGCGGTGTGTCCATCCCGGTCCTCTCGTACTAAGGACAGCTCCTCTCAAATTTCCTACGCCCACGACGGATAGGGACCGAACTGTCTCACGACGTTCTGAACCCAGCTCGCGTACCGCTTTAATGGGCGAACAGCCCAACCCTTGGGACCGACTACAGCCCCAGGATGCGATGAGCCGACATCGAGGTGCCAAACCTCCCCGTCGATGTGGACTCTTGGGGGAGATAAGCCTGTTATCCCCGGGGTAGCTTTTATCCGTTGAGCGATGGCCCTTCCATGCGGAACCACCGGATCACTAAGCCCGACTTTCGTCCCTGCTCGACTTGTAGGTCTCGCAGTCAAGCTCCCTTATGCCTTTGCACTCTTCGAATGATTTCCAACCATTCTGAGGGAACCTTTGGGCGCCTCCGTTACTTTTTAGGAGGCGACCGCCCCAGTCAAACTGCCCACCTGACACTGTCTCCCGAAGCGATTAGCTCCGTAGGTTAGAATTTCAATACAGCCAGGGTAGTATCCCACCGACGCCTCCACCGAAGCTAGCGCTCCGGTTTCTACGGCTCCTACCTATCCTGTACAAGCTGTACCAAAATTCAATATCAGGCTACAGTAAAGCTCCACGGGGTCTTTCCGTCCTGTCGCGGGTAACCTGCATCTTCACAGGTACTATAATTTCACCGAGTCTCTCGTTGAGACAGTGCCCAGATCGTTACACCTTTCGTGCGGGTCGGAACTTACCCGACAAGGAATTTCGCTACCTTAGGACCGTTATAGTTACGGCCGCCGTTTACTGGGGCTTCGATTCAGAGCTTCTCCTTACGGATAACCCCTCCTCTTAACCTTCCAGCACCGGGCAGGTGTCAGCCCCTATACTTCGCCTTGCGGCTTCGCAGAGACCTGTGTTTTTGCTAAACAGTCGCCTGGGCCTTTTCACTGCGGCTTCTCAGGGCTATTCACCCTAAAAAGCACCCCTTCTCCCGAAGTTACGGGGTCATTTTGCCGAGTTCCTTAACGAGAGTTCTCTCGCTCACCTTAGGATTCTCTCCTCGCCTACCTGTGTCGGTTTGCGGTACGGGCACCTCTCACCTCGCTAGAGGCTTTTCTTGGCAGTGTGGAATCAGGAACTTCGGTACTATATTTCCCTCGCCATCACAGCTCAGCCTTTATGACAAGCGGATTTACCTACTTGTCAGCCTAACTGCTTGGACGCACATATCCAACAGTGCGCTTACCCTATCCTTCTGCGTCCCCCCATTGCTCAAATGGTGAGGAGGTGGTACAGGAATCTCAACCTGTTGTCCATCGCCTACGCCTTTCGGCCTCGGCTTAGGTCCCGACTTACCCTGAGCGGACGAGCCTTCCTCAGGAAACCTTAGGCATTCGGTGGAGGGGATTCTCACCCCTCTTTCGCTACTCATACCGGCATTCTCACTTCTAAGCGCTCCACCAGTCCTCTCGGTCTAGCTTCGCTGCACTTAGAACGCTCTCCTACCACTGTCCGTAAGGACAGTCCACAGCTTCGGTGATACGTTTAGCCCCGGTACATTTTCGGCGCAGAGTCACTCGACCAGTGAGCTATTACGCACTCTTTAAATGGTGGCTGCTTCTAAGCCAACATCCTGGTTGTCTATGCAACTCCACATCCTTTTCCACTTAACGTATACTTTGGGACCTTAGCTGGTGGTCTGGGCTGTTTCCCTTTCGACTACGGATCTTATCACTCGCAGTCTGACTCCCAAGTATAAGTCTTTGGCATTCGGAGTTTGACTGAATTCGGTAACCCGTTGGGGGCCCCTAGTCCAATCAGTGCTCTACCTCCAAGACTCTTCACTTGAGGCTAGCCCTAAAGCTATTTCGGAGAGAACCAGCTATCTCCAAGTTCGATTGGCATTTCACCCCTACCCACACCTCATCCCCGCACTTTTCAACGTGCGTGGGTTCGGGCCTCCATTCAGTGTTACCTGAACTTCACCCTGGACATGGGTAGATCACTTGGTTTCGGGTCTACGACCACGTACTATTTCGCCCTATTCAGACTCGCTTTCGCTGCGGCTCCGTCTCTTCAACTTAACCTTGCACGGGATCGTAACTCGCCGGTTCATTCTACAAAAGGCACGCCATCACCCATTAACGGGCTCTGACTACTTGTAGGCACACGGTTTCAGGATCTCTTTCACTCCCCTTCCGGGGTGCTTTTCACCTTTCCCTCACGGTACTGGTTCACTATCGGTCACTAGGGAGTATTTAGCCTTGGGAGATGGTCCTCCCAGCTTCCGACGGGATTTCACGTGTCCCGCCGTACTCAGGATCCACTCTGGAGGGAACGAAGTTTCAACTACAGGGTTGTTACCTTCTTCGACGGACCTTTCCAGATCGCTTCGTCTACTCCGTTCCTTTGTAACTCCGTATAGAGTGTCCTACAACCCCAAGAGGCAAGCCTCTTGGTTTGGGCTTATTCCGTTTCGCTCGCCGCTACTCAGGAAATCGCTTTTGCTTTCTCTTCCTCCGGGTACTTAGATGTTTCAGTTCCCCGGGTCTGCCTTCAATACCCTATGTATTCAGATATTGATACTGCTCCATTACGAACAGTGGGTTTCCCCATTCGGAAATCTCCGGATCGATGCTTACTTACAGCTCCCCGAAGCATTTCGGTGTTAGTCCCGTCCTTCATCGGCTCCTAGTGCCAAGGCATTCACCGTGCGCCCTTTCTAACTTAACCTTAAACAAATGATCAACTTCGAATCTCATCGTCAGCTTCGTTCTTCCACTGCTCATGTATGCAAGATACACTCCGCTGCTCCAGAACTTTGCTTCCTCGACCTTCTCGTTGCTAATTTGCTTTTTTTATTTGACCAACGGTCAAACCGTCATCAAATAATGAAAAAAGATTTTCACTTTCTTCAATGAATGTGTCGTTATTATCTAGTTTTCAAGGAACATCGGTAAAAAATAGCCATCGAATTTCTTCGTCAGCTTGTTGTTTACCTTCTTCATTTTGAGAGAATGTTCTCTCAAAACTAAACAAAAACAAAAGCGTCTTTTTATATGAAGTCTAGCTTCACATATTTCCTTAGAAAGGAGGTGATCCAGCCGCACCTTCCGATACGGCTACCTTGTTACGACTTCACCCCAATCATCTGTCCCACCTTAGGCGGCTGGCTCCTTACGGTTACCCCACCGACTTCGGGTGTTACAAACTCTCGTGGTGTGACGGGCGGTGTGTACAAGGCCCGGGAACGTATTCACCGCGGCATGCTGATCCGCGATTACTAGCGATTCCGGCTTCATGCAGGCGAGTTGCAGCCTGCAATCCGAACTGAGAATGGTTTTATGGGATTCGCTTAACCTCGCGGTTTTGCTGCCCTTTGTACCATCCATTGTAGCACGTGTGTAGCCCAGGTCATAAGGGGCATGATGATTTGACGTCATCCCCACCTTCCTCCGGTTTGTCACCGGCAGTCACCTTAGAGTGCCCAACTTAATGCTGGCAACTAAGATCAAGGGTTGCGCTCGTTGCGGGACTTAACCCAACATCTCACGACACGAGCTGACGACAACCATGCACCACCTGTCACTCTGTCCCCCGAAGGGGAACGCCCTATCTCTAGGGTTGGCAGAGGATGTCAAGACCTGGTAAGGTTCTTCGCGTTGCTTCGAATTAAACCACATGCTCCACCGCTTGTGCGGGCCCCCGTCAATTCCTTTGAGTTTCAACCTTGCGGTCGTACTCCCCAGGCGGAGTGCTTAATGCGTTAGCTGCAGCACTAAAGGGCGGAAACCCTCTAACACTTAGCACTCATCGTTTACGGCGTGGACTACCAGGGTATCTAATCCTGTTCGCTCCCCACGCTTTCGCACCTCAGCGTCAGTTACAGACCAGAGAGTCGCCTTCGCCACTGGTGTTCCTCCACATCTCTACGCATTTCACCGCTACACGTGGAATTCCACTCTCCTCTTCTGCACTCAAGTTCCCCAGTTTCCAATGACCCTCCACGGTTGAGCCGTGGGCTTTCACATCAGACTTAAGGAACCGCCTGCGCGCGCTTTACGCCCAATAATTCCGGACAACGCTTGCCACCTACGTATTACCGCGGCTGCTGGCACGTAGTTAGCCGTGGCTTTCTGGTTAGGTACCGTCAAGGTACCGCCCTATTCGAACGATACTTGTTCTTCCCTAACAACAGAGTTTTACGATCCGAAAACCTTCTTCACTCACGCGGCGTTGCTCCGTCAGACTTTCGTCCATTGCGGAAGATTCCCTACTGCTGCCTCCCGTAGGAGTCTGGGCCGTGTCTCAGTCCCAGTGTGGCCGATCACCCTCTCAGGTCGGCTACGCATCGTCGCCTTGGTGAGCCGTTACCTCACCAACTAGCTAATGCGCCGCGGGCCCATCCGTAAGTGATAGCCGAAGCCATCTTTCAAATAAGAACCATGTGGTTCTTATTGTTATTCGGTATTAGCTCCGGTTTCCCGAAGTTATCCCAATCTTACAGGTAGGTTGCCCACGTGTTACTCACCCGTCCGCCGCTAACCTCCGGGAGCAAGCTCCCTTTGGTTCGCTCGACTTGCATGTATTAGGCACGCCGCCAGCGTTCGTCCTGAGCCAGGATCAAACTCTCCAATAAAGTTTGATTGCTCATTTGTTCAAAAAATTAACGTTGACGCTTTTGCTTTGTTTAGTTTTCAAAGAACATTTTTTGTTGTTATCGCTCAGAGGCGACTTAACTAATATAACATCTCGTTCTTATTGATGTCAATATCTTTTTTGTTTTTTTTGGAGCGGGTGATGAGAATCGAACTCACGACATCAGCTTGGAAGGCTGAGGTTTTACCACTAAACTACACCCGCGTATATATTATTTTAAAATGGTCGGGAAGACAGGATTTGAACCTGCGACCCCATGGTCCCAAACCATGTGCTCTACCAAGCTGAGCTACTTCCCGTATCATGGGATTGGAGTCAAATTTCGATTGAAATTAACTGGCGCGCCCGAAAGGAGTCGAACCCATAACCTTCTGATCCGTAGTCAGACGCTCTATCCAATTGAGCTACGGGCGCTAATTAAATCAGCAACTTTTATATAATAACATCATTCAAATATGATTGCAAGTGTTTTTTTGGTGCGGTCGAGAGGACTCGAACCTCCACGGGGTCTCCCCCACTAGGCCCTCAACCTAGCGCGTCTGCCATTCCGCCACGACCGCATAAAAAAAATAATGATTGGTGCGGGTGAAGGGACTTGAACCCCCACGTCACAAGGACACTAGATCCTAAGTCTAGCGCGTCTGCCAATTCCGCCACACCCGCGTATAAATGGTGAGCCATGGAGGACTCGAACCTCCGACCCTCTGATTAAAAGTCAGATGCTCTACCAACTGAGCTAATGGCTCAAAAACATAAAAAGTAAAACTAAAAGATTTTTCAATTGAAACAAGACACCCAAACCTCTACATGTTTACTCATGATGTATATCGATTTGTGCGCTGTGGTATTGCTCCGATGATTACTCGATCGTGCTCTACCAACTGAGCTAATAGCTCATAATATAAGAAATAAAAATGGCTGGGCTAGCTGGATTCGAACCAGCGCATGACGGAGTCAAAGTCCGTTGCCTTACCGCTTGGCTATAGCCCAATAATAATTAGGTGAATTTTTATGGAACTTTGTAACCAAGTTCTCCATAAATAGTATGCTTAATTCTTAATATTACATACGTAAAACAGTATATAGCTGGCGGTCCCGACGGGAATCGAACCCGCGATCTCCTGCGTGACAGGCAGGCATGTTAACCGCTACACCACGGGACCTAATAATTTATAAAAATGGTGGAGGATGACGGGATCGAACCGCCGACCCCTTGCTTGTAAGGCAAGTGCTCTCCCAGCTGAGCTAATCCTCCATCTGATGGTGGAACTTCACTCATCGTGAGTTAAGAAATGGGAGGCGAGTATTTAATACGCGTTTAGCATATTAAACGTACTCACATCCCATAAATAATATATGACCCGTACGGGATTCGAACCCGTGTTACCGCCGTGAAAGGGCGGTGTCTTAACCACTTGACCAACGGGCCTAAACACATCTGGTCACTGGCGGAGAAGGAGGGATTTGAACCCTCGCGCCGCTTACGCGACCTACACCCTTAGCAGGGGCGCCTCTTCAGCCACTTGAGTACTTCTCCTTTGGCTCCACAGGCAGGATTCGAACCTGCGACCGATCGGTTAACAGCCGATAGCTCTACCACTGAGCTACTGTGGAATAAATGTCAACTCTTCATATTATATTCAGCTATACAATCGTTGTCAAGACTATGATAGGTTATTATCTATTATCTTGCATCAGCGACGCTTTTATAATTTATCACGATTTCTATTTTAAGTCAAGCAATCTGATTCTCCCTTTACATTGACCACAAACATATTTATTCGTATCCATTCTTTTTTTTCGCATATATTGTTTTTTACACTTTATGCATTCATATTTATATTCATATTTCTTATTCTTTGTAGTAGCCTGAATAGGTTTACAGAACCTCGGAGCGTTAACTAATGTAAGAAGCTGTTTGAAATCTCTATCTCTATGCTTATACCCCTTACCTTCAATATGAAGATGATAATGGCATAGTTCATGTTTAATTACATCGATCAAATCACTTATCCCATGTTCTTGATAATACTTTACATTCAATTCAATGTTATGGGATTTTAGCAAATACCTCCCGCCAGTAGTTCGTAGCCTATTATTAAATGCGGCCTTATGTCTAAATGGTTTACCAAATGATAACTGGGATACTTCTTCTACTAATTCCTGAAGTTGACGATCATCCATTACAAGTCCTCCTTATTCTCAGCAATCCAATTACTTAGAAAATGAAACCTAACGAGCTATTATTGCATAAAGTAAATACTACACATACAAATTCGTTTCATCTACAATCCAAACGATTTGCTTGTTGTTTTTTGTAATATAGACTAAACACGAACATAATTTTCGTTCGTCTAAAGACTATAAAAATCATATCATAAACTTTTGTTACTCAAGTCGAAGTAACGAAAAGTAACAATCAATACGAAAACTGCCATTTAATATAAGGAGAAAACATCAAATAAAGGAGGGTATAGTTATGCCAACTTGGTTTAAAAACCAAATACAAAAGGCTTATTATGAAAAAAACTCCTATCAAATTAGGCTTCTTAACCAATGCTGGTTTTTTTACAGAAAAAACACTACTAATTAAATAGCAGTGTTTTATACATTTATTGATTTGCACCTAACATCGTTAAGGAAACTCTTCCTTTTTTCTCATCAACATCATCAACCCAAACTGTTACAACATCACCAACAGCCACAACATCCAGCGGATGCTTAACAAACCGATTACTTAGCTTTGAAATATGAACTAGGCCATCTTGCTTAACTCCAATATCAACAAATGCGCCAAAGTCTACTACATTACGTATTGTCCCTTGCAATTCCATACCTTTTTCTAAATCTTCTAGTTGCAATACGTCTTTCTTTAATAATGGCGTTGGCAAATCATCTCTAGGATCTCTTTCTGGACGTTTAAGGGCTTCAACAATATCCTTCAACGTTAATTTACCAACACTTAATTCTACTGACATCTCATCTATTGATACATTACCCATTGCTTGAATTAATTCACCTGACCCTAATTGGTCAATTGATAATCCAAGCCTTTCAAGTAACAACCTTGTTACTTTATAGCTTTCAGGGTGAATACTCGTCCGATCCAAAGGTGAATCACCATCATTAATACGAAGAAAACCAATACATTGTTCATACGTTTTTGAACCAAGGCGCGGGATGTTCTTCAGCTCAGATCGATTAGTAAATTTCCCACTCCCCTCTCTTTGCTTTACAATATTCTTTGCAACAGTTTTTGATAAACCTGCTACATATTGAAGAAGCGAGGGGGAAGCAGTATTTACATTAACACCTACTTGGTTTACAACTGTTTCTACAATAAAAGTTAAAGAATCGTTCAGCTTTTTCTGGGATACATCATGCTGGTATTGGCCTACACCTACTGATTTAGGGTCTATTTTTACGAGTTCAGCTAAAGGATCCTGCAAACGCCTTGCTATTGAAATTGCACTTCTCTCTTCTACTTGTAATTCTGGAAATTCTTCTCTTGCTAAATCTGAAGCGGAATAAACACTAGCTCCGGCCTCGTTGACAATTAAATAGTATATGTCTGAATTAGTTTCCTTTATGGTCTCGGCGATAAATTGCTCTGTTTCTCTTGACGCAGTACCGTTCCCAATTGCAATCATCTCTACATCGAACTTTGTTAAAATAGAAATGACTTTATCCTTTGCTTCAGTTATTTTTTTAACTGGGGGATGAGGATAGATGACATCAATATGCAACACTTTCCCTGTCTCATCTACAACAGTTAATTTACATCCTGTTCGATATGCAGGGTCAACACCTAACACAACCTTGCCTTTTAACGGAGGTTGTAGTAGCAGATTCCTTAAATTCTCTGAAAAAATATGTATCGCTTGGTCTTCTGCTTTATCAGTAAGCTCTTTGCGGATTTCCCTTTCAATAGAAGGTTGAATTAACCTTTTGTAACTATCCTCAATCGCTTCAGTTACGTATACGTTAACTGAAGAGTCTGATTGCTTTATGACCGAACCTAGCATATAACTTAATATTTGTTCTATCGGTGGCTTAATTGAAATACGCAGAACTTCTTCCTTCTCACCCCTGTTCATAGCGAGTACACGATGGGGAACAATTTTACTAATTAATTCTCCAAACTCATAATACATTTCAAATACATTTTTTTCATCAGCAGCTTCATCTTTTACAGACGATTCAACTCTACCTTTCTGTAATGTTTCTTTACGAATCCATTGCCTAATAGTTGCGTCCTCTGATACCCATTCTGCAATTATATCTTTTGCACCTTGTAATACTTCTTCAACAGATACTAGCTCTTTCTCTTTCGATAAGAATTGTTGCGCATAGTCTTCAACATTCACATTTTTCGGAAAATCCATTATCCACTGCGCGAAAGGCTCTAAACCTTTTTCTTTAGCAATCGTTGCTTTTGTGCGTCTTTTCTGCTTGTATGGACGATACAAATCTTCTACTTGTTGCAACTTTGTCGTCGTTTCTATTTTTCTTTTCAGTTCTTCACTAAGTTTCCCCTGTTCGCTTATTAAGCGCATAACTTCCTCTTTACGCGACTCGAGATTTTGTAAATATGTCCATTTTTCTTGAATAGCTCGAATTTGAACCTCATCCAAAGCATTAGTAAGCTCTTTGCGATATCGTGCAATAAATGGCACCGTATTACCTTCATTCAGCAATGAAATAACATTATTAATTTGTTTAGTTGAAATCTTTAGTTCACTAGCTATAGAATCCACTAATATTGAGTGCTTTTCCATCGTATATTCCACAGTCAATGCAATACCCCCTACAATGATTATAAAATTATAAAAATATTCTAAAATTATTATCTAAAATAAAGTAGAGCTCATCCATATGATAAATACCTAGATAAGAAAATAAAAAAGCCACTAAAGTGTGGCTTTTTTCCATATATGAAAATCTAAAAATCAATTAGTCCTAAACTGATTTGTAAAGCTTCGTCCACTTTATCCATCATCTCTTCATCTAGATGTGTAATCTTATCAGTCAATCTTTGCTTATCGATTGTCCGAACTTGCTCTAACAAAATTACAGAGTCACGTTCAAAATCATACCGCTTTGCATCTATTTCAACATGTGTAGGCAGTTTAGCTTTTTGTATTTGAGCGGTAATAGCAGCTACTATGACAGTTGGACTAAAACGATTGCCTATATCGTTCTGAATGACAAGTACAGGGCGAACGCCCCCTTGCTCAGAGCCAACAACTGGGGATAAATCAGCAAAATACACGTCGCCTCGTTTAACAATCAAACGATTACCCCCCGCTAACTAAGCGTTCTACTGTATGTTCAGCTTCGTATTCAGCTAAAAAGGCTTCTGATGCAATGCTTAAATTTATTTTTGCCATTTCCATATAACCACGTCTCATCGACTCACGTATTTGACGCTGCTTGCGTTCTCGAAGGTACATTTTTGTAGCTTGATAAATAACCTCACTTCGATTACCTTCTTCTTGTTTTACTAGAACATCTAACTCATTTACTAAGTTTTTCGGTAACCTGATTAATATTTCTGTCGTTGCGCTAGATTCAGACACAAACATACACCTCCACCAGTACACTACACATTATCATTCCATTCTAACATTTATCATACCACTAAACACCTTAGATGCAAAGCGTAACTAAGTAAATTCTTATCTATTATCGTCTAGGCAAAGGTATTTTTATTCATAAAGTTTATATTACAATAGCATTTTTTTATAAAATCATCAGCCTACTTCAAGTGATTTACCACTTCAATAACACTGTTATTCCTAATATAGAGCCGTGGAACGCGGTAATTAATCATGCAAGTAATTTCATAATTTATTGTATCTAATTGCTCAGCTATCTCATCTACTTGTATAAAGTTATTAAGCTGTTGACCAATTAATGTTACTTGAGTACCTACTGGCACCTCATTATTTAGCTTTACCATCATTTGGTCCATGCAGATTGTACCAACAATTGGAATTCTTTCTCCGTTAACTAATACCTCATTGTTACGTAGTTTTCGTAACCAGCCATCGGCATAACCAATTGGTACAGTTCCGATCCATTCCTCTTGTTTTGTCGTATAGGTGGCACCATAACTAATGCTATTGCCAGGCGAGACTAGCTTTATATGAGATAAACGACTATGCAAAGAAAAAGCTTCCTTTAATGGAAAAGGTAATTGTGGCTTTATATCTACAGATGGAGTTAGCCCGTACATAGATATACCGAATCTTATTGCATTAAATAGTTGATGTGGGAACCTTAGTGCTGCGGCGCTGTTTGCACAATGAATCATTGAAGGTTTTTCAACAAACCAATCTAACATCTCCTGAAACATACGATATTGCTGTTCAAGATATGTTGTGTTAATTTCATCAGCAGTTGCAAAGTGAGTATATGCACCGTGTAAAACTAGTCGTTTATCATTGTTTACCACGGCTTCGATTGCTTTTATTTCAGCTTCGGTTCTAACCCCTAACCTTCCCATACCGGTATCTAACTTCACATGCAAATGTATTGCTTGATCTTCGTGATAGAACTTAAGAGCTTCATGTAACCATTCTGCTTGAAATATAGTAATAATAACATTAAATTTTACTGCATCTGATAGATCCTCAGGTCTTGTAGCGCCCATTACTAAGATCGGGGCTTGAATACCCTGCTTTCTTAAAAATATCGCTTCATCCATAAAAGCAACAGCTAACATGGTAGCTCCAGCTTCAAGCGCTGTACGTGCAACTTGAGTATAACCATGGCCGTATGCATTTGCTTTTACGACTGCTATAATTTGGACATCATCCGCTATATGATTTCTCATAGCTTGAACATTATCATGGATATGATCCAAATTTATCTCTACCCATGTATCTCTGTGAAAAGTTGACAAAATCAACAAAACCCTTTCTGCTTATATTACCATTAGTATAAATGATTATTAGCTGTATATCTTCCTTTGTCAAGTAAAAGAAAACAGGCCTAGCATGTATTGTAGAGCCTGTTTGGGGTTTTCCTATTTAATTGATTGATACTTAACAGAACTCGCAATCATGATCATTTCTTCCTGAGTTAAATCTTCAGAAGCGAGCATAAAATCAACCCCATTATACGTCCAAGTCAGACTATTATTTGTTAAAGCTCCAATTGTAAAGTCCCCTAAGCTGACAATATCACCATTCATAATCGTTGCAGAACTCATTGCCGGAACATCAAATGCTTGTTCCTGAATCAATGTATAAGATTTCTCTCCACCGTATGTCATAATGATTCGTTTCCCATTTTCTGTTTCAACCGTCACTTCTTCTTGTGGTATCACACCGACGAGTTGATCACTCGGATAGTATACCGGCAAGGATAAGTCAGTCGAACTAACAATTGATAAATCATCTAGTCTCGCAGCAGTCATATTCTTCTTCGTATCAAATGCATCTTCATCAAAACTAGGGTTAAATTCCATCTTCCCAAATTCAATAGTAATTAAAGGCTTATAATCAGGGTCCATCACTTTTACAACTGATGGTGACAAGTCTTTTTTATTTATTGTGATTTCTTGCCTAGGTAGCATTTTATGGTTTTGATAGTTCGTTTTTGTCTCAAATACGTACAATTGATCTTTTGCTTCAAATGTCGCTTCTGTGTCTTGCATAATATCATTGACGATTGATTCATAAAGGTACGGCTGACTACTGTTGTTTGGCCAGTCACTTTGGAATCGATAACTTTTATTTAACGCTGGGGTTAGAACAAATACACCTTCATTATTTCGCAGAATCATTTGACTTTGATCTCTTTCAGTATTTCTTAAATTGACACGGTAATTATCCGGCTTTTGATGCCAAATCTCTACATCATAAACTTGTGGTTCATCTCCAGTTTGAATGGTCATCTTGGCTTCAGTTTTATAACCTTTCATGTCTTCAACCTTCGAGTCTAGTGCGTTTACAACATCTTCTTGTGATTTATTCCCACAACCTACAAGTGCAAGAAGAACACTAAGTACAAAAAACAGCAATACTATCTTCCTCATTTTCCTTCTCAGCCCCTTTGCCTCTTTTCTAAGTAGCTTAGAGCGATGATCATATCCGCTCACCTATCGCTATAAAAATATATGAGACAAAGTATCACAATATGCAGACTAGCTTGACGAGCTTTCAATTATTACTTGAGCTACAGCATATTCTTGACTGTGAGATATCGAAAGATGTATATGATTTTCATCGGAAACTGCGATAATTGGCCTTCCTTGCTCATTTGATGTAATTTCAATATCTAAAAAGCTAATTTCCTTTCCAATTCCCGTGCCTAGAGCTTTTGAATAGGCTTCTTTTGCAGCAAATCTACCACAAAAAAATTCTATTTGTCTCAACCCTTGGAGTTGATTAAAAATTTTTTGTTCATTTTGTGTTAAAATTCTATTTATAAACCTTTCGCCTTGTCTTTCAAGAGTACTGGCTACACGTTTTATTTCAACGATATCAATCCCAATCCCGATAATCATATAAAAACCCTCTCTATGCATATAATAATTACTTAATAATACTATATAGAAAGATATATACGTAAAGGAGAAATTAATTTATGTTTATGAGAACCGAAAACTTTCGCACCTTTTTGTTTTTATATCCTATTATTTCATTTATCATTGCTATTCATATTTTATTTTGGTTGATTTTAGCCATTCCTACATCAATGTCAAATATAATTTTCCAACAAATGGTTGGATTAAACTTTCTTATATCACAAGGAGAATACTGGCGTCTATTTACACCAATTATTATTCATAGTGGTTTTGGCCATATGCTGTTGAACTCATTTTCACTCGTATTGTTTGGCCCTGCTCTAGAAAAAATGCTAGGCAAGTGGAAATTCATCGTTGTTTATATTGGTGCTGGTTTTATTGCAAATATGGCTACATACTTCATTGAGCCATTACAGTATGCGCATGTTGGTTCATCCGGTGCTATATTCGGCTTATTCGGAGTTTATTTGTATATTGTTCAATTCCGTAAAGATATCATTGACCATGCCAACTCACAAGTCATTATTACCATTTTAGTCATCGGTTTAATCATGACATTTATAAATCCAAATATTAATGTTGTCGCTCATTTATTCGGGCTAATTGGTGGAGCCATATTAGCTCCTTTACTTATTACAAAGAATACATCATCTTATACTTATGTCGCAGCACAAGGACGTCCTGTGAATTACTCAAATATATTTACTAAAAACAATCTCATTTGGCTAATTATCATCTTTCTGGTCATACTAGGTTTATTTGCTAGGTAATGTCGTTTCGTTCGATGACACCTGTGGAACATTCGCTTCTTTGTTACTAATAATCCTTCAAAAAAAACGTATTCTAAACTTTCGAATACGTTTTTTAATAAAGTTTAATTATCTTTTTGATCGAATGATATTAGTTATTTATAATAAAAAGGGAACTATACTTATAGCCCCCTATCACATATCATACCGTTTAGCCCATGTTCAATATACCATTAGGCAGATGTTAACTATTTACATTTTCCAAGCGATTATTTCCTCTATTTGAATACCATTCATGAATAGCTCGCCCTTCATAAAACTCCATGTCAATCATATTAAAATGTTTACCACTTGCACTTGATTTTATGGAGGATGTTATAGTACATAAGCTTTTTCTTTTTTGAAAATATGACTGCTGCATCGTACAAGCTTGTATTTTCTTCCTTTGCATTAACACTGTCGTTTTACCAATAGTACGAAATTGCATGAACAGTTGTTTTTCATCTAATGACCATTGCGCCCCTCTGTACTTCACATAACCAAATACCATAGCAACTACAAATAACAGAATAGATGTATAACCCCAAGGGCGTAAAAATATTACCATTGGCGCTACAATTATAGTTACAGGATAAATTGCCCTTAACATGTACCTTATTAATGAACGTTTTGGAAGCTTAGTTTTAGATATCGGAATGTGATAATCAACTAATATCTCATTTATTAATTTTGCTAACTTTTTCTTTTTTATAATAGGGAATAGCATTGTTGACATACCTGAATCCATATCAGTTGATGCCCCAGCAATTTCAACAAATACAGTAGCAAAACCTAGCGGTTGACGAATAATATTCTCTGAAATTCTAATTGCTTGTATTCTTCCTAATGGGACAGTAACCTTTCGCTTTTCTATGATTCCTCTAATTATGACTAATTCATTTTCATATTTTTCAATTGTGAAATTCCCGTATTTTAACATCGTGTTAATGAATGCAATAACCCAAGCAATAAATATCGCAAACATAGCAGTTATCATTACGAGTAATGGACCAAGGTTTAAATACTGTTCAAATCGATTTACAATTATTTCATATGGTATGAGTTCTTCAAATTGTGAAAAGAAAGCAATAATAGCTGATAGTACTACACCTATACCACCAGTAGTTGATCCAGCAATGAGAAGTTCCTTTGTAGAAACTTTATAATTAAATAGTACTTTTTCCTTTCCTTCCTCAGCTAATGAATGAGTATGCTCTTCCTCCATTGGTGCCTCAAATTGTTGGGCCGTTTGTTCCATCAACGCTCTTTCAAGCTGTCTTGATTCCATAGAGGTTATAGCTGTTAACTCTGCTTCTGCCTCTTTACCACCACCAGCAGTTTCTACTCTAACCTTAACCAACTTGAATAAACGATGCAGCACCCCTTGTGAAATATCAAAGGTTTGGATTTTTTCTATAGGGATATACCGTTTCTTTTTAATAAATACACCGTGTTCAATTCGTAATTCTCCATCTTCCACTCTATATGTATAGCTGTACCAGTAGAGAAATCCTGCAACTAGCACACCAATGAAGCCTACTCCAAACGATATAAACTTCACATATGATAAGATCATACCGTCATCACCTGAGCCAATGAAAAAGAAAACTATAATTGGGATAATGAGACTTTTAATAAAGCTAATTATAGATAGTAGTGCTGATATTGGATGAAGACGACGTTTTTCAAACATTAATCATCCTCCACCCTCGCTAAAATAGATATTCTATCTCTTAGTTCATCTGCTTCATTAAGGTCTAAAGCAGGTATTTCATGAACAGTTGCTGCTGTTGATACTGTAACAGTAGCAAGACTATATTTTCTTAATATAGGTCCTTGTTTTGTATCAACATGCTGAACACGGACCATCGGTATCAATGTTCGTTTAATAATAAATATACCGTGTTGAATATCTATTTCATGTTCGTTCACCTCATATCTCCATCGCTTCCACCTTAATTTAGGAATAAGCATAATAAATATATAACCCATTACCAAAGTGAGCAATGAACCAACTACAATAATCCATATTGACCAATGATAAATAATTGTAAGTATAAGTAATACAATAAAAGCAATTAACGACACTAAAAATTCGATTATTCCACCGATACGCCAAACCGGCAATGCACGTGTACTTATTCGATTTATAGGTGCATCTCGCACAATTTCCCCCTCCTTACTGTATCTTTTCGTGACTATAAGAGGATGTTCAAATTCTTAGCATAATGTAAACACATACTATAATTTATTATTATATACAAAATTAACCTTGGTATAAAAAGGGTTTTGTAATTGAATGCAGTCAATCGATCTATAACTTAGCATATTCATTGTTAAACCTGTAAGTTTAACCAGTATATTATATAAAATAACTAATAAAGTTTGTCCTCAAGAGAATAATGCTACAACAAGACATCCGTAAGCCTCGTTCCACGTAAAAAGGGTGCAAAGCTTATGAGCTTTGCACCTCTTAATTTATCTTGATTCTTGTTTTCTTGGTCTTCTTTTCGGGTTACCACGATGATTCCTATTTGAATGTTGACGTGACTTTGAATGATGGCCTTTATGACGATTTCGACTATTACCACCTTGTGACCTTTGTTGTTTTTTCATGTGTAAAGGCGGTTCTGATGTTAAATTAACTGGCGTTTGATCAGGTTCTTTCGTCATTAATTTAATTGCTGCTGCAACTACTGATACCGAATCATGATCCTCAAGCAGCTCTTCTGCAGCTCGTTTATAAAAGGATACGTTTCCTTTTTCAACAGTTTCTACAATTTTATCAATAACGAGATGCTGTTGACCTTCAAGAGCCTCATCGAGTGTAGGTGGCTTCATACGCTCCATTTTTCTCTTAGTCGTATGTTCTACATTCTTAAGGTGACTCATTTCTCTTGATGTGACAAATGTAATAGCTGCCCCCGTCTTACCAGCTCGACCTGTACGACCTATGCGATGAACATAGCTCTCTGGATCTTGTGGAATATCAAAATTATATACGTGAGTGACTCCAGAAATATCTAGACCACGCGCAGCTACATCTGTTGCTACTAGGACGTCTATAGAACCTGCCTTAAACTTTCTTAACACAGATATACGTTTTGCTTGCGTCATATCTCCGTGGATACCTTCAGCTGAATAACCACGTAGAGAAAGAGCTTCTGATAACTCATCTACACGTCGTTTTGTTCGACCAAAGATAATTGCTAACTCAGGAGATTGAATATCTAATAAACGTGTTAAAATGTCAAATTTTTTCTTTTCATGAATTTCAATGTAATACTGCTCAATATTAGGAACAGTCACTTCTTTTGCTTTTACTTTCACTACTTCAGGGTTATTCATAAACCGTTCAGCAATTCTTTGAATTGGACCAGGCATTGTTGCTGAAAAAAGTAATGTTTGGCGTTCATTTGGAATATGAGATAAAATCGACTCAATGTCTTCGATAAATCCCATATTTAACATTTCATCTGCTTCGTCTAGCACAACAGTATGAATATTGTCTAAACGTAACGTTTTACGTTTAATATGATCAATCATTCGTCCAGGCGTTCCAACGATTAAATGAGGACGTTTTTTTAACCCACGAATTTGACGACCAATATCTTGTCCACCATAAACAGGAAGGATTCTTACACCTTTATACGATCCAATTTTATATAGCTCCTCTGACACTTGAATTGCTAATTCCCGAGTCGGTGCAATAACAATACCTTGTGTCTTATCTTCAGCTATATTAATTTTCTCAATTAATGGAATACCAAACGCAGCAGTTTTTCCAGTACCTGTTTGCGCTTGTCCAATAACATCTTTTTCCTGCAAACCGAGTGGGATTGTTTGAGCTTGAATAGGGGTTGCTTCTTCAAAACCCATCTTGTTAATAGCCTTTAATAAAGGCTCACTTAAACCTAATTCATTAAACATGATCAATTGATTTCTAACTCCTTTTTACATCTATTTCATAATAACTACAGTTACTTTGCATCCGAACATTACTTCGAGCTTATTTAATAATGAAGTACCAAACCAACATCATATCACTAATAATATTCATTTGCAATTTTCTAATGAAATTAAATTAATGTTATCACTAAATAGTTGTTCCTATTTTTCCAACAACTTCTAAATATGAAAATAAGCTCCTACTCCTTTAAAAAGGTATATACCTCAGCAAAAAGCTCCTTACGCTCATCACAGTAGCAGACATGATGCTTGGCTGATTCTATATAAATAAGTTTCTTCCTTGCAGAACTGATTGTTTGATGTATATACTCTGCACTTTTCATTGGAACAATCCCATCACATTTCCCTTGCACAATTAATGTAGGTACAGAGATTTTCTCTAAAGCTGGTCTAACCATTCGAACGAGCTGCTGGAACTGAATTATTGCACTAAGAGGAGTTGCAATTATTTTCTTCTTATACCTCTCATATAATTCATTTTCGTGTATTTTTCCTTGCAATCCAAGCTTAAATAAATCATGTACATCACTAATAAGTTGCTTTGGATTCGTATAATATACGGCTGCACTCAATAAGACAAGTTTGCTAATGGGGTACTTCGCGGCTAAGTAACTAGCAATTACACCGCCCATTGAAAATCCAATTAAATATACGGTGTCGAATTTGTCCAGCAATTTCTTCAGCTCTTCTTCCACGCAATCAATCCACTTAGTGTAACTCACACCGGTCAACGAGAGTTGCTCACCATGACCAGGTAGTACAGGTGTGACAATTTCCCAATTAGTCTCTTGAGTTAAATAGTCGACTAATGGTTGAACTTCGTAAGGACCACCTGTAAATCCATGAATGCATAAACAACCTACCATTTCAATGCTTCAACAACTTCTTCAAGCTCCATCCCACGCGATGCCTTGACCAACATTACATCATTAGCTTGTATAATTTCCTTTACTTCTCTAATAAGTTCTTTTTTATCACTATAAATTCTTGTTCTCTCTGCTGGGAATACTTTTTGTGCTTCATGGGCGATTTCTGCTCCTAATCTGCCCAAAGTAAATACGTAATCAACCTTAGCTGGTAATAACATTTTTCCTATGGAACGATGAAATTCAATTTCGTTTTCCCCTAGCTCTAGCATATCTCCAAAAACAACAAACTTACGCGAAAAGTTTGGTAGTTCATTTAGCAGGTGAATTGCAGCCTTCATGGAAGTAGGACTAGCATTGTAGGCATCATTAATTATCGTTAAACCCGAAGGTGCTACTATACGTTCCATTCTCATATTCGTAAGTTTAACTTTCTCTAGACCTTCTTTTATTTTATCCCAAGAAACATGAAAATATCGTGCAGTTGCAATAGCTGCAAGTGCATTATAGACGTTATGCTCCCCTAATACAGGAAGAATATATGAAATGCTCTGAGATTGATTAATTGAAAAAAGAGTTTGGTCACTTTGTTGTGAAATAGAAGTTACCTTAAAATTATTTCGTTCATTTTTACCAAATGAAATTAACTCTCCATCCAAATTAGACACCCGTTCTAATAGCAGCGGCTCATCACCATTGTACACAAGGGGAGCACCAGGTTGTAACCCTGCTATTATTTCTAGCTTCGCTTCACAAATGGCTTCCCGTGATCCTAAATCTTGCAAATGGGATTCTCCGATGTTTGTAATTACAGCTGCATTAGGGCGAGCAATCTCAGATAATAATTGTATTTCGCCACGACCACTCATTCCCATTTCAAGAACCGCAATATCGGTATCTTCTTCCAAACGTAATAGCGTCAAAGGCAACCCATAATGATTGTTAAAATTACCTTCTGTTTTCAGTACTTTATAATTAGTAGAAAGCACTTCTGAAATTAAGTCTTTGGTTGTTGTTTTTCCATTGCTACCTGTAATACCTATAACCTTAACATTTAGCTGCTGTCGATATTGTGCAGCAAGCTTTTGTAATGCCATAAGCGTGTCATCAACAACAATTAACGGTCTTCCCTTAGGCATATTCGGTTGCCCCTTTTGCCATAGAGAAGCTACGGCTCCTTGTTCAAACGCATCGTTAACAAAGTCATGTCCATTAAAGCGTTCCCCAATGATCGGGATAAACAAGTTCCCATGTTGAATTTCTCGTGAATTAATAGATACACCCTCGATAAACTGCCCATTATGTTGAAATTGCACTGCTTCTCCTAAAACCATCTCAACAATTTCTTGTAATGTTCGTCTAATCATTTATCGATCATCCTTTACTTAAAATGTATATTTAATTTGTTGTTTCTCTTCATGTCGTTCTATTGCTAATTGCACAAGCTTTTCGATTAATTGAGGGTATGTGACACCAGAATGTTGCCATAATAATGGAAACATACTAACTGGTGTAAAACCTGGCATTGTATTCACTTCATTAATATAAACTTCACTATCTTCTGTTAAGAAGAAATCAGCTCTGACTAGACCTGTGCCATCAATTGCCTTAAATGCTTTTATGGCCATTTCATGAATCTTTTCATACTCTGATGTTGTTATATCGGCTGGGATGATTAACGCAGTATTTCCGTCTTCGTATTTTGCCTTATAATCGTAAAAATCGTCTTTAGGGACAATTTCTCCCGCAACCGAAACCTCCGGTTCATCATTACCAAGTACACCTACTTCAATTTCACGACCAACTACTGCAGCTTCAATAATTATTTTACGATCATAAGTGAAAGCCTCATCGAAAGCCTTCTTCAAGCTATCACGGCCATTACATTTACTAATCCCTACACTTGATCCTAGGTTTGCAGGTTTTACAAAGCATGGATAACCCAACTGCTCCTCTACTTGTTCGTATGCTTCTTCCTTTAACTTATGCCACTCGTTACGAGTGAAGCCTACGTAATTCACTTGTTTTAGCCCCGCTTGGGCAAACAATTGTTTCATAATCACTTTATCCATTCCCGTTGCTGATGCTAATACTCCGTTCCCAACATAAGGAAGGTTCAATAATTCCAGTAGCCCTTGCACAGTACCATCTTCTCCATTTGTCCCATGGAGTAATGGGAAAATGACATCAAGTGAATCCTGATTACCATCAGCGCTTTGTGAAGATTTGAAAAGCTCATTAGCAAAAGTATTAGGGACAATTGAATTTTCTTCCGAGACTAATGTTAAAGAACTTACATTATCAACTGAATCTGTAATTTGCTTACCACGGACCCACTCCCCATTACTCGTTATAAAAATGGGATGGATTTCAAATTTATCTTTATTTAATGCCTTAATAACAGCAAGTGCTGTTTGCAATGAAACTTGATGTTCAGCTGATTTCCCTCCGTACAGCAATCCTAATTTTATTTTCATATAACAAACCTCCATAATTTAAGTAATACATAGGCACCTTGTTAACCCCCTACAAGAGTTGCAACCATTTCACATGATGGACTAAGGAACTTGAGGCGATGAGCGCCTAAAACTGGGATTCCAAATGTGTAAAGCGACGACTTATAGGTGACAAGCTTAAAATAAGCTGGCGAAAAAGATACTTGATACATTATTGAAAGATTGACTTATGGCCTCAAGACACCTTAAGCTCGACAATTATAAACTTATACAGTTGAAATAAATCTATTTAAAATGCTCTTTTCGTAAACTCCGTTGCTATTTTTACTAAAAATGACATTTAAGTCCCACAATCTTATAGTAATAAAGGCACGACAGAAGATAGATGTTTACGTTTTTATATCTTAGTAGGTCAATGCGAAAACAGCCATTTTGGAATTATACTTGATTTCTATTATATCATGTTGCACCTAACTTTACGTTTCGGTTAATACACTTATATGTGATATGATGCTTGTATCACAACCTGAAAGCGAACCTACAACAGTTAATGGTAAGTTGTCTGTAGTTCTTATTTCATATATAAAAAATTTATTATATAATGATAATCATCCTAATAATTCCATCTAATACATTAAATAACTACGAATCTTACAAAGAAAGGTGATAACTATGTCTTCAATTTTAAATAATTTCCAAAATTCGGTTAATGAAGTGTTGATTGGCAAAGAAAAAGTGACCGAGCTTTTGTTAGTATCCATCCTAAGCAAGGGTCATGTACTTCTGGAGGATGTTCCTGGTACAGGAAAAACAAAACTAGCTAAAACGTTTGCTTCACTCATTAATGGGTCTTTTCAACGAATACAATTCACCCCTGATGTACTTCCAAGCGATGTTACTGGTATTCAATTTTTCAATCCTAAAGAACAGGATTTTCAATTACGCTTAGGTTCAGTAAATACAAATATTTTATTAGCTGACGAAATTAATCGAGCAACACCTCGTACACAATCCAGCTTACTTGAGGCAATGGAAGAGCGACAAGTAACAATTGATGGTAGTACATACAAATTACCAGAGCCATTCATTGTATTCGCCACCCAAAACCCTGTTGAATCACACGGAACATTTCCATTGCCAGATGCTCAACTTGACCGATTTTTTATGGTTATTCCTGTCGGCTATCCTTCATTTGATGAAGAGAAAGAAATGATTAAACGCTATCGCAATGAAGACCCGCTTAAACATATACAAAGTATTGTTGATTCAACACTACTATTAAACTACCAAGATGAGATAAAACAAATCAAAATATCTGAAGATATTGAAACATATCTTCTCGCTATTATCCATGCAACACGACAATCTGATCTCATTGAAACAGGCGTAAGCCCACGGGGTACATTAGCTTTCATGAGAGCCATTCAAGCAAGAGCTTTTCTCAAAGAGCGAGATTATTGTATCCCTGAAGATGTTAAAGAACTCGCACCATACATATTGAGTCATCGACTTGTTCTTTCAACAGAAGGTATGTTAAAAACACAATCTCATGAAATCATACAGCATATTATAGATTCAGTTGAAGTACCGGTTGAATCAGGAGCCACACTATAATGAATTGGTATAAAACTGTACACATACCTACCATATTTTCTCGATCTATTTGGTTGGTTTCTTTATTGCTATTTATCGAATTCATCTTTATCAAATCTAATATTTTATTTTTTTGTATTTTCGTATTGTGCTCATTATATTTTTTCATCTATTTATATTTGAACAATATAGGGAAGTACATTCGCATTGAAGATGAGAAGACGACCATAAGAATGTTCCCAAACGATGAAGCTACAATGTATTTGAAGTTGCATCATAAAGGTATCCTACCATTACTTCAAGGAAACGTAACGTTTACATGCAATAATATAATAAAATGTACAAATATCCCTAAATTGTACGATAATGTTATGGCTAAGAGGGCACCTTATAAACTACCTCTTACATATCAATACAAGTCATCCAAATCATATCCTGTAAACATCGTTGCCAATAAAAGAGGGGTCACACGTATAAGAGAGATTAATTTACGAATATTTGACCCATTCCATATAGGAACGGTATCACACTATAATACTTGGGGGATCGGACAAGAAATACTCGTTTATCCAGAACCAAAACCGTTAGCAAACATACAAACATTTAGTAAGATGAGGGCTGGAGAACAAATTTACCCACATTCTTTATTTGAGGACATATCACGTATTAGAGGTGCAAGAGAGTATGCTGCCAATGACCCATTTTCACGCATACATTGGAATTTGTCCGCAAAGAACGGTCAGCTAATGACTAAGGAATATGACAAAACAGTTTACCATAAATGGACGATCATATTAAATGTTTTAAAAGATCGTCAAATGTCATTTGATTTGTCAGAAGAGATGGAGGACTACATAAGCTATGTTGCATTTATATGTCAATATGCCTACAAACAAAATATCCCTTTTGAAATATACGCAAATGTAGTTACAAACAGCAATGATTCAATCTTTCATTTGGAGCCAGGAACTGGGGGGAAACACCTATCCATTGCACTCGAAATGCTTGCAAGAATAAATGAAGGTAACTACATCAAGCATATTAACCATTTTTTCCACTCTCTAGACAGGAGAATTGATGAAGATGCAATCGTGCTATATTTCGGTGATTATGGATCAACCATTGCAAACTACCTTGCATCCTGGTCACGCGGTGGTATGTCACTATTTAATGTGGAAAACAATGAAGAATATGGATATTTACAACCATTCAAGTTAAGGAGTGATGCACTTGCTTAACTGGTTTAAAGCGAATTACGTCCCTTTTATAAATTATCTTTACGAAAGTTTGATCGTGTATTTCTGTATAGTCTTATTATCTATAATCACTAATGAGATTGTACCAGTAAGTTTATTTTTTTTACTATATGTCGTGGGTGCAATCCCAACTGCAATGATCATATATAAAATGGAGGGAAAAGCCTTTAATCAAGGCGCCTTATTATACATCCCATTTCTATTTGTTGTTGCCTTATTTCTTAATATCCCAGTAATTGAAGCAGCTGCAATCTCTATCGTTTCTGTTTGGAGGCTTCTAGTTCATCTTAAATTAAGAAAATGGGAAAGTTTTGAAAAGCATATGATCGTTTCGATGTTAGTCATCCCTATTGTATTAGTATTAAACAAACCCGAAATGTTGTATTTATTAGTAGTACAGGTATTATTCTTCCCAATCGTTAGGCGGGAAAATAATGAACTGTCAGGAGGTCAGACGGCGAACCGGTTATGGGGATTACTTTCTCTATTAATCGTAATTACGATCGTTTTTGTTGGTAAAATTATTATTCCGATGATTTATAAAGTAGTGACGCTTGTCATTGCATATGTTGCTACCGGAGCTTTTATTGCAATATCATGGATCGTTTCGAAATTACCATTACCTCCGTTGACAATTCCAGAACTATTCGAGACCGAAGGTAAAGAGGAAGAAACATTAGTCCAGCTCGTGCAAAATAGTATTAATCAAGACGCTACTGGAAATAACACTTTTATGTATGTTTTGATTGTTATTATTGTAGGGTTAGTTATTTATCTTTTATTCAAAAGAAAAGCTCATGCTACAAATGACCCTTCTCATAAAGTACAACCGCTAGCCATTAATAACGACGTTAGTCATACAACCATTATGTATGGGAGAGGAATGTATTCATCTCATGGAAATCGAATGATTCGGAAAAGGTTTGACCGTCTTGAACATCATATGGCTAAAAAAGGAAGAGGTCGAAAAGTCAATGAAACTGTCCATGAATGGCTACACCGTCTAGACATCAATCATATTCACGTAGCAGAATTTGAAGCGATTTATAAAAAAGCACGATACGGAGAAGTAGATGTCTCCAAGAAAGAAAAACAACAATTTATACAGACGATAAAAGAGATAAAAAATCATTCTTCGTAATATATGAAAAGCCTGTACCTTTAGTTCAACAACGGTACAGGCTTTGTTCATTTTTACTAACCTTCTATATAATAAACTACATACAATTAATAGTAAGCTATAATTAGAAGCTGTTTCCTATCTTAATTTTAGCAATAATAAAAGCAAACTTTTGTGATAACTTTTCTTTGTACTTGGCTGTTTTCGCCTTAATTGTTGCTTTTTTAATAAGAGCTAAACACGAGTATAACTAACGATCAGGGCACCTTCTCTTCTCTCTTCTATAATCCATAGCATACACATTAGTTACTCAAATTCAAACAACAAAGTTAACTAACAGAGCATTTTTATCTTTGTCGAATAAGCAACAAAGTTATTATCTTTGTCTTAAATAACCTCACCTTAATGTTCCTATATAAGTACAATAGCAATCGAATGGGGGAAATTTCAACAAACGTTTAATTAAATGATCAGGTCCATACTTTATCTAGTTTATCTGCATAAAAGAGAATTGCCTTTTGATATTGCTTAATACCCTCATCATTCGTTAATTCAGCCAAGTTACGCAATAATACTTCCATTGATTCTTTGTGATGTCCCAAATTGTGTAAAGCCATAGCATAAAAAGGATAAAACTCATTTGCATGTGGGAATTCTTTTAAGCCATTTTCTAACGTTTCTTTTGCTAGCTGGTATTCACCTATCGTTCTATATGTGCTCCCTAACCCTAACAATGCTCCCCTTTTGTCTTCGCCAGTTAAACCAGTTTCTAGTGCTTTCACATAATAAGGGACCGCTTCAACTTCAAGTCCAAGTACATCATGTGACCAAGCGCATTGATATAGCACTGTTGGATTGTTAGGCTCTTCATCAACAAGCTTTAGCATTAACTCCTTTGAAGACTCTAAATGACCTTCTTCCCTCAGCTTAATTGCTTTTTGTAATGTAGACATAATTTGATCCTCCCAAGAACTATATTCAATATCTATATTTTAGCAAAAGTAAAATGTTTTACTATCTTAATTTATTATTATAATAACTTTAGAAAACGTTATAATAGGTTTAGAGAATGTCTACAAAGGAGACATATGGGATGAAATCGATAAAGTCACTTCAACTTCAAACAAAAATGGCTTTATTAATTGTTTTATTATTAATGTTTATTCTAATCATTGCCGGCGCCTTATTTAATTCGATGTTGTCAGAAAGTATAGAAAGCCAAATTGGGAAACGAGCATTGGCTGTCTCTAAAACAGTTTCATCTATCCAGAAAATTTCTGATGCTTTTGAGCTTGAGAATCCTTCTATTATCATTCAACCACTTGTAGAAAATATTAGAGTACAAACTGGTGCTGAATTCATAGTAGTAGGAAATCAGGATGGTATTCGTTACTCCCATCCAATTCAAGATCGAATTGGGAAACATATGGTAGGTGGTGATAATGATCGCGCGTTACTACTTGGAGAATCTTATGTTTCTCAAGCAGTAGGGACATTAGGTCCTTCCATCCGAGGTAAAGTCCCCATAGTTGATGAAGATGGCTCTGTTATAGGAATTGTGTCTGTAGGTTTTTTAACCGAAGACGTACAAGTTATTATCCAAGAGTATAAAACAAAAGTGATCATTTTAATTATTATCGTGCTAGCAATTGGTATTTTAGGTGCAGTTTCTATCGCTACAAATTTCAAAAACCAAATTTTTGGTTTAGAGCCAAGAGAGATCGCACAGTTATTTATAGAAAAGAATGCCATCCTCGAATCAATACATGAAGGTATTATAGCAATTAATCATGAAGGGAAAATCACATTAGCCAATCAAAAGGCGTATCAAATTTTAGCTTTACCTCCATCTGAACTAATAGTAGGAAAACAAATTCAACAAGTTTTACCACATACAAAAATGCTGGAAGTACTTGAAACAAGTGAAAGTCACTATAATGATGAATTACAAATTGGAAATTATGATACGATTGTTAATAGAATACCTATTTTCACTAACAATCATATAAGTGGAGTTGTCGCAAGTTTCAGAAAAAAAACCGAAATTGACCAATTATCGAATGAGCTCTCTCAAGTTCAACAGTATACGGAAATACTTCGTGCACAAACTCATGAGTATTCAAACAAACTTTATACAATAGCAGGATTAATTCAGTTGGAATCACATCAAGAAGCACTTGATTTAATACAGTCGGAGACGTCAGGGTACCAAAATTTAGTTCACTTTTTAATGAAAGCGGTTCCTAATACTCTTATATCAGCTTTAATTCTAGGAAAGTATAATCGGGCGCATGAGTTGAAAGTAAATTTTGTAGTTCATAATGATAGTAGTTTAAAAGATATCCCTACTACCATTCAGAAAGAAAAATTAGTTACCATTTTAGGTAACCTACTTGAAAATTCCTTCGAAGCAGTTCTTGAATTACCTCCAAAAGACAGAGTCGTACAATTATTTATGACAGATATTGGACACGATATTATTTTTGAAGTTGAAGACTCAGGAAATGGCATACCAAAAAATATGGAGGAGAAAATTTTCACTAAAGGCTTTAGTACAAAAAAGAATTCAAACAGAGGTTACGGCTTACACTTAGTAGAAAAAGCCGTGGACAATTTACAAGGGTATATAACTTTGTCAAAAAGCAACTTAGGTGGGGCAAACTTTACAGTCGTTGTTCCAAAAGCCAAAGGGGAGACAAAACATGAGTGAAATCAAGGTACTTATTGTGGAGGATGATACGCGTATAGCAGAGATCAATCGACGCTTTACTGAAAAGATTTCAAATTTTATTGTATGCGGTATCGCAACAAATTCGGAAGAAGCTTATGAATTATTAGAAATATTACATCCAGATCTTGTTTTGCTAGATGTTTATTTTCCTGGAGAAGATGGAATGGACTTGCTATGGTATATTAGAAGACATTACCGAAATACAGATGTAATCATGATAACGGCCGCAAAAGAAGCAGCAAAGGTTCAGGATGCTATAAGAGGCGGAGCAATTGATTATATTATTAAACCAATTATTTTCCCAAGATTTAAAGATACATTAGAAAAATATAAAGTTTATAAGCAACAAATCGATAATACTATTATGTTTGAACAGCAAGATGTAGATGATTTATTTCGTTCAATTAGAAAAGATGATCAACAACAATTAACACCGAAAGGAATAGATCCTTTAACACTAACCAAAGTGTTGGATGAAGTGGGCTCATATGATAAAGGAATAACTGCCGAAGAATTAGGACAAGATATCGGCGTCAGTCGTACGACAGCTCGCCGATATTTAGAATATTTAGTTTCTGTTGATAAAGTTAGGGCTGACCTTACCTATGGAACTGTTGGAAGGCCTGAACGTAGATATTTTACTATTTAGTATTAAACACAACTATATTTACACACCCTTATTTATGCCATTATAATTATTTTTCACCCGACTTTGAATAAATGGAATACATAGCGAAAGCAAAGATAAACTTAATAAAATGATTGTTATCGGGCTTTCTATAAAAGTACTATAATGTCCGTTAGAAATTGTCAATGCTTGACTGAAATATTGTTCCATCATCCCTCCTAATATAAAAGCTAAAATAAACGGCGGTGCTGGAAAAGAGTAGAGACGCATCATATAACCAAGAACACCAAATGCAATTAGTAAATATAAGTCGAATGTATTAAAACTCACCCCATAAACACCAATTAAACAAAATACAATGATCAAAGCGATTAGCATCTGTTTTGGGATGTACAAAATTTTCGCGATAAAAGGAATTAACGGTAAATTTAATACTAATAAAAAGATATTACCAATATACATACTAGCTATAACTCCCCAAAAGACATCGGGATGATCTTGTAGCATTAGTGGACCAGGCTGGACACCAACTACCATAAGTGCCCCAAGTAAAACAGCTGTTGTACCTGACCCAGGGATTCCTAACGTTAGCAATGGAACGAATGCACCACTCGTTGCTGCATTGTTAGAAGTTTCAGGGGCAGCTATCCCTTTCAAGTTCCCTTTGCCAAAGGAAGAGGGATTCTTCGCTATCCGTTTCTCAGTAATATAAGACATGAACGAAGCAATTGTAGCCCCCGCGCCAGGTAATACTCCGAGTAAAAAGCCAAGTATAGAATGTCTCGCAATTGGCCCCGAGATTTCTTTTGCCTCTTGTTTTGTTATCGTTAATTTTCCGACACTCGTTTTATCATTTGATTTTTGATGTCGTGACAAAATTAAAGAACAAACTTCAGATAGAGCAAATAATCCTAAAGCTATAATAAGAAAGTCGATCCCTTCTATTAGATTTATACTATCAAAAGTAAAGCGCTGTGTTCCGGTTTGTTGCTCCATGCCGACCGTAGCCACCATCATACCTACTGTTGCGGAAATTAATGCCTTAATTGTTGATCCTTCTGATAAACTTGAGATGGCTGTCAATCCTAATAACATTAATGCAAAATATTCAGTTGGTCCGAAAGTAATTGCTACACGTGCCATTAATGGAGCAATTAACATTAAAGCAATAACGCCCATCGTCCCCCCTGAAAAAGAAGAAATTGCAGCAATTGCTAAGGCTTTTCCTGCTTTTCCTTGCTTTGCGAGTGGGTAACCATCAAAAGATGTTGCGACTGTTCCAGATACGCCAGGAGCATTTAGTAATATTGATGATGTTGAGCCACCAAATACAGCTCCATAATACACGCCAGCCATCAATATTAAGGCAGATGCAGCTTCCATACCATAACTAAGAGGAATCATTATTGCAATGGCGCTAATAGGACCTAATCCTGGTAACATACCAATAATCGTCCCTGCTAATACACCAACAAATGCATATAGTATATTCGTCCATGAGAGTGCTACATCAAATCCATATAATAAGCTATCTAAACCTTCCATAAACATTATCTCCTCTCACTAGAATGGTAAGATTCCTTGAGGTAAGTAAATTTTGAGCAGGTAATTAAATGCAAAATAAATGACTATAGGTAAAATGATTGAGACAAGCGTATTACTTAACCATTTTTTATATCCTAATAACCGTATGAGTACTAGCAAAAATAAAAACGTATTAATAACAAATCCAATTATCTCGAGTAAAAAAATATAAATAATTATGATGATAAGAACAACAAGTAGCATGCGAATTTCCTTTGGATCAACATTCCTCTTTTCCCGCTCTTGTTCCGTCTCTTGCTTATTTTGAAGAAAAAGCAAGAAAGCAAGAATGACAAGCAAAAACCCTAGTCCTTTTGGAATGACATCAGCATCCATAATAGCGTACGGATATTCTGGAAGCCGGTAGCTTAAAAACAAATAGCAAGTAGCAATTGCAATACATATCAATGAAAGTTTACGATCCATTGTCTTGAACACATAAAACACCTACTTTTATAAGAAATGAGCAACCGAATGTTTAAATATTTATATTAAAGGGGCTGTCTGATAAGTCGAATTTTTTCGGCTTAGAGACACCCCTCTCCACGTTAATGAAAGTTGATATATCAACATTTTTTTTTAACATTTAAGATTCTGACCTTTTAAAACAACCCCTTGCAACTACTAATTAGCAAGACCAATTTCTTTCATAAGCTTTTCCATCGTTTCATATTCTTTATCTAGAAATGCTTTAAATTCTTTACCGCTCATAAAATTATCTTTCCAGCCAAAATTATCTCTTTGCTCCTTCCAAGCCTCAGTCTCCATCATATTTTTAATAGCTGTTTCATAATATTTTGTTGCTATAGGGTCCATATCAGGTGTTCCCATAAAGCCACGCCAAACTACAAACTCATCATCTATTCCTTGATCTTTTAATGTTGGGAATTCCGAAACAATCTCCCCTTCAAGACGCTCTGGGGCCGTTATCGCCAATACTTTGACCTTTCCTGCTTTCGCTTGTTCAGCTGCTTCAGCCAATCCAGTAGAATACACATCAACCTTATTACCAAGCAACATGCTCATTCCACTACCATCCTGTGCAGATACATATTTTAATTGCTTTATATCAACACCAGCAGCCTTTACAGCTTTTACAAACTGCAAATGATCCATGCTTCCTGGAGCAGAATCACCAACTACAGAAATTGATTGGGGATCTGCCTTTAAGGCTTTCACTAGGTCATTCATATTATTAAAAGGTGAATCTGCGTGAACAATAAAAGCTGCAAAATCAGCAATCACCCCAGCAATGGGAGTAAAATCATTATGACCTACATCTGATTGACCATTTAATGGGACAAACAAAATAGGTGGTGACGTAACGAAAATTGTATGATTATCATCCTTTTTCTTGTTTACATACGCCCACCCCACTGCACCTCCACCACCAGGTTTATTCACAACTGCCATACGTTCACTTACTAACCCTTCTTGTTCTAGAACTTTTGAGACAGTACGTGCAGTAGTATCCCATCCACCACCAGCACCACCTGGAGCAATAACTTCAATCGGTTTAGTTGGTTGCCATTCACCTGTAGACGCATCATTATTTGCATTACTACTACAAGCACCCAACAGTAATATAAATGTACAGAACATCAAAGCCCACAATCTTTTCACCACAAAATCCCCCCTTATCCTATGTTTGATAACGCTTTCAATTATAAAAGCAAGAGTATTATTTTGTGAATATTATAAAAATAACAACTTTTTACTTTATTTAGGAAATATTGTTCATAAAGTTCATGGTATATCATGTAATAATAATTTTAATAAAGGTGCTAAAGTACAATTAAAATAAACTAATGAAGAATAAATAAGAGTTGCGTCTAAGTCGAATATTCGACTTAGACGCAACCCTATTTTTAGATCTAGATTTTTTTAGCTTACTTATGTGGATTATTTCATACTTATTCACCATAATTCATTCAGTTTACTTCTGATTTTATGTATATTCCAATATTATAAAAGCATTTTTGTATTATAGCCTTGCTCCTAACCCCATTCATGCTTTTATCCCGATTTACTATAGAGCTAGATCTTAAATTCCTTTATTTCATACGTCATATATTCCATATGATTTTCATTGAGATGTTGTTTATACACAAGCAAAATAAACCTTACGTTCATATACTAGTTAAAATTTATGTATGAGGGGTGTTTGAATTGCTAAATTTGATAAAGCTCTTTGCGCTAGTCATCTATACGATTCTTGATCCAAAAACCGTATCGGTTCATATAAATACATTGGTTGGTAGCCAAATTTAATTTCATGAGTTGATTTTAGCAATAATATTAATTATAAAAACAATATAGATTAACAATACGATAAAGATGAGAGTATGCTTTTCCCAATACCACTTTTTTTGTCTGTTTGCCTTTAATTTTAGAAGCATGTCTTGCAATACCTCTTCATGACGAGATATTCTCCACCACCGCTTAATAGATATATTTATCGTCGTCCTTTTATGACCTCTTAGAGGGTGCCAACTCATCACTACTTTCGCTCGGTCATTGACTAAGTCAAATATGTACTTATCATTCACATCATCTTCCTTCTCTTCATATACGATTTGCAAATGATCTAACACTTCTTTAATGATAGCTTTTACCTCTTGCTGTGTAATCTCATAAACTGTTATACTTCTTCCACCATAATAAAATCTCAAAAAAAGGATGACGAAAATGGAGAAAACAAAAATTAGATAAAAACTTATATTCTCCATAATATTGCCGAATTTTTGGAAAATAAACGGAAATAGAATGGTTACAACTACATTCATGAGAAATAAAATCTTAGAGTCCATTACGACGCCATAATTTTTCCGCGTACTAATAACCTCCAAGACTACTCCCCCAATGAGAATGAAACTTACAATGACCATCATTATAATGATCACATAAAGCTGGGACACTTCCACTTTCCTCACCTCTTACAACAGCCAAAGGAGTGTCGTATAAAACATCCCCCTCTATAATCAACAAACGTCTCTTTACACTAGGCTGTCTTCACATTGATTGCTGTTTTTCATTCTTTGCTATAAGCACGTATTATTCCTATACACTTCGGGGCATCTTTTCTACTTTTTTTATTATGAAACACCATAAAATTTAGTTATTCTATACAATTTTTATAACAATTTCAACATAGTTTACGAAAAGAGCCATTCAACCTAATCAATTTTTGCCCACATTTCTTGGGGATTTAATTCATAAATTCCTTTTTCCCTATACATATAATGTCCCATAATAAGCTCTCTACGTAAAGTGGCATAATCATCATGAAATTGTTTAATATGTTCATTAATCTCTCTTTCGGTGTACTTTCGTCCCTGCTCTAGCCCTTTAATAATATATTCTAAGATAATTAACTTCTTCTTTCTTTGTGCAGGTATCGTTTTTAATTTCCCATCACCCGTAACAAAGTTGTTTAGTATTGCTTGATTATTTGTATCACGACTCATACCTACTTCTCCCTTATCGTTAATAACATTTATTAGCGCTAGCGATTTATGTTCTAGATCTTTCTTAATTAAGTAAAAATAAATCGTATTTTTCTCCCTTTTTTCTTTAATGAGTCCTAGATCTCTTAATTTAGTAACATGATGAGTAATCGTCGGTGGCCTTAACCCTAACTTTCCCGCTATTGCTTGACCATGTAACGGCCCTTGTGCCAACAACACTAAAATACGAATTCTTGTCGGATCACCAAGAACTTTATGAAACTGAACAATTTTTTCTAATTGCACGATTTATCCCCCTTCCACTTCAATTAGATATACATCTAATTAGATATTAATCTAATTATAAAGTAATGTCAATTTAGAATTAATTTTTTAGCTATTCTCACCTCATCAATCTTAATTGTTAGGCGCTTTTGGAAACGATGTTGTAATTCCTAAAGGACAATAGCGCGACGTAGATACGATTACTAATTTAAAGAAGTAATTTATTAACAAATCAAATGATTATAACCACTTCACCAATATTATGATTGAAAGAAAATGACTAAAATAAGGACATATGTCCTTTCTTCTTACTTCACTTTTATATTTTAATTAATTTATAACGAATTTGAGAGGAAGGGATATCATGAAAGGTTTGCTATATTCTCTAGCAGCAGGAATTTTTATAACTTTACAAGGTGCTTTTAATGCCCGGTTAAGTGATGATCTGGGACCATGGCATACGACCTCACTCATTCATTTGATTGGATTTATCATTTCATTCGTCATTTATTTGTTTGTGAGAGATGGACAAAGAGGTGGATTTCAAAAGACACCATTCCTTTACCTTCTAGGTGGAACATTTGGGGTTATGATCGTATTCGGACAAATGACCGCAATCAACCTTATAGGTCCTACCTTTGCTGTTGCAGTATTATTAATAGCTCAGTTATTTTCAGCATTTATTATTGAGACTAAAGGTTTGTTTGAAGAGCAAAAACAGCGCATCTCTTGGTCAAAATTGCTTGGAATTGCTTTAATGTTTTGTGGAGTGATTGTCTTTAAAATTTAATGAAGATTGGTGATACATGATGGACAAGGTTAATAATCCAAGTTTACTAATACAATATCTTAATTACCATCAGTTGGATTCCGTTTTTTCACAAGAAACCCAAAAGAAGATGACATTACATCGTATCGTTAAAGGAGAGACTTTATGCACAAGAGGAGATACATTAAATCATATGTATTTTCTAGTAAAAGGAAAAATTAAAATATATACGATTTCTCCTGAAGGAAAGACAAGGATAGTACGCTTCAAAAAACCTATTGCAATCATTGGAGATATAGAATTTATTAAAAAAAACAAAGTGATTTATACGGTTGAAGCTGCTTCTGATGGCTATTTAATCGGGGTATCGTATGAGCAAATTAGAAATAAAGAGGAGAACCGAGTCACTTTTGTGAAATTTTTACTTGAAATAATGACCCATAAATTTTTTACTGAATCCCAAACATCTAGTTTAAATATACTTTACTCTGTCGAAGTGCGGCTTGCAAGCTATTTACTATCGATTTCATCTGATGAAGAGGGTTCATTATTTCATCAAGAAATGAGAACATCGAACTTGACTGAGCTAGCTGATTTAATTGGGACGAGCTATCGACATTTAAATCGTGTCATTCAAAAACTAGATGAAGAAGGTGTGATAGAGCGTAGAAAAGGTGCAATTTACGTAAAAAACCTTAATCTATTACGTGAACGAGCAGAAGGAAATATTTATGAATAACTAGGGAGGAATAATATGCAAGGCGTTATATTATCAATCATTACAGGTATATTGATTAGCATTCAAACCGTATTTAATGCAAGAGTTAGTGAACGTGTAGGTTCTTGGGCAACGACTACACTCGTTCTAGGATTAGGCTTCATTGCCTCATTACCCATCTTTTATTTGACTAATGATACTAGTTTATTCCAATTGAAAAATATAAACAAACTCTATCTCTTTAGCGGAGTAATTGGCGTAGGAATTGTATTTTGTATTATGAAAGGTATTCGACATATTGGGCCAGCCTATGCTGTTTCTGTTGTTTTAGTATCTCAGTTTACTGTAGCGCTTCTCATTGATACCTTCGGTTGGTTTGGGTTTAATACAATTGCGATTACATGGAATAAAGTAGTCGGCATATGTATTATTCTATCAGGGATCATCCTTTTTAAACTAAAACGATGATTTTACTAAGCAGTTCAAATACAACTGTATACATGAAGGCTCATTTTAGCCTTCTAGTTACATAAATATGCTTTGAGGCAAGAAAACTAGAGGATTATGTATTTCAGGTCTGTATTTCCAACAAATGAAGCTAAAAATGATATCTTGCGATGTTTTCAAGGAGTAGCGATAAAACCAGTTTTTATCCCTTTTTTAAACCCTGCACGTTCGTAAAAAGATAATGTCTCTTCTTTTTTGGAGCCGGTAAGGAGCATCACTTTATAACAGTTTTGTTCCCATGCAATGTCCAACGCTGCCTGCAATACCTTCGTTCCATACCCTTTACGTCTATAATTACTGTGAGTAACCACATTTTCTATTAAGCCATAAGGACGTGCGCTCCTCGTCAAATTCATTATAATGTTTAGTACACATGATGCAACTAGCTGACCATTTTTATCTGCAACGATATAGTATGTATGAGGGTTACAGCAAATTTGTTTCCATAAAGGTGCTATATCGGTAGCAGATAGTTCTGGATCATCTGAATTCAAATGTGTATACAAATGTAATAATGATTGTAATTCTTCACGTTTTATTGGTCTTATGCAAACTTCATCAGCCATATAAATCACACCTCAATAGTCATGTTATTGTAAGGCTCTTTTCGTAAAATTTTTTCTATTATCACCAAATTGGGACCATAAAAAGTGGCTTATCATTTTAATGAAGCAAATAGCCTGTTATATCTCCTTAACTGTAAACGAAGATCCTTTCGATCAATGAATAGCACTAATTTACAAAAGAGACTGGATAAGCATCCAACCTCTTTCCATTTAACATATGTAATTTATTAACCTCTACCTGATTGCTTATTATAGTTTCTTATTATCATACCGGTAGATCTCGTCATGCCAAACTTTTCATAGTAAGGCTGAAGGTCCTCATCACACATCACGTCTATCATGTACATGTCATTAAGCTCTTGTAGCATTCTCGTGACTAATTCCTTTCCAACCCCTTTGTTTTTGTATGCCGGCAACACTTCTAGTAAAGGAATGTAAGCAGAAAGAACGCCATCACTTATAGCTGTAATAAATCCAACAACTTGATTATTTGTTTCATCTATCGCAATGATAACTTTATAGCTATTTATCAACAACCTTAAATGTGTTTCTGGACTAGGCGGATTCGGCCAATCTACAAAAAAACCTTCCAACATTTCATGAGTAACTCCATCAAATGACGATGTATATTTCAAAATTTCCAGCTCCCTATCTGTCATATTAGTAAAATATTTGTTAACAGATGGGTATTAAAAATATAATAACAACGATAAAACCTCCTGCTTAAAAAATGCATGCACATACTTTATTCTATGATTTATTCAAAAATCCTCTTTGTTACTTTTATGTTACTCTTTTCTACTAAAATACGGACCTAATTCCCCTTTTTCATGTGTAACAACATATGTCCAACTAAAATGTTCATCTACTATATAAACATCCTGTTCATCTTTAAAATCATCCGCACATATGTGAGCAGCATTTTCTATGAGTAACACCAAATCTATGTGCTGATAAAATATATAACATGTCCCTTTAGGTTCATTATTAAATACAAGGTCGGCTTCTTCTCCTTGTAAAAACGACACCTTCTTAAAGCTAAAAAGATGCCATAAAAAACCTCCGATACTGTTTAGGTATATCTTCACTTTTTCACTATCATTCAGATGATTCGCAAATGTCTTCTCCCACTTGCTACGTAAATAAGACCCTTTACCATGTATTTCTTGTACTTCAATATGCTTACTCTTAAGGTTTATTAACAATTCATTAACTTTGCGATGTAAAAACTGTTCTAAACTCATACTACCTCCAAGCTGTTAAATAACCCAGTTTCCATCAAGGAAAATCGGCTCAACTAGTCCTTCAGCAGTTTCACCGTCTATATGAAGTTTATCAGATCCAATCATAAAGTCTACATGTGTGATACTGTCGTTAAACCCGATTTGTAGTAACTCTTCTTTACTCATTTGTTTTCCGTTTTTAATACAAATAGGCAATGCATTACCTAATGCAAGGTGACAAGATGCATTTTCATCATACAAAGTGTTATAGAAAACTAGATTCGAATTAGATATTGGTGAACGATGTGGTACTAACGCTACTTCCCCAAGGTATGAAGCACCTTCATCTGTTTCTAAAAGACCTTTCAATGCCTCAAAGCCTTCCTCTGCAGCAAAATCTACAACCTTCCCATCTTTGAATGTCAGACTAAAATTATTAATAATTGTACCATTATAATGAAGAGGCTTCGTACTCGACACCTTCCCATTCACGCCCGTTTTCACAGGAATAGTAAATACTTCTTCCGTAGGTAAATTAGGAACAAAATTTGTTCCTTTGTCGTTTGTGAATTTTGCACATAACCATTGATGTGCATCTGGTAATTCAATCGTTAAATTGGTACCAGGCCCGCTGTAATGTAATTTTTTGTATTTTTTCTTATTTAAATAATTCGCACGTTCATTTAAGGAGCTAATATGATCCTTCCACATTTCAACTGGTTCTTTATTATTAATACGTGTAACTGCAAAAATTTGATCCCAAAGCTGTTCAACAGCTTCTTCTTTATTTAAGTTCGGAAATATCATCTGCGCCCATTCAGGTGTAGGCACTGATACAATTGCCCAGCTTATTCTTCCCCCACCTATATAACCTTGAAACTCTTTCATAGCTGTTCTTGCAGCCTTTGTTGCCACCGCTACACGATTTGGATCAATATCCTTCAAAAGTTCTGGGTTTTGAGCATAAACGTTTAAATACGCTACATTATCCTCAGCCATATCTAATAAGCCCTTCACTTTCCATTGTGGAAAACTCTTTAACCCTTCTTCAGGTGCTAGTTCATATTTAAGTAGATCTAGTTGGCTATCTATGTATTCGACTAATACATCCTTTGCTCCAGCTTTATAAGCTTGCTTCACCACTTTATGAACGAAATCTGTTGCCTCTATAGGTGTGTTAATATAAACAGTTTGACCCTTTTGAACATTTAAACCGACTTGTACTACAGTCTCAGCGTATTTTTCTAATTTCATATCAAAATTTATCAAAGTCATTACCTCCTAAATAATCCCCATATATCCATGTCATAAGTTTAATGAAACCACTATTTATTATCGCATAATAGTTAAATTCCACTTAACAATAAATTTGAACAACTCAATCATATAACTGTTTTCAGTATTAAAAATGTTCTACCTATTATATACAATAACCTAATCTTCTTCCAATAGAAACCAAGTTCTTGACGAACACTACTGTAACATTTATAATTACAGTAATTATTATTATTAATTTGTTTTCATACAAGAAAAACTTCACATAAAATAAAAGCTGATGAAATCGTATAATACTACTTTGATCTGCGCCACTTTAGCAACTGCAACTAAGTTAAAGAGCATTAATTACAAAGGAGGGAATAAATATGAAGCCTTTACTTATCGGTGATTGGGTGAAAGGTACAAGTCGGAATGATGAACTATTTCATGGTTTTATTGAATCTTTAGAAGGACAAACTGGAATCGTTCGTATTGTTCAGAGTGATAATCATGAACTTGAAGGACAATCCATTAAAATGCCAATAACTACTATTTCAATTATTCAACACTCAGACTTACAACAAGAGGGTTATCTGTTAAACTTAATTGACATCGCACTTATTGAACGTGATGAAGAAACTTTCATGAAGCTAACAAAAAAACTAAATGCTATTCGCAAAAATAACAAAGAACTAGTTCGCGTAAAGAATGCTACAACAGCTGTAAGCGATAGAGAACTTAACCGTCAATAACTTTGTTCATACAATAAGGTGAAATTGCCTTTTTGACATGTAGTTAAGGGAGGGAGAAAAACAAAAATGAACAGTGAATTTTCACTTGCCGTGCATAGCCTCACATATCTTGCGTTATTACCTGGCAAAATGGCTACTAGTGACTATTTAGCCGAGAGCGCTTCAGTTCATCCAGTGAGAATACGTAAGATGCTCAGTTTACTCAAAAAAAATGGCTATATTAAATCAAAAGAGGGTGCAGGTGGAGGGTTTATACTTGCTTGTGAACCTAGTGAAGTAACATTAAAAGAAATTTATTCTATAACTTCTGAAGGAACTCTGCAGCCAAAATGCTCCCAAGCAAATGAACAATGTATTATTGGTGCAAACATGAAGCATGTGCTTTTTTCCATCTTCCAAGACGCTGAAGAGCATTTAGGTAATTTCTTAGGGCAATTTACAATTGCTGATATATTAGTTCAAATTAAAGAAAAAGATGCACAAAATATATAAGCAAATGACTTGGTTTCGACCAAGCATTTGGTCTAAATGTAGCAAAAACAATTACAGTTCAGGAGGGATCATATGAATATGAACGTTGTGTCTTATACAACTAATAATGAACAAATTTTTCAAGATCAAAATAAATTACAAGCATACGGACAAAACCATCATGTCGAACATGGAACGGTAATATATAGTCCTCAAGCACCTATCAATTCTGTGTTATTTTTAGTAAAAGGAACGATCCTTTTAACAGATGCTGAAAAAGGTACTGAGAAAATAGTTCATGAAGGCGAATTTTTTGGTGACCGATCAATTTTTTCTTCAAAGCATATAAGTGCCAAAGCTTTGTCTAATGCTGAATACTTTCAAATTGATGCTTATAATTATGCTCAATTAATGGGAAATAACCCTAAGCTTGCTTTAAATATTGTTGAAGAGTTGTCTAATCAATATTTAGACAAACAAATTTCACAGCCTACAAATTTGTTACAAAAATTGAAAACATCAATACAATCATACAGATCGAAAAAACAAGTGGATATGCGTTACGAAGAATGTTTATAAATATTAAATAGTTTTTATTGACTTTTCTAACTGTAACATCTAGAATTACAGTATAATATTAATTGTCACCAATGATTAAACTTTTTTGACAGTTAATTGTAACAAAAAAAATTACATTAAATATAGGTTAGGAGAATTTAACTCATGACAACTACAAAAAAAGATATGTCTGCATCAGAAGTGATGAAAGCACGCACATCAGTACGTAAATATGAAAAGGGACATGTAATGCCTAAGGAAGACCTAGAAGAAATTCTTAACTTAACAGTAACAGCACCATCTTCATGGAACTTACAACATTGGAAATTTATCGTTATTGACAAAGAAGAAGATAAACAACGCCTACTTCCAATCGCTTATAATCAAGAACAAGTTGTTGACAGCAGTGTAACGGTTGCAGTTTTAGGTGATTTACAAGCGAATGAAAATGCAGAAATCGTCTATGGCGAAGCAGTTAAAAAAGGCTTTATGCCTGAAGAAGCTAAAAATACATTAATCGCTCAAATTAACGGTGCATATGCTAGCATTCCGAACGCAGCACGTGATGAAGCAATTCGTAATGGATCATTAGCTGCGATGCAATTAATGTTAGCTGCTAAGTCACTTGGATATGACACTGTTCCAATGGGTGGTTACGATTCAGTAAAATTTGTTGAAGAATTTAATGTTCCTGAGCGCTACATTCCTGTGATGCTTATTTCTATAGGTAAAGCAGCTGCACCAGCTCATCCAACACCTCGCTTCCCTTTAAAAGATGTTATTCTTTAATTAACTTAAAAACAACGCCTGGATAACCAAGCGTTGTTTTTTTTCATTTATTCAGCCTTCAGATAGAACTTTCATAAATGTATTTACTCAATTTCTTCCTCTTCTTTTAATGACATGAAATGTACGGCTGAGTTTGTTGCAGCATGTTCTTTAGCTGAATCACTTGCTGAATGACTCGCTTTTGAGTTTTCTTTATTCTCCAAAGATGGATTTGTTTTTTTGTCAACGTGATTTATTACTACATTTTCTTCATCTATCTTTTCTCCATCAGTAACTTCTTGTTCAGCATCTTCTTCTAATGCTAGTTCTTTAAGCTCTTTAGCGATTTCTTCAGTTTCATCATTCGTCACTTCTTCTATTGTAGCATGTACCGCAGAGTTAACTGACGCATGTATTTTAGCTTGTTGATTAGCTCTAATACTGGCCTTTGAGTTTACTTTATTCTGTGAAGATGGATTTGTCTTTTTATCAGAGATTAATTCTTCGTCTACTTCTTCAGCATTTTCATTATCCTGACTATCTTCTTCACGATTAACTTCTTGATCCTCAGAATCATCATCTCTTATACTTTCTTCATCTTTTTGAGGCTTTGTTATGATATCATCACTTTCAATATGTTCCTCAATTGATGCATGCACTGCTGAATTTTCTGAAGCCCTTTCTTTGGCTCTCTCACTTGCTCTTTCACTTGCTTTTGAGTTTGCTTTATTTTCTTTAGAAGGATTGTTTTTTTCCTTCGTCTTTACTTCCTCAATATCATCACGCTCATCATATTTTTGAACACTTTGGATATCACTTATTTCTTGTTGTTCTGAAGCTTCACTCATACCTGCTCCAACTAATAGACTCACTGAAATTGCTCCCGCTACAACAAATGATTTAACAACCTTTTTCATTAATAATCTCTCCTTCTTCTTTTAAAATTTATTTTGATAATTAGCAAGAAGAAGATAAATCCGGCGGTTGAGAAGGAGGCGCATTTATCCATTGATTGCTCAGGACTTGGATATTTGAAAAACAATCCGTCTGCTGTGAAATTTTCCATCTATGCTGATTTAATTCAAGCGCATGTAATTGATGATTTAAGTTAGAGCCTTGCCCTCCTCCATCAGTAGAAGAGCTAGGTGAACTGTGCAAGTTGTTAATATTTACCACAACATAGATATAGCCTAGTAGCATTTCTCTCTTACTTTGTTCTTCAGATCTTGAGTCATAGTTAGTTGTACTTGACTTTGTTCTTTCTTGCATATTTTGTTCAGTTTTAGTCGACCTAATAATAGATTGCTTAAATTGAATGGCTTTCTGTCCATCATCACTAAGGTTTACAACTTGATCAGATGGACTACCCTTTATCTTTTTCAGCTGGTTAGCCTTGTTCTTTTTACCATTATTAGTCTTCTTGGTTGACTGAATGTTTTTATGATCATCCTTAGCTTGATTCTGTTTTTCATTTTTCTTAGTTTTTGAAACTTCTTTTTGCGCCTGACTGTTATACGTTCCTTTTTCTTTGTTGTTATTTTTATTCTTGCTGGTTATTTTTATTTCACTCTCTACTTTATGGTCTTTGTTAGCATTACCATTGCTTGCCCCAGACACGTATGTAGGTATGACGAGAAATAAGGATATTAGGAACACTATAGAAGAAACAATACGATAGTCCACGTTTTCACCACCTTTCTTCGGTGACCCTACTATAGTAGTTCATTTTGACTTATATGTTTTTGTGGGTTGTATTTAACTTAACAAATATTTCAATTTATTCAGTTATTTAAAAAATATTTTAAATGAAGGCAATATAACTACCATCGTTTAAAGCAAAAGCAAAAAAACCTACTCTGAAATAGAATAGGTATAAAAGCTTATAAATATTAAATCCCCTGTGTATTCAATGATTGTTCCATTTACAAATCACAAATTTCTGTGTTAGCAATCTGCAAAAGCTCCTGCGCCATGATTTCACATTCACTAAGCGGAATTAACTCCTCAAAGGAATTTTCATAAATTGATTGAATGCGTTTCGCCAAAACAATTTTGTCATTTAACTCATGTATGGCTTGTAGTACATCTATATTTTCAGTTTCATAAAAGCCAATACCATAACCTAATGGATCCCAGCTTTGTAATTTTAACATTAGCTTAATATTCGTATTCTCCATGCTCCTCACCTTTTATCTTACATATTTAACTATAATAATAACGTGGTTATGAATTTATATCAATTTTCCTCATAATACTTGTTGTGTGCACTAACGAGTTAATCACACAATTTAACATAAAATTATCATAGTTTACACATCATTCTTGTCTATTCTATAAGTGTAGAAACAATAATTATATCTCGGATGAGGAGGAAAAGAAGTGAAAAAAATTGGATTATTTGCACTTGCTGGTGCGTTAACTTTAGGTGGACTAGGAGCTAGTCATGCATTTGCTAATGAGAACGGTGGTTTATTTCAAAGAGGACAAAATCAAAACCAAGTGATGAATAAAGATAGTTTCGTTGAAAAATGGAGTCAACTATCTGATGAAGAAAAAGAAACTAGGATTTTTGAAAGAGCAGCAGAGCTTGGGATTGATACGGATGGAAAAACTGTTGATGAAGTGATAGATTCAATTAACGAACAACGCCAACAGCGCCTATTTGACCGTGCAGAAGAACAAGGAATTGACACAGAAGGTAAAATTGCTGATGAAGTAAAGGAGTTACTCAAAGACCAGGCTCCTAGTGGTGAACGTAGTGGGAAAGCACATGGCAAAAGAATGAACAAGGAACAATTTGCTGAAAAATGGAACACTCTAACTGATGAAGAGAAAGAAGCTAAAATACTTGAGCGTGCATCAGAACTAGACATAGATACGACAGGTAAAACAACTGAAGAAATAGTTGATTTATTGCTCGAACAGCGTCAAGATAGATTGTATGACCGAGCTGAAAAGCATGGTATCGATACAGAAGGTAAAACACTTGAAGAGGTTAAAGAACTATTAAAAGAGGACATCTTAAATAGTATAAACTCTAATAGTGATAGTCTTTAAATAAAAATTCCTAATTAACTAATTGGAACGCTCTTTCCGTACACGCTGTTGCTGAAAGAAAAAATGCCCCGAAGCCTAGGATACATGCTTATTTGTTAGTATGGAAAGAACTTCAACAAAGCCAAAGGTATGTTATCTTTGGCTTTGTTTGGATTCATAAAATGTGTTCAAACTACCTTCATAACAAGCTGTTGTACAAATAAGAAGCCAGCCCAGCCAAGAACCCCTAACCCAATTGAAAACACTAGTGGCATTGCTAATTTTAAACATATCCCAACAATTACTAATAAAACGACTGTAGCTGGTATGCCGATTAGTACACCTGTTGTAAATTTGCTTAAGTTCACTAACGATTCACCTTGGAATGATAACCATATTAAGCTAAGTAAACTTACGAGAGGTAACGCAGCGATAATACCTCCATACGATGGATATTTGCGCGCTACTTCAGTCACAATACCAATAATTAATGCAGAAATTAGAATTTTTACTATCACGTACATTTAGCTGCCTCCTCCCGCAATATCGTAAAAGCTTGATCAATCACTTGTAGCTGCTCTGGAGAAATAGATGAAAAGATAGCTGTCAATTTTTCTTCATCCAGTCTTGAATGTTTATGAATAATATCCAGACCTAGTTTCGAAAGAAATACATACACCCTACGCTCATCGTTATTATCTCTCTTTTTGTTCACATACCCTTTATGAATTAGCCTCTTCACATGCTCGGATGCAGTATTATGACTAATTTCCATATATTTCGAAATGTCCCCTATTGTCAAATTCCCCTTCTTCTCAAGATGCTGAAGTATGCGTATTGCTTGATGGGAGATCGATTCCTTATGTGTCATATGCATATAATAATATATATCTGTCCAAGCATCATTCACTCGTTTTACTTCATCCATTTAGGTTCACCTCTATAATATCTTATTATACGATATATCTGTATATTACGATATATAATGTAATGTAATTTGTCAACTTCCATATTTAACGATGATTATTTTCTAATTAATATTGCCCTTGAAGAATTACTGTTTGAAGGAAGGTATATAACAGTTCTAACTTGAATAATTATATTTAGATTTTCCATTTTAAAGTGAAGGGTGCGTGTTGAGTTGGATAATGTTATTGGTAATAATGATACTGAGCATTTGATGTATACAAAATGGGAGCCATTTGAATGGTACAAAAAAATGAGGAAAGATCATCCTATTCATTTACATACAGAGTATAACTATTGGGATGCGTTTAAATATGATGATGTAAGCTTTATATTAAGTAATTATAAATATTTTTCTTCAGCTCGATATCAGGGGCAGGATAATGACCCTTTCGGAGAAAGTATACTTTTTATCGATCCACCTAGACATAAACAAATGAGAGATTTAGTTAATAAATCATTCACTCCTAAAGCAATGCAATCATGGGAGTCGAAAATTGAACGGATTTCAAATATGCTAATTGAAGACTTACATGGAAAGCATTCTTTTGACCTCGTCAACGAATTTTCAATGCCTTTGCCTGTTATTATTATTGCAAATATACTGGGTGTTCCCACTGAAGAACTACATTTATTTAAAGAATGGTCGGATAATATCGTTGAAGGGGTTTCTGATACGTCAGAGGAAGCCATTAAGGCAGCGCAAGAAAAATATGCCTCAACTATAAATGACCTTACGAGCTTCTTCGCAGAAATGATTAACCATAAACGAAACAATTTCTCAGATGACATTATTTCAATACTTCTTCAAGCTGAAGTTGATGGCAAGAAATTAACACAAAATGAATTGATTGGTTTTTGTATATTATTGCTCGTTGCTGGAAATGAGACTACAACGAACCTTATTACAAATGCAGTTTATTGTTTTCTTGACGATCGAACTATTTTTGAACAACTAAAACAAAATGAGCAATTGCTCGTACCTGCGATAGAAGAAGTGTTAAGATACAGATCCCCTGTTCAAGCAATGGAACGGATCGTTAAACAAGACATCGAACTTCATGGACAATTGTTAAAAGCAGGTGATTATGTTGTTGCACATATTGGTTCAGCCAATCGAGATGAAACTAAATTTCCTCAAGCTGACCAGTTCCTACTAGACCGTTCATCAAACCCTCACCTAGCATTTGGAAAAGGTGTACACTTTTGTTTAGGTGCACCTCTTGCACGTATGGAAGCAAGAATAGCTTTAACTAAATTAATTAGGCATTTTCCAGAAATGAATTTTGCAGATGATATGTCAATAGAACCTATAATTAGTCCCGTCGTATATGGCTTAAAGAAATTAAAAATAGAGGTCAGTCGCCCACCGCTTTAAAGTGGTGGGTGACTGACCCTCTGCTTTTTTATCTTCCTTCGTCTGAGAATTGTTTTATTCTTTCACCTATTTCATCACGGACACGTTGGAAAAATGCCCATCTTTCTGCTTCTGACCCTTCCGCTTTTGCAGGGTCATCAAAGCCCCAGTGAACACGTTTTACTTGAGGAGGTGTAACTGGACAATGCTCATCAGCATGACCACATAGTGTAACGACTAAATCAGCGGAATGTAAAATCTCTGTATCGATGACATCAGATGTTTGTTCAGAAATATCTATCCCAACTTCATTCATCGCCTTCACCGCATTTGGATTTAAACCGTGTGCTTCAAGGCCAGCGCTATATACATCCCATTCGTCACTTAAATATTTTTTACCCCAACCTTCAGCCATTTGGCTACGACATGAATTACCAGTACATAAGAAGTAGATCTTTTTTTTAGTCATTGTATTATCTCCTTTTATTCGTGAATTGTTTTGTATACTACTGCAGCAGCGATTGCTCCAATTGTGGTAGCAATGATATAAACCCATAGATGATCAAATGTTCCCGAAATTAATGCAGGACCGAGAGAGCGTGCAGGGTTCATCGAGGCTCCACTAATAGGACCTGCAAACATCGCCTCGAGTCCAACAGTCGCTCCAATCGCAATACCTGCAAAGGATTTGACAGCCTTGCCATGTATTGCAGATCCAAAGATAACCATCATAAGAAAAAAGGTTAAAATAATTTCTAATAAGAAAGATTGAGTTGCTGAACCATGTGGAAGCGTGGCACCTAAATTAGCCACATCCCCAAATAACAATAAGAGCGATGCACTCGCACTGATCCCAGCGAGAAATTGAATAATGATATAGTATAACCCTTCTCGTAAGTCAATATCACCATTAACTATAAATGCAGCAGTAACAGCAGGATTAAAATGTGCTCCAGAAACGTGCCCAAACGTATAAATTAATGCCATCACTACTAACCCAAACGTAATCGCAATGCCTATATGTGTCAAACTATTTGTAATGCTATTAATGATGATGGCACCTGTCCCAGCAAATACTAAAAAATACGTCCCTAAATACTCTGAAATTAACTTCTTTCTCATATTTCAACTACCTTTACTATGCATTTTTGGCTACTTACATGATATGCGTAACCCCTTGTTTTCAAGCTCTTTAATTTTTTCGAGTTGATCGGGCAAGAACTTCATTATATCTTGAATCAATGGATAGTATTGACTATCAGTATTTAAAGAATAAATCATCCATTGACTTTTTCGATTTTCTTTCACAAGGCCACTATCTTTTAATTTCCTCAAATGCTGACTAACTGCGGGCTGACTCATTCCAAAAATATCTACGAATTCACATACGCAAAATTCATCATGATAAAGAAGTGCAATGATTGATAAGCGGGTCTTATCACCTAACAATTTCATCTGCTTAGCCATATGCTCAATTTCAATATGAGGTAATTCTATTTTGTCCTCCCCCTTTAGTAAAGGTTGCTTTATTTTCATCCTGAGAAATACGTATGAACTTTTTCTTGTTTAAACGATTTGTTGTTCTAAGCTAGATCATTCAAAGTGTATCACTTTTTCAGTTTCATAACTTAGTTATCATAAGAATATAAATATATGCTTATATAATAGAATGCTTATATAAATACGTCAACTCATTATTTCATATAACCCTTCATAAAATTACATAGCTTTATCATAAATTAGGGGTGTTTTCGCATTGAATGTTACTTTTCGTTCTTAGTTATAAACTCGTATATATATAACGTTTGTGGCATCTTTTCTACCAGTTATTAATTTCTCAAAAAATTATCATATTAGTGAAAAAGGCAACATAGTTAACGAAAAACATCTAAAGAAATTTGCTAATATACTTTTCCATATTACTCAAATACTCATGTACAAGCTTACACCACTGCATTTTGATATATATATTGTATATCTCTACATTTGTCCTCCCTTAATTAACCCTTTGCCATTGTTATGTATATGTACTTGTTTCTATATTGTCACCCACTATTAACGATTTCACATTTTTTCTTGTATACCTCTTCCATAAATGCATTCATGCATTTGCTAAGTAACTTTGACAGTTTTAATTTTATAAAATTAATTTTAATTTATCGTAGTCATATATTCATTAAGCGTTAAATTACAGTTTATCTGATTCCGATTTCATATTGCCATGTTTAATATTAATAGTTAGTTGATGACTAAATATTGACATACGTTTCATAAATAGTATAATTTAGACAGTTTGAGCTAAATACACAAGGCTGTTTTCGCGTAGAGTTGCTTTTTGTAAACTTTGTTGTTATTAATACAAAATTACTCCAGTAAAAAAGAAGTCTTATGTGATTATCATCATATATAGAAAACTAGATGCAAGAAACAATAGCTTGATCCCTGTTTACTTATTTGTACGAAAAACACAAAGACAACCTTGTAATAAGAGCTATGAACGTTTTGGGAACCTTTCTTTCTCTAAGGCTGTTTTCGCATTGATTGTTGTTTTTCGTATTAAAAAAGAACACCTACACAACTAACGTTCGTGGCTCCTTTTCTTCTGGACAACGATGCATAACATTATATAACCACTTTTTATCGTACTAATTTGATAACAATAGCAACCTAATTTACGAAAACCGGAAATAATCTCCACGAAGAACACCTAGCAAAATGACTAAGCTATGCCCCCTACGATTATCAACATTAATCATCACGTCGTCATTAAAACGAAGTTTTTCAAAAACATAGGTTTCAGAAACTAATTTCGGGAGGAGAAATTGTTTTGCACAGGACTATTCACCTGTTGTTTCCATTAATTCTTTTAATTAGTATTGTTCTCACAGCTTGTGGTGAAGAAAAACCTTATGAAATCATAAAAACAGAAAGTAAAGTAACAGAGTTCGATGACCGAATACAGCTGGAATTCCAATTTGAAATTAATAATTATACAGATGAAGATTATTATTTCTCATTGGTTTTTCCATCATATATTCAAGAGGCTCTCATTACGAAAGTTGAATTTATTAAAATAATGGCTGACAGTACCAATTCTGGAGTGATGTTAGTAACTGCTAGTAAAGATGGTGGACAAATGTCAGAAGAAACTATTAAATCGATTATTAACGGAGGGCTTCCTTTTGTGGAACAAATATTAATTGGAAAAACTTTAAGTTTAAATTGAATGACTTAGAAAACCGTATTAACTGGATCACCATAATTACAACTTAAAATTCTAACGTAGATGTGCTCTTTAAAGAATCAAGCTATATTATTTATATTGGGGGATTGATGAGTTGAACAATTACAATAGAGTACTATTAAAATTAAGTGGAGGAGCACTTAGCGATAATAATGGTGAAAACTTTTCCATTGAAAAATTAAATCATATTGCTAAAGAAGTATTAAGTATTGTAAATATGGGCATTGAGGTATCCATTGTGATTGGTGGAGGAAACATCTTCCGTGGTCACTTAGCTGATGTGTGGGGAATTGACCGTGTGGAAGCAGATAATATAGGAACATTAGGAACAATTATTAATAGTCTAATGCTACGTGGAGTTCTGACATCGACTACGAACAAAGAAGTGAGGGTTATGACATCTATTCCTGTAACATCGGTTGCTGAGCCATATATAAGGTTGCGCGCACTCCAGCATTTAAATAAAGGTTATATTATTATTTTTGGAGGTGGAAACGGCCAACCGTTTGTTACGACCGATTATCCGAGTGTACAAAGAGCTATTGAGATGAATAGTGATGCCATACTAGTAGCAAAGCAAGGTACTTCAGGCGTTTTTGATTCAGATCCGAACGCCAATCCACAAGCTAAAATGTTCCGCACATTAAACTACAATGATATCGTCAAAAAAGACATTAAAGTAATGGACCAATCCGCATTGCTGTTAGCAAGAGACCACCATCTACCTGTACACATATTTAATTTTGATCAAGTAGGCTCTATGAAGAAAATATGCGAGGGCTTTCAATGTGGCACGATAATCCACGATAAAGAGACAACAACATTATAAAATCCATATGAACGGTCCTCTAAATCTGTCCTGGATCAAAGCTATTATGCTATTAAATTTTGTAGCTTTGATTCATGATTCATTTAAGCCTATCTGTTTATTCACCCTTTACAAAAAGTAAATTTTTTCTATTTTACGTTGACAAATAAATCCAATTACAGTAGAATTTAAATTAACATTTAGCTAATTAGTTAAATGTTAAAATAAAAACCAATCTTGGGGGAACTTCTATGTCTCTAAATTTGGCCTTCAAAGCTTTGTCTGATCCTACCCGCCGAAAAATTTTAGATTTACTAAAAAACAAAGACTTAACAGCCGGAGAGATTGCTGAACATTTTAATATGACTAAGCCAAGCATTTCACGTCATTTGCATTTGTTAAAGCAAGCAGACCTAGTATGGGATGAACGAAAGGGCCAGTACATTATTTATTCACTTAACACGACTGTCTTTCAAGATTTAATGAAATGGGTTTTACAATTTCAAAACAAGGAGGATTAAACGATGAGTAAATGGATTACAAGAGTTGTCGTTATTGTGGTAATTGGATCAAGTTTTTTACTTTACCCATATTTACCAGAACAGCTACCTAATAAATTTAACAATTTTGGAACACCAAGTAGTTATACTTCAACAATCAATGTCATGTTTGGCTTAATAATATCTGTCATCACCGTTTATATGTCAGCTATTATTAGTTCATGGGTTTTACAAAAAAAATCTCAATACAGAAGATTTCAACAAAACGTTGAAAAGATTTTAATGGTAGTGATGCTTATTGTTTTTGCTGTTTATATCGGAGTGGTCGTAAACGGTTTAGGGTATGAAGTTAACATTTTATTCCTATTACCTTTATGTTTAGCGTTCATTTTTATCGTAACTGGAAATGTCATTCAACAATTTAAAATGAACACTGACAATGTGTCACCATTAAATTCAGCTATAAATGAATCATGGAATAACATTCGATTTTTTCTAGCAAAAGTTCTCTTCGTGGGAGGAATACTCATGCTTCCTCTTATTTTCTTAACACCAAAAGTACTACTAATCACATTTTTTATCGTCCTAGGCATGATACTTCTCGTTATGCTATTAGGTTCATATGCTATTTATAAAAAGCACAATATGCCCCCCACTAATAAAACGATATAACGAGGATATTACACACAAAAAAGAGGATACTTAAGAAGTTGTTGGACATATAGCCCTACCCTTTTAAGCTATCCTCTATTTGTTATTTAGGCTGTTTTCGTATTAATTGTTGTTTTTCGAATCGAGTAATAAATACGTACATCACCATCGTTCTTAGTATCTTTTCTGCAGAAAAACGATGTCAATCGTTTAAACCGTTTTTATTACTGACAATAGCAACGAAGTTTTCGAAATGAGCCTCAACTTATAATTTATTGTACTCCTACTGCATCAAATGCTGCTGATATTGCTGCAACTTCAGAACCATTATCTCCATACAAGTCAGTAGCAGATTGGATTAAAGATGAACGTAACTGACTAAATGTAGATGATTCAGTTAAATACTGTGTAAGCGCTCGATAATAAATTTGACCGAGCTTATCTTTCCCAATACCTGTAACTGTCGTTCCGCTGTGTGTTCCACCTTCACTTATTAAATATGCCGCCTTGTTAGCAATACCACTATTAATGTGAACACCACCATTATCCCCTGTACCAGTATATCTGTCTGCATAATGATCTGGATCACCATATTTAGTAGGGTCTGACATTGAACGTAATGCATCCCCATCTACCCCTGGAGTATAAACATCTTCACCCATATCCCAATCAGGGTTCAAGCCTACATGGTATTCGACTAATGTTCCAAATACATCTGACATTGATTCATTAATTGCGCCAGACTCATTTTGATAAATTAAATTTGCACTAAAATCCGTTACTGCATGTGTCAACTCATGTCCAACTACATCAAGTGACCCTGATAGAGGTAGGAATTGCCTTCCATCACCATCTCCATAAATCATTTGGGTGCCTACCCAAGCAGCGTTATTATAATTTCTACCAAAATGTACTGTCGATTTTATTGGTGCACCGTTTCCATCATAGCTGTCTCTTCCAAAGACATCTTTAAAATAATCATAAGTGATACCTGCATAATAATGGGCATCAACTGCGGCGCTGTCATAACTATCTGTGAATAAATTATCAGTATCTACCCAAAGACTACCAGGGAGCTTTGCTCTATAGTTTTTGTCATTAATTTTATTTTCAGCATCATAGGTAAAGATTCCATTACCGCGGGTATTATCAATTAATGAGTATGCAGTTCCATCAAAAGAAGTATTTAAAGACTTTTGATCCCCCAACACACCTACACCAGTTCCAACAGAATCTTCTGCAGTATGAATATTATTATGCTTCGCTAACACTTCACCTGTAACAGCATCTACAAAATAATCAACGTTTCCTAACTCAGGATAAAAGAAAAGGAAGTTTACTGCATATGCATAGTTAGCAATCTCACCATCAGAATAGATGACTAGTTCTGCCTTCGGGTTTTTTTCGTATTCAGGTGCGTCAGCTAAGGATGCTAATAAGTTCTCTTCCGCTATCGCAACCGCGTCTTTTTTAGCTACTTTTTGCTCTTTTTTTAATGAATTCTTTTTTTCTAGCTCTGGAAGTGCGGTTCCAGAAATTGCTGTCAAAACACCATCTTGATCAATATGTGCTGTCAACGTAGCACCAAATACTGGCGTACCTTTAAATACTTGTTGCAAACGGATAAACGTGTAGCCTAAATCATCCTTCTTACTTTCTTTAACGATAAACGAATTCTTCGCTACAGCATCAATTTTAAAAATATCTTTCTTACTATCAATATAGCTAAAAAGTATATCTTCTGAATTATTATTAGAAGGTTCTGTCAATTTACCAGAAATGAATTCAGGTGCATTAACTTTCTCACTCCAGTTTACCTTTTCAGCGGCCTTTTCTACTTGATTAATAGACTTTGCTGATACATAGCTTACCGTAGGCGCAACAAAAGTGCCTAATGCTAATGAACTTGCTAATACAGTAGTCATTAATTTTTTCTTATTTTTCATCCTTACACCTCTTTGTATTCTAGTTTTTATGTTCGAAAGTATAGTTTTCTCATAGAAATAGTTATATTAAAGCAAAAAAATAAAAATACATCTCGGCCGAAATGTATAAACCTATGAATAAATTTTATAAAAATACAAAAATTCCGTCAATATAAACAAAAAAAACACTACTATTTAAGTAGTAAAATACCAAATTTAAGGTTATAACCATAAAAGATTTATATTCTGAAAATATTAATAATAATTTTTTCAAGACTTTTGCCCTATCTGAACTTAACAAGTATTTTCTTAAACTTGAAAAGTTTGAACAAAACATTCCTCATCATCTATCAAATCTCTGCTGTTTTCATATTTAATATTCATCTTGTTATAAATACCCTTCCAAAAAGATACAGCTGATTCATTGCTAACAAGCTCAATTACATAATACTTCCCTTTCTTCTGCTCAAAAAGCTCTTTTACTACATTTATTCCATCTCCTTTTCCCCTATATTTATTAAGTATAAAGATGTCATTAATACAGTAATCGTATTGTCCTTTTAAAAAAGGCCTCTCTAAAAGTAAAACGAAACCAATAGTCATTTCATCTTGTTTTATAAAAAATGGAGAAAACCCAGCTGTATCCCAAAATATATTCAACTCCTCCATCTCAAATATTCCGTCACTAGTAATATTTAAACTAGAAGTAAATTTTGATAAATCATGTAGGTAGAGTGAATAGAGATTTTTTAATACGTGCTTTTGTTCTTGCAAAACCGGATCTAATGATACTGCCATTTAGCTCAACTCCTTAATAGCTTCTTAAATGATACCTATCCATTTTTTCCATCCAGTAGCATTTACAGATTGTTCATTTACATATGGCTTATCTTTTGTACTAAATAAGTAAAAATCTTCTCCCCAATGTCCTGCACAACCTAGTTTTATCCAGTTATTAAAAAACTTATAGAAATTTCCACCTAACCTTAAGCCATGCATATGATAACTAGTCGTTAAATAGATAATTTCACCAACATTATACTTTAGATCAATTCCTAAGTAACTACCATTTCCAAACGATGTAAACAGTAAACAATTTTCCCAATATTTTTTTTCGAATGCATCATCGTCATCTAAAAACTCGTATGTCTCTCTGTCATTTTCATAGCTTAAAAGGTTTTGTATGGACCACAATGGACTGTCAAATATCCCTCCACAATCAATAATACGTTGGTCTACATTCCCCATATTAAAGAAGGTCTTATCAATGTAATTTGATTGTTGTGTTATTGGATAGGTTATATTATTCAAAAACCAATAAAAGTGAAGGTGTTTAGAAAAATGAAGCAATACATGCCGAAAATCCAGTGGAATAAGTTTCCCCAATTGTTGCTCTATAGTCTTTATTTCATCTTCTGTAGCTGGATGTGCAATTTCTAAGGAGTTTTGATGCTGCCCTCCAGTTAATCTTAGCAAAAAATTCTCAAGATCAGCCTTCCATACTTTATAAGCTCTAGTTAACATTCATTACCTTCCTCTGTAGAATGATTATTACATTCCTTTATTTATTATGCTCCCTGTACACTACCCTTTGTTGAAGGAGTTTCTGAATATATAACAAGGTCTTCTTATTAAGAAGACCTTGTGTAACAGCAAATATACTATTAAACTTATATTTTTTATTTTGCAAGAGCTTTAATGACAAATCTATGCTGGTTTACATCAAAAAAACCTTCAGATTGTATATGTTTATGAATGGTGTATAAATTTTCATAGTATTGTTCCACACTAAAATCTGGTACTTGCCACAGTACTGCTTTTAAGTAATACATAAGGGCACCTATATCAAAAAAACGCTGTGTTGGAAATTCTTCTTTACAATACAAAATTTCAAAATGATTGTTCACCAAGTCACTCATTGCCGTAGTCAGATTCCAGTCTTTAAATTCATTATTTACCGAAGACCCTAGCGCTTCATTAATCCCTAAACAATCCAAGCCACCGACTTGTTGAGTTAAAAATACCCCATTAGAATTTATTATTCTTCTAACTTCTTCAGGACCATAAGATTCATGTTGATTTAAAATGACATTAAACTGATTATCGTTAAATGGCAAATTGGAATCTTCTTCAACTGAAACCACTTTAACTCCTATAGGCTCTAAATGTTTTTTTGCGATCGGAATATTTGGTTTGTACCCTTCTGTAGCATAAACTGTCTCAGGAAATGGTTGAAGCTTTGACAAAAATTCTCCACCACCTGTGCCCATATCTAACATAGAATTTGCATGCTTTATTAATTGTCTAGCCATGCTTCCATAAGACCAGGAAAGTAGATTGCTTTTCATTCGCCCAGTTCCAGTTATAAAGGAAAAATCCCAACCCGAAAAATTCTCATTCACGTCGTTTATATATTCTTCAAATTTTACTGCCACCATTATTTCTCCTCCTAAATTTTCGAAATTTAACAGTATTACAATTTAGGGAGGAGGTCCTCTAGGATAGCAACAAAGTTGTTATATTTCATGTTCTAACAATATCATTATCTATACCTCTCGTTTGAAAATACTAGTACTAATAAATTCCTATATATATTAGGTTACCATATTTTATCATTTTTTTGTCATTTTAACCTCAATTTAAATCGGAAACAATACGGAGTGCACAGATGTATAAAAGGAGAATAAATATTTACTTCAGCCTATCATTACAGATTACTCATTCAGAACTGAAGCTATGAAGGTGTGTTGTAGGATTTCACCCACGCTCACCAAAGGTCTGAAGACCAAGCTAAAGTAGAGAACGTGGGAATGTACGTACAAGTCTTATTTTATAAAGAGCAACTTCTTAACTGCTAGTTACGTAAGCTTTTAGTTTCCCTCTTCAATACTAGTTAAGTGTTTTGTAGTTCATTTCACAGATATATAAATATCAACCTGACCATTATTTGGGTCCATTGCTCTTTCGTCGTATAGTTCAAAGTCAGCTCCATAAGCTCTTTCACGCTTCTCCGACCATTTCCAAATTTCCTCCCAAGCCTCTATGATTACTCCCGGTAAAGGACCTTTTCGAGTTGTAAATACAATATATTTTTGATCAGGAATTTGTATTGATTCCATCCCATTCGGCACTAGATTGTTGTCCCTGACTTGTGCTCCTAATGCAAATGTATAAGCACCATGTTCATTTGTCTCGTAATCAGTATAGATTGCTAATACATTCGAATTCTTCTTATGAGTAATAGCTTCTAAAACTTCATTTTTGTAAAAATCGTCCCATAGTTTAGGGATTCGTCTATCTGCTGTCATTTCAACTTTATTAGTTGTTCTTGTACAATTGCCTACGAAATCAAAACCTTCTCTTGCTATAACATTACTTTTTGTAAGTGTGTTAGACATCAAAAAGCCTCCTCTATCTAAATATTATAAGTGTGATCTAACAATAGGTGTTTTACAGTATTACCTCATTTATACAGAGATATTAATTATGGTTTATTTAAATATTGTTCAATTTGAGATTTATGGTGGCTATCATGGGGGATAAAGCCATCGAGATAGCTTTTGATAGTAAAATGATTCCCGTCTTCATCTACATACTTGTTTTCATAGTTTTCACGTGGTATGGAAGTTAAATGATCAATAATTTCTCGACGATAACTTATTGTCTCACTAATAAGTGTATCTTTATCTTTAGTCTTCCCATATTGAACCGCATTATTATTAAATTCATCAAAATTAACATGACGACTAGTTAAAGGTTGTTGTAATTTTATCTTACGTATAGCATTCTCAAGAAAATATTTGTCCCAAAGCATAATATGAGCAATGATGTCTCTCACAGTCCACTTTCCCTCAGCAATCGGCAGCTCCCACTTCCCATTCTCCATATTCCGTAAGGATTCTACAAAATGAATAAACTCTTCAAAACTGTTGATGCGCTCATTGATAGTTTCTGTTTTCATATTATAACCTTCCTTTCATAGCATAAGGGTGACTCAAATTAGTTATCTTTATGTGAGTCACCCTTGTTGTAGATCTTCGGCTATTAAGGGCTTAAAGCCCCTTAACTCTATAATTGATATTGACAATTACAAACCTTCAGCTGATTCATCGATATCAAATGTACTTGATCCCGATCTCTTTGAAGACAAATTTGCGAACACATCATTTAACAGAAAGTTATTGTGCGCATTTGCCTCATCAACTTCAAATAGTAATCTTCTTTTGAAAACGGGTCTTCTTCTACATATTTTTTTTCTATTTGAAGCGAGCTTTAATAACCATTAAAGCAGTACCATCAATACGAGGACCACAAAATAATAAGACTCCATCTATTTTTAGCTTCTTTAAATAGTCAACATGGGCAATGATGAGCTGTGCAATCATCAGCTCTACTTGTTTATTAGTAAGATAAACAACATATATTTTTTCATGATCATTACTTCATACAAATGTTGCTATTTTATCGGGATGTAAATATCTGTCTCCGATTGATCATTATCCGGCCCAAGAAATCTCTCACCATATAACTCAAATGAAGCTGAGCTAACGACTTCATAATTAGATTGCGGCAGCCAAGCTTCAAAAATATAGCCAAATGTTTTACCAAGCTCACTAATTAGCCCTTTATGAGTAAAGACTAAATAACGTTGCGCAGGAATTGTTTTTGTCACTAGCTTATCTGACAATTGATCCACCTTTTCTACTTCAACAGCGGCAGCGTAAACAAATTCACCTGTTTCTTTATTTTCATCATAGCAAACGCCATACGTCACATTATTGTCTTTTCGGAAAGGAATACTATTTTCCAAAGACATAAAATCCATCCATAAACCATGAATCGGATTATTTTTTTGCATTTCAGTCATTGAAGTACGACATTCTAGTCCTACAACCACCATCTCGTCCATCTCTTTAATTGTCGGTTCAAGCTTCATTTCATTCGTTTTATTATTCATTATTTATTCCTCCTTTTCTTTTACACTTTCATCTTAGTTAATAATAGCGACATCTAATGTCGTATTTATTATATTTTTCCAAATTATTTATTAGCTTCATATCTCTAAAAGTGGCAAACTAATATTTAGGGCACCTTTTTCTCCAAAGACTAATTACATAATACATATCAGTTACTCAAAATAACGTGAAAAAACAATAAATATTAACATTAAGATTAATTCCCTTATTCATCTTAAGCCGTAAGCAAAGACCCCTCATTTAAGTTATCCGAGACAAACACTGGAGACACTCCACATGAAGGCACGTTGTGACTATGTGCAGATAGACATATAAGGATTTTAACTTTAGACCCATTATTAATAACAAGCTTTTAAGAAGTTGTTTACTTAACTTTGCTACTATGTTCACTAACTAATCTCGATTTTCTCGTGTTTAAGATGAAAAGATGCCACGACTTATGTGAAAATTAATATGAGAGTAGCACTTTGTACGAATCCAACAGACTAATAGTTTTTTAAACTATTGGTTTTAGATGATCAATTGGCACCCAACCCTCTTCATCATTGCTAACGTTACGGCACCATAACCAGCCATAAAGTTCTTTTATTCCAATAACCTTTTCATTTACGTCTATATTTAGTTCCCTTGCTGTATAATTTTCCGAGGCAAATGCTGTGTTTCCATCAATTTTAATAAGGCTTTCTGGAACCCATCCTTCCATTGCCTCGTCTGTAGTTTTACAATAGATCCAATATCCCTCTCTTTTTTCACTTACAATAATTGCCTGACCCTTCATCAAAGTAATAGGCTTGGGATAATTCGTTTTATGACTCCTTGCTACTATATAATACATATATTTATCTCCCTTCATTTAGATCTTATCTTATAATTACGACAATTATTGACGTATTAATATGATATATTAAGCATATAAAGGCGGGACTAATCAGGGGGCTGTATTAAATGAATAAATCGAAGAGGTTAGTCGAATTAATGATGGTCATTAACTCCAAGCGGGTATTTACTGCAAAGGAGTTAGCAGATGAATTTGGCGTATCACTTCGTACAATTCAACGGGACTTACTTGATCTACAAGAGCTAGGTGTCCCACTATATTCAGAAGTTGGTGCAGGAGGAGGATACAAAATTATCAAAGAACGCATTCTTCCTCCAATTGCCTTTACAGAAAATGAAGCGATTGCAATGTTCTTTGCAAACCAGTCACTCCAATACTATAACGATCTTCCCTTTGAAACAGATGCTAAATCTGCATTAAACAAGTTTCATCATTACTTAACGAGTGATGTTAAAAAACGAATTGAGGAAATGGAACAACGTTTTGTCTTTTATACACAACAAAGACAGCAGTCATCTCCTTGCTTACAATTACTACTAGATGCTTCCATTAATCAACAGGTTGTTCAAATTACCTATGATTCAATTAAAGGAAAATCAACTAGAACAATTCAGCCAGTTGGTGTTTTTTCACAAAACGGGCATTGGTACTGTCCTGCCTATTGCTTCAAGAGAGAAGATACACGCTTATTTAGAGCTGATCGCATGATAAATGCAACCATCGTTGAAGAACATGAGGGTGTGAACTTAAGTAAGTTCAACATTCACAATTGGTCATATATGGGGAAAGAGCCTGAAAAGGTTTCACTCAAAGTAAAGCTTAGTCGTGAAGGTGTGAAAATTTGTAAAAACGACCCATTCTTAGAACAGAGTATTGTCGTAGAACAAGATGGCATCGGTCGCTTATATACTCAAATCACCAAACCTGATCTAGAATATTACGCTTCTTTTTTTATTAGTTTAGGTAAACACGCGCGAGTTGAAGGACCAGAGGAACTAATGATAGAAATGAAAAAAATCCTTGGCGATTTAAACGACATATACCTTTAGAGTAAGTAGCCATAGGATGATATGGCTATGTTACGATAGATGAAGCAACATTTATTTGGATGTTTAATTGATATTTTTCTCTACAGAAAAAAATATCTTATTTAATAAAGACTGTTCGTACTCGTGGCACCTTTTCTCATTTAAAATATTGCTGTCTTAAATTAATCTCAATAGCAACAAAGTCTACGAAAAGAGTCTTAGTAAAAGGTTGTTTACGCAACAAAATTTACGTAAATAGCCTAGTAAAAAACACACCCAGCTCGGAGTGAAAATATAATGAAAGATAGATATTTATTTTTATTTGGTGGAAACCCTTCATTATTACAAGCTAATCAAACGTTTGTTCAAAAATGTGGGGGCAAAAAAGCTCATATTGCATTATTGATCACTTATTCTCCTAAGTGGAAAGAATACTTACCGTTCTACGTTCAGACTTGGGAGGAGATAGGTATTAATAGCTATTCTGTCATTATGCCAGACGAAAATAATCAACTAGATTACGATCAAGCTACAAATACATTAACTCAATCTACGGGGATTTTCATAGGTGGTGGAAGTACATACGAATACCATAAACAATACACAAAGTCACCAATAAAACAGCTAATAAAAGAACATTATTACAATGGCGTTCCTGTCGCAGCCTGTTCTGCTGGTGCACTCATTTCATTAACAGAAAGTTTTATCTCACCTGACGAATCTAAAACTAAGGAGATTGAAATGATTAAAGGTATTGGTCTACTTTCCAATATCCTTATCAGTGTACATTATACAGAGGACAAGCAGGAACCATATTTGCATAGTGCTTTGAATCAGACTTCCATTCCATTTGGCTATGGGATTGACGAAAATGCATGTGTTGTATTTAAGAACGAAGATCATTTAACAAATATAGGAAATTCAGTTCACTCCATAAAAATAAGTTCAAATTAATTGTTGCTTTTTTATTCTAAGGTATAGTATACGACTAGCGTTCTTGCATCTTGCTACCTTTACAATTATTGAGCTCATGTAAAACTCATCAATCGTCCATTTTTAATAAAAAATAAGTTTACGAGATTTGTTTTAACTATAAAAAATCTCCCAAAAGGTATGCAGGGGAAGATCAAGAGTTTAGCTCTCATCACTTCATTAGAGTTAAACTCTTTGCCAAAGTTCCCTTTTGAGTGATCGTTAGCCTCCAAATCGGTATGTGCTAAACTCATCGATAAACCCTATTATTCCTCTAACCAGGTTGCCAAACCCCTTCTTGACTCTAAAGAGTTCCACCACAGCTCCCCTAGTGAATTTGCTACTCTCTGTTTTAATTCATATCATTATAAGCTTATTAGCTAATTACATCATTCAATTAGCTTGATTATTTCGTTGTCCTCACTAGCATTGACTGTAATAATTACCGTAAACTCGATTGATGGTGAACCTGAACCCTCTTGCTCTTTCATAAAATGTTTTACAAGTTCAATTTTCATGTTAGCTTATTCATCACTACTTCTTTATGACATTTTCTCCAATTTATAAATATTCCCTTCATGCAAAATCATTTAAATTAAAATTACATGTTCTCTTAATCTCGACAAAATCACACATAATATGACAAAATATAACTTAGTAGGAAAAAAGCTCAGGAGGCACACCGATATGTTAATAAAAACGAAAAAGACAAAAGATTTACAAAAACACATAGATGAACTTGAAGAAAAAGTAAGAATGCTAGAATTAGAAAAACAACAACGAGAATTGATGACAAATGAGTTTCTAACACAATTACAAACAGACTTGGTTGCGACGGTTGATCAGCATCAAGTGGTGAATGATCAACATCAGGTATTAGATTCTTTAGTAAAAACAATAAAAAGCCGTTTTGAACAAGTTCAAAATTTAAGCATTCAATCCAACGATATCTCTACATCTGTTATCGATAAAGGCGAATCACTTATTGCCTCAACAACCAAAATGGTCGAGCAGTCAAAAATAGGTAGAGATTCAGTAATTGAAGTAGAAGCTCTAATTAAACAATTGGGAGAACAGACGAATAATGCTTCTGAGAGTATGACACAGCTTGGTATTCGATCTAAAGAAATTGAAAATATCGTCAATGTCATAAACGATATTGCCGATCAAACAAATTTACTTGCGTTAAATGCATCTATAGAAGCAGCACGTGCTGGTGAACAAGGTAAAGGCTTCGCTGTCGTGGCAGAAGAAGTTAGAAAACTAGCTGAAAGCACAGCGTTAAGTACTAAAAACATTGCTGAACTTACGAGTCATATACAAGGCGAGATAAGTAGTGCTTTAAATGAAACGACAAAGAGCTCCTCTTTAGTTGATAAAGGAATTGAACTAAGTGCTGAAACAACTTCAAAGATAAACAATAATTTACTAATAATGGAACAAGAACAAGAAGAAGTCAATAACGTACTTCAAGCAATTAATGAACAAACAGCCTTTTCTAAAGAGGTCATTCAGCAAATAAATGACACTAAGTTTGTTTTTGATGAAATTAATGAAACGATTCTCATGCATATTGAAGATGCTGAAATAGTTGATTCAAAACTTGCAGCTGGCATTAGCGGAATTATTCATAAAGCACAAGAAGATACCAATCATGTTAAGGAAGAATAGCTTATCCCATTCATAATTGGACAACTAAAACCAGCTAATCTCGTAATCATTAGCTGGTTTTCCAGTTACATAATCATTATTTTGTGACCATTTCCTTATGCAACTTGTTTTCTTCGAATCGTGTTGTAAACTACAATAGTGAAAATGATTCCTAGTAGTGCAACGAGTGGATAGTGAACAATGGGATCTAATATTGGAACTCCTACAACATTTATTGCATGAAATGGGTTTATAAATTCTGAAGCAGACATAAAACTTCCAAAGCTATACTTCTTCACATATTCCCATAATGGAGTCGGCATAGAGATAGATGGCAAGATGAAGACTATTGCACTAATAATAAAAGATACGAGTACATTTTTCGATACTGCAGACACCGCGAATATAAAAGCCATAAAAGCACATGCAGAGAGTATGTGAGCACCGATTTGAATACCAAAATACTCTAGACCCGTTAGGCTATAAGGTGATTGTGGATATCCTAAATTTTGTATAGATGAACTCCATCCACTAGTTCCATAAATGTATGTGTTCATTAACACATCAAAAATAACCCATGACATTGTAATAACTAAGATCAAAACCGTTGCAGCAATTATTTTTGCTGTAACAATTATTTTGCGTCCATGGCGTGTGCTGTATATCAATTGGTCCATTCCAGTACTTGTTTCATTTACAAAAACTGAAGCTAGTCCAACTAGCATAATTAATCCTGTAAAATAAGCTGCATAATCACTGGCGAAACCAATTGTATTTTTTGGTCCTTCATTATAGTTAAAAGTATCTACAACCAAATTTTCTAACATTTCCTTTTCTAACAATGCTTCCTTATAAGAAAAATCACCTTTATTTAATGTATTTAATTTATCATCGAATTCTTTCAGAGTGATCTTATAATCTTCTAAATATGATCTTGCAATACTTATTCTATTTAAGATAAAGTATTCAGCAACTTCTTCTGATGTTAATTCCGTCATTACTCCACTGTAATTTTCATCATATTTTTGCTGTACTTTGGCCTCAAGAGATTGTGAAATTTCCGAGGCATCTTCTATCTTCTGTTCTGTTATCTTTCCCTCCCACTTTTTTACAACTACTTGCAGTTCCTCCTTAATATCTACAGCAGAAGTATCTAAATTATTAGGGATTCTCGATTCGTTAAACATGATCATACCAAAAAGGAGAAGCATAAGTATCATCGAAATGTATATCCCTTTTTGTCTAAATATTTTATATAATTCAAATTTCACTAGTTGTTTCATCGTACTGCCTCCTGTTCGAATAAATAGAAATTTTCAAGGTTCGGTGTTAATAACTCAAATGAAACATCATTTACTGCAAAATTATCTCCAAACCTGTTAGATATTTTCAATTGTTAAATTCAAGTGAAACACCTTTCAAACTTTATATTGACCAATGTTGCAGTGCAGATAAAAATGACTTTAGTAGTATACTAGTCCTTCGTATTTGTTACCTCGGTTAGTTAAACGAAATGATAATAAAAAAAGTTTTAAAAAGATAATTGTAAATAATAGGATGTTAATTGTTATTTGAAATAAATGATGTAAGTTCTGCAAATAATTAAGTAAAAACAAAAGACCAACCTCTCAAGATTTAAATGAGAAATTGGCCTTCTTATTATATGTTTTTACGATAGAAATACTTCAAATATTTATAGTTTATTTTGATAGCCTATCTAAACAAGAAACAGAAGAAGAAAAAGTTAAAAAACCTCTTTCATATTCAGGATACATCCCCCTATCTTTACATTCTTGTACTAACGTTTGATTGTTATTTTCATTCGTGTAAACAGAGTAGCTAAAAAAGATTACTATTAAGACAATGCTAATATATATAAAAGACTTTTTATTCATTTTCACGCTAATTTTCACACCCTCACTTATCACTAGTATTTACCTATAAACTTAAACGAAATCGACAGCATAAAAGTTTTAAACATAACTTAAAACTTTTTTAATGAACATACGAAGCCCCATAAACGACTGTTTATGGGGCTTCTAACTACATATGAAAATTTGTATTTATTACTGTATTCACAAGAAGTTATATACAAAGCTAGTGACTGCAGACAACACTATTATTTAATAGCTTCAAACCACTTAATTTTTTCTCTCATACCAACGACATTACCAACGAGTACAACAGCTGGGTGAGTAATATTCTCTTTTTGAGAGATTTCAAAAATCGAATGTAATTCTCCAGTTACTGTTCTTTGTTCCGCTGTTGTTCCCCATTCAATCATGGCAACCGGTGTTGAAGGATCTTTCCCGTTATTTATTAATTGTGTACAAATATGTTTAAGATTACCTACACCCATATAAAATGCAATCGTATCAATTCCTTGAGCAAGCGCCTGCCAGTTAATCATGTCTTGTCCTTTGCTTTCTCGACCATGGCCAGTTACAATCGCAAATGATGATGCATGATCTCTGTGAGTAACAGGAATTCCAGCATAAGCAGGTGCCGCAATACCAGATGTAATCCCTGGAACAACCTCGTAAGGAATGTCATTTGTGGCTAACACTTCTGCCTCTTCTCCACCCCTACCAAAGACGAAAGGATCTCCGCCTTTCAAACGAGTTACAACTTTCCCTTCAAGTGCTTTTTCAACGAGAAGTTCATTTATTTGCTCTTGAATTAGTTCATGCTTGCCAGGAAGCTTGCCGCAAAAAATCAATTCTGCACCATCTTTTGCATGCTTTAAAAGCTCATTACTAATTAAGCGATCATAAGCAATCACATCTGCCTCTTGAATACACTCTAATCCACGTAAAGTAATAAGTTTAGGGTCTCCTGGACCAGCTCCTACTATATACACTTTTCCCTTTTTCATAGATGTCTCCCCTTTATCTTAAATATTGTATAAAGGGGTTAAGACTCACACCTCATTTTGTGTGGAACCTTACATTCATGTGCAGCAGACCTCCACATGACTCCCCATTGTCATTCTTCACATAGTACCACTATGTTAGCTTTACTCTTCTTTATTAGACACACCTGCTTGAGTAAAGGTGGCCATTTCTTTTAACATTAGTGTGGCAGATTTTACGATTGGAAATGCAACTGCTGCTCCACTTCCTTCACCTAACCGAAGTCCAAGATTTACCAAAGGTTTTTTTCCTAAAAACTCAATTGCAATTTTGTGCCCAGGCTCAACCGATTGGTGTCCAACTATCATATAATCCACAACTGCAGGATCAATTACTTTAGCAAGACATGCTGCAATCGTACAAATAAAGCCATCAACTAGAATTGGAACTCGATGATGAGCAGCTGCAAGCATTGCACCAGTCATTCCAGCAATCTCTAATCCACCTATTTTAGACAGTATATCATATACTTCAGTTGAATTTGGGTTTCGTTTCACTATTGCTTGCTTAATTGCCTCAATTTTTTTAATTTTCCCATCATCTGAAATACCCGTACCATGACCGACAATTTCAGCTACATTCTCATCCAATAATACAGCCAATATTGCACTGCTTGTTGTTGTATTTCCTATACCCATTTCACCTAAGATGAGACATTTTACCCCATCCTTTATAAACTTCTCAGCCTCTTCATAGCCAACCTTGACAGCTTGCTCGGCTTCCGAACGACTCATTGCATCCTGCTGTAGGAAATTCGCTGTGCCATACTTTATTTTTCTATTTACTAACCCTTCACCATTAATATCATTTGCTACTCCTATATCTATAATTTTAAACTTTGCTCCTATTTGTCTACTAAAGACATTTATAGCCGCTCCACCTGTTAGAAAATTGTAAACCATTTGAGATGTTACTTCTTGAGGAAACGCAGATACACCCTCCTTGGCAATCCCATGGTCTGCTGCAAAGACGATCACACCAGGAGGCATTACCGTTGGAAAAGATTCTCCTGTCATTTCAGCAAGTGCAATCGCTATTTCTTCTAATCTACCAAGACTACCTTGAGGTTTTGTTAATGTATCAACATACCTACTTACTTCTGTTCCTTTTTGCTTCGCTAATGGTGGAATCGTCACATGAATAGACATAATAATGAAACCTCCTTGAATTGTTTATATGTAAAGCTCTGTTCGTAAACTGAGCTATTGTGACAAAATTAAAATAACAGTAAATAACTTTTCATTAGTTGACATTATTATATAACAACAAATGATGCCACGAATGATAAGATGTATACGTGTTACGAAAAAACTCAATTAATGCGAAAACAGCCTTTTACATTTGAATAGCTAAATGAGAGTGACATCTTGTACGACAAACCTCTATCTATCAAAAAGCATACTTGTATTTTTTGTGATTTTCTTCACATAATTAATGTTGCTTATTGTTGCCATAGTATGACTAATTATCTTTCTCCCATTGTCGACATTTAGTCACCCAATTATGAACCATTTCTGGACATGAAGCAAAGTGAAAATGAGTATAGCCTGCTACAACATTACTATTCATAAAGCCTTCCTTTTTCACTCCTCGCATACCCTTTGTTTCATAGGCATATTGTACATTAGTGGCTGATGAAAAGGTCGAGTAATGAAACTCATGGCCTTTTGCATGTAAGTGATTTGGTAATAGGTAATTACCTGGTGCACCACTTATTTCACGGTAGCCAAGTGCTGCAAGCTTTTGCTGCATTTTTACTTTGCCAGGGATAATACCGACCATTTCAAAACGCTCATCCTCTGTAGATTCTATCATGTCTGTTAAAAACATAAATCCACCACATTCTGCTAATGTTGGTATCCCACTAGTTATCGCACGTTTGATCGAATCTTTGACTGCAGCTTGTTCTGATAATTGCTTAGCAAATTCTTCAGGAAAGCCTCCTCCAATGTATAAACCAGAAACCCCTTCAGGTAAGTGGTCACCTCTTAACGGAGAAAAAAAGACGAGCTCAGCTCCATAGGCTTTTAAAATATCTAAATTTTCTTGATAATAAAAATTAAAAGCTTCATCCTTCGCAACGGCAATCTTAACACTTTGAGTATGCTGTATATCAAATATTCCAGTCGGGTGATGATCAATTCCTTTTGATTCAGCAAGCTCATACAGTAGATCAAGGTCTATTGTCTCTGACACAAGATTCCCTAAGATTGCGAAAAAATGATCCAGCTCTCCCCTTTCTATGGACGGCACTAACCCTAAATGTCTCTCTGGAATTTCAATATTATCCTCTCTTTTTAAATAGCCAACTACTGGAATATGACACTCTTGCTCTATCGCCGTTTTCACAAGTTTATAATGACCTTCGCTACCTACTCTATTCGCAATAACACCTACAATATTCGGCTCTGGAGAAAGGACTTGAAAACCTTTCACAATAGCTGCCGCACTTCTAGCCATACTCGCACAATTGACAACGAGTATAACTGGTGTATTTGTAATCACACTTATTTCTGCCGTACTCCCTGCATTCGTTTGTGGATTTTTGCCATCGTAAAAACCCATCACACCTTCAATAATTGAGATATCAGCGTCATCACTCCCACGACTGAAAATTTCACGAACGACTTCATGAGAAAGCATCCAACTATCTAAATTTCTTGATGGTCTGCCTGTAACAGCGGTATGATACGTAGGATCGATGTAATCAGGTCCACACTTAAAACCTTGTACATTCAATCCTCTTTGCTGAAAGGCAGCCATCAAACCGATCGTTAAGGTCGTTTTACCAACTCCACTTCCCGTTCCAGCAATGACAAATCTTTTGCTCATTTTGTAGCCTCCTTATAAGAAATGCAAAAGGCACCCCGATTCCACACTTGCCCACATTCTGTGAGCAACTGTGGAAGAATGTATCTGTCAGAACTTCTGCTTCACTATCAAATTACCTCTATTTATTGTCCAAACTTCTTGCTTTACTATCCAATTAACTCTATTTACTATCCGAACTTCTTGCTGTACTATCCAATTAACTCTATTTACTATCCGAACTTCTTGCTTTACTATCCAATTAACTCTATTTACTATCCGAACTTCTTGCTTTACTATCCGAACTTCTGCTTTACTATCCAAACTTCTGCTTTACTATCCAAACTTCTTGTTTTACTATCCAATTAACTCTATTTACTATCCAAACTTCTGCTTTACTATCCAATTAACTCTGTTTACTATCCAAACTTCTTGCTTTACTATCCAATTAACTCTATTTACTATCCGAACTTCTTGCTTTACTATCCAATTAACTCTATTTACTATCCGAACTTCTTGCTTTACTATCCAATTAACTCTATTTACTATTCAAACTTCTGCTTTACTATCCAATTAACTCTGTTTACTATCCGAACTCTTGGTTTTACTGTCTTAACCTAATGATTCTACTCACAAGCTAGGAAAACAAGATTACTAGCCATCATATCAATCAATGTGGAATAATTGCGACTGATATCGTCACATTTCCTGATTTTTTCTTTACTAATAGTAGCTCCTCGGCTCCGCTATACAGCTTTGCTGCAGGTTCACTAACACCGTATGCCCCAGTATATTTAAATACTGTATTTGATGGCTGTTCGATTGATACATTATTCAACTGCTCAGCTGTATAATAGGTAAAATCCCAATGGTTTTTTTCAACAACCTCCAACAAGCCTACTTCATCTTTTTTTAAATCAATTGTGGTAATTGCTTTAACACTTTTTTTTGAAATCTGTAATTCTACTAATGTATCATCTATGACTTGCTCTATTTCATCATAGCTAGTCCCTCGATTACATCCCATCCCTAAGACAACAACTTTAGGGCGATACAATACGCCATTTTTTAAAATTGCCTGCTCTTTAGTTGTGAGCAGCCGATGAGTAATGACAAGGGCTGCTGCTGGATTACTCGCTAAGGCTTGAGCTATGTCCGAATAAATAGAAATATGATTGGGTATGGGCTTGTCGTAGTTCCACCAATTCTTTTCACCTGATTCTTGCACAACTGCTACTTGTTCTTCATTTACGACAGAAGCACTTACAGGTGTGAGCTTTTCTGCTGATTCCCATTGCCAACCAAACCGCTTTCCAAATAAGTCAACTGGAATTGTTTGCTGAACATCTGAAGCTGTTGTAATTACTGGTGTAGCTTGAAGCACAGCAGCTACCTCTTTCGTTAATTCATTTGCACCACCTAAATGACCTGATAACACACTGACCACGTGCTCACCCTTATCATCGATGACAACAACACCGGGGTCTGTTTTTTTATCCTTCAAAAGTGGGGCAATCATTCGCACGACAGCACCTAATGAAATAATCATGATAATTCCTTGATAAGCTTGAAATAGTGAGGGAAGAAGCAGCCTTACGCTACCTTGAAACATTTGAATGTTTAGCTGCTCCTCGTCCCCTTTTGCAAATTTACTCATATAGTAAACATCCGTATTTGAGAATGAAGAAGCGAGCTTTCTAGCTAGATCAACCCCATGCTTTGTTATAGCAACAACAGCATATGTATTCACATGCTTAATAACTGGAAGCTTGTCTTCCGCTAACGACAAAATCACGATTTCACCCCCGGGCGAAATCCGTGGAAAAATTCTTTGTCATATAGCTTTGATCGGTAGTCTTTTTCATGTATATGCTCATCGAGCGCCCAGCCTGCTAAAATCATTGCTTGTTTTCTTATACCATTCTTTTTCATATCTTCATCAAGATGCTCCAGCGTTGATCGAACAATCTTTTGATCAGGCCATGTTGCTTTGTATACTACAGCAACAGGTGTCGCTTTGCTCCAGCCAGCTTCTAGTAGTTCATTTATAACCTTTTTAGTTAATGTTGCGCTTAAAAAGAAGGCAATCGTGCAATGATGGCGAGCTAAATCTTGTAATTTTTCACGGTCAGGTACAGGTGTCCTTCCTTCTGCCCTAGTTAAAATAACCGTTTGTGTTAAATCCGGTATTGTCAACTCGGCACCTAATTCAGCAGCTGCTGCAAAAACAGAGCTTACACCAGGAACGATTTCTATTTCCACTCCCTCACTTTTTAAAAGTGAAATTTGTTCCATTATCGCTCCGTACACGGCTGGATCTCCTGTGTGAACCCTTACTACTTTTTTTCCTTGCTTCAACCTGCTTACCATGATATCTACCATTTCTTCCAAATGCATACCAGCTGTTTTGAGCACTTCTGCTGTAGGCTTCGATTCCTTTATTAACTCTTCACTAACTAGCGAATCAGCATACAAAACAACATCTGCCTCTTGAAGTAGCCTTAAGCCTCTGACAGTTATTAAATCACTTGCACCAGGTCCTGCTCCAACGATATATAGCTTCATTTTCTCACCACCATTAACGTTAAATACTCAAGATCTACACCTTCGAGTTCTTCTACATTCCAAATAATTTCTTCATTTGAGGTTACCTTCGTCACCACTGAAGCTTTATCTAACAGTTGCAATTCCTTTAACACGTTGATCATAAGGTCTATCACTTTTGCAACCTTAATAAATATGACACAATCATTTTCTTCAATCACTTTTTTCATCGCTTCATAGTCATCTCTAGCAGGGATGATTGCTACATGATCATCTCCTTCAGCTAATGGAATACCAAGCCTAGAAGCTGCACCATTAATTGATGAAATACCAGGTACCGTATGAACTTTTACTTCTGGATATCGTTTCTTCATCACATTCAACATTTGAATGAAAGTACTGTATAAAAGCGGATCTCCTTCTGTTACAAAAGCGACGTCTTTTCCTTGTTGTAGCTTTTCCCATACCTTTTCCGCTGTTAAATTCCATTCACGCTCTAAAATGCTCTTATCCTTTGTCATAGGAAAAACTAACCCAAGCATTTCCTTTTCGTTCGGATTCACATACACATCGATAATTTGATGAGCATAGCTTTTACTTCCTTTGCGTTTCTTTGGATAAGCGATTACTGGCGATTCCTGCAAAGTACGAAAAGCTTTTACCGTAATCAACTCAGGGTCACCTGGCCCTACTCCTAGTCCGTATAATGTTCCATTCATATAAGCTTTAAGCCCCTTTCTTCTTTGTAGCCGTAATTATATATATTGGATTTAATGCGTCGAATCTCGTTAAGTTCAAAATCGGCTTGCTCCTTGAGACTTGTGCCAAAATAATTTCAGTATGAAAGCCATATTCGTTAAACAAGGCATTTGCTTCTGATAAGTTCTCAATTGTCACAGCATTAAGCACAATTCTTCCATCTTCTCGTAATTTATTACAACAAATTTGTAGTATGTTACGCATGCCACCAGCTGTCCCTCCAATAAAAACAGCGTCAGGATCAGGGAAAGAATCGAGGCCATCAGGTGCTTTTGCGTTGACTACTGTTATATCTGTACGGAATTTACGTATATTCAACAAACAATTTTCTATATCAGCTTCATTTTTCTCAAGCGCAAACACTTGCCCTTCTCGAGCAATTCTCGCAGCTTCGATAGCAACTGACCCAGTACAAGTCCCAATATCCCAAACGACACTATCTAGTTTAAGCTGTAGTGCACTTACACTTAGCGTTCTGATTTCCTTTTTCGTAATTAACCCTTTTTCAGGCTTTCGTTGGGCAAACTCATTATCATTAATTCCTAAGCTCCAAGCGGGGCTTTCTGCCACCTTTTTCAGAATGACAATATTAAGAGGTGAAAAAACATTGTCCACCATGTCATGGAGCTCATGAAGATCATACCAGCCACACCTTTCCGACTCTCCACCAAGGTTTTCAGCTACAAAAGCACGATACTCTACCATGTTGTAAAAAAGTAGGTACGTAGCTATGGCTGAAGGCGTATTTGTTTCATCTGTCAAAATAGCTACTTTGTCTTTGCCGTCTATTTTTTGTGCTAGACCTTGCATCTTTCTTCCATGTAAGCTTGTTATATATGCATCCTGCCAGCTCTCACCCATTCTCGCAAATGCAAGCTGCACTGAACTAACATATGGATAAATTTCTAGCTGAAGTTTCTTTGCCAAATAACTGCCGATACCATAAAATAACGGATCACCCGAGGCGAGTATAACGATACGTCTCGATTCACTTTCAAGGCGTTCAACAAGTGAACGTAACCCTCCCTTAATCACTACCTTTTCTCCACAGTAATCAGGAAAAAATACGAGCTGCCTTTCTCCGCCAACAAGCACTTCACTTTCATAAATCCATTGTTCATATGTAGAAAGGAGACTTTGTTTCCCTTCATCCCCTATACCAATCATCTTAATCGCTCTCGTCATAGCATTCCGCCCTTCCTAACAGATCACCCTTTAATGTATACAAAGTTGTATCGACATCTACTCCACCGGACATTTCTTGAAGAGCTTGCTGACAACAATAATTACAAAGAACTTCAAAAAAACTATGAAACCCATTCTCGACCATCATATCCCCAACTTGTGAAGCGGTGTTTGCATGTTCAATTTCTTCAATTAATTCCCCTTTCACACCCACCTCGGATGCAACTTGTGCTAAAAAGCCAAAATCGACAGGTGCACTTTTCGAATGAACCATCATCACTCCTTGGGCGACTTTTGAGAATTTTCCCATCATGCCAACCATAGAGATCTTCTTAATCCCTAGACGTTTACACTGCTTCAGGGTAAAGCCGACAAAATCACCCATTTCAATAAAAGCCTCATCTGATAAATTAGGAAGCTGTTGCATCGCATATTTTTCACTACGCCCGCCTGTTGTAATTGCAACATGCTCACAATCGCTTGCACGAGCTACTTTTATCGCTTGTACGATACTCGCTTTATAAGCAGCAGTAGAAAACGGTACAACGATCCCTCTTGTACCTAAAATAGAGATACCACCTAAAATTCCAAGTCTTCCATTAAGTGTTTTTTTGGCTATTTCAACACCATCAGGTACTGATATAACGACCTTTATTCCTTGGTGAATGTGAAATTGGGTTAACACTTCTTCAGCTGTGGATCGGATCATTTTTCTTGGAACAGGGTTAATTGCCGCTTCTCCAACTTCGATAGGTAACCCTGGTTTTGTTGCTCTACCAACGCCTGCTCCACCGTCCAACTCAATTCCAGCGGTATTTTTCCAGCTCACTGTTGCTTGTATTAAGGCACCATGAGTTGCATCTGGATCATCACCAGCATCTTTAATCACACCTGCAGTTACGCCGTTCTCATGAAAATCACAATGCTCCATTTGGAAGGTAACAAACTTTCCGACCGGAAGATAAATCGTTGCATCGATTTGCTCTTCCTTCGTAATTAATGCTGTGAGTGCTGCTTTCGTAGCTGCTGTAGCACACGATCCAGTCGTATAACCTTGTCGTAATTTTTTTTCCGTAGACTGTTTCTGATCTTTCATACTTATCCTCTATCAGCAAGAATTGAAATTGCGTTTAATGCTGCAACGGTAACGGTACTTCCACCTTTCCGACCTATGTTCGTAATAAATGGAACATCCAACTTAGCCAGCTCCTCCTTTGATTCAGCAGCTGAAACAAAACCTACTGGTAAACCGATAATTAACCTCGGTTTCGCCTCGCCTTCTTTTATTAGGCGAATAAGCTCTAATAGCGCTGTTGGCGCATTTCCAATGGCATAAATGCCTCCGTCAGCTTCTTTAATTGCTTTGCGCATAGAAATAATTGCCCGTGTTGTGTTAAGCCTTTTCGCTTCTTCCATCACGTCAGCATCTGATATATATACATTAATATCGCAGCCATATTTTTCTACGCGCGGCTTGCTAATACCCACTTGTACCATTTGTACATCAGCAACAATTTTCTTACCGCTCCGAATGGCTTGAATACCTGCTCCAATAGCATCTTTATGAAACACAAGACTTTTCCCTAGTTCAAAGTCAGCCGAAGCATGAATGACACGTTGAACGACAGGGTATTGCTCTTCGGAAAACTGGTGCTCCCCTACCTCCTCATCGATCATTTCAAAGCTTCTTCCTTCGATTTGCTGTGGCTGAACAGTTTCCGGTTTAAATTCAGTGCGAAAATCCATTAAATCGTCCTCCTTATATGTTCTGCACTTCCATTTCTTTTAGTTGCCTTAATACTTCATCAAAAGATGAAAAAGTAAGGCCGTACTCAATGCTTGGTCGTTTGATCACGATTGTTTCTATGTCTAGCTCAGCAGCTGCAGCTAGCTTTTCATCAACAGACCCAACCTTTCCACTCTCTTTCGTAATCATCAATGTAACACCGTATTGTTTATAAAGTGCTATATCAAACTCTTTCGTGAACGGACCTTGAATGGCGACAATATTCTTCTGAGGAATACCAAGCTGCTCACACTTTTCCATATTATCTTTGCGCGGTAGCATTCTAGCAATCAAGCGAGTATTTGGTAAATTTAATAGCTTTTGAGAAAAAACTTGTAATGTTTTACTCCCCGTCGTGAGCATAATCACGCCACCCTTGCTAGCAGCAACCTCTGCTGCTTGTTCATAGCTCTCGACTGAGATGACTTCTTCTGACTTAACAAGCTCTGGCTGCCTCTCATACCTTATATACGGGATATTCGCAGCTCTAGCTGCTTGTATAGCATTTCTAGATGCTTCCTCTGCAAATGGATGACTAGCATCCACAATCGTTTCAATGTTTTGTTGTTGAATAACTTCTACCATCTCTTCTGCAGTTAACCTCCCGACCTTTATAGGAAGTCCAGCTTTTCTTAACTCTATCGCTGCACTATCTGTGACAACCGTTGTAAGCAGGGAGTATCCGTCATTCTTCATAGATATCGCAAGTTCTCTTGCGTCACTAGTACCGGCTAAACATAAAATCATTTAACATGCTCCGTTTTCACGTCATGATGGTGATGATGGTGGTGACCCTGATCATGATCGTGATGGTGGTGATGATCAATATGTTCCATCGCCTCTAAACGATACAGACACGTATCGCAATTCATCTTAACTTCATCTTTTAACGCCTCAGCTATGCGGTCATGCAAAATCAATTCAAGTTTTGGATGAAACCCAAAATATTCTGCTAACACAAATTCTACTGATGGGAATTCTGTTTGAAAATTTGCCATCAACCGCTCAAGACGTTTAATTAATATACCTGTAAATAAAAAGTATGGTACGACAACAACTCTTTTGGCTCCTAGCTTTATACATCGTTCAATACTTTCACGAATAAGAGGATCAGTGACGCCCATAAAAGCAGGTTCTACAATCTTATATTTAAGTCGTTCCCACAGCAGTCTTGTAATTTTATACAAATCACTATTCGCATCAGGGTCGCTTCCTCCTCGACCTAACAAAATTACTGCTGTATGCTCTTTAGGATCATCTATCTTCTCTCCAGCCTCTACCAATCTATTAATACAGATGTCTAGTGCTAAGTCATGAACACCTATCGGCCTACCGTATGTAAAAGCAATATGAGGGTACTTCTCTTTTGCCTCATCAATTGCTGCAGGGATATGAATCTTTGAATGGCCCGCTGGAAGTAGCATAATTGGAATGACAACAATATGCGATGCCCCTTTGTTCACACAAGCTTCCAGCCCTTGAAGTATATTTGGTAACTCAAACTCTAGAAAACACGCTTCTACTAATAAACTATCATCTATACTAGGTTTCATATTTTCTATAAACTTTAATACTTGTTCATTTCCTTCTGGATCTCTACTTCCATGACCAACAAATAACACTGCCTTCATTGATATTCCTCCTTTTAATCAGCACACGGTACCGGTTCAATTGATAGATCTGGTGACACATCTTTATACTGGTAACCCTGTATTTCCTTTACACGTTTATAATATTTGTTAAAACGCTCGTTCGGATGCCCCTTCTCCTTATACTCTCCTACGATATTTTGTATTAATGGAACCAGACGTTCAGGTTCAATCCCTTCTGCGACTAGTTGTCCAGCATGAGCAGTTCTACCAACGGTTTTCGCCCCGAGAAAGAGATCGAATTTGCCTTTGCGAAATACGATGCCAATATCATCATTCACTGCACCATAGCAAGCCATCGCACAGCCGTTAAAACCGATATGAAGCTCCTTTGGAACATCAATACCACCTATTAATGCTTGTATTTCCTCAGCCTGCGGTATGGAGTCAAATTTCTCTCCATCACAAAAATCACATGCCTTCATAGTCGCTACATCACCAACCGGTGCAAGTAAAAAACCAACATCCGTTAGTTTATTTGTGACTGTTTCAGGGCTTGAAGTAGGAATATGAAGTAAAATCTGGTGATTGATTGTATACTCCATCGTTCCTTTATCACCGACAACATCTGCAAGAACAAGCATTTGCTGCGGCGTAAACTTTTTGTTAACGACACCTGGACTGACAGCTACTTCAAAAATTGACTCAATATTTGTTCCTACATATGTTGACCTCTCATTCGTTACCCCTTTGTCTTGATCAACCATCGCAATTGCCTTATTTGCCATATCTAACGCTGAAGGAGACTCTTCTTTACCTCCGTGCAATGCCCAAGGCTCGTTCTCTCTTTTTAGCCGTTCATGTGGTTTCAACTTCTGCTCTTGTGTTTGCAATGTGTATTTTCTTTGGTAACCTCTTGGCGTAATCATTTTGTTATCATACATAAACGTAGTGGAATTCCCAATAATCACAGTTGTTAACATACCAATATCGTGATCAAGCATATCCTGTAAGGTCGTCATAACGACATGCTGTCGATCTCTGTATGCACTTTTTACTAAACCAACTGGTGTGTCTTGAGAACGGTATTTTAATAGAATTTGTTGCGCTTCAACAATTTGTCTCGTTCGCTTCCCACTCTTTGGGTTGTAAAGAGCGATGACGAAATCAGCCTGACCGGCTGCTTCAATTCTTCTTTCGATAAGCTCCCAAGGAGTCAAATGATCACTTAAGCTAATCGTACAAGCATCATGCATAACAGGAGCACCTAGCAACGACGCGCATGAATTAATTGCAGAAATCCCTGGAACAACCTCTACCTCAACTCCATCAAGTTCTGACCATCCTTTTTCAATTAACACCTCGTATACTAAGCCAGCCATGCCATATACTCCAGCATCTCCGCTTGAAATTACAGCTACATATTTTCCTTCTTCCGCTAACTTAACCGCTGCTTGTGCACGACTTACTTCTTCTGACATGCCTGTGCTTACTATCTCTTGATCTGTTATAAGATCTGAAATAAGATCTACATATGTTTTATAACCAATAATACAATCACTTTCAGCGATGGCTTCCTTGGCCCTGTTAGTTATATGGGCTTCACTACCTGGCCCGAAACCGACAATGAGTAATTTTCCCTTCAAGCTAACCCCTCCTTTTTCATTTACTTATTTACCACTGCTTTTTCTTTCGAAATCCCAAGTGGACGATCACCTTGTAACTGCATCCCCGTATTTGTTGTTGTATAGCTCATCGCATGTGCAAGGGGCTGTCCTTGCGCAAGGTGTTCGGAAACAATCTGGCGACCTAGTTCTGGTGTAACCTTCTCATACCACGTACCCTCTGGATAGACGATTGCTACACACGCATCCTTACATCTACCATTGCACCTCGTTCTTGTCGTATGAACAGTTGAATCGAGACCTAGTCTTTCAATTTCTTCACGAATAGCTACTGTAGCTTCTTCACCACCTTTTCTCATACAGCTTGAACCATTACATATCAACACGTGGTGTTTCGTCCCTTGTAAATTCCATGTCGTCAATTTCATCCTCTCCCTTCAATAAAGATGTAAAGTTCTATATTTTTGCTAAAAGCTTCATTATTTCATTTTTTGTTTTTGGAATAGTGCATGAATTAAATCCATCTTTCACTCTTAATTGTTCGAAGACATCAATGATCCACGGTTTCTCTAAGTGACTTTTTTGTAAAATCGCATCGTCTCGAAATACTTGATCAGGTTTGTCTTGGGCTATGATCCTCCCTTCATTCATTACAATGATCTCATCAGCCCATTCATAAGCTAAATTCACATCATGTGTAGACACAATCATTGTTTTGTTCTCTGTTTGAATATCATGTAATACATTCATAATTTTCTTAGCATAGTATGGATCTAGCCCTGCTGTCGGTTCATCTAATACCATGAGCTTCGGCTCCATGGCCACAATTCCCGCAATGGCAACTCGTTTTTTTTGGCCAATGCTTAAAAAATGAGGTGGCTTTTCTTTTAATGCAGTCGTTTCCGTTAACACCATTGCCTTGTCCACAGCTAGCTCCACTTCGCTCTCAGAAAGCCCCATATTTTTAGGTCCATATTTTATATCTTGATAAACACTAGATGAGAATAATTGAGAGTCAGAATCCTGATATACAATCCCTACCTGTTGACGTAATCTCTTTATCTCTTTGCGCTTGTACCGTAACGTTTCACCTTGAAAACAGATGGAACCACTCGTCGGTTGTAAAATCCCATTGAAATGTAAAAACAATGTTGACTTTCCAGCCCCGTTATTTCCTAACAAAGCAATTTTCTTTCCTTGTTCAATAGATAGAGAAATATTGTTTATAGCATCAGTCCCATCAGGATATTGGTATGTAATGTTTTCAAGCTCTATAATTGGTGTACTCATTAAACAGAACTCCTTTTACATAGCTGATGCTACGAATGTAAGCGTCAGCATTGATATCGCTACGATCCCCCAGTTCAGTGGATGATATTTATAGCTGCTTTCAATTTCATAATTACCATCTTGTCCACCACGTGTATCTACAGCTATTTGTAGTTCTTTTGCGTACTTCATAGACTTTACAAACACCCCTACTACTAGCTGACCTAAAGAATAAATTGATAGACGGTAATGTTGATAGCCAAGTCTAGAAGCTTGTGCGATATAGACTTCTTGAGCTTTATCTAAGAGTACAAAAATAAATCTATATGTGAATGCAACGAGTTCAATAAATAGTGTTGGTAGTTTCATTTTCTGTAGAAGCCATAAAATATCATGAAGCGGCGTAGATAATATTAAGAAATACATGCAACTTACAGTTGAGAAAACGGTAAAAAATAAGCTTGTAACGATTGATATATTATCTGTAGATATATACAACTGCCACGTACCAAAAGTCATTGACCATAAAGAATCAATTACTTTGTAGTCATACGGTGCAACCGAAATAAGAATAGGTATAATACTTGAAACCAAAAAAAATGATGGTAATAAAAGTAGTTTTATATAATCACGTACTGAGATTTTCGCACCAAAAACTATTGCCATGCTCATGATTAACAAAGTTATAACAGCAATAACTTCACTTTTTGTAATAAGACAGAAAAACAAAAATAAAAATGTGAAAACTGCTTTCTCAATAGGGTGAACATGTCGTAGCTGATTCAAATAAGCAAGCTGGTCAATCCGAAGCATGCTTCACCTCACTAGAAGATTCAGTGGAGAATTTTTTTCGTGCTCTACCATAGCCGATAACATAGCCGATTATAATTGCACCTATGGCCGCTTGTAAGGAAAATAGCAAGCTTTCTATCTCACCGCTTGGTGGCTCCCATAATACGTTGAACCAAGGCTCATAATTAGGTGCTATTTCACCAATCGCTTCTTCAGCTTGTCCATCTGCCCCACCAAATTCAGCATCCCGCTGTATTACTAAAGGAACAATAGCCAACAAGATGACCAACACTATCAAAATCAGATTTTTCATTAATTAACATACCTCCTTGTTTCAAATAGCTGTTTTCGCATTAATAGTTGCTTTTCGTAATAAAAGCTAAACAAGAATATAATTAGTTCAGAGCAGCTTTTCTTTGTTAAAGTCTATAAAAATCATTTCATACATATCAGTTACTCAAATGTAAGTGAAACAATGGCTGTAGCATAACTAATTGAGTTACTTCTCTTTTTGCTCAACTACCTTGTTGTTCTAAGCCTTTTTTGAACTCATTCTAACTACTGGAACATTTAATAGCTGTAATTCTCGAACATTGTATTTTGCAAGCAAGTTCATAACTACTACTGTTAATAGCCCCTCACTCACTGCTAAAGGAATTTGTGTGAAAGAGAAAATCCCAGCAAATTTGATAAATGATGCTACAACTCCTCCAACCTCAGTCGGAAATGCCAGAGCTAATTGAAAAGCTGTCACAGTATAAGTACTGAGATCTCCTAACATGGCTGCTAAAAAAACTGAGACTGCAAAAGAGAAATTTACTCTTAAGCCTGCTTTAAATACGAAATATGTAACCATTGGTCCTACAACAGCCATCGAAAATGCATTTGCACCGAGTGTTGTGATACCGCCATGAGCGAGCAATAATGATTGAAACATTAATACAATCGTCCCTAGTACACTCATGACTGTTGGACCAAAAAGCACAGTACCTAGCCCAACACCAGTCGGATGTGAACTACTTCCAGTTACAGAAGGGATTTTTAATGCTGACAACACAAATGCAAACGCCCCTGATAGCCCAAGCATCGTCTTCACCTCGGGGTTTTCTTTCACTTTTTTTCGGATGGAGTACATCCCAACAGCCAAAAATGGAATGGTTAAAACCCACCAAAAAATAGCCCACCCAACCGGCAGGAAGCCCTCCATTATGTGCATCGCATATACTGGCCGAAATGAATTCAGCCAAAAATAACTAGTCAAACCAATAATAATTGTTACGAATAGCCAAGCATGTTTTCTTTTCATCAGTGAAGCTCTCCCCCATGTTTATAAAGGCTGATTCGAAATATATTGATATACACACGAATATAGCTCGTGGTTACTAAACAAAATTAGAAGATTCCGAAAGAGCCTTTATGTAAAATAAAAAGAGCACTCAAACCATAAAGGATCGAGTGCTCAGAAAAAGTCAGTATTAACTATATGTTTACATACTAATTCTTAACAACACCTCCCTATATTCCCGTAGGTTACAATCGTGTTACTTAAACAGGCAGGTCTCCTGACTTATCTTCAACACTTCCTGCGCCTTCCCATTTCTTTCGAAACAGTGACACATATGCAGGTTGCTCAGACTTACAGTGGCGGGAACCGCGTCGGCTTTACACCGAACTTCCCTTTTAAGTTGTACACAGCTTTTACTTATGCACAACACCTGTTTATTTCATCATTCAGTTGTTATAATTCAGTATATTCTAAATTAAATTATGAGTCTAGCTTTTTTCATATCATGTATATTTGTGAAAGGAAATTTCTAATAGTACGTGTATAATATAATAAATATTAATTTGATTTCTAATAAAACAAAGTTAAGGTGACTAACTATGAAAATAGGACAATTTTCTAAAGAAAATAAAATAAGCATAAATACAACTAGACACTACATAGACCTTGGCTTAATAACACCTGAGAAAGCATCCGGACAGTATCAATTTGATGAACAGTGTCACAGAGATGTAAAGGATATTATTTACTTAAAAAACCTCGGCTTTTCGTTAAGTGAAATAAAAACAATCTTTCAATATAAAAGACTTGGCAAATTATCCGCACTAGAAAATAACGAATTTTACAAAGAGATTTTTGTAGAAAAGCTACATACGATAGAACATAAAATAGTCGAATACGAAGAAACGAGACAAAATTTGCAAAATGAACTTACCCATTTAAATACAACGAATAAACCTAAACAGCTTAAAATGGGTATGAGCTTATCAGTGCTCCCACTTTTAGAATGTAAAAAATGCGGCGCTGCTCTAAGCATTAAAAATGGAGACATCGTTAACAATCAAATCTTACATGGTGTTCTTCAATGTAACTGTGAGCATCAACACTTTATTAAAGACGGAATTCTCTTCACCCCACAAACCATTCATCATGCTCACCACGTTAAAAGTCCAAGTCATATGATGAATGAATTCAACTATTTTATATCAGATTACATTAAGGAAACAGATGAAAAATATTTAGATCATCTATATCAGGCTGTTGACTGGTTTTATAAAAGGGTTAATTTTGAACAATTAACGCATAAAATATTGCTCCATCTTGGTACCGGAATTGGTTTCTCATTAAGGCATATCTATAACTCCTTGCCTAAAGATTGCCTCTATATTGCGGTTGATCATGATTACCAACGACATTACGTATTAAAAAGTATTTTAGAAACTTATGAAGAACAGAAAAATATCTTATTTATTTGTTCTGATTTCCTACATATTCCATTAAAAAAAGAAGCAGTCGATTTTTTAATTGATACAGGCAGTTCAGAGCATAGCTTTCAACATGAAAACTTTTTAATAGAGGAAGTACAGCTTTATTTAAAAGAAGAAAGTAATTTAATCGGTGCATATTTGACGTATGAAAACTATCATAAAAAAAATGAAATCAATCCGTCTTATAGACAAAACTTTCAACTTAATAACATCAAAGAGAAATTAAAAACTTTACGCTATGACCTTGTCGACGATATGGTCTCTATTCCAGTTGATCAATCCCCTGGAAAGTATGAATTGCAATTACTAGATGGCGAGAAGATGTATACTTATCTTTATTATGGAAAAAGGTTGGGTTAACCCGACCTTTTGTAAATTTCATCGTAAAAAAAACGTAAATACTACCTTGCTATTGCCCTTTCCCGATGAATTAGGATTACTATAAAGGAGGGGGAAATATTGAGGAATAAATTAAGTCAAATGTTTGATCCAAAATCTGATGTAAAAAATTTGATCTTACTTTCATTTGGAAGCATTGTCTCGTTATTTGGATCTTTCGTTTACTCATTTGCTATCAGTTTATATGTTTTGACAGTAACAGGTTCGGGGCTTTCATTTGCAACAAACTTAATATTATCTATTATACCGACCATTATTTTAGGACCTGTAGCTGGAGTTATCACAGACCGTCTGAACCGTAAATTCATACTAGTTTTTAGTGATGTATTAAGTGGCGTGGTGCTTCTTGTTTTATATGTAATTAGTCTTCATGAACTCCATTTATATTGGATTTATGCAATAACATTTATTTTAAATGTCTTCAGTACATTTGCTAGTGTGAGCATCGAATCATCTAAACCAAATATTGTTCATGAAAATAACTTGATGAAGATCAACGCGATCACAAGAATAATTTTTTCAATTTCTTTTACTTTAGGACCAATTATAGGAGGAATGGTATTTGCTTTTGTTAATATAAAAACCTTTATATTAATAAATGCTATCTCCTTTATCATTTCAAGTATAAGTGAGTGCTTTATTAATTTCCGATTCAATGAAAAAAATTCTCCTAACAAAGAAAAAGACCACTTTTTCATAGAGCTAAAAGAAGGTTTTTCCTATATTATTTCTCAAAAAAAATTACGAGGCATTATCGTTCTGTCAATACTTGTTAACTTTTTTATTACTTTATCATCAACCATTCCAGTTCCGTTTATTATTACAAATGTTTTAAAGCTTCATTCTACTGCATTTGGAATCATTGAAGCGGCATTTCCAATTGGTATGCTAATTGGATCTATTTTCATTGGAAAATTTATTTCAAAGTTACATTATCATAAGTTTTTAATACTTATGACTATGATCATCTCCAGTTTAACAATCCTCATTAGTGGACCATTGCTCTTTAACCAAACTTATCACCCTATTTTTTACACAATATTTTATTGTGTATTAAATATAGGCTTTGGGATTTCTTCATCATTTGTCGATATCCCTATCATGACGTTTATTCAACAAATGGTTCCTGATCAGTTAAGAGGGAGAGTTATAAGTACTGGCTTAACTATTGTTAAGGCCATTGTACCGATTGCTATGATTCTGTCAGGAACACTTCTAAACATCATCTCACCTTATTGGCTACCATTAGTCGGAGGATCAACACTGTTAAGCATAAGTTTATATATGTATTTCACGAAAGAAATAAGATCAATATCGTTGAGACACCATACACAGAATGCGGAAGCACCTTAATAAGTTTTGAAGCTGTATGCGATTAAGTTACTGCATATCAGCTAAGGAATAGCTATTTGCATTTTAGCAGCAAAGGAATGCTAATTTAATAGGCACTTTTTGTTAGGCTGTTTTCGGTTGTTTTTCCTATTAACAAATACACATGAGAACAACTCAAGCTTTGGGGCATCTTTTTTTTAAAAAAATATTGATATAACAGCAAACTATATTAAAACAGCCTTTTGTTATCTTTGTTGCTTTATTTCACTTAAATTCGAGTAACTGATATGTTGCATATGTTGAATATGGTTTTAATAGTCTTAGAAGAAGAAAAGGTTAAACTAACTGCTTTATCCGTGTTTATATCTTAGTAAGAAAAGAAACGAGCTGTGGAAAAAACAATATCAAACATAAATAAAGGTGATTATATGAAAACAAACTTATTTTTTGTGCGCCATGCTCATGCTACTTATACACCTGATGAATTAAGTAGGCCTCTGTCTAAACAAGGTCTATTTGACGCAACTAACGTAACATCCATTCTTAAAGACGAAAAAATCGATATCGTCATATCTAGCCCTTACAAAAGAGCGATACAAACAGTTGACGGTATTGCCCAGCTTAGAGGTATGGAGATAGTACTAAAAGACGACTTTATGGAGAGATTATTGTCTGACGGACCAGTTGATAACTTCCTACAGGCTATAACAGCCGTTTGGGAAAATGAGCAGCTTTCATTCAAAGGTGGGGAATCAAATATAATTGCTCAGGCACGAGGTGTAAAGGTAACTAAAGAGATATTATCAAAATATGAAGGTAAAAATATAGTTGTCGGTACACATGGCAATATTATGGTATTAATCATGAATTACTTTGACCCACAATTTGATTTTGCCTTTTGGAAACAACTCACCATGCCAGATATTTATAAATTATCCTTTGATGGACATGAGTTAGTAGATGTCTATAGATTGTGGAGTTCTCAAAATCATTAACAGGATCCCTCATTAAATAGACTCGCTGCTTCACCCGTTGTATCAAAAGAGATGAAAACCGTAGATGCATTTGTATCTACGGTTATTTACTAAAACATGAGCATTTGTTAATTGAACTCATTACTAATTTTAGTTTCATAAGGTAATTCTTTAGATTCATTTGGCTGATTAACAGATAAGTTCGTTAAATTAAGCTTAATGCTAACCATAGCACCGACTATTATGATGATTGCAGCTGTAAAATAAGTAACGATTAATGATGTGTAAGTGACCAAAGGTCCAGCAACAGCCGATCCCACTAGCATTCCTCCAATAAATAATGGAGTTAATATTCCATTTGTTTTCCCTATATACTTTTCATCTATCATTTTAATGATGAGCATTCCAAGCATCGTTTGCCACATGGCTAATATTAAGCCTGTTATAAAATTCATTGTCGCTGTTAATACAAACCATACAGACAAAACCTCTATGATAAGTGAGAAAGACAAGAAACATAACCCTCCGACAATTACCCTTTTCACCTTAAACTTGTTGCCTAATATAGCAGCCATAATACTTCCAACAAACATTCCTATGCCGGCTAGCATATAAAGCCATTGAATACTCTCTTTATCCAGGCCTAAACGATCAATAACAATGAAAATGTCCAACGGTTGAACAATACCTGCTCCTAATCCAATGAAAACAAAAGCAATTGCAATAATACTTAAATTTCTTGAGTTCTTTACGTATCGAACTCCATCTTTCAATTCTTTAATAAACCTAGAAGAGCTATGTGAGTGCTCTTTATGCGGTGTTGGTAGGAACAATAATGTGATAGACGAAATGAAAAATGCAATCGTGATACTTACTAAGGAAGCGGTAATGCCAAACCAACTGTAGATTAACGTTCCGATAATTGGACCAATGATTAAAAATAGTGCTTGCAAGCTTTGAATAATTCCTATTGCAGGAGCAACCATATCTTCTGGAATATGTTTTTTGAATATTATGGAAGATGAAGGCTGTGATATTTGGCTAACAACACTAGAGACAAGTGTAGCTAGAAAAATAACCTGCCAATTTCCGTTATTCACAAATAAGATGATGATGCATATGGATAAAGCGCTAGCGAAATCCCCTAAGATCATTGTCTTTTTAGGATTCCACCTGTCTGCTAACGCTCCTCCAACAAAAGAAAAAAGAAAAATCGGGGTGTATTCAATCACAGTTAGCAATGAAACATAAATTGCATTATTATCAGTTAATTCCATTACAAAAAACAATAATGCAATGTTTCGAATCCAAATAGCACATTGCTGAATTAAATCCGTGAAAAGAATGATTTGGAAAACTCTATTTGATAATAACTTCATAAATAAAAACCTCCTATAATTTAATTGTTTAATTAAATTAAAATTTAAGCATACTTAAATTTTAATGAAAAAAATTGTAAATTATTAATTTTTGACCAACATTTATTGAACCTAAAGGCTATTTTTGTAAGACTTGTTGCTATTATGACCACTTATGTACTATAAGAAGTGGCTTTATAAGTGAGTCATCATGTTACAGAAGAAAGATGCCAGGAACTCTAGTTTGCACGTGTTTTTTCCTAACCACATTTATGGGTCAAATTACAATTTTTACGGGTCAATTACTTAGTTATATGGGTCAAATCATAATATTTACGGGTCAATTACTTAGTTATATGGGTCAAATCACAATATTTACAGCAAATACTTAGTTATATATGAGCCAAATCACCAAAAACAACAATCGACGGGCAAAAAGCCTAAGTAACTTAAAATTTAAATTATATAAATATTTAATTATACTTAACTATAATATAAAAATATATAGTTAATATTTTTCTTTTTGTTGAATTTCTGTAGCAATATTGTAAAGCTTCTGTTGTAAATCAACTAAATTTTCTAAATCATTTTCATTTAGTTTTGAATAATATTTTTTGATGATATATAACTCGAAATTAGCCATTATTTGATTGTATTCTTTTCCTTTCTCGTCTAGATGGACAATGATTTCTCTTCGGTTATTAACATTGATCTCTCTTTTCAAAAAGCCTTTTTTCTCAAGTTTACTTACGAGTTGAGTTGCGGCACTAGGTGTGATGGAAAAATGGTTTGAAATCTCATTGTTTGTTAGTGAATTTGCGTTTAACAGTTCCAATAAGATACTTTGCTTTGTAGTTAAATTTAGAAATTCTTTATTAGCAAATCCATGATATTCTTCCAGAAATATAGTATTTAAAGCATCTGAGGAGTGTTTCAATTTTTTATAATAAATAGCAGTAATGTCATCCATATAATCACCTTTGAAGTTTGAAATTGACTTTTATTGTTGTTTTCGTACTAAGACTCTTTTCATCCATAAAGAGTGCATGGTCTCTCGTATAGCCTCATTGTTTATAATGCTAATTTACTATCAATAGCGATAAAGCTTACGAAAAGATCCTTTTAATTTCACCTTTATTATAAACTAACAAAAACAATTAAGCAACCTTAAATATTAATTGAATTAAAATAAAATTGAAGTTAACCTTTTTTATACATGGAAAAACCGTAGATGAGCATTATCTACGGTTTTACGCTCTTTACTTAGTATGACCTTATTCTGAAGGCATTGTAAAGTAAACATAGTCTGATTCATAAGTAATTTGGTCTTGAGCTATCCCCCATTTAACAAGCATTTTAACTCGATATTCTGTGTCAAAATCCGCTTCTTTTGTCCAAACATCATTCCAATCAGTCGGGTTTAAAAGTTTATAATCCGTGTAACCCCATTGTCCATTTGGATATAATTTCTCACGTCGTAAATAAACATACTCTGGGCCACCTACATCGTCAACATTTGCGAGTAAATCAACAATCATTAGATTACCGCTACTATAGATCCCCTTAATTTCAACTGGTTTTGGCATTAGATAATAGCTCCAAGGGGAAGCATATTTCTCATTACCCACTGAATTTGTAATCGTTAGTTTCATTCTGTATTGCGTATCCCATACAGATTCTCTTTCCCAAGTTGATTTACCAGTCACGTCATAATCAGTATAACGCCATATCCCATCTTCATATAATTTCTCACGTCTTAAGGTCACAGTATCGCCACCGCTTATGCTTACTGCAAAATTCAGCTTCATCATACTAGTAGTATGAGATAAATCCGTAATCATTGCTGCAGGTGGTTCTTTGCCTACTAGAGTCCATGGTGTAACTTGTCCTTTGTCCAATAGTACTTCTCCGTTTTCTTTTAATTGCACTTGAGGAAGAAGCCATTCTACTGTTGAAGGAAAGTATAGTTCATTACTATGCAAATAAACTGTAGGAGCGTATTTTTCAGCATATTCTTCTGCTTTTTGTAATTTTTCTGGATTCGCTCCTAAGTCCGTAATATCATTATTATGACTTGCACCTATCACATCCCTAAACCACCCTTTTGACACTCCTGGCCCTTTTGGACTATCTGGGCACGAAAGATTGCACAGATCCACGGCATCAGACGTTCCACTTTCACCCCATCTTCCTTTAAAATCCATCCATGGCGTATTTTGTTGATTGAAAATAATAAAGTTATCGTCAGCGATATCCCATTTATGTCCTCTATTTGTATAATCATTTCCAAACTCACTTAATCTACTATGCTTCCCTTCAGTCCAATAGTTTGCATGACTTTGCTCAGCAGAATATATAACAGGGTGAGTAGGACCATTTTGAAATTCAAACTTAGATGAGTCAGTCCAATCATGTTCATTATCATGAGCTGAAGGAAGTATACTTTCAATTTCGCTTGTGTCTTTATTAACCAGTATCTTTACCCCTTCCCAGTCACCAGCATGAGCACCACTTGGAATAATACCTAGCCCTCCTACACTACCATTATATGGATAAAAAAAGCGGTAGTTTAAACCTATATAATCTTCATATTCTAGAACTTGGACATACGCTTTTGCTGTTTGTAAGTTACCCATTCTAACAAAGATACTAGGGTCCATCTTAAGGTATTGATCAGATTCTGCTGCATTGGCAGTATTGAAGGTTACAAAAGGAGAGAACAGTAGAACAATTAACATAATAATGAAGGTTTTTTTTCTTTTATTGACCATTTCACTTCCACTCCCTTTTCACATATTTTTCTAGACCATGCTATTGACTATGATCGCTAGCAATTCTAGTTTCTTGTATACTACAAGAATTTTATCTTTTATCAAACTTACAGAATGACATGTATCACCCTATTTCGACAATATATTCTAAATATTCCTTAGCCACTCGAGCTTTTTTATAGTTGTAAATCAACATATTTATTTTTCCTATATATTTTGACTAACACAATAAACCTCGTCATTAGCTGATGACGAGGTTACAATATCATTGATTATTGGTAGGTAGCGGTAGCTCCATAGCCAGAATTTCTTTAATTAAAGCTTCTTTCTTAAACTTTGTTGTTATTATTATGGTTTTATCCAAGCCTCGTCCTTTAAGGTAGGAAAGATGCACGACACTAGATATCATGTGAACATAGTTTAGTAACAACATAGAATCTTATTGGATAACGCTAAAGATCTCATCAATAAATACTAAACAAAATCTCCACATAAGTACCGTTAGATTTTGACTCTTTTCAAGCGAAGTGAGTTTGTCACAACTGATACTGAGCTAAATGCCATAGCTGCTCCTGCTACCCAAGGTGCTAATAAGCCGATGGCTGCAATTGGAATACCTGCTGAATTGTAAGCTAGTGCCCAAAATAGATTTTGACGAATGTTTCTCATCGTTTTTCTACTAAGGTCGATTGCTTTCGGAATTAACGTTAGTTCTCCACCCATTAGGGTTATATCGGCTGCTTCAATGGCAACATCTGTCCCAGTACCGATGGCAATACCGACATCTGCTGTTGCTAGAGCTGGTGCATCATTAATTCCATCACCAACCATGGCAACTTTCTTCCCTTGTTGCTGTAGTTCCTTCACGTGGTTTGCTTTTTCTTCAGGAAGTACCTCTGCAAATACATGTTGTATCCCTACCTGTGAAGCGATAGCTTGTGCCGTTCTTTTGTTGTCTCCTGTCATCATATATACTTCAATACCTTGTGATTGTAGTTTGTCGATAGCTTCTTTTGCTGTTTCTTTTACTGTATCCGCCACTGCAATCACACCAGCCAGCTGTCCTTCTATCGCGATCATCATCGCTGTTTTTCCTTCTTTTTCAAAGGTCTCTAGCTTTTCATTATAAGAATGGAAGTCTACTTGATGTTTGTTCATAAGCTTGCGTGTTCCAGCTAGAACATCTTTCCCTTCAATACGGGCTTCGATGCCATAACCAGGTATTGCTTCAAAATGGTCGATTGCTAGTTCTTTAGCTTGTTTTTCTTTACCATATTCAACGATGGCTTCTGCTAAAGGATGTTCAGATGATTTTTCTGCTGTATATAAGTACGCTAAAACATCTGTATTGTCTGCTTCAAAATCTGTAACAACAGGCTTACCTTTTGTTATTGTTCCTGTTTTATCTAACACAATTGCTTCGATTTTATGAGCAATTTCTAAATGCTCTCCACCTTTAAATAAGATCCCATTTTCGGCTCCTTTACCTGTTCCAACCATAATTGAAGTTGGGGTAGCTAACCCTAATGCACACGGGCAAGCGATAACTAGAACGGCAATCGCTACTTCAATTGCTTGCGGCACATCCCCTGGAGCAACAACCATGATCCATACTAAAAAGGTGACGAGCGCTATTCCAACGACGATTGGTACAAAGTAGCCAGAAATAATATCTGCCATTCTTTGAATTGGAGCTTTTGATCCTTGTGCTTCTTCCACGACACGAATGATACTTGCAAGCGCCGTATCTTTTCCTACTTTTGTCGCCTTCATTTGAATCGTACCATTCTTATTAATCGTTGCACCAATCACACGATCTCCTTCAGTTTTATCGACTGGAATTGATTCACCAGTAATCATTGATTCATCAATTGAAGATCGTCCAGCAACGACTTCCCCATCAACAGGGATCTTTTCACCAGGCTTTACGATAATGATATCGTTTACGACAACTTGCTCAATCGGAACCTTCGTTTCGATGCCATTTCTTATGACAGTCGCTTCTTTCGCTTGTAAATTCAACAATTTTGAAATGGCTTCTGTCGTTCTTCCTTTTGCCAATGACTCAAATAGTTTACCGACTAAGATGAGTGTAATGAGAACTGCACTCGTTTCAAAGTATAAATGCGGCATATACTGTGGATTACCTAGCGTTCTTAATGCTTCCACTACGCTATAAAAATAAGCTGCTGACGTTCCAAGTGCCACAAGAACATCCATATTCGCACTTTTATTTCTAAGTGATTTATAAGCACCTACGTAAAATTGCCAACCGACGTAAAATTGAACGGGTGTAGCAAGTATAAATTGAAACCAAGGGTTCATAATAAATGATGGCATCGGTATCCCAAGATCCCACGGTGCATGACCGACCATCGAGTAAAGAAGTGGTAATGATAATAATATAGAAATGAATAGTTTCGTTTTCTTTTCCTTAATTTCTTCCTCTTTATGAGATGCCTTTTCTTCTCTTGTTTCCTTCACTTTAGCATCATAGCCGAGCTTTTGTATTTTGCCAATTACGTCATCAACACTAACTACACCTGGTTGTAACGATAACGCAGCAGATTCAGTTGTCAAATTAACCGTTGCAGCTTCAATACCGTCCATTTTATTTACCACTTTTTCAATTCGCGTGGAGCATGCAGCACATGTCATGCCGTATATATCAAGATCTACCTTCTCAGTCTGTACACCGTAGCCAAGTTTATTAATTTTTGACACTACATCTTCCGGCTTCACTGTATCAGCATTATACTTAATTGTTGCAGATTCCATTGCTAAATTAACATTCGCCTCTACACCGTCCATTTTGTTTAACATTTTTTCAATTCGTGTAGAACATGATGCACATGTCATCCCTGTTATTCCTAATTGTATTTGTTCTTGAGCAGGATTTGCTATTAATTCTGTTAATCCACTCATATTGATCATCTCCATTTAATGATTTATATATTACAAACTACGAAACTACACTAACACTATAAAAATTTTTATTGTACAACTGGTACATTTAACAGCTCCATAATCTCCTGTTTATTTGGTTCAAAACCAATAATATTTTTGTGAATTTTTTTCTTACCCCATATATTTTTATTATAAAAGACGAAGGAAGGAACAATTCTTGTACCAGAAATAGTCTTCAAATCATCTTCTAGTTTCAAATCTTTACTAACATCTTTATCAACATACGGGATCTGATGTAACGCTAGAAATTCCTTCGCTTGTTGGCAATCTGAGCATGTAGGCCTTGTATAAAGTTCAAGTATTAATTTATCAGTCATAAATATCTACCTTTCTATTATTTTTTAAAAATTGCGAATATGATTAATGAAATGATGGAAACACTAGCTAAAAAGATACTAATATAAGCAAAACCATCTGCAGAAGAAGCAATCATTATTCCTGCTATTGTTGGACCGACAGTTGATCCAAGAGATCTGAATAAACTAAGAAACCCTACTGATGTACCAGCCTCAGATATAGGTGTCTCTTGTATAATCAAAATATTTAAAGGAGCACCGATAATAATTCCAATTCCAAAGCCAATAATCGCAGAAACTACTAAAACATAGCTATAATTTATAGGGTTTATTAACAGTAGTGTTCCAATGGTTGTCAGAAGAAAGCCAATAAACAATACTTTCTTTGCGCCAATTTTTGTAACCATTTGACCTCCAACTACTGAGGCAATCATTGATGTAATAGCTAATGGCGCAACACCTAAAGCTGCACTTGCTTTGGATATCATCATCTCAGTTTCTATAAATATAGGTAATAAATTAATTGTAGAGGCCATAATTACCCCTGATACCGCTGAGTAGAATAAAATAATAAGAGTATTCTTTTGTTTAAAGAAATGTATTTTAATAATTGGATCTGGTGCAGCTTTTTCTACGAATATCATAATTGGTATTAATATGACACCTATAATTAGGACATATATATTTACTGTTGTAATCCCAAGCATGATTGACAGAATGATAGCTGTCAGAAGCATAATACCTTTATAATCAATTGGATTTTTTATTATTTGTTGTTGTATCTTCACAAAACTCATGAGTACTACCACTAGAATTGCAATTGGAACATTGATTAAAAATATCCACTGCCAATCAAAGTTTTGAATGATATATCCTCCTACCATTGGGCCGAGAATGCTTCCAAATCCAAAAATGAGCCCTATCATACCCATAGCCTTTGCACGAGTTTCTTCTGGATAACTTACCGCTATAAATGCTGCAGTTATTGGAAATATTCCACCTGTTCCAATAGCTTGAATACTTCGCCCTATTAAAAACAGAACAAAGTTAGGTGCTAATGCAGCAAACAATGATCCAATGCCAAATAGTCCAATACCAACAATAAAGATTAACTTTCTCCCGAATCGATCAGAGAATTTACCCATGAGGGGTATACTTACAGCAAATAGTAATGTATATATCGTAAAGCTCCAGACTCCCCACGAGGTATCAATATTATAAGTGAAGACAATTGAGCTTAGAGCAGGACCAACGATACCGTGGTCAAGTGCTCCCATGAATATCCCAATTAAAAACAGAGTCATTGCTATTTTTCTTTCATTCTTACTTACTATTGGCTTTTTTAAAGTAGCTTCCATGTTATTTACCTCCAAATGCGACCTCATTTTTATTCATATTATTAGGCTCTTTTCGTAAACTTTGTTGCTATTCTTAGAGATTGATCAACATTAGTGAAGGTAGAAAAGAGCCACGAATGCTTGATGTATACCTCCTTATACTTAGAACAAACAACAACAATTAATGTGAAAACAGCCTTTTATTAACAGTGAAGATAAATATCCTTCCCCATCATCGCTTGACAATCATTATCCATTTCAATCACCTCTTTAACTATATACTATACCCCTGTATGGTATAATGTCAATAAAAAGTTTTCAATTTTTCACATTTAAATTCCCAATTTCATCTTAATTTACTTTACATTAAGTTTTCTAGATTATTAACTTACTTGTCAGCATTAAAAGGCTACCTATAATTGTTACGGTTGATTATATCTTTTTTCAGAATGTTTAAAAATGTAAAAAAAGATGCTACTTGGATTATTTCGACTACCCATATCGTAAATATAGATATTTAACACGATGTTTTTATATGCTTTCAACTAAACGTTTTCCCTCAAAAGGTAAGTTTTCGTGGAAGACGGAGATATAACAGTAGCCTCTGGACCTTAATCCTGAGGCTAGAAGATATAATGACTATGGAGGTTTTAATTTACTGATCATAAAGCTCATTCAGCGAATGTTATAAATCTTACTTGCAGTTAATACTTTTACTCATTAGGGTATACAGGGAAAATTAACGTAATTTTAGTTCCTACCTCAACTGTTGATTCAACCTTAATCTCACCGTGATGAGAGTTTACAATTTCTTTTGCAATACTCATCCCTAACCCAACTCCTTCTATCTGTTCGTCTGTATTCACCCCTCTGCTTTCAAACAACTTTAGCACCGTAGCATCATCCATTTCTCAATAATTTGAACAGGTGTTTGATTCAGTTGGTTTTCAACTTTTTCTTTAATAGAGAAACTAGCCACCTTTATGCACCCACAAAGAAACAACGCTTCTCACATTCCAAGAAAGAACAATAATATCTATTTAATTCGTAATTCTTTTAACCAATCATTGTCCTACTATTTTACGGTTCTACATTGGTAACAATAGTTACAAAGTTTACGAAAAGAGCCTAAAATAAAGATATTTCTTTAACACAAAGAAAAAGCTGTTGCTATGGTGTACATACCCATAGCAACAGCTTTAAACTTTCATGACAGATTTATATAATTAAGCTACCTTCTTAACCTCTAAGGAATTTTTATTTTTCAGCGCATATATTGCTGACATAACCAATAATATACCTGCTAAAATAAAAACAACCCTTATATTGTAATGCTCTGAAATATAACCAAAAAATAGTGTTGATAAACCAAATGTTATCGCAGTTAACGCACTTTGAGCTGCGTATACCTTTGGTAACATATCTGCTGAGGTACTTTGTTGTATGCCTGTTTGTAAGCTGATTCCCTTTATTTGTTCAAATAATCCAAACATAGCTGATATAATAAGAGCCATCCAAGCATTCGAATTAACCCCAAAAAGAAATGGCATGACACTTACTACAAATGATGTCATAATAATTGTCTTTGTCATATGTTTTTCGATCATAGTAGAGAATTTCATTCCAACTACACCACCAATGAAAAGACCGACAAAGAAACTTACATTAATATAGCCCCACCATTTTTCAGATTCTTGTAAGACTTCATAGACGAACACGTAAAGAATAGCAGCAATCCATACTACATGAGCAATTGATTCTATAAACAACATAACATGAATATTTCTAAGAGAAGGATTCCTCCAAATGATTGCCCATCCTTCTTTTAGCACATACCAAAAGGCTTTCTCTTTATCCTTACTTATTTCGTGCTGAGTTTCGTCAATAATACCAAACATCATCAATGTCGATACGAAATATAACAACAAAGTCAGCCATATCACATATGAGCCACTTATTGCTGCTACCAAAATGCCTCCGAAAGCCCAGCCACCTAACTGTATAATCTGATCTACACTTGCAAGAAAGCTATTTGCTCTAACCAGTTCTTTAGAACTTACAAGCCTCGGTAACATAGCATCCCGAGCCGGATTAGCCCATCCATCAAAGAAAGAAATGGTAAAAGCAAATGTGATAACAATAAATGGAGACATCGCTTCAATTTGTATATACACATATAGCGACAATAATAATAACAACACTGTTTTAATTACTTGAGAGCTTACTAGTAATGATTTTAACTTTAAACGATTTATTAATATTGGTGCAAAAATTCCACTTATAAACCTGGCAAAAGTAATTGCAAAAGGTAAGAAGGCTAAATAGAATGGCGATCCAGTGGAACTGTATAGTAAAGATATTAGCGCAACAATATAAAGGACATCGCCAATATCTGCAAATGATTGACCTACCCATAAATACTTAAATGATTTACTTTTCATTTTTACTACCCCTTTGTATTTCAAATTTTATTAGTTTGGGGTAGTCACCTACATTCATTTCACTCCGTTCCTTATTAATAAAATATGTATTATATCAATTCATTACTCGCTTCAAAGGCAGAAACGGGTTTGTTTAAGCTCCTCTGGTTATACGCTATGAGGCCATTCATAACTAAGATCATTGAACAGATTACAAGTCCTAAATTTGCGTTAACAAATTCCGCGACTCCACCAGCAAACAGATTAGCTACAATTGCTACTAAACTTGAAATAAATAATCCAGCGCTACTTACCCTTGCCAAATAAGCTGTTGGAGTTACTGTTTGTCTACCTGCACCATTAATAACGAATGCCATTGACAATGCACCATCGAAGATGAACATCCCAATAAATGCAGGAACAAAACTGGTTGATAATACAATTAATAAAACTCCTATTCCAGATGTAAGTATAAGGCTTCCATATAGCATATTCCAATTAACTAATTTCACTTTGCGCATGAGAATAACACCAAATATATTCCCTAAACCAGCTGCTGAGAGCAACAGACCCGTTTGTACATCATTTAAGTGTAAAACCTGTGAAGCATATACAATGACCAATAAAACGACCGCATAGGATGAAAAGTTTAGCACAGTATGGTTAAGTGTTATAAACCTGTGAAGACGATTTCCAAACAAAAACCTAACACCTTGTAGCCCCTCATTGACCTTCTGTTTTCCACTCACGTTACGAGCAGCCTTTTCAACTTGCTCTTTTACAACGAGAAAAAATATTGCAATGAAAGATAGTAAAAATGAAAAAGCATCAATGCTTAGCGTCCATGCTCCACCAATGACAGTTAAAGCAATACCAGCCAGAGCAGGACCTACTAAAGTACTTACCGCATCTGCACCTTCCAAATAATTATGTGCGTCAACTAAATTTTGACGTTGTACTACACGTGGTAGCATCGCATTAAATGAAATTCGAAAGAAAACTCCTGCTAAACCAGTCAAAATCAGAATACCAGATACGTACCATAAATTAAACGTTCCGAAAAAGATGGTGGCAACTAACATAAACATCGTCAATGCTCGAATAAGCTCACTTACTAACGCAACTGCTTTCTTTGATCTTTGCTCAATCCATACACCTGCCGGTATAGAAAATAATAGCGGTGCAATGTGAGTACTTACCGCAACAACTCCAGCCTTCAACGGTGAGTCTGTCACTTGTAAAATAATTAATGGTATGACAAGCTCACTAAAACGATTTCCAAATATCGAAACGAGTTGACCTGACCATAACAGTAGAAAGTTTCTATTTTTGAACATCCTAACACCTCTAACAAACTTCTATTCAATTTTTATATTAGAAATAAACTTCCTCTCACATTGAACTTAGCTCCTGTAATGTATTATTGTTAGGTCACAATCATATTTCATAATTATTAAAATTTTTATATAATTACTAATATAACACAATTATGCATTTATATGACATAACATCTTAGCACCATTGCCCAAACCATCATTTAAACAAACGTTTGATTAAACTCTTACTGTCGTACTAATAACTAAGCGAAAAGCATGAACTAAAACTGCGCGTTGCAATTACATATATATCAATAACTATCTAAGAGTAATCCATTAAAACTATGAAGTAAGAAAGGAGAATATATGTATTCATTAAAGCCGATCGCTTACGTTAAAAATAATAGAAAAGAAATAGCAGATGACAATTGGGGAGATGTATTATCATTAATAGAACTAACAGAAGATTTTTCAGAAGAGAGCTTATTAGGAATTGAAGAATTTTCTCACATTGACGTCATTTTTTTATTCGACAAGGTGGCTGATAGTGACACCCACTTCTCAGCAAGACATCCCCGCAATAATCAGAACTATCCAAAGGTCGGCATCTTTGCTCAGCGTGGTAAAAACCGCCCGAACAAACTCGGCTTAACTACTGTAAAGTTAGTAAAACGAGAAGGCAAGACACTGTTTGTAACAGGTCTAGATGCAATTCATAACACACCAGTCATAGACATCAAACCTGTTATGGAAGAGTTTTTACCTAAAGGAACAATTAAACAGCCGAGGTGGTCGATAGATTTAATGACTAATTATTGGAAAGAACAATAACAAGAGGAAATGAAGGCTTTTAATATGTAGAGACATGGTCATTCGACAACAGCTCTAGGAAAAGGTGAGATCACTTACCCTTATATGTAAATACGAAAAACAACAACCTACGCCGAAACCAGCCTTATTAAATCATCTATAGTACCTATGCATTTCTCTATGCCATTTAAGTGATAAAAGGTAGTTGTAGTTTCAAAGTCATTTATATCTTCACTTTCTGAATAAAGATAAACCTTTTTCCCTCTGCCAAGTGAGATACCTAATTCAACATGACTACCTTTACCTGCTGGGAATAAAACTACTAAAAAATCAGCTTCACATACTGCATCTTTCTCTTTTTGACCAATATGCCTAAGCTGATCAATAGTCAATGCCCTGTTATTTTTAGTCCAATCATACGTTTGAGTATTGCCTTTAGCTATTAGTTTTTCACTCACATACTTCACAAAGCCATGCGTGTTTGGCGATAACCTACTAAAACTACAGTAATATCTTCAATAAACATTACGATAACGCTAGTTATTACATAAGCACAGATTATTAAGGGTGTACATACAAAAAAGGTGTCTCTTAACGTTAATTATAAGACACCCCTCATCTTCATCTTATTTCATCCAATTAACAGTTAAACATGCGCACCTTCAATTTTTTGAAAAACTCGCTCAAAACGATTAAGTGCATCATCAATCACTTCATCAGTATCTGCCAAGCTAGTATATAGTCTACTTCCTGCCAGCGAAACGATTCCTTCCGCCATATAAGCAGCACCCATCTCCTCCATCATGTGCTTCCGTTTTTTAATTTCGCCGAGTGCACTTAAAATATTGATTCCTAATTTGACAAACATCGCTGCCGCAGTTTCTAGATGACATATAGATCCTTGGTTAAAGGCGACAAAAGGTAGATTATATTTATTAATAAGTTCATTAAGCCCCTTCGTTAAACGATCCCCTGCCCTTCCTGCAACTTCACATGCGTTTGTTTTTTCAATTTCTAGTATTGTATAGTAGCCAGCAAGCGCACTTAACGGATTTGCAGCTAATGTTCCGCCAACATATGCTCTTTTTTTACCACTTTCCAAACCTGCAGCAAGTCGTTCAATTAAATCCTTTCGACCTCCAACACCGCCCGCAGCTGGATACCCACCAGCAATTACTTTTCCAAACACCGTCAAATCTGGTTTTACATCAAAATAGCCTTGAGCTCCTCCTAAACCTATGCGAAAACCAGTTACAACCTCATCGAATATGAGAAGAGCTCCAAACTCATCACAAAGTTTGCGAACTTCATGATTGTAATCTTCGTATATCGGTCTCGTACCGCTCTCTGGACCAACTGGTTCAACTATTACACAAGCTGTACCACCCTTTAGCTTATTAAGCTGTAGCTGCCTTCTTAATGCACCTAAGTTATTTGGCTTTACTTCTTGCGTATGCCTAGTACTTGCTCGAGGTATACCGTGTGCTTCAAATCTACCTGTACCTGGGATCTTTAATCCATAAACCATTTGGTCACTCCAGCCATGATACGCACCGCCAATTTTGACAACCTTTTTCTTCCCAGTTGCAAGTCTAGCAATTCTGATTGAAGCCATCACGGCTTCTGTACCACTTCCTAGCATACGAAACATTTCTACTGCAGGCATGTGTTTATTAATTAACTTTGCAATCTTAAATTCATATTCGTGGAATAGTCCAGTAACAGGTCCACAATCATTTAATAATTCAATTACTTTTTCTCTAACTGGTTTATAATTACTCCCCAAAATAATGGGCCCACCTGATTGTAGAAAATCAATATATTTATTCCCATCAATATCCCACAAATAAGCTCCTTCTGCTTTGTTTACGACAATAGGGTATGGATAATTAAACGCTAAATTATGCTGCACACCACCAGGAATATATTTTTTTGCCTCTGTAATCATTTCTTTAGATTTACTACATTTAGTTTCATAGTAATCTAGATATTCTTTCATCGCTTCACGTTTAATCGGCCTTATCGGCTGTTGCATTAAATGATCAAGTTTGTTGTAAATTTCCGCTGTATCGTGCCATGTTGAGATTGCGTATCCTTTCTTTTCCATAGAAAGACACCCCTTTATTCTTCGGTAATTCCTTTAAAAATCATATCTAAAATGTGATCTAATTCCGAAGTTGCACCTACTTTAGAATCTTCTTCAAGCCACCTGAATAAGAGCCCATAATAACTACCCATAATTAACGTAACGATCTCACTTTGTGAAAAAGTTGCTTTGATCTCACCTTTTTCCTGACTTTCTCTAATTAAGTTTTCTAATATTCTTCTAATTTGCAAGTAAGGAGTTTCCTTATCACTTTTATTAATAATTGATGAGAAAACTACACGCCCTGTAAGCTGTAAATAGGGTAAAGAATCTTCTAGAAGTCTAAGCATAATGGTTCTAATCTTTTCAATTGTTTGCGAGGATTTATAAAGTGGGTCGTCCATTAAATCTAATAGATCAGCTACTTCTTCTTCTGCAATTCCAATCAACAAACTTTCTTTATTCGGAAAATGCTTAAAAAAAGTACTCTTTGCGATATCTGACATTTCTGTAATGTCCTCTATTGATGTTTTCTCATAGCCTTTATCTCGGAATAAATAACGCGCTGACTTGAGAATATTTGTTGTGGTTTTCATTTTCTTACGCTCTCGCCTGGATAGGTTATACGAACTATGATTGTTAATGTTTTTTCCTCCTAGTTACGCTTTTTCCTAGGCTCTTTTCGTATACATTGAAGCTATAACTATCTTTTTAAGTGCTCAATGGGTTTGTATAGGATAATCATTGTATTTAAGATGAGGATACGTGTTTATTCCTTCATACGAAAACAGCCTTTTCCTAATAACGGTATTATATATCAGTCTATTTTTATTGTAAAGTCTGAATATAAAATATATTCTAATTATATACTTGATTATTAAATCGTACTAAGGTATACTTTTCTCAGAAAAAACTATTTCCATATTTGGAATAGCATATATAATATAGTTAGAGGCTTTTCTATCATGTGTATTTTTCTGAATTTTCAGTACTTTTTATGCCACCTTCATCTACCATGACTCCATATTAAAAGTAAAATATGCATCACCACTGCGCTTACAACTACAGGAATCTATTATTTTCCAAACTCTTTATCATGAACTTTGTAGCATTAATTACTTATTGTCATTACAAGATCGAAAAATTATCAGTAGAAGAAAAGATGCTGTAATTTAATTGGCTACGGTGTATTTCTTAGTAACACAAATCAATACGAATGTAGCCTTTAATCTATTAGTGGAGGTTTTGTATGGGGGGGAAATACTTAATTTCTCATGATGTAGGTACGAGTTCCAATAAAACAGTTCTTGTAAATACAAACGGAAAAATCATTGCTAGTGCTACTGCTTCCTATCCTTTACTCACACCACACCCAAATTGGGTAGAGCAACAACCTGAAGACTACTGGAACGCAATCATTAAAACGACAAAACAAGTGTTAGAATTAGCAAGCGTATCACCACAAGAAGTATTAGGAATCATTTTCACGACTCAAGCAATGGGTATAATACCCATTAATAGCGATGGTCAAGTATTACGACCTAATATATCGTGGGTAGATGGTCGAGCTGAACTGCAAGCAAAAAGAATTATGAGGAAATTTCTAGGGGAACAGCTTTTTAAAGCGGTTGTTGGCGTAAAATTAATGGGCAAAGATGTGATCCCAAAACTTCTATGGATCAAAGAAAAGGAACCTACGGTATATCATGAAACGAAGTATTTTTTAGACGTAAATGGCTTTCTTAAATTTAAATCAACCGGCAATCCAGTCATTGATTGGTCTGGTGCATCATCCTATGGGTTTGACTTAAAGAAAAAAGATTGGTTAAAGTTCTTCTTTCAACTTTGCGGTATTGATACGAATAAACTTCCACCTCTTGTGCGCTCAATAGATAATGTTGGTGGCCTTACTAAAGAGGCTGCTGATGCAATGGGATTGCTTCAAGGGACCCCTGTCTTCGGTGGTTGTGATGACGTGCAAAGTGCTGCAGTTGGTGCCAATGCAGTTGGTGAAGGGGAAGCCCATATTTACCTCGGGACTTCTGCATGGGTATGTGTTTCAACTTCAAAAAACTTAAAGCATAAAAATGGTGCTGCTGTTATTCAAAGTGCCGATCCCAACATGGCTCATGTTGTGGGTATTACTGAAGCTGCTGGATCTTGTATCCAATGGATTGCTGATCAATTCTACTCTCACGAACAGCAAGATCCGAATGTTGATAATATATTTGATCTTATGGATGAAGATGTAAAGAAAATCCCTCCTGGTTCTGACTATTTAGTTTGTACTCCTTGGATGCTAGGAGAAAGATGTCCAGTGAGTACTACTACCACTAGGGCCACATTATTTAATATAAGCCTAGAACATACAAGGGAACATATGATGAGAGCTGTCTATGAAGGTGTCTCTTACAACTTAAGTTGGATTTTAGAAAACTTCAAACGTGATTACGGGTTTGATGTTTCAACATTAAAGTTAATTGGAGGAGGCTCCCTTGACAACCAATGGATGCAAATATTATCAGATGTAACACAAAAGCCTGTCACCACAGTGTTACAACCACAAATGGCCGGTGCCGTTGGTGGAGCAATTTGTGCAGCGATTGGACTTGGTATCTATGATGATTTTAACTGTGTTAATGATTTAATAAAAACGGATAAACATTATGAACCCAATGTACAAAATGCTCAAATCTATAGTCAGTTATTATCATCCTATAAATCAATCTACTACTCTTTAAAACAATCTTATGCCGATTTAAATTCGGCTCGATTCTAACAGAAGACTCTTTTCCGTTTACATCGTTTGCTATTTCCACAATACTACTCAAGTTATAGAAAAGATAACTAGAAAATCTACCTAATAAAAAATGATATGGAGGTTGGTATGGAAAAACCTAAAATCTACCGTTACAGATGGGTTATTCTTGTTTCAATGATTCCAATTCTTGCTACAACCAATTTATTTTGGTTAACTTTCGCTCCAATAACTCGTATCGCAGAAGATTATTACAACGTTTCTAGTCTTAGCATTGCATTTTTATCAATATGTTTTATGGTTGTGTATATCATAATGACCTTACCAGCTTCTTGGCTCGTTGATACGTATGGTTTTCGCATCGCTGTTGCAGTTGGCGCTATTATTACTGCCGTATTTGGCCTATCAAGAGGGTTTATGTCGTCAAGCTTTACTATAGTAGTTATTTCACAAATCGGTGTTGCTATCGGTCAGCCATTTCTAACGAATTCCATAACAAAGGCTGCTGCACGTTGGTTTCCTGTTGATGAAAGGGCTACCGCTACAGGAATTGCATCTATGGCTACTTATATCGGGATGATCATAGCCTTAGTGTTAACCCCAATTCTTACTGACCAGTACGGCTTAGAAAGTATGTTGAGCATATATGGTATTGTTGCGCTCATCTCTGCTTGCATATTTTTAATTTTATCCAAAGAGCATCCGCCGACATCTCCAAGTATCGATAAAGAGACTGAACAAACCTTTTCATTTAAAGGGTTACAGCAGATGTTATACAAAAGAGATTTTATCGTGTTAATGGCGTGTGTTTTTATCGTAATGGGTGTATTCAATGCAGTGATGACCTGGATTGAAAATATCCTTAGTCCTAGAGGTGTCACCCCTTCTCAAGCAGGTATCGCTGGCGGTGTATTAGTTATATTAGGCCTCGTTGGAGCTGTTATCCTCCCAATTATTTCAGATCGTCTCCATCAACGCCGTTTACTTTTAATCATTCCATTAATTGCATCTATACCTGGTTTTATTGGGCTTACTTTTTTTCACCAATATAGCTTAATCCTTCTGTCTTGTGCATTTCTAGGATTTTTCATGATGGGAGTTGGTCCAATCGCTTTTCAATATGGCGCAGAGATCGCTAATCCAATCCCAGAAGGTACATCCTATGGCATGCTTATGCTAATGGGGCAAATTTCAGGTGTGATATTCACTTATAGTATGGATGCATTTAGAGTTAGTTCAACTGGATCACTAACGCCTGCCATGATCATACTTATAGGTTTAATGTTAATTGGGTTATTTCTGACGTCTAAACTAAATGAATCAACCATGATTTTATCAAGTGAACATAAGGAGGAAATGTAATGGAAGTTACTGAAGTGAAGAAGATGGTTTGTGACGCAGGAAAGAGACTACTTTCCAGCGGACTTGTAGAAGGAACTTGGGGAAATATTAGTGCAAGAGTTAATGAGAACACAATGGTTATCACACCAAGTGGTAAAAATTATGCAGATCAAACACCTGATGATATGGTCGTTGTCAATTTGGAGGATTTAACATATGAAGGTGAGCTAAAACCTTCCACAGAATGTGGCTTACATGCGGAAATATATAAGGAAAGAAAAAATGTAAATTCCGTTATTCATACTCATTCCCTTCACGGGTGTACAGTTGCCGCTGCTCGTAAAGAAATCCCTCCAATATTAGATGATATGGTACAAATTGTAGGGCCGAGTATTAGAGTGGCTGACTACGCAATATCAGGCACAAAAAAACTCACAAAAAACGTTATTAAAGCACTTAAAGGCAGAAATGGTGCTCTATTAGCTAATCACGGTACAATTTGTGTAGGCAGATCGATTGACGAAGCATTCGTTACGTGTCAAGTACTTGAAAAAGCATGTCGGATATTTATTGATGTACAAAGTATCGGTGGTGCGGCTCAAATAAATAAAGTAGAAGCCATTGCAATGCACCAATATTATTTAAAAAAATATTCTAAAAGACAGTCAATATAACACTTTAATAACATAGAGGCTGATACATGTAAGTGATTGTATCAGCCCCTTTCATTGCTATAATAAGAACGTATATTTCCACACTTTCGTTCAGCATTTTTAAGCTGCTTTGTTAACGGAATCATATGGCTTCCTAACATTCATTGTTTCAAATTTGCATTCAATGGCCGATCTTGTCAAGAACAAGACTGGCCTAGAACTCAATCCAAATGTGATGATTATCGTTAACAACGGAATAATAATAATATGCCATACACTTCCAGTAGCGTACCAATCTAGTGTTTTAATGAATTTAATAAAAAAGAAATGCAAAATAAATACATACGAAGTTCTAAGACCTAAAGGCGTAAAAAACATCTGTTTTTTTGGAACCCAAGGTAAAAAAGAAATAATACCACAAAGCATAACTACATAAACCATCATGCGAAAGAATGACCCATACAAAGCAGAATGTCCAATTGTATCAAAAGAATATTTACCTAATAGGTACATTCTCATTGTAGATGGATCCAAAACTAGAAATATAGCCAAACAAAAAATAAATAATGTAATAGATATGATCTTTCCATAACTTTGTTTTACCCAATGGAAATATGCTGGTTTCATATAATAGCCAATAAGGAAAAACGGAAAGAACACAAAAGTTCTTGAAATACTAAAGTATGATTCTGCACTATCTACATAACCAATTCCAATTCCAAATAGAAAAGCAAATACGAGTGAATATGGAATTTTCGTAAATATAAACAACATTAAATTCCAACAAAACATACTCAACAAAAACCACATACCCATCGTTGGCATAAATAATGACAGTTGAAATGTATCGTAATCGTATAAAACATAATTGTAATAAGAATAAATGATTTCGAATAAAACATATGGAAATAGCGTCTTTTTAATAACCTTATTTATGAATCCCTTTTTATAAAAGCTTTTAGAAAAATATCCTGCAATCAATATTAGAGCAGGCATTCTAAAAGCAGCCAAGAAATTGAGCATTACATTTAGAAATTCATTTTGCGTCCTAAACATACTGCTTAAATGACCAAATACAACCAACAAAACTAGAATAAATTTTGCATTATCAAAAAAAGGGTCTCTACTCTTCTTTTGTGTAATATCTTTGCTGATAGCAAAACACCCCATCATTAATTATCAATAATCTAACTAACAAAATATTAGTTTCAATACATTTACTACTGTTAGACGTCCTTAAACCCTAAATCGTTACAATATATATGTTGTTATTTACTACCAATAAAACAACTAGGAAAAAATCAAGTATGGAATCATTCTGAATCACTCTATTTATTTGTTTTAACCGACATCTCGCCGTTAAAAAAGTTGACTCTCTACCATAACAGAGAATCAACTTTTTTTCATTACTTAACAGGTTTCTCCAACAGCTACTTCCTTCTGTAGCGCTATACTCTTCTCCTACAAAAAAATCTAGGAACTGGAAAAAAACAAGTTATAGCTTCATATGATTGTATTATCCATACTTTTGAAGAGGTGATTCATATTGACCATAGCTGTCATTGATGTGAAAACACATAGCCTGATCACCACAATCCCTGTAGGTACTGGTCTTTTTGATACTTATGGGATGGCTATTACTCCCGATGGAAAACTAGTTTATGTAACAACTTTACCTGACTCAATATCTGTCATTGATGTGAAAACACATTCAATCACTGCTACGGTTGCAGTTGATGATTTGGCAGATGACTTCCCAGTTGATATTGCATTTACACCCGACGGTAAATTAGCTTACGTGACTAACCCTTTCAGCAAGAAAATTTCCATAATAGATGTAAAAACTCATTCAGTTATTTCTTCAATTCAAGTAAGTAGAAATCCTTTCATCGTAGATATTTCTCCAAATGGCAAACTTGCTTATGTTACAAATAAAGATATTCAAATTGTAGAGCCGAACACAATATCTGTTATTGACGTAAAAACTCATTCATTGATTAACACAATAGAATTTGCAGTTACTGATAACTTATTGGATATTGCATTCAACCCTGATGGTAGCATCGTTTATGTTGTTGGAAACTCACCTAACTCAACTGTTTTTGCGATTGATACAGACACACACTCAGTCATTGCTACAATTGTAGTTGGTGATTCTCCATTTAGCCTTAAATTTACCCCCGATGGCAAACTTGCTTATGTCGTTAACAGAGGAGGTGCATCAGTATCAGTTATCGATGTGAAAACTCATACAGTCATAGCAACTGTACCTGTGAATGCCTTATCAGGTAATATTGATTTTAGTCCTGATGGTAAGTTGGCTTATGTAACCAGTGAGACCTCTGATAATTTTTTAACTGCCATCAATGTGAAAACCCATTCAGTTATTGCGAATATCATGATTCCATTCGGACAATCCGATGTTACATTCACCCCTGACGGAAGACTAGCTTATGTGACTCATCAAAATGATGAGTTTGTCTCAGTGGTTGATGTTAAGACCCATACGGTGATTGCTACAGTTCAAATTAATTTTCGGCCTAGCACTGTTATATTCACACCAGATGGTAAGCTAGCTTATGTGACTCAAATTCTTATCTAATAGCATTATCGTAGATTCACAAGCCACTATGACCTTTAAGTAAATATGTGATAGCATGACAAGGTTTAACTTTCATCCAACTTCTTTTTTAACATTATAAAAAGACGTCCTTCTACACAATAAAGACGTCACGCTATACAATCATTTGTAATATTATATTACTCAAATATTCTTAGATGAATTTTTCTAAAACCCCTCCTACCTATTGCTCTTATTCCTCATTCATAGCATAATCAGCTGCTTTAATAGCATGGATCTTTGTCGTATCAAAGACAGGAACTGGTATGTCTTGCTCCTTTATAAGCATCGTTATTTCTGTACAACCGAGTATAATGCCTTCAGCTCCTTGCTCAATTAACTTATCAATAATCTCTACATATTGACGCTTGGATTCATCCCTTACTTTGCCTAAACAAAGCTCATTATAGATAATATTATGAATAATGTTGCGCTCTCGTTCATTAGGTACAATCACTTCTATATTATCATTCGATTGTAATCGCCCTTTATAAAATTCCTGCTCCATCGTAAACTTCGTTGCTAATAGTCCAATTTTTGTTATCCCACATTGCTTTATTGCTTCTCCCGTCATATCTGCAATATGAAGCACTGGCATTGTAATTGCTGTTTGGATATCCTCAGCCATTTTATGCATCGTATTTGTACAAATAAGTAAAAAATCTGCGCCACCTTTTTCTATACACTTTGCTGCATTGATAAGTTCGACGGTCGCTTCATCCCATTTCCCAGCAAATTGAAGATCTTTGATATGTTGAAAATCTACAGAGTACATTAAACTTTTTGCTGAATGGTGTTTTCCTAGTTTTTCTTTTACTCTTTCATTAATTAATTTGTAATATATAGAGGATGATTCCCAGCTCATTCCACCAAGCAGCCCGATTGTTTTCATTATATTTCTTCCCCCCTCATCAGCATAATCATTTGAACATTCAGATAATTAAAGTTTATTTTAACACCTTATGAGATAAATCATAGTGGATTAACTAATTACTTTCAAAATAATGCAATTGTAACAAAGATTATATATTTTAGTTTCTATTTTAAAATCTATCGTTCCTAAAATAGAAGATAAAAACGTCTTTTTACTCAACAGCCATCGTTGTACAGAAGAAAATATGCCTTAAACCTAGCTGTATACTTGTTACGAAAACAACCTTATTAAAAAACCTTATACATTAATTTATGAGGGCCAATTGGATAAATTTCAAATATATCACCTTGTGGTAAAAGGCCTAATTTCTCGTAGTAATCACATACAGATACACGCGCATTGCACCACCAAGAGTCCACATTTTTTTCATTCATCAATGCTTCTGCATAATTAATCAAACTACTACCTGCATTATTATTTCTATATTTCTTCAAAGTCGCCATCCCTCTTAGCCTATACTGTACATGACCGTCAATCAACGGGTGACACTCGTTATAGAACGAGGCTACACTTACTATGCTGTTATTTACAAAAGCTCCTAAATGAAATGATTGATGATGATGATCATGCTCGTACTTACATGCCTCTATTGTTTGATGAGGGCGCAATACTTCATTACGTATTTCATAAGTGTCTCCAGGGTTTATCTGTTTTACAGCTATCATGATTAAGCCCCTTTCTACATAAATTTACACTCAATTATTGTCGAGAAGAATGTAAAGTGATAAGTAACATATAATACTACACAAGATTAATTCGTATCGGTTAGGTATACTTCTAATTCCCTTCAAACTTATGCTAAAACAAAGATGATAGTCTAATTGCTATCAGTCCCACTCGTCCTCCACACCGTTCCCCTTCTCTCATACTCTAATCTCTTTTCCACTGCATAGGCTACATCCGATCCAACAAACCGTTCTATTAACCATAAAGCCAAATCAACACCTGACGTGACTCCTCTTGCAGTAAGTAACTTATTATCATCTACTATTCTTGCACCGATCACTTCACAACCTAGGGCGGCCATTTCTTTTGATGCTAGGTGATGCATTGTAGTTGTACGACCTTTTGTTATCCCACAAACCGCCATTAACATTCCACCTGTACATACACCACCAATAATCGTACCTTGTTCGTAAAATTGTTTGATTATCTGAGGTAAAACACCGCGTTCCGCTTCTTTTCTAGCACCCTGCTCCCCTTTATGGTTCCATCCACCCCCCGGAACTATTAACATATCTGGACGTTTTTCAACGGAGATTGTAGCATCTACATTTACCTTCAAACCATAAAAGCCTTTTACTTCCTTTTGCTCATCTAACGTGACAAGACTTACTTGAAAATAATCTTTGATTTCATTTGAACGCTTTAAAACTTCATAAGGAGCAATTGCATCTAATTCATCAAAACCGTTAAATAGTATAATTTGTATAACCATTTATACACCTCAAATCACGATGAATGTTATTCTAGTTATATCTTACTCTCGATTATAACATAAGAAAATTCTTAAATTTTTATATGTAAACATAAGAAAAACTTATCTTACCCACCTTTACAAACTACAAACTATATTCCTACTCTATACAAGTAGACCTATGCTCCAAGACACATACTTTTTTTGTAAATTATACATTTTGTCCAACCTCTTAAATGATCAGTTCATATACTAAAGTAGTTTTATATAAGGAGGTGTATGAAAACTGGCGTTTTGTGTCCGACTTAGAGAGCCTATAAATGCAGAAGTTGGGGTACAAGAATTTATTCAAGTGTGTACCTTCTCTACTACTGATGCAGATATAGATACAAAAGTATTAATAGCACTAGGAGATCACGATCAAGCTAATGATATAGAATTTGTATTTAGTGTTGGGACTCCAATAGAGTTTAATGAAGTAGGTGTTCATATCTTTGACCCTGTTATACTAAACACATGTGCCAACATTATTGGTACATTCAACAAACCTGAGGAATATCTATTTAATGTTGCATTACTAGAACAAACAACTAACGAACTCTTAGATTTTGAAGCGTCTACTGTCAAAGTATTTGATTAAATATTAGCACTCTTTCTATATTTATTACCGTAAAAAAACTACACCTCCTGTTATTACTAATCAGTAACATTGGAGGTGTAGTTTGATGTTCATAGGCTGTGATAGCAGCTATAATTAAATCCGAAATGAACAGCTAGCAATCGTTTCATCTGTCCTTATTTAGCCATTATATTAACAAATCTTTCAAGAAGTGCCTTTATTATTTAATGATAGATGAAGCGTCTCTTATCTTTCTTTCAAACAATATCTTTTTCGGTTTGACAAATCCATCTCGAAAATAATATTCTCTTTCATCACTATTTCCATCAAAGGCTGCTTTAAATTGTTGAGCTACATACTTTCGAAATGGAAAACTATTATATTTTTTCGGATTATAACTAAGCTTTAATTCAGGATAGTCATAGATTTTTCCTTCATAGACTAAATCTAGTTTGTTAGCGCTGCGGAAATCATTTGGTGAGACTAGTGAACTAGGCTTATTAAAAAGCTTTATACCACTACGTCTCAAAATCTCTGCAACAAACTGCGAACAAAAATAGGATGAAGGAACTTCAATTGGATGGTTAATAGGTACACCAAACAATCCTATAAAATTGTAATAGTACCATTTCCTATTCTTTTTAAAAGCTGCAATAAGTCGCAGCATTTTATTATAAATACGTTCATTTACTTCTAATTTATAAATAGCACACGTTGTTTCAGGGTACCAACTAAAAGTACCTTTCACAAAGTCCTCTTGTACAAATCCACCGTATAGAGGGTTAATTGGTTGCTTACGTCCAAAGCTAAATACTTCATTCAACTCTTTATCTAATGCTATTGAAGCATGATTATATGGGGCATGTGTGACAAGTTTAATTGTTCTATTAAGTGTTGTACCGGTATCCGTTAATAAAATATAAACTTCCTTCATAAATCTCCCCCCTCTATTCTCCTAATAAGATTACGATAATTATAAATGAGAATGTTAAGATTATAAACCCTGTATACCACAGTATTATTTGGCAAGAGACGAGATAAAAATCTGTCTATCATTAATTATTCTACAACATTGCCATTTGGCATTAGCCTCTTGTTAAAAAGAACATGCGCAATGACAGTTTGAAAAATCATAAATACTCCACCGACTGTCCAGTACAGAGGTAAAACTGCTGGAGCAGTTAACGAAAATAAGCCAATTAAAATTGGTGACACATAACCTATAAACGCAAATTGTTGTTGCTGTTGTGAGTTCATGCCCATTTTCGATACTTTATACTGAATCAAATAAACGAATGCTGCTATGAGCGCCATAATTATATCCGGTTGCCCGAGGTTAAACCATAGAAAGGAATGGGTAGCGATTTCAGGTGTGCGCTGAATCGCATAGTAGAAGCCAATTAAAATTGGGAATTGTATGATCATTGGTAGACAGCCAATCGATAAAGGATTAATCCCATGCTGTTGATAAAGTTCTAACATCTCTTGTTGCAGCTTTCTTTGTTCATCAGGCTTCATAGCTTTGTCTTTAAGCTTTTGTTGTATTTCCTCCATTTCAGGCTGAATCATGTTCATCTTCTCTTTCATGTTCAATTGGTTACGGTATTGTTTAATCATCATAGGCATTAAAATTAGCCTAATGATGATTGTTATCACAATGATAGATAATCCATAACTACCTTTAAACAGGGCTGCAATATATTGAATTAAATAAGAAAATGTATACACAAAATAATGATTAAACCATCCAGATGTATTGGCATCTATTGGCTCTGCCGTTGCTTGGCAGCCACTTAACAAGACCAATCCAATAATAACTAATAAACTACTCTTTTTCTTAAGAATTGTGAATACAGACTGACGTACCACAGTTTTCCTCCTCGTCTCATTTGTAATTTTGTTCTTAATGAGACCGGAAAACAATCTGAATCGTCATCAGGAGCTTCTTTCCGTTTTACTTTTGAATTGATCCAATGTTGTATAAGCTTAACCTCTCCTGATTTTTGTTGATCAAGTAAAGGAGATAGCTGAATGGATTGTAAGTATTCTTTATTTGAAAATTGATGTTTATTTACATATTTCTTAGAAATATAAAGGACTGCTGACACTACAAGTGCAGTAGTAATAAGTAAACTAAGTGAAAATATATAAGGGAAGATATTGTTTATCAATTCAACGAACATCTGTATTCACCTCCTGCTTGAATGTATCTTTGTATACGGACTACAACCTAAAAGGTTTCATTTTATATTACGGCTTTTATATTTACTTTGTTGTTAGAATCACCATAAAGGATTGCTTTCAAAAGATACCACGTAGATTTGTTATATATGTATTTATTTTTTTGTACTAATAAAATAGGCAACATACAGGATATGTCGCCTTAAGGATTTTGAGACTATTTCAGTTCTGTAGAAAGGGACTTCAAAAAAAACAACAGTAAACTCAAACCTTCTCTTGTCTCTCTATCAAACATTGATCTTGACAGTTGCATTGCAGTTAATGGATCTTTTCCTTTACGATCTAATTGTGCTTTGTTAAAAGCGTTAACTACACCTTCAGCCATATTAATTGAACCATTCTGTAACATCACATCAGCTACTTCGATCATTTTTATTGATTTTTCAAACATATCACTAACCATAGAACTAGTCATAGCTTGTTTCATACCATTTATCAGCTCAGCCAATTGAGCTAAAGTTGTTAATACGCCATTTTCTTCTAGCTGCTTAATTTCAACTAACGTCTGTTGTAAACTTTTACTTACTTCAACGAGAGTTGTCAATAATTCTATCGTTTCAGGCTGAATTATTTGATCAGCTACTTCAGTAATCTTTACCGTTTTATGAGCTAGCTCTGAAACCATTTCTCCAGTTGTTGCTTGACTAACAGCATCCATTAATTGCTTTATTTTATCACTCGTTTGATCAACCACTAAGTGTTCTCCTTGCTCACTAGTACTCAATATGAACACCTTCTTTACAAAATTCCTCTTGCGTTTAGCCAATATAACTCACCATAGACTAGCTTGAACCAATGTAGAAAATCAGAAGTGGCAACTGGTTTAGGTGGTGTATGATAGTCGAATGTAATCATACTTGCGTCCTCTAAACTGTTTTCTAAAAAACACGCGACTTTACCATTATATCTATGAGTTTCAGGTAAACCTTTAACACGATTCACAATATTAGGTACTAACACTTCTGTCTGATAATGTGCTGTGGAGCCAGCTTTGCTAATTGGTAAGTTAGTGGCGTCTCCTATCACATAAATATTATCTGATCCTGCCATTTTTAATGTATAACGATCTGTCGGAATGAAGCCGATCTCATCACCTAGTCCTGAATTTACAATCACTGGTGCCCCTTCATGAGATGGAATAGAAATGAGTAGATCATAAGAATGCTCCTCACCATCCATCGTCATTACAACCTTGCGTTGTGGATCAACTGATTCTACGTTGAAAAATGACTCGAATTCTATTTTGCGTTTCTCAAATTCCGGTTCTGCCCAAGCTGACACTGGTTGCAAGGAATGAATTCTACCTATTGGATATGTGTATTTAATCGTAATATCGTCTTTTATACCCCTCTTGCTAAAATAATCTTCTAACATTAGGGCTAATTCTAGAGGAGCTGCAGGACATTTATGAGGAACGTCAATCGTAATAAGAATTTTACCTTTTTTCATATCTACTAGCTTATCTCGTAATTTAATAGCCCCTTCAAGTGTGTAGAAATTATCTGCTCCCTCTTGTAAACCAGGGATACTATTAAAATTAGGGTGAGAGCCAGTAGCAATAACTAAAAAATCATAGGAATATTGAGTTGTCTTTGACTTTATCATATTTTTTTCAGGGATAATTTTTTCAATATCATCAAATTGTAAATGAACATTTCTATGGACGAGTGTGTCTTGCTGACGGATGAAATGTTCAGGGGCTTTTTCATTAAATACAACATATAAATAACCAGGCTGATAAATATGCTGTTCTGTATTAGAAATTAATTGAATCTCAACTTTATCTTCTGTTATTTCATCATTTAACTGCCGTGCTAATTTATTCGCTACCATCATGCCACCACTACCTGCACCGATGATAACAATCCTTTTTTTCATGGAGAAAAACACCTCTCCTTCCTTCAAATTACATAAAATTATCTCATTTTTCTGACCGCTATTTTGTACTCTTCTTCTATTCTTTTTAAATAAACTATTTCGTGACCCATTTTTTTGGCCCATTCGGGAATGTCAACAGCCGATCCTTTGTCGGATGAAAGAACTTCAATAATGTCACCTACCTTACTTGTTTTAATCGTTTTAATAAGCTCCATTAATGGACCTGGACAATATGAGCCACGAGCATCAATAGACCTTGTGATCATAACATCTGCCATAGGAATAACACCTCCAATAAATATTTTCTTACATAGTTATGACTTGTGAACCTTGTGTCATTGTTAAAAATTTGGTGACCCCTATAATATCATCGAAAACGTTAATCATATCATCTTGCTGCCAGCCCATAATATCCATTGCTAACGCACAGCCGTAAATATGCAAGTCCCCTACATCTTTTCCTTCTTTTAATAAATGATCAAATAAAGGAATATCTTTTAATAGCAGTTCTTTACCAACAACTCCTGTTTTGAATTCTTGCTTCTTGAATTGGTCAATACGAAACGACGTCAACGCATTCATTGTTACAAAAACATTTACCTTCATTCCTGACATCGATGCTACTGATCCGACTAATGCACCTGCATGTAATTTTTCAAGCTCGTCACTCATTAGAATAATGCCTATAGATGGTTGCTGCGCACTCACTTTTTATTCCTCCTTACTTAAAAATTTTATTTACAACTATATTATATATTACCCATACCCGTATAAGTGTTACAACTTCATGAACAGTATACTTCTTATCTTTTTTCTTCCAACAACTGTAACTAAAGTTGCTGGAAGTAAAAAACTTAAACGTCATTTATGTATAACTCGCCATTAACAGAGCTGTCTTCAACTCTTATTTCATTCACCTTTATACAAAAACAGCGAAAAAGGCACTAAACAATATTATGCTTAGTACCTTTTTACATATATCTAATTATTCAAATGTTCCTTTCACAATTACTTGCCTATCCTTGACCATCTGTTGTCCCTTTGCAAATACATGTTCAATATTAAGAGTTTGTTCATTTAGAATAACAATGTCTGCATCACTACCTTCTTTTAACAAACCCTTCTGTGGATACGCACCAATTGCTTTAGCAACATTAGAGGTTACGATTTTTAAAGCATCAGCAAGGTCGATATTTTTCTTCGTAACTAAATGCTTAAAAACAGTGTATAGAGTATCCACTTTACCTACATCTAACCCAATGATGTTACTGTTTTCATTATAAACAGGTAAGCTTCCATTTCCATCAGAGCTTATCGTAATGTTTTCGACCGGAACTTTATGATTAAAACATTCTACAACAGCATCACTCGGTGTGATTTCGTCATTGTTATAGACCTCTGCGTATGTTGATATATCAATACGACCACCAACTTGTGCAAACTGAATAGCTTGTTCTAGTAGCGCCTTCGTTCTTGAAACATGTGTAGGCATGAATTGAGTAATAGGAATGTCAGTTTCTTCTACAATTCGTAATAACTGATCAAGTCGAGCGCCTCCACTTCCTACATGGATATGCACCATACCACTTTTGCCACTTAACATACCTGCTACTCTTGCTTCAGAAGCTAAACGAATTATTTCTTGATCAGCCATTTGTGAAGACCGATGATCTGCAAGCGCAACCTTCACACCTATTACTTTATCAATAAACATAATATCCTTCTTCACACTACCTGTAATTGTGACACTCGGTATTGTATATGAACCTGTATGGATAAATGTCGTTATTCCTTCATGTTCTAAACCATGAGCCTTTGCGAGGAGGGATTCAATATGCCTTGTTTCACCATCTGTTCCGAGCAATCCAACGACGGTAGTGATTCCATTTTGCACAAGATCAGATAACACCACCTCAGGTGTTCTACTATAAAAACCAAGTTCGCCACCACCACCTATTAAGTGAACATGTTGATCAATAAACCCTGGAACGACGACCTTGCCCATTGCATCAATGACTTCAACATCAAATAGATCATGTTCTACAGAAATATCCTCAGCTATCTTTACGATTTTATCGTTAATCATTAATATGTCTGCTTTTCCGTGATAGTTAGGATTGTATATTTTACCATTTTTAATTAATATGTATGACATCTCTACTCTCCTATCTAATTTTCACCAATCATAACATAATTTACAAAACAGCCTACCGTTATCGATATAAATCTTTATTGTAAGTATTCATATATGATAAAATATGTTGTTAGTATATATATCTCATATTTTAATAAAGGATTTCGACTGGAATCCAATTAATAATGAATAAGTGAAGGAGAATATGAATGGAAAAAACACTCATTTTCGGACACAAAAATCCAGATACAGATACAATCTGTTCTGCAATAGCTTATGCGGAATTAAAAACACAAATTGGAATGAACGTTGAGCCTGTACGCCTTGGTGAAGTAAATGGAGAAACACAATTTGCTTTAGACCATTTCCATATAGATGCCCCACGTTTAGTTGAAACAGTTTCAAATGAAGTAAACAGTGTCATTTTAGTTGACCACAACGAGCGTCAGCAAAGTGTGGATGATATCAATAGCGTTCGTGTACTCGAAGTTATTGACCATCACCGTATTGCTAATTTTGAAACGAGTGACCCTTTGTATTATCGTGCTGAACCAGTTGGTTGTACAGCTACGATCTTAAACAAGCTATATAAAGAGCACGGTGTTTCAATTAAAAAAGAAATTGCTGGATTAATGTTATCTGCAATCATTTCTGATTCATTATTATTCAAATCACCGACATGCACGGAAGAAGATGTAGCTGCTGCTCGTGAATTAGCAGAAATTGCAGAGGTGAATCTCGAAGAATACGGCTTAAACATGCTGAAGGCTGGTGCAGATTTGAGTGATAAATCTCCTAGTGAGATGATATCCCTTGATGCAAAAGAATTCCAAATGGGTACTGCTAAAGTTGAAATTGCACAAGTAAACACAGTAGATACAGCTGATGTTCTTACTCGTAAAAACGACTTAGAAACAGCGATGTCAAATGTTATTAATGATAAAGATTTAGACTTGTTTTTATTCGTTGTAACTGACATTTTAACGAATGATTCAACTGCTATTGCACTAGGTGAATCTGCTAATGCTGTAGAAAAAGCATTCAATGTATCATTACAAGACAATACTGCTATTCTCAAAGGTGTTGTTTCACGTAAAAAGCAAGTTGTTCCTCAATTAACTGAAGCATTATCTTAAGAAATACCTAAGTAACATGCTGAAGGAATCTCACTTACGAAAAATGTAAAGTGTAAGCACGGACCAATACGTTTATACTTTTAAACCTATAAAAAGCTGTTTTTTGCACGTCACTTGTTGGCATGCTTAAAACAGCTTTTTTTCAATCTAACACTTACACAATATAGATTAAACTTCTACAACTTTTGCTCTTATGAGTAATTTAGTTACTCTAATTAAATAAGTTTCCCTACATAGTTCATCTTCTCAACGTCAACTGAATCAAATGATCCATCTAGTATCTTTCTAACATCACTTAACGTATCCTGAAGACTTACCGTCATTCCTTTCTGTCCACTATAAGACTCAGCAACATAGAATGGTTGAGTTAAATACGCCTCAAGTCGTTGTCCTCTCTTATACGTCTGTACTTCAAAGGCTGGTAGGCTTTTTTCTCCTTTAATATTTACTATTGAACGCAATTCACGGTAGCGACGTAATAATTTTCTTGCACGCTGTTGAATCGTAAGGTGGGTTGGATCAATATGTGCTCCTTCAAGAACTGAGGATGTTGAAAAAATGGGGTTCACTGCTGGAAACTTACGCCTTGCTGCAAGGTCAGCGTCAAATTGCCATAATGTTTCTAAAGGACCATACGGTAAGTCTTCATCGACTGCCTCACCCTTTAGATCAACAAGGAAAGTAGTTACTGATTCTACACCTACATCGTGTAGTCGTTCTTGCAAACGATGTATTTCACCTGAAATAACATGAGAGCGGTCTGATACAAAAGTAATTTCTTTCGTTTTCCCTATGCTAACCATCTTTTCATAAGCATCATCGATTGAATTTATTACGAGATCCACAATCTTTTCGATATCATTTATTTCTGGGTGCTCGCCTTCTGGTTTTAACATAATTGAATAATAGCCTTCTTTTTTTAGTCGCTCGAGCATTTCAGCAATGACGACTAGCTGCCCCATTCCAGGACGGGCTACTAAACCGACAGTTCCCCCTTTCGTTAACGGTGCAAACAAATCTAATGCTTTTATTCCCGTTTCAACCATGTTAACCTTCTCCCCTCTTAATATTAATTCGTCTAAACTACATTCTGCCAATGATGCAAGTGCAACCAACGTACGAACTTCAGAACGCCCTACAGGAATTTTTCCGGTACATAAATTAGAGACAGTAGCTGGCCGTAAACCTACAGATTTTGCAGCACTCGTTAAATTCGGAACTCTTCTACGCAATAAAGCGACATTTAGTCTTAAATTTTCCATAATAACACCTCCTTACTTTATATAGTAATATTTATTCCATTTAAAAGCAACTATAAATTACTCTTAAGAGTAATTTATTTTTCGTTTAGATTATGTAATGTATAATTTTCAACGCATAATATCATATTGCCCTATGTCATTTACAAAGGCTCTTTTCCCAAACTTTTCTCTATTGTGCAAATTAGTATCATAAAAAAATAGTATTATACTGTTTGCATCGTTGACAGAAGAAAAGATGCCACGAACGTTAGTTATAATCGTATTTATCTCTAATTACGTAAAGCAACAATTAGTGCGAAAACAGCCTTCACAAAACAATTGAGCTGTGTAGCATACGAACCCTTTTACTACACAGCTCTTAGTTAGCTTAAACATTCCTGACACTTCAGACAAAATAATTAAAACTAGATGCACTTATGCCCTTATTTACAACAGTCTACATAGATGAAGCTCGATGTTTTCCATACAGCTCCATCGCTGGATGTGAGCCCTTTGTTATGACATCTCTTAATATGTTTGCTAGCACTCCGCTATAAACCATTCCGTTATCACCATATGCATATATAAAATAACAGCTTGGGAATTCTTCATATTGTCCAATCATAGGTAATCCATCACGGGTGCCACCATAAAAAGCACCTAAATAATAATCTGGATTAACTGCTATGTTTGGGAACAATTTATTGAATTCCTCTACTAATTTCTTCTTTTTATGAATAATTTTCGAATCACGATCATTAGCATAGTGGGCATTCTCGTCCAAGCCTCCAATAATTATTCGACCGTCAGGTGTTGTCCGCATATAAATGTAAGGGCGAGCAGTTTCCCAAATCAATGTTTTGTTATACCAGCCTGAAAAGTCATCTACAGGATTAGTTACGATAGCATAGGAACTAGTTAAGTACCCATTTTTTTCTTTTTTAAATTCTAATCCTTCATATCCAGCAGCAATAATCACATGTTTTGCCCTAATAGCATGTTTATTTGCTGTAAAAAAAGTTGTTGAACCGTTATCTAACTTATGACCGTTAATTCTAGTTCGCTCATATATTTGAACTCCTCTCTGTTGAGACTCCATTAGCAGACCATGTGTATATTTATAAGGATTAATTTCCCCATCATCATAAATATGCAAAGCTAACTTCTTAGCAAAAGGATACCGCTCACTAATCTGACTTTCAGTTAATAGATCGACATGAAAGTGATGTTTATGAAGAAAGTGATATTCTTTGTTTAACTTTTTTACTCCTTCTTCATCACTAGCATAATAAAGGCTATCTCTACGGTTGAATTCCGGGTCTATTTTCATTTGCATTGCAGCTTTTTCGATGTCATTCATTGCTTCTTCACATAATTTTGTATGTAAAATAGCCGATTGTTCACCAAAACTATTGACTAGTTCGAATAACATTTTATCTCCCAAATATTGTATTAAAGCAGTGTTTACAGCTGTACTGCCTTGTCCAATTTGTCTTCTATCGACAACAGCCACCTTTAAATCAGTTTCACTGAGTAAATAAGCACATTGTGCACCAGAACTCCCTCCACCTATAATAAGAACATCACAATTGATGTCTTCTTCTAACACAGGATATGATGGAGGATTGTTATAAGTTGTCGGCCAATAAAATTTACCACTTTGCAAGTCCATAAAATAGCTCCTCATATATATTTTCTTAGGCTCTTTTCGTAGGCTTCTTTACTACAATTGTCAGTTTTAAAAGAGAGAAGGTACCAGAAATGCTACGGAAAAAGCAAGACTTTATCAAACTTTTTAAGAAAAGGCCCATGGCATAAAAGTAATATTGCAAGCTAGATCAACACCGAAGACTTATTGTAACTCTCATGTTTTATTGCTAGTTAAGGTTCTACATTTATCCATCAGAAAACAGCTTAAGTAAAATACTCAATTTTTGCTTCTGGAAAAAATTGATCTACATAACTTTCCAATGTATCTTTAAGTTCTGCCTCTTCATCTTTTTGATAGATATATTTTCCGATTCCATACCTCCCCCATTTATACCTTCTATCTTCTTCCTCCATTTTGAGCTTTGATTTTGGATAGTTTTTTTCGATCACACGTTTAGCTGGCTTCGTAAATCTATGTTGAATCATCTCAAAGGTAATATCATCTCTTTGTGTTTTTGGTAGCTGTTCATCTAGTTTGATGAATAAATTTCGATATCCCTCTTTCCACCCTTCATGCAAGTAAATAGGGGCTACAATAAAACCTAATGGATACCCTGCATCTACAACTTTTTTAGCTGCATCAATTCGATCTGATAATGGCGACGTACCTGGTTCAAAATTTTTTATGACATAATCTGCATTGATACTAAAGCGGAAGCGAGTTTTTCCGTTATGGTTAGCAGTTAACAAATGATCTACGTGGGAGAATTTTGTGACGAACCGTAATTTACCTAAATCACTTTGTCCAAAATACTCTATTGTTCGTTTTAAAGTATGTGTTAAGTGATCGATCCCTACAATATCTGAAGTACAAGAGGCTTCAAATCTTGTCTCCTCTGGTGAACGCTCAACCATATATTGATGAGCTTGATCAAGAATTTCTTCTACATTGACATACGTTCTAATATAAGGTTTGCTTCCCATTGTCGTTTGTAAATAACAATAATGACAATGTCCCATACATCCAGTCGCCAAAGGAAGTGCATATTCAGCCGAAGGCTTTGATGAATCAAATTTTAACGTTTTTCTAACACCTATCACTAACGTTGATTTAGCGTTACGATATTGTTGCAAATGACCTTCACCTGGTATATTCCTTACTTGATTATGAGAGGTCGTTTTTCTTATTTCGACGCCTAAGTCGTTAAATTTATCTAAAAGCTCTTCACCAAGCTTGTAAGTTATAGCATTAGGTTCATAGTAGACAAGCTGTGGCATAAAGGGCTTTACCATATATTTCACTTCCTTATCGTAATGTCCGAATTGTAACTTCATAAAATATAAGTCTCAGTCCCATGAATAATTAATGTTATAACCTACCGTAAATCCAATAGTCATGTTAGTTTAGTCTTGTTCGTAATCAAATATATTATTGAACGCTTTTTCTGCTTCTTCATACGTAGGATAAACTGCATCATCCTCGTCAATTAAATGAAAAGATTCATGAAGAAAAAGTGCAACATCATTGTTATTTTCTGGATGTTCTACTATTTCAGCTTGCTCAATATTTGCTACATTTGGGGTATGAGGGTTGCGATATATCACATACACCTGATCTCCTGCTTTAACATGTTTGTTGTCCATACAGTTAACCTCCTTTTAAACAATATCGTTTCCTTCCATGCTGAATCTATGTATTATCCTTTAAACAAGGTGTTATCACTTTTTTGTAGGCAATACCACCATCAGAAAGTTACAAAATTGCTTTGCTTATTGTTTTGCAATGAAAACTATGAACCAGTTTGTATTCCATTCATATGAATCAATAATAATTATGAGAGAAAGATCATTATTACCAAATTATGAAGTAGTAATTAATGCATAAAACAAAACAAGTCGATTCCTTCACTAATGGAATCGACTTGCTTTTTCTGTTAAAGCTTACTATTCGGCTTTAATCAACACTTCTCATGAGTATAAGAACAATCAATATGTTTCTCTTTCAAATACCGTTGTTATTCCTTCTTTAATATTATTATTATGAACTAACCTGTTTTGGATTTTTTCTTCCCATATACTTTTATGCGTTAAACTTCTCAAATCTATCCCATACCATTGCTCAAGACTTGTACGTGAAACTTTATATCTTTCATCATCAAGTGAAAAATATAAACCTTCTAAGTTATCAATGAGCGTAAAAGCAGCTGTCGCATTGTAAATAAAAGCTCTTTCAACATTTTCTTTGTTACTATTTAATATTTTTTCCTGATAGATAATTTCAAAAGTAAGTAACTCTGGATACGATTGATAAGTTCTTTGAATATCGTTTAATGGTAAGTGATCAAAAAGCATACCCAGATTCGCAGCATTTCCCATGTATTGATTTTTATAACTTAGAATACGGTCAAAGTCATGTGTTAGTGGGTCTTGTTGTTCTATGGCATATTGTTTTTCATTTGCATTTATTTTTGGCAATACGATCACATTAACTACTCCATACAGCCCTAACCCTGAAATTAATAACAATATAATTAATTTGCTTCTAACATTCATTTCAGCCACCTACTTCATATTTTTGAATAAGCTTTACGGCTTTACTGAAAAGTAAAGGGATAATAATTGAAACGACCGGTAATACAAGGCTGATAACTAAAATTATAAATTGGTATGGTCCATTAATATCAATAGATCTCCCAAACCAAATATCACTTCCAAACTGCATGCCAATTGTACTTATTGAGCAAACAACTATAAATAATATCCATATATTCCAAACAATTTTTTTATATAAAAATGCTGATTTTAAATTGAATCTTGATACTTTATTAATGAAAGCCTCATCTTTCATACTACTGAATAGTAAGAACAATATCCCGATGATGAACAAGGAAATGAGCAAAACAGTCGACAGTAGCTTACCCATTCCAACAATACTCATAGGTATCGTGACGATCCAAGAGATAATGACATACAACAAACCGTACTGGAGCATTTCAGTTTTATATTGATTTGTAAAAACATCCTTGTGATCTCCAATTAACATTTGGATACTGTCAATATTTTGTGTCGCAAGTTTAACTGCTTGATAATAAGCTATACCATCGTTAGTAAGATCTGTTACTTTCGCTTCTAGATTACTTAATATTTCATCCTTCAATTCTCTAATTTGTGCACTTTCCACATACCCTTTAAATAAGCGGTTTACATGCTTTTCTAAATCATTCACCTTGACGCCTCCTTTCACTCAATTAATTGATCAATTAGCGTTTTTGCAGTTTTCCAAGCGCTAAGGTTCTTTCGATAAGTTTCTGCTCCCAATGAGGTTATCTTATAATACTTCCTTCTCCCCCCTTGGCTTTCATTTCCCCAATAAGATTGAATTAGCTTCTGTGATTCCAGTCTTTTCAAACTTGTATATAATGAAGTTTCCTTCAATTCGTATGTTCCATTACTTTTCTTTGCAATTGCTTTTATTATTTCGTAACCATAATTATCGTGTTCCAACAGTACGCAAAGAATAATCGTATCAATATTTCCACGAATCAACTCTCGACTAATGCTTATCTCACTCATTGCACTCACCTCGCAATTACAACAATATTACTATGTATAACGTAGTACTTTATTATAAGTAATAATAATACAATTTCTATAAATTGTAAATGGATTCCAATAAAAAAATACCACACGTTTATATGTGGTATGTCATATTACTTAGCTTGTTGTATTTTGTTGTCACTAGCTTCTTTAATCTTTACAGTACAGCAGTTTGATTCAGCTTTATCACTCTTTATCAATTTATTTATTAAACGTAACACCGACTTCACCTCCTTACTCGGATACTCCTACCTGAATTGTTAGATCATATAGAAAATAAAGCCTGAAATGGTTGACATAATGACTACAGATAGTACAAACGTTGTAACTAGCTCTTTTTTAAAGATTGTTTTTAATAAAATGACTTCTGGTAAGCTGGCTCCTGCTGAACTGATCATCATTGCCATTACTGGACCTAACGCCATCCCTTTCATTATTAATATTTGTGAAATAGGAATCATGCTAGAAAGCCTTATATATAACGGTATTCCAACGATAGCTGCAATAGGAATTAACCACCAGTGTTCATTACCAAATGCACTAGAAATCCATTCTGTAGGTACAAGACCATGAATTACTGCACCAATTGCAGCACCAATAATAAGGTATGGGTATACATTTTTCATAAGATCAATTGTTTCCTTTATTGCTAGTTTAAAGTTAAATTTTTTCTGTCGTTCCTCATACCCAGACATCACAACATTTTTGACATACTTTTCAAAACCTAGTGCCTCAAGAATAAATCCAATAATAATCGAGATCATTGTTGTGACGATTGTATAAATAATCGTTACCTTCCAACCTAGAATAACTCCCATCACCGTTAAAATAGTCGGGTCAAGAACAGGAGAAGAAAATAAGAAGATCATTACGATCCCAAAAGGTAATTTTTTCTTTAACATATTAACTACAATTGGAATTGTCGAGCATGAACAAAACGGTGTTATAAATGCAAATATGACTGCTGAAAAAGCTGCGATTATTTTGTTTTTTCCTATTAACTTTTTCTCAATTTTTTCGTATGGAATAAAGCCTTGTAATAAACTAATGACAAACGAAATTACGACAAATAAAACTGTTAATTCTAATGCAATATACAAAAAGCTATGTAATGTATTAATCCACATTTTCTTCCTCCTTATAATTGGCTTATATATTTATATAAATCAAAAAAAATTGATATATTAATCAAAAAAAGTTGATTAATAGTCTAAAAAAATTAAGATTTTGGCCTAAATAAGCAACATAGTTCCTCAGAAAGCAAATGGTTGACTTCTTCCATATTTAGCTCATAGTAGCTCCATGTTCCTCTCGTTTCTCTTGTTAAAATGTTTGCATCATATAATATTTTCAGATGATATGATAATTTAGATTGAGTCATATTTACTAATGGGGCTAAATCACATACACACATACCCCCTTTTTGCGTTAAAATATTCATAATTTGTAACCTTTTTTTGTCCGCAAGTGCTTTAAACTTCATTTCATAAGTCTCAAATGTTCGTTCTGCTGATATATCATTTAATGGAATAATGTTCTCCACATTACCACTCCCTTTTATATATTGTTCTAAATATTGCTTATTGTTTTTCATCAACTCTTATACTGCTAGCACCTTTTCTTCTATATGACGATGATAAGCGTTGTCTTTCTGTTCGTAAACTTTATTGCTTTTTTTCACTTGTATTTAAGTTTCTACTTAATATAATTGTTATAGTCTTTAGAGAAGAAAAGGTGCAACCGAAAATTAGTTTTATTTATGCTTAGCTTTATTACGAAAAGCAACAATTAATCCGAAAACAGCCATCTATATACAAAAAATTTACTAAGGACTTATTAAAACAATTTTTTTTGATATAATCATCATATATGCGATGTTATTAAATGTCAATGATTAAATCAATTTTTTTTGATGTATTTATTTATTTTCGAAATAATACTTTCATAATACACCTGCTCATGTGGCACAAATTCGGCTTTACTCACAATTTGATCTATAGGCAATCTTCTCCCATTCTCATCAATTTCAAATCCAACTATGTTTAAATGTGTTCTACCTCCTAACCACAGTTCACTGAAGTGATTAAAATCGGCTTTCACAATTCCTGATACTTCTTCCTTTTGTAGTTTGAAGTTTTCCATATTACTTTTATAATCGAATAGGAAAACATTTGCTATTTCCTTATCGACTAATTGTTCATGAATCACACAATATTTGAAGATTCCTAATGAAACAAGTTCTTCCATCGTTACTTGAATACCAAGCTCTTCATGAACTTCTCTCACTCCATCGCTCATCGTTTCATTAGCTAATATATGTCCAGCAGCTGTAATGTCTAAAAGGTTAGGATAGTCCTTTTTAATTGCACTCCGTTTTTGAAAATAAATATAATCTTTTCCATTATCTTTACTAATAAACCAGCAATGAAATGTTTCGTGCCAATAACCAAATTTATGTACTTCATCTCTAGTAGCTACACCACATTCATTTTGGGACTCGTCAAAGACCTTAATTAATTCTTTTTCCATATTTACTCCCGCTTATGTATAAATTTTTTGAGTTGACTAAGTGAACTTCCTACTACTTTTTCGACTGCAAATTAACTTTCAGCCATTTAAATAGCTATAATTCTATTACTATCGTTCCCTACCTTTGATCTGTTAAGTTAACGAGGTTTTTCCCAGTCTTCTAACAACCCCCATGTGACTACCGGATCTCCATTTAATGATTTCATTGAACCTACATATACGTTCTTTGATAGTTTTGCAGTTTTTTCATAGTGCTTAGCAATCTCTTTAGTTGTCACTGAGACATTAATGTTAGAAATTTCATTATAATTTGTCCAACATAATGACCCTTCATCGCTATCGATTAACTTAGAGTCTTTAGACACATTGCCAAAAAACACATATTGTATCCTTATTTCTTTAGTTTCACTCAATCGATGAACAATGTATCGCAAAGTTAAGTTATCTATGCAACTACTAGATAGACCTGTTTCTTCTGCTATCTCCCTTATACAGGCAGATTTAGGATCACATATTTCTTCTCCTTCAATATGGCCACCAATTGGCACTAACAAGCCTGCTAGAAATGTGTCTTTTGGCTTTTTTTGAAGAAATAACACTTGTTGCTCCTCATTGATTAGAAAAGCCACTGCCATTTGCCGTAGTTTCAAAAGCTCACCCTTCTCTATTTAAAAGGTAATTCTCGTATTGACTGTTTCGTACTAAAGTTAAATATGTATATAACTAATGTTTGCGACATCTTTTCTTCTTTAAAATCAACCTCGATGGGATGAAATCTCCATTTTGCGTCAATATGTAAGGCTGTTTTCGCATTGATTGTTGTTTTTCATTAAGCATATACATCTAGCATTCGTGGCACATTTGCTACTTTTACAATGGTTGAGCTCTTATAAAACTCATCATACAGTCCATTTTTAATTAAATTAGCAACAAAGTTTACGAAAAAAAACATTGTAATAAAAAATAACTACACAGCTTAATTCTTCATTTGTGGCGAATCAGGGTTCATTTGCATAAATTCAATTGCATTACCATCGGGATCCTTAACCCAACATTGAAAGTTCAAATCTAACCCTTGCAAAGGCTCTACATCTAATTTTAAGCCATTTTTCTTTAAATGATTTGCAATTTCATGGATGTCAGTAACTTCTAAACATAAATGAGCATAACCAATTGTACTTCCATCTACTTCATTCGTTTTTTTACCACCATAAAATAACTCAATAAACTGCCCTTCCCTTATTTTTAAATAAACAATCCAAGGTTCATCATCACTATTCTTTAATTCAAATAACTTTTGAAACCCCAAAATATCACAGTAAAAATGGAGCGATTTTTCCATATTCTTAACAGTATAAGCGGTGTGACCTATCCCTTTAATCAATTTAAAAGCCCCCTTAAAATTATTAATATATTTAAATAGTACGATACCATACAATAAGTCTTCAACTATTTTATCGACTACTAATTTGAAGGATGTAAATATTGTTTAGGGAAGAAATAATCATTGAAGAGATGATACTAAGTTACTTTTAACTTCTTGACCCTCACGTAACGTGATGGCGTATCTTTGAATTATCATTAGTCAAAGGAGGAAGTAACATGGAATATTATCCAATGCCATTATTCGTCAAACTTTCAGTAAAAAACATGGATGATTCACTGAAATGGTACAACGAGGTTATCAACTTTAACTCAATATTCGAGCTACCAGATAAGGATGGTAACACAATTATGGCTCATATTCGTGGTGAAAAGTATCAAGATATTTTGTTGCTGAAGGATAATAGCCAAGATAAGTGCAGTAATAGGGTATCGTTGTAAACCTATCAGTAGAGGATGTTCATCAATTTTTCGAAAGAGCTTTAGCAGCGAATACTAAAGTAATTGAAGGTCCCATTGACCAACCATGGAATGCACGTGAACTCATTTTAAAAGATCCAAATGACTACACGATCACACTTTCTATGCAAATAAACAATGACAAATCAATGGATGAAATAACAAGGGGTCTGTCCCCTCAACGTTAACACGTCAAAGCAAAAAAGGGGGTCTGTCCCCCTTTGTTATTTAATGTCAACGTTGTGATAAACTTGTTGAACATCTTCTAAGTCTTCTAATACATCTATTAACTTCTCGAATTGCACCTGTGCATCTTGTGGAAGTTCTACCTCGTTTTGTGCAAGCATTGTAATTTCAGCTACTGAAAATTCAGTGATACCTGCATTTGTACAAGCTTCTTGTATTGTATGAAATTGATCAGGTTCTCCATAAATGATAACAGCGTTATCTTCTTCTAATATGTCACGAACATCTAAATCAGCTTCCATTAATAGTTCGAGTACCTCATCAGCTGTTTTACCTTCTAAACCAATAACAGCTGTTGCATCAAACATATATGCAACTGACCCACTGACACCCATATTACCACCATTTTTACCGAAGGCAGCTCGTACATCTGATGCAGTGCGGTTTACGTTATTCGTTAAAGCATCTACAATGACCATAGATCCATTTGGTCCGAAACCTTCATAACGAAGTTCATCATAGTTTTCATCAGAACCACCTTTAGCTTTTTCAATGGCACGTTCAATAATGGCTTTCGGCACATTGTAGGTTTTTGCACGCTCTAGAACAAATTTTAAAGTTTGGTTTGCTTCAGGATCTGGTTCACCCTGCTTGGCAGCCACATAAATTTCTCGACCAAACTTAGCATAGATACGACTCGTATTCGCATCCTTTGATGCTTTTTTTTCTTTAATATTGTTCCACTTACGACCCATTTCTTTTCACTCTCTTTCATGTTTGAATCTATACAATATAACTAATTAAGCTCTTTAAATGATAGAAGTCAATAATTTTACACAGACATTCTTACCACTTAAATTAGTTTTAATTATTTGCAGTAACATCCAATTTAGCACTTATATTGATTATAGCATAATTAAGTAAGTGATTTTTGATTACATATTGAAGAATTATTGGCATTGCTCAATACTAAATTAGATTAAATTAGCTGTGAAAAAGCCTGCTGAATCAAAATTGATTTCAGCAGACTATATCATTAGTAAGAAACATTTCATAGTTCCTTTATTGCATCAAATGTATCGATACTATAATCGTATTGAGTAACTTCACCAAACCCATATTTAGCAAATACAAACGGTATTCCCGCAAACTTCGCTGCTGTTCGGTCACCTTCAGTATCACCTACATAAATCGGGTCTACTAATTGATTTCTGTTGATGACCAGCTTGATATTTTCACCTTTTGATAGCCCAGTTCTTCCAGGATTTTCATAATCAATAAAATACTTATCTAGCTTATGATATTTGTAAAATGCTTCGATATAGCCGTCTTGACAATTACTAACGATAAACAATTTGTAAGTTTGAGATAACTCACTAAGGACTTCTTCCACACGGTCATATAGTACCCCACCATGATTTGCTAAGTGGTTACATTCAACTTGACAGCAATCTGCTAATATTCGTTGTTGCAAACTTGCCCCAAGATGAGGGAATAGCTTCTCCCCAATCTCCTTCGATTGCAAGCCCATCGTGCCAGTTAAATCGTCTACTGTTATACTGTAATTAACTTCATCATACCTGGCTAATACATCATTCCAACAAGTTAAAATCTCACGACTAGAATCCCAAAGTGTACCGTCCAAATCAAAAATAATGCTATCCATATAATGCCCTCCAATACAAAGGGACAAGAATTATAGAGGACTGCTCTCGTCCCCTTGCAAGTTAATATTTTTTGTCGATTACACACATACGATTGTCCAAAAAGTCACCTCTTTGTTTTCGTATATGATTACGGTTGTAGTCGAAGCAACCGGGAGGTATCCGCCGAAAAATCGATAAACCTCCTCCTCGTCAACTAGAGTTACCTTACCTAGTCCAGGCGCTATTTCACACCAATCATTCTACCCTACCCTTCTATTAAAAAATCCAATTATTATTCTACAATACTTTCGTTTATTATTCAATGCATAAATAGAAATTTTATTAAATTTATGAAATAATTACCATTAAATATAATTAAAAGGAGCAGTTATGGCAACGATGGGAATTTCAATGTTTCCAGTCGTTTCCTCTAACTTAGCAAAGTACGGGTTATGGTTAACATCTATATCAATTGGTATAATAGCTGGCACTACCTTATCTAGTATACAAAATAAATTTCCACTTAAACTGAGTCTTTCCAATCGTTTCTATATTTCCAGGTGCTCTCTGGTTATTATCTATAACCACAATTAAGAGACTTATCATTCCTTATGTTTTGTTTAGGTTTGCTTGGGCTATATCCAAACATGCATACGAATAAATCTACCCGAACACTTTATTGGAACTGGATTTTCCTTTCTGTCGTCACTGTTAGGTACTTTATGCCCTTTAGGATATTTTGCAGGTGGTGTAATAAGAGGATTACATCGGGACATTTATGTTATTTCTAACAGCCATCGGATATATTGGGTTTTCTGTTTATTGTTTATTACACCCTTAACTAAATAAGCTGACAAATCGATTACATGACTGTTTAGAAGGATCATAATCACACAAAACCCCATTCGTTAAACACAATGAGGCTAAGGCGTTTTCTATATTCAAAAGTATCAAAATCAACTAATAACAGGTAACTGCTTTTTCTCCGCCCAATCGAGAATAAAAGCTTTTTGACGTGGATTTAAATTTTGGGGCAGCTCTTCTTTCAAAAAGAATCTATGCTCCCGACTTTCAATATCCATTTGCTTTAATTCTCCTTTATAACAGCTCGTTTTAAAGATGAGTTGCACGCTATAAACTTCATCACCATTAGGATATTTAACGAAACATGCTTCACCTGAATATATACCGAATAAATCTAATTTCTCTACTTGTAAGCCGGTTTCTTCAAACGTTTCTCTTTTAGCTGTTTGTTCAAACGACTCTCCTATTTCCATAACCCCACCAGGGATACACCAATTATCCTCATCAGTTCGATGCTGCAGTAAAATTCTTTCTCCATCTTCGATAATTACTCCACAGCCAACGGTAAAAAGAGTTTGGTGACCGATGAGCTTTCTCATATCCTTAATATAATTCATCTGCGATTAACTTTCCTTTGTGTTGTATGCATAATTGATGTTACTTCATAAAATTTTTAAATTGTTATTCTCCTTTATAAAGAGCTTCTTTTTGCAAATACTCCTTTATAATGGGATAATCAGGTGGATTTATTTTTTCCGGAAGTTCATTAAGATGAAAAAATTGTAGATCAGCTACTTCACTTACATCCTTCTTACACACTCCATCATATGAAGTACATATAAATACTGAAACTACATTATATACTTCGTCACCATTTGGATATTTATAATAAAATTCTTCACCTGAAAAAACATTAAATAGCTTAAGAGAATTTGCTGTTAACCCTGTTTCTTCAAACAGCTCACGCCTTGCCACTTCTTCTAGCGTTTCTCCCATCTCTGAAGAGCCTCCTGGCAACCCCCAACGTCGATTATCTTTGCGCAATTGTAATAATACTCTATTACTTTTATCTAAAAGAATGACACATGCACCTACCATAATCAGAGGACAATTACCTACTAACTTTCTCAAATCCATGATATAGCCCATATTTTTTCTCCTCTAACATGGTACTAATTTTCTAAATATTAGTAATTATATCATATTTTAATACTAGATTTAATAACAAAGAGGTTGGTTTTCATACTAAGAAATAAAGACACACCAAAAAGTACTCATGGTACCTTTAACTCTCTATGGCACATATCACCTCATTTTACTGTTCTACAACAAAGTTACCAAAAAGAGCCAAATAAAAATAAAAACACATGAAAATTTATTACATCTCATGTGCTTTCTTACAAGTATGCTATTGCAACAGTTTTTCTACTTATCTTTTAACCTTTGCTTTCAATCCATATTTTTCAAACTCTTCGTGAATTATTTCTTCTTCTAATTGAAGGAGAAGTTCAGAAATCTCAAATTCATTGATTTGTGGTATATCGACAATAATTTCAGCTAACTTCTTACTTAAAAAAGCCATTTCCTTGCCTGCAATTAATTTTTTCTTATATCGGTTGAAGGACTTATCTAAGTCATCAATTTGTTCATATAGTTTATCTATGCCATCATACATTTTCACTAAAGGAAGTGCTGCTTTTTCACCAACACCAGTGACGCCGGGAATGTTATCACTTTTGTCCCCTAATAGTGCCTTCACATCAACCCATTGACTTGGAGATATTTCGTATTCATTATGAAAGTCTTGTAATCTGTAAATGGTATCACCTTTAGATTTAATTGCAATAACTTGCGAAATATTTTGATCTAATAATTGTAATAAGTCACGATCATTACTGTATATATAGCACTGCTTTTGATGCTCACGACTCCATTTTGTTGCTAAAGCGCCTATTACATCATCTGCTTCATAGCGATCTACAGAAATTTGAGAAATCCCAATTTTATCAAGTATTATTTTTGACGTTTCGAATTGCTGAATGAGAGGGTCTGGGAGTTCGCCTCTCGTCGCTTTATAATCTTCAAACATGTCACGCCTAATGACTTCATCACGCTTTACATCCCATACGATTGCTACATGTGTCGCTCGTAGATCTTCAATTAACGCAAAGATTTTATTAAACTTGACTCGTAACGCGTTAATGTATAATCCTTGGCTATTTTTTGCAAGCTGATCCTCATCCCTACCATAGGAAGTTGCAAAGTAACACCTGCTTAATATATTGAATCCATCTATTAAAAGTAAACTATGGTTTTCCATTTTATCGTCATACACCCTTTCAGTAACAGCACTTACTTCCTATCATTTTATCATAACGATGTTGCATATAACTTGCTAAGATGTTGGAAAATCCAGAGACTTTTTAACTCAATCATTACGTATCAGACGAAGAATTCACCTTGAATGGATAAAAAATTTTTCGGCATTGGTATGACAAAACATAGAGTCCCCCTCCATACTCCATACAACCAAGCCTAATCATCTATCACTGTTATTTCTGCATTTTGTTAATACCATTAAGATATGTGCTTACGATATAATATAGGCTATCATCAAGGCTCAGATTCAAACCAAACCCAGCATGCTGCTCTAATGAAGAGAATCCATGTAAGATGCTCCTTAAGCCTCTAACGGTATGAAGAGCGGCTTCATCCTCTAATCGAAAAGTTTGCAGGACAGCTAACACAAGGTTAACGATGTTACGGCTTGCCTTTTGCGCTGCTTCATCAGATGCATCAGGTGCCATTAATGTTGCTTCATATAATCCACGGTTAGAACGAGCAAAGTTCACGTAGGCTTTCGCTAATGAATGTACAGCATCTTCCCCTGCGATCCCTATTACAGCACTTGTCAGTTCATTATGAAGTTTCTCAAGTCCAAAAATGGCTAGCTGTTTTCTTAATCCAGGTAACCCATCAATATGGTTATATAATGAAGGAGGACGAATGTTCAGCTTCTTTGCTAATATAGCTAATGTTACTGCTTCAAGCCCTTGTTCATTTGCAATCTCTGCTGCAGCTTGTAATATTGTTTGTAAATCTAAACCTGTTCTAGGTGACATGCTCTTTCTCCTTTGTCAATTGAATTAGCCAATCTTTCTTTCAGCTTCTTGAATAGCATGATTCATTGCTGAGGCGGGATTATTTAGTAGATTTCCGTGACCGACTGCTAGTAGTGCTGGCTTATACTTCATTAGCTTCTTTGCACTTTGAAGTGCTTGTTCTTTGTTCCATGTTGCCATTGCGAGGAAGGGGAACAAAACTCTTAATTGTCCAGCAACAGCTATTCCTCCCCTTATTTGAAATGTATCTCCAGCAATTAATGTGTTTGAACGCGTATCTAAGAAGGTCAGGGACCCTGGAGTATGCCCAGGAGTTGAAATTGTTAGTAATGAACCAATTACATCTCCTTCGTTAAGTAGCACATCTGGTTTTGTCTGAATACCTTTAGGAACTCCACCTCGAATAGGAGTGTTTGGTTCATCAGCGTGTAAAGATTTGTCTCCAGCTAATAGTTTAGCATCACGACTTGAGATATAAACCTTGGCATTTGGGAGTTTATTTTTCAAGTTATCTAAAGCACCAACATGGTCATCATGGGCATGGGTTAAACATATTTTTGTAATGGGTTTACCAATTGATTCAGCTGTACGCAAAATCTCCTTGGCACTGTATGGCAAAGCTGCATCAATTAATGTCAATTCATCATCTTCCTCGACAAGATAGCTATTCACAGGCATTAAACGGGGTAAAAACGTCAACTGATATAAATATTTTTCTTGCTTTTTCCTCATTTCATTCTCACCTCATATTCATAAACTAATAATATTAGTTTTATAATAACTAACGTTATTAGTTTTGTCAAACATTAATATTTAATATGGCTGTTTTATAAATAAACCATACTCAACTAGTTGGCACCTTCTCTTCTGTACATTGATGACTAACAATATAAAACCACTTTTTTGGTACTAAATTGATAACAATAGCAACAAATTTTCGAAAAGAGCCTTTAATAAAATGAGCATATTAGCTCTATAATCTCCAGTCATTTAGAGCAATATTTCCGACATAAAGAAAATAATTTTAAAAAAGGTAGGACTCCATATATCCGATGAGTCTTACCTTTTTGAAAGAGTTTTATATAACTTTATTCGCTAAAAAAATCTCCCTAATCTTTTCAACATTATTTGCAATGTAAGTAGGTTTAACAATACTCAGTTCTTCAAATGAGCCGTAACCATATGTGACGCCTATGGAATCAATTCCGGTATTATTCGCGCCGATAATATCATGCTTACGGTCACCAATCATAATAAAATCATTCAGCTCATTTTCGTTGTACTCATCTAAAACGTGCTGAATAATTTCTGTTTTTGATGCCCTTGATCCATCAAGATTGCTACCAACTACTAGGTCGAAAAACTGTTCTATATGGAAGTAGTTGATTATCTTTTCTGCAAATACTGTTGGCTTTGAGGTTGCTACAACTAACTTATAATTTTGTTCCTTAAGTTGACTTAACAGGCGAGGAACATTTGGATATAGGACATTCTCAAACATCCCCTTGTCCTTGAACCTCTCTCTATATAATTCAATTGCTCGTTCAATTTTCTCCTCATCAAAATGATAATAATCTGCAAAAGAAACTTGTAAAGGTGGACCAATAAAGCATTCAAGCTTATCGAGATCATTCTCAACAATATTCATGTTCTTCAATGCATATTGAACTGATTTGGTTATGCCTATTTTAGGATCTGAAAGTGTTCCATCTAAATCAAAAAGAATTACTTTGTAATTACCCATGTTCAAGTCCTTTCTTAGCACACTGTATTTGTTCTATGCTGTTAACGTTATGAGATTCCTAGCTCTCTACTTAATAATTGTTGGTTTTCCTTATGGAAATCTTTCATCATTCTTGGAAAGCGATATTTCTCAATCATTTTTTCAATTTGTTCCTTGTTGTTTTCCTGGAGCAACGCTCTAAGCTGTTTTATGTACGTCATTGATTCTAGTTTTCTTTGTTTGATAATGGACTTATCTTCAGTTACAGCCCCATGCCCTGGAATCATTAATTTGATATCGTGCTGCTCTAAAATTCCGTCTATTTTATTTAGCGTGAGTTCATACGCTTTACTGCTATGGTATATGAGAGGGAATTCGCAATCTGAAAGATAATCACCTGCTAGAAAAATGCCTAGAGGTTCAATAACTGTGAATAATCCACAATCAGTATGACCTTGCGCTTTATAAAAAGTAAGTGTTGTACCTTCTATAGTCAATTGCTCTCCATCCACTTGAATGACGTGGTTAACTTTCGGATAAGTAATTTCATACCCTCTCTCAATGTAGTTCCTATCATCAAAAGAATAGATTTGTTCAAGAATACGTACCTTTTCCTTATGGTCTTTGTTTACTAGCTCAAAACTAGCAATGATCGTTGCATCAGGAAAAGCCCCATATCCGATAATATGGTCCCAGTCCGAGTGAGTAAATAATAGATATAACTTTCGATCGCCTTTATTTCGATAAACATATTCTTTTATTTGTTCTACCTCAGCTGGTAACCATGTCGGGTCAACAACTAATACAAATTCTGGAAGTTCAATAACTGTTGATGTCGTTTGAAATAATGAACTTTGAAACACTGTAATATATTGATTTTTATATATTATCATCTAACTCCCCCTCGTTAATCTATCTTCCTATACGTTTATCTGATAGTCATTGTTTTAAACGAACACTCAAATTGATTTGTACATCGCTCTTAATACAATATAATTATGGCTCCTTTTGTAAACTTTGTTGTATTGAGACTAACTTAGGACAGCAGCAAATAAACTTTGACTATATGTTTAATGAGAACGACTTGATTTGTACGTACTTATTTCTTAGGACTAAAAGCAACAATCGGTGCGAAAACAGTCTAAAATTAATGAGAAAATACTCTATTAATAAACCCCTATGCTTGTAAGCTAGTACCAAAACAAATGCAACAATTGACAATCTCTTACTATTATAAGGTTATCCTCTGACGGTTAATAGTATCTTTCCTATATTCTCTCTTGATTCAATATATTCATGGGCTTTCCTTGCTTCTTGTAAAGGAAACTCTTTGCCAATTTTCATCGTTAATTGTTTGTTTGATAAATATCTTATGATTTGCTTAGATGCTTGTTCTAACAACTGAGGCCTTTCCTTTCGTGTGGTACCTAAACTGAACCCTAGTACAGATCTACAACTTGAGTGAAGCTCACTTGTTTGAAAATGTCCTACTTCACCACTGGAATTTCCAAATTGGATCAGCCTGCCATACTTCGCTAAGCATGCTAAACTTTGTTCAGTAATCCGACCTGCGATAGAATCTAAAACAATATCTACACCTGTCCCATTCGTAAGCTCTTTTACTTTGTTTGAAAACCCATCATATAACATGACCTCATCAGCCCCAGATTCTCTCACAACTGAAAATTTAGCCTCATTGCTAACCGTACCAATCACTTTGCCTGCACCTAGTAACTTTGCCAATTGAATAGCAGTTGTCGCTACTCCTCCCGCGGCCGCATGTATAAGGACCGTCTCCTCTTTTCGAACCCTAGCAATATCATGAGGTAGCTTATACGCTAAGATTGAAACTGTTGGGCAAGCTGCAGCTGTTGAAAAATCAATATCTTCATGAAGAACAAAGGTTAATAATTCTTTAGCCACCACGTAATCAGCATAGGAGCCATTTGAAGGAAACGCGATCACTCTTTGGCCAACAAATATCCTCTCAACTTCATCCCCAACAGCTTCCACCGTTTCCTGCTACATCCAAACCGATCGATAATGGAAAGCTTCCATGACCTTTGTTCCCTTTCCTTTTTTTATATCTGCAAAATTAACACTCGTTTTCTCTACGCGAATTAATACTTCATGTGGACCTGCGACAGGAATTTCAACGTCTGTTAATTCAAGTACTTTAGGACCACCAAATTGATTAATAACAATACTCCTCATTTCTATCCACCTCTATAATCAATTTCCATAGAATACCACATCAATTATTTTATCTTACACTATAAAAAATCTATAATAGCAATATGTTATTACAGCGGATAAGAATTAATTATTATACGTTTTTTTATGAAAAAAAAGAGACAGGGTATATATTGTGGGAGTCTGAACCGGTTTTCAGGGTGGTTTCCTCGTTCTTTGCTATCTTTATTAGGTGTGTATTCAAGCACTAATGAATTCTTCACTAACTATTGTAGAAGATGCTCCATAGTGGTTTGTCGATATGCACCGCGATGATCGACTTTAACCATGTAGATATGCTATATCTGGCATAAAAAAAAAAGAGACACAATAGTGCCTCTACTTCGCCAATAAAATTTCATCTAACACCTTTTGAACTGCATAACCTTCCTTAAAAGATACGAGCTTAGCTGAATCGCCTTTGATCGCCTTCACCAGTTCGTCCACTACGTTTTCTTTGTCAACACTATCAACTGGAATGATACTTCCATTGTCATCAGCTCTAGTTTCTGAAAGGATTCCCCAATTTTCAATTTCCAATGTTCCTTGGTCTCCGAAAACTTTTAGAGAAAGATGCTCCTTTTGACCAATACCTGCTAACCCGTTAAATAGAACGGGAATTCCACCTGAAAGCTTCATAGAGCTGATAAAGCTTGTTTCACACAAGTCTTCATTTTCAGGATATTCAACACTTGATCGTACAATGCTCATTTCCCCGAAAACGTCGTGTATGATTTGAATAAAATGAGGAGCAACTTCTCGAATAAATCCCCCTTGTTCCCTACTAGAAATCCATTCGTTTTGCTGCCATTTTCGAGGCCACTCCGTAAAGTGCAAGTTAAGCTCAATTTTTTTTACTGACCCGAGCTCACCATTCATGATCTTATTTTTGAATACTTGGAATTCCTGACTATATACCATTGGAAAATTCATGGCATGCACAATATTAGCTTTTTCAGCCTCTTCTACCATTTCCAATGCTTCTTCAGTAGAATTTGCAAGCGGCTTTTCGCATAGCAGGTGTCGGCCGTTTCTTATTACATCTATTGCTATTTTATGATGGAATTTAGGAGGAACCCCCACATAAATTAACTGAATACTTTCATCCTTAAGCATATCTAAATGATCCAAGTATAGAGATACATTTGGCAATTCATCCTTAAATTTATTTAAACTATCTGCGTTTCGATCACAAAGCGCCGCAATATCAATTTCATTATGCTGTTGAAATTGTCGTAACACTCTTTCACCGATCGCTCCCATGCCAATTAAACCTACTTTTATTTTTTCACTCAAAACCGTCACCTTCTGTCTCGTTGTTTTATTAGGGCTTTTTCGTTAACTTTGTTGCTATTTAGTAAGGCTTTCGTTTCGGAAGCTTTGTTGCAATTGTTCCTAAATTTGAAGGTAAAGATGTTGTTTAACGGAACAGTTATCGTTTTAAAAAAAGAAAAGATGCCACGAAAGCTAGTTGTATTCATTTTTAATTTTTGTACGAACAACAACAACTTATGCGAAGACAGCCTTTAGCTAAAAGATACGAAAGGGCAGAAGATTTCTGCCCCTTGATGCTCACTTTCCACAGCACGGTCGGTGAGCATCCATAACACCTTCCTCACTTTTCCCGTGGTTTCAAATACATTGGAGGTTAACCTCTTACATTTCGAATAAAGCTTTCTAAATTTGATACATCTGTTATGTTCTGATTACACTCTTCACTGTTCATACACATATAGTTTCCATAAGATTTATAATAATCAGGTGAAGCATTTTTAGGTTTTGTTTTAGATATTGCTGAAACGAACACAACCTTGCTGAATCCTTTACATAACGAGCATATATCCTTTTTGTTGGTTATAGTAAAGTTACCTTCTATACCCATTAGTTCATTGTCTAGTTCATAAACGATAAACAGTTTATTTTTTGATATATCAAGCCAACCTAGATAGGTCAAGAATTGAAAATCTATACTTGCTAAATCAGGTAGCTTAAGTTTTTTATTTTTTGAGAATAGTTTTGTTAATTGTTTTTTAGTCACTTGTGGAAATTCTAACAGCAATGGCTCTAATGCATTTATATACTGTTGAAACTCCCCAGCTGTTTCTAAATCAGTCATTTTCCTTAACATTTGATCTTGTGAATCCGTCGTATGAGAAATAGCATCAAGAACTTTAGATAGCGCACTATATTTCGCTACTTCCATTACATTTAGATCAGCTGTAGTCTTTAAAGCATGTTGAATAATGCTTACTTGTCTCTTAATTAGATTATATTGATGGTTCCTAATAAATGGTTTACTCATAATATCTTCCGCTCCTTATTTTAAAAATAAAATGAAGGTGCAAAACCACATTTAGGAACGAGCTTATACGGGCGACGTAAAGAGGTTGCTTAAGCTTTGAACACTCTAGTTACCTCAATGTCCACCCATGCAAAGAATCGCCCCCAGCCGCAGGCTTTGCATGGGATATCTTTAACTTTGGCAAGCATAATTCGTTTGCCATTTTTCATCCACCCCCTTAATTGTTCATTATATATAAAATTCAGTCTTCATACATCATTCTTAAAAACTTTTACTCGATCATACAAATCTCTCTACTATTTGGTATTATATCAAAGGAATAAAGATTTGACTGCGTTAAAACTCCAGTGGGTTAAGATACTATTCCATGAACCTAAACCATGACCACCAATCTGTTATATAGTAATTAAAGTTGAATGTTAAATGCTCCACTTTTGTAGAAAACAAACTTATACCACGAACGGACAGAAATCCTTTTTCTACCATGATAATGAGTATATGATGGTTAACCTTTCATTTTTTGCTTAAAACCCCATATAGCAATTAGGAAGATAATTGTCGTGTATCCTACTACCCATAATAATGGTATAACTAGCTCAACGTACTCGCCTGCTAAAGCATGTCGTGTAGCTTCGACTGCATGCACAAATGGTAATGTATAACCGATCGTTTTAAATACTCCACCAATCATATCTAGCTCAAACCAAGTACCACTTAACCATGTTGTAAAGTTAACAAAGATCGCAAAAATTGCACCAACTTGCTTGTCAGAAAAGTAAGTGCCAAATAGTAGACCGAATCCAACATAAAGCATAGCTATAATAATAAGTAAGATAATGGTGCCAAATACGTGCACATTAAAGGACAAACCTAAGAAGAATGCTAATATGAAGCTCATAATAATTTGAAGAATCGCAATAGGGATGTGGGGAAGAGCATATCCAATAATATATTCAGATGCTGACATAGGTGAAGCAAAAATCCGCATTAAGAACGAACTGCTTTTATCCTTTCCAATCAGCATCCCTAAAAATAACGTAATAAAAGAAAAACTGAAAACAATTACACCTGGTGTTAAGCTTTCTATGCTATAAAGCTCGAAAGGCATATTTTTCTGCATCATTGAAAAAAGCCCCATAATAATAATTGGGAGAATTATTCCTACTAGGAGTGTTGAAGGGTCCCGTAATAGCTCCTTACGATTACGTGAAGCGAATGCTAAATATCTCATTCTTTATACCCCCTCTAAAGTAAGTGTAAGGAAAATATCTTCTAAAGTAGATTGCTTTGTTTTTTCTTGTAGCTCCTCGATCGTTCCAACTTCATGCAACACTCCTCCATGCATAATGCCTACACGGTCAGCAAGTGCTTCTACTTCTTCGAGATAATGCGTCGTTAACACAATTGTAATTTTTCCTTTTAAGTCTAGTAAAAGATTCCACAGGTCACGTCTAGAACGAACATCAAGTCCAAGTGTCGGCTCATCTAAAAAGATAATTTGCGGATTTGTAATGAGTGCCATTGCAATACTTAATCGACGTTGTAACCCGCCTGATAATGTTTTTGCTCTATTTCTTGCTCGCTCCAAAAGTCCAAATTTCTTCATTAATTCCACAGTTTTTTGTTCAGCCTCTTTTTTATCGCTGCCATAGATTTGCGCAATAAATTCTAAATTTTCCTTTATTGATAAATTTGGGGCTACTGCAGTTTCTTGCGGTGAAATGTTGATTTTTTGTTTCACTGCTGTAGAGTTTTTGACAATACTATCTTTAAACATTAGTGCATCACCACTCGTTGGAGTACTTAAGCAACTTAGCATTTTGATCGTTGTTGTTTTCCCAGCAGCATTTTGTCCTAACAGTGCAAAAAACTCCCCTTCCTTAATTGTTAAAGAAAGATTGTCGACTGCAGCAACATCCTTAAATATTTTCGATAGATTTTTTATTTGAATGGACATTTAATCATTTCCCTCCTTTTCTAACTGCTTTAATTGAATTGCAGCATTAATTTGTTTAATATCCTTTTTCGAAATGACGTATTGAATAACCCAAGTAATAACATATGTCCCTAAAAAGTTTATTAAGAAAATCATTGTGCTTAAGGTTGTTCTTGGTGTCCAAATGAGCATTACTATTGGTACCCATACTAGTGCTGTGATACAAAAGTGTACGATATACTGTTTAAGTAAACTCCACTTGGCTATGTCAAAGATGAGTGAACTTATTGCAAATGCTACACCGATAATACCTGTTAACAGTATTTGCAAGATGACAGCTACTATCTCCTTATTAAAGTAGGAGCTAAAATGGTCCAAAACCGGGATATATTCTCCATGGCCTAGTTTGAAAGAAATTGTAACCTGTACGATTTGTCCAATTACTACACCAATGACAAAACCACCAACAATTCTACTAAGTATTTTTTTCACTTTGTGTTCACCTCATATTCCGAACCTTTTCTTAATTTTTGATACGTAGCGTCGCGAAGCATATGTTTTGATATCGCCTTTTAATAACACACCAATTGTTCCAGTCATGCTAATATCCATATTCATTATCATTTTTATGTTAACAATCTCTGAATTTGAGATGCGTACGAAAATCTTACTATCTAGCATATCCTCTAGTTCATATATCCTTGAACGAACAATATAGATGCCAGCTTCAGTTTGGAGAAATACCCTTTGTTTCTCTGCATAAACTCTGATAATGTCTTGGCATTCAATAACTTCAACCCCCTTATCAGAAAATACAGCTAATGAATCCAATTTTGTTTCTGAAAGTCGCTTCATAATATCAGCTATTTCATCTGTCATTTTGTCAGTTAGGATAATGACTTTCGGCTCTTTATAAGATGGATCTATCGAAACTTCCAATTTCATTTCACCACATCCCTTTCACTCAATATAACTATAAAAACTATCCATCATCCTGTAAATGGAATTTCGATAATCGGTTGTTTTTGCATAATAACTGGTCATAATCGCATTATTAAATTTAAACAGCCCAAATGCCTTCGGGTAAATTTGCGAAGTGACCTCAAAGAGATAGACGCTGAAGCTGGACATAGAGTTCTCATACAGTGAAAGAACAAAAAATTATTTCTATATTTTCTTACCTTTTAAAAAAGCACAGCCATCTTTGACTGTACTTTTTAGGATTGATAATATAATAACTGACTTCTAAATCTCGTTCATATCAGACACAGCTCGCTCAGCTGATTGAAGCGCGCCTAACTCGACATAAAATCTATGAGAGAATATAACTTATGTCACTCCAACCATAAACGACTTCATTCAGCTTCTTCCCGGCTATTACAATTTCCAACGAGTCCATTTTTTTACCACCAAGAGCTTCATAGAATTGACACGCGCTATTATCTTCCAAGACGAACACAACCATACTATGTATCTTTAATTGTTTTAGATGTTCGATAATTGGCATTATAAGTTGTTTCCCTATGCCACATCCTTGATATTCTTGTAACAGATAGATGGCATATAACTCTCCCTCGTAGCCATCATACTGTCTTGACCTTTCCCTTCCACCATTTGCAAAGCCAACAATTTGACCTTGATTATTTTCCGCTACATATACATTTCTACTTGGGACAATCTCTTCCCATAGTTGTTCCCGACTTTTGTAGGATAACTTGTTTAAATACTCGTCTGGTACAATATGCTTGTATGTAGTCTTCCAACTGTCTACATGTACTTTTGCAATAGACTTTACATCTTTTAAAACTGCTTTTCTAATTTTCACCTTTTCTCTCCCCCTCACTATTCAGTATTAGCTCCCAACGTTCCTCAACCATAGCAATGTTAGATAAAAAAACTTCTTGTGTTTCTACTATTTCAAATCCAAACTTTTTATATAGATTTCTTGCAGCTATTAAGTCACTATTTGTCCACAAAATTATTTTCTTATACTTTTTTTCTGTAGAGAATGTGATGGCTGTCTTTATTAGTTGACTACCTATACCTAAACCTCTTGAAAGGGGGTCTATAAGAAATAAACCTAGCTGAGCAATTTCGCTATCAAACTGATTAATACAAACTGAACCTTTCAGATCTCCCTCTTTTTCTACTACCCATATATTTTCTCTAACATGGGATCTATTGACGATATCCCAAACTTTTTTCTGAATAAATTCTTTAAATGATTCATCATAATGGAATTCCTTATGATAAATCTCGTAATGAGTACTAATAATATAATTGATATCTTCAAGCTTATAACTTCGAATCAATGTTATTCCCCTTTGAATAAAATATAACTTAAATTATGTAGTACCATGACCTATGTTGGATTCCCAAGTTGACCAGTTCTCTTCCATACCTTCCGATAATCGACTCTTCCGTTACTATCGAGTTCTAAATTTACATATCGGCTGTTTTTAGACTTGTACACTGTATGATAACGATGATATAAAAAATAGATAGCGTAGTTTCCTTTCAAATACTCTTCTGTTTGAAAGTACGTTTTCCATCGGGCAGTTTCATCTGTTAATTGTTTTATGTAGGAAACCTGTCGGTCAACGTATTGTCTCATTGGTTGATTTAGAAAGTGATAAATATTTATGACTTGTGATTGAAGTGCAGTAATTACTGATAATAGCTGGTCATCTGCAAGTGCAATCCCTCCGACAAATAGATCAAAATCTTGAAACTCTTCATATCCGCTAAAACAATGAAAATCTACTAGTTCAATATGTGAAGTGATATTTACTTTAAGTAATTGCTTTTGTAGGATCTTGGCTTCCTCTTCAAAGTTTACTCCATCTCGAATTTGCTGCACTCCAATCTTCAGTATTATTTCTGTATCACTTACCATGCTACAATTCTTAACACCAGTAACACTGTTTTCAATAGACCGATCAGTTACAAAACTACACGCAGCTCGTCTATTTTCTTTTTCGGCTAAATAATCCTGCTGATTTAACGAGCTACTGATTACCTCACGAAAATCTTGATCTCTCAATGGTCCATTTTTCTTACAGTTAAATGCAATAAAGGTTGCTCCTTTTTCTAGCATTTTTACTTGCTCCCATGATTCGTCTAAAGAATGTAATAGTAACTGAATTCCCTCTTCCCCTTTAAATGGCGTTGGTGTTTTAATAATTTCTATTCTATCTAACCACGGCCTAACTCCAAAATATTTAGCAAATACCTCTAACCGAATGTTATTTTCATTGTGTTGCGTAATTTTATAAGGTCCGCTTCCGATCGGAAATCGACGGAAGTTCTCATGATTATTTTTAACCACTTCTAGAGGTACAATGGAGAATCTCATTCCCGATAAATGACGCGGAAATAAATAATCAACATTCTTTAATTGAAACTGGATAACATCCTTGTCAATTATTTCTATCCATTCCATGTTAGCCATAAGGATATCCTCTTTCGGGTACCTACTAAAAGTTAATTTTACATCCTCACTTGTTAACGCTCTACCATGATGAAACTTTATCCCTTTGTGTAAATAAAAGGTCCATAGCTTTCCATCAACACTTTCCCAGCTATGGGCAATACTTGGCATTAGTTGACATGTATTTGGATCATATTCTACCAGCCTATCAAAAATTTGTTGTACCATATGGGAATCGTGACGGGATTGAATATGTAGTGGATCCATCGATAAATCCGTTTCATAAAAAGGGTATGTCAGAATATCTAGATTTTCACCAGCTTTATTTCTTTTTTGTAGTCGTGAAAAGCCTACATGCTTTATAAACCACTCTTGGATATCAGTTCGTGAAGAATCACCTAAACTTTCCACAATACGAAAGGCTTGTTGATATTGACCTTGTTGAATTTTTTGTTTTGCGTAATTAAGACAAAGCTGCTCCTTAGAATAAATAATCGTAATTGTTGGCTTCTTTCCTCTCCCTCTCTGGACTTTCCATTTAATGTAACCTTCGTCATTTAAATACTGAACAATCGTTTTCACATGACGTTCTGAACAAGTTAAAAGCTCAGATATGTCAAAGATGGTTGTTTCATTCCCAACTCCAGGTTTAAAGTGTTCAGTAAGTTTTATTAAATAATCAAAGTATTTCATCTTTTCCCCCAATAAAAGGTGAACAGTTTAATGTAAACATCTCACTTTTTATTCACCTTTTTATATTTTACACTACTAATGCGTGTTTAAAAAAGAGGACAACAGCACTGCGTAAGAAAGGGGTCGAACCCCTCAACTACTATTAAACGATAAGGGGGATATGAATGGCTGTTCAAACCGCACAACAGCGGAGCGCACCATTTACATTATGGAGAAATAAAAATTTTCTACTTATTTGGTTTGGTTCAATGATTTCAAATTTCGGCATGCAAATGTATATTATTACAATCCCATTGCTCATTTATGATATAAGTCAATCAGCACTAGCGATGAGTACTATGCGTGCGATAGAGTTTTTCCCAAATATTTTTATTGGGATGATTGTGGGCGTGTTTGTAGATCGATTTAATCGCAAAAAAATGATGGCCTGGACGAGTTTTATACAAGTTGCATCAATCACTGGAATTATCTTACTACTCATGACCGATCAGTTGGCCATCTGGCATTTATACATACTAGGATTTATTCTTTCTTCGGCAGGATATACATTTGGAAATGCTAACCATTCAGTTTTACCACAAATTGTTACAAAGGAACAATTAACTTCTGCAAATGCACAAATGACTTTCGTTAATACTTTTATCCAAATGATCGGTCCTGGATTAGCAGGTGCTGCTCTACTAGTATTTTCTTACACCTCAACTTTGATGGTATACATGGTATGTTTATTCATACTATACATTTGTGTACAGTTCATCCGTTTGCCTGCAGATAACCACACTACAAAACCGCATAATTCAATGTTACGTGATATAAAAGAAGGTATTGATGAACTGTTCTTTAATAAGACGTTATTAACACCAACGATTACCATACTATTTGTAAATTTCGCAGCGAGTCTTATAACAGGGGTACTTATTTTTTATGTAAAATATCAACTAGGAGCTACATCTGCTCAAGTCGGGTTAATGTTTAGCATTTCTGCTATTGGAGGGTTACTAGGTGCTGCGATTATTAACCACATTCGTAAACAATTTGGAAGAGGAAACATTTTTACATTTTGTTTACTCATTGATGCATGTGCAATGGGGGCACTTATAGTTGCTCCAACATGGTGGGCAATTGGAATTTCACTAGCCATCCGCACGTTTGCAATTACAATGAGTAATATTGTATATTTTACAATCCGACAAGAATTTACACCTAATCACCTATTAGGTCGTGTTTCAGGAACGTCATCAATGCTTATGAAACTTACACTACCTCTTGGTTTATTCATTGCAGGTTTGTGGGCATAGTGGTTTTCAGTAAGAATTTTATTTGTTTTCTCAACACTAATTATCCTAATTATGTTTATAAGGCTTTATTTTCATTCTTTTCGAAAGCTAGTCTAAACAGCAGTGTATTGCACATAGACTTTGTATTTACAACTAGTTCTATCAGGTGGAATTTATATCTTCCACCTATTCCTCATATAGTCGCTCCAAAAGTGGAAATGTTTATGTTATCACTATATTCACAAAGATATTATTAATATTTGTGAAACCTTTATTATTTTAATACGTATTTCTACTACCACATTCTATGAAAGGGCGCTAATAATGAACGAAACGATAGAGCATTTAAAAAATGAGTTAAAGAATTGTCAGGATTGGGAAAAAGACCAGAGCGACTTATGGTTTTGGGAAAAGCTCGGACGGCTTCCTTTCAAACTGATTGACAGATTCACTCCAAAGTTCATACAAAACAAAGTTGGCGTAATCCTTGATGAACTAGGCACATACATCCAGTCAGGAGGCAGATATTTGAGCTCCATTTCTGCCGTGAAAAATTACTATCCAAATCAACAAATCAACACTTTAAAAGATGTAGATAATCTGCCAATTGCTAGCATGGATGAAGCTGCTGCCAAGCTATCTTTAAATCGCAAAAAAGTGGCCACCTTCCAAGGGGCAAGCACTGGAGTTGGAGGTATTTTCACTCTTACTATTGATATACCCATTTTACTCGGCATCCAACTGAAAACTCTTCAAGACATAGCTATTTGTTATGGATTTGACCCAACAGATAAAAATGAAAGAATTTTCATCGTGAAAGTATTACAATTCATTTCCTCTGATATTGTTGGTAAAAAGGCAATATTACAGCAGCTTACCATGTTCGAGTCCGATCAAAATGAGTCAAAAAGAGAGGTTGCAGCAGAGCTTCAAGGGTGGAGAGAGGTCGTATTTTCCTATCGGGATCAAATTGGCTGGAAAAAACTTTTTCAAATAATACCAATTGCTGGACTGTTAATTGGTGCATTTATTAACCGCTCTGCAGTAAATGATATAGCTGAGGCAGGAGTAATGATGTATAGAAAAAGGGCGATCCTTAAACGTTTACAATTAATTGAATCAGAATAACGGCCGGAGAGCGTAAAGTAGCTCAACGGCTTCCTTCTATATTAATAGTAATTTCGTATCATAATCACTGTTTCCTTAAACTTTTGAACAAATATTTTTTTACAATTAAAAATAAAAATTCCTTATTGATTGGTTTACTAAATTTACTTCAATGTCGCTGTTACAAAGATTAAATCTTTCCTTCGATACACACTCAGTACAATACCTACAACCGTTGTATTTAGTACAGTGGGCATTAAACCATAGCTTATAAATGGCAATGGGATACTAGTTAAAGGTAAAAAAACTAGCACCATAGAAATATTATAGACAGCTTGAACAGTAAAGATAGAAATGTCACCCACGACTAGCATTCTTCCAAATTTGTCCGATATTTTATCGTAAACAGCGACCATTCTTGAAATCAAGAACGAAAGTATAATCCTAGTATAATAGCAATTATCCACCCAAACTCCTATGCTACATCTAAAAAGGCAAAATCAGTGTGTGCAAACGGTACAAACTCTTTACCACTTTCATTTATCTGACCAAGCCAACCAGCATTTGACCAATACTCTCTAATGAACAAATAAAGTTTTCAAATAGTTTTTGGGACCGATAATAAAAAAAGCACACAAGGTGCCTAAAAAACAATTTATTCAAACAAATTAATATTTGGATCTTGTTTGTAATAATGAACTAATATCGCATGTAGTTGTCCTCTATGGTGATATAGGTGAGCGACAATTTCTAATAACCAATCAAAACGGGTATATGTAACTCCCCAGTATGAAGTAGTCATCTGCATTAATTCTTTCTCACTATAAAATGCGTACCTTTCTTGCAATAACTGAACGTTATTCATTAACTCCTGTTTAATTTCCTCTTTACTACTAATTACTTTTGATGAATAATAACTTTCCATTTCTTCTATCTTCTTTTCATCTGAAATATGTAAATCAGCCTCACAAATCATTGCGATATGTTTCAGTAGTTCACCGATTGAATGTTTATTTTCAGTAGGTCTTCTTGCTAAATTATTATCCTCTAGCTTGTCAATTATGTCACATATTGATTGAGCAAGAACATTTATTTGCCTAAAGGCACTTTCACAAAATAGATTCATAACCTCACCTCAACTGACTCCCTTAATTGAGTGTCTATATATTAGTAACTACGTGTTATTTTACTAGATAAGATATCCACCAAAAACATTGACCAATCGTTATGTCTAAATTTCTAGCATAAGGTGTAAAAATTTCACGCAATTCAGCTTCGTTATAATAATTCTTAATTACTTCATATTGTGAACCGTTTTCTAATGTTCTTAATTTATATGTATCTTTACTACCTGCTTTTTCAATTAAGGATCCACCAATCGATTCAATATACACATTATCTGCCATAAAAATTTGTGCCCCTGTACCAACTCGTGCATGAAGTTGCTTTAAGAATTTTTCAATCTGATTTTTAGGAATATGAGAGAACCAAAAGTTAGCAAAACTCGCATTAAAATTTCCTTGAACTTTATTCAACTCGTACGCATTTGCCTGCTGAAACAGAACTTTATTAGATGGTAGATTTTTTTCTACTGCTATCTCTAATACTTCATCGGAAAAGTCAATAGCAGTAATATGGGATGCATCATGAGCAACAAACTGCGTCCAATAACCCGTTCCACACGCAACTTCTAGCACATGTTTGTTTACAAATAGTGTACTCATCGATTCACGAATCGCCGCTTGCTCCTTCTGCCGTACTTCATCATTTCTATAATATACCCTTTCATACTCTTGAGCACGATTACTATAATATAAGTTCAATTGAATTCCCCCTTTACACAAATTGGTTTATTTTAACATAACAATAAGGTTATTTCAATACAGCTATCTCTTTAATTTTGATTTTATTTAAGTTCTTAACTTGCTGCTTTTTTCTCAAATTAGAACAGCTGCCCATTGTTTTGTTTTGGTTATTTTTATCTGAAAAATTTACAATAAAATGTTTTTGTATGAATGATCATTAATTATAAAAGTAGAAAAAATGCCATAAACGCTATGTTTATATGTGTTTATATATTAGATCGAAAGCAACAATCAATGTTTGTTTAAACGAAAAGATGCTATGGAATATTATTGTATACGGATAATGTCACTCAGCACAGACTATTGGTGAATATACTATTGCTCTTTTATTTTGTTAAAAATATTGTAATTTTTTTAATATTATGTAACTTTTTCTATTTAGTTCCGTAAAAATAATCAGCAATACATAATATTTATAATCATATGGTTGTTTAATAACCTATATTTCAACGTAATTACTACAAATTGGAGGGATAGTATGTTTTCGGAAAGGCACAATTTGATGTTTGCAATAGGGTTGATGTTCACTTTATCTAGTATAATCGCTCCTGTTTATCTTTATTTTTTCCAAAGGTTATTTGGTGTTGCTGACAATTTAAACTATTCTTGGTATTTTACTCCTCTTACTTCAGGGTACATCATGCTAGTCATAGGATTTGTACTGATTGGAGTGGGGCTACTCATTTATGTCTTTTTAGTAAGTAAATTAGTCAATAAGATAGTTGCAAGAACAGTACTAGTTATCTTTACTACTGCCTCAATCATTTTAATGTACTTTAGTTTGCATAGTTACTTATATATGACGACTGATGGGGTATTATTAAATGATAAATTTTCATTAAAAGAAGAGTTATATAGATGGGAGGATATTGAAGCTGCTTCTTTTATTGGCATTGGTAATGGTCATAAGGTTATTAAGCTTACATACACGAACGGAGTAGAGCTTGAGCTTCAGGATACAGTTTACAAAAATAATATGAAGATTATTAATGAAATTTTAAAGAAACATGAAGTAGCAATCGGAGTCAGTAATGAAAATGATAGTAAATAGTTCGTCCTTGCTTTCTACTTTTCTCATTATGAATTTCACTACTATATTGCAAAAATAGTAGAAAAATGGTAAATTTTTTATAGCTTTGAAAAGGGGGATAATATGTATTCATCTAAACACACTATACTATTTTCAATAGGAGTCATTTTATTATTATCTTGCTGGCTAGCTCCTTTTTTCATTATTCGGATTTTTCAATCATTGTTTGTTGAAGGTTTGGAATATTCATGGTATTTTGCGCCGAACCTATCAGCATACTTTCTAACCGGAATAGCTTTAGGCCTTATAGGGCTAGCCTTGATGCTTTATGTTTTTTTATCAAGTAAAAAGGTGAAGAAGCTTATTACAAACAGTATGATGCTGATTGTAACTGTTATATCTGCAATCTTGATCTTCTTTGGTATGAATGATTATCTTTATATGACAAATGATGGTATCGTAGTCAATCAAACCACCTCTACAAAAGAGAAACTATACAAATGGGAAGATGTTGAAACTGCTAATTTAATTTTGAAAGAAAATGGAAAAAGAGTGATAGAATTTAAATATAGCAATGGTGATGTAAATGAATTCCGTGATAGGGTTTATATCCACAACGGTCAAATGATCAACCATATATTAAGAGGTAACGGTGTTGTAGTAGAGTTCATTAACAATAGCAAATAATGTTGGGACATTTAAGGTGCTGTCTCATAAGCCAAATAGCTTATGAGGCAACGCTCTTACAGGTACATTATGAATTACTCTATACAATGTCATCACCTAATCTTAATTTCGTTCGTAAATCTCTAACGTAGTAAAGAAAATTAATGCCGAAGTTAAATCCCCTTCTATCTAATCATTCGCTATAATATTCCAAATTGCATCTTTTCTTATATTATGTAACATTCAAATGATTATAAAAGAAGACTAGCAAGATCATACTTTACTATTTATATACGCTTATTCTGGCTGACAACAAAGTTCGCCTTCACCCTTCTCTAATGCAGATTTCAGACTTACGAGTGCCCCATGCCATGCCACCTCATGCCATTTAAATGCTTCTTCCCAAGCTGCTCCGAATCCCCATCCAAAATGCTCAAGTGTAACCTTAGTTTTTTCTTCCTCTTCTTCAAAAAGAACATTTACAAGTGTAAGATCATCTTGGTTGTTCATAATGGAAGCAAACTGATCAGGACCTTTCCAAGTGAATTCTAATTGCTTTGTTGGAACAAACCTTTTTATTCTGCAACCTTTCGTATTCATACCTTCAACATTTTCAGGGTCAAAATATAACTCAAATGCCCCACCTTCCTTAGGTTCAACAACGGTTATTGGTGCAAACCATTTAGAAACTCTATCGGAATTCGTCCATGCATGCCACACAAGATTTAATGAAGCATTAATAAGAACATCCTTTTTCAAGATACTTTTTCCTGTAGATGTTTTCAACAAAACCCTCTCCTTATAAATATGGAATTTATTTTATTGATTGCGAGAATTTCATGTAATACTATACCCTCAAGCACCATTGAATTTAGTTTAGCCTGTCTTCGCATAGATTGTTGTTTTTCTAATCATAACGTACACTTGCTTCAGGAAAATAAAAAGGTTGAATTGTGAAGCTCATGGAAAACAAAATTCCTTGACCTTTCTGAATGCACAAATATAATCAATTAAAGTTTGAAAACTCAACAAGTTCAATTTGATTTCCTGCTGGATCCTCTATGACAAGGTAACGACCCGGCGGGCATGGTTTAGGTTCACTGAATAGGAGCCTTACCCCTTTGGACTTTAACTCCGTCAAATCGTTATCAAGATCCTCTGATATAATACCAAATAGCACATTTTGGTTTGATGCGGTATTTTTCATCCCTGTTTCCTCTAGAACAATCGGTACTTCATCTTGTACTAAACTAACTATTTTGTCACCATAATGCTCAGACACTTTAAAGTCCAACATCTTTGTATAAAAGTGAATTGCTTCTTGCATATTGTCTACTTTAACCGTAATGACACATACTTTATTTAACATAACATGACCTCCTTATTGTTCACATCCTTATTTTAACAATAATACAGAGCTAAAATTTCTCCTAGTTTGCTTTTTATTGTAACTACAGACAAGGTATTCTTTATCTTGTGCAGTAGAGGGTGATGGAGTATGCCCCCCTCATCATAAGTAGATAAAGTCTATGAATAAACGTGTTGATATGCACATCCTTTTCAAGTGATTACAGTCATTTTTTCCGCACCTTTTGTACCTGTTCTAATAATAATTGTGGTAAGTTGATTAAGATCGGTGGATCGAACGGCAAAGGGCTCCTTAACTTAATGTGTATCTCCTTATCTGTAGTACCTGTAACGTGAATCGGATCATCGTACATCCCACGGAAAGAATGTTCTAGCAAGAAATAATCTTTAGGATTCATACTTAGCGGTATACCTGCAGCAAGAGCATAATAGGTCCCAGTAGGGATTTGAGAAAATATACAACTCGATTGTTTTTGGGTAAATGCAGTTCCAATAGCTGGTCTTTCATCAGGGATCGGTCGAGGAAATAAGCCAACAAATATGAATCCTTTAAATTGCGCTGGTGCTTCTATATGACACGTTAGAACTGGTGGATGAAAGTATTGAATAACTGAATTTTCTCCTTCTGTGTATTGATTAACAAAATGATATAAGTCGTTTGTAGTTACCTGAAACTGCTTCGGTGGTAAACCTACAAATTGTTTGAATTTTGCACTAAAGCTTCCTAGGCTGCTAAAACCTATGGACATCATCGTCTTGATAATAGATGGAGAGGAATGTCTGACAAGCATTTGCTTACCCGCCTCAATGCGTAGCGCAGACAAATAATGACGAGGTGATATTCCTGTCACTTCTTTAAAAAACCTTGAAAAATGGAAAGAGCTATAGCCTACAAGTGACGCTAATTCTTCAGTCGTAATCTCTTTATCTAAGTTTTTTTTCATATATTCTACCGCTTGGACAACAGCTTTGACATGATCACCATTTCTTGTCAAGTTGTTCACCTGCTTTAAAAAATCTATTTTTCTTTTTTTAGTATGAGTTTTCTACATCACATCATTTCTTCTAGTTGACAGAATGCATTACAGGTATCATTAACTGAAAATATGTTGCATCCTCACTTTCGTAACGCTCCATTTTTTGACCCTTAGGAATAAACCCATACTGCTGGATAACTTTCATATAATGAAAACAAATATACTCATTATGAATAGGATACTTGATCGTAGTGAAAAGCGTAGGTGGATAAGATTCGAAATTAATTCCTTCTTCGCTTACTTCATTATAATAACTCTTAATTTGGAAGCCAATTTCTCCTGTCATTTGAGTGTTATTTGTTTCATGTGTTCTTATGTAAATTTCAGGCATAATCGTCAAGCCAAGTTGTAGAGCTTTATGTCGATCAGACTCAATAAATGCGTGAAATGGGTTCATTTTGCGTTCAACAGTATGTGTAAACCATATAAAATCTCTAGGTTCATTCCATTTAACTAAGTAAATGCCTTCATTTTCGGGATGAAAGCCTCCTAAATACTTTTGTGCAATATGTAATGCAGAAAGCTTTGATTCGATATTTTCTCTCCAACCCCTAACAAGCTTTGATTTCGTTTCATGATCAGCTGTTAAGTATAGTTGGATATCAGTGATAGAAACATCTGCCTGTCGAAGTGAATGTATAAACTGAGCTTGCTTAATTTGATTTTCCGTATACATACGGTATCCGTTAGCTAATCTTTCTTCAGGGACAAGAACTTGTTTCCGATCATAAAAACGTAAAGTACTAGATGGTATACCTGTTTTTTGTGCAAAATCGTTTATCTTCATCTATATTCACATCCCAATTAAAGTTAGCTCATCTGATACGTCCACAGATTTATGCGGTTACCATCTGGATCATACACATGAAAACCAGCCCACATATTTGGATCCCCAGCAATTTGGGACGTTATTACTCCTCTTTCTTTAAACAATTCATACGTGTTGAAGAACATGTTCTTTTGTTTTAAATCAAAATAAACTCTTACAGATGGGTTAGAATGTTCAAAATCACTGTCTATCATTTCTTCTAATAATATTGGTATTCGTTCTCTCTTCTCATTCCATGATGAAGTAAAAGCGTGCATAAGGACCCCTCGAGTATCTGGAAAGCTAGTTATTATTTCCATTCCAAAATTATCTATATACCAGTTTGCTGATAACTCAAGATTAGAAACTCCTATAATAGTAGATATTGCAGTTCCAAATTTAATTAACCTAGCATGAGGATACTCTCCTTCAAGCTCGGGGTTATGTATAGCTGTTAATCTCGCGCCATTAAAAGCGCTTATATCAAATGTTTTTATCCCAATAGCGAATTTCATTACACCAGAAACAACAATGTTGTTTGTTTGAAAATAATCCAGCGTCTTATTAATATCTTCAACATCGAATGTTAGCCGAGCATGACCTTCATTTTGAGCATCCTTTTGAAAATGCTCTGTATTTGATTCAAACGATTTCAATGTAATTTGTTCAAAATGATCACGAATAGGAAGACGAAAGAATGCTTTTTTTCCTACATGAGTTTGGAATTGGTCGATACATTCCCCCCCCCATATACTGCGTATACCATTCAACGCCCTCTTCAAATTTATCAGAATCGACCATAATGAAACCACCGTCCCAACCAATAGATGAACATAACATATTGAGCACCTCTTTCAAAAAAGACATTTTCATAAGAGAAAGAATGGGTAGATTATAGGTTTTTCGTACATAGCTATTAGCAATACATCTAGTGCTCGTGGCATACTTTTAAAATTATTGAGTTCACAAAATAACTATTCATATTGTCCATTTTTAGTAAAAGTAGCAACCATAGTTTACGAAATAAGCCTATTCCACATACAATATTAGAAATTTTTATCTCTTATTGAAATATATCATAAAGGTTGAAGTTGGTTTAAGGTCAATGTACTTTATAAACGATCTTGTAGAAGAGATACTATCTCTCTAACAGGTTGGCAAATCATCTCTCAATTTTGTGCGAGTCCAAGTAATGAAGTCTCCATCATAAATTTTCTACTTTTTTTCAATAAGTCCTTCTTTTATAGATAAAGGTAAGATATCAAAAATTCTACTTAATATATTCGTTTAGCTCTTCTATAGCATGGAGAGGTAATGTATACAATGTATGTGTGTCTGCTCGATTCATAATAGATCCACTATCTGAATCTAGCCATAAAAAATATTGCTCAGTCGATTCATCTTCAAAATTTAATGAAACCACATAGTCAGAATGACTAACATTAACTATACCAGGCATTCTATTTGCACCTTTAATTGCTGCCACAAATGTTTGAATAGCAATGATATTTTCTGATGTGTAATAAATTTGTGGTTTGTTCACATTGTTCGTAATGGTGACTAATACACTTGAAATCGTTCTGCCATCTAATGTTACAATCGAAGCGTTGGGTTGTTCGTTTCTTTGTGATTCGCTACAACCTATTAAAGCAAAGGTGAATATCAAAACAGAAAACAACGTATATCTATGAAAGGTCATTTCATTGCCTCCTATCTTTTATTTTTTATAGACGATATTCATCATCAAACGTTACAAATTAAAGTTAACTAGAAAAAATCCAATTCCGCTCGAAGGAATTGGATTTTTTATTAACAGTCCTTTAAGAAATTTCACGTAATTTCACACTATAAAACCTCATTGCTTTAGGTACACCTTGAATCTCAAACACACCATTCATGATTAAATGTCTCACTCGATATTCAAAGAACAAATCACCGTGGTATTGCTCTAAATGACCCATTACATGACCTATCACTCGTGCACACTTCAAGAAATTAGTATGTTGTTGTTTTTGATGTAATTCTTTTGCGGTATTAATAATATATTCATCATAATAATCTTCATTAACACTAAGTATTTTGCCTTGTTCCCATATTCTTAGTACTTCTTGAGTCGTTGATAAACCTACCCATTCTTCTACGAGCTGTATTCGTTCTTCTTTAGAAATAGGCTGAAGCTCATTATTCTTCTCATAAATATCTAACAATTTATCAGCATCAAGTTCTCCTGTATGCAATGGCTTATAATTAATTTCATGATTTTTATATAAGTCTATATAAGATAAGGAAGAATTTATACAAAATATAGGGTTACGCTTATCTTTTAACAAGTGCAAAACAAATCTTAATCCAGTTTGTTCATGAGCATTTTCTCCAGCCCAAATAACGATAGGAATATGTATAGGAATTGCATTCAACTCGCGTATTGTATCTTTAAAGCGTATAATATCTTTCTCTATTTCCCCATCTTCTAATATTAAATGATTTTCTAACCAGTGATATCTATTGCCTACACCGCTAGAATCCCCTAAATCCGTTAATGGACCTACAGAGAAAGTGTCTCGGAAAGAGATAATCTTCTCAGTATGATGTTTGTCTAAATTTTTCAACCCATTTTTAAGACTACCTCCAGCAGAGACACCAAAGACGATATGTACTTTTTCAAACTCTTTATAATCTATAGATTGTTCTCTTTTTATTCGAATAAAGTCATCAATAGTCTGTTGAAGATATTTTATGAGATGCTGTGCCTCTTCATTGCTTGGTTCTTTTTCCAATTCAATTCTACGCAACATTAAATACAAAAATGATTTTGCTTCATTTTCTGGTAGGTTTTCTATCATGTTTTTTAGCTCTAACATCATTTCATCGCCCCTTAAGTAAAGCTATTCTATGTAAGAAGAATATCTCCTTTCAAAGTTACACAAACATTTTGGTAGAATTTTGTAGATTGTCCGATATCTATTAGATTTTGACCTAATAATATACGAATTTGACCTGTATATATTCAAAACTGACCCAATTAATGCGAAAGTTGACCTATAAAACCTTATATTTGACCCATAAAAAATCTCTTTCAAGTTTTTTATAATTGGTGACAAACATAGTGTCACTAATTCATTGTTATAATGTCTTTAGATACTTGTTAAGGAGGTGACACCATGTGAAAAGGGCTGACAGGCTGATGGCAATACTCATTGCATTACAGCATAAATCAGAAACTGCACAATCTTTAGCAGATAAATTTGAAGTATCAAAAAGAACCATCTTACGAGACATGCAAGCATTATCCGAAATCGGCATCCCTCTATATTCTATGACTGGTCCTAGTGGAGGTTTTCATTTAATGGATGGCTATCAGCTACCACCACTACAATTTGATGTAAAAGAAGGGTTAGCTATACTATTCGCTCTTCGTGCAATGACCAAAATACAAGACACTCCTTTTAATCAAGAACGATGGACAGCACTGGATAAAATTAAAGCAATCATACCTGATGAAACATTGGAACAAATAGACCCGATTCTTAATCATGTCGAATTAGAAGTTCCTAATAGAAATTATAAAACCCCTTTGTTAATGTCATTGCTAGAATATACGGTAAACTCACAGTGGTTGAACATAAAATATAGATCCAAAAATCATCACCGCTGGGTCGAAATCCTCCCTAAAAGAGTATACACTGCTCACGGATTTTGGTATTGCGAAGCCTACTCTCATTTGCATCAAGAAGATCGCATTTTTAGAGTTGATCGCATGGACAACATTGAAGTCATTGAATCAACAGATAACATGACACCTAGTCAAAAACCTAGTGGAAAGGACACAACAAGACCTGCCCCTCCTATACGAGTTATTGCAAAGTTAACTTATCAAGGTGCATTACAATTGGAGCAAGACCCTCATATCGGACATCTAGTAAAAAACATCACAGACAACGAATGGGAAATTGATTACATGTGCCCAGCAACAGAGTGGAATTATACTGTGAACTACTTTTTCTCTCTCGGATTAAATGCTCATGTGATAGAACCTGAAGCTATGCGAAATGAAATTTTCCAGCTTGGACAGAACATGTGTCATCGTTATTCAGCTAAAAAGAATCCCATTGAGAATGATACATCAGAAATTAATTTAAAGGAGCAAATCTAATGAAACTAAAAAAATTTACAACAAACTTTATTGTAAAAAATATTAACCAATCCATAATATTCTATCGAGATGTTTTAGGTTTTCAGATCGAGATGATCGTAGATCGTAATCAAAATACCGACAATCAAATAAATGAAGATAAAGACTATGTTTTTTCCATTATGAGCAAGGATCAAATACAGCTTATGTTTCAAACACCAGAAAGTATGGCAGAAGATGTGCCTGCATTTAAAGACATAACATTTGGGACATCTGCCTGCTTTTATTTAGAAATAGAGGGAGTGAAAGAATTCTACGAAGAAATCAAAACAAAAGTTGAAGTTGTAAAAGACTTATACACAACTTGGTACGGTATGGAAGAATTCCATATCAAAGACTGTAACGGGAATTTAATAGGATTTGGAGAAAGAAGTGAAAACGCATAGTTAAAGGATTACCATGTGGAGAGCCTACCCCACATGGTTTTTTATAAGACTCTTTTCGTAAACTATGTTGTTTTTTCACTTATATTTGTGACTGATAAAAAGATGCAGAACGTGTTTAGCACTTATGTCGAAAAGCTTATAAACCTTTAAAAAGCTTTTCGAACTACATTTGTTGCACTTTCATTCAATAAGTTCTGTCAGAGAAAATTAGTACAAAAACAACACCTACTGCGTAAACAGTCTTACAAAATATAAGTTATTGATCGAATTTCCCTCTAAGCTATCCTGCTATCAAACATTCAACTAAACCGTTTCTCTCTTTTAATCTTTCATTGTTTCCACCATATCGATACCTCACCCTCTTTCATCATGCCCAAGTACTCCTTGCCATTATTGCTTCACAACAATAGCTTTACTAGCCTTCACCTAAGCACTTCATTACTGTATCACCGAAAGACCTAATATCCGCTAAGTAGTCGTTCCCAGGGGATGAACCAAAACTATTAAACATACGGACTGCTACAGTATCATATTTAGGAATAACCAACACGGCAACATTTGTGTATCCTAAAATCTGATACGACCCTTGTGGAACAAGTGCTCCAATCTCTGTCTTTTTTGCGGGCAAATCTTTAACAAACCATAAAAAGCCGTTCTGCGGAAGGTCATCATGTATTAATTTTGGACTTTGAAGGGATGTAGCTAACCTCAAAAGCTCTTTATCAATTAGCTGTTTCCCATTTATTTCACCTTGCTTTAAATGAATATACCCCCAATATGCAAGCTCTCTCGTAGATACATACATATTCATTTTGTCGCCGTCTTCACTTTTGTGAGATGACCAATGTCTGTCACTATCTCTAATTACTTCTACTAACTTGTCATTATATTCTCCATACCACCCTGTTTCATTTAGTTCTAAAGGACGGAACACTTGTTCATTAAGAATTTGAGCAACTGTTTTTCCTGTAGTATTTTTGACAATTTGCGTTAATAAATTTACCCCTATATTTCGATAAGCCCAATTTTCACCCGGTAGAAATTCTCTAACGATCGTCCCGTTAACAGTTTCCATTAAACCATGTGTATGTGTAAGCAAATGTCTTATCAAAGTGTGCTGTAATGACTTTGAAGTCTTCATTGGAAGGTACTTTGTCACTTCATCATCTATTGATTTTATGAACCCGTGATAGACTGCATACGCGACAGCAAAACCAATATAGCATTTTCGCACAGATGCGACATGAAATTGAGAATCTTCTTGAATTAGTCTTGCAGTCGGAGCTTTTGAATGCTTACCCCAATATTTTTCTAAAACCATTTTATTCTTGTGAATAACCATCACACTTGAACCTGTACAATTTACATTATTGGAGGAATTTCTCACATGAGTGAGCAAAGAGTTGAACTGGTTAGTGATTTTTTTATCAATGTTCATACTTGATTCCCTGCTTTCAATAAAATATCCCTTTATTACACCAGTATTATATGTTGGTGTAAATATCCAAAAATTACGATAAACGCTTTTATATGTCGATAAGACGCTATTTAGATGATATATAATCATTATTAATACCAGATACTTACTATTTCGTTAATATACTCCTAATATTGTTCAAGCTTATTGAAAGCGCATTCAATACCGTGGTAGCATAATTTTACATAGCACATAAGGAGGGTAATCAATGGCAAGCTTATCAATTACATCCTATCTATTACTATTTAGTATGCCTTTGTTAATCGCATTATCTTTTTTGACTTATCTACTTGAAAGGAGAAATTCATAATGCATGAAGCAACTCTTATTACTTTCATTGTATATCTCATTTTAATGCTCGTTATCGGTTTTATCTCCTACCGTTTAACAAAAAACTTATCAGATTATGTATTAGGTGGGAGAAATTTAGGTCCAGGAGTAACGGCACTTAGCGCTGGGGCTTCTGATATGAGTAGCTGGTTGTTATTAGGTTTACCTGGATCAGCCTACATTTCAGGTATGAATGCGCTATGGATTACAGTAGGATTAGCCATCGGTGCCTATTTAAATTGGCAATTCGTGGCACGGCGACTTAGAGCCTATACTGAAATATCCAACAACTCAATTACGATTCCAGATTTCTTAGAAAACCGCTTCAAAGATCGATCAAAGATTTTACGCATCACGTCTGCTGTTGTCATCCTCATATTTTTCACCTTATACATATCTTCAGGAATGGTTGGCGGAGCCATTTTGTTTGAAAACTCATTCGGTTTATCTTATAGCTCTGCTTTATGGATTGGTGCACTCGTCATTGTTTCATATACATTTTTAGGTGGTTTTCTTGCTGTTAGTTGGACAGATTTTGTGCAAGGTATTTTAATGTTTCTTGCTTTGGTTATTGTCCCTATAGTGGCCATCACCGAAATGGGGGGGATCGGTGAAACGATAGACCGAGTAGCATCGATTGATCCAACATATTTAGATGCTGCTGCCAATACAACCTTTATTGGAGTTGTTTCCTTATTAGCTTGGGGACTTGGGTATTTCGGACAGCCACATATTTTAGCAAGATTTATGGCTATAAAGTCAGTAAAAGATATTCCCACAGCTAGGTTAATAGGGATGACTTGGATGATACTAGCTGCGTTAGGTGCAGTTTTTACCGGCTTTGTCGGAATTGCCTATTTTGCAGATGTGTCTTTAGCAAATCCCGAAATTGTATTTATCGAATTTACGCAAGTATTATTTGATCCTTGGGTTTCTGGGTTTTTATTAGCTGCAATATTAGCTGCAATTATGAGTACAATTGACTCTCAGTTACTCGTATCATCAAGCGCAGTCGTTGAAGACTTTTATAAATCGTTGTACAAAAAGCAAGCTGGCGATCGTGAGTTAGTGTGGATTAGTCGATTATCTGTTGTAATCATCGCTATTATTGCCATCCTTCTAGCCTCAAATCCTGAGAGCTCAGTACTAGAGCTAGTAAGCTACGCTTGGGCAGGCTTTGGTGCTGCATTCGGTCCAGTAATCCTCTTTTCGCTATTTTGGAAGCGGATGAATGGAAGTGGAGCAGTTGCTGGGTTGTTTGTAGGGGCACTGACTGTTATGCTTTGGAAAAATGCTGAAGGTGGCCTGTTTGATCTTTACGAAATTGTACCAGGATTTATTTTTGCGTCATTAGCCATTGTGATCGTAAGTTTAGTAGGAGAAAAGCCCTCTAAAGAAATTGAAAACGAATTTGAACAAGTAAAATGAATTATCGTATAAAATATTAAAAAACTACTCTCATATCCTAAGGGAGTAGTTTTTCATTTAACCTCTAGAGAAATATTTTCATAAAATTAACACTTACAAATCATTAAGTGATTTCCGTCAGGATCTTTGAAATTAAAATAATGATTATGTTCAATTTCAGAAGTTAACTGAACCCCTTTTTGTTTCATATATGTATAAGCTGCCTCAATATCTTCAGTATTAAAATGGAATAAAGGCGTTGTAAAAATATTATCCTCTGAAAATATTTTACTGTCTAATACAATACCTGAACCTTTCATAGGTATTACATATATATGGCCAAATTGTACTTCTCCGTCTACAGTTAAACCTAAAATGTCACAATACCAATCACGTGCATTTTCTATATTACTTACTGGTATAAAAACGGTCCCAATTTCATTTAAAACAGGAATACTCATAACCATACCTCCTACTTTTTTAAAAGACTCATTTTTTAAACGTAGTTGCTATTGTTCCTAAATCAAAAGAAATAAGATAGACTTTATAGCTTTGATTTTACAGTACCACGAAAAATATCAATTAATGCGAAAATAACGCTTAATCACCCTCTAGGTTAAGATACCATAAATACAATTATTTCAAATAATAAGAATTTTTACAATATATTTTTTAGTATTAAACAAATACTATCAACAATGACTACGAATAATATTATAGTAATTTATACTTACTTTAACTACTTGTTCCTTCTACGTAATTTTTATTGTTGCGAAGCCCTCTACCAGTAGAATAAGAACAACGATCATGCGAGAACAGCCTGTTTTAAAAGAGAAAATGGCTCTTATAATCAAATTACAGTAATAAAGAAAAGTGGGTGATGAAAGGCTAGATTTTTAGAAGAGAAGCCGTCAAACGTTTTGGTAAGCTTGGAAAGAGGGATTTGTTGTTTCTTATGTCAATATTTTTATTAAAATTATAAGAATGATACATGAAAAATTGTAACATGAGATTAAGTTCTTAAAACCAGCGTATGAAAACGAAACCTGATCATTTTAAAGAAATGAACAAGCCGGAATACTTTTTTCGATTCTTCAAGATCAGCTAATGTCTCAACAATCAAGTCTTCAATCTCATCTACTGTTTTGTTTGTATAATCAATCCCTAAATCCTGTGCATATCTACGAAATGGGTCTGATGGCGATACCATATATTGTTTGGCAGTTTCCATGACTTATTCCTCCTTGTAAATTTGGGATTAGCTTGATTTGCTACATATTATTATTGCTCTATGATTCTAATCATTTGCTTTACTTACTACATATTGTACAAGCTAAATCTTAAATCTAAAGTATAATAAAAATGAAGAATTTCTTAAGAACCATCATCATTATTTTAAAATCTTTAATACAAAAAGCACAGATCATGGCTTACTGTGCTATGTTGAAATGAGAAAGTATAGATTATAGAGGGTTATAAGGGAGCTTTGTATATTTCATTAATTTCAGACACCACACGCTCAGCTGATCGTAGGGCGCCTTCAAGATGTCCCCCAAACTCTGAATCAGTTTCTGTACCAGCAAAAAATAACTTCTTTTCCCACGCACGAATTCCTGTCGGAGGACCATACCTTGGAAAATCGCAAAGTGAAGTGATGTCCTCTGCTACCGCCGTCTCATTATCAGTTGACCAATCCTTATATAGCAAATCTACTGGCTTATTCGCTGATGCTCCAAATAGCCGAGTCAACTGCTCCACGACTAGTTTGAATACCTTTTCCTCCCCTAGTCCTTGGCGCATTTTCGCAGGGATCCTAAAAAAACCAAAGAGTGCCCCTGAACCCGATTGAGGTGACGCATCATGTATTTCCTGCAAGGGACCAATCCAGCTCGTAACTTGACCAGAAAGTCCATGTTCTCTCCAAAAAGGTCGGTCATAAACCGCAATCACCTTTGCCTGTCCTCCCATCCACGTAGGCTTATTAAGGAGGTTTCCCATAAGTTCAGGTGAAAGAGAAGGTGAAAAATCAATATGATTTGCTACAAGTCTTGGGGGCAATGCAAGAATGACAGCTCTTGGGCGAAAATATATCTTTTTGTTTCCTACGAGCGCTTCAACAGTAATTTTTTCTTCATCTTCCCGTCGAATTGTCGTTACACGCGTGTTCATCTCGATTGTCCCTGGAGGTAGCGTAGCTGCCACGGCATCAATGAGAGATTGTACTCCACCTTTGAAGCGGGTCGACCTCTCAACAGCCCCTTCAGGTAACAAATATCTCTGTGCTGGTTCATTCTTAAACCTTTCCAAAAGATTATCTCCTTTGATGTGCTGATGAAATGTATGTAATCCAAGCTCTTTAACAAGCCTAGTTATAACCTGCTCATAGTGCGGCCAGAACCATGTCGGCCCCAAATCAAACTTATCAAGACCCCGACTACCTAAACCCAAACTACTTAAAACTCTACCTCCAATTCTCCCTCTACTTTCCAAAACCCTACAATTGATACCTTGCTCAATTAATAAAGACGCAGCACGTAGACCGCTTAAGCCAGCACCCACAATTATGATAGGATCGTTCATCTTCTTTTACCTCCATTCCTAAACTTTTCACAGGAAATAATATTAAAAGCCCTAGAATTATATGTTGAACCATCGTGCCCAAAAAACCTTAATTACCAACAAGATCAGGCTAACCGTCTCATACGTTTCTTGGTTTTCGTACTATGAAATAAATATACCTCAGTACTCGTTGTACCTTTCTTCTGTAACACTATGAAAACCGTAAAAGCTCTTTTAAGCTAATTTTAGTAAACACAGCAACTATGTGTACTAGAAAAGAGTTATTTGTATAATTTCATTCACAAACATGTAATCTATAGCTTTCATTCAAATGAAGCTTTATTTACTATTAATATATTTTATCTACTAATAGGTAAATTTTCAACAGAAATGATTACAGCCATCAACCAACCCTAAGCTAAACGTTTAGAATTCATTTGAATATTTAGTTTAGCGTACGCTCAGCAAAAAGTATAACAACATGGCTGATTCCATATCACCAAGTGAATGGTGGTATGGAATCATCAATGGAGCGTATATCATATCCTTGATCAAGCAGATAAACAATTACTGCTTCTATATGTTCACTTGTAGCTTTTGTATCATGAAATAAAATAACGGGTTGTTCATTCTTTAGCTCAAGTTTCTTGACATCATTAATAACGTTTTCAACCATTCTTTCATCTTGGGTAACCCAATCTTCGCTATCTATATTCCAATCCCATATTTGATAGCCGATATCTTGAATCGTTTCCTTCCACCCTTCCTCAAAAAAAGGTTTACTTCCATATGGCGTACGAATTAATGTAGTATCAATACCGGTTATTGTTTGGAGGGTTATTCGTTCTTTCTCCATTTCATTAATAACATTTTCCAATGATGCATATACATGACGAGCATCATGGGTCACACCATGAAGGCCGATACTGTGACCTTTCTTTATTACTTCTTTAACAATGTTTGGATATTGTCTCATATAGCCATCGAGCATAAAGAAGGTTACTTTTACATTATATTTATCAAAAAGATCTAAAAACTGCTCAGTATATTCCGAAGGGCCATCATCTATAGTTATATACGCCACCTTACTTTTCGATGTAGTTTCCTCTGTATCATCATGCTCAGCTTTTACAGGATTAACCGCATAGAATAAACAAGAAAGTAGAATGAAAAGAATCATGAAAACCCTGAAAAATATAACGACGATGTTTAACGTAAAAAATGGTTTAATACAAAGCTTCTTTGTATAATGTTGATTCACTATCCTTCTCCTCCCTTGTTATTATCTATATTCTTCCACAATTAACAGACCAATTATCCTCGTACAAAAAATATATTTTCAACTATATAAACAATCTTTTTGTAACTATTTTTACTAAGACCACTTTGTTGCTATTTTTTAAATAATGGACAGTATGAAGAGTATTTATGAAACTTCAATTATTGTATATTAGTAGAAAAGATGCGATGAACGCTAGGGTGATATGTTCTTAAATCTTAGAATGAAAAGTAACAATTAATTCGAAAACAGCTACAGTAATTTAAAGACACTTATCGGTATTCTTTCTGTTAATAAAATTAGCAACGATCTGCATAAGAATAGTAATAGATGCTCACTTCATCATTCATTTTCTGGTGATGTAGCGAAATTGCAAGACTGATGGGTAAGGAAGCTAAACACGTTCCTATAAAAAGGAAAGCAGGTGAATTTGTGCAAATCTTTTTTTATTCTTTTGTTGCAGTTATGATTACCGTTGGATTTTCTTCTACCATGCTTAGCAAGCGGAAGCCAACATTGTACTGGTTACCAGGAACAGTTTTATCCGTTATTACTTTGGCATTCGCGATAATTAGTTTTTTTACTCTTAATGGCTGGGATGCTATGGGCTTGTTCTTTATGTTTATTAGTGTGTTTTTTGGCTCCGTAATAGGAACATTCATTGCAAAGTTTAAGAAAGCGACGATACATTAACAAACAGTAGCTAACTATACGCATTTTAATTTCTCATCATAGCTGTTTTTGTAAGGTTGCTGTCTATCATACAAGAAATATTCCCTCTATATATACAAACAATCTAGCACTGAAATCTAGTCTAGCTGTTCTAATGAAGCATAAGTTGCAACTAAAGATATTAATGAAGAACCTTCAATAGAAGGTTCTCAATTTTAGCGGGGTTAAACCGTCCCTCATCATACTAGCAAAATTAACCGGCCCATACTTACATTTAAGATATTTTTCACACTATAAATTCATAAACATCAAAAAAACAGCAGCTTCCTAAGCTACTGCATCTAATCGTTTATACATCTCATTTCATTTAAATATTTTTAATATCCCGAACATGAAAGTAATAGCTAATCCAATAATGGAGATGAATCTGAGGAAATAGAGCTCAAACATAAAACTAATTATTGCAATAGGTAGTCCAATCATAATCATAAGAGATACAAATTTCCTATAGCGAATCACTTCTTCTGAAAGCTCTGGTTCTTCCTTGTACATCCATCTATTTCCAAATAACATACTTTCCTCAGGAGAAATATAAGTCCAAATTAGCAAAGCATATATAGGAATCATAAAAATTACTGTTAAAATCGCTGTAATCATACAGTCTCCTCCATGAGTATTACACTTTAGTTTGTATTAGATACTGTAGCCCCCCACCTGAAGGACCTCATATAATTGCACCATACTTAAGTAAATAAGCTGTTTTTGCATTGATTGTTCCTTGTCGTTCTAAGATATAAGTACTTATACTTCTAGATTTCGTACTTTTTTACTTTTATAATCATTGAGATCTCTTAAAACTCATCACACTGTCCATTTTTATTATAAAATCCTTTAAAAAGTAATACGTTTTCTTGCTACAAAGGTTTCACCGATTTTGCTATTTTACTGAAAGGTCTTATTTATATGAAGAAATATAACAAAACAATTGGAACAATGGCATGATTAATAGTCCGAAAAATAACAATCCAAATGCAAACCGCAAAAGTAAATCTCCATAGGGTGATGGCATTTTTACAATGTCATTACTTGTACACTCCCCTAACCTCCTTCTCTTTACTATCCTTTTGGCAAACGATTCGTTTTGCTTAACAGATACTTATTTAGAAAAATAGGGGAATTTCCCTCTTCGAATAGAGAAGTTCCCCGATATGTAATCTCCTTTCCCTCATTTACAATTGAATTATGGTAATTGTTCGTGAATAAGGAGGAGTTTACATGCAAGCAAAAGCTGCAGTCAATCAAAAAACAGGAAGCCATCTAAACAATGCGTTTGCATCGAACTTTGCTAAGTCAATGTTCTTATCAGTAACAGCACTTGCAATTTTATCTTTCATAGGGACTAGGATGTTTACACATATAGATTTGAACCTCTATGGATATATGGTTGGAACAATCGTCTTTCTAGGAGGCTTCTTCTATCGATTTATTGCTTGGGGAGAACGTCCACCAACAAAGATCATTTTGAAAAAAGGGCTGAAATTGTTATTTAGAAAGTCTACACCAAAAACTTCCGTTGATCATCTTGCAACATACAATTTCATCTGGAATAGGGGAATTTACCGATGGACTCAACATGTGTTAATTGGATGGGGATGTATTCTATCTTGCCTCGTCACCTTTCCTCTCGTTTTTGGATGGATGTATTTTACGATGGATGACAATGGCTTCTATAACATTATTGCGTTCGGCATAAAAGTAATGACTGTCCCTGCTGAGGGCATCATCGCAAACCTTTCTTACAATGCACTAAACATCACTGCGGTTATGGTCATTACGGGCGTATGTATGGCATTGTACCGTCGCCTAAAAAATATGCAAGCAAGAGCAGAGCAGAAATTCCTTTATGACTTCATGCCTCTATACATGCTACTTCTTGTGAGCATAACAGGCTTATCTCTAACGTTTATGAACATCTTTTTAGACGGTGCTGGACAGCCAGCAATGTCATTAATTCATCAGTGGTCAGTCATTATTACGTTAATCTATCTACCATTCGGTAAGCTAGCACACATTCCTTTCCGTCCAATGAGTGTTCTCGCAAGAAACTATAGAGAGCATTATGCTGAGCAATCGATGAAAGAATGTAAAGTTTGTGGAGATCAATTTGTGTCATCAGAACAATCGCAAGATGTCGTCGATGTGCTTAACGTGAATGATATTCAATTCACAACGAAGGAAGGTCATCATCTAGCAGAATTGTGTCTTCCATGCAGAAGAAAGTATCGGATTTCACAATTTTCAGGGTTCCCTACCCATGAAGTGAAGGTCAAGGAGGCAAACCAGAATGCAAAGGGATAAGTTTTATAAGGAAGTTGAGAATGTATACCATCCAAATGAAACATTAGTCAAAACACATTGCAGTTATTGTGGTATGCAATGCGGGATGAATCTACGTGTTAATACCCAAACAAATAAAATAATTGGGGTTGAACCTCGTTATGATTGGCCAGTTACGGTCGGAAAAATGTGCCCAAAAGGTGTAACAGCCTATCAGCAAACAAATCATAAAGACCGCTTGTTAAAGCCGTTGATCCGTGATAATGCTGCACTCAAAGGTACTACGGAAGGTTTTCGCGAAGCTAGCTGGGATGAAGCGTATGAGCTGATTTCAAAGAAATTCATAGAGCTTCAAAAAGAGTATGGTAAAGATACTTTATCGGTATTCAGTGGCGTGTCCATGACAAATGAAAAGTGTTATTTAACAGGGAAATTCGCTCGGGTAGCTCTCGGAACGCGCTATATCGATTATAACGGTCGCTTTTGTATGTCAAGTGCAGCTGGAGGGTTCCTCCGTACATTTGGTGTTGATAGAGGCTCTACGCTTCCATGGACAGATATCCATGAAACAGACTGCTTATTTATCGCTGGAAGCAATACTGCTGAATGTCACCCAACATCTATGTTTAGGATTTGGAACGTGCAAGAAAGAGGCGGCTATATCATTGTAGTTGACCCGCGTGAAACACCGATTGCAAGAAGAGCTGACCTTCACCTAGATCTACAGCCTGGTACTGACCTGGCACTTGCTAATGGCATTGTAAATCAGCTAATCCAATTGGGCTATATAGATGAAGATTTTATCAATAACCATACAAATGGCTTTAAAGAAACGAAGGAACTTGTGAAAGATTACACACCAGAATACACGAGCATGCTGACAGGTGTAGCACCTGAAAAAATCATTCGTGCAGCAGAGCTGTACGGTAAGGCACCAAATGCAGTTGTTATGTTTGCCCGTGGAGTGGAACAGCAACACAAAGGGGTAGATAATGTTTCTGGTTATACAAATATGGCGCTTGTTACAGGGAAAATTGGCCGTCCGAAGTCAGGTGTCGCAACTTTTACAGGGCAAGGGAACGGTCAAGGTGGCAGGGAGCATGGACAGAAATCAGATTTGCTTCCAGGATACCGTAAGATTACTAACCCTGAACATGTGAAAGAAATATGCAAGGTTTGGAATATTACACCTGATGAAATGCCACAAGCTGGTGTATCAGCTTATGAAATGTTCGAGCTGATGGAGGAGAAAACGATTCGAGGTTTGTACCTCCTCTGCTCTAATCCGGCAGTTTCTGCACCAAATCTAAATTATGTTCGCAAAACATTAAAGAATTTAGACTTTATGGTTTGTGCGGATTTCTATCTATCAGAATCAGCACAATTTGCCGATGTCGTTCTTCCTGCAGTCACTTGGTCAGAGGATGAAGGAACAGTTACTAATATTGAAGGGCGTATTATCAAGATTAATAAAGCTCAGGAGCCTGTAGGAGAATCGAAGCCTGATTGGCAAATACAAGTTGAACTTGCTGAACGCCTAGGACGTGGTAAATATTTCTCTCATTTGACAACAGCTAAAGCTATTGCAGATGAGTTCAGATTGGCAACAAAAGGTGGTAATGCAGACTACTATGGTGCAACATGGGACAAAATCGATAAGCAGGATGGAGTGTTTTGGCCTTGTAAGGATGAGCATGATGAGGGTACTCCACATATGTTTTTAGATAAGAAATTCTATCATCCAGATGGAAAAGCAAAGATATGTGCACTTCCTTATCGTCCTCCTGCAGAGGAGCCATGTGATAAATATCCTCTTCGTTTAACAACTGGACGAGTTGTCTATCACTATCTATCAGGAAACCAAACAAGGAGAATATCGTTCCTGCATGACATGTGCCCAGAGCCATTTGTGGAGATTCATCCGGAAACAGCAGCTAAATACAATATGGACCATGAGGAACAAGTCCGCTTGTTTACTAGAAGAGGCGAAGCAATTTATAAAGTTAAAATAACAGAAGCGATTCGAAAGGATACCGTTTTTGTTCCGTATCACTTTGGTAACGAGGATTCTATTAACCTATTAACAATTGCAGCACTAGATCCTATGTCCCGTATGCCAGAATTTAAGGCGTGTGCTGCACAATTGGAAAAAGTCGAAATAAAGAAGGTGCAATAAATGAAAAAGAGGCTGTACTTAGAACTTGAAAACTGTATAGGGTGCCGTTCATGCCTCGCTGCATGTACGCAATGTGGTGGGCATGAAGAACGTAACAGGAACTACGTTTATGATGTTAACCCTCTTGTTAACCGGCAGACGATGCCTCTTATGTGTCTACACTGCGAAAATCCAGCATGTGCAAGAAGCTGTCCAGCCCAGGCTATCCAAATACATGAAACAGGGGCAGTATTATCAGCACTTGTTGAGAAATGCATCGGCTGTCAAAACTGTACAATCGCATGTCCTTATGGCATACCGAAATTTGATACAGAACAGAACTTAATGTATAAATGCGATTTATGTATAGATCGGACAAAAGACGGCATTCCACCTATGTGTGCTAGCGTATGCCCTTCCAACACACTTCAATGGCTGACAGAAGAAGAAATTGCAAACAAAAAGAAGCAGTTTAACCTAGATAACGACAAATGGGTTACAAGCATGCCATACCTAGAAGGTGAAACAAACGTGAAAGTAAATCTTCCTGGGATCTTGCAAGGCATTACAAAGTTATATTAGGAGGGATGAGGGATGTCTGATAACAACAAAATTCCCTTTAATGAAGATAATTATACTCATAATATAGAGCGGAATAATGAAAGAAGACTGGACAGACGCGGGTTTATGAAAACATTGGTTGGAGCTGCAGGTGTATTCGCAGTGTCTTCCCTTCCATGGGGAGCAGTAGCAGCTAAAGAATTAATGGGTCTAGGAGACAAAGAATATCCACTTAAGAAAATAACTGACGTAAGCAACTTACCAATTGGTGATGCAGTAGAATTCAAGTTCCCTAGTGAGCATGATGACGCCATTTTGATTCGCTTGGCAGAAAACAAATATGTTGCATATCAGAATGCATGCACACATTTACGCTGCCCAGTTTTCTGGGTGAAGGAGGAAGGTGAAATGATTTGTCCTTGCCATCATGGCAAATTTGATGTTGAAACAGGTGCACCTACTGCAGGACCTCCAAGAAGACCTCTGCCTGAAATAAAGGTCAAAGTTGAAAACGGTGCAATTTATGCAGAAAGGGTGAAGCGTTATGAAACGTAGCTATATAGGTGTAATCATCTTAAGCGCTATTTTATTGTTAAATATTGTCTTTACCCAGTATATGGTTCATCAATACTATTATGAAAACTACGTGAATGTGTTGATTTTTGCCGGTTTAAATTTTGTATCATTCCCCTTAGCAATACTAGCTTATAAAAAGACGATTAACGTGAGGCGTGAGTGTGATGAACAGTGAAACTTATATTGATTTTTGTTTCGTAAGGAAGTCAACTGGCAACTTTATAGCTGTTGTTGAGCCTATGCTAACCGAGCTATTCAATGAGGTTAACTTAAACTGGTATCTTGAAGAAAAGAACGAGCAAGGCATCGATATCGTCGTAGCAGAGGTTAAGGGTATGAGCAGATGGAAATCTGAAGAAGAAACAATCCATTATATCGAAGACCACGCTCGCGACCAATTTTGGGAATATTTACAAGGATACAAAATGTATATATATCCTCCTAAGAAAGGGTGCAGCACTTGTGGAACTCGTTAACAAAAACGACTTGAATTCTTTTGTCCTACAAAATGTGGAGGTAGCTATTTTCGGTGATCAAGATGATGACAAAGCTCCCTTTGTACCTAGAATCATTCAAAAAACAGCTTTGTGTCCAGATGAGACTCATTTGCGCATTTATTTTGATCATATGAACTTCTTTGCAGTCCCGTTAAGTTCACATGTAAACAAACACGATAATGAATGGAAAGCTTTTGATTCAGAGCAAGAATTATATTACGTAATTAGAAAGGTGAGTGCCTAACATGAGTAAGAACAAACGAATTACCCAGTGGAACCCAGAAGATGACAAGTTTTGGCAACAAGAAGGAAAAAAACATGCGACAAGAAATTTGTGGATATCAGTTCCAACATTAATGATGGCTTTTATTGTATGGCAAATTTGGTCAGTAGTAGCTGTACGCTTAAATGATATCGGTTTTAACTTTACGGCTGAGCAGCTATTTACACTAGCTGCAGTTCCTGGACTTGTAGGCGCAACATTACGATTCTTTTATACTTTTGCGGTAGGAACATTCGGTGGACGTAACTGGACAGTATTCTCAACAGCAATCCTTGCAATTCCTGCAATCGGAATTGGGTTCGCGGTTCAAAATCCCGAAACTCCATATTCAGTTATGCTATTGCTAGCAGCACTTTGTGGACTTGGTGGCGGGAATTTTTCATCAAGCTCTGCTAATATGAGCTTCTTCTTCCCTAAGAAAGAAAAGGGAACAGCTTTAGGCATTAATGGTGGATTAGGTAATATGGGTGTGTCTGTAGTACAATTTGTAACACCACTTATTATTGCAACTGGATCTTTAGCGTTTTTAGGAAAAGGGCAACAACTCACAAACGGTGAAGTAATATGGCTACACAATGCTGCATTTATCTGGGTTGTACCTATCGTCATATTGACCATTGTTGCATATTTCGGAATGGATAATATTCCTACTGCAAAACAATCTGTGTCAGATCAATTTGTTGTTCTTAAACGCAAGCATACATGGGTTATGACCGTTCTTTACGTAGCAACATTCGGTTCATTTATCGGTTATGCAGCAGCTTTTCCTTTACTATTAAAAGCTCAATTCCCAGAATATCTATCTGTCGCTTTCCTAGGTGCATTTCTTGCTGCAGCAGCAAGACCAGTTGGGGGATGGATGTCTGATAAATTCGGAGGAGCAATTGTTACCGCTTGGGTTTTTATATCAATGATCTCTGGATCTTTAGGTGTAATCTATTTTACAAATATGGAAGTTTTCTCTGGTTTCCTTGCATCATTCCTACTGTTATTTATTGCATCTGGAATCGGTTCTGGATCAACGTTCCAAATGATACCTGGTATCTTCCCTGTTAAAGAAGCAGCTCCTGTTTTAGGAATTACGGCTGCATTTGCAGCATATGGTTCATTCTTTATTCCAAAACTATTTGGGTGGTCTGTTGAATCAACAGGAACACCAGTCAATGCTTTTTATATCTTTATTGGATTGTATGTCGTTTCATTAGTATTAAACTGGTATTACTATCAGCGAAAGGTACACTCAAAAGATAAAGAAGTTGCAAAAGCATCATAAATAAGACCTGGTGTGCTGCAATCATACTTTACATGTTAAAGAAATAAGGGGGGTGCATGAAAGACATGCCTAAAAAGCAAAAGAATGTTTCATCATATATTATTCAGTCTCAAGAGGATGAAATTAAACGAATTGCTCTAGAATTGCATGAAGGAGTGAGTCAAAACCTCTATAGCTTATATACGAGTATGGAATTTTTAAGAACGGCAATAGATCAACAAGGAATGAAAGAATATATTGATGATATGACGCAAATGCTAGAAAAAACAATAAATGAAATGCGTATTCTTGCTGTCGAATTGCATCCACCTACCCTTCCTACTCTTGGCTTACTGCCTGCTTTGAAAAGCTACTTAAAGCTTTATACTTCAACATATGGAGTTATTGTTGAGGTAGTAAGCGAAGGTGATGAAATGAGAATGGATGAACGAACGAACATTACGCTATTTCGAGTGTGTCAGGAAGCCTTAGCTAATATAGCAAGGTACGCAGATGTAATGAAAGCTCATATTACTTTCATGTGGAAACCTAAGGTGTTAAAAATAAACATTCACGATTCTGGCAAAGGCTTTGATGTGAACACCGGCATGAAAAAATCCACAGGTCTTGCAGCTATGATCGAACGATTAGTGTTAATCGGAGGCACGTGCACCATTACTTCTAATATAGGAGAAGGGACTTCAATAGACATCACCCTTCCGTTATAGAGAAACATATAGGCAAGGGGTGTGCATAGCATATTCCCTTGTTTCTTTTTTAACATAATGATTATAATATAAGTGCAAACATTAGTAAGGGGGAGCGGGATTGATTACAATTTTGCTATGCGATGACCATGCTGTCGTACGAATGGGATTAAAAATGCTATTAAACAACCAAGGGGATATGCAGGTTGTTGGTGAGGCTTCTGAAGGGAATGAGGGCATTCAACAGGCGCTTGAACTTAATCCAGATGTTGTCGTTATGGACTTAAGTATGCCCCATGGTAAAGATGGTTTATCCGCGACATCAGAATTAAAAAAGCTTATGCCTAATATAGCCATTCTCATTTTGACAATGCATGATGACGAAGAATATTTATTCAGAGCTATCCAAGCAGGTGCATCAGGCTGTATTTTAAAAAGTGCGCCACATGATGAGTTGGTTGCTGCTATTCGCTCTGTTGCGATTGGCGACGCCTATTTGCACCCTAATGCTACGAAACGATTGATGGAAGAATATCTCGGAAATGTGAAAGATGGAAATGCCGACACTTTTAACTTATTATCAAATAGAGAAAAAGAGGTCCTTACATTGATTGCTAAAGGCTTTTCTAATAAGGATATTGGTGAAAAATTGGTCATCAGTGTTAAAACTGTGGAAACGCATAAAGGAAATCTGATGGAAAAACTTAAAATGAAAACTCGTCCAGAGCTTGTAGCTTATGCATTAAAAAAGGGGTTATTAGGCTATGGAATATAAAGTAAGTAGGTTGGCAGCCTGCGATGAGCAGATTAATCAAGTATGTGAAAAATTATTATTACAATTAAAATGCGATTTTATTGGCTTAGCCCTGCAAAATACTGAAGGGCCCAACATAAAATGGCATTATGCTGCTGGAAACAGCAACGATAAATATAAACGCATAACACTTAGGTTTGGCAAAGGGATAGCTGGGAGAGTGATCTCTACAGGTAGGCCCATGTATATAGAAAATTTCCCAGAAAAAATATTGGGAAAGGCGCTTGAGTATCCTATTATGCTTGCTGAAAATATTCTTTTTGCGTATGCTGTCCCGATTTTTTTAAATAACATCCCTAAAGGAGTCATATTGGCAGGTAACAGGGAAAAAAGAGCTATAAATGAACCCGAACAAGCAACAGTTAGAGAAACAGCGAAAATATTGGAAGAGAAATTAAACAGACTAATTTAATGCAACTGGAGGCCAATAATATGGACAGGAATCATCTTTCACTTGATCCTACTAAGATTGATCCTGGTTCAAGAGATGCTACCATTCTCCTTAATGGTTCTGGCATCATCTCATATATAAACCAGCACGGATGTAACAATTTTGGTTATAAGGCAAAAGAATTAATCGGAAAGACGCTGTCATACATACTTCCTGACTTAGTTATAAATGAAAATCGTGAAGGTAAGATCATACACCAATACGGGAGACACCGTGATGGTCACACATTTTCACTTTTTATTAAAATAAGCTCTTTTAAACTACATAACGAGTTATTCTTCCTCATGAACTTATACACTGTAAAAGATAGGTCGAGATTAAACGAGCAACAAAGCTACCAATTGAATGAACTTGTTGACCTTAAATTTGCACTCGATGCCTCCTCCATTGTCGCGATCACTGACCAAAGAGGTATCATTAACTATGTTAATGATCAATTTTGTAAGATCTCAAAATACTCAAGGGACGAGCTTCTTGGGAAAGATCATAAAATTATTAATTCTGGCCATCATTCCAAAGAGTTTTTTAAAGAGCTTTGGACAACAATTTCCTCAGGTCATGTTTGGAAAGGCGAATTAAAAAACAAAGCGAAGGATGGTACGTATTATTGGGTGGATACTACTATTGTACCGTTCTTAAATGAGGATGGGATACCTTATCAGCATTTAGCCATTCGCCATGAGGTGACTCAAAGAAAAAATGCTGAAGAAGAGCTTAAAAAAATGATGACAAAAATCATTGATATACAGGAAGATGAAAGGAAACGCCTATCACGAGAGCTTCATGATGGCATAGGACAAAATTTATATAGCCACCTCATAACGATAAATAGGCTGAAGGAAGAAATAAACCACCCACTTCTTGACCAACTTCAAGATGAAGCGACTGAAATTATTGAAGAGCTTCGTGATATTTCTTGGGAATTGCGTCCATCTGTTCTGGATGATTTAGGTCTCATCCCTGCCATTAGATCGTATTTAGTCCGTTATACAGAATACTATCAAATTAGCGTCCATTTTGATTGTTTTTTAAATTATCGACTAAACTCAAACAAAGAAATCACTATTTATAGAATTATTCAGGAAGCACTTACGAACATTAGAAAATATGCTCATACCGAAGACGCAACTGTTACCATTAGAGAAATGGATGAAGAAATCCGTGTAGTCATTGAAGACAAAGGTAAAGGTTTTAATATTGATAATATTTCGCGTGGAGTAGGACTGTTCAGTATGAAGGAAAGAGCAAAAGCCGCTGGAGGTTCTATTCGAATACATTCCACCGAAGGCAAAGGAACGACAGTTGTCTTAGAAATTCCGCTGGGGGTCTGACCCCCAACACTTTAATGTAATAACGTCATAAAACCCCTTTGTTTATTTAATGTATATGTTGATTGAAACAAAGTTAAGCAGCCAAAAGAAAAATTGCTTTAAAAAAATGATCTAAATGCACTGCTAATGTATTTATTAAACCTCTACTAAAACTGTTTTTGTAACCTTTTGTTTCTTGTTGTCATTACCATAAAGAAGAAGCCATGCCACGATCGTGTTTATGATTAGTGTGAAAACAACCTTATAAAATGACATCCTTCTTCTTGAAAGGCCCATATCAATTTATTGCTTCTTAATAAACATACACATCCCCTTACTTCACTTAGTATCTCAAACATTATAGTAGCCATGAAATCATGAAAGAAATTCCTAAATACAAGCAAAGAGGGGAGTATAATATTGTATCGTACTTTGAAAAGGTTGTATTTTTCACTCTCTTAAAGAACCCCAAATATTTAAAATCACCTATTGCTCTAATCAAAAAAATGAATGTAAGAATGATACTCGCCCATTTCACCCCAGAATTTAACTCCCAAAATGGAATGAGTTCATTTTGACCTAATAATATAACCCCCACACAAATTAACCCGACTGCAACAATGAGGGTTTCAAACCATCGAGGGGTAAACAATGTGCCTCCCTCTGTTTTTTCTGGTAATGAAGCTTGAAATCCCCATGTACCACCAAAAAGCCAATAAAAATGCAACAAACTAACTAAACCTAAAATCGTTACCGGTAAGTAAATAAACAATAGCTGCACCATATTACCTCCTAATGTAGGTTTTCGTAATTCGAGCCTCCATCAATTCCTTGCCAAACCACTTCAAACTGATCTTGGAAAATAGTAAAGATATCGTTACTTTGGCCTTCATTAACAGACCAACTAATTAAAGTATTAAAATAGATTCCTATTAGTACTGAGGCAATCGTCTTTGAGGAAAAATGTGTAGGTAACATGTCGTTTGTTATAGCGTCTTCAAGCAATTCAGCTAAGCTTTCTTTAAAAAATCCAATATTCCTTGTTTCATCCTTTAATGCTGATCTAATGGTTTCAGATAGCGTAAGCTTTAGGAGATCAGTATTTTCCAAATAGACGGATAATACTTCCTTAAAAATAAGTAGAAGCTTTTTTTTAATTTTTAAATCCTGATGTTTTTTTATGATCTCTTGAAGTAAATCATTCTGAGAATGACCCAAATACAATAAAACGTGTTCCTTCTTCGGAAAGTAATTAAAAAATGTTCCTTTAGCGATTCCACATGAAGAAGCAATATTTTCAACTGTCACATTGTCATACCCATATTCCTTAAACAATTCAATTGATTTAAGGAATATCTGTTTTTTTAATTCTTTTTTTCGCTCTTCTCGTAACATAGATTTTCCTCCTCTCTATTAAATTGACCATGGTCAATTTATGACTATAGTCATATTAACACATACTCCTTTAAATTACAAATAAATACATTTAATGATCTCACATTCAACTCCAAACACTTCTTTTTCCTCATCCGTTTACGTAATTGTTAGACCCTTACACGTGATTTTTTTCAACCGCTGCTCAATGATATCATTGTTTACCACCTAATGAGGTTTTTGTCGGAAAAAAGTTCATCTAGATCAATGGTCACTTCCTTCACAATGAATAACATTGCTAATATGTGCAGTTTTATTCTTCACCAATTATGAATACTGTTCAGTCAATAATGAACTAAAATGAATGATCAGCTCTTGAATGACTTAATCATTAACTTAACAACCAACACTGAGACTGCTAGTATGGTTACTCAACAATCTCGGACAAATCATAAAGAAAGACGCTTTTTATAGAAAAAAGCGCCACTTTTTTAATAAGATCACCGAGAGTTTAACTCAGATAAACCTTTATATATTTCTAATGCTTCAATAAGAAATTGCTTATCATACCCAGTAATCATATATATTTTTTCTGACCATTCCTCTACTGTGTTTAAAGGCTTTCATAGAGTAATCCATCATTCGTACTTAGTAAAGAGGATATTTTCTAACACCTACCAAGGCCAAAACAATCACATAAATAACATTTTCTAATGAGTCATGGTAGTCTTATATATTTAAAGCAAATAATTTAAGCTCTTCAGTATCATTTGGAAGTGTCATATACCCTTCAAGCTCCATACCAAGCTTCTCTAATAATTTGGCAGACGAATAGTTATCTTTCGAGGTGATTGCTACAAGACGGTTTAAGTTCAGTCCTTTAGCAAATTCCACAGTCCCTCTAGCTGCCTCATACGCATATCCTTTAGATTGATAGTCAGCCAAAAATGCGAAACCAATATCCACATCCTCAAGACCGACCCTCTTAATCAGCCCACATAAACCAATCGGAGTGTGATCTTCCTTCGTCTCTGTCAAGAAAAGGCCAAAACCCTCTCGTTCATACATCGCTCGAGGTCCAGATGCAATATAATTTTTCGCATCATCCAATGTCTTAATTCCCTTATCTCCTATATATTGAAGCCATCCAGGCTCATTCAATAATGATAGGATAAATGCATCATCACTGTATTCTACCCACCGAAGAATTAATCTATCAGTTTCGATTACTTTCACTCGAATCACCTCGTTTATGATCTCGATTTCTATTAAATAGTATAACATTTCGACCTAACTTATGACGTCATGCAACTTGGGAGTCACTTCTTTTTCGGTTTACTTTTTTTCTACAAGGTTCTTTGCTTATGAGATACACATTATATTGATTAAGGAAACACTCATATCATAGGCTATTTCGGCGTTTACTTTTGAGTAAAGTACAATACGTATGTACTTTCGTACCAGCACGCGACAATTACTTAGAAGAAGTAACTGCATTATATAAAAAGGCTTAGCATTACTTGTTGCCTTTCGTAATAAGAACTAAGCATGAACATAACTAGCATTCTATACAAATTATTTAAATACACATCATGTCCTATAATGTAAGCGAAAAAAACAAAGTTTAGCACAGAATTTATAACAACATTTGGATTAATTATCTCTAATCTTCCCCTGCCCACAATTTCTAGGACAGGGTACAAAGTTTACGACTGGATGGGATTGTAGCTCCGGCTTCTCAATTGCTTGCTCTAATTTATTTATTTTTATCTATAACATAGCATAGTTCATAAAAGAAAAGATAATTTCATTTAAAAGCATTAGTCAATAATCGTCACATACACACCCCATAGTTAACATAGGAAGGCATGAGATAATTAGGATGAAAAAGTGCTCCTCATTATCTTAAAATGTTTACTGTAGACTCGGATTTATGAGGATTTAATGTGCAATTATAAAATAATTATGACCAAAATTTCCACCACTTTTTTTTCTTGGCTGCGACTTGTTTCTTTGCTTCCATACTTTGACTCAACAACACCATTAGCTTTTCATCAATCATCTTTAATGTTTCGTCTAATAGTTTCTGCTGTTCTTCAAACTTCATAACGTTGTATAAATCACTTATTTTGGAGACTTCCTTTTCCACAACCGCTTCGATATTGCTCTTTGTTGCCAATAATGATTGCAAAAGGACAACCTGACTGCCCGCATTATTCCCCTGTGGCCCCTGTTCCCCTTGCGGTCCTTGTTCTCCTTGCAGTCCTTGTTCTCCTTGCAGTCCTTGTTCCCCTTGCAGTCCTTGTTCTCCTTGCAGTCCTTGTTCCCCTTGCGGTCCTTGTTCTCCTTGCGGTCCTTGTTCTCCTTGTAGTCCTTGTTCTCCTTGCAGTCCTTGTTCCCCTTGCAGTCCTTGTTCTCCTTGCAGTCCTTGTTCTCCTTGCAGTCCTTGTTCTCCTTGCGGTCCTTGTTCTCCTTGCGGTCCTTGTTCTCCTTGAGGTCCTTGTTCTCCTTGCAGCCCTTGTGATCCCTGTTGCCCACGTGGTCCTTCTGGCCCCTGTTTTCCTTGTGGTGGTGGCGGTATGATCTTATAGCTGTTACAAACGTTATCTTTTTCATCGTTATACATCATTTTCACCTCATTTTTTCTTTATATTATGAGGATTGAAATTAGTATGTATAGACGTGTGTGTATTCTCAATTAACTGTATATGTGTGTATGTATCATTCATTTCCTGATTTTATAAATTCAATTATCAAGAGTTTTGGTGTTGTATTTAACAAAGGCTGTTTTCGCATTGATTGTTGCTTATCGTTCAAAGATATAAGCTCGTAAACATATAGCATTCGTGGCATCTTTACTACTTAAACAATTATTGAGCACTCCTAAAACTCGTCAAACTGTCCATTTTTAATAAAAATAGCAACAAAGTTTACGAAAAGAGCCTTAACAAAACAAATGGAAAATGAATATAAATTATAAAAGCACCCATATTTGAGTGCTTTAACTACAATAAGAGGTTTAAACACAAATATAGAAATAACGTTGAATAGTATCGGGATAAACTTAAATTCATTTTTACGTAGTATCGGAAAAATTTAAAACTTTATGGTAGAGCCCTCAAGCATTATCAATGAACGAATTTATTATGTTCTACTAACGAAGTTTATATCTAGGAGTAATGCAAATTTCACCAGAAGCAGGATTATCAAGTGCTGGTGCAGTAACTTGAATATTATCAAAATCAGTTACGGTGAACGCGACACAGCTGTCAGCGAATACGTTTACTGAGTCAACGACAGTTGCACCTCTTCTGAACATTACTATAAATGTTGCAACTTGACCTGCAGTGATTGAGATAGTTCCAGTAGCTGTAACCAATACATTCGTTACATAAACTTCTTGAACTGCATTAGCTGTTAATGTGAAGTTACAACAGGATTGATCTTGAAAAAATTCACTTGTAGAACAGCATGAAAAACAACAATCTTTGTGAACACCTTTTTTATCTTTACATGAACATGACACAAATTTCACCCCCTCAACCATTATTTATAATAGTTAATGCAGTTATACAGCTTTTGGTATAGGTATATTTCTAACTGATGAGGCCCTTATTTTGTTAGCAAAGTGATATGGGTTATATATTCAGCACGTAGAGTGAAAAATTTACATAACATAAATTATTGTTAAACTCTAAGAAAAATTTGAAAAGAGAGGTGAGAACACATTGTGTCGATGTCTTTTAATAATCAACTAAAACACTGTATAGAAGCCAACAAAGTATTCGATTGGATTACTCCCTTGCTTAAAATAACGATTAAAGAAGCGATTGATATTAAAGACAACCTCTTTGAAGATTGTGTATGCTGTGATTTCAGTGTTCCATGTAATAGTGACAGCCCCTTTACAGTCTGGAAGAGCATCGGAGTGGAAAATGTGACGGGTAATTTCTCTATCTTTTTCCAAAGTGGTTGTGACGGTGAATTAGTAGTGTTCGTAAATGGAGAAGAAATTAATACTATTAATGAGGGACAAGAATTTTGTGCAACATTTGCTGATATGAAGTCAATTGAAGTTCTTTGTCGCAATGAAACAGGGGAACAAGGAGTTTGTAAAGGTGAGCTGAAATTAAATATTAAGCACAAACCTACTGATGACGAAATCGACATTAAAAACGTAAAATGTTCTATTTCAGACAGTTATGGAAAACGACTAGAGCCACACAGTTCCTGTTTTATTAAGTGTAAAGAACTTTCCGACCCTAAAAATAGAAAAGAAGTAATCGTCAAACTTGCTAATGGGAAAACAACTACATTACAAAAAGTAGTTGTTTTAAAACAAGGCTTTGTAACAGTTGTAATTTTTAATAAAAAGGGAGAGGAAAGCACTTGTAAAGTATTCCCATTTTGTGAAATTGAAACCTTTTTATTATGTGCACCTGTTGGCACAACCGTTGACTGTAAAATTGATGATGTTATGTGTGAAGCTTTCCTTGTTCCATCTTTAAAACTACCTAACTGTTTTGAGGTATTTATAAGACTTGATATTTGCCAAAACATAAAAGTAACAGGAGCGGTCAAACTAAAAATACTAGCTGAGAAATGTAATCCGCGAGATAATGTGATACCGGAAGAAATTTGTCAAGTTGAACCCGAGCCCCCAGCTTGCCCGTTTTTTTAGTGGGGGCAAATAGTTCTTTATTCTATTGACTGTCTGAATTGATTCAGAAACCACTTTATAGATTAATAGTAAATATAAAGATATTATATTATTCTTCTCCTACTTAACATACATGTATGAAGTTCTGTAATTCTTTGAAATGTACCAATATCATGATTAAAATTAGGACAAACATACACACTTTTCTTGTTAAGGATTCCATAAAATAATGTATTAAAATATAATTTTAAGGTAGATGATAAAATGAAACCAATAGTCTCAGGCTACACAGGATTTTCATGCTGCACAAAAAAAGAAACAAAATGTTGTAAACAACTATGTTCTCAAGGAGATATTAACTCTCCAAATATTACCGGCACTATACCGAGTGGTACAATGCGAGTTATTTATGAAGCAATCCCAGATAATATTGGTAAAACAGGGATGCTTACATTCCATAACATCCCTAATGGAGGAAACGGACCTATAAATTTAACCTTAGTACCTCATGTCGGACCCTCACCTCCAGATATCACCATAAACCCAGGGGAAATTCAATCAATATCTTTTGAAGATCTGATAAGAATTCAAGCAAGTACAATAGAAGAATTTTCTGGAGAATACTCATATCAAATTTGCACATTGCTAGATGCAAAAGATAATTGTTGTGAAATATTGTGCTCCCAAACTGATCCAGTTCTAAGTACTCAAATAGAACCTAATCAAATGCAACCAGACATCATTTACCAAAACTCACCGAATAATATAGGCAAAACAGGAATGATCTCGTTAAGAGGTGTTTCAGAACTGATCACTTTAAATTTTGAACTTCAAACAGGAGTTACAATACCTATCATGGTAAATAGTGACCAAGGAATAACTGTCCCCTTTGAAGATGTAGTGGAGATTAATGTAAATAACGCTTCTGATGAGGTTGTTAATTTGGTATACACAATATGTACGTTATTAGGTTCAAACAAATCTAAATAAGCTTTGTTTCTATATATATCTTATAATAAACCTCATGTTCTCCATTAGTTAATTTATTGGTGAATTGTCTCCTTCTAATTAATAAGAGTACAAGAAATACATTATCTTTTCTTTTTAGCATACACAACGGATTTATGCATTCGAAAGGATGTTCATTCTTTATAATTGAGAACAAATTTTTCTAGCCGATTAATAATTTTAATAATTATATGAAATTTAAATAAGTTTGTGGATTTTAGTATGATCTATCTAATAGAAAAAAGATATGTTTAATAACATTCTCAAATACATGCAAAAAACTGGTTAGCAATATAACTAACCAGTTTTTTATTACAAAATTATTGTTCGACTTCAATCGTTCAATATTATACTAATAAAGCTTATCTTTTTATGATTTAATCCAACACTAGGTCAAGGCTGAGTTGGAATGGCCTAGAATTGGGTATCATTTTGTAATACTAAAAGATGGAACAATCATATGGTGTCACAATCTAGGTGTGATGTCTTATCATGTAGGAGATTCAAACAAACATAAATTGGTATTTACCTTGAGGGTGACTTCCGTTTTGAAAAACCACCTCTCTCACAAAGAAGGTAAGATCAATAATACTTACCTTTAGGTAAGTACCTGTACTAATTGTGCGTACTTACATATATGTGCTGTTGAGTTTATAATAAATTCCGAGGTTAAAATAAATAAAATTTAGGAGGATGACATGAAGACTCTTGTTGTCATAGCACACCCAAATATAGAAACATCCGTTGTTAATAATAGATGGGTTGAAGAATTAAAAAAACACCCTGAACAATATACTATCCATGAGATATATAAAGTTTATCCTCATGGGAAAATAGATGTAGAAAAAGAACAAAAATTGGTTGAATCTCATGGAAATCTTATTTTTCAGTTCCCTATCTTTTGGTTTAATTGCCCACCTCTTCTTAAACAATGGATGGACGATGTTTTAGCTCACGGATGGGCCTTTGGTCCAGGAGGAGATAATTTACAAGGTCGTAAGCTTGCTCTTGCTGTATCTGCCGGAATAAGAAATGAAGATTACAGTGATAATGGAAGATATCAATTCACACTTGATCAGATTTTAGTTCCATTTAAAACAACTGCTTTATATTGCAAAGCAGATTATCGTTCGTTCTTTGCATTTTATGGCGCAGAATATGAACCATCCAAGAGTGAAATTGAACAAAGTGCGCATGATTATCTAGAATTTCTTAAGGCACTATAACAAAAAAGAGTATTCTCTAATTCAGAGAATACTTTTTTGTTATAACTCCTACTTGCCAACTTCGGAGACTGACAAACGATTTTTCTCTCCCCACTCGCACATCATATCTAATAACGGAATGAGGGAAAGTCCTCGTTCAGATAATGAATACTCAACTTTTGGAGGTATTTGGGGAAACTCTTTTCGTATAATGAGATCATCTCTTTCAAGCTCTTTCAACATGACACTTAACGTTTTAAATGGAATTGTAGCAATACACCTTTTCAACTCATTATGACGCATAACTTTATTTTCAAAAAGCCAATACATAATAATCATTTTATATTTACCGCCTATCAAGGACAGTGTATAACCAAAATCAGTACTTTTTAACTCAACACCAGTTGGAACGCATGTTTCACTCACAACTTATATCCTCCTTCTGATCAAATAGTACATCCTCTAAGTAGCTATATTTAATAATATATCATAGTCATTATTCATTATTCATCAAATAGGGGTTCAGTCCCGAACATGTGGATTTACAATGCTAAGCTATTTAAGGGCTTATAACCCCTCTTCAGCAACAACCGATTGATCAAGCTTTGCTTGGCTCTTTATTTGTTTACTTTTTTCACGTAGATAAATGATACTAAAGTCCAGTCTCTGGAGCTTGAATGGCAATTTAAGTATTGATATGGCCTTTTCACCTGCTGTTTTTATCAATGATTAAAAGAGTCGGAAAAAATTCAGTTGTAGTAAAAATAATCAAGATCTAAATAGTAAAAAGTCTAAAAATAAGGATAATACATTCTCCACATGCCCATTACTGTACCATCCCTTTTACTTTTTGTTTCACAAACGCGCTAAAACATAGACTTGTTTGATTACATTTTCAAATATATGCAAAAAAACTGGTTAGCACTATAACTAACCAGTTTTTTATTATAAAATCATTGTTCGAATTCGACCATTCAATATTATACTAATAAAGCTAAGCTGTAATTTGAAAACTCTTTTCTAAAATTTAATCAATCCTACTCAACAGTTACTGATTTGGCAAGGTTTCTAGGTTTGTCAACGTCGCAGTCGCGGTGTAGGGCCGCGTAATAAGAAATAAGTTGTAAAGGAATGACTGATACGAGTGGTGTGAGTAGCTCGTGAACAGTAGGGATGACAAAACGGTCATCATCACTCTCCAAACCTTTCATAGTGATAATACAAGGATTAGCACCACGTGCAACGACTTCTTTTACGTTTCCTCTAATACTTAAGTTGACAAGGTCTTGCGTGGCAAGTGCAATGACAGGAGTACCGTCTTCAATAAGGGCAATTGTTCCATGCTTTAACTCTCCGCCAGCAAAGCCTTCTGCTTGGATGTATGAGATTTCTTTTAACTTAAGTGCACCTTCAAGTCCTACATAATAGTCTATTGAACGACCTATAAAGAAGCAGTTTCTCGTTGTTGACAAGTACTCACGTGCAATTTGTTCAAATTCTTCTTTTTCATTACATAGCACTTCCATTGCACTTGCAGCCATTCCAAGCTCTGTCACAAGGTCAAAATCTAAGCGTTCACCTTTTCGTTCAGCTGTTACTGCAGCTAATATCGCCAGTACAGCGATTTGGGCAGTATATGCTTTTGTTGATGCAACTGCTATTTCAGGTCCAGCATGTAGCAATAATGTGTAATCCGCTTCACGTGATAGTGTAGATCCCGGTACATTTGTAATCGTTAAGGCTTTATGACCAAGTTCCTTCACTTGGACAAGGACAGCTCGACTATCGGCTGTTTCACCACTTTGAGATATAAAAATAAACAGTGGTTTTTTCGATAACAGTGGCATATTGTAAGAAAATTCACTTGCTACGTGTACCTCAACTGGTACTTTAGCCATTCTTTCAATAAATTGTTTTCCGACTAAACCGGCATGATAACTCGTGCCACAAGCTACAATATAAATGCGATCTGCTTCGTCTAATGCCTCACTAATATGATGATCAATAGCCAATTTTCCACGGTCATCTTGATATTGTTGAATAATTTTGCGCACAACAAGTGGCTGTTCATCGATTTCTTTTAACATATAGTGTGGGTATGTTCCCTTTTCTATATCACTCGCATCAAGCTCTGCAGTAAATGGCTCACGTTCTTTGACGACACCTTGTAAGTTTTTAATAACCATTTGCTGCGCCGTAACGATAACAATTTCCTTATCCATTAATTCGATGAACTGATCTGTTACTTGTAACATCGCCATTGCATCACTTGCAACAACATTAAAGTTGTCACCGACTCCAACTAATAATGGACTTTTATTTTTGGCTACATAAATCGTCTCATCATTTTCTGCATCTATCATTGTAATCGCATATGAACCTTTCAGTGCACTCATTGTTTTACTAAAGGCTTCTTCTACAGATAAACCTTCAACGACAAATTGCTCAATCATTTGGACAATAACTTCTGTATCTGTCTCACTTTGCAAAGTAATATTCTGTAAATATGCATTCTTTAACAATAAGTAGTTTTCTATTACACCATTATGCACTAACGTGAATCGACCAGATGCACTTTGATGAGGATGTGCATTAGTTTTACTAGGTACACCATGTGTAGCCCATCTTGTATGGCCAATCCCCATCGATGAGTCTACGTGACTATCTACATTTTCTCGTAATGTAGCAATTCGTCCCTTTTCTTTAAATACGTGTACACCAGATTCATTTACAACTGCTATTCCAGCTGAATCATAACCACGATACTCGAGTTTTTCAAGCCCTTTTAATAAAATTTCCTTTACATCCTGTTGACCAATATATCCTACAATTCCGCACATGTTTCTTCGTCCTCCCTAATAATAAGGGGGCAAGGAAGTATGGGGACTTACTCGCCCCCTTGCCAAGTTGTTTTTTTTGCTGATTATACACATACGCTTGTGCAAAAAGTCACCTCTTTGTTTTCGTATATGCTTGCGGTCGTAATCAGTGCAACCGGGAGGTATCCGCCGATAAATCGATAAACCTCCTCCTCGTCAACTAAGCTGTTCGTCCTTTACTTAGTTCAGGCGCTTAAATATGTCGTTTTCCTACCCTACCTTTCTGTCCTTGAATAAAGCTATACCTAATATCTTACATGATTTCCATTCGTATCGTCAAATTTAACTGTATATTTTCACCACTGACCTCTAATCTTAAGCTATTGCTCTATTTATAAAATATGCATGATAAACACATTACGTGTTAGTTAAGCGCCCATGAGAGGATAGCATACTAAAACACCCTCACATATCTATTTCTTGTGAGGGTGTTTTCAGCTATTATTAAGAGCGAACTTGTACACATATTCTTCAAACGTTTAGCAAGCTTATACCTCTGATGTCTCTTCCTTCACGACAGCAACAATGCGTTCAACATATTCTTGGCACAATTCCTCTGTCGATGCTTCTGCCATCACACGAATGAGTGGTTCAGTACCAGATGGACGGACCAGAACTCGACCATTTCCATTCATTTCACGCTCAACAGATTCGATCACTTGTTTGATTTTATCATTTTCTAGCACTTTATTTTTATCAGTAACTCTCACATTCACTAGTAGCTGAGGAAACTTTTTCATTTCATTCGCTAGTTGAGACAATGGCTTTTGTGTTGCTCTCATAATGTTAACGAGCTGAATCCCTGTTAATAAACCATCACCAGTCGTGTTATAGTCTAAAAAGATTATATGACCTGATTGTTCTCCACCTAGGCTATAACCATTTTTCTTCATTTCTTCGACAACATAACGGTCACCTACCGATGTTTGTATACTTTGTACTTCAATTTCTTCTAATCCTTTATAGAAACCAATATTACTCATTACAGTAGAAACGACTGTTTGATGCTTTAGGCGTCCCTGCTCTTTCAAATATTTACTACAAATAAACATAATTTGATCGCCATCAACAATATCACCGTTCTCATCAATAGCAATTAAACGATCTCCATCACCATCAAATGCAAGACCAAGGTCAGCCCCTTTTTCTTTAACGAGATCTGACAAACTTCCTGGATGTGTTGAGCCCACGTTATCATTAATATTCACACCATTTGGTGAAGTTCCCATCGTTGATATATCTGCTTCTAAATCAGCAAAAAGATGCGGCGCTAATGATGAAGTAGCACCATGCGCACAATCAAGTGCGACGTGTATGCCAGAAAAGTCTTCATCAACAGATTGTTTTAAAAACTGTAAATATTTTTGTCCACCTTCAAAGTAGTCATTCACTTGCCCTAAGTCGCCTCCGATTGGACGTGGCAACTCATCTTCAGGTCGATCCAGCAATTCTTCTATCTCTGCTTCTTGTTCATCTGACAATTTAAATCCATCAGGACCAAAGAATTTAATCCCATTATCTTGAACAGGGTTATGAGAGGCAGAAATCATTACACCTGCTTGAGAACCTAGCGCTTTCGTTAAGTAAGCAATACCTGGTGTAGAGATAACTCCTAATCTCATCACTTCAGCTCCAATTGATAGTAGACCTGCGACAAGAGCCCCTTCAAGCATATGACCAGAAATACGGGTGTCTCTCCCGATAAGAACTTTAGGACGTTCTTCATCCTTTGTTAGGACATACCCTCCAAAACGACCAATTTTGAATGCTAATTCAGGCGTCAACTCACTATTAGCAACCCCGCGCACTCCATCTGTACCAAAATATTTACTCATTTCCTTTATTCGCTCCTTTTTAGGACAATTACCGTTTATATGTTTACTCAATACCAGATATATTAACTTTCACATTTTCTATAGGTATTTCCAAAGAAATATCAACTGGTTCAATGCCTTCTTCATTTAAAATAGACACCTCAACAGGTACTTCATAATCTCCTACAGGTAAATTTGCTACATCAATCGTTACTTTAATATTACTGTTGCTTATATTTTCAATAGAGCTCTTTCTACCTGTTACCGTTATATCTAGTGCTCCGTTTTCTAGGTCAGAAAAGCTTAGTGCTAAGCCTTCTCCTAACCCTTCAGAAACGATCGGTATATCGGTAAAAGTTTCTGTAACCTCTTCTTCTACATCAATCGCAACCTTCACTTCTACAGGGTCTATTTTCGTAGCTCCTTCAGGTACCTTAATAGGGATGATGATTTCTTCATCTTTAGTTATACTATTAAGATCGATAGGAATGTCGATGACATCATCTTTCGTAATACTATCAATGACGTTTTTCGGTCCATAGACTGTTACTTTATCCGGAACCATTTCAATGTTCTTGATGTATATACCTTGTAATGTTCCTTCTTCTATAAAATTAAGGGGTACTACTTTATTTGGACTTATAATAGAGACCCCAACACTAATGTTTGCTGGTTCAACCTCTACATTTAATGGTTGCCCGTCTTTATCATGTACTGTCACTGATGATTCAAGCGTTACATCATCAATAACATCCTGTAAATCAATATAAGCTCTTACGATTGCAGTTCTTTCAACCTCTTCTTTTGCTCCTGTTATGGAGACTATAGTAGGTTCAGGTACCAAGTTCTCTACAGTATACCCTTCTGTTACTAAAGATTCGTTATAATCCACCTTGATAGCGAATTCTTGCGTTACTTTTTCATGCAATGCTACCTCATATCGGGATGTGGGTTCAAATGTAACGTTTACCTTATCATCCACATTCTCATATTCAAGCGTTACTAAGTAATTACCCTCTGATTTGTTTTCTAGGTTAGCGTAAACTTTTATATTTCTTAGTGCTATTATCGTTTTAACTTTGCTTGTTGGCCCTTCTAATCTCACATCAGCTGATTGAGGAGCACCTGTTACAACAAATCGCTCTTGATCATATAAAACCTCAACAGGTATATCTTCTAATATTTCAGTTGAATCATCAAAAAGAGGGAGTGTGAGGCTTCCATCACTCTGCTCTTTCTGTTCCTGAATATAGACAGACATATATAACATCAACGCCAATAACAAGGCGATAATCCTCATAAACCACCGATTGTTCATGAACTTATCCATTTTTTTGCCACCTCCATTGCCAACGAGTAGAAGTAGCTTGGTTTTGAGTTGGTTTTAGTTCATTTGTAAGAAGTTCTCGAAAAGAATCTTGTGTTAAATCTCTATGTAATTCACCATTCTTAGTTAGAGAAACACTACCAGTTTCTTCTGAAACAACGATCGTAAGGCTATCCGTTACTTCACTCACACCTAGCGCTGCTCGATGCCTCGTTCCAAGCTCTTTAGATATAAATGGACTTTCTGACAATGGTAAATAACACGCAGCTGCAGACACTTGATTATTTTGTAACACGACCGCGCCATCATGAAGTGGTGTATTTGGGATAAAAATATTGATAAGCAATTCGGAAGAAACCTTAGCATGAAGTGGTATTCCTGTTTCAATATAATCGCTCATCCCTGTTTCACGCTCAATCGTAATCAAAGCGCCAATACGACGTTTTGCCATATAATCTGTAGCTTTTACAATGGCTTCAATCGAGTTTGCTTGTTCTTCTTCCTCATTAATCGTAATTCTTGAAAAGAATCTACCTCGTCCTAATTGTTCTAGTGCACGACGTAGCTCAGGCTGAAAAATAATAATGATAGCTAAAAATCCCCATGTTATCACTTGATTCATTAACCATCCTAACGTTTTTAAGCCTAAATACTGACTTAATATGTGAATGGTTATAATAACAGTGATTCCTTTGAGAAGCTGTACAGCTCTCGTTCCTCGTACGACCATTATTAGCTTATAGATAACATACCAAACAACGAGAATATCGACGATAATACCTAGATAATTAAAGATTGAGAGACCCTCTGAAGACATTCTCACACTTCCTCCATTATTCAAGTACTTGACTTACTCTTCTATATAAATATGACTATTATAGCATATATCATACTAAACCTAATTAAACCTAAAATAATGTATTATATATTATTATTAGTATTAAGTTTTTTCGCAAACGTTGTAGCCAACGTGAAATTTACAAAAAAGCTATATGGGGCCTTCATTTCATAAAAAAATAGACGCTCTTTTCGTAAACCTTGTTCCTTTTTCTACTTTAATTTGAGTAACTGGTGAATATTATATGGTTTACATGGTTTTAGAGGAGAAAAGATGCTCCTCGCTTAGAGGTATTCGCGTTTAACTCTTATTGCACAAACCAACAATTACTGCGAAAACAACCTTAGAAAAAAAGGGCATCTTTATTAAGATGACCCTCATTATTCTGTATCTACTTTGACTGATCTTGGTCAAATAGATTTACTGTATCCTTTGCAATATCCTTTAGATGATACCATAACCATTCAAATAATTCATTAATTTCCTTAATTTCGCCCGTAACATTACCAGCAGAAGCAAGATACTGATCTCCATTAATCACTGTTGCATCACCGTTAATTTCCCCTTCTATTTTGAGCGTACCATTTTTTACAATGACTGGCCCTTCAACTATTTCACCTTCTGGAACGGTCACAGTAGTGTTTTGGATAATTAGATTCGGTTGCTTAGATACAGAAAACTGGTCATCCTCTGTCCAGTTTGAAAAAATACTACCTGCCATTAAGACGATAAAAAGCGATGCCGCTGTTAGAAAAGGATGATTTCTCAACCAACGCCTTGCGCCAGCTGATCGTTTTTCTTTAGGCAAACTTTGCATGACGTTATTTGTGAAATTGCTAGGTGCCTCTACATGTGAAATACTTTGGACGAGCGCAATTGATTTTTTAAGTTCATGGAAGTGCGCCTCACAGTCTTCACAACTTTTCACATGATCAATTAACAAGTTTTTATCTTCTAGTGAAATATCTTCATCTAAATATTCATGCATTAAATAAACAATGTTCTCAGGACATTTCATTTTTAATCACCCCTTCATTATACATTTCGAAGTTGGTTTCTTAATGCTTCTCTACCACGATGAATCCGTGTCTTTACCGTACCTATAGGTAAATCCAATATTTTACTAATTTCTTTCAAAGGTAATTCATCAATATATTTCAATACGATGACTGTACGATATTTTTCTGGAAGCTTCAATATTTCGCCTTGGATCGTTTCATGTAATTCTAGTCTCTCAAGCTCTTCTTCAGGCAAAGCTTCATCGGCAGCTACATTAGAATACATAGTCAGCCCGTCTGTTCCAGAAACTTCTGCATCTAAATAATAGTCTGGTTTCTTTTTCCTAATTCTATCAATTGAAAGATTTGTAGCAATTCGGTATAACCAAGTCGAGAATTTGAGATCTTGATTAAAGCTTTGAATATTTGTATATGCACGAATAAAAGCTTCTTGGGCAATATCCTCAGCCTCATGACGATTTCCGAGCATTCTATAGCATAATTGAAATACTTTATCTTTATAAATCTCTACAATTTCTGCAAATGCGTTTTGATCTCCTTTAATAACTTGTTTTATTCTTTTTTTTACAATTGTTTCCATATTATTCATACCCCCGCTCCATGCGGCTAGCTTATTTACGTCTCTAACTTATAAAAGGTTTCAAAATATGCATATAAATATTTTAACAAAATTAAGGAGGGGTGTGTTTAAAATAGTATAATTTCCATGAGGATTACAAAATTCGATGATATAGGAAGGGAAAGTTCGTAATAAAGAGAGAGTTTATAGTAAGCAATCATTTCTAATATATTATATTATCTATAGTCAACGTGTTTCTTAATAAAATTAGGTGGAGATTTCACTCCACCTAAAAACACAGTCCATACATCTATTCATTAAAGTAGTTTTTCTCCAAATAGCGAGCCAATTAATGCTACTGCAACAGTAGCTGTAGTATTTCTTTCATCAAGTATAGGGTTTACTTCAACAAATTCAGCAGATGTAATAATATTTGCTTCTGCTAACATTTCCATTGCTAAATGGCTCTCACGATAGCTTATCCCACCAATTACTGGTGTGCCTACACCTGGAGCATCATGTGGATCCAAGCCATCTAAATCTAATGACAAGTGTACACCATCAGTACGATCTTTAAGGTAATTAATAGCCTGCTCCATAACATTAGCCATACCTAAACGATCAATCTCATGCATTGTATAAACAGTTATACCTTTTTCTTTAATAAGTTCTTTTTCTCCGTCATCAAGTGATCTTGCACCAATAATAACGATATTTTCAGGTTTAACCTTTGGAGTATATCCTGCTATCTCTGTTAAGGTCTTATGACCAATACCCATACTTGTTGCTAACGGCATTCCATGGATATTTCCTGTCGGAGAGGTTTCCTCTGTGTTTAGATCTCCATGAGCATCGTACCATATCACACCTAAATTATTATAACTCTTCGCAACTCCAGCTAATGTTCCAATGGCAATACTGTGATCTCCACCAAGAACTAATGGAAAACGTTTTTCTTTAATTACCCCCTGGACTTTATCTGCTAAACGTTCACTCGCTTCAGCAACCGCTTTCAAGTTTCGGAGTTTATGATTTTCAACGATAGCATTTGCTCTCTCAGGTTTACCAATTTCAATATCCCCTAAATCTTCTATTTCATAAGATAAATTCTCAAGTCTTTCTGTAACACCTGCGTAACGAATTGCGCTAGGTCCCATATCTACCCCTCTACGCATTTGTCCTAAATCCATAGGTACCCCAATTATTGATACTTGTTTCATCACAACATTTTCCCCCTTCTAGACTATACTTATATTTTATCTGTAATAGCATCAATGATTCAACTTAACAACATTTTGTATATATATACAAAAAAACATCTAAATCACATGATTTAGATGTTTCTGGTAGTATGTATTTTTACCTATCAAAAAGATATCGTCTTAAGAGTGAGCCATGGAGGACTCGAACCTCCGACCCTCTGATTAAAAGTCAGATGCTCTACCAACTGAGCTAATGGCTCAAAACAAAAAACTAAAGTGGCTGGGCTAGCTGGATTCGAACCAGCGCATGACGGAGTCAAAGTCCGTTGCCTTACCGCTTGGCTATAGCCCATTATTATTCAAAAAACATGGTGGAGGGGGACGGATTCGAACCGCCGAACCCTCAGGGAGCGGATTTACAGTCCGCCGCGTTTAGCCACTTCGCTACCCCTCCATATGTTTATAGATGGTGCCGGCGAGAGGACTTGAACCCCCAACCTACTGATTACAAGTCAGTTGCTCTACCAGTTGAGCTACACCGGCTTAATATTTAATGGTGGAGGATGACGGGATCGAACCGCCGACCCCTTGCTTGTAAGGCAAGTGCTCTCCCAGCTGAGCTAATCCTCCGTGGTGACCCGTACGGGATTCGAACCCGTGTTACCGCCGTGAAAGGGCGGTGTCTTAACCACTTGACCAACGGGCCAATACTTTTCATTGTAAGCTCCCAACCGGGCTTGAACCGGTGACCTCTTCCTTACCATGGAAGTGCTCTACCTGCTGAGCTATGGAAGCATGGCTCCACAGGCAGGATTCGAACCTGCGACCGATCGGTTAACAGCCGATAGCTCTACCACTGAGCTACTGTGGAACAATGAGCCTGGCAACGTCCTACTCTCACAGGGGGAAACCCCCAACTACCATCGGCGCTGAAGAGCTTAACTTCCGTGTTCGGTATGGGAACGGGTGTGACCTCTTCGCTATCGCCACCAGACATTATATGTAGGAATAAGTTGATATTCCTTCAAAACTAGATAATAGACATTCATTGAACAAAGCTTGCTCTGCATTTCTAACTTGGTTAAGTCCTCGATCTATTAGTATCTGTCAGCTCCACGTGTCACCACGCTTCCACCTCAGACCTATCAACCTCGTCATCTTCGAGGGATCTTACTAGCTTACGCTATGGGAAATCTCATCTTGAGGGGGGCTTCATGCTTAGATGCTTTCAGCACTTATCCCTTCCACACATAGCTACCCAGCTATGCCCTTGGCAGGACAACTGGTACACCAGCGGTGTGTCCATCCCGGTCCTCTCGTACTAAGGACAGCTCCTCTCAAATTTCCTACGCCCACGACGGATAGGGACCGAACTGTCTCACGACGTTCTGAACCCAGCTCGCGTACCGCTTTAATGGGCGAACAGCCCAACCCTTGGGACCGACTACAGCCCCAGGATGCGATGAGCCGACATCGAGGTGCCAAACCTCCCCGTCGATGTGGACTCTTGGGGGAGATAAGCCTGTTATCCCCGGGGTAGCTTTTATCCGTTGAGCGATGGCCCTTCCATGCGGAACCACCGGATCACTAAGCCCGACTTTCGTCCCTGCTCGACTTGTAGGTCTCGCAGTCAAGCTCCCTTATGCCTTTGCACTCTTCGAATGATTTCCAACCATTCTGAGGGAACCTTTGGGCGCCTCCGTTACTTTTTAGGAGGCGACCGCCCCAGTCAAACTGCCCACCTGACACTGTCTCCCGAAGCGATTAGCTCCGTAGGTTAGAATTTCAATACAGCCAGGGTAGTATCCCACCGACGCCTCCACCGAAGCTAGCGCTCCGGTTTCTACGGCTCCTACCTATCCTGTACAAGCTGTACCAAAATTCAATATCAGGCTACAGTAAAGCTCCACGGGGTCTTTCCGTCCTGTCGCGGGTAACCTGCATCTTCACAGGTACTATAATTTCACCGAGTCTCTCGTTGAGACAGTGCCCAGATCGTTACACCTTTCGTGCGGGTCGGAACTTACCCGACAAGGAATTTCGCTACCTTAGGACCGTTATAGTTACGGCCGCCGTTTACTGGGGCTTCGATTCAGAGCTTCTCCTTACGGATAACCCCTCCTCTTAACCTTCCAGCACCGGGCAGGTGTCAGCCCCTATACTTCGCCTTGCGGCTTCGCAGAGACCTGTGTTTTTGCTAAACAGTCGCCTGGGCCTTTTCACTGCGGCTTCTCAGGGCTATTCACCCTAAAAAGCACCCCTTCTCCCGAAGTTACGGGGTCATTTTGCCGAGTTCCTTAACGAGAGTTCTCTCGCTCACCTTAGGATTCTCTCCTCGCCTACCTGTGTCGGTTTGCGGTACGGGCACCTCTCACCTCGCTAGAGGCTTTTCTTGGCAGTGTGGAATCAGGAACTTCGGTACTATATTTCCCTCGCCATCACAGCTCAGCCTTTATGACAAGCGGATTTACCTACTTGTCAGCCTAACTGCTTGGACGCACATATCCAACAGTGCGCTTACCCTATCCTTCTGCGTCCCCCCATTGCTCAAATGGTGAGGAGGTGGTACAGGAATCTCAACCTGTTGTCCATCGCCTACGCCTTTCGGCCTCGGCTTAGGTCCCGACTTACCCTGAGCGGACGAGCCTTCCTCAGGAAACCTTAGGCATTCGGTGGAGGGGATTCTCACCCCTCTTTCGCTACTCATACCGGCATTCTCACTTCTAAGCGCTCCACCAGTCCTCTCGGTCTAGCTTCGCTGCACTTAGAACGCTCTCCTACCACTGTCCGTAAGGACAGTCCACAGCTTCGGTGATACGTTTAGCCCCGGTACATTTTCGGCGCAGAGTCACTCGACCAGTGAGCTATTACGCACTCTTTAAATGGTGGCTGCTTCTAAGCCAACATCCTGGTTGTCTATGCAACTCCACATCCTTTTCCACTTAACGTATACTTTGGGACCTTAGCTGGTGGTCTGGGCTGTTTCCCTTTCGACTACGGATCTTATCACTCGCAGTCTGACTCCCAAGTATAAGTCTTTGGCATTCGGAGTTTGACTGAATTCGGTAACCCGTTGGGGGCCCCTAGTCCAATCAGTGCTCTACCTCCAAGACTCTTCACTTGAGGCTAGCCCTAAAGCTATTTCGGAGAGAACCAGCTATCTCCAAGTTCGATTGGCATTTCACCCCTACCCACACCTCATCCCCGCACTTTTCAACGTGCGTGGGTTCGGGCCTCCATTCAGTGTTACCTGAACTTCACCCTGGACATGGGTAGATCACTTGGTTTCGGGTCTACGACCACGTACTATTTCGCCCTATTCAGACTCGCTTTCGCTGCGGCTCCGTCTCTTCAACTTAACCTTGCACGGGATCGTAACTCGCCGGTTCATTCTACAAAAGGCACGCCATCACCCATTAACGGGCTCTGACTACTTGTAGGCACACGGTTTCAGGATCTCTTTCACTCCCCTTCCGGGGTGCTTTTCACCTTTCCCTCACGGTACTGGTTCACTATCGGTCACTAGGGAGTATTTAGCCTTGGGAGATGGTCCTCCCAGCTTCCGACGGGATTTCACGTGTCCCGCCGTACTCAGGATCCACTCTGGAGGGAACGAAGTTTCAACTACAGGGTTGTTACCTTCTTCGACGGACCTTTCCAGATCGCTTCGTCTACTTCGTTCCTTTGTAACTCCGTATAGAGTGTCCTACAACCCCAAGAGGCAAGCCTCTTGGTTTGGGCTTATTCCGTTTCGCTCGCCGCTACTCAGGAAATCGCTTTTGCTTTCTCTTCCTCCGGGTACTTAGATGTTTCAGTTCCCCGGGTCTGCCTTCAATACCCTATGTATTCAGATATTGATACTGCTCCATTACGAACAGTGGGTTTCCCCATTCGGAAATCTCCGGATCAATGCTTACTTACAGCTCCCCGAAGCATTTCGGTGTTAGTCCCGTCCTTCATCGGCTCCTAGTGCCAAGGCATTCACCGTGCGCCCTTTCTAACTTAACCTTAAACAAATGATCAACTTCGAATCTCATCGTCAGCTTCGTTCTTCCACTGCTCATGTATGCAAGATACACTCCGCTGCTCCAGAACTTTACTTCCTCGACCTTCTCGTTGCTAATTTGCTTTTTTTATTTGACCAACGGTCAAACCGTCATCAAATAATGAAAAAAGATTTTCACTTTCTTCAATGAATGTGTCGTTATTATCTAGTTTTCAAGGAACATCGGTAAAAAATAGCCATCGAATTTCTTCGTCAGCTTGTTGTTTACCTTCTTCATTTTGAGAGAATGTTCTCTCAAAACTAAACAAAAACAAAAGCGTCTTTTTATATGAAGTCTAGCTTCACATATTTCCTTAGAAAGGAGGTGATCCAGCCGCACCTTCCGATACGGCTACCTTGTTACGACTTCACCCCAATCATCTGTCCCACCTTAGGCGGCTGGCTCCTTACGGTTACCCCACCGACTTCGGGTGTTACAAACTCTCGTGGTGTGACGGGCGGTGTGTACAAGGCCCGGGAACGTATTCACCGCGGCATGCTGATCCGCGATTACTAGCGATTCCGGCTTCATGCAGGCGAGTTGCAGCCTGCAATCCGAACTGAGAATGGTTTTATGGGATTCGCTTAACCTCGCGGTTTTGCTGCCCTTTGTACCATCCATTGTAGCACGTGTGTAGCCCAGGTCATAAGGGGCATGATGATTTGACGTCATCCCCACCTTCCTCCGGTTTGTCACCGGCAGTCACCTTAGAGTGCCCAACTTAATGCTGGCAACTAAGATCAAGGGTTGCGCTCGTTGCGGGACTTAACCCAACATCTCACGACACGAGCTGACGACAACCATGCACCACCTGTCACTCTGTCCCCCGAAGGGGAACGCCCTATCTCTAGGGTTGGCAGAGGATGTCAAGACCTGGTAAGGTTCTTCGCGTTGCTTCGAATTAAACCACATGCTCCACCGCTTGTGCGGGCCCCCGTCAATTCCTTTGAGTTTCAACCTTGCGGTCGTACTCCCCAGGCGGAGTGCTTAATGCGTTAGCTGCAGCACTAAAGGGCGGAAACCCTCTAACACTTAGCACTCATCGTTTACGGCGTGGACTACCAGGGTATCTAATCCTGTTCGCTCCCCACGCTTTCGCACCTCAGCGTCAGTTACAGACCAGAGAGTCGCCTTCGCCACTGGTGTTCCTCCACATCTCTACGCATTTCACCGCTACACGTGGAATTCCACTCTCCTCTTCTGCACTCAAGTTCCCCAGTTTCCAATGACCCTCCACGGTTGAGCCGTGGGCTTTCACATCAGACTTAAGGAACCGCCTGCGCGCGCTTTACGCCCAATAATTCCGGACAACGCTTGCCACCTACGTATTACCGCGGCTGCTGGCACGTAGTTAGCCGTGGCTTTCTGGTTAGGTACCGTCAAGGTACCGCCCTATTCGAACGATACTTGTTCTTCCCTAACAACAGAGTTTTACGATCCGAAAACCTTCTTCACTCACGCGGCGTTGCTCCGTCAGACTTTCGTCCATTGCGGAAGATTCCCTACTGCTGCCTCCCGTAGGAGTCTGGGCCGTGTCTCAGTCCCAGTGTGGCCGATCACCCTCTCAGGTCGGCTACGCATCGTCGCCTTGGTGAGCCGTTACCTCACCAACTAGCTAATGCGCCGCGGGCCCATCCGTAAGTGATAGCCGAAGCCATCTTTCAAATAAGAACCATGTGGTTCTTATTGTTATTCGGTATTAGCTCCGGTTTCCCGAAGTTATCCCAATCTTACAGGTAGGTTGCCCACGTGTTACTCACCCGTCCGCCGCTAACCTCCGGGAGCAAGCTCCCTTTGGTTCGCTCGACTTGCATGTATTAGGCACGCCGCCAGCGTTCGTCCTGAGCCAGGATCAAACTCTCCAATAAAGTTTGATTGCTCATTTGTTCAAAAAATTAACGTTGACGCTTTTGCTTTGTTTAGTTTTCAAAGAACATTTTTTGTTGCTATCGCTCAGAAGCGACTTTATTAATTTAACATTTTTCTTTATTGATGTCAACATTTTTTTAAATGTTTTTTTCATGCTGTCATCTATGTTATCGCGTTGTTTATCAGCGACGTTTATTAATATATCACCCTCATACTATGATGTCAATATGTTTTTTGCTTTTTTAAAAGAACAAAATGTCGTAACAAGATTTAAATAATAAACATTGGCTATGAACGCTATTTATTTATATTTCAAAAGGTCTTCAATGCTTTTATATCATCACTTATCATTCTGAAAAATATGCTTTTTTTGAGCGAACATACCGATTACACTCTGACGGTGTTGCAACCTTTCTAAATAGTTGAAACAATATTTGATATCTTTCTTCCATTGCACGCTTAACTACATAGTCAATTCGAGAATCTTGAAAATCAAGTAGTAATTCTTCTAACTCTCTTTTTATTAAGTATTCAATTTCTTTTATTTCCTTTTTTGTTACTAAAAGTCCAAGCATAATGTCACCTCACTATTAGTTATTCTAGTTATTTCCACTGTGAAACAGTTTTATGAAATTTTTTCTTTAGTAGTCAGTCTTTTATTCATATCTTCTATTAGGGAGCATAGTATGTAGACAAGTAATCGTGTAAGCTAGGCTTTTTTCGTAATCTTTGTTGTTATTAGGTTTTTAGATCGTGTATCGTTTTCTAGCAAAAAGGATGATAAGCATCTTAATAGGTTACATATTTATTTCTTAGTACAAAAAACAACAATGAATACGAACCAGCTGTAAGAAAAGAGGAGGGGGTTATGTGAATTTCTTTGTCGTTGTAAATGGTAAAAAGGGAAAACAAGCACTAATAATTATTGTTGCTGCTTTATTTACAGCTATTTTTCTTTATCTTGAAAACGCGCTAAATAATACAGTTTTTTCGACTGAGGATGGTCCTAGAGCTATTTATAAAGGAGATGAACGAGGGGAGAAAATAGCTTTAACATTTGATGTCAATTGGGGTGACGAACATATATTAAACATCCTAGAGGTATTAAAAAAAGAAAGAGTGAATGCAACTTTTTTCATTTTAGCAGATTGGGCTGAACGACATCCTGAAGTCGTAACTCAAATTGCAGAAGACGGACATGAAATAGGCAGCAAAGGATATAGTTATAAAGATTATTCAGAGCTAGAAGCTAGTGAGATTAAAACAGATATTTTAAAATCTAAGGACGTATTTAAGGTATTACAAGTAAAAGCTGCCCCGCTACTACGACCACCTACTGGGAATATAAATGAAGAAGTGATTGCTACCGCATCCGAAGTTGGATACACTGTTGTACATTGGAGCATAGATTCACAAGACTGGCTACGGCCTGGTACGAAAGAAATAACTAAAAATGTTACAAAAAACCTTAATGGTGGAGACATTATTTTACTTCACGCCTCTGACTCTGCCAGTCAAACGGCTGAGGCACTTCCATCAATTATTCAATTTATAAAAAAGAAAGGATACAAAAATGTTACAGTGACTGAACTTATTACAAACACAGATACAAAAAGCGGAGAAATTAATTGAGATGACGGGAATAAGAAATTCCTCTCTATTTGAAAAAAAATGAGTGGGTTAAACCTCCACTCATTTTTTTGAAACCAATTATTAGCTATTAGTTAATTTCGGTAATATTAGTAGCTGGTACATGTTACATAGCAATAGGGGAAAAAGCATCAAATATAACCAACTATCATCATTTGCTTGAACCGCTGGTATTAACTCTATAATTGTTACGACTATCATAAAAAACATAGCTGGGACAAATGCCTGTTTATTTGTTTGTTGCTTTTTTAACAATGCAACAACAATGCCTACAATAGCAATGATTAAAGCTACAACGATGTACGAGAATATTGAATCTCCCTCATCTGCAAACAATTTATATCTAAAATATATAAGATCAAATAACACAAATACAACTAATACAATTTGTACTGCATTCCATAACTTCACCGACCGAAAGATCCCTAAGCCAAAACGATGGATCGTTAAATAAGCAAAAAATCCCATTTGACTAATAACACTAAATATAAGGCCTACACCAACAAACCAAATAAATGCCAATACAATATCCATAAATTCAAACGAAGAGAATAGTTCTTTGTATTCACTCCACTTTACAATAAATCCTATAATACCTGCGCTAATTCCTCCAACAGCTAAGGTCGACATAAATAAACGAACCCAATTTCGACTATTCACAGCAAGACTCCTCCATTACACATTCTCCTACTGATTGTACCAATCGACTGGTGAAAATACCACATTTTCAGTATTAACAACGTATAATTTTTTGTAGATAAACTATCCTAAAGTATAGGACAACCCTGAAAGGAGTTAGTGAGCAATGAAAACAAACGTGTTGCTCCTATTTATCATAGTCACAATTTTAACAGCTAGTGGGTGCGGACAGCAGGAACAAGCACAAGAATTGGATTATGAACAATCAAAAAAAATGATTGTTGATATTTTAAAGACAGATGAAGGAAAAAAGGCGATTCAAGACATTATGTCTGAGGACGGCATGAAGCAACAATTAATTATGGACCAAACAATTGTTACAGCTGCAATTGAAAAATCACTTACTTCTAAAGAAGCTACTGATTTTTGGAAAGAAAGTCTATCAGATCCTGAATTTGCAGAAAGCTTTGCAAAGGGCCTGCAAGAAGAACAGGAAAAATTAATAAAGGAATTAATGAAAGATCCTGAATACCAAGGAATGATGCTAGAACTATTTCAAAATCCAGAGATGGAACAGCAAACTTTAACTGTGCTTAAAGGTAAAGAATATCGGACTCACCTACAAAAGGTAATAACAGAAACAATAGAAAGCCCCTTATTTAAAGTTAAGATTCAAGAAATTCTATTAAAAGGTGCGGAGGAATTACAAAGCGGTGAAAAGGGCGACGATGAAGAACAAAGCGCTGATAATGAAGAAGGTGGAGATGATTCAGGAGGTAATGGAGGGGGAGGGTAACCTCTTACAAGTGTTTGAAGGAAGCAAATAAAAAGGGTCTACCTTACAATTACAAAAAATTGTAGGGTTGACCCTCTGTCTAATAAGAATTTACGACCATTTATACAATCGATGTAACCCTTTCAGCCATGTTCATATAAATTTTACCAAGTTGATGATCTTCAGCATAAATAGAAGGTGCAAAATCATCATCATCCCAATCTGGTTGCTGTAACGGGAGTTGTCCTAGCAGTTCTGTTTGTAGCTCCTTCGCTAATTTCGTGCCACCGCCATTTCCAAAGACATATTCCTTTTCCCCTGTCAGCTTGCTTTCAAAATAAGACATATTTTCAATGACACCAATAACTTCATGCTCAGTGCGCAGAGCCATAGCACCTGCACGAGCAGCTACAAAAGCGGCAGTAGGATGTGGTGTTGTCACAATAATTTCCTTACAAGAAGGTAGCATAGCATGGACATCTAACGCAACATCCCCTGTTCCAGGAGGTAAATCTAACAATAGATAATCCAACTCGCCCCATTCTACCTCTTGAAAAAAGCTATTAAGCATCTTTCCTAACATTGGGCCTCTCCAAATAATAGGTGCATTATCTTCGACAAAGAATCCCATTGAAACCACTTTTACTCCTAATCTTTCAACAGGAATGATTTTCTCGCCTCTAACAACTGGTCTCTTTGTAATACCCATCATGTCTGGTACACTAAATCCATATATATCAGCATCAACTAGGCCTACTTTTTTCCCTATCCGTGCTAAAGATACAGCTAAATTAACAGAAACAGTTGATTTCCCAACCCCACCTTTACCACTTGCAATCGCAATAAACTTAGTGTTGCTACCTGTTGATAATGGTGAATTACTACCTTCCTCAGAGGGTGATGGGCTTTCCGACTTGGCAGTTTTGTCCTTCGGTAATTCTGAAAAACGCAGCCCAACAGATTTAGCACCGGCATCCTTTAATACTTGTACGATATGTCCTTGTATTTGCAACTGCTCCGATGTACCAATCTTTGATAATGCAATTTTTACACTTACATGCCCTTTCTCTTCTTTAATATTTATGTCCTGGATAGCACCGGTTTCTTCAAAAGTTTTATGTAAAAATGGATCTTTTAATTGACGTAATAGCTCAACTACTTGATCTTTCGTTATCAATTATTACACCGTCCTTTTTGTGTATTCGTTTTCATACGTTCACCTGTTAGTATACCATAATTACATATGACGGCTAAAAGAATTCACAATAATTAACTATTACTCAGGAGCCTTCCCCTCGTTAGAGAAATATCTAATAATCCCTTTATATATGGAAAATGCTAGTTTTTCTTGATATATATCATCAGATAGTAAATCCCTTTCAGCACTATTAGACAAAAACCCTACTTCGACCAAGGAACCAGGTATATTTGCATTTTTCAATAAGTACACACCACTAATTGCCTTAGCCTTTCTCGTAGTATTCTCTAGAGTTGTTCGAAACTCATCTTGTATAAACCTTGCGATTTCCTTATTTTCAATATAATTGGGGTTATAAAACGTTTGTGCCCCCCTATATTTTGATGAAGGTATCGCATTTAAGTGAACACTGATAAATAAGTCCCCTTGCGACTCATTAATCATTTCTGCTCTTTTTTTCAAATCCTCAGTCTTCCTTTTGCTATAGCCCTTTGTACCGCTAGATGCGAGGTCGTGATCATCTTCACGGGTCAAAATAACGAGCGCACCCTGTTCCTGCAGAAGATCTTTCAATAAAATACTAACCTTTAAAGCTACATCTTTCTCAAGCACATCACCACCAACTGCCCCTCCGTCAGGGCCACCGTGGCCAGGATCTAAAATAATTATCTTACCAGATAGAGGTAAATTCCACGATTTCCATGAAGCATTTTCTGTAAACTGGTATTGAACGATTATTAGTAGGATAATAAAGCCTATTAAGTATCCAGCAAATTTCAGTTTTTTCTTCACTTTTTCTCTGCCTCCCACTTTTTCCTTGTAAACACTATATGGGACAAGAGGTAAAAATAGACCATCTAGCTTTATGCCTATCGTTAAAAATGCAAGATGAGCAGAGAAGAACATGATCAACTTATTTTTTTATGTTATAGACACCTATCACCGTTTGCTAGTGCAATTTCATTCGATACCGTTTTTCCCCTTTATAAAAACCTTCATTAAACCAATAACTAACAAAATGTTCGCATGTGTAATACATTGATTCATTCATTAAACTAAAATCATCCACGTTACCCCAATATATAACGTAATCATACAAAGTATTAATTAAATACTTTTCTTCTGTTATACACCTTAGCTTTACCTTTTCTAAAGGTTCACCAAAATAACCAAATCGACTATAGCTTGCTCCCAGCAAATATGATTCTACAGCGACGTCAACACATCCATCCTCAATAGCACTAATCGCCACAACACCTAGCTTGTAAAAATCACTAAAAGTTTGTTCAACTTGTTTTTTTATAATTTCAAGAGATAGCTCTCTTAGCATTTTCCGTTCGTAAATGACTTGCTTTTCCTTCTGCTTTGCAGCAAAAGTTGTTATAACATTCATTTCTTATTCAACCCCTTTTGAAAGTAGTTTACACTTCCCTAAAAGCTTCATACGTTACTGTCTTTACCAATTAAGAAATGTTGAGGACATCTCTTATAACATGCTCCCATTCAGTAGGCACTGCTGATCTTCTTTAGCTAAAAGTAGGCGCTCCATATATCTGTATATCAAGTAGTACGAAAGGCTTTATTCGTAAACTTTGTTGCTTTTTTCATTTACATATAAGTAACTGATGTGTTTAAAGAAAAGGTGCCACGAAGGCTAGTGTATACGTGCTTCTACCTATGAACGAAAAACACCAATTAACACAAAACAGCCATTAGAAAAGAATGCCCTGCTGTTTGACAACGACAAACGTTAGATAGTGTTTTTTGTCTTAATGAAAAGAGGTGGAATGACTTCCTGAGGACATGCGGCGAAACTGCATGTGATCGAACTTTTTTGATATTCCCATCGTTTTAAGGGTTTATTCATCTGAACACTAGTTAGTCATAACATTTAGTGAGTATGTTAATTAAAAATAGTTGAACAAAAGGCTTTTTTATCGTAACCTTTGTTGTTATTATCGATTTTTCAACAGAAGTAATTGGTGTCATACACTCTAGCAGTGTATGTATTACTTAATTCAAAAAACAATAATCAGTAGAAACAGTCAATAAAAAAGACCCCCAACCAATTTGGTTGAGAGTCTTTGAAACGTAAATAAAATTAACGTTTTGAGAACTGTGGTGCACGACGAGCGCCTTTAAGACCGTATTTTTTACGTTCTTTCATACGAGCATCACGAGTTAATAAACCAGCACGCTTTAATGTTGGGCGAAATTCTGGATCAGCTTGTAGTAACGCACGTGCGATACCGTGACGAATTGCACCAGCTTGCCCAGTATATCCACCGCCATGAACGTTAACTAAAACGTCATAAGCACCTGTAGTTTCAGTTGCTTCAAGTGGTTGTTTTACAACTTCTCTTAATGCTGCAAATGGAATATAGTTTTCAATATCACGATCGTTGATCACGATACGTCCGTCACCAGGAACTAAACGTACACGAGCAACAGAGCTTTTACGACGGCCTGTGCCATAATATTGTACCTGTGCCAAATTAATACCCTCCTAAAATATTATCCGCGAAGTTCGTAAACTTCAGGTTGTTGTGCTTGATGTGGATGTTCGTTACCAGCATATACATGTAACTTTTTAAACATTTGACGACCTAATGAGCCTTTTGGTAACATACCACGAATTGCGCCTTCTAGCATTCTTTCTGGATAGTTCGTACGCATTTCAAGCGCAGTTCTTACTTTTAATCCGCCTGGATGTTGACTATGACGGTAATATAGTTTGTCAGTTAATTTCTTACCTGTAAGTTCAATTTTCTCTGCATTGATGATGATTACATGATCACCAGTATCAACATGTGGTGTATAAGTTGGTTTATGTTTACCACGTAAAATCGATGCAATTTCGCTTGCAAGACGACCTAAAGTCTTTCCTTCAGCATCAACCACGTACCATTTACGTTGTACTTCTGCTGGCTTTGCCATAAAAGTTGTACGCATGATTTTCCCTCCTAAATAAAAAAATCCATGATTGGTTACATATATTATTCAACACGATTTTTCCGGGGCTAATCGTGGTTTTAAAATACATACCATATGATATAATAAATCTTTATGAGACTATTGTCAAGAAAATGTTACACCAGGTTTAGTTGTCATAATTCACTTGCCATAAATACAATCCATGAGATGGCGCCGTTTGCCCCGCTAGCATCCGATTTTTTTGCTCTAAAATAGTTTTTATATCCTGAGGCTTTATTTTTCCTTGACCTACTTTTAATAATGTACCGACAAGAATTCTCACCATATTATATAAAAATCCTGACCCATTAAAGTGCAAAATCAGCTCATCGTTTTCTTCATACAAATCTATATAATAAATTGTTCGAACTTTATCTTCTTTTGCTGTTTTAGCTGAACAAAAGCTTGTAAAATCATGAGTACCAATTAAATATTCTTTCGCCATTTTCATAGCTGAAAGATCAAGGGGATATGGATAATGATATACATACTTTCTAGTGAATACATCATATTGTTTTGACCTTAGTATTTTATACCTATATTCCTTTGAAGTTACATCGTAGCGCGCATGAAATGTTGGGTCTACCTGCACGACTTCCTTAATAACAATGTCACCAGGGACAATCGAATTTAATGCAGCGGGCCACCTGTTCGCAGGAATATCTAATGGTGAGTCGAAATGGATGACCTGTCCATAAGCATGAACACCCGAATCTGTTCTTCCTGAAGCATAGATTGCAACATGATGTCCCTTATGAATTTTCATTAAGGCTTTCTCAAGGTAACCTTGCACGGTCCGCTGATTTGGTAGAGTCTGAGTTTGAAATCCATTAAATTGTGACCCATCATAGGCTATTGTACATTTTAAACGTTGCATGATTTTTCTACCTTCTCCATTAACTTCTTAATAAAAATAACAAAACAGATACTAATAAAGGACTAATAATTACAATGGTATCTCTACTATGCCACTGCAATTGATGAAATTTCGTTCTACCCTCACCACCACGATAACCTCTTGCCTCCATGGCTGTTGCTAAATCTTCAGCTCTCTTAAACGCGCTAATAAACAGAGGAATTAACAAAGGAACAATTGACTTTATTCGATCTTTTATTGGTCCACTTGTGAAGTCTGCTCCCCTAGCTGTTTGAGCCTTAATTATTTTTTCTGTTTCTTGCATTAATGTCGGTATAAACCGAAGTGATATAGACATCATTAAAGCAATCTCATGAACAGGCAAACCAAACCGTTTGAATGGGTTTAATAGACTTTCCATCCCATCTGTAATTTCTATTGGTGTTGTCGTTAACGTAAGCATAGACGTCATTAAAATCAAATTTAAAAAACGCAGGGAGATAAATACACCTTGCCTGATGCCTTCTTCATAGATTTCAATCCATCCTAAACTAAATAATAGTGCACCTTCCTTAGTTACAAAAATATGTAATATGAAAGTAAAAATAATAATCCAAAATATGAGTTTTAGCCCTTTCAAAATAAAGCGAATAGGTATTCGAGTTAGCAACATCATACCTATTGTATATAAACATAAAATCCCATATGTAAGCTCATTATTTGCTAAAAAAACAACTATGACATAAAGAAATATTAATGATAATTTCGACCGAGGGTCCAACTGATGGACAATTGAAGAACCTGGTACATACCTACCTATTATAATTTTATCCATCATGCTGCTTCACCTTACCCATAATCAATTGTGCTTGTTCTAGTGCATCGTCGATCGTAAGGCATGTGGACGATAGCTGAATACCAAATTTGCTTTCTAGCTTCATCTTGAACTTTAATGCTTCCGGAACATCTAACCCTAGCTTGACTAGCTCCTGTGGCTGAGAAAATACTTCTTCTGGTTTCCCCTTCATTCTAATCGTACCATTATCCATGACAACAATCTCATCAGCATACTTTGCTGCATCCTCCATGCTATGAGTTACCAATACCGTCGTTATCTTCTTCTGTTGATGTAGTTTATAGAACATATCCATTATCTCTGTACGCCCTCTAGGATCTAACCCAGCTGTTGGCTCATCTAACACAAGAACTTCTGGTTCCATTGCTAAAACTCCAGCAATTGCTACTCTTCTCATTTGACCACCACTTAAGTCAAAGGGTGACCTTTGCAAAAATTCACTTGGTAATCCAACTAACTCCAACGCTTCCTGTGCCTTCTTCTTCGCTTCTTTCTCTGAAACACCAAAGTTAGTTGGACCAAAACATATATCTTTTTCTACTGTTTCCTCAAATAATTGATGTTCAGGAAATTGAAATACAATGCCAACTTTTTGTCTAAGCTTCTTTATCTTTTTATTCTTTTTCTCAGAGTCGATTGTCATATCACCAACGGTTAAACTTCCTACTGTCGGTTTTAATAGCCCATTCAAATGTTGTAACAAAGTCGATTTTCCTGAACCAGTGTGTCCAATGATTGCTAGAAAAGTTCCTGAATTAATAGCTAAATTAATATCGTAAAGTGCTAATCGTTCAAGAGGCGTATGTTGATGATATTTATGTTCTACATTTTGTATTGTAATGTCCATAATTCATCCACCAATCCTTCATCTGTTAAATGATCAACTGTCAAAGGAATACCTGCTCGCCTCATTTTTTTACTAAGTCTAACGGAGAAAGGAAGATCAAGACCTATATTAACGAGCTCCTTCTCTAAAGCAAAAATATCTTCGGGTCGTCCCTCCGTGAAAATATTACCCTTATTCATAACCAATATACGATCAGCTTTACTTGCTTCATCCAAATCATGCGTAATTGAAATGACAGATATAACTTGCTCATCTTTAAGTTTTCTAATTGTTCTCAAGACTTCTTCTTTCCCTTTAGGATCAAGCATAGATGTCGCTTCATCTAAAATAATAATATCAGGCCTCACAGCTAACACACCAGCAATTGCAACTCTTTGTTTCTGTCCTCCGGAGAGATTATGTGGCTCTTGATCAACAAACGCTTCCATTTTCACTCTATTAATTGCTTCTTCCACGCGATCTACCATTTCCGAACGTTCTACCCCATTATTTTCTAACCCAAAAGCTACATCATCAATGACAGTTGTACCAACAAATTGGTTGTCTGGATTTTGGAACACCATACCAATTTTCTTACGAACATCCCAAATCGACTCATTTGTAAGTGTGATACCGGCCACTGATACTTCTCCAGACTCTGGTATTAACAACCCATTCAATATTCTCGCTAGTGTTGATTTTCCAGAACCATTATGGCCTACAATTGCTAACCATTCACCATTTTTAAGTGAAAATGATATATCTTTTAACGCATAATGTGATTGGTCATTATAACGAAAGGAAACACCTTTGACTGATAATAGTTCATTCCCCATATCCTTTCCTCCTCTATTATTCGACATATTTCCTAAGAAATAAAAAAAACTTTATTGCATCATTAGTTCTGATGGTAAGATGAGGAGACTTAAAGAAGATATGCACTGAGGGTGGACAGTTCGTTAAGCGTAGACTCTCGATTTACCTCAATCCGCCTAATAATTTTCAAGGGTAATTGTAATGCCCCTTGTTGGCCCCTGCTATCATTATAAAGAGAAAAATATGAAGCATCATAGTTTAGACATTTATTGATAGTATAAAAACAATAGCAAAAAAGGGCATAGATTCAGTCATTAAAACTGTCCTGCCCTCATTTACTCATACAAAGATGTTCAAAAATCTCCTTTTGAACATTCAGTAGTATTAAACTAATTCAATAATAACCATTGGTGCTCCGTCTCCACGACGTGGTCCCATTTTCATAATACGAGTGTAACCACCTTGGCGTTCTTCATAACGTGGTGCAATATCGCCAAATAATTTTTGAAGAGCGTCGTCACCTGTTTCTTCATTCGCAACTTCATTACGAATAAATGCTGCAGCTTGACGGCGAGCATGTAAATCTCCACGCTTACCTAAAGTTATCATTTTATCTACAAGAGAACGTAATTCTTTTGCACGTGTCTCTGTTGTTTGAATGCGTTCATTGATAATTAAATCAGTAGTTAAATCACGTAGTAACGCTTTACGTTGAGCGCTTGTACGTCCTAATTTACGATATGACATGAGATGTCCCTCCTTTTTAGAGTGTTATCATAGCAGTAAGGAAAACATGAAAATGGCTAGTTAAGAGTCTCATAACTAGTCATCTTTTCGCAATCCCAACCCTAACTCATCAAGCTTTGCTTTAACCTCTTCTAAAGACTTACGACCTAGGTTTCGTACTTTCATCATGTCTTCTTCGGTTTTATGAGCTAGTTCTTGTACAGTGTTAATACCTGCACGTTTTAAACAATTATAAGAACGAACTGAAAGATCTAATTCTTCAATTGTCATCTCAAGCACTTTTTCTTTTTGGTCTTCTTCTTTTTCAACCATGATTTCAGCATTTTGTGCTTCGTCAGTTAAACCAACAAAAATATTTAAGTGCTCAGTCAAAATTTTCGATCCAAGAGCAATAGCCTCTTTAGGACCTGTACTTCCATCTGCCCATACGTCAAATGTTAGTTTATCAAAATTTGACAACTGACCTACACGAGTGTTTTCAACTTGATATGAAACACGAGATACCGGTGTGAAAATCGAATCAATTGGAATCACCCCTATTGGTTGATCCTCACTTTTATTTGCATCAGCTGAAGTATATCCACGTCCACGTCTTGCGGTTAATCTCATACGCAAATGACCATCTTTTGCTAAAGTAGCGATATGAAGGTCAGGGTTAAGAATTTCCACATCACTATCATGTGTAATATCAGCAGCTGTTACAGCTCCTTCACCTTGTATATCAATTTCAAGCGTCTTGTCCTCGTCTGAATAAATTTTCAATCCGAGTTTCTTTACGTGTAAAATAATAGACGTTACATCTTCCACGACGCCTTCAATTGTTGAGAACTCATGCAGTACACCATCTATTTGAATAGATGTGACAGCTGCACCAGGTAGTGAGGATAATAGAATACGACGTAAGGAGTTACCCAAAGTTGTACCATATCCACGCTCAAGTGGCTCGATGACGAATTTACCGTATTTGGCATCATCGCTGATCTCAACCGTTTCGATTTTTGGTTTTTCAATTTCTATCATTACAAACCCTCCTTCAAAACGTCGAAACCCCGGCTAGACAATTTAATGTTAGTTTGTCTATGGATGTCTAACCGAAATTCCCCAATAATAAGTTCCCGAATGTGCACAACAACTAAAATAATTAATCTGTTTCGCAATAAAAATGATTTATCATAACCCATTATTGACATGAATTCAAAATCTATACAGAGAAATTATACACGGCGACGTTTTGGTGGACGACATCCGTTATGTGGAACAGGTGTAACATCCTTAATTGCAGTAACTTCAAGTCCTGCTGCTTGAAGTGCACGGATAGCAGCTTCACGTCCAGCTCCAGGTCCTTTTACAGTTACTTCAAGTGTTTTTAAGCCATTTTCTATAGAAGTCTTAGCAGCCGTTTCTGCAGCCATTTGAGCAGCAAAAGGAGTAGATTTTTTAGAACCTTTGAAACCTAATGCACCGGCGCTAGACCAAGAAATCGCGTTACCATGAACGTCAGTGATCGTAACGATTGTATTATTAAACGTTGAACGAATATGTGCAATACCAGACTCAATATTCTTTTTCACACGACGTTTACGTGTATTTGTTTTACGTGCCATTTCTTAAGAACCTCCTTTACTATTTCTTCTTATTCGCTACAGTACGACGTGGACCTTTACGTGTACGAGCATTATTTTTAGAATTTTGTCCTCGAACTGGTAATCCACGACGATGACGAATTCCTCTATATGAACCGATTTCGATTAGACGTTTAATATTTAATGATACTTCACGACGAAGGTCACCCTCTACTTTATAGCCGTCGATGATATCACGGATTTTCCCTAATTCTTCTTCAGTTAAATCACGCACACGAGTATCTTCTGAAACTCCTGCATCAGCTAGAATTTTCTCTGCTTTTGTGCGTCCAATACCAAAAATATATGTTAATGATACTACAACACGTTTATCACGAGGAATATCTACACCAGCAATACGCGCCATTATACGTGCACCTCCTTATGCTTATCCTTGTTTTTGTTTATGTTTTGGGTTTTCACAAATAACCATTACTTTTCCATTTCTGCGAATAACTTTACATTTTTCACAAATAGGTTTAACTGATGGTCTTACCTTCACTGTTCTAACCTCCTTGGTAATAACGGAGTTTAATTATTTAAAGCGGTACGTAATCCGTCCGCGAGTTAAATCATATGGTGATAATTCTACAGTAACTTTATCTCCTGGTAAGATTCGAATGAAATGCATACGAATTTTACCTGAAACATGTGCTAATACTGTATGTCCGTTTTCAAGTTCTACCTTAAACATTGCATTTGGTAATGTTTCTACGACAGTACCTTCAACTTCAATTACATCGTCTTTCGCCATCTAAAAGCTCTCCCTTCTTCAAATCAGTAACTTGCTCATTGACAAACTTTGTTAATGCATAGCGCAATTTCCCGTTTGTCACACGACCAGTTTCACTTATACTGTTCTGAACTTCCGGAGATACGTAATCAAAAAACTCAAGGTGTTGAATATTCTTCTTTTTTGGCCGATCATATTTTCGCTTTTCTCCATCCGCAAGTAAAACAAATCGCTCATCAACACTTTTTATAATTATTGCATACTGTCCAGCGTCTCTGCCTTGAGTGATTAAAACAAACTGACCTATGCGCGGACTCGAATCAGAATCGTTCAACTATTATCACCTTCACTTAGGCTTTTGTTAAAATTTCATAACCAGTCTCTGTAATAACAATCGTATGCTCAAAATGTGCACACATTTTACCATCAACCGTTACAACTGTCCAGTCATCTGCTAGCGTTTTTACATATCGACTACCTGCATTTATCATCGGCTCAATCGCCAATACCATCCCTGGTTTCAATCGCGGCCCTTTATTTGGTGGACCATAATGTGGTATTTGAGGATCTTCATGCAAATCTTGACCAACACCGTGGCCTACATACTCACGAACGACTGAGAAATTATTTTCTTCAGCATACGTTTGGATCGCATGAGAGATGTTTGATAACCTTACATGAGACTTAGCTTCTTTTAAACCCTCATATAATGAATTCTCAGTCACATCTAAGAGCCTCTGTGTTTCTTCAGTAATATTCCCGACTGGATATGTCCAAGCAGAATCACCGTGATATCCATTGTATTTAGCCCCAATGTCTATGCTGATGATGTCTCCATCTTTTAAGACACGATCACCAGGAATACCGTGAACTAACTCTTCGTTGACTGAAGCACATATACTCCCGCGAAAACCATTATACCCCTTAAATGATGGTATTGCATCATGTTTCCGAATAAACTCTTCAGCAATTGTATCCAATTGCTTAGTAGTAATACCAGGTTTAATATGTTTCTGTAATTCCTTGTGAGTCAAAGCAACGATACGGCCTGCTTCACGCATTATTTCTATCTCACGTGGGGTCTTACAAATAATCATTTAGATATGCCTCCAAGCAATTTATCTATATCTACAAATACTTTATCAATTGCTTGTTGTCCATCAATGTTTTGTAAATAACCTTTTTGCTTATAGAAATTTAATAAAGGCTCTGACTGTTTAATGTTTACCTCTAGGCGAGTTTCTACAGTAGCCTCATTATCATCAGCACGTTGATATAATTCTCCTCCACACTTGTCGCAAACGCCCTCTTGTTGTGGTGGATTAAATACTAGATGATATGTGGAACCACAGTTCTTGCAAATTCTTCTACCTGTTAAACGATCTAATAGTATAGATTTATCAACATTTATATTGATAACAAAATCTATCGTACTGTTCATGGCATGTAGCAATTGTTCTAACGCCTCTGCTTGAGCGACTGTTCGAGGGAAACCATCTAACAGGAAGCCATTTTTACAATCATTTTTACCTAATCTTTCACGAACAATACCTATTGTAACTTCATCAGGAACAAGTTTGCCCTCATCCATAAAAGCCTTTGCTTTTAAGCCTAATTCAGTTCCTTCACTTATAGCAGCACGGAACATATCTCCTGTTGATATGTGAGGAATATTATACTTGCTAACAATTTGCTCTGCCTGCGTACCTTTACCAGCACCAGGGAGCCCCATTAATACGAGATTCATATGTGTTCACCCTCATCTAACAATGAGGAAATGGGAGAACCCCAAAACCTCATGACTTAATAAATCCTTTGTAATGACGTTTTACAAGTTGGCTTTCAAGCTGTTTCATTGTCTCAAGTGCAACACCAACAACGATGAGCAAGCTTGTTCCACCAATTTGTACTGATTCCGGAAGGCTTGTAAATTTAATAAAAATAATAGGAAGAACAGAAATTGCAGCTAAGAAAATAGAACCTACAAATGTAAGACGATATAGTATCCGAGTTACATATTCTTGCGTATTTATCCCTGGACGAATTCCAGGAATATACCCACCTTGTTTTTTAAGGTTTTCTGCCATTTGCTCAGGATTAACTTGAACAAACGTATAGAAATAGGTAAATGCAATAATTAATGCAACATATATTGTCATACCAACAGGTTCGGTATACCTGAATGTATTTTCAATCCACATAGTAACATCGTTTTGTCCAAAGAAAGATGCAATTGTTGGTGGTGTAATAATAAACGATACTGCAAAGATAACAGGTATTACACCCGCAGCATTTACTTTTAAAGGTAAATGAGTAGATTGTCCTCCAACTGGACTACGACCCACTAAGCGTTTTGCATATTGAATTGGAATTTTTCGAAATGCTTGTTGGATGAAAATAACACCAACGACGATTGCAACGATCGCGAGTAGTAATAATACTACCGTAACGATACGTAAGAATAGCTGTTCTCCAGCACCTTCAAATTGTGTTGCATACACTTGGTTAGCGATATTAGGAATGCCTGCCACAATCCCAGCAAAGATGAGGATGGAAATTCCATTACCAACACCGTGAGCTGTTATTTGTTCACCTAACCACATTAAAAAGGCAGTTCCAGCCGTCAATACTAATGCTATTAACAAATAAGTTGGAATGCCAGGATTCTCAATTAAAGCCCCGTTCGACATAGTGTTAAAGCCAATGGACATACCAATAGCTTGAATAAATCCAAGAACTATTGTGCCGTAGCGGGTAAACTGAGCTAATTTACGACGACCAACCTCACCTTGTTTTGACCATTCAGTAAACTTTGGAACAACATCCATTTGAAGTAATTGAATGATAATGGAAGCAGTGATATAAGGCATAATTCCCATTGCAAAGATGGAAAAGTTCTGTAATGCTCCTCCACCAAATGTATTCAATACTCCAAATAGATTGTTTTCTCCTGTAACCTGTAGTACTTCAGCATTGATGTTGGGAACAGGAATAAACGTCCCTATTCTAAACACAACTAGCATTAACAAGGTGAATATTATTTTCTTTCTTATATCACCAACGCGCATAAAATTGGAGATTGTTCGGAACATTAAATCACCTCAGTTTTACCGCCTGCAGCTTCAATTGCTTCTTTTGCAGCAGAAGAGAATTTGTGAGCTTTAACAGTAAGCTTTTTCTCAACTTTTCCTTTTGCAAGGACTTTCAAACCCGATTTAAGCTTACTTACTACACCTGTTTCAATTAATAATTCAGGTGTTACTTCCGTACCATCTTCAAAACGGTTTAATGTTTCAAGATTAACGACCGCATACTCTTTTCGGTTAATGTTCGTAAAACCACGTTTAGGTAGTCGTTGAAACAAAGGTGTTTGACCACCCTCGAATCCTGGACGTACGCCACCGCCAGAACGAGACTTTTGACCTTTTTGGCCTCTACCAGATGTTTTACCATTACCAGTAGCAATACCACGTCCTACACGATTACGAGTTTTACGAGACCCTTCAGCTGGTTTAAGTTCATGAAGTTTCATCAGGGCACCTCCTTATTTACTCATGTTAAAATTATTGTTCTTTTACCGTAACTAAATGTGCAACTTTGTTTACCATGCCGCGAATTGCAGCATTATCTTCATGTACGACCGTTTGATGCATTTTTTTCAAACCTAAAGTTTGAACAGTAACTTTTTGATCTTTAGAACGGCCAATAACACTTCTTGTGAGGGTGATAGCTAATTTCTTTGACATTTCATTTCCCCCCTTATCCTAACAATTCTTCAACTGATTTTCCACGCAACTTTGCAACGTCTTCAGCGCGTTTCATATCCTGAATACCACTAATTGTAGCACGAATCATGTTAATAGGTGTATTTGAACCTAAAGATTTTGATAGGATGTCATGTACACCAGCTAACTCTAATACTGCACGTACAGGACCTCCTGCGATAACTCCAGTACCTTCAGAAGCAGGCTTTAACAAGATTTCTCCAGCGCCAAATCGTCCGATAACTTCATGTGGAATTGTTGTACCAACCATAGGTACAGTAACAAGATTTTTCTTAGCATCTTCTATAGCTTTACGAATAGCTTCTGGAACCTCTTGAGCTTTACCAGTTCCAAAACCAACGTGACCGTTTTTATCACCAACAACAACAAGTGCAGCAAAACGGAAACGACGTCCACCTTTCACTACCTTTGCTACGCGGTTTACGGTAACAACACGTTCTTCAAGTTCTAGTTTACTTGGATCAACACGGACCATCTGTATCCCTCCTTTGACAATTAAAATTCTAAGCCATTTTCACGAGCTGAATCAGCTAACGCTTTAATACGTCCATGGAATAGGTATCCTCCACGATCAAAAACCACTTCTTTAATACCTTTTTCTGACGCGCGTTTAGCAACTAACTCGCCAACTTTTTGCGCTGCGTCAACATTACCTGTTGACTCAATGCTTAATTCTTTATCTAAAGTAGATGCACTTGCAAGTGTAACACCATTCACATCATCGATTACTTGCGCATATATGTGTTTGCTAGAACGAAACACATTCAAACGCGGGCGTACAGCTGTTCCTGAAATTTTCGCACGAACACGTCCGTGTCTTTTTTTACGAACTGCATTCTTATCAGGTTTTGTAATCATACTATGCCACTCCTTTCTTATACACTAGGCGGTATTACTTACCAGTCTTACCTTCCTTACGACGTACATATTCGCCTTCATAACGAATTCCTTTACCTTTATAAGGCTCTGGTGGACGTACATCACGAATGTTAGCAGCTAAAGCTCCAACACGTTCTTTATCAGTACCTTTAATAACAATTTTTGTATTCGCAGGCACATCTATTTCGATCCCTGCTTCAGGTTCGATTTCAACAGGATGAGAGTAACCAACATTTAGGATTAGCTTTTTACCTTGCTTTTGTGCACGGTAACCTACCCCGATCAATTCTAGTCCTCTTTCATAGCCCTTAGAAACACCTTCAACCATATTAGCAAGTACGCTACGAGTCGTTCCATGTAATGAGCGGTGCTCTTTTGAATCAGATGGTCGAACAACTGTTACAGCGTTCTCTTCTATTGTTAATTCCATATCTGCATGGATTGTACGAGTTAATTCACCCTTCGGTCCTTTAACAATAACGTTTTTGTTTTCCTCAGTTACTGTTACACCTGTAGGGATAAGAATTGGTTTTTTACCAACGCGTGACATAAATTACACCTCCATTCTAAAAAAACTTTTTACCAAACGTAAGCTAGTACTTCTCCGCCTGTTTGCTTTTGACGAGCTTCTTTGTCACTTAACACACCTTGAGAAGTAGACACAATCGCAATACCTAAACCGTTAAGTACACGAGGTACCTCATCAGCTTTAGCGTATACGCGTAAACCAGGTTTACTAATACGTTTTAATCCAGTAATTACACGTTCATTATTTGCACCATACTTTAAGAAAATACGGAGAATACCTTGTTTGTTATCTTCAATAAATTCCACATCACGAACAAAACCTTCACGTTTTAAAATATCAGCGATATCTTTCTTCATGTTTGAAGCAGGAACCTCTAATTTGTCGTGACGTACCATGTTCGCATTGCGAATACGAGTAAGCAAATCTGCAATAGGATCTGTCATCACCATAATATTTTTACCTCCTTCCCATATCTGGGTTTTACCAACTTGCTTTTTTTACACCTGGGATATGTCCCTTATATGCTAATTCACGGAAACAAATACGGCAAAGTTTAAATTTTCTTAGCACTGAATGAGGACGACCACATCGTTCACAACGTGTGTACTCGCGCACTTTAAACTTTTGATCACGTTTTTGTTTTACGACCATTGATTTTTTAGCCACATTTTCGCCTCCTTATATTTAGATGGCACTGATTACTTTTGGAACGGCATACCCATTTGAGTTAATAATTCACGAGCTTCTTCATCAGTATTTGCAGTGGTTACGATAACGATATCCATACCACGAACTTTCGAAACTTTATCATATTCAATTTCAGGGAAAATCAATTGTTCTTTAATCCCTAATGTATAGTTACCACGACCATCGAATGATTTTTTAGATACACCACGGAAGTCACGTACACGTGGAAGTGCAACAGACACTAGTTTATCTAAAAATTCATACATACGCTCACCGCGTAAAGTTACTTTCGCACCAATTGGCATTCCTTCACGAAGACGGAAACCAGCGATAGATTTCTTTGCTTTTGTAACTACAGGCTTTTGACCAGTTATTGTTGTTAATTCTTCAACAGCATTATCTAATGCCTTTGAATTTGCAACTGCATCTCCAACACCCATATTTACAACTATTTTTTCAAGTTGAGGTGTTTGCATAACTGATTTATAACTGAACTTACTCATAACACTAGGAGTAATTTCTTTTTGATATTTTTCCTTTAGGCGGTTCATAATAGTACCTCCTTTCTACAACTAATTATTTATCTAATAATTCACCAGATTTTTTTGCATAGCGTACGTTTTTGCCATCAACTTGCTTATGTCCAACACGCGTAGGTTCACCCGACTTTGGATCTAATGGCATAACATTTGATACATGGATAGGTGCCTCTTGGCTGTTAATCCCACCTTGGGGATTAGCTTGTGAAGGTTTAGAATGCTTCTTCACAATATTCACACCTTCCACAAGAACTCTACTTTTCTTTGGGAATGCAGCAAGGATAACTCCTTGTTTACCTTTATCCTTACCTGAAATCACAAGTACTTTATCACCTTTTTTTACATGCATCTTATCTGCACCTCCTTGATAAGGCATTTCATTTTTCAAATTAAAGAACTTCAGGAGCTAATGATACAATTTTCATGAAGTTGCTATCACGTAATTCACGAGCTACCGGCCCAAAAATACGAGTACCACGTGGACTTTTATCGTCACGGATAATCACGCATGCATTTTCGTCAAAACGGATGTATGAACCGTCTGGGCGTCGCGCTCCTTTTTTTGAACGTACAACAACAGCCCTAACTACTTCACCTTTTTTGACAACGCCTCCTGGTGTTGCTTGTTTCACTGTACAAACAATTACATCACCAATATTTGCATATTTACGTCCAGAGCCACCTAGAACTTTAATCGTTAACACTTCACGAGCCCCAGAATTATCAGCAACTTTCAACCGAGATTCTTGTTGAATCATTCACGAAACCTCCCTTCGGATATAAAATTCATCCGACCTTGTATTATATAATTACCGCTTTTTCAACTACTTCTAATAAACGGAAACGTTTTGTTGCAGATAGTGGACGTGTTTCCATTACTTTAACTACATCGCCAACTTTTGCAACATTTTGCTCATCATGTGCTTTGAATTTCTTCGAATACTTAACACGTTTACCATATAGCGAATGAGTTTTGTATGTTTCAACTAATACAGTAATTGTTTTATCCATTTTGTCAGATACAACACGACCTGTATATACTTTACGTTGGTTGCGTTCACTCATTTAAGTAAACCTCCCCTCATTTATCGATTATTCACACCGATCTCTCTTTCACGTATCACAGTTTTCATACGAGCGATCGATTTACGTACTTCGCGTATACGAGCTGTATTTTCAAGTTGTCCAGTCGCTAGCTGGAAACGCAAATTGAATAACTCTTCTTTTAAAGACTTAACTTTTTGTTCAATTTCGGCAGTGGTAAGGTCACGAATTTCATTAGCTTTCATTAGATTCACCACCAATTTCTTCTCGTTTTACAAACTTACATTTTACTGGAAGTTTATGTGATGCAAGACGAAGTGCTTCACGTGCTACCTCTTCAGGTACACCTGATATTTCAAACATAATCTTACCTGGTTTTACAACAGCAACCCAGCCCTCTGGAGCACCCTTACCGGAACCCATTCGGACTTCTAAAGGTTTAGCTGTATATGGCTTGGATGGGAATATTTTAATCCATACTTTACCGCCACGTTTCATATAACGTGTCATCGCAATACGAGCAGCCTCGATTTGGCGGTTAGTAATCCAAGACGCTTCTAGCGCTTGTAAGCCGAACTCACCGAAGTTTACTTCAGTGCCGCCTTTTGCACGACCGCGCATTTTCCCGCGGTGTTCGCGACGATACTTAACGCGTTTTGGCATTAACATGATTATTTTCCTCCTTCCTTTTTATTCTTCTTTGTAGGAAGGACCTCTCCACGATAAATCCATACTTTAACGCCTAATTTACCATAAGTAGTATCAGCTTCAGCTGTACCGTAATCTATGTCAGCACGGAGTGTATGAAGTGGAACTGTTCCCTCACTGTAATATTCTGCACGAGCGATATCTGCACCACCTAAGCGTCCAGATACCATTGTTTTGATCCCTTTTGCTCCAGCGCGTAAAGCACGTTGAATTGCTTGCTTTTGCACACGACGGAAGGACACACGGTTTTCTAATTGACGAGCAATATTGTCTGCTACTAATTTAGCGTCTAAATCAGCTCTCTTGATTTCTACGATATTAAGGTGGACACGTTTACCTGTTAACGCATTTAACGCTTTACGAAGTGCTTCAACTTCTGATCCACCTTTACCAATAACCATTCCTGGTTTTGCAGTGTGAACTGAAATATTTACACGGTTAGCCGCGCGTTCAATTTCCACTTTTGATACAGCAGAGTCACTTAATCTTTTAGTAATGTATTCACGAACCTTAAGGTCTTCATGCAACAAGTCTGCATAGTCCTTATCAGCATACCACTTTGATTCCCAATCACGGATGACTCCTATACGCAAACCGACTGGATTTACTTTTTGTCCCACTGATTATCCCTCCTTCTTTTCTGATACCACTACAGTAATGTGGCTCGTACGTTTATTAATTTGACTAGCACGTCCCATTGCACGAGGGCGAAAACGTTTCATAGTCGGGCCTTCGTTCACATACGCTTCTTCAACAACTAAATTATTAACATCCATCTCATAGTTGTGTTCTGCGTTTGCAACAGCTGATTTTAATACTTTTTCTACTATTGGAGAAGCCGCTTTGTTTGTTAAGCGTAAAACTGCTAATGCTTCACCAATTTGCTTTCCTCGAATTAAGTCCGCTACTAAGCGAGCTTTACGAGGCGCAATTCGAACTGTTCTTGCAACAGCTTTTGCTTGCATTTAGGATGCCTCCTCTCTTAACGTCTTGTTTTCTTGTCATCACTAGCGTGACCTTTATACGTACGAGTTGGTGCAAACTCTCCAAGCTTGTGACCAACCATGTCTTCACTTATATATACAGGCACATGTTTTCGACCATCATAAACTGCAATTGTATGACCAATAAATTGAGGGAAAATCGTTGAACGACGAGACCATGTTTTAACCACACGCTTACCATCGGTTTCATTTAAGCCCTCGATTTTTTTCATTAAATGATCATCTACAAAAGGTCCTTTTTTTAAGCTGCGTCCCATATGTGAACCTCCCTTCGCGATTGGCATACGGTTCCTGTGAACCGTAGCACAACCCCGTTATTTTTTACGACGACGCACGATGAATTTATCTGACTTCTTATTTTTCTTGCGCGTTTTATAACCGAGTGTTGGTTTACCCCAAGGTGTCATTGGTGACTTACGTCCGATAGGAGCTCTACCTTCACCACCACCATGTGGGTGATCAACCGGGTTCATTACAGATCCACGTACAGTTGGGCGTTTACCTAACCAACGAGAACGACCTGCTTTACCGATATTAATAAGTTCGTGTTGTTCATTACCAACTTGACCAATAGAAGCACGGCAAGCAGCTAATACCATACGAACTTCACCTGAAGTTAAACGTACTAAAACGTATTTTCCTTCTTTACCAAGAACTTGAGCAGATGTTCCAGCTGAACGTACTAATTGTCCACCTCTACCTGGTTTAAGTTCAATGTTATGAATAACTGTACCAACAGGAATATTAACTAACGGTAATGCATTACCCACTTTAATATCCGCTTCTGGACCAGACATGATTTCCATGCCCACTTCTAAATTTTTCGGAGCTAGAATATAACGCTTTTCACCATCAACATAGTTTATTAACGCAATATTAGCTGATCTATTTGGATCATATTCGATTGTAGCAACGCGTCCTGGTATACCATCTTTGTCGCGTTTAAAATCAATGATGCGGTATTGACGCTTATGACCGCCACCTTGATGACGTACTGTTAATCTACCTTGGTTGTTACGTCCACCCTTTTTATTCAAAGGAGCCAATAACGACTTCTCGGGAGTATCAGTAGTGATTTCTGCAAAATCAGATACCGACATACCACGACGACCGTTTGAGGTAGGTTTATACTTTTTAATCGCCATCTCTATTTCCCTCCTTCACTAGTAAACTTATACTTCAAAAAGTTCGATTTCTTTGCTATCAGCAGTTAACTTCACGATTGCTTTTCTGCGACGATTAGTATAACCACTATGACGACCCATACGCTTGAACTTACCTTTGTAGTTCATGATGTTTACTTTTTCTACTTTCACATCAAAAATTGCCTCAACAGCATCCTTGACTTCAGTTTTATTAGCTTTCACATCAACGTCAAACGTATATTTTTTCTCTTCCATTAAATCTGTAGAACGTTCTGTAATAACGGGGCGCTTAATAATATCACGAGGTTCTTTCATTACGCAAGCACCTCCTCTACTTTTTCCACCGCATCTTTAGTGATCACAAGTTTATCGTGGTTTAATAAGTCCAGTACGTTCACACCTGTAGCAGATATAACTGTTACTCCAGGAATATTACGCGCTGAAAGAGTCACGAACTCATTTTGATCAGCAGTTACGATTAACGCTTTGCGATCTGCAGAAAGACTGTTTAAAATGTTTACCATTTCTTTTGTTTTAGGAGCTTCAAATGCTAGGCTCTCTAATACAACGATATCATTTTCAAGCACTTTTGTTGATAGTGCTGATTTAAGTGCTAAGCGACGTACCTTCTTAGGTAGCTTATAGCTGTAGCTTCTAGGTGTAGGTCCGAATACTATTCCACCACCACGCCATTGTGGAGAACGAATTGATCCTTGACGAGCACGTCCAGTACCTTTTTGACGCCAAGGTTTACGTCCACCGCCACGTACTTCAGAACGACCTTTTACTTTGTGAGTTCCTTGTCTTAAGGAAGCTCTTTGCATAATAACTGCATCGAATAATACACTCTTGTTAGGCTCAATACCAAATACAGATTCATTAAGCTCTACTTCACCTACTGTAGAACCATTTTGGCTATATAATGTTACTTTAGGCATTGGTATATTCCTCCTTTCTTACAAAAATTACTGTGCCTTAACCGCACTATTAATAGTTACAAGACCTTTTTTTGGTCCTGGGACATTACCTTTAATAAGTAAAATGTTACGTTCAGCATCAATTTTTACAACTTCTAAGTTTTGAACAGTTATACGTTCTCCACCCATACGTCCAGGTAAAAGCTTTCCTTTGAATACACGGTTTGGATCAACAGGTCCCATTGAACCAGGACGACGGTGATAGCGCGAACCGTGTGACATAGGGCCGCGTGATTGTCCGTGGCGCTTAATTGCACCTTGGAATCCTTTACCCTTTGAAATACCTGTAACATCTACTACATCGCCTTCAGAGAAGACGTCAACTTTGACTTCCTGACCAACTTCATATTCCTCAACGTTCAGCCCGCGGAATTCACGGATGAAGCGCTTAGGCGTAGTATCCGCTTTTGCAACATGTCCTTTAGCTGGTTTGTTAGCAAGCTTTTCACGCTTGTTATCAAAACCAAGTTGTATAGCTTCATAACCATCTGTTGCTTCAGTTTTCTTCTGAAGAACTACGTTAGGTGAAGCCTCAACTACAGTAACTGGTACAAGTACATCTCCAACGAACACTTGTGTCATACCAATCTTTCTACCTAAGATTCCTTTGGTCATTCGTCACACCTCCTGTTATCTAACTTATTATTTATTATAGTTTAATTTCAATGTCTACACCTGACGGCAAGTCTAAACGCATTAGTGAATCTACTGTTTTTGGAGTAGGATTTACGATATCAATTAAGCGTTTATGTGTACGCATTTCAAATTGCTCACGAGAATCTTTATACTTATGAACAGCACGAAGAATCGTATAAACAGACTTTTCAGTTGGTAACGGAATCGGACCAGAGACATTTGCACCTGATCGCTTAGCTGTTGCTACGATTTTTTCTGCAGATTGATCAAGAATTCGGTGATCGTAAGCTTTTAATCGAATACGAATTTTTTCTTTTGCCATTATTTTCCCTCCTTTATCGCCTATTTTATTTAATAGACATTCTCCGTGGAAATTTCCCCACACTCGCCATGGCAAAGCGGCCGGGTGTGTCAGCAACCTTCCACATCATCGCAGTCAAAGACCAACATTCACTATTATATAAAAAAATTGCACCTAATGCAATAGCAAATTTTAATCTATCAATTTTTTTAACCCACGACTTAGTATACACGCCTTACAGTCTCTTTTCAATTACTCTAGTACAACATACTGTTAGCAGTTTTTGTTAATGCTCTTTTAGGGGCCTTTTTGTTCTTCAAGTTGCTTGACGAAGTGCCATTCCATAAAAAAACAGGTCTACGTATAAACGCAAACCTGCTTCTTTTCTATTATTACTCAGTGATAGTAGCTACTACTCCAGCACCTACAGTACGTCCACCCTCACGAATAGAGAATTTAGTACCTTCTTCAAGTGCGATAGGAGCGATAAGCTCAACTGTCATTTCAATGTTATCTCCAGGCATAACCATTTCTACGCCTTCTGGAAGATTAACGATACCAGTTACATCAGTTGTACGGAAGTAGAACTGAGGACGGTAGTTTGTGAAGAATGGAGTATGACGTCCACCTTCTTCTTTTGATAATACGTAAACTTCAGCTTTAAATTTTTGGTGTGGAGTAATTGAACCAGGCTTAGCTAAAACTTGCCCACGCTCAATGTCTTCACGTGATACACCACGAAGTAATGCACCAATGTTGTCTCCAGCTTCAGCATAATCAAGAAGCTTACGGAACATTTCTACACCAGTAACTGTAGTTTTGCTTGACTCTTCAGCTAAACCGATGATTTCGATTTCATCACCAACATTTAATTTACCGCGGTCTACACGACCAGTAGCAACTGTACCACGACCAGTGATTGAGAATACATCCTCAACTGGCATCATGAAATCTTTTTCAGTGTCACGCTCTGGAGTTGGGATGTAGTCATCAACTGCAGCCATTAACTCAAGAATTTTTTCTTCGTATGCAGCGTCTCCTTCAAGAGCTTTAAGAGCTGAACCTTGGATAACAGGAATGTCATCACCAGGGAAGTCATACTCAGATAATAAGTCACGTACTTCCATTTCTACTAATTCTAGTAATTCTTCGTCATCTACCATATCACATTTGTTTAAGAAAACAACGATGTAAGGTACACCAACCTGACGAGAAAGAAGGATGTGCTCACGAGTTTGTGGCATTGGACCATCAGAAGCTGAAACAACTAGGATAGCTCCATCCATTTGCGCCGCACCAGTGATCATATTTTTAACATAGTCAGCATGTCCCGGGCAGTCCACGTGTGCATAGTGACGACTGTCAGTTTCGTACTCAACGTGTGCAGTAGAGATTGTGATTCCACGCTCACGCTCTTCTGGCGCTGCATCAATTTGATCATATGCTTGTGCCTCTGCTCCACCTTTTTTAGCAAGAACAGTTGTTATTGCAGCAGTTAAAGTTGTTTTACCGTGGTCAACGTGACCAATTGTACCGATATTCGCATGTGTTTTGGAACGATCGAATTTTTCTTTACCCATTATAATTTATCCTCCTTAATATACATATCATAATTTATATAAGATAGTAGTTGCTATCTTGAACTACTTTCTTTCTTACATAAGTAGTTATACTTTAATAAATGGAATAAATCAATTATTCACCTTTATTTTTCTTAATAATTTCTTCTGAAATTGCTTTTGGTACTTCTTCGTAGTGATCAAAGTGCATTGAGAATGTACCACGTCCTTGCGTATTAGAACGCAATGCAGTAGCATACCCAAACATTTCAGATAATGGAACCATCGCACGAACGACCTGTGCGTTACCGCGAGCTTCCATACCTTCAACGCGACCACGACGTGATGTAACGTCACCCATGATGTCTCCTAAGTACTCATCAGGCATTACAACTTCAACCTTCATAATAGGTTCAAGGATGACTGGGTTACATTTAGAGATCGCATTTTTCAATGCCATAGATGCTGCGATTTTAAAGGCCATCTCAGATGAGTCAACATCATGATAAGAACCATCTACAAGAGCAGCTTTCACATCAACTAGTGGATACCCAGCAAGTACACCATTGCCCATTGCATCTTCTAATCCAGCTCCAACGGCTGGAATGTACTCACGTGGAACTACACCACCGACGATTTTATTTTCAAACTCAAAGCCCTTACCTTCTTCGTTTGGTTCGAACTCGATCCAAACGTGACCGAATTGTCCACGTCCACCTGATTGACGCGCGAATTTCCCTTCAACTTTAGCAGCAGCACGGAAAGTTTCACGATATGCAACCTGTGGAGCACCTACATTTGCTTCTACCTTGAACTCACGACGCATGCGATCAACGAGAATGTCTAGGTGTAATTCACCCATACCTTCGATAATTACTTGGCCTGTTTCTTGGTCAGTATGCGCTCTAAACGTTGGATCTTCTTCTTGGAGTTTTTGAAGAGCTGTTGTCATTTTATCTTGGTCAGCTTTTGATTTTGGTTCGATCGAAAGTGAAATTACCGGCTCTGGGAATTCCATAGACTCAAGAATAACTTGATTTTTCTCTTCGCTCAACGTATCACCTGTAGTTGTAACTTTTAGTCCAACTGCAGCTGCGATATCACCAGCATAAACTTTTGATATCTCTTCACGTGAGTTTGCGTGCATTTGTAAAATACGACCTACACGTTCACGTTTACCTTTTGTTGAGTTTTGTACATATGAACCCGCGTCTAACGTTCCAGAGTAAACACGGAAGAATGTTAATTTACCAACAAATGGGTCTGTCATAACTTTAAATGCAAGTGCTGAGAATGGCTCATCGTCACTAGAAGGGCGAGTAACTTCTTCGTTAGTATCAGGAAGAGTACCTTTGATAGCCGGAACATCTAATGGTGATGGAAGATAATCAACAACTGCATCAAGCATTAATTGAACACCTTTGTTTTTGAAAGCTGATCCACAAATTACTGGATAGAACTCAACATTAACTGTTCCTTGACGGATTGCAGCTTTAAGCTCTTCTTTAGTAATTTCTTCGCCGCCTAAGTATTTTTCCATTAACTCTTCATCAAGCTCAGCAACCGCTTCAACTAACTTTTCACGGTATTCTTCTGCTTGATCCTTATACTCTTCAGGAATCTCACGAACTTCTATATCAGTTCCTAAATCATTCCCGTAAAATACAGCGTTCATTTCAACTAGATCAATAATACCGTGGAATTCATCTTCCGCTCCAATTGGTAGTTGAATTGCAGCTGCATTGGCTTGTAAACGATCGTGAATAGTGCTTAGAGAATATAAGAAGTCTGCACCGATTTTGTCCATTTTATTAACGAACACCACTCGGGGAACTCCGTAAGTAGTCGCCTGACGCCAAACTGTTTCAGTTTGAGGCTCAACGCCTGATTGAGCATCAAGAACTGCTACTGCTCCGTCAAGTACACGAAGTGAACGCTCAACTTCAACAGTGAAGTCTACGTGTCCTGGTGTATCGATGATATTAACGCGGTGACCTTCCCACTGTGCAGTTGTCGCAGCAGAAGTAATAGTAATACCACGTTCTTGTTCTTGCTCCATCCAGTCCATTTGAGATGCACCTTCATGAGTTTCACCGATTTTATGAATACGACCAGTGTAATAAAGTACACGCTCAGTTGTTGTTGTTTTACCAGCATCAATATGTGCCATGATACCGATATTTCGAGTCTTTTCTAAGGAGAACTCTCTTGCCATTGGGTCTTTCTCCTTCCATTATAAAGTATCGTATTATAATTATTAGTTGACCATCAAAGAGTCAATGGAGATCTTATAATGATTCACATTGCTCTTTATTAGGTCGATCCAGTTTATTGGATTACCAACGATAATGAGCAAATGCTTTATTCGCTTCAGCCATTTTATGCGTATCTTCACGCTTTTTAACTGCAGCACCTGTATTGTTAGCTGCATCTAAAATTTCGTTAGCTAAACGCTCTTCCATCGTTCTTTCTCCACGAAGACGTGCATAGTTTACTAACCAACGAAGTCCTAATGTAGTACGACGATCAGGGCGCACCTCAACTGGTACTTGATAGTTAGATCCACCAACACGGCGAGCTTTAACTTCCAATACTGGCATGATGTTTTTAAGAGCTTGCTCAAAAACTTCCATAGCTTCTTTACCAGAACGTTCTTTTACTAATTCAAACGATTTGTAAAGAATATCTTGAGACTTTCCTCTTTTTCCATCAACCATCATTTTATTAATTAAGCGTGTTACTAGCTTTGAATTGTAAATCGGATCTGGTAACACGTCTCTTTTTGCAACGGGTCCTTTACGAGGCATTGATATTCCTCCTTTCAGTCATTGTTCTTACTATGTTGTTATTTTTTTGCTGCTTTAGGTCTTTTCGTTCCATATTTAGAACGACTTTGCATGCGGTTATCAACACCAGCAGTATCTAACGCACCACGAACGATGTGATAACGTACCCCTGGTAAGTCTTTTACACGTCCGCCACGGATTAATACAACACTATGTTCTTGTAGATTGTGTCCAATCCCAGGAATATATGCTGTAACTTCAATTCCATTCGTTAAACGAACACGAGCATATTTACGAAGTGCTGAGTTCGGCTTCTTAGGTGTCATTGTACCTACACGTGTACATACACCACGTTTTTGTGGAGATGAAACGTTAGTTTGTGACTTTTTGAAGCTATTGTACCCTTTATTCAAAGCAGGGGACATTGATTTTTTAACTTTCGTCTCGCGACCTTTGCGTACTAATTGATTAATAGTAGGCATCTTGTTTCCTCCTTCCGTATGTTGCTAAGACCACACATCCAGGTGGTTCATTTTTTTACAAAAACAAAGTTTTTGTAGAAAATGACATTTCCACAAAAACAGTTTTAATAAATAATTGCAACTGTTGCTGCTCCCACTTCAATTCCACAAGCTCTACCTAGCTGCTTCATTGAATCTACTTTATTAATAGGCACATCGTTCGCTTTAGCTACATACATAATTTTACTAATTATGCGTTCATCAGCATCAGCAGCAACGATCACTTCTTTCACAGCTTCCGATTTGAGAGCTTTAACCGTCTGCTTTGTACCTATAATAATCTTTGTTGCCTGTGATACTTTTTCATAAGACAACTTTAATATCCTCCAAAGTAACAGGTTATTTGAAACACCTTTGCTATAATAACATTCTGTTCAACAAATGTCAACAAGAAAAAAACTTGCTTATAGAGGAGGTTACAAACACTCCTCTATAAACTTCAGTCAACAATTACTGCAGCTTCTTCTTCAATAATCGATGGTAATTCTGGTGTGGCTTTGCGATACTGTGTCATTCCAGTACCAGCAGGAACCAATTTACCAATAATTACATTTTCTTTCAACCCAAGTAAATCATCACGTTTACCTTTAATAGCTGCATCCGTTAACACACGCGTTGTTTCTTGGAATGAAGCGGCTGATAAGAAAGAATCTGTCTCTAATGACGCTTTCGTAATACCTAATAGTACTGGACGACCAGTTGCAGGTGTTTTACCTTCTAATAGCACTTTTTCATTTGCATCTGTAAATTGGTGAATATCTAGTAACGATCCAGGTAACACATTTGTATCACCAGCATTATGGACACGTACTTTACGAAGCATTTGTCTTACCATTACTTCGATATGTTTATCACCAATCTCAACACCTTGCATACGGTATACGCGTTGAACTTCTTTGAGTAAGTACTCCTGAACAGCAGTCATATCTTTTACTTTCAACAACTCTTTAGGATCGATTGAACCTTCAGTTAGCTCTTGGCCACGCTCTATGACCGAACCTTCCGCTACTTTCAACCTTGCGTTATATGGTGCAAGATAATTTCTTGTTTCTACATCATTTCGTATAACAATTTCATGCTGTCTATCACGCGCTTCTTTGATTTCGACGACAGTTCCATCGATTTCAGAAATAATCGCTTGACCTTTTGGATTTCGTGCTTCAAATAATTCTTGAACACGAGGGAGACCTTGGGTAATATCGTCTCCTGCAACCCCACCTGTATGGAATGTACGCATTGTTAACTGTGTTCCTGGTTCTCCAATTGATTGAGCAGCAATAATACCAACAGCTTCCCCAACTTCAACTTCCGAGCCAGTAGCTAAATTGCGTCCATAACACTTCTTACATACACCATGACGAGTATTACATGTGAATGCTGAACGGATCCAAACTTCTTCTACACCCGCCTCAACTATTACACGCGAAAGATCTTCATCAATTTGTTCATTTTCTGCAACAAACACTTCCCCAGTTTCTGGGTGTTTAATTGCTTTACGAGCATATCTACCAATCAAACGCTCTTCAAGCTTCTCAATTACTTCAGTACCTTCCATTAATGAACGAATAAACAATCCTCTGTCCGTGCCGCAGTCGTCTTCACGTACAATAACATCCTGGGCAACATCAACTAGACGACGAGTTAAGTATCCAGAGTCAGCTGTTTTTAACGCTGTATCTGCTAAACCTTTACGAGCACCGTGTGTAGAAATAAAGTACTCTTGTACGTTCAGCCCTTCACGGAAACTTGATTTAATCGGTAATTCAATAATTCTACCAGCTGGGTTGGCCATGAGTCCGCGCATCCCTGCAAGCTGAGTAAAGTTAGATGCGTTACCACGAGCACCTGAATCACTCATCATAAAGATTGGGTTACGCTTATTTAATGACGCCATTAATTTCCCTTGAATAACATCCTTAGCTGAGCTCCAAATAGATATCACTCGATCAAAACGCTCATCATCTGTAATAAGTCCGCGCCTGAATTGCTTTATGACAGTATCTACTTTGTTCTGAGCTTGATTTAATATTTCTTGTTTTTCAGGTAACACGACAATGTCTGATACTCCTACTGTAATACCAGCCTTTGTAGAATACTTAAAGCCTAAATCTTTCATGCGGTCAAGCATTTTGGATGTTTCGGTGATCTTGAATCGTTTAAACACTTCAGCAATGACATTACCAAGAATTTTCTTCTTGAACGGATCAATGATTGGACGTTTTTTAATCTCTTCCTTAACATCAACCGTCTTCTCAATAAAATACTTCTCTGGTGTTTTTTCTTCTAAGTTAGACTTGGTTGGCTCATTAATGTACGGAAACGACTTAGGTAAAATTTCATTGAAAACTAACTTACCTACTGTTGTTATAAGTAATTGATTATTTTGTTCTTCCGTGAAGTTTGGATTATTTAATGTACCTGCATTTACAGCTACTCTCGTATGAAGATGGACATAGCCATTTTGATACGCTAGAAGTGCTTCATCAGTATCATTAAATATCATTCCTTCTCCAACGGCTCCTTCGCGTTCCATCGTTAAATAATAATTACCTAAAACCATATCCTGCGATGGTGTAACGACTGGTTTTCCGTCCTTAGGATTTAAGATATTTTGAGCTGCTAGCATAAGAAGACGTGCCTCAGCTTGTGCTTCTGATGATAAAGGTACATGAACTGCCATCTGGTCACCGTCAAAGTCAGCATTATATGCTGTACAAACTAACGGATGGAGACGAATTGCTCGACCTTCTACCAAAGTAGGTTCAAATGCTTGAATACCTAATCTATGCAATGTTGGTGCTCGATTTAGTAAAACTGGATGTTCTTTAATAACTGATTCTAATACATCCCAAATTTCTGGCTGTAAACGCTCAATTTTGCGTTTGGCACTTTTAATATTATGAGCAAGACCTTTTTCTACTAGCTCTTTCATAACAAATGGTTTAAAAAGCTCTATTGCCATTTCTTTAGGTAGACCACATTGATACATTTTTAAATTTGGTCCAACGACAATTACAGAACGCCCTGAGTAATCAACACGTTTTCCAAGTAGGTTTTGACGGAAACGCCCTTGCTTCCCTTTCAACATATGTGATAATGATTTCAGAGGTCTATTTCCTGGACCTGTTACAGGTCTTCCACGTCTCCCATTATCTATAAGTGCATCAACAGCTTCTTGCAGCATTCGTTTCTCGTTTTGTACAATAATGCTAGGTGCACCAAGGTCCAACAATCTCTTCAAGCGATTGTTTCTGTTAATGACACGACGATATAAATCGTTTAAATCTGATGTAGCAAATCTTCCACCATCAAGCTGTACCATTGGACGAAGTTCAGGTGGAATAACAGGTAACACATCCAAAATCATCCACGATGGATGATTGCCTGAATTTCTAAATGCCTCAAGCACTTCAAGTCGTTTAATTGCACGTGTACGACGCTGGCCTTGTGCTGTTTTTAATTCCTCTTTTAAACTTTCTACTTCTTTTTCTAAATTAATATCCTGAAGAAGCTTTTTAATCGCTTCTGCTCCCATTGAAGCCTGGAATGTTTGCCCATATTTTTCTCGATACACACGAAATTCTTTCTCAGAGAGTAACTGTTTCTTGTCTAACGGCGTATCCCCTGATTCAGTTACTACGTAAGACGCAAAATATATTACCTCTTCTAGTGCACGAGGAGACATATCTAATACAAGTCCCATGCGACTTGGAATACCCTTAAAATACCAAATGTGCGTTACCGGTGCAGCGAGTTCAATATGTCCCATGCGTTCACGACGAACTTTAGCACGCGTAACTTCTACTCCACATCGGTCACAAACTACACCTTTATAACGAACACGTTTATATTTTCCACAATGACATTCCCAATCTTTTGTAGGACCAAATATGCGTTCACAAAATAAACCGTCCTTCTCTGGTTTAAGAGTACGATAGTTTATCGTTTCAGGTTTTTTTACTTCACCGAATGACCAAGAGCGAATTTTATCTGGTGAAGCGAGTCCAATTTTCATATATTCAAAGTTATTTACGTCTATCAAGGGGCCTACCTCCCTTTTAGTCTCAGGTTTTCCCTTTACACCCAAACTCAATTATACCTAGATGCTCAAAAAACTAGTGAAGAACAACTGTTAAACTAACTAACACAAGATGTCTTCGCCGTCCTTTTTTGAACACGTATTAATATAGAATTTCAAAGGGGATATCCCCTTTGAAAAAAGTAATGCTTTTACTATCTTTGTCTTATTCTTTCACCACTGCGTCTACCTCTTGTTCTACAGGGGCTTCTTCATCTACAGATACACTAGCATTTTGTTGATCATCATCATCTTCAGTATCACGCATTTCTATTTCTTTTTCATCGCTAGAGAGCATTTTAACGTCCATACCTAAACTTTGTAGCTCTTTAATTAATACTTTAAATGACTCAGGAACACCAGGTTCAGGTACATTTTCACCTTTGACAATAGATTCATACGTTTTCACACGACCTACGACGTCATCTGACTTAACAGTTAGAATCTCTTGTAGTGTATAAGCAGCACCGTATGCTTCAAGGGCCCAAACCTCCATTTCACCAAACCTCTGACCACCGAATTGAGCTTTACCACCCAAAGGTTGTTGAGTTACTAGTGAATAAGGACCCGTTGAACGAGCGTGTAGTTTATCATCAACCATATGCGCTAGTTTAATCATATACATAACACCGACTGATACACGATTGTCAAATGGCTCTCCCGTACGTCCATCATACAAGACTGTTTTTGCATCACGAGCCATACCTGCCTCTTGTAATGTTGACCAAACGTCTTCCTCACGGGCACCATCAAATACCGCTGACGCAACATGTATTCCGAGTTTTCTAGCAGCCATCCCAAGATGTAATTCTAATACCTGACCGATGTTCATCCGAGAAGGAACCCCTAATGGGTTTAACATAATATCAATCGGCGTACCATCTGGTAAATATGGCATATCTTCTTCAGGTAAAATTCTTGAAATTACACCTTTATTTCCGTGGCGCCCTGCCATTTTGTCACCTTCAGAAATCTTACGTTTTTGAACGATATATACTCGAACAAGCTGATTAACTCCAGGTGGTAATTCATCGCCATCTTCGCGATTAAACACCTTTACATCAAGGATAATTCCTTCTCCTCCATGAGGAACACGGAGTGAAGTATCACGAACTTCACGAGCTTTTTCCCCAAAAATCGCATGGAGTAAACGTTCTTCAGCAGTAAGCTCCGTTACACCTTTAGGCGTTACTTTACCCACTAACAGATCTCCATCCTTCACTTCAGCACCAATACGGATAATACCTCGTTCATCTAAGTTACGAAGTGCATCTTCACCAACATTAGGAATATCACGAGTGATTTCTTCAGGTCCAAGCTTTGTATCACGTGACTCTGATTCGTATTCTTCGATATGAATTGAAGTATAGACATCATCTTTCACTAGTCGTTCACTCATGATGATCGCATCTTCATAGTTATAGCCGTCCCAAGTCATAAATCCTACAAGTACATTACGACCTAGCGCTAATTCTCCCAACTCCATCGAAGGTCCATCAGCAAGGATTTCTCCCTTTTTCACTTCATTACCAACAGCTACAATTGGACGTTGGTTGTAGCATGTACCTTGGTTTGAACGAATAAATTTTAATAAACGATATTTATCAAGGTTACCTTTGATCTTTTGACCGTCTACTTCTTCATACCTTCTTACCCAAACCTCTTTCGCTTCAACACGCTCTACTATTCCAGGATGTTTACAAATTACAGCTGCCCCTGAATCCTTACCAGATACGTACTCCATACCTGTACCAACTCTTGGTGCCTCAGGTTGCATCAACGGTACAGCTTGACGTTGCATGTTCGCTCCCATCAATGCACGGTTAGAGTCATCGTTTTCTAAGAACGGTATACAAGCTGTTGCAGCAGAAACAACTTGTTTAGGAGATACATCCATATAGTCTGCACGTTCACTTTTAACAACGATATTTTCACCACGGAAACGGGCAAACACATCATCATCTACGAAAGTCCCGTCTTCTGTTAACCTAGAATTAGCCTGTGCAACTACATAGTTATCTTCTTCATCTGCAGTAAGATAATCTATTTTGCTAGACACTTTACCAGTTTCAGGATCAACTTTTCGATATGGTGTTTCTATAAAACCAAATCGATTTACCTTTGCAAAAGATGATAATGAGTTGATTAGCCCGATGTTCGGACCCTCTGGTGTTTCAATAGGACACATCCGACCGTAATGTGAGTAGTGAACATCTCGTACCTCGAACCCGGCACGTTCACGGGTCAGACCACCTGGTCCAAGCGCTGATAATCTACGCTTATGAGTTAATTCAGCTAACGGATTTGTTTGATCCATAAACTGAGAAAGCTGAGAGCTTCCAAAGAATTCTTTTATAGATGCGATAACAGGTCTTATATTAATAAGTTGTTGTGGCGTGATTGTATTCGTATCTTGTATAGACATTCTTTCACGCACAACACGTTCCATTCTTGATAGCCCAATACGGAATTGATTTTGGAGTAATTCTCCAACCGAGCGAAGACGACGATTACCTAAATGGTCAATATCATCCGTATCTCCTACTTGATGTAATAGATTAAAGAAGTAACTAATAGAAGCAATAATGTCAGCTTGAGTAATATTCTTAACAGACTCCTCAATATAAGCATTGCCGATCACATTAATTACTTGCTCACCATCTGCATCACTAGGTGCATAAATTTTAATAGACTGCAGTAAAATCTCTTCTTCTATTACTCCACCTACTGTATGGAAGCTTTTAAACCCAGCTCCATCGATTAGCTGAGGAAGTATGCGATCTAGTGTCCTACGATCTAACAAAGTTCCTTTTTCAGCAATGATTTCACCAGTTTCAGAATCAACAAGTGTTTCAGCTAAGCGCTGATTAAATAATCTATTTTTCAAATGCAACTTCTTGTTAATTTTATAGCGTCCTACACTAGCTAGATCATAACGCTTCGGATCGAAGAAACGAGACTCTAGTAGGCTTTTTGCATTTTCTACTGTAGGTGGTTCACCTGGTCGTAGACGTTCATATATTTCTAGTAATGCTTTTTCAGTACTTTCGGTGTTGTCTTTTTCAAGGGTGTTGCGGATATATTCGTTATCACCAATTAAATCGATGATTTCTTGATCAGACCCAAACCCTAACGAACGCAAAAGAACCGTAACCGGTAACTTCCGAGTACGATCGATACGCACGTATACTACGTCCTTCGCATCAGTTTCATATTCTAACCATGCTCCTCGGTTTGGAATTACAGTTGCTGTAAAACCCTTTTTACCGTTTTTATCAACTTTGCCACTGTAATAAACACTAGGTGAGCGTACAAGCTGAGAAACAATTACTCGCTCAGCACCGTTAATAACAAACGTACCTGTTTCTGTCATTAACGGGAAATCTCCCATAAATACATCCTGGTCCTTCACTTCACCTGTTTCTTTATTCACTAAGCGTACTTTTACGCGCAGTGGAGCAGAATATGTAACATCGCGTTCCTTCGATTCTGCTACAGGGTACTTAGGCTCACCCAAGCTATAATCAATAAACTCAAGTGAAAGGTTACCTGTAAAATCTTCAATTGGAGAAATATCTCTAAACATTTCTCTAAGACCCTCATCAAGAAACCACTGATATGAAGAGGTTTGAATTTCAATAAGATTTGGCAATTCTAATACTTCACTAATACGAGCGTAACTTCTTCGTTGGCGGTGTCGTCCAAACTGAACTACTTGACCTGTCAACTGATTCACCCCTCAAATCAAGCGTTTTATTATTACTGCATATATATTTGTCTTACGAACTGAAAAATCATCAGTCATAAGGCAAAAAATAAAAGGGTTTCTTTTTAGAAAACCACATTTTACTCACGAACTATTGATTTTTTTAGTTTTTCCATTCAAACTAAACAATATACAACTAATATGATATTTTTTTCAATTATATTAGAAAAAATACATATTTGGCATTTTATAATATTAACACAACAAAAAATAACCGTCAACTTTTTTTTGCTTTTATGATATAATAGCCTTTTTTCTTAGTAACTATCTCTACTTCCCTGAAGATTGCTTTAAGCTTTTCAACTGCTGAGGGAGCCCCTTGCTTTTTCTGAATAACAACCCATAGCTCTCCACCATCATCTAAATAATCGATACTTTTTTCTAATATCGTATGAACTACTTTTTTCCCTGCTCGAATAGGTGGATTTGATAATATCGCAGAAAAACACCGTTGATTTACACCCTCAAACAAATCACTTTTATAAATGGTTACATTTGAAACACCATTCAATTGCTTATTTTTTTCAGCTAACTCAAGTGCCCGTTCATTAACATCAACCATTTCCACCCGTTGTTTGTGAAATGCTTTTGCAATCGAAAGACCAATCGGCCCGTAACCACAGCCAATATCAAGTATAGAACCATCTGCTTCAGAAGGCTCAAAATGTTGTATTAATAATTTAGAACCGAAGTCAACTTCACTTTTCGAGAATACACCATTATCTGTAATAAAAGAAAACATAAAGCCCTTTAATTCATAACTCCAAGTTTGTGGGTTGCTATTCACTTTAGGCTTATCTGTAAAATAATGATCCCCCAAAAAACGACCCCCTGTCCTTCTTAAGATTTTGCATTAACTTCTTTCGCATGAATTATTGTTTCACACCCTTAGAAATTAACCATTCACAGCATCTTATCTTAAAGTTTCATTCTTAATAATTGTTGCTTTTCGTCAAAAGAGCTAAAAGCCAATATAACTAACGATCGTGGCATCTTTTCTCCTCTAAAGCCATCAGATACTCAAATGCATGTTAAAAATAACAAACAGCATATCTAATATTATGAGTCTTAAAAAAAGCTCGCTAATATTATTAGCGAGCTTTTTTATTATTCAACAAAATTACTTAACTTCTACGCCAGCTCCAACTTCTTCAAGCTTCGCTTTAAGTTCTTCAGCTTCGTCTTTAGAAACGCCTTCTTTAAGTGTTTTTGGAGTGTTATCAACTAATTCTTTAGCTTCTTTTAAGCCAAGACCAGTGATTTCACGAACAGCTTTGATAACTTTAATTTTTTGTGAACCAGCACTTGTAAGTTCTACATCAAATTCAGTTTTTTCAGCAGCAGCGTCTCCACCAGCAGCTCCACCTACTACAGCTACAGGAGCAGCAGCAGTTACACCAAATTCTTCTTCAATAGCTTTTACTAAGTCGTTTAATTCTAAAACAGTCATTTCCTTAACTGCTTCAATGATTTGTTCTTTAGTCATTATAATTTCCTCCTTGAAAAGTTGTAATTTTTTATACAAATACTATTTGTTTACTTAAATTATGCGCCTTGTTCTTCTTTTTGATCTGCAACAGCTTTTGTTGCAAGAGCAAGATTGCGAATAGGTGCTTGAAGTACGCTAAGCAACATAGATAATAATCCTTCGCGTGATGGAAGTTCTGCAAGAGCTTTAACGTCTTCTACTGATGCGATATTACCTTCAATCACACCTGCTTTAATCTCAAGTGCTTCATGGTCCTTCGCAAAGTTGTTAAGAATTTTCGCAGGAGCTACTACATCTTCAACACCAAAAGCAATTGCATTTGGTCCAGTTAAATGTTCGTTCAACCCCTCTAAACCAGCTTCTTCTGTTGCACGACGTGTTAAAGTATTTTTATATACTTTAAATTCAACACCTGCTTCACGAAGTTGCTTACGAAGTTCTGTTACTTCTGCAACAGTTAAACCACGATAGTCTACTACTACCGTTGATTTACTACCACGAAGTTTATCAGCAATTTCCGTAACGATCTGCTGTTTTTGTTCAACTGCGTTACTCATCCCTACACCTCCTATGATTTTTCTCTGGTTACTTATACCGCTTGGTGTATGCCGAAATTTATCTTTCTCTTTCAGCAAAAAACCTCCACATCTATAAGACACGGAGGTTTGATATACAATAATTAACATTCTGTTATTACACTGTATATTTACAAAACACCTCGGTGGGAAATTAAGCTCATTATGAGCACCTACTGTCTACGGTATAAATTATATTCTATTTAAACAACAAGGATGATTATATAGAATCATAACCTGTTTGTCAAATTATTTATTAATTAGTTTGCACCAGTTACTGTTGAAGGGTCAATTTTAATTCCAGGTCCCATCGTTGAAGTTACTGATACATTTTTCATGTACGTACCTTTCGCTGCTGCAGGTTTCACTTTTACCATTGTGTCAAAAATTGTAGTGAAGTTTTCTTCTAACTTCCCTTCTTCAAAGGAAACTTTACCAATTGGCACATGAATGTTACCTTGCTTATCTACACGGTACTCTACTTTACCAGCTTTAATTTCATTAATAGCTTTTGCAACATCAAATGTTACAGTACCTGTTTTAGGGTTAGGCATTAAACCTTTAGGTCCTAATACTCGACCTAATTTACCTACTTCACCCATCATATCTGGAGTTGCAACGATCACATCAAAATCAAACCAACCTTGATTGATTTTATTAATGTAGTCGCTATCACCAACAAAATCAGCACCCGCTGCTTCTGCTTCTTTTGCTTTTTCACCTTTTGCAAAAACTAACACACGTTGTACTTTACCAGTACCATGTGGTAGTACGACAGCACCACGGATTTGTTGATCTGCTTTCTTAGGGTCAACTCCTAAACGGAAAGCAACTTCAACCGTTGAGTCAAATTTTGTTGTGTTTGTCTTCTTAACTAGTTCAATCGCTTCTCCCACTGGGTAAGCTTTTGTACGGTCTACTAATTTAGCAGCCTCTACGTACTTTTTACCTCTTTTAGCCATTGTATTTCCTCCTTATTTGTGGTTTTAACGGAACAACCTCCCACGAATAAAGGTTGCGAATGAGAATGCACTCATAGCCGCAACCTCCCAACACCTATATGCGCACGCGATTAATCTTCAATAACAATCCCCATACTGCGGGCTGTACCTTCAACCATTCGCATTGCTGATTCAACATTTGCTGCATTTAAATCAGGCATTTTTGTTTCAGCAATTTCGCGTACTTTGTCACGTTTTACAGTCGCTACTTTATTACGGTTTGGTTCACCTGAACCAGACTCAATTCCAGCAGCTTTTTTAAGTAATACTGCTGCAGGTGGAGTTTTAGTAATAAAAGTAAATGAACGGTCTTCGAAAACTGTAATTTCAACCGGTATAATTAAACCAGCTTGATCAGCTGTACGAGCATTAAATTCCTTACAGAATCCCATGATATTTACACCTGCTTGCCCTAAGGCTGGTCCAACCGGTGGTGCCGGATTTGCTTTACCAGCAGGAATTTGTAACTTAACAACTTTTATTGCTTTTTTAGCCACGAGACACACCTCCTTAAAGTCCGTGATGTGGTAATAGGGTATTCCCTCCCACTCATCGTAAACCTTTATTATCTATTCGAGGATGTCCAAATCGTCTGAGAGAAGGAACCGTCAAGAGACTTAAGTCAGCATACTTTACCACTTCTCATGTACGATGCATATGTACATGAAATTTAGTAGCATAGCCCACTATTACTTCTTCATCCTTTTTTGAACACTCACTATAATAAAGATATATTATCATCTAGCCCCATATTTTTTGAGACATACTGACTTTGAAATATTACCACTTTTTTTGTGTCATTTCAAGTTTAATTGGTTATATTTTTTCTATTTGGTCAAAGTCTAGTTCAACTGGCGTTTCACGTCCAAACATATTTACAAGGACTTTAACTTTACTCTTATCAACGTCAAGCTCTTCAATTTTACCTGTAAAGTTAGCAAAAGGACCATCCTTCACTTTTACCGTTTCACTAAGTTCAAAATCAACCTCAACGACTTTTTCTTCCATACCCATTCTTTTTAATACATGAGTAATTTCATCTGGTAACAACGGAGTTGGTTTTGATCCAGAGCCTGATGATCCGACAAAGCCTGTTACTCCAGGTGTGTTTCGCACAACATACCAAGAGTCATCTGTCATTATAATTTCTACCAGCACATATCCTGGGAATACTTTTTTCTTAACGACTTTCTTTTTTCCGTTCTTCACATCTGTTTCTTCTTCTTCAGGAACTACAACTCTAAATATTTTATCTTGCATTCCCATTGACTCAACACGTTTTTCTAAATTTGCTTTTACCTTGTTTTCATAACCTGAATACGTATGAACAACATACCAATTCTTTTCCATTCGATAGGACTTATTATGTCCTTCCCTCCCCAACAATAAAATAGACCTGAAAGCGCAAACAGCGCACTCACTGGTGACAAGCATATGGCGAACCATCAATAAGATTGCTTTTTATCCTTATTGACGAGTCGGTTATAACCTCGAGCTGACGGCTGTTGAAGCTAGTCATTCAGCAAAGACCAAACGTCTCATTCATCCCACACAAGCACTGGAGCCACCTCACTTGAAGGCGCTTTTTTGCCTTCTAGTAATAAGGTATAGTGGCCTCATGGGGATGGTTAAAATTCCTACACCTAAAGAGTTAACGTTTCGTCAATTTTCATAAAGGCACTCTCAGACGTAAAACATTCATCAGCAGGTTATATACCTGGTTATCTCCGTCTTCTTGTTAAAGCGTCTGCCATAAATACATTTTTTCTTCCCAAATCAAAAAACCCGTTACCGGGCTTTTCATCTACTAACTTTATCAATCATTATACCATGACAATGCAATTGTTATTCAACTACTAATTCAATTAAAAAAGAAATAATTTGGTCTGTTAAAGCAAAAAACAACACAAAAAATACTACAGTTGAAAGTACCGTAATAGTATAGCGAGTCAATTCCTTTTGTTTAGGCCAACTTACTTTTTTCATTTCACGTACAACATCACGCAAAAATGTTGTTAAACGTTTCATATACGTAACCTCCAGCGCCGGTTTTTATATAATCTAGGTTGTTAAAAATTATTTTGCTTCTTGATGGGTTGTATGTGTATTACAAGTTTTACAAAACTTATTTATTTCAAGTCTTTTCTCTGTTTTTGCATCAGTTTTCATAGTTATATAGTTTCGACTTCCACACTCACTGCATGCAAGGACTATTTTTTTACTCATGATAACACCTACCATAGACATACATGTCCTTAAAAGATTATCATACCATTCTTTTCTATGTCAACAACTGTTAACAAATGGAGCAAAGCTACAAGCTTATCTCTCTCAACTCTAAATAACGCTCAAGCTTTCTTTTTACTCTTTGTAGTGCATTATCAATAGATTTCACATGACGATTTAGATCTTCGGAAATTTCCTGATAAGACCTTCCATCTAAATAAAGAACTAAAACCTTTCTTTCTAAATCACTTAATAGCTCTGACATTTTCACTTCAATATCATCATATTCTTCTTGATTTATAATGAGTTCTTCTGGATTCATTACCTTCGTACCAGAAATTACGTCCATTAGTGTTCGATCCGATTCCTCGTCATAAATAGGCTTGTCCAGTGATACATAGGAATTTAACGGAATGTGTTTTTGTCTAGTAGCAGTTTTAATAGCAGTAATAATTTGTCTCGTTATACATAATTCCGCAAAAGCCTTGAATGATGTAAGCTTGTCCTCTCTAAAATCACGTATTGCTTTATATAAGCCTATCATGCCTTCTTGGACAATATCTTCTCGATCTGCTCCAATTAAGAAATACGATCTCGCTTTTGCACGGACAAAGTTTTTATACTTATTGATCAAATAATCAAGCGCTTCACTATTGCCACTGTGAACTAATTCTACAATATGTTCATCCTCATACTGCTCATATATTCCCCTTGTCTTCCCTTTGAAGTTCGAAACCACACAGATCCCTCCGACCGTTATATAGAAATATTATACAGCACGATTTTTTTCAACGTCAACCACTCATCGTTGTCCACGTCTCCATTTTTCGAAAATTTCTGCAACTTCTTCACTAAGATGTATTTTAGACTTTGGCTTTTTTTGTTGTGTCACTTTGACCTTCTTCTCAATTCGCTGTTTAATAGCGGTCATTTCATTGTATAGTTCTCGTGCGGATTTTCTCAATGCACCCTGTCCAAAAATCGTCCATTGTTCCATATAATCCGATGTTGCAACATGAATTTGCGTTTGAATATTATTAAGTTCTTTCACTAGCTTCTCTATGCGTTCATCTGCAGTTTCATTCTCACGTGTGAATATGATCTCTACTTTGTGGTTTTTTAATTTCTTTTCAATGCCTTTAACGAGGTGAGCATCAAAAACAATGATTACTCTATAACCAGTATAAGCTTGATATTCAGCCATCTGATTGATTAAGTTATCGCGAGCTGAGTTAAAATCTTTATCCCTTAAAGGTCTTAAGTTTGGCCATGCCCCTATAATGTTGTATCCATCAACAATCAGGATATCCATAAAGGTTAGTCCCCTAACGGGATTCGTTTACGGTAAACCTCATACATTAGTAAGCCAGCAGCAACCGATGCATTTAAAGATGTTACCTTCCCACGCATAGGAAGATTAATGAGAAAATCACATTTTTCTTTAATAAGTCTTCCGATCCCTTTTCCTTCACTACCAATGACAAGTCCTAAAGGCATATTTCCGTCAATGCTCCTGTAGTCATCTTGACCATTTGCATCTGTACCAATGATCCATATGCCATTTTCTTTAAGCTCTTCTATTGTGCGAGACAAATTAGTCACCTTAGCTACTGGAATATACTCTATCGCTCCGGTTGAAGCTTTAGCAACAGTTGCAGTTAATCCTACCGCTCTTCTCTTCGGAATAATAATGCCATGAGCACCAACTGCATCTGCAGTTCGCATGATAGAACCGAGGTTATGTGGATCCTCAATTTCATCGAGTAAGATAAAAAAGGGCATTTCTCCTTTTTCCTCTGCTTTACGGTATAGATCATCTAGGCTTGCGTATTCGTATGCAGCCACTTGAGCAATAACACCTTGATGATTGCCATCATTCATTTGGTCTATCTTTTTCTTTGGGACAAACGAAACTGGTACTTGCTTATCCTTTGCAAGCTGAGCAACCTGTTGCATTTGCCCTCTTTGTGATCCTTCAGCAATCCAAATCTTATTAATTTCACGCTTTGATTTTAGCGCTTCTAACACAGGGTTTTTGCCAATAATATATTCCTGATTCATCATTTACCTCCTTTCTTTTGTTTCTCAATAAATTGAAAAGATTCTCTTACAAGCTCCTCAAACCTATCTTCATTTCCCATTAAATAATGGTACCCTAATAAAGCTTCAAACGCTGTGCTATATCGATATGTTTGTACATCTGTATTTTTTGGAATGGTACCTGATTTTGCATTACGCCCTCTTTTTACGATTGTTTGCTCTTCAATACTAAGGATATCATTTTGGAGAAAGAAGTGTATAACATTCGCTTGCGCTTTTGCTGACACATATGCTTTAGCAATATTGTGTAACTGATTAGGTCTAATATTACCCTTTAGTAATAGGTGATGCCGCACATGACTTTCGTATACAGCATCACCCATATATGCTAAAGCTAGACTGTTTAACTGTTTCACATCAATAATATTAGGTGAATGTAACATCTTCCTTACCCTCTTCTCCATCTTGTACCTTGAGCTGTGTCTTCAAGTACAATATTTCGTTCTTTTAACTCATCTCGAATTTGATCAGATAATGCAAAATCCCTATTCTTTCTAGCATCTATTCTTTGTTGAATCAGTTCTTCTATTTCATCATCAAGTAGCTCGTTATTTTCTAATGTGAGTCCAAGCACGGTAAAGGTTTCTTCAAAGAGCAATACAAATTGTTGAATAACTTGATTGGAAGTGTTTTTTTCCATTAAATATAGATTTGCAGTCTTAGAAAGGTCGAATAATACTGTAATTGCATTGGCAGTATTAAAATCATCATCCATCTCTTCAATAAATTTTTCTTTGTATTGACTAATATTTTGAATCCATTCATCATCATTCGTAGTTAGATTAGCACTGCTATTCATCCGATGTTTTAAATTCGCATATGCTGTACGTAATCTCTCGAGGCTACTTTTGGCACTCTGAAGTAATTCAATATTATAATTTATTGGATTGCGGTAATGAACAGATAGCATAAAAAAGCGCAACACTTGTGGATCATGCTCTTTAATAATGTCATGAACCAAAACAAAGTTCCCTAATGATTTCGACATCTTTTCGTTATCTATATTGATATATCCATTATGCATCCAATAATTAGCAAGCTGTTTTCCTGTTAAAGCTTCTGATTGAGCTATCTCATTCTCATGATGTGGAAAAATTAAGTCTTGCCCTCCTGCATGAATATCTATTGTATCTCCTAAATATTCTCGCACCATTGCAGAACATTCGATATGCCAACCAGGTCTACCTAAGCCCCATGGGCTTTCCCAGGAAATCTCTCCTTCCTTGGCTGCTTTCCAAAGAACAAAATCTATTGAATCGTTTTTCTTCTCATCGACTTCAATTCGAGCACCCACTCGCAGTTCGTCAATTGATTGATGAGATAATTTTCCGTATCCGTCGAATTCACGCGTTTTGTAATAAACATCTCCACCTGATTCATAAGCATAACCTTTGTCAATCAAAGCTTGAATAAAGTCAATAATAATATCCATCGTTTCTGTGACTCGTGGATGAGCATCTGCTTTTTTGCATCCTAACGCGGAAACGTCTTCAAAATATGCTTGAATAAACCTCTCAGAGACAGTAGGTACGTCCTCACCTAACTCGTTAGCAGCTTTTATAATCTTATCATCAACATCAGTAAAGTTGGAAATATATTTCACATCATACCCGCGATATTCAAAATATCTCCTAACTGTATCATATATAATATCAGGTCGTGCATTTCCAATATGGATATAGTTATATACTGTTGGTCCACACTTATACATTGTAACCTTATTTTCTTCAATAGGTATGAATAATTCCTTTGCTCTAGTAAGTGTATTATAAATTTGAATTGGCATGTTCTATTTTCCTCTCTTTCATTTCTGCTAGTTCATTTCGTAATTCATTCATTTCTAATTCAATTTCTCTTATACGATCGGCAATCGGGTCTGGTAAATCTCGATGATTAAAGTCTTTTTTAACTCGCACACCATTTTTTATAACTATCCTTCCAGGTATACCAACTGCTGTAGAATTGTCAGGAACGTCATGTAAGACAACAGAGCCTCCCCCAATCTTTGAATTCTCTCCAATAGTTATAGATCCTAATACTTTTGCTCCTGCTGCGATAAGTGCATTGTCCTTAATAGTCGGGTGTCTCTTACCCTTTTCCTTACCTGTTCCTCCTAACGTAACACCTTGATAAATCGTAACATTATCTCCAATTTCACACGTCTCACCTATGACAACACCCATGCCATGATCAATGAATAAGCGCCTTCCTATTTGAGCACCAGGATGAATTTCAATTCCAGTAAAAAACCTGCTTATTTGTGATATGAGTCTAGCAAGAAAAAACAGTTTTCGCTTAAATAATCCGTGAGCTATCCTATGTGACCAAATAGCATGTAACCCAGAATAAGTAAGGATCACCTCAATATAGCTTCTTGCAGCTGGATCTTGCTCAAAAATCACCTCAATATCTTCTTTAAACATTTTAAACACGGTGTTCCCCTCCATTCTTATTATTTGTTCAAAAGACAAGAAAAGTGCAAGAGCCTCAATCATCCCCACCATGTGTTGAAAGAAGACAATTCGAATGTATAGAATGCCAATACTATCAAATGCTTTTTGGTTGAAATGACTGTAAGGGCCATATTTTCCATAACTCATCAATAAAGGTGTTGAATTTCTAACAATGCTCTTTTCGTAAACTTCGTTGCTAATGTACCTATACTAGAAAATAAAGATATTAATTTGCGTAAGTGTCATCGTTTTATAGAAGAAAAGATGCACCAAACTTTAGTAATATTCTTGTTAAGTTTTTTACGAAAATGCCTATATAAAAGAAAAGACACGATGGACATAAGTTGTATACGTGTACATATCCATATACGAAAAAACGCCTCTATGCCTATGCACAGAGACGTTTTCACGCGGTTCCACCCTGTTTAGGTAGCTCAAATTTGCAAGCCTACCCCAACTCAACCCTTCTAACGGAAGGGAATCCGTCCTAAGCTAGTTAATCAAAGATTAGTTCACCTAGAATACTCAGAGGTGCATTTCAAAAAGCGGGGATATGAACCACTTTCAGCCGATGATGGTTCTCTCTTAAATATCTTTAACCGCTCATTTACTTTTCCTCGTCAACGTAATTACGTATCATTCATTTTGTAAAAAGCTTGTTTCCCAAAATATATATTGTAATTTACATATTTAATCCTTAATACTTAGCAACATCTATGCATAATAGCCTTACTTACAAATTTAAACATCGATTCATATATCTTTACTATATTACAAAGTTAAAAAAAAGTTAACTAATTAAGCTTTTTATCCGCTCTTTAATTTTTTCCTTACCGAGTAACTCAATTGCCATTGGTAAGTCCGGGCCATGTGTTTGACCTGTTGTCGCAACACGAATCGGCATAAAGAGCTTTTTACCTTTGTGTCCTGTAGATTTTTGAACAGATTTCATTGCTGCTTTAATGTGCTCTGCTTTAAATGATTCAAGCTGTTCAATCTCTGATAGAAACCCAGTAAGTACCTCATTTACTTGCTCTTCTGATAAAACTACCTTTGCTTCCTCATCATACTTGATATCTGCTTTAAAAAACATTTCGGTTAAACCAATAATTTCTGCCCCGTAGCTCATTTTTTCTTGGTGTAATAAAATTAATTTTCGAACCCACTCTCTATTTTCTTCATCCATGTTTTCCTCTATGAGCCCAGCTTTAGTTAAATGAGGCAAGGATAAGTTTACGATGTCATCGGCACTTAGATGTTTTATATACTGATTGTTCATCCATGTCAATTTTTGTTTATCAAATAAAGCAGGTGATTTTGATAAACGCTTAGCATCAAAAATATCAATCAATTGTTCCTTTGTAAATACTTCATCTTCACCACCTGGCGACCAACCTAGAAGTGCAATAAAGTTAAATAAAGCCTCTGGCAAATAACCTAATTCTTCATACTGCTCAATAAATTGAATAATCGCTTCGTCCCGCTTACTAAGCTTTTTCCTACTCTCATTTACAATTAAAGTCATATGACCAAATGTAGGATACTCCCATCCAAGAGCTTCATAAATCATCATTTGCTTTGGTGTATTTGAAATATGATCATCACCACGTAAAACATGTGAAATTTTCATAAGATAATCATCAACTGCTACTGCAAAGTTGTACGTTGGGGTACCATCCTTCTTAACAATGACATAATCACCAATATCTTGTGATTCAAAAGTCACTTCACCCTTTACCATGTCTTGAAAACGGTATGTCTTTTCAGATGGTACGCTAAAACGAATGCTAGGTTTTCGACCTTCGGCTTCTAAAGACTTGCGTTGCTCATCCGTTAAATGACGACATTTCCCTGAATATTGTGGCATGCCTCCATTTAAGGATTGCTCTTCTCGCTCTTTTTCTAGTTCTTCCTCAGTACAATAACATTTATATGCTAAATCTTTCTCTAATAGTTCATTATAATACTGCTGATAAATATCATTTCTTTCCGATTGACGATAAGGTCCATAATTCCCACCTACATCAACACTTTCATCCCAATCAATTCCTAGCCAAGATAAATATTTTAATTGACTTTCTTCTCCACCTACAATGTTACGCTTTTTATCCGTATCTTCAATTCGGATAATAAATTTGCCATCATTATTTCGTGCAAATAAATAATTAAATAATGCCGTACGCGCATTCCCTATATGTAAATGTCCTGTTGGACTTGGCGCATAACGAACCCTTATATCTTTCACCATAATTGTTACCCCCATAATTGTACATAGCAAAGTTTTATCGTTATTTTATCACCAAACATGATTGTATACAAAGCATGTCTATGTTGCTACCTTTTTTTTAGTAAAATAACTACTTGAGCAGCTATTCCTTCTTCTCTTCCTGTAAACCCAAGCTTTTCAGTAGTTGTAGCTTTTACATTTACTTGGTCAATAGAAGCCTCAAGAAGTTCAGCAATTCTCCCCCTCATTTGGTCAATATATGGGGACATTTTTGGTTGTTGAGCAATAATCGTACAATCAACATTGCCCAATTCATAACCTTCATTCTTTACTAGCTTCCAAACGTGTTGAAGTAGTAGTGATGAATCAGCATTTTTATATTGTGGGTCTGTATCCGGAAAATGTTTGCCAATATCCCCTGCTGCAATGGCCCCTAAACTGGCATCTGCAATTGTATGTAATAGTACATCCGCATCTGAATGTCCTAACAAACCTTTTACGTGGGGAATTTCAATTCCCCCTAATATTAGAGGTCTATCATCAGCAAATTGATGAACATCAAAACCTTGCCCAATACGAATCATTACCTTCACTCCCGTTACTTTATCTCTCTATGTTACTCGCTTATCGTTTAAACTACTCACCCAAAATAGCATGTGCAAATTTGATATCCTCTGGTGTAGTAATTTTGATATTTTGATAATCACCTTCGACGATCATTACTTGTTTATTTAGTCGTTCTACTAAACTGGCATCGTCGGTACCAATATATTTATCTTTAATAGCTTGCTCATGCGCTTCTTCCAATAATGATATACGAAAAGCTTGTGGCGTTTGCACTGCCCACAAGCTAGATCGTTCAAATGTTTCCTCCACTTTCAAATCCAGAACACGCTTCACAGTATCTTTAACAGGCACTGCAAGAACAGCCGCCCCGTCTTTGTATGCGGTATTAACCAAAGAATGAATATGCTCGGTTTTAATAAAAGGTCTTGCACCATCGTGAATGAGCACAATATCAACATTATGAACTGCTTTTAAGCCCATATGTACACTATGCTGCCGCTCATCTCCACCATACACGATTTTTTCTATTTTCGAAAAGTTGTTCTCTTCTACAATTTCCCTCATATATTGCTCATCTAGTGAATTAATAACTAGGACAATTCCTACGCAATGGGGGTCATTTTCAAAAACTTTTAAAGTATGGGCTATGATTGGCGTTGACTGTAATGACATAAACAGTTTATTCATACCTACATTCATTCTTTTCCCCTGTCCTGCTGCAGGAATGACTACCTTATATAACATCATGTTGCTCTCCTAACATTTGTATAGGCATGATAAAGGTTAAGGAACGTGTTCACGTCACCTATAACCTTATCATTTATATAAACTCTGTATTATATCTTATAATGCTCTTTCTAACAACTTCGGCTTAGCAAAGATCATTCTCCCAGCAGAAGTCTGTAGTACACTCGTAACTAACACATCAAGATTTTTACCTATATAATCTCTTCCATCTTCAACAACAATCATCGTTCCGTCATCAAGATACGCAATGCCTTGATTTTGTTCTTTCCCATCTTTAATTACTTGGACATTCATCTCTTCCCCTGGAAGAACAACCGGTTTCACGGCATTTGCCAAATCATTAATATTTAACACAGCTACATTTTGTAATTCACAAACTTTATTTAAGTTAAAATCATTTGTAACTACTACTCCAGAAGTAATTTTAGCGAGCTTTACGAGCTTGCTATCAACCTCCTGTATATCTTCAAAATCACCTTCATATATCTCAACGTTATTTGATAATTCCTTTTGTATGCGATTTAAAATATCAAGCCCTCTTCTACCCCTATTACGTTTTAACACATCCGCTGAATCCGCGATATGCTGAAGTTCTTCTAGGACAAATTGGGGTATGACGATCGTTCCTTCTAAAAAGCCTGTTTGACATATATCCGCTACACGACCATCGATAATAACACTTGTATCCAATATTTTTAATTTTTTATCATACAGCTCAAAATCTTCTTCATTGCCTTTTTTTGTTCCTTTACGGTTAGATATTGAAAATAAGTTAATAAGGTCGTCTCGCTTTTTAAAACCTATTTGAAAGCCCAAATAACCTAATAACAGAGTCAAAAATATAGGTATAATGGTATTGAATAATAAAAATTGGAATTTTTGTATTGGGATATTAATAAAAAAAGCAACAATAAGGCCAAAGATTAACCCTAAACTCCCAAAGACTACATCAGTTGCTGGAGCCTTGACAACAGTCTCCTCTAACCAACGTATTAAATTTACTATATAATCTACTAACCAAAATGTAACAAGAAAGAAAATAAGTGCACCTAATATGGCTAGCATGTAATGTTCTCTTAACAATGCAATGTTATCAATATTCATTAAAGGTAATACATATGGAATATAAAATATACCTAATATCCCACCGATAATGAGAAAAAATAATTGAACAATTCTTTTTAACATTCTTTCACCTCCTTCTATACATTATAAACAGTTTGCAATAATTGAAACGTACTATTACTATTATTTTTTCTATTTGTAACCGCGATGAAATATATTTGTAAAATAAAGACATCTTTCACTTAGCATATCATCCTTTATGTGATGATTGCAAATGACTACTATATTTGACGATCAATTAACAATTGCTGCTGTATTCTTTTAAGTCCTTCTTTAATTTTTCGTGCTCGAACTTCTCCAATCCCCTCTACTTCATCTAATTGTTCTACACTTGCTTTCACGATTTGATTCATATTTTTGAAGGTTTCTATTAAATTTTCTATAACGACTGATGGCAAACGTGGTATTTTATATAAGGCTCGATACCCTCGAGGTATTACACCTTTATCTATATTTGTATTTTGAGGATACCCAAGTAATTTTAAGAGTAGATAATCATCAAGAAGCTCCGAGCTCGAAAGCTTTTGTATTTTAAGTAAAATTGCATCAATATCTTCCTTAGCTTCACATGCATAATCTTTAATAAGTAAAATTGCTTCCTCTTCAATATGGGCAACTAATTCGTTCATTTGTAGACGTATTAACCTTCCTTCAGAACCTAACTCAGTGACATAGCTGATGATCTCATTTTGAATTCTCAACACCATTTCAATACGATGTAGAACTTGTAATACTTCCGAAAAAGTTACTTGCTCTTCAAATTCCAAAGCACCTAAATTGGTCATGCTTTGATTCAAAACAGAGTGATATTTCTCAAGTGTTTGCATAGCTTGGTTTGCTTTCGTCAAAATGACACCAATATCTTTTAATACATAGCGAAAGTCAGCTTTATATAAAGTAATAACATTACGGCGTTGTGAGATAGCGATGACTAAGCTCCCAGTTTGTTTCGCAAATCTCTCTGCAGTACGGTGCCTCATGCCCGTTTCAGATACAACAATACAAGAATCTGGAACTAATTGTGCATTGGATATTAAAATTTTCGACCCTAATTCATTTAAGATAATTGCACCATCCATTTTAGCTAATTCATATAAATATGATGGTGAGAACTGACAATTTATTTGAAAGCCGCCATCAACCAATTTTTTCATTTTATCGTTGTAGCCAACAACGATTAAGCCACCGGTTTTTGCACGCAATACGTTATCTAACCCTTCCCGAATAGGGGTTCCAGGGGCAATAAGCTTTAATATGTCTGCTACAATTTGCTCGCTATGCACTCTCTCCATTAACTATCTACCCTCCCAATGCATGTTGTAAGGTCTCATTAACAGATGATACTCCAATCACCTCAATTCCAGCTGGAACAGTCCATCCTCCTAAGTTTTTGTCAGGCAAAATAACCCTCTTAAAGCCAAGTTTCGCAGCTTCCTGAACTCGCTGTTCAATTCTAGAAACGCGTCGTACTTCCCCAGTTAAGCCAACTTCTCCGATAACTACATCTGTAGGGTTTGATAGTTCGTCTCGAAAGCTTGAAGCGATACTGACGGCTACAGCTAAATCAATTGCAGGTTCATCTAACTTGACTCCTCCTGCAACCTTTAAGTATGCATCTTGATTTTGCAGCAATAGCCCCACTCTCTTTTCTAATACAGCCATAAGCAGTGATACTCTATTATGATCGATTCCCGTTGCCATTCTTCGTGGATTACCAAAACTTGTTGGTGAAATGAGTGCTTGTATTTCGACGAGAACGGGCCTTGTTCCTTCCATAGAGGCTACTACTGTAGATCCAGCTGCTCCTTTGGAACGCTCCTCTAGAAAAATTTCAGATGGGTTTTGAACTTCAGTTAGACCTAGTTCCTTCATTTCAAAGATTCCTATTTCATTTGTTGATCCAAAGCGGTTTTTAACAGCTCTTAATATCCTATACGTATGATGACGTTCACCTTCAAAATAAAGAACTGTATCCACCATATGTTCAAGTAACCTTGGCCCAGCAATTGAGCCTTCTTTCGTAACATGACCAACAATAAAAGTGGCGATTCCTTTCGTTTTTGCAATTTTCATAAGCTCAGCGGTACATTCTCTTACTTGCGAGACACTGCCTGGAGCTGATGTAACCTCAGGGTGAAAAATAGTTTGTATTGAATCAATAACAACAAATGATGGCTCCATCTCTTCAATGGCTTTTGATATATATTCTAAGTCAGTTTCAGCTAACACGAATACATTCTCTCCATTAACCTCTAGTCGATCTGCACGAAGCTTCGTTTGTTTTATTGATTCTTCTCCAGATATATATAATACTTTATGTTCAGAATGGGCTAATTTTGATGATACTTGCAATAACAATGTTGACTTTCCAATACCAGGATCTCCACCTATTAATACAAGCGATCCTTTAACAATACCTCCACCTAACACCCGATTAAATTCCATAAAATCCGTATACATTCTTGGCTCGTTCGTCGTTTCTATTTTTGTTATAGCTGTAGGTTTTGTACTGGTGGAAGTAGGTGCTACATAAAACGATCCCTTCCGAGCAGATTTTGTCTGTTCAATTTCTTCTACCATTGTATTCCACGCATTACACCCAGGACACTTTCCCATCCATTTTGCTGATTCATATCCACAAGTTTGACAACTAAACTTTGTTTTTCTTTTAGCCATTATGTTAAGCTCCTCTATTTAAAATACCTATGTGTATCATATTTTATGACAATATAAATAGATCTAAAGAAGAAAAGGTATACGACTTTGCATGCTGACGTATACCTCTTTTCTTACTTATCGTATTTTATAAGTGGTTTAATTCACTAATTTCTTCAGCAAAGCGAATAGTAAACTCATTCTCAACAACATCTAGCGTAACTTTCTGACCTTTTGCAATCGTTCCTTTGAGCAATTCTTCAGAAAGCAAATCTTCAACATGCTTTTGAATCGCTCTGCGCAAAGGACGTGCTCCATACTCTAGGTCATTTCCTTCTTCTGCTAGCTTTTCCTTTGCTGCGTCTGTAATTTCCAGGGCAATTTCTTGCTCCACTAATCTTTTTGTTAATTGTTCTGTCATTAATGTCACGATTTCTTTAAGATGTTTTTTCTCTAAAGAATGGAAAACAATAATTTCATCGATACGATTTAAAAACTCCGGACGAAATGCTTTTTTCAGCTCATCCATCACTTTCCCCTTCATATCTTTATAATTTTGATTTTCATCCTGTACATTAAATCCAACAAACTTATTTCGTCTTAGCGCATCTGCACCAACATTTGATGTCATAATTAATACTGTGTTCCGAAAATCTACTGTACGGCCTTTTGAATCAGTTAACCTACCGTCTTCTAGCACTTGAAGCAAAATATTAAAAACTTCAGGATGTGCTTTTTCAACTTCATCTAGAAGAATAACTGAGTATGGTTTACGACGAACTTTTTCTGTTAGTTGTCCACCCTCATCATGACCGACATAACCTGGCGGTGAACCAACTAGTCTTGACGTCGAGTGCTTCTCCATATATTCAGACATATCAATTCGGATCATGGCATCTTCTTCACCAAACATTGATTCAGCTAATGCTCTTGCTAGCTCAGTTTTACCAACACCGGTAGGGCCTAAAAAAACAAATGAACCGATAGGTCTTTTCGGATCTTTCAATCCAGCACGCGCTCGACGTACAGCCTTGGCAACTGCTTTCACAGCTTCTTCTTGCCCAATTACTCTTGAATGCAGGATTTCCTCTAAATTTAACAATTTATCTGTTTCAGTTTGAGCAAGTTTTGATACAGGAATTCCTGTCCAGCTTGCAACAACTTTAGCAATGTCTTCTACTGTTACCTCACAGTTTTCTTGACCTTGTTTCTGCTTCCAGCTTTTCTTTGTTTCCTCTAATTGTTCTCTTAAGCGTTGTTCAGTGTCCCGTAGAGAGGCTGCTTTCTCAAACTCTTGACTTTGTACTGCTGCATCCTTCTCTTTTCTTATTTCATCTAATTTTTGTTCAAGCTCTTTTAAATTTGGTGGTGTCGTATAAGACCGCAAACGAACTTTTGATCCTGCTTCATCTATTAAATCAATCGCTTTGTCAGGTAAAAAGCGATCTGAAATGTAGCGGTCGGATAATTTTACCGCCTGAATGATTGAGTCATCACTGATTGATACACGGTGATGTGCTTCATACCGATCACGTAAACCTTTCAAGATTTGAATTGATTCCTCATTCGTTGGTTCATCTACTTGTATAGGCTGAAAACGTCTTTCTAACGCAGCATCTTTTTCTATATATTTTCTATATTCATCTATAGTTGTAGCTCCAATACATTGAAGCTCCCCTCTAGCTAATGATGGCTTTAGAATATTTGAAGCATCAATTGCTCCTTCCGCTCCACCAGCACCAATTAATGTATGAAGTTCATCGATAAATAATATGATATTACCTGCTTGGCGAATTTCATCCATTACCTTTTTCAGTCTATCTTCAAATTCACCGCGATATTTAGTTCCTGCCACCACTGTGCCCATGTCTAAAGTCATTACACGCTTATCACGTAGGATTTCTGGTATTTCATTATTTACAATTTGTTGAGCTAACCCCTCAGCAATTGCAGTCTTACCAACTCCAGGTTCTCCTATTAGGACTGGGTTGTTCTTTGTGCGTCTACTTAAAACTTCAATTACACGCTGAATTTCTTTACTTCTACCAATGACAGGATCTAAGCTTCCTTCTCGGGCAATGGCTGTTAAGTCTCGTGCGAGACTATCTAATGTAGGTGTATTAGCATTCGTAGCCGCTCCTCCTTGATGACCTGATGAAGTTTCATTACTCCCTAACAGCTGAAGCACTTGTTGACGTGCTTTATTTAAGCTTACTCCTAAGTTATTTAAAACTCGAGCAGCAACTCCTTCACCTTCTCTGATGAGCCCCAGTAAAATGTGCTCCGTTCCTACATAAGAATGCCCTAGCTTTCTAGCCTCATCCATAGATAATTCTATTACTTTTTTGGCACGAGGTGTGTAATGAATCGTTTGAGTTGTTTCTTGACCCTTACCGATTAACTTTTCAACTTCTTCTTGAATCTTATTAGATTCCAAACCAAGAGCAACTAACGCCTTAGCTGCAATCCCTTCACCTTCGCGAATAAGACCTAATAAAATATGCTCCGTTCCTATGTTATTATGACCTAAACGAACTGCCTCTTCCTGTGCCAATGCCAAAACTTTTTGTGCTCGCTCAGTAAATCTACCAAACATCATAATTCTCGACCTCCAAACTCATTTTGATTGCTTTTTTCCAAGCTTATTCTTTCTCTAATCAATGTTGCCCTACGAATATCACGTTCATGTGATCTTAATGGACCGCCTGCATATTGCTGAAGAAATCCAGGCTGTGTTACAATCATTAATTCATTTAAAATATTACTCGATATATCTTTTATATATCCGATATCAATGCCTAAACGAATGTCAGACAAACATTTAGCTGCTTCTTTTGTCTCCATAACGCGACTATGTGCTAATGTACCATATGAGCGGTATACCCTGTCTTCTAGTTGAATACCAGATGTTTTTACTAATGCTTCTCGTGCAGAGCGTTCTTGAGCAATGAGTTGCTGCACCACACTTTCTAGGTCATTCACAATATCAGTTTCAGATTTTCCAAGTGTTACTTGGTTTGATATTTGAAATATATTACCTAATGCTTCGCTACCTTCACCATATATTCCTCTAACAACTAGACCAAGTTGATTGATTGCTGGAATAATTCTACTCATTTGTTGGGTTAATATAAGTGCAGGCAAATGCATCATGACCGATGCCCTTAATCCAGTACCAACATTCGTTGGACAGCTAGTCAAATACCCTTTCTGTTCATCAAACGCATAGTCTACATGTGTTTCAATCCAATCATCCAACTCATTAGCTTTTTCCAGAGCTGCACTAAGCTGAAACCCAGGAAACAAACATTGAATTCGTATATGATCCTCTTCATTTATCATGATACTTACTTCTTCATTTTCTGATAAAATACAAGCTCCAAAAGGCGCATCTTCGGCTAATTGAGGGCTAATGAGATGCTTTTCAACTAGTACTCTTTTTTCAATAGGTTGCATTTCATTCATCGCTAATAATTCTAGCTTCCCAAAAGATTCCGGCGCTTTTTCTTCACATACCAATTTAAATAATTGAATGATCTTATGCGCTTCTTCGTTTGTTATGACAGTAGGAAACCATATATTTTCTATATTTCGTGCAAGTCTAATTCTACTAGAAAGTACGATATCTGATTCAGGGCCATCCTCACTCATCCAGGAGCTTATTGCTTTTTGTAGAAACCGCTGAAGTGACATAGTTATCCCTCCCCCATGTCTATCTGACTTAAACTTCGTTCTAAAGCCCTAACCTTATCACGAACTTCTGCTGCTTTTTCAAACTCCTCACTGACTATATACTCCTGAAGTGTTTGTTTATATTGTTCTATTTGCTTACGTAAGTGTATATTTCCACCTATCCTTGTCGGGATTTTTCCAGAATGAATTGTGTTTCCACTATGAAACCTCTTGAGTATAGGAGTTAAATGATTTTTAAACGTTTTATAACATTCAGAGCATCCAAATTTACCAATGTTTAAAAATTGAGTATAAGTCATTTTACATTTGTCACATTGAATAACCTCATTTTGATGAAATGAATTACGTTGTTTTTCTTGTAGAGAAGGTTCCATATTGAGTAGCCCTGCTATTAAGTTATTAATCGAAAAGCCTTGATTATTTGCAAGCATAAACATTTCTCCTTTTTCCTGTGCACAATGCTCACAAACGTGGGTTTCAGCTTTTTCTCCGTTGATAATTTTTGTAAAGTGTAACGTTGCAGGTCTCTTGTTACATTCTTGACATATCAATGACTTCACCTCTCCTGTCTAGATTATTAATATCATCTGAAATCCTCATACCATTAATTGTATTTTAGTGATGTCAACATCGCAATGAGTATTCTAGATCGTAATTCATCTCTATCTGGAAGGCTAATATATAAGATTGATCGATCAACAGTACTCAACATGATTTTTGCTTCTCTTTCAGTAATAACCTCTTCTTCAATTAATCGACCTATAATATTTTCAGCTATTGTTTGAGAGATTCTTGGACCAATTAACGTTAATAGTTGTTCAATTAAGTGGGTATCATCATGAGACTGCACTTTCATTATTCGTATATAGCCACCGCCACCGCGTTTACTTTCTACAATATAACCACGTTCCATTGTAAAACGTGTATTTATCACATAATTAATTTGAGATGGTACGCATTGAAATTTATCTGCTACTTCATTTCTTTTTATTTCAACAATATCTTGATCATTCATTTCTAGAACGCTTTTCAAATATTGTTCAATAACATCAGATATATTTCTCATTCAACCCCTCCTTTCATTGACTTTGACTATATTTGACTTTACATTTACTATATAGTGAATTGGAAAAAAGCGCAAGAGACTCGAATTAGCTAATTTAACAGCCCGACCATAGACTACAAATATATCCTTGCCATTTATTTAATAAATCAAAACAAGAAAAGCCTAACGCCTTTTCATAAAAACAGATGGATATGAAATGCTTTTTATAGTCTTTATACAAGAAGATGCTCCGAACGTTAGTTATATTCGTGTTTAGTTTTTATTACAAATTGCAACAGATTAATACGAAAACAACTAAAAGAAAAGATGTCATAAACGCTAGCTTGATGCAATTAATTAAGGCAAAAGCAAATTAGCTAAAAAATTGTATAGAAAAAAGCCAGAGGATTATATCTTCCTCTGACTTTTGTATTGCCTGGCAACGTCCTACTCTCACAGGGGGAAACCCCCAACTACCATCGGCGCTGAAGAGCTTAACTTCCGTGTTCGGTATGGGAACGGGTGTGACCTCTTCGCCATCGCCACCAGACATAATATATAGGAATAAGTTAATATTCCTTCAAAACTAGATAATAGACATTCATTGAACAAAGCTTGCTCTGCATTTCTAACTTGGTTAAGTCCTCGATCTATTAGTATCTGTCAGCTCCACGTGTCACCACGCTTCCACCTCAGACCTATCAACCTCGTCATCTTCGAGGGATCTTACTAGCTTACGCTATGGGAAATCTCATCTTGAGGGGGGCTTCATGCTTAGATGCTTTCAGCACTTATCCCTTCCACACATAGCTACCCAGCTATGCCCTTGGCAGGACAACTGGTACACCAGCGGTGTGTCCATCCCGGTCCTCTCGTACTAAGGACAGCTCCTCTCAAATTTCCTACGCCCACGACGGATAGGGACCGAACTGTCTCACGACGTTCTGAACCCAGCTCGCGTACCGCTTTAATGGGCGAACAGCCCAACCCTTGGGACCGACTACAGCCCCAGGATGCGATGAGCCGACATCGAGGTGCCAAACCTCCCCGTCGATGTGGACTCTTGGGGGAGATAAGCCTGTTATCCCCGGGGTAGCTTTTATCCGTTGAGCGATGGCCCTTCCATGCGGAACCACCGGATCACTAAGCCCGACTTTCGTCCCTGCTCGACTTGTAGGTCTCGCAGTCAAGCTCCCTTATGCCTTTGCACTCTTCGAATGATTTCCAACCATTCTGAGGGAACCTTTGGGCGCCTCCGTTACTTTTTAGGAGGCGACCGCCCCAGTCAAACTGCCCACCTGACACTGTCTCCCGAAGCGATTAGCTCCGTAGGTTAGAATTTCAATACAGCCAGGGTAGTATCCCACCGACGCCTCCACCGAAGCTAGCGCTCCGGTTTCTACGGCTCCTACCTATCCTGTACAAGCTGTACCAAAATTCAATATCAGGCTACAGTAAAGCTCCACGGGGTCTTTCCGTCCTGTCGCGGGTAACCTGCATCTTCACAGGTACTATAATTTCACCGAGTCTCTCGTTGAGACAGTGCCCAGATCGTTACACCTTTCGTGCGGGTCGGAACTTACCCGACAAGGAATTTCGCTACCTTAGGACCGTTATAGTTACGGCCGCCGTTTACTGGGGCTTCGATTCAGAGCTTCTCCTTACGGATAACCCCTCCTCTTAACCTTCCAGCACCGGGCAGGTGTCAGCCCCTATACTTCGCCTTGCGGCTTCGCAGAGACCTGTGTTTTTGCTAAACAGTCGCCTGGGCCTTTTCACTGCGGCTTCTCAGGGCTATTCACCCTAAAAAGCACCCCTTCTCCCGAAGTTACGGGGTCATTTTGCCGAGTTCCTTAACGAGAGTTCTCTCGCTCACCTTAGGATTCTCTCCTCGCCTACCTGTGTCGGTTTGCGGTACGGGCACCTCTCACCTCGCTAGAGGCTTTTCTTGGCAGTGTGGAATCAGGAACTTCGGTACTATATTTCCCTCGCCATCACAGCTCAGCCTTTATGACAAGCGGATTTACCTACTTGTCAGCCTAACTGCTTGGACGCACATATCCAACAGTGCGCTTACCCTATCCTTCTGCGTCCCCCCATTGCTCAAATGGTGAGGAGGTGGTACAGGAATCTCAACCTGTTGTCCATCGCCTACGCCTTTCGGCCTCGGCTTAGGTCCCGACTTACCCTGAGCGGACGAGCCTTCCTCAGGAAACCTTAGGCATTCGGTGGAGGGGATTCTCACCCCTCTTTCGCTACTCATACCGGCATTCTCACTTCTAAGCGCTCCACCAGTCCTCTCGGTCTAGCTTCGCTGCACTTAGAACGCTCTCCTACCACTGTCCGTAAGGACAGTCCACAGCTTCGGTGATACGTTTAGCCCCGGTACATTTTCGGCGCAGAGTCACTCGACCAGTGAGCTATTACGCACTCTTTAAATGGTGGCTGCTTCTAAGCCAACATCCTGGTTGTCTATGCAACTCCACATCCTTTTCCACTTAACGTATACTTTGGGACCTTAGCTGGTGGTCTGGGCTGTTTCCCTTTCGACTACGGATCTTATCACTCGCAGTCTGACTCCCAAGTATAAGTCTTTGGCATTCGGAGTTTGACTGAATTCGGTAACCCGTTGGGGGCCCCTAGTCCAATCAGTGCTCTACCTCCAAGACTCTTCACTTGAGGCTAGCCCTAAAGCTATTTCGGAGAGAACCAGCTATCTCCAAGTTCGATTGGCATTTCACCCCTACCCACACCTCATCCCCGCACTTTTCAACGTGCGTGGGTTCGGGCCTCCATTCAGTGTTACCTGAACTTCACCCTGGACATGGGTAGATCACTTGGTTTCGGGTCTACGACCACGTACTATTTCGCCCTATTCAGACTCGCTTTCGCTGCGGCTCCGTCTCTTCAACTTAACCTTGCACGGGATCGTAACTCGCCGGTTCATTCTACAAAAGGCACGCCATCACCCATTAACGGGCTCTGACTACTTGTAGGCACACGGTTTCAGGATCTCTTTCACTCCCCTTCCGGGGTGCTTTTCACCTTTCCCTCACGGTACTGGTTCACTATCGGTCACTAGGGAGTATTTAGCCTTGGGAGATGGTCCTCCCAGCTTCCGACGGGATTTCACGTGTCCCGCCGTACTCAGGATCCACTCTGGAGGGAACGAAGTTTCAACTACAGGGTTGTTACCTTCTTCGACGGACCTTTCCAGATCGCTTCGTCTACTTCGTTCCTTTGTAACTCCGTATAGAGTGTCCTACAACCCCAAGAGGCAAGCCTCTTGGTTTGGGCTTATTCCGTTTCGCTCGCCGCTACTCAGGAAATCGCTTTTGCTTTCTCTTCCTCCGGGTACTTAGATGTTTCAGTTCCCCGGGTCTGCCTTCAATACCCTATGTATTCAGATATTGATACTGCTCCATTACGAACAGTGGGTTTCCCCATTCGGAAATCTCCGGATCAATGCTTACTTACAGCTCCCCGAAGCATTTCGGTGTTAGTCCCGTCCTTCATCGGCTCCTAGTGCCAAGGCATTCACCGTGCGCCCTTTCTAACTTAACCTTAAACAAATGATCAACTTCGAATCTCATCGTCAGCTTCGTTCTTCCACTGCTCATGTATGCAAGATACACTCCGCTGCTCCAGAACTTTACTTCCTCGACCTTCTCGTTGCTAATTTGCTTTTTTTATTTGACCAACGGTCAAACCGTCATCAAATAATGAAAAAAGATTTTCACTTTCTTCAATGAATGTGTCGTTATTATCTAGTTTTCAAGGAACATCGGTAAAAAATAGCCATCGAATTTCTTCGTCAGCTTGTTGTTTACCTTCTTCATTTTGAGAGAATGTTCTCTCAAAACTAAACAAAAACAAAAGCGTCTTTTTATATGAAGTCTAGCTTCACATATTTCCTTAGAAAGGAGGTGATCCAGCCGCACCTTCCGATACGGCTACCTTGTTACGACTTCACCCCAATCATCTGTCCCACCTTAGGCGGCTGGCTCCTTACGGTTACCCCACCGACTTCGGGTGTTACAAACTCTCGTGGTGTGACGGGCGGTGTGTACAAGGCCCGGGAACGTATTCACCGCGGCATGCTGATCCGCGATTACTAGCGATTCCGGCTTCATGCAGGCGAGTTGCAGCCTGCAATCCGAACTGAGAATGGTTTTATGGGATTCGCTTAACCTCGCGGTTTTGCTGCCCTTTGTACCATCCATTGTAGCACGTGTGTAGCCCAGGTCATAAGGGGCATGATGATTTGACGTCATCCCCACCTTCCTCCGGTTTGTCACCGGCAGTCACCTTAGAGTGCCCAACTTAATGCTGGCAACTAAGATCAAGGGTTGCGCTCGTTGCGGGACTTAACCCAACATCTCACGACACGAGCTGACGACAACCATGCACCACCTGTCACTCTGTCCCCCGAAGGGGAACGCCCTATCTCTAGGGTTGGCAGAGGATGTCAAGACCTGGTAAGGTTCTTCGCGTTGCTTCGAATTAAACCACATGCTCCACCGCTTGTGCGGGCCCCCGTCAATTCCTTTGAGTTTCAACCTTGCGGTCGTACTCCCCAGGCGGAGTGCTTAATGCGTTAGCTGCAGCACTAAAGGGCGGAAACCCTCTAACACTTAGCACTCATCGTTTACGGCGTGGACTACCAGGGTATCTAATCCTGTTCGCTCCCCACGCTTTCGCACCTCAGCGTCAGTTACAGACCAGAGAGTCGCCTTCGCCACTGGTGTTCCTCCACATCTCTACGCATTTCACCGCTACACGTGGAATTCCACTCTCCTCTTCTGCACTCAAGTTCCCCAGTTTCCAATGACCCTCCACGGTTGAGCCGTGGGCTTTCACATCAGACTTAAGGAACCGCCTGCGCGCGCTTTACGCCCAATAATTCCGGACAACGCTTGCCACCTACGTATTACCGCGGCTGCTGGCACGTAGTTAGCCGTGGCTTTCTGGTTAGGTACCGTCAAGGTACCGCCCTATTCGAACGATACTTGTTCTTCCCTAACAACAGAGTTTTACGATCCGAAAACCTTCTTCACTCACGCGGCGTTGCTCCGTCAGACTTTCGTCCATTGCGGAAGATTCCCTACTGCTGCCTCCCGTAGGAGTCTGGGCCGTGTCTCAGTCCCAGTGTGGCCGATCACCCTCTCAGGTCGGCTACGCATCGTCGCCTTGGTGAGCCGTTACCTCACCAACTAGCTAATGCGCCGCGGGCCCATCCGTAAGTGATAGCCGAAGCCATCTTTCAAATAAGAACCATGTGGTTCTTATTGTTATTCGGTATTAGCTCCGGTTTCCCGAAGTTATCCCAATCTTACAGGTAGGTTGCCCACGTGTTACTCACCCGTCCGCCGCTAACCTCCGGGAGCAAGCTCCCTTTGGTTCGCTCGACTTGCATGTATTAGGCACGCCGCCAGCGTTCGTCCTGAGCCAGGATCAAACTCTCCAATAAAGTTTGATTGCTCATTTGTTCAAAAAAATTAACGTTGACGCTTTTGTTTTGTTTAGTTTTCAAAGAACATGGTGGAGCCTAGCGGGATCGAACCGCTGACCTCCTGCGTGCAAGGCAGGCGCTCTCCCAGCTGAGCTAAGGCCCCTTAATTTTTATAAGTGGTCGGGAAGACAGGATTCGAACCTGCGACCCCATGGTCCCAAACCATGTGCTCTACCAAGCTGAGCTACTTCCCGTTATTTATTAATGGCGCGCCCGAAAGGAGTCGAACCCATAACCTTCTGATCCGTAGTCAGACGCTCTATCCAATTGAGCTACGGGCGCTTATATATATAAATGGTGCCGAGGGCCGGACTTGAACCGGCACGGTAGTCACCTACCGCAGGATTTTAAGTCCTGTGTGTCTGCCAATTCCACCACCCCGGCAGCATTGGAGCGGAAGACGGGATTCGAACCCGCGACCCCCACCTTGGCAAGGTGGTGTTCTACCACTGAACTACTTCCGCAAGCTTTATTTAATTAATGCGGGTGAAGGGACTTGAACCCCCACGTCACAAGGACACTAGATCCTAAGTCTAGCGCGTCTGCCAATTCCGCCACACCCGCGGAAAATGATGAGCCATAGAGGACTCGAACCTCTGACCCTCTGATTAAAAGTCAGATGCTCTACCAACTGAGCTAATGGCTCATGATCATTAACAATATACTCTTACGAGTATTAATGGTGGAGGATGACGGGATCGAACCGCCGACCCCTTGCTTGTAAGGCAAGTGCTCTCCCAGCTGAGCTAATCCTCCAATATATAAGCCTGGCAACGTCCTACTCTCACAGGGGGAAACCCCCAACTACCATCGGCGCTGAAGAGCTTAACTTCCGTGTTCGGTATGGGAACGGGTGTGACCTCTTCGCCATCGCCACCAGACATAATATATAGGAATAAGTTAATATTCCTTCAAAACTAGATAATAGACATTCATTGAACAAAGCTTGCTCTGCATTTCTAACTTGGTTAAGTCCTCGATCTATTAGTATCTGTCAGCTCCACGTGTCACCACGCTTCCACCTCAGACCTATCAACCTCGTCATCTTCGAGGGATCTTACTAGCTTACGCTATGGGAAATCTCATCTTGAGGGGGGCTTCATGCTTAGATGCTTTCAGCACTTATCCCTTCCACACATAGCTACCCAGCTATGCCCTTGGCAGGACAACTGGTACACCAGCGGTGTGTCCATCCCGGTCCTCTCGTACTAAGGACAGCTCCTCTCAAATTTCCTACGCCCACGACGGATAGGGACCGAACTGTCTCACGACGTTCTGAACCCAGCTCGCGTACCGCTTTAATGGGCGAACAGCCCAACCCTTGGGACCGACTACAGCCCCAGGATGCGATGAGCCGACATCGAGGTGCCAAACCTCCCCGTCGATGTGGACTCTTGGGGGAGATAAGCCTGTTATCCCCGGGGTAGCTTTTATCCGTTGAGCGATGGCCCTTCCATGCGGAACCACCGGATCACTAAGCCCGACTTTCGTCCCTGCTCGACTTGTAGGTCTCGCAGTCAAGCTCCCTTATGCCTTTGCACTCTTCGAATGATTTCCAACCATTCTGAGGGAACCTTTGGGCGCCTCCGTTACTTTTTAGGAGGCGACCGCCCCAGTCAAACTGCCCACCTGACACTGTCTCCCGAAGCGATTAGCTCCGTAGGTTAGAATTTCAATACAGCCAGGGTAGTATCCCACCGACGCCTCCACCGAAGCTAGCGCTCCGGTTTCTACGGCTCCTACCTATCCTGTACAAGCTGTACCAAAATTCAATATCAGGCTACAGTAAAGCTCCACGGGGTCTTTCCGTCCTGTCGCGGGTAACCTGCATCTTCACAGGTACTATAATTTCACCGAGTCTCTCGTTGAGACAGTGCCCAGATCGTTACACCTTTCGTGCGGGTCGGAACTTACCCGACAAGGAATTTCGCTACCTTAGGACCGTTATAGTTACGGCCGCCGTTTACTGGGGCTTCGATTCAGAGCTTCTCCTTACGGATAACCCCTCCTCTTAACCTTCCAGCACCGGGCAGGTGTCAGCCCCTATACTTCGCCTTGCGGCTTCGCAGAGACCTGTGTTTTTGCTAAACAGTCGCCTGGGCCTTTTCACTGCGGCTTCTCAGGGCTATTCACCCTAAAAAGCACCCCTTCTCCCGAAGTTACGGGGTCATTTTGCCGAGTTCCTTAACGAGAGTTCTCTCGCTCACCTTAGGATTCTCTCCTCGCCTACCTGTGTCGGTTTGCGGTACGGGCACCTCTCACCTCGCTAGAGGCTTTTCTTGGCAGTGTGGAATCAGGAACTTCGGTACTATATTTCCCTCGCCATCACAGCTCAGCCTTTATGACAAGCGGATTTACCTACTTGTCAGCCTAACTGCTTGGACGCACATATCCAACAGTGCGCTTACCCTATCCTTCTGCGTCCCCCCATTGCTCAAATGGTGAGGAGGTGGTACAGGAATCTCAACCTGTTGTCCATCGCCTACGCCTTTCGGCCTCGGCTTAGGTCCCGACTTACCCTGAGCGGACGAGCCTTCCTCAGGAAACCTTAGGCATTCGGTGGAGGGGATTCTCACCCCTCTTTCGCTACTCATACCGGCATTCTCACTTCTAAGCGCTCCACCAGTCCTCTCGGTCTAGCTTCGCTGCACTTAGAACGCTCTCCTACCACTGTCCGTAAGGACAGTCCACAGCTTCGGTGATACGTTTAGCCCCGGTACATTTTCGGCGCAGAGTCACTCGACCAGTGAGCTATTACGCACTCTTTAAATGGTGGCTGCTTCTAAGCCAACATCCTGGTTGTCTATGCAACTCCACATCCTTTTCCACTTAACGTATACTTTGGGACCTTAGCTGGTGGTCTGGGCTGTTTCCCTTTCGACTACGGATCTTATCACTCGCAGTCTGACTCCCAAGTATAAGTCTTTGGCATTCGGAGTTTGACTGAATTCGGTAACCCGTTGGGGGCCCCTAGTCCAATCAGTGCTCTACCTCCAAGACTCTTCACTTGAGGCTAGCCCTAAAGCTATTTCGGAGAGAACCAGCTATCTCCAAGTTCGATTGGCATTTCACCCCTACCCACACCTCATCCCCGCACTTTTCAACGTGCGTGGGTTCGGGCCTCCATTCAGTGTTACCTGAACTTCACCCTGGACATGGGTAGATCACTTGGTTTCGGGTCTACGACCACGTACTATTTCGCCCTATTCAGACTCGCTTTCGCTGCGGCTCCGTCTCTTCAACTTAACCTTGCACGGGATCGTAACTCGCCGGTTCATTCTACAAAAGGCACGCCATCACCCATTAACGGGCTCTGACTACTTGTAGGCACACGGTTTCAGGATCTCTTTCACTCCCCTTCCGGGGTGCTTTTCACCTTTCCCTCACGGTACTGGTTCACTATCGGTCACTAGGGAGTATTTAGCCTTGGGAGATGGTCCTCCCAGCTTCCGACGGGATTTCACGTGTCCCGCCGTACTCAGGATCCACTCTGGAGGGAACGAAGTTTCAACTACAGGGTTGTTACCTTCTTCGACGGACCTTTCCAGATCGCTTCGTCTACTTCGTTCCTTTGTAACTCCGTATAGAGTGTCCTACAACCCCAAGAGGCAAGCCTCTTGGTTTGGGCTTATTCCGTTTCGCTCGCCGCTACTCAGGAAATCGCTTTTGCTTTCTCTTCCTCCGGGTACTTAGATGTTTCAGTTCCCCGGGTCTGCCTTCAATACCCTATGTATTCAGATATTGATACTGCTCCATTACGAACAGTGGGTTTCCCCATTCGGAAATCTCCGGATCAATGCTTACTTACAGCTCCCCGAAGCATTTCGGTGTTAGTCCCGTCCTTCATCGGCTCCTAGTGCCAAGGCATTCACCGTGCGCCCTTTCTAACTTAACCTTAAACAAATGATCAACTTCGAATCTCATCGTCAGCTTCGTTCTTCCACTGCTCATGTATGCAAGATACACTCCGCTGCTCCAGAACTTTACTTCCTCGACCTTCTCGTTGCTAATTTGCTTTTTTTATTTGACCAACGGTCAAACCGTCATCAAATAATGAAAAAAGATTTTCACTTTCTTCAATGAATGTGTCGTTATTATCTAGTTTTCAAGGAACATCGGTAAAAAATAGCCATCGAATTTCTTCGTCAGCTTGTTGTTTACCTTCTTCATTTTGAGAGAATGTTCTCTCAAAACTAAACAAAAACAAAAGCGTCTTTTTATATGAAGTCTAGCTTCACATATTTCCTTAGAAAGGAGGTGATCCAGCCGCACCTTCCGATACGGCTACCTTGTTACGACTTCACCCCAATCATCTGTCCCACCTTAGGCGGCTGGCTCCTTACGGTTACCCCACCGACTTCGGGTGTTACAAACTCTCGTGGTGTGACGGGCGGTGTGTACAAGGCCCGGGAACGTATTCACCGCGGCATGCTGATCCGCGATTACTAGCGATTCCGGCTTCATGCAGGCGAGTTGCAGCCTGCAATCCGAACTGAGAATGGTTTTATGGGATTCGCTTAACCTCGCGGTTTTGCTGCCCTTTGTACCATCCATTGTAGCACGTGTGTAGCCCAGGTCATAAGGGGCATGATGATTTGACGTCATCCCCACCTTCCTCCGGTTTGTCACCGGCAGTCACCTTAGAGTGCCCAACTTAATGCTGGCAACTAAGATCAAGGGTTGCGCTCGTTGCGGGACTTAACCCAACATCTCACGACACGAGCTGACGACAACCATGCACCACCTGTCACTCTGTCCCCCGAAGGGGAACGCCCTATCTCTAGGGTTGGCAGAGGATGTCAAGACCTGGTAAGGTTCTTCGCGTTGCTTCGAATTAAACCACATGCTCCACCGCTTGTGCGGGCCCCCGTCAATTCCTTTGAGTTTCAACCTTGCGGTCGTACTCCCCAGGCGGAGTGCTTAATGCGTTAGCTGCAGCACTAAAGGGCGGAAACCCTCTAACACTTAGCACTCATCGTTTACGGCGTGGACTACCAGGGTATCTAATCCTGTTCGCTCCCCACGCTTTCGCACCTCAGCGTCAGTTACAGACCAGAGAGTCGCCTTCGCCACTGGTGTTCCTCCACATCTCTACGCATTTCACCGCTACACGTGGAATTCCACTCTCCTCTTCTGCACTCAAGTTCCCCAGTTTCCAATGACCCTCCACGGTTGAGCCGTGGGCTTTCACATCAGACTTAAGGAACCGCCTGCGCGCGCTTTACGCCCAATAATTCCGGACAACGCTTGCCACCTACGTATTACCGCGGCTGCTGGCACGTAGTTAGCCGTGGCTTTCTGGTTAGGTACCGTCAAGGTACCGCCCTATTCGAACGATACTTGTTCTTCCCTAACAACAGAGTTTTACGATCCGAAAACCTTCTTCACTCACGCGGCGTTGCTCCGTCAGACTTTCGTCCATTGCGGAAGATTCCCTACTGCTGCCTCCCGTAGGAGTCTGGGCCGTGTCTCAGTCCCAGTGTGGCCGATCACCCTCTCAGGTCGGCTACGCATCGTCGCCTTGGTGAGCCGTTACCTCACCAACTAGCTAATGCGCCGCGGGCCCATCCGTAAGTGATAGCCGAAGCCATCTTTCAAATAAGAACCATGTGGTTCTTATTGTTATTCGGTATTAGCTCCGGTTTCCCGAAGTTATCCCAATCTTACAGGTAGGTTGCCCACGTGTTACTCACCCGTCCGCCGCTAACCTCCGGGAGCAAGCTCCCTTTGGTTCGCTCGACTTGCATGTATTAGGCACGCCGCCAGCGTTCGTCCTGAGCCAGGATCAAACTCTCCAATAAAGTTTGATTGCTCATTTGTTCAAAAAAATTAACGTTGACGCTTTTGTTTTGTTTAGTTTTCAAAGAACATTGTAGCTGCGTTTTTCTTGGAGCAGCTTTATTATAATAACATCGAATCTTGTCTAAGTCAACATCTTTTTTCGTCGACTTTCATCAATAATTGTCGTTGTTTCTTAGCGACAAATAATAATATATCATCTATTTTAATAACAATCAATAGTTTTTTTAATAAAATTTTAAAGAAACTTAATTAATGTTAAATCTTCATCTATAACATTTTTAAGATCCCGTTTATAAACGCTGTTACTATTTTTACTAAACTAGAATATAAAGCTGTTGTTTTGCACAACAGTCATCTTTTAATATATAGGCTCGTTACGTAAACCTCGTTACTATTTTTACTAAAAACATACAGAATGATGAGCTTTTAAAAGAGCTTAATAATTGTAAAAGTTGACAAGATATTACGAACGCTAGATTTATAAGTCCATATATCTTAGAAGAAAATCAACAATCACTGCGAAACCAGTCTTTATAGAAGAAAAGATGAATACCAAAAAATTTAGTTATATACACATCTTGATCTTTATAGGAAAAACAACATTATGAAAAAACCCCCTAAACGACAAGTTTAGGGGGAATTAACTATTTATTTCTCATTTGCGGGAATAATAGTACATCTCTAATGGATGGAGCATTCGTTAACAACATGACTAATCTGTCAATCCCAATACCTAATCCCCCTGTTGGTGGCATTCCATACTCCAACGCCTCCACAAAGTCCTCATCCATCATATGCGCTTCATCATTACCTTGCTCACGTTCTTTTATTTGTGCTTCAAAACGTTGCCTTTGATCAATAGGATCATTCAGTTCGGTAAATGCGTTGGCATGTTCACGACCAACGATAAACAGCTCAAAACGATCAGTAAAACGCGGATCTTGTGCGTTTTTCTTAGCTAGAGGAGAAATTTCTACTGGATGACCATAAATAAATGTCGGTTGTATAAGTTTATCCTCTATTTTTTGTTCGAAGAATTCATTTACAATATGTCCATATAACATATTATCATTTATTTCAACACCATGCTCTTTCGCATGAGCACGTGCTTCTTCAACACTCATTTCTTTCCAAAAGTCTACGCCAACATATTCTTTTATTGCGTCAACCATGTGTAGCCTTTTCCATTTTGGCTTTAATTCTACTTCATCATCACCATACATAACAGTTGTAGATCCGAGTACTTCCTCTGCAATATGAGCAATCATATTTTCAGTTAATGACATAATGTCTTCAAAATCTGCATACGCCTCATAAAGTTCGAGCATTGTGAATTCTGGATTATGACGAGTAGATACACCCTCATTACGAAATACACGACCGATTTCATAAACTTTTTCTAAGCCACCAACAATTAATCTCTTTAAATGTAATTCAATTGCAATTCTCATATATAAAGGGATATCTAGTGCATTATGGTGAGTAATAAAAGGTTTTGCCGAAGCTCCGCCTGCGATTGAGTGCATCATCGGAGTTTCTACCTCTAAATATCCATTGTTATCTAAATAACGTCTCATCGATTGAATAATTTGGCTTCTAGATATGAACGTTTGCTTACTCTTAGGGTTAGTAATTAAATCTAAATATCGCTGACGATATCTTTGCTCTATATCTTTTAAACCATGGTATTTATCAGGTAATGGTCTAAGTGATTTTGTTAATAATTCAAATGAAGTTGCTTTAATAGAAAGCTCCCCAACTTTTGTTTTAAAAACAGTGCCAGAAATTCCAATGATATCTCCAATATCTGCGATTGTAAAAGTCTCATACGGTGCATCACCTATCGCATCTTTTCTAACGTATATTTGGATCTGATCTGTCAAATCTTGAATATGCGCAAAACCAGCTTTACCCTTCCCTCGTTTTGTCATTATTCTACCAGCTATTTTAACGTGTACTTCATTTTGTTCTAACTCTTCCTTAGAGTAATGATCCAATGTGGAAATCAACTCTTTAGCGGAGTGAGTACGTTCAAAGCGTTTTCCAAACGGATCAATCCCGTTTTCTTCTAGCTTATGTAATTTTTCACGTCTGACTACTAACTGATCATTCAATTCTTCTGTACTCATACCAATCAACTCCAATATTATTTTTCTAACAAAAAAAGAGATTTTATATACTTCTAGTTCAAAAGAAGCGTTACTTATTCAAGGGCTCTTCTTGTTAACTCAGTTGTTATCTTTACCAAAATAGAGTAGCAAGTAATGGGTTTAGGGATTTTTTATAAATATTAAAGGCGGATAAGATATCCCGATAGTTGCATACGTGTTGCTATTTAAGAAAGAAAACAACAATCTATACGAAAACAGCCATTGTTAAAAAGAAAAACCCGACAGTGCCGAGTTAATCTGAAATTGAGTTAAGTCTAAAGAATTTAGTTTCTAAAAAGTGTTGGAACCCTTCCCCTGAAGTTGCTCGTGCCTTCTAGGTGAAAGGGTGATGCTTTCCTTCCTTTAGAAAAACTGCCAGCGATAGACTGGCAGTATATAAACGTCTTTTAGGGGTTATTATATTCCAGGCTATACTTGATGTCAAACAACTTTCGCTACACTTTGCTGTTTATTTTCCACATCATCAACGAACTTTGTTAGTAGATTTACTAAGTCTGCTCTATTATGACAATCATTTATAGCATTCCTTACTCTAGCATTGCCTTTGATCCCTTTTAAATACCATGCTGCATGCTTTCTCATTTCTTTCACCGCTATGTTCTCATTTTTTAGAGCAATTAGTCGGTCAAGGTGTAAAATACAAACATCTATCTTTTCTCGAATTCCAGGTTCTTCAATTAATTCACCCGTTTCAAGATATTTGACTGTACGGTATATCATCCAAGGGTTACCTAATGCAGCTCGTCCTATCATTACCCCATCACAGCCTGTTTGCTCAAGCATCGCTTTTGCATCCTGCGGAGATTCAACATCACCATTTCCGATGATCGGTATATTAACTGCTTGTTTTACCTGTTTAATGATATCCCAGTTTGCCTTACCCTCATACATTTGCTCACGTGTTCTTCCATGTAACGATACAGCTTTTCCTCCAGCACGTTCAACTGCCATTGCATTCTCAATTGCAAATATATGTTCATCGTCCCAACCCATACGCATTTTTACAGTGACAGGTTTTTGTACAGCATCAACGACAGCAGCAACCATCTCATATATTTTAGCTGGATCAAGCAACCATTTTGCACCTGCATCACACTTTGTAATTTTGGGAACTGGACACCCCATATTAATATCAATAATATCGGCTGTTGTGTTTTGTTCTACAAATTTCGCGGCTTCTACAAGAGTCTCTTTTTCTCCGCCAAATATTTGCAAGCTGAGCGGCTTCTCTCGTTCATCAATATAGAGCATACCTAACGTCTTTGCATTTTTATATAGAATGGCTTTATCGCTCACCATTTCTGCACAAACAAGCCCTGCACCAAATTCTTTTACAGTTAGCCTGAAGGCTGAGTTACATACACCAGCCATAGGCGCTAATACAACAGGGTTTTTCATTTGTAAATCACCAATCTTCAGCATATCTGTCCCTCCTTGTTATATACTTCTAATCTATATAATTGACTTATAGGTCACTAAAAGGCGATAACTCACCTATACTTACCTCAAGTTTATCCGAAATATCTTTCACTAACTCTTCGCTAGGTAATCGATTCCCTCTCTCTACCTCTCCTAACAAAGTTATTGAAACCCCAAGATCTTTTGCAAAACTTTGTTGGGTATAGCCCTTTAGCTTTCGAAAAGCTCGAATACGTCTTCCCCAATTCTCCGTTTCCATACATGTACCCCTTCTCTATCAATTAATTTGTTGATATTAACCGACGATGAATCAACACCTTTTCCAAGGACAACATGTTGATCGATCTCTAACAATGGTACCATGACGAATGCTCTTTCAAGCATTCGTGGATGTGGAACAATAAGTTGCTCTGTTTCAATATTTTCTTGATTATATAACAAAATGTCAAGGTCAATTGTTCGAGGACCCCATCTAATTTCCCTTTTTCTTCCTAATTGTTCTTCTGTATGTTGACAAATCGTTAATAAATCAAGTGCTGAAAGGTCTGTATTAACTTTAATTACCATATTCAAAAATTGATCTTGATCCGTGTAACCAACAGGGTTTGTCTCATAAATTGATGAAGCTTTCGTTATAGTAATTTGAGGATGCAATTGTAAACTTTTAATAGCCTTAAACATATATAATTGTCTATCACCTTGATTAGAACCTAGTGCAATATAAGCTTCTCGTGTCATTTAGCGACTCCTTGTTATGAATACTGCTACATCTTTATAATAACCCGGAATTGGCGGGCCAGGCTTTGTTATTTTCACAGTACATTCTTCTATTTGGACGAATGTTGCTAATAAATCTGCAGTAATTCTTTCGCCCACTGCTTCTATTAATTTATATGGTTTTCCCTCCACAATCCGTTGGCAAATTTCATATACTTCACCATAGTTAACTGTATTTTGTAGCTGATCTGTTTTACCGGCACTTGATAAGTCCAGTTGAAGCTCAACATCTACCAAAAACCGCTGTCCTAATTTTGTTTCTTCAGTAAATACCCCATGATATCCATAAAACATCATTTCATTGACAACTATTTTATCGATTGTTCTTCACACCTTTCCCTATCAAAGCATCCATCATCATGGCCATTCTAGAAATTTGCATAACATCATGAACTCTTACGATGTGGCATCCTTTTTCTATACCAAGACAAACAGTTGCACCTGTACCTTCTACACGTTCAGCTGGTGGCAAATCCAAAATTTGTCCAATGAAAGACTTTCGAGATGTCCCTAATAACACAGGGTATCCAAGCTTGTTTAACTCATCTAAATGTCGTATGATTTCAAGATTCTGTTCAAAAGATTTTGCAAAACCAACACCAGGATCTAAAATAATGTTATCATCTTTCACTCCGGCAGACTTAACGATAGACACACTCTCTTTCAAATCATTAAGCACATCAACAATAAAGTTTTGGTAATTACGGTTAGTCCGATTATGCATTAATACAATTGGAACTTGATAATGTGCAGCTACCTCGGCCATTTTTGGATCAGCCTTAGCACCCCAAACATCATTAATTATATGAGCACCAGCCTCAATTGCCTGCTTAGCTACTTCAGCCTTATACGTATCTATAGATACCGCCACATTCACATTTGCAGCAACTTCTTTTACAACTGGAATAACTCTTGATAATTCTTCATCTAACAACACTTTATTTGCCCCAGGGCGTGTAGATTCTCCACCTATATCAATAATATCAGCACCTTCAGAAGTCATTCTCTCAGCATGCTTTACAGCTAATTCGATCGAATTATATTTGCCCCCATCTGAAAATGAATCGGGTGTAGCATTGACTATACCCATAATAGAGGTCTTCTTTGTAAAATCTAGATGATAAGGTCCACATGATAACTGTAAAGGTTGACCTTTCACTCGTTTCACTCCTTCCAAAAACTGTGTAGGTCAACCCTACTCCATAACGATTTTTTCGTTTCATTGTACTGCTTCTTCAAAGTATTAAAAACCATGCCCTTATTTCCCTGAAAATATCTATGTTCTATTTTATATATCGGTATCAATTCTTGAATCGAATTTGTTACAAACACCTCATCAGCCATTAGCATTTCATCCGGTTTAAATAACCCTTCATCAATATGCAAACCATTATGTTTTGCAAGAGTCATTACAAATTGTCTTGTAACTCCGTTCAAAATCCCTGTTTCCAGAGAAGGTGTGTAGATTTTATCGTTCTTTACCCAAAAAACGTTCGACACAATCCCCTCTGCAATAAATCCCTTTTGAGATAGAAATATCCCTTCCTTTGTCGCATCTACTCCTACCTCTCTCTTCCCAAAAACATTGTTTAAAAAATGATGGGACTTTAAACGACTTTTTCCTTCTGGTGTATTTCTCTTTGTTTTTAGAAATACACCAGCTTTTTCAGCAACTGGTACTTGCAGTGGTTTTATATATATAATGACGGTAGGTTTTGTATAATGTTCAACCGACAAACCGATATCTCCTACTCCAGCTGAAACATTCAATCTAACGTAAGCATTTGAAAGGTTATTTTTGTTAAGTAAACGAGTAATGATTGAGAAAATCTCATCTCGATGCAGCTCTATATCTATCGCTAAACTGTTTAACCCTTCATTTAACCTTGAAAGATGGTCATCCAACAAAAAAGGGTGTCCATCATATACTGCAAGTGTCTCAAACAAACCTATTCCATACATATACCCGTGGTCAAATGGAGAGATCTTCGCATCTTCTTTTTTTATAATTTTGCCGTCTAAGTATATATACATAAACTGATTATTTTACTTCCCTATATTGCTCAATAAAATTTTTAAGTAGTCGTTTACCGAAAGCAGTCATAATAGACTCTGGATGAAATTGAACACCTTCAATAGGGAGGGTTTTATGTCTAATCGCCATAATCTCATCTTCTTCAGTCCAAGATGTAATTTCAAAACAATCAGGTAAAGTCTCTCTTTTCACAATTAAAGAATGATATCTAGTTGCAGTTAAAGGATTTTCAATATCTGTAAAAATTGTTTTTTGATTATGAAAAATTTGAGATGTTTTTCCATGCATTAATTTATCAGCTCTTACAACATCGCCACCAAATGCCTGAGCAATCGATTGATGTCCTAAACACACTCCGAAAAGCGGAATTTTCCCAGCAAAATATTGAATAGTTTCCAGGCTTATACCTGCTTCATTAGGGCTACATGGCCCAGGGGAAATCATAATAAAGTTTGGGTTTAGCTCCTCAATTTCTTTTACCGTTATTTCATCGTTACGCTTTACTACCAACTCTTCTCCTAATTCACCTAAGTATTGTACTAGGTTATACGTAAAAGAATCATAATTATCGATCATTAAAATCATTATCGTCACCTCATCAATATTTTTTTAGAGCTTTTGCATCCCTTCTAGTGAGAAGTTAGCAAGCTTCAATGTTCAAATTTACTCTAATGAGTTTACTTTCTTAGCTTCACATAATTCAATAGCCTTCCACAGTGCTTTAGCTTTTTTTAATGACTCTTTATACTCATATTTTGGATTTGAATCAATTACAATACCTGCGCCTGCTTGAATGTGAGCAATACCATCCTTTACAACCATTGTTCTAATAACTATGTTTAATTCAATATTATCTGAGAAGCCTATCCAACCAATTGACCCTGTATACATTCCTCTACGTACAGGTTCTAACTCTTCTATAATTTCCATCGTCCTCACTTTAGGTGCCCCAGTTATCGTTCCACCAGGGAAAACAGCTCTAATTAAATCATACGCATTCTTATTTTTATCTAACTTCCCTTTCACATTTGAGACGATGTGCATTACATGTGAATATTTCTCAATAACCATAAATTCATCAACTTCTACCGTTCCATATCGACAAACTCTCCCTAAGTCATTCCGCTCCAAGTCAACGAGCATAACATGTTCAGCCCGTTCCTTCTCATTTTGAATAAGCTCATTGGCAAGCTTAACATCTTCTTCATGAGTTGTTCCACGAGAACGGGTCCCTGCAATTGGACGCGTACTCACTACTTCTCCATCTTTTTTAATCAGAAGTTCTGGAGAACCGCTAACAATTTGAACATCACCCATTTCCAAATATGCCATATATGGGGATGGGTTTAACTCACGTAATTGTTCATAAATGTCAATAGGGTGCTTTGTAATTGATTTTGATTGCCGTACGGATAAATTTATCTGAAAGACATCACCTTGCGCAATATAATTCTTTACCTTCTCTACTGCTTCTTTAAATTCCTCTTCAGACATTGATACATTTTGATGTTGACTTTCTTGTGTAGGGTAAGCGAAATTTAGTTCATGACTTATCTCTACACTCCACATCCTCTCATAATGATCTAAACGTTTCTGTGTTTTTTCATCATCTCCGTTATCAATCGTCATTAGCCATAATATATTCTCATTATGATCATAAACAAAAATGTCATCAAAAATAAAAAAATAAATATCAGGGGTAAGTAAATCATCAGCAGCCACTGTAGGTAGTTTTTCAATTTGCCGAACATAATCATAGCTTATATAGCCAATAGCACCACCCTGAAAATCTGGTAAGCTAGGTACATGTTCAGTTTTATATTTCCTCATCCATTCCTTAAGAACCACAAGTGGATCTCCTTCTATTGTAGAGCGTTGACCATGTTCTATAATTTCAACCTGATTATTTTTTCCTTTAATTGTTGCAAACGGCCTAAGACCAATTATGCTATATTGCCCCCCACGGCCACTTTCAAGTAGCATGTGATACGGTTCATCTTTTGATAAGTATTTATATCTTTTAAACCACTCATCTTCTTTGATAGGTAATTTCCTAGCTACAGGTCTTCTTTGTTGCATTGTGTCACACTCCTTACTCCAAACTAAAACTGATAAGCCTATTGTACAAGAATGTCACTAAGAGTTCACCTTCCAGCATCTAAAATTTCGAATGAATGTAAAAAAAGAGTTATGAAGACCATAATAGTTAATATATCTTCCCTGTTAATCTCTATAGCTAGAACCTTCCCTCTTAATAAAGGCTCTTCTCGTTAATTTCGTCATTCAATTAAGGACAACTGTCACAGATGGTACGAACGTAAAATTATACGTTTTTATGTCTTAATATGAAACACTCCTTAATCCGAAAACAACATAAAAAAACAGCTCCGTTAGGGGCTGTTTTTATAAAAATTATTTCTTATGAAGTTCTATTCTTCAAATTGATAAAGTGGTGTACTCAAATATCTCTCACCATTACTTGGGATAATTGCTAACACTTTTTTTCCTTTGCCTAGCTGCTTCGCTACTTTTAATGCCGCACATATTGCTGCACCCGACGATATCCCACCTAGAATACCTTCCTCTTTAGCAGCACGACGTGCATATTCAAATGCTTCTTCAGTAGTAATCTTCAAAATATCGTCATACACATCCGTATTTAAAATATCTGGTACGAACCCTGCACCGATACCTTGAATTTTATGCGGTCCTGGATTACCTCCAGATAAAACAGGTGAATCTGATGGTTCAACAGCCACAATTTTTACATTTGGATATTTATCTTTTAATACTGAACCCGCTCCAGTAATTGTTCCGCCAGTTCCTATCCCTGAAACAAATGCATCTAATTGATCACCCATTTGTTCAACTATTTCTACTCCTGTAGTTAGCTTATGAACTTCAGGGTTCGCCTCATTTTTAAATTGCTGTGGCATAAAGTATCCGTGATCTTCACGTAATTCACCAGCCTTACGTATCGCTCCGCCCATCCCCTCACTACCAGGAGTTAACACGATTTCAGCACCGTAAGCTTTTAGTAAATTTCTTCTTTCTAAACTCATTGTTTCTGGCATTACTAAGATTGCTTTATAGCCTTTGGCTGCTGCAACCATCGCTAAACCAATTCCTGTATTACCACTTGTTGGTTCAACGATTGTATCACCTTGTTTTAGTAACCCTTCCTTTTCCGCTGCTTCAATCATTGCTAAAGCAATTCTATCCTTTACACTACTCCCAGGATTCATAAATTCTAACTTTAAATATACTTCAGCAGAATTGTCTTCGACAAGGCGGTTTAACTTTACAATTGGTGTTTGGCCAATTAACTCATTAACAGAATTAACAATTTTCATTTTATCACCTCTTAATTCCGAGTATTTTGATTTGTTTTGTATACAATAAATGTACTCGAAATTATAGAAATTGTCAATTATTTTCAAGTCTCATTTAAAAAGATTTATTTATTTGCATCTTTACCATAAAACCAGGATACTTCTGCCTCATCCCAAAATGGTTGTGCAGATATCGGGCCATCCATTTGTTCAAGTGCTATTTGCCTTCTTATTTGGTCCTTCATACTTTCAAAGGTGTAGTTAATTCCGTCTATTTTCTCATGTAAAAGAACGACTGCAAAACCACCTTCTACTTTTATCGGCTGACTCCATTCATGTTGTTTTAATTGTTCAGCAGTTTCAAAATACTCTTTAGGTACTAATTTACTATTAGATGAAAGGACACCTAGTTCCCCTCCAGAATTAGCGGTAAATGCATCAACAGATTTCTCCATGGCTAGCACATCAAAGCTGGACCCCTCTGTTAATTCATTATTGACTTGTTCTGCCTCTGCCCTTGTTTTTACAACGATATGTGATAGATGATACTTTGTTTCAATATGATATAATTCTTTGTTTTTTTCATAAAGGTCTCTTATTTCGTCTTCTTGAACGTTTGCATCTTTTGTTAGTAGTTGTTCGAGCAACATGCTGAAACGGATTTGTTCTCTCCATTTCTCGTCATCCCAATCATCATTAGCAAGTGAGGAATATTTTTTTATCATCTTTAACTCTCTCTCAACGGACTCCTCATCTGTTTGTATATTATATTTTTCAGCTAATAGTTCAATTACTTTTCTATCGATCATATTTTGTAAAGTTGCTTTTCCATATTCAGCTTCTAACTCATTAAGCCACTGTTGTCTATAGATATCTTCATTTCCTACAGATGCGATAACTTCTTCTGATCCTGTTTGTATAATCTTTTCATTGAAATTAACAGGCTTTGTAACATCAACTACATCTTGCTTGTCACCAATCAAAATGAAGATTGTAAAACAGTTTACAATTACAAGGCCAAAAACAAGTATCCATAACGCTTTTTTACTCAATGTTAACCCACTCCATTTTGCTAAAGGTTATTTTCGTATTCATTATGGTTTTTTTACAACAAGACAAGACATCCGTATAGCTAACTTTCGAGACATCTACCTTTTGTTTATCGTTCTATGAATTAAACACGTATACAACAAATATTCTTAACATCTTATCATCTGTAAATGATGTTAGTCCCACAATAAAATATTTTACTATGCTATAACAAAGTTACCGTGAAGCTATTATTAAAAAGAATACGACAATTGTTTATGCAGCTTTTGCAATGATTGTTGTTATTCATACTAATAAACACGGATTCATACAAGTCTTCATTGTACTGTCTTGATTCGTATTATTAACAACAACATTTCACGAAAAGAGCCATATTTAAAACCCACCAACCTTTATTTAGAAAGAGTCTTACTCAATTACATCGCTTCTTTTTTAAGAGCCTCAAGTTCTTCTTTTGAAAACAAATACTTTTGATTACAAAAATGGCATTGCGCTTCAGCTTGGCCTTCCTCCACAATGATTTCTTCTATTTCGTTAGGACCTAAACTAATAATTGCATTTGCAAACCTTTCTTTTGTACAGTTACATTTAAAAGTTACTGGTTGTTTGTCTAATATCTTCACATGTTCTTTATCTATTAGTTCATATATAATTTGCTCAGGGGATAACCCTTTTTCAATTAATTTAGATATAGGCTCTATTGTATTTAACCTTTCTTCTATTGCAGCGATCGTATCCTCATCTGTGCCAGGCATGAGTTGTATAATAAACCCACCTGCAGCAAGAATAGAATTATCAGGGTTAACTAGAACACCTACTCCAACAGATGATGGGGTTTGCTCAGATGTTACAAAATAATATGTAAAGTCTTCACCTAACTCTCCAGAAACAATCGGAACTGAACCAGTAAAATTCTCACGCAACCCTATATCTTTCACCACTGTTAAAAAACCATTTGTCCCTACGGCTCTTGCCACATCTAGCTTGCCATGTTCATTTAGATCGAAGTGTGTTTGTGGATTGGATACATACCCTCTCACTTCTCCATATGCATTGCTATCCACGATAATTGCTCCAATTGGCCCACCAGCATCTATTTTAATCGTAATTTTTTCGTCACCTTTTAACATCGCACTCATCATTACGCCCGCAGTCATTGTTCTTCCTAATGCGGCTGAGGCTGTCGGCCATGTATATTGACGACGCTGGGCTTCTCCGACAGTTTCTGTTGTCTTTACTGAATATATTCTGACTTGCCCATCATAAGCTAAGGCTTTTACTAGATAATCTGACATGGTTGTTAATACCCCTTTCACATGATGCAACTATATAATAATTGATTCAATAAGTATGATAAAAAATCATTAGTTTTTATAAGAATCTTGATTCTTTTGATAAATCAGTTGTAAACCTTTTAACGTTAAGAACGGATCGACAATATCTATAACAGTTGACTCATCAGCAATTAATGATGCAAGTCCACCTGTAGCGATAACCGTTGGTAAAACATTTGCTTGAGCTTTTATTTTCTTTACAATTCCTTCTACTTGACCAACATACCCGTACAATATTCCAGATTGCATTGCAGATACCGTGTTCTTCCCAATAACATGATCTGTATGCGCAATTTCTATTCTAGGTAACTTAGCTGCTTTGGAATATAGCGCCTCCGTTGAAATTGCAATTCCAGGAGCTATAGCCCCACCCATATATTGTTTCTGCTCATTAATGTAACAATAAGTTGTTGCAGTACCAAAATCGACAATGATAAGTGGACTACCATATAAATGCATTCCCGCTACTGCATTTACGATTCGATCTGCCCCTACTTCTCTTGGGTTATCTATTTTTATATTTAAACCTGTTTTTATTCCTGGGCCAACGATTAGCGGATTTATATTAAAATACTTGTGACACATTCTTTCCAATGCAAACATAATTGGTGGAACGACAGAAGAAATAATGATGCCGTCAATGTTTGAAAAATCTAAATCTACGTGCTTAAATAACGCTTTGATAATCATGCCATATTCATCTTCAGTTTTATTTCTACTCGTTTCAATCCGCCAATGATACTTAAGCTCATTTTGTTCATAAACACCTAAAACGGTATTAGTATTCCCGACATCTAAGACAAAAATCATTTCATCACCACTTTTATCAAAATAACTGTTATTTCAAACTATCACTACATAAAAATAACAACATATTCCTCATCATACCACAAATGGTTACAAAAGCGCATGGTGTCAGCTTATGCTAGTATACGTATCGGATTTGGCCAACAACAGAAGAGCCAAAGCATATTCAAAAAGGCTGTTTTCGCAATGATTGTTGCTTTTCATTCTAAGATATAACACGGATACAACTATAGTTTCGTGGCATTTTTCCTTCTATAATATGAAGATGATTATACAAGACTTCTTTTTACTGTCGTAATTTTGTATAAATGCAACAAATTATACGAAAAGAGCCTTCAAAAAAGATGCCTCGAAAAACCGAGACATCTTCTTAACCCTTCATCTTTACTATTTATCGATCACAAAGCTAAATTAATCTTGTTGATCTTGATCATCAGATGGAGTTTCTTCTTTTTTAGAGCTAATGTTTACTTTCACGTCATCAGAACTGCTCTCTTCAATACGATCAGGTAATCTTCCATTGTCTATTAAATACTTGATTTGTTCAGCATCAAGTGTTTCAACATCAAGTAAGGTTTTTGCTACTAGTTCGAGCTTATCACGGTTTTCTGTCAAAATGTCTTTAGCTTTCTCATAACATTCTTTAATAAACCTTTGTATCTCCATATCAATGTCATGTGCAATAGCATCACTATAGTTTTGCTCGTTATGAAGATCGCGACCTAAGAACACTTGACCTCCTTGAGCCTGACCAAATTGTAATGGTCCAAGCTTATCACTCATACCATATTCTGTTACCATTTTTCTTGCAATACCAGTTGCTCGTTGGAAGTCGTTATGAGCACCCGTACTCACTTCACCGAAAATGATTTCCTCAGCAACACGTCCACCTAATAAGCCAGTAATTTTATCTAGCAACTCAGGCTTAGTCATAAAGTAGCGATCTTCTTTTGGTAGCATTACTGCATAACCACCGGCTTGACCTCTAGGAACAATCGTCACTTTATGTACGACATCTGCTTCATCCAGTACAACACCGATAATTGTATGTCCAGCTTCATGGTAAGCAACAATTTTCCGTTCCTTTTCAGAGATGACACGGCTCTTTTTAGCCGGTCCAGCAATTACACGGTCTGTAGCCTCATCCATATCGAGCATATCAATTTTCTTTTTATCGCGTCTTGCCGCTACTAAAGCAGCTTCATTTAATAAGTTCTCTAAATCAGCACCTGAAAAACCAGGAGTACGCATAGCGATTGCTTTTAAATCAATAGAATCTGCTAGCGGTTTATTGCGTGCGTGTACTTTTAACACTGCTTCTCTTCCATTAACATCTGGTCGATCGACAGTAATCTGACGGTCAAAGCGACCTGGGCGAAGTAATGCAGGATCCAAAATATCTGGGCGGTTTGTTGCTGCTATAATAATAATTCCTTCATTCGCACCAAAGCCATCCATCTCAACTAGCAATTGGTTTAATGTTTGTTCACGCTCGTCATGACCTCCACCAAGGCCTGCACCACGTTGACGTCCTACGGCATCGATCTCATCAATGAAAATGATACACGGAGCATTTTTCTTCGCATTTTCAAATAAGTCACGAACACGAGATGCACCGACACCAACAAACATTTCCACGAAATCTGAACCACTTATGGAGAAGAAAGGTACGCCAGCTTCTCCGGCAACAGCCCTAGCCAATAATGTTTTACCTGTACCCGGAGGGCCGACTAGTAAAACACCTTTTGGGATGCGAGCGCCTAGTTCTGCAAATTTTCTAGGGTCCTTCAAAAACTCAACAACTTCAACTAACTCTTGTTTCTCTTCATCAGCACCAGCCACATCTTTGAATTTTGCTTTTTTCTTTTCTTCATTATAAAGTTTAGCTTTACTTTTACCAAAGTTCATCACACGGCTTCCACCGCCTTGAGCTTGGTTCAGCAAGAAGAAAAATAAAATAATGATGATCACAAATGGAATGATTGAAGTGAAAAACGTAACCCATCCACTTGTTTCTTTTGCTGGAACAAAATCGACTACACTATTTTCTGCTGCAATTGTATCAATTCGTTGTAACATTGCCTCTGAAAAAGGTGTTGGTGTGTATGTAATAAAATACTGCTCTTCACTCTCATAAGATCTTAATTGACCTTTAATCTCATATACCCCTCGTGCAGGTTGTATTGCAAGAGATTTAACATTATTGTCCTCTAAATTAGCTATGAATACATCATATGACATTTCCTCAGTTGTTTGATTAGTATTATTGAAAACACCAACTATACCAATAACAACAAGAAAAATTAATAAATAAAATATAGTATTACGAAAAATCCGATTCATTCCTTACCTCCTCCCACGGTAAAAAAACTATACTCAATAGTATCATAGAAAAACATACCAATACAATTAATTTACTGTTATTATTTTGCTTTTTAAAAATATTATTTATGATTCCGTGTATACTTCAGGTTTAAGGACCCCTATGTATGGCAAATTGCGATATTTCTCAAGGTAATCTAAGCCATAACCTACAACAAATTCATCAGGTACAATAAAGCCTACATAATCTGCTTCTACATCAGACTTGCGTCCAGAAGGTTTATCTAATAGCGTAACAATTTTAATTGATTTTGCCTTGCGATAACGAAATAATTCCACTAGATAGCTTAAAGTTAAGCCACTATCGATAATGTCTTCGATAATTAAGATATCTCGTCCTTCTACAGATGTGTCTAAATCCTTTAATATTTTTACCTCTCCAGATGATACTCTTGATGTACCATAGCTAGAAACATCCATAAAGTCCATTTCAAGGTATGTGTCAACTCTTTTTAATAAGTCAGCCATAAAAGGCATTGCACCTTTTAACACGCCGATAGCTAGTGGGAATTTCTCTTGATAATCTTTTGTTAGAACTTCACCTAATTCATTTACTTTTTCTTGAATTTCTTTTTCTGTAACTAATACTTTTTGAATATCATGATTCATGACTACTTTCCTCCTAGAAGATCAGTGCTTCTTAAACTGTAATAAAATATATTGTTTATTTCCATTAAATTCAGTCTCAAAAGAAGACTTTTTTAAGCCGGGTAACCAAATGATTCTTCCATATCTGTCCTCAACAACAGGCCACTCATCCCTTTCATATAAAGGAATTTTTTGATCAATAAAAATATCTTTAATCTTTTTTGTCCCGTCAGTTCCTTTTAATGTCATCTTATCGCCAGGTTTCCTCGTACGAATAACTAGCGGTAACTCGACACTGTTTATGTCAATGACAATTGAATGGTTCCCATTTAATCCATTCGGTAATTGCTCAATGATTTCACTAAGTATTAGGTCACCATTAGGCAATTCAATTTGACTAGGAACCTCATGAACGTAATTATATGCTTTTATTGCTCTTTCATCATATGTAAAGATAAAATCATCATAGGATTTAACAACTTTTAAACCCATTGGATAATGTAATGTTCCTGATGGATGATCATTATTCAGGGCTGTTAGAAAGTCGTTAATATGTATTGAGGAAAGAGAAGGTGGAACCTCCTGATAAAGATATTTTAATATTAGTTGAATCCCTCTCCTTTGTAAAGGAATAGGTAACTTAAGATAAGACTCTCTACTAATAATAATAGTATTGTCTTTCTTCTTCACTACTTTATTCAATTCATTTTCTGTTAATTCCTTTAAATAATTTTGATCCTCTATCATCATCTCACTAAATTGTTGAACTCTTTCATGTACTCGTTCATTTTCTCGTTTTAAATAAGGTAGTACATGATGTCGAATCCGATTACGGGTGTAATCATCCTTATCGTTACTTGGATCTCGACGGGGCTCTAACCCAATGCTTTGACAATAATGTTCAATTTCTTCCCTACTTAAGCTTAATAGGGGGCGAATAATATGACCAATACTAAATCGCCTCTTTATTGGAATACCTGCATAGCCTATCCCTGTACTTCCCCTTACTAGCTTCATTAAAACAGTCTCAACTTGATCATCTCCATGATGACCAAGAGCTAAATATTGAGCTTCATATTTTTTCATCATTGATGAAAAAAAACGATACCTGCATTCTCTCGCAGCTACTTGGGTACTTATTTTCTTTTTTTGTTTATAGTCACTCACATTTATTTGTTTTGCTTCACAAATAATTCCTAGTGAGCTACAATGTTGTTCAACAAAACGCATCTCATTCTCGGACTGCTTACCACGAAACATATGATCAACATGAGCTACAACTAACCTTAAACCGAGGTTCCTTTTCATTCCAATAAGCAAGTGAAGAAGCGCCAAGGAATCAGGTCCTCCTGATACACCTACAATGATCGTTGAATTTTCTGTAATTAACTCATGACGTTTAATAAAATCATTTAGCTTATTTATCATCCGCAATTCAACCCTCTACTACTCTTCGTTCTACAGAATCTTGTCCCCTTATCGTACATGATTATATAAGTTTCTGCAAAAAAGATGTCTAGCAACTCATATTCATAATAACTGACTATATATGTATAGCCAATAGACAACAATTATTACTAGAAATAATAATGTAAATTCTAAAAAGCTCTTTTTCTTACTCCTTTTTCCGCCTTTCCTTCTATTATTTATTGAGCTACTCTTAGTTGATTGATTGGTCGTGGTTTGCTTATTGGAAACATATTGCTGATTCATTACAAATAATAGGTCCTTCCTCATATTAGACGCACTACTATATTTCCCTTCTATTGCATTTTCTAAAACAGTTGAATACTTCCTTAATAATACATTTGATGTTATAGCATTCTTAAGTTGATCCCCTCCATTCCTACTTCTAGAAAATCTATTCGGATAGGCTATATTTATAATGATCATCGCTACTGCAAACAAATCATACGATGGTTCAGCTTTTCTAGAACCCTTTCCCCAATAACCACGGTCAAAAAACTCAGTAAATTCTTTTATGGATCTCCCTATTAGTGTCGTCCCCCCCACATCTAGTAACCTTATTTTCGGAGGAGGAGCTGTCACTAACAGGTTATCTGGCTTTAGATCGCCAAAGACCCATCCTTCACGATGAAGTATGTCAAGTTCAGCTAACAATTGTAAACATAATATGCCAATCCATTCATTACCACGCCTCTTAATAAATTGTAATAATGCCTCTCCTTTTATATATTCCATCACATAAAAAGCTGTAGGAGACTCAAAGCCACGACGCTCCCAATCGTCAACATCTAGCAAAGAAGGTCCCAAGTATGACCTCTGGACCTTCAAAAAATGTTTAAGTACATTAACTTCTGATGATATTGACATGCTACTATCACTAATCTTAACAGCGACTAAACCGGTAGGACTTTCTGATAAATAAACTGATCCCGTAGCACCTTTACCAAGTAAACTTTTAATCTTATATTTATTTTTATGCCACTTACCGACAATGACCGTTCCAACTGGTACACTACATGCCTGTTTCTTCGAAAGGTTGTTCATCTCGAGAAATCAAGCTCCTTAACGATCGTTTCTTTTTAAAATAAGTCAATGCCTCTCTAATGGCAGGCCCTGTAGGTGTCATTCCTCCTGATGTTAACTTAGGAAATATTTTAGTTAATGAATCTAAATGTGGATTCCAATCCAGGACTTTCTCGACATCTTTCTTTTTGCCTGGAAATGATAACACTGAAAAGCGATTCGAGCCAATACGTGCATTTAAACTAATCGATAAATCCAACAATGCTTCTTTCACGGTTGGTAATTTATGCTTCATACTAGCGCTCGTATCTACAAGAATAAGAACTTCTAACTCAGCAGTTTCTCCTAGTTCATCCACCACCTCCATCACTTCTCCACGTTTTTCAGGTGATAAGTCTTCCATTGAAGTTCCGGAACCAAGTATGTGCTGTAATTCTTTGTTTACCACTCCTTGTAATGTTTGTGTCATTGCCTTTCTAGTTACCATTTGTACAGTATGTGACAATTGCCTAGTATAGACGACCTCGCTAACCCCACCTCCTGCCATTGAAATGCCTTCTATCTCCGCAAGTCCACGATTATCTATTTTATCCTCTTCCATTACGCCAATAACGTTAACTGTCACCCCCTGCTCTTTAGCAAGTGTTGCCATAGCCACAGGATCTTCTCCATGATTTGAGCACCCATCAGTAATAAGTAATATTTGTTTTAAAGTACCTTTATCCACCTTTTATTCCCTCCTCAAATGGTTATTACCATCTTCGACTGAATAAAAAGTTTTTATACTTCGTACCTTTACTGCGCTTTCTTTTCATACATATGAGCAGGTATTGCAGCCCATTTAGGAGTGTTATGATCAACCTTTGCTACTACGATCGTCATATCATCGTCAATGTTTCCTGAACGAGTACGGATCACTTCCTCCATAATTAAATCTGCGACATGTTGAGGATCTTTCGTTTGTAAATCTTTTATTTTTCGCTTCATCCAAATATCGTAATTTTCTACATGCTTTGGACCTTCAAAAATTCCGTCACTCATCATTATTAATAAATCTCCTGCTTTCAATTGCTCGCTAACAACATCTACCTCAAAGTCTTGAATAATTCCCATAGGTAAGTTACTAGCACAAATACTAATAACTTTCTCTCCTCTTTTAATAAAGCTAGGTGATGACCCAATTTTTAAAAACTTTGCACTCGCATCTTGTAAATCAATCATGGCTAGGTCAAGGGTAGAAAATATCTCATCCGTTGTTCTTAAAGAAAGAACAGAGTTTACAGATTTAATCGCTACTTTTTCTTCTATCCCCGACTTTAGAATTTTTTGTAACAACTCCAGAGTCTCATTACTTTCAGAATGGGCTCTCTGGCCATTTCCCATTCCATCACTAATTGCAATTGCAAATTTCCCTGCTCCTAATTCAATCGTTGAGTAACTATCACCGGATATTAACCCTCCACCTTTCGCTGCATGAGCAACACCTGTATCAACTTTGTATGTCTTTGCTGATCCAAATGTTGCCTGGCAATAGCCATTAGGATAAGCTGCACATTCCTCCTTTGTAACAATGATCGTCTCCTTTAAAATATCAGAAAGCATAGGTGCAATTAACTTTTCGCTCTCCCCTCGCCCATTACAAAATGGAATGCTCATTTCTATGTCGATATTCCCTTGTTCTAAACAATAAATTTCGACATGACCTATCTCAACCCCGAAACCTTGCACAGCATCTAGTATTTGCTCCTCCTGCACATGATGGTTATCTCTTTCACGTTTAATCTCGTTAGCAAAGTCCCCCATCACTTGGGATACGCCTAACAACTGTTCAGCAACCAGCTTCCTACTTTCTCTAATTTGTTCTTTTAACTTCTGATTGGCGTAATATAATGTCAACTCATCCTTAATTACATTTATAACCTTATCTGGTTTTATACAATGCTTATTCCACTCACGTTGTAAATGATAATTCTCTTCCAATGTGGATTGCTCATATTCATGCATAATATTCTTCAAATAATCATATGTTTTATTAAGATTGTTCGTCCAACATTGATCTTTTTTATAGCACAATTGGCATGTCCTCAAAGTGACATTACTTAAAACATAATCAACTTCAACTTCCTCATCCATATGATTAGCTGATTGATTGTAATTTTCGAAACTACTAGATAAAGCTTGAAAAACTGATGAAAATTGGGATACACGACTTGCAGTGACATCTCTTACTTTTTGTAAATACTGTTGTTGCTCAGACATATTTTCGATTGTTCCTGGTATATATTTTGCGATTTGCGAAATGAGTGATTGAGGAGTTAATAGAAATATAAAAATGGCTAATAAAGATTCAATAACACTTATTTGAAGCTGATTAGCATCATTATACATTCCTAATAAAAGAGTACCAATGAGAAGTCCAACTGATACGCCTATTTTCCGGCCATCTTTTAGTAAACCTCCAAGTAATCCAGAAAATGCAAGCAAGCTCATCTGAAACAGACTTCCGATGTTTGCAAGGCTTAATATTAACCCGGTAACCACACCAACTGTCGTTCCAATCGTGGCACCTGCAGCACATGCAAGTAGAAGAACAAAATACCTTGAAGCAATATATTCAATTGATAAGTCATATATAGACCAACCAATCAAACCTGTCATGATAGAAGCCAATAATATAATTAAGGAAATAATTTCTTCCGTTTTTAAAGTTTGTTTTCGTTTTCGAAAAGCAACTAACGTAACACTTTGTAGAAATATTAACGTTAGTATAAAACCTAGACCTGACTCAACACCAACCAACATCAAATTATACAGATCAATTTCGTTGTTTATAAAATACAAGATTGAGAGCTTGGACATACATAAGGATAAGAACACGAGGAATGGAACTACTTTTAGTGTATCTTTACTAAACCTTCTCGTTATGTTATTTAAAAATAGAAATAATACTATTGATGCAAGAATGAATATGGAAGTTTGAAAAGATAAACTAATTCCACCTACAAGCAATGCCAGCAGGGCTAACCAGATTCTATTTTTTTGAACGACATATACGGCAGCAAAAAAAGGTAATGCGAATGGTGTAACTTCAGCTAATATTAATGCTCGTCCAAGTAAAAAGCCTATAAAAACAATAAGAACCCCTCTGTTTATTATTATTTTTAATAGTTTTTGCTTGTTCTTTTGAATCCAGCTGTCAAACGATAGCCTTGTACTTTTGAAATTCACGTTCGTAATAGGTTCAATGACATTCCGTTCAGTCTTTTCCATACTTATTCACTCCCCAACTTTTTTATAGTTGGTTGTTATTATACTTCTAAGCCAGAATATTTTTTGTCAAAACAACATGCAGATATAAAAAAGTGTTCGACTCAATTCTTAATAACATACAATAAGCATACATAATCTGAAGAATTTAAGCCTATTTTTTAAAAACCAGCAACAATAATATCGAATATTCAGATAATTTATCCCATCATTATCTTTTCAACGTTAAATTGGATTTGTTTTTTTATTGAACACAATTCAACTAGAGCTGTTCACATCCTGGCTCTTTAAAACAATGCCAATCACATAAACTTCATGCGACAAAGTTGACGCAAATAAGCTAATAAAAAAAGCCAGTTCATCAAAGAACTGACTTTTACGATGACCCGTACGGGATTCGAACCCGTGTTACCGCCGTGAAAGGGCGGTGTCTTAACCACTTGACCAACGGGCCAAAAAAAATGATAATATGACATTTTATAAATAGCGGCGGAGGGGATCGAACCCCCGACCTCACGGGTATGAACCGTACGCTCTAGCCAGCTGAGCTACACCGCCATAATACGACAAAGAATATGATACTAAGGAATAACAATTTAGTCAATACCTTAATTACATTAAAAACTCATTTCATATCATTTATTAAGAAATTACGAATGACGTCAACTAAAAGTTAGAGAGCCAAATATAATAACAATAGCAACAAAGTTTACTAAGAAATCTTAAGCTGTTTTCACATTTGTTGTTGCTTTTCGTTTTGTATAAATTTATTTGTTGTTGTCCTAAATTGTTCTCAATAGCAACAAAGTTTACGAAGAGAGCCTAACAAAAAAGCACCCGTGGGTGCTTGATGTACATGTTACCTGCCAGGCTATCTGTAAGAGGCTGCTCAAAAAGTAAGAAGAAATGACTGTCTAAACTTGAATAAGATACCACTTGCGATTGTTAGGGGGTTTCCCACTATTTTGCGGGACACATACGTATCGTATGTTTCTACGTTAACAATTCGAAACATAGTATCTTTATTAGTTATCAGTAAAATAGCTCTTCTAAAAATGCAAGGTATACTGCCTCATTCTTTATCCTTTTTGAATACGCACTATAAAATGATCAGCAGCAAGTTATCCTCTTCGTGCTCCTCGTCCACCTCGTTTTGACTCTGTGTTCCGTTTTAAAGATGATAATCGGTCTTCACTTTCTTTTAGGAAACGGGCCATCTTCTGCTCAAAATTCTCTTTTGGACGGAAATCCCTTGGAGGGCGATTACTGCCTTTACGAGGAGGTCGCGGTGACTCCTTTGCTTTTTTAATTGATAAGCCAATTTTACCATCTTTCTCAACATTTATTACCTTCACTTCAACTTCGTCGCCAACCTTTAGATGTTCATTAATATCTTTCACATAATTGTCAGCAACTTCGCTTATGTGTACTAAACCTGTTGAGCCTTCTGGCAGCTCCACGAACGCACCAAAATTTGTAATACCTGTTACTTTTCCTTGTAACTTGCTGCCTACTTCAATCGACATAAAAAAAGTGTTCCTCCTTAAAAAATAAAAAAATCATTTTTTTTTATTATACATAATTTAAAAATTGAGTGTCAACAAGACTAACCAACTTCACTCAGATGTATTAAATAAAACTTCGCCTTCTTGTGATAGAAAAAAATCTCTCCGAGCAATTTTTCCTATATACTCATCATCGTTAAGCTTAACAATTTCACCTTCTAAATACAATTGCTCTTTTTTCAAATCAGCTAACTCATATTCCAGTTTTTGTTTTTCAACGTTCTTTTCTTCAATTATTTTCGATTGAGAGATGAGTGTAGAACTAATAAAAAAGGCGGCAACTACAGCTAGACATGACAAAGCCGCTAACCGTCTCATTAAACCGCGACGCTTATTAGTTAATACCTGTTGATTATTCTCATGCTGACTAGAGTATGACGTTTGCAGCTCTATAACTTTCTTCTGCTTTCGTAACGCACTCATCTCTAAAACTTCCTCCTTAAAAAACTTAGGATTGATTTCCACCATTTTATTATGATATGTTGTACATTCTTTATTTTTTTAAAATATCCTGCAAGTTTTTTTAAAAAAACTACACAAAACTTTCTCCAAGAGCTAGGGAGTAGTTGAAACACAAACTTTACTAGCTTTTTCACTGGGATAAACAATACTTGTACAAAATAAATAAGTACTTTTACCAAAAAACGAATAGTCGTATAGCATACGTTTAAAAGCCCTATAACCAGTATAGCAATAAAATGATACAATATTTGAATTGGCTTTATGATAATATAGTGAACGAGCTTTTTTACAATTTGATATGTCGAAATTACTAATTTAATTACAAATTCCAGCAATCTTAAAAATAACGATTGAAATAGACTACGATAGGCAGCATAACCACATAAAATAGCAATAAAGATATAAAACCTAAGTTCACCTTCATTAACGAGTAACAAAACATAAAATATAATAAAGCCTTGCATACACCAAAACATAATATCATTTATAAAAACTAACCATGTTGCTCGGTACGACCGCTGTAAGAAGCGTCCATAAGTATCGAGAGCTGCTCCTAAAAAGCTCCCAATACCAATCATAGACATCATTGTATAAAATTGAGTCGTTAAACTCATTTGAACAACTTGCTAAAAAAACCTTTAGCCTTCTCCCCATATTGTTCATCTAAATATACAATATCGAATATTTTCCCTTTAATCGAGACAATCCCTTTATCAACATCTAGGTTTTTCATTTGTAGATTTTGGCCACGAACAGCTAAAAATCCCATCACAGTTTCTAATAAAAATTCTTCATTATCGAAGCTTTCAACCTGTTTGACACCTGTTATGTCAAGAATTCTTCGTCCTCTCATTACTAAGTCGTGCTCTTTAATCGTTCCTTTTTGATTTGAGCTACCTTCATAATATTGATCCATGATCATCCCTCGCTTTTATGCTGAAGACATGCTTCATAGCAAACATTTATATCAATGTATGTTAGGGACAATCATTTTAGAACAAGCCTATAAAACTTACGCAACCAGTTGCTCAATGTATGTTCATTAAGTTGGTCAACGGTAAATTTTTTCAGCTTTGCTCCTCTTTTCTCTCTTCCTTTACAATCGAGTATAAGTCATTAGCTTCTTCTTTACGACTTGTCTCAACAAGTTTTTCTACCTTTACCGTTACAACTTTCTGACCAAATTGAATGGTTAGTTCATCCCCCACTTTAAGAGTTGAACTTGCTTTTGCTTGGATACCATTTATCGAAATTCTTCCTTTGTCAGCAACCTCTTTTGCTAGTGTTCTCCTTTTAATTAAGCGAGAAACTTTAAGAAATTTATCTAGTCTCATATTTTTCACTTCTTTCATATATCATAGATTTCGTATATGTTTTTTTAAGTCGATAGCTTATAACATAAATACTCGTTTTCAAAACCACATGAAGGGTAAGCGTATTTACCTAGTCCTAGTGTTCTCATTATAATCCTTTTTTCTTTGCAGATGTCCAAATTTCATCTAATTGTTCTAAAGATAAGGATTCAATCTCTTTCCCCTCATCTCTCACAGTGTTTTCAATAAAACGGAACCGCTTAAAAAATTTATTATTTGCACTTGTTATCGCTTCTTCCGGATCAATTTTATAATAACGAGATATATTTACAAGGGCAAAAAGAATATCACCAAACTCAGTAAGCATATTCTTTTGGTTGTGATTGGATGCCTCAACTTGAAACTCTTCTATTTCTTCCCTCACTTTATCCCACATCGGACTAACATCATCCCAATCGAACCCTACCTGAGCTGCTTTTTTTTGGTATTTATAAGCTCTTAATATGCCCGGTAAGCTCTTTGGGACCTCCTCAAGTAATGATGCAGGGTGTTTCATTCCCTTTTTTTCATCTTGCTTAATTTGTTCCCAATTATAGACTACTTCATCACTATCAACTACTCTTTCCCCTGCAAAAACATGTGGATGACGTCGAATCATTTTTTCTGTTATACTTCTAACCACATCATCAATGTTAAATAATCCGTCATCATCTCCAATTTGAGCATGTAACATAACTTGTAGAAGTACATCTCCGAGCTCTTCAATTGTATTCCAAACATCATCATTGTCAATCGCATCTACAAGCTCATATGCTTCTTCAAGAATATATTTCTTTAATGATTGATGCGTTTGCTTTTTATCCCATGGACAACCATCTGGCCCACGAAGAATTGCGATAACAGAACGTAATGAAGAAAATGTATGATAAAGCAATTTCTCATCATTTACAGGAGGTACATATAAACTTGTTAAATTACTTATGGTAGACTGACGATCCAATTCATATAATGGTACTTTTCTTACTTCCTCAGCCTCGCTACCAATAGCTGTAAGGATCATTACTTCATAATCATCAGGCAAATCCTCCATAAGTGTTAGCTTCACCTCAGATGCAATAAATTGATCATACATTTGGCATATAATAATATGTTGATTATATTGAATTTGTTGCCTTTGTAGTGACGTTGCATCTAGAAACTGAAACCCTTCAATCGGATCAATTTGCAATGATGTGAATGTTGAATCAAGAAAACTTTGCCCTCCAGCAATATTAATTTCAATACCATACTTACTACACTTGTCCACTAATAGTTGAACTGTTCTCTCAGCCACAAATGGATGACCAGGTACAGCATATAATATCTCTTTATGCAGCGCTTCTGAAATTAAGACATTTACTATCTCTTCGTATACTTCTTCAAATTGATCGTAATTTTCATATACATTATCAAAAGAATTAAAATGTAGTCCTTCTTTCATAAGATCCTGTACGACTGGGTGCTCATTTGTTCGTATATAAATATGATCAGCCTTTTGTAACAATCGATAAACTCCTAGAGGTAATTGCTCTAAATCGCCAGCTCCTAAACCTATTACAGTTATTTTCTTCATTATTAATCACCTAACTTCTTATTTGCTCTATTAAAATAGGCTAGCTTATTTCCATAAGGAATGATTGACAGCTCACTTTGGGTAAAAACTTGTCTTTTAATAATGACGAAGAGAAATAATATGATACCGATCATTACAGCAGTAATTGCTTGCAAAGCCGAAAAAAGCCGATTATTAATAAATACCAACAATAGATTTGTAAAATGAATATATACATATAAACCTATGCCCATTACTATGGCTGCTTCTAGTATCTTGACAACATCCTTGATTCTGCATATAGACCCTCGCAATTTCCTATACAATAAATAATACTGAAATAACACAGTTATCAATAGTGAAATGATAGTTGCAAATGCAGCCCCTTTTGTTCCTAAAATAGGAACAAGTAGAACATTTAACAGCCCTTTTAAAATTAACGCTACGACAACACTAATTGCAGGAATTATGTAATTGTTCATACCTTGAAAAATAGATGAAGTTGTTAAGATAAGTGAACTAAAGAGTATAGTAAAACCTTGTATCCTTAACACATCTGTCCCTTGATTATTTTGAAAAAGCATAATATTTGTCGGTTCAATAATAAAAGCTAACCCAACTGATGCGCCTACACCAGCAACAATGCTAATTCTGATTGATAAATTAACCTTCTCTTTAATAGATTGTAAATTATGACGAATATATGCACTAGAAATGATTGGAATTAAAGATAGCGAGATTGATGTTGATACAACAGTTCCTAATTGAATAAGTGGCCATCCACGATCATAGACTCCTTTTGCACCTTTAGCGATAACGTCACTCATATCACTTGAGATTAATAATGAGTATAACGTAAATGAGTCCACTAATTGAAAGAGGATAAGGATCATCCCACTAATACAAATAAGTCCCCCTTGCGTAAATAACACCCTTATTATTTCTTTATTTTCCTTTTTATTAAATATTAACGGGCGCTCTGTATGTAATAGATTATTTTGCTTATAATATATTAACAAAATTACAATTGCTGTTAATCCACCTGTGATCGATCCGAAAAGTGCTCCAGCACCGGTAGCATACATGCCATACCCATGTGATACGAGGAGAATAGAAAATATTAGAATAGTTATGACTCTAACAAATTGTTCAACCATTTGTGAAACAGCGGTTGGAACCATATTCTTCTGTCCTTGAAAATAACCTCTTAATACTGAGATAAATGGCATTAATAAAAATGAAAAAGCAATAACTTTAATCAATATAGTTAATTCCGGGTCACCCATAATAATCGCTATCTTATTAGCAAAAAAATATAACACACTACAAAAAACGATTCCTGCAACAAGTAAGGATAAAAAGGAGACCACAACAACTTTTTTAACTCTTTTATAATCTTGCTGTTCAAATGAAATTATTAGTAGCTTAGAAATTATAACTGGATACCCATAGGTTGATAACGTTAAAAACACTCCATAAAATGGGTATATTTGCTGATATATATAAAACCCGATATCTCCAACAATATTTTGGAAAGGTATCCGATATCCCGCACTAAGTAGCTTAGTAACGATACCTGCAATAGATAATATAACTGTTCCTTGCAAAAAAATTTTTTTTTGCAAATCGGAATGGATGTTCACCAACTCACCCCTTCAAGAAAAAAATTGAAGAAAGTCATGCTTTACTTTCACTGCTTCAATGATATTGAGAGCAATGAGAGCATATCACATGAAGGTACTTTAATTAAAACGAGAAGCAATCTCGAGAGGATAGGGGCTTGAAGCGTAAAAATTCATCATCTAAATAGCCTCTTTTCTTACTCTTTGTTGTTATATTGCAAAACTATAACAGTAAAGAAGAAGAAAAGATTTATAAACGCGGTTATTTGTTAGTGCTTAACACAACAGCCAATAAATAAGAAAAGGCCGCATGTTTGCCGCCTTTTGTTTGTTTTATTGTTCCATTTGTCTTGCTAAAAAACCTGCTGCTGTATCAACAGCTTTTTGCTCAACTTCCCCAATCACTGTATCTTTTGAAAAAATTATAACTGCTCCAATTGGATCTCCATTTGCAATGATTGGACCTATAGCATAAGATGACAATTGTTCTTCTTGGTCACTTATCAAGGATATTTCTTTTTCTTCGGTATTAAGTACAGTATTACGATCCTCCATAGATTTCTCAATCATCCTGCTAATACTTTTATTAATATAGTCCTTTTTGGAGCCTCCCGCTACTGCTATAAACACATCTCGATCACATATTAATACATTATGTCCTAAACTGTCAAATAAAGCCTCTGCATACTCTTTAGCGAAGTTACCTAATTCGCTTATAGGAGAATATTTTTTTAAAATCACTTCTCCATCGCGGTCAACAAAAATTTCTAGCGGGTCACCTTCTCTAATTCGTAATGTCCTCCGTATTTCTTTAGGGATTACCACTCGGCCTAAATCATCAATTCGACGAACAATTCCAGTTGCTTTCATCTAAAGATGCCTCACTTTCATCTGATGATTAAATGATGGTGATTAAAGTGTTGTCCATGTATAAATCACCATTGTTGACATTAGTATCCTCTTCAAACAAAGAACTATACATAAAGACAGCATAATTTTTAAAAATAAAAACAAACATACAGTATCGCCAATTAATATTACAAATAAACCTATTTATACAGTTTTTAATTGCTCTTCCTTAACGTCAGCCAGTTTTTTTAGGAAATCGTACATTGATGCTAACCATTGCTGAGCAGGAATACCTTTTGTGTGGAAAACAACTTTTAATTGTTTACCTTCCATACCTAACCCAATCAATCGCCCATATTGTTGTGTAAGCTGAACTAACCTTTGAACCTCAACATTACCACTCTGCTCTTCACTAAATAATATTGTTACTTCATGTTTCACCTGTTTAATTGATAGTATCTTTTGTTGTATTGCGTAAACTTTAATTTCAGCAATTTGAAATAAATAAGATACTTCATCTGGGTATTCCCCAAAACGGTCTGTCATGTCCTCTTGAAGATCTTCTAAATCATCTAGTGTAGTAATAGCTCTAAAGCGTTTATACATGTCTATTTTTTGTCGACCATCAGAAACGTATTGGTCAGGGATATATGCATCAACCTCTACGTCTATTTCTATATCTGGATCTGTTGCAGTTGGTTCATTTCCTCTTCTTGCGTCAATTGCCTCTTTCAGCATTTGGGAATATAAATCAAATCCAACAGTGTCAATAAATCCATGTTGTTGCGACCCTAACAAGTTCCCTGCTCCTCTTATTGACAAGTCACGCATGGCAATTTTAAAACCAGAGCCTAGCTCTGTAAACTCTTTTATTGCTTGCAATCTTTTTTCAGCAACTTCTGATAAGACTTTGTCTTTACGATGTGTAAAATATGAATAAGCTACACGGTTCGAACGACCGACCCTTCCTCTAAGCTGATACAATTGTGATAAGCCCATTTTATCTGCGTCAAATACAATTAACGTATTAACATTTGGTATATCAACACCTGTTTCAATGATGGTTGTACTAACAAGGACATCGATTTCACCTTCTAAGAAATTAAGTATGACAGATTCCAGCTCGTTTTCAGTCATTTTTCCATGTGCATACGCAACTCGTGCATCTGGAACGAGCATAGAGATTTCCTCGGCTTTGCGTTCAATATCTTCAACACGGTTATAAAGAAAGTATATTTGACCACCTCTAGATAGTTCTCTTTCAATGGCCTCTCTAATGAGTGCACCATTATATTCAACTACATAAGTTTGCACTGGAAATCTATTCTCAGGTGGTGTTTCAATTACAGACAAATCCCGGACGCCTAACATGGACATATGTAACGTTCTAGGAATAGGTGTTGCTGTTAAAGTTAATACATCAATATTAGCTTTCATTTGCTTAATCTTCTCTTTATGTGTTACACCGAACCGTTGCTCTTCATCAATGATTAACATCCCTAAATCACGAAATGAAATATCTTTAGACAACACTCGATGAGTACCTACAACTAAATCAATCGTTCCATCTTTTAAGCCTTTAATTGTTTCGAGTTGTTGCTTACGAGATCTAAATCGGCTAAGTAAACCTATATTAATTGGATAATCTTGAAATCTTTCTTGAATAGTTTCGTAATGCTGCTGGGCTAAAATCGTTGTCGGCACAAGGATAGCAACCTGCTTTTCATCAACAATTGCTTTAAATGCTGCTCTGATTGCTACTTCTGTCTTCCCGTACCCTACATCTCCACATAATAACCGATCCATAGGGCGCTCTTTTTCCATGTCTTTTTTAATTTCCCCAATTGAACGTAGTTGATCTACTGTTTCTTCATATGGGAAAGCCGACTCAAACTCTCGCTGCATATCACCATCAGGGCTATAGCTATACCCTTTACTCGCTTCTCGCTCTGCATATAGCTTAATTAAGTCATCAGCAATATCTTGTACTGAGGACTCAACCTTTTTCTTAACCCGTTTCCACTCTGTTCCGCCAAGCTTATACACTTTTGGATCTTTACCTTCTGAGCCAACGTATTTTTGCACTTGATTTATTTGTTCGACAGGAACGTATAGCTTGTCACTACCTTGATACTCAATATGAAGATAATCTTTGTGTATACCATTGATTTCTAGCGTCTCAATTCCAATATACTTACCGATACCGTGATTAATGTGAACAACATAATCGCCAACCTTTAATTCTGAGTAGCTCTTAATTCTTTCTGCATTGGATAGCTTCTGTCTCGGTTTCGTTTTTTTCGTCCTATTTTTAAACAATTCTTCTTCAGTAATAACTACTAGCTTTTGTAAAGGCAAATCAAAACCTGTGTTTAAATCCCCTATAACAATTTGATTTGTACCTGTTATTATTTTGTCATTGCTATCAGTTGTAGCAAAATTCAAATCATAATCTTCAAGAACATGTTGTATCTTCTTCTGTCTTTCTTCATTCGGAGCCAAAACTACAACAGTATAATTTCCTTTTTTCCATCTTTCTAATTCGGTTTTCAATACATGCATTTGCCCAAAGAAACTTTGCATTTGCTTACAAGTAATATTGACAATATTTTGTGGACTTGTTTGCTGAACATGCCTTAAAAACAAAGAAAAATAAATAAGCGGCTTGTCTATCTTTTGTATAAGAGTAGAAAAATGATGAGACAGCTGTAAATCATGAATAATTTTACCTTCGGAAAGTAGGCTCGTGTACCATTCAGCTTCTTCTTTATCTAAGGTTGTCGTAATATCTTGGATACGGCTCATTTCATCAAATAAAATAAGACCGTTATTAGGTACATAGTCTAGTAAACTTGCAGGCTTTTCATAGAAAAGAGATAAATATTTAAATACTTGACTCGGAAGTTGGTCATTTTTTAATTGTTCTATTTCAGCAGTAATGTTTTCCACTAATAATTTTTTTACATCACTGTCCTTTGTTTTTTTCAAACTTTCTCCAAGTTTATCTTCTATTGAGTTAATTACGTGATCGATTTTATCGTTACTTATTAGAATTTCAGTTGACGGACCAATCGTTACTTTTTCTATCTTTTGCAATGACCGTTGATCATCAATTGCAAATGTACGTATTGACTCTATCTCAGTATCAAAAAGTTCTATTCTAATTGGAAACTCTTCAGTTAATGGGTATATATCAATAATGCCACCCCTAACACTGAACTCTCCGGGTGCTGTAACCATTGATGCTCTTGAGTAACCCATTAATACAATTTTATTTAAGCATTGATCTATGTCTATGTCATTTCCTACTGAGAAATTTAATTGATAGCTATCCCAAACTTCTTTTGGGGGAAGTAACCTTTTTATAGCTGCAACAGGTGCTATGACAATACCTTTTTTTGATGAACACCAATAATCCAATACCTCTAGACGCTGTCCTTTTAATTCTGGACTAGCAGTTCCTATCTCTGACGCAATTGTTTCATTCACTGGGTATAGAAATACATGATCACTACTTAACAACCCTAGTAAATCATCATAAATCTTCTGCGCTTGAAAGAGGTTATGTGTCACTATTAGTAACGGGCGATTTGTATCTTTATAGATTGAAGCAAAAAATAAAGATCTAGCTGATCCTGATAATCCAGCTACAAGCTGCTCTTTAAGCCCTTCATCAATGCCGTTTACAATTGAAGCCAAATCATCATTATATAAAAAATACTCTTGTATACCTAACATTCAACCCCCTCCTCTCGAATGACTTAGCAGGGTTTAATAATATTCTAGTTATATAAAATGCGTTACACTTTTTACGAATTTTTTTAAAACTTTGTTGCTATTGCTAAAGTTAGTGCGACTTTCATCTGTAAATGAGAAGAAAAAACGCATCGAACTTTATATCTTAGTACGAAAAACTACAATCAATGCGCAAACAGCCAAAATAAATAAAAAAACTTCTTTATTGCATACGTTACTATTTTATGCTAGATCAAATTGTATGCGTTATTATCGTAAAAAAAGATAATATATTCAGAACTCTATTTGTATGATATGTTTATTTGCTTACGGAAAACAACTTAATGTTACAAAATAATCAACATTAAACAGGAAAATACTTTGGTATTTGACCAAAGCTTCTCACTGAATAAATGTTTCATATAGATGGAAATCTGGATTTCGGTTTAATGCTTCTTGACAATCCTCACAAATTGTTAATACTTTGATATCACCGTTATCTTCGTAGGATAACATCTCTTGACGTTCCTGATCAGAAAGTAATTGAAATCCTAAACTTTCAGTATATAGTGATACTCTTTCAATACTACCAACTTTTATACCACAATGCCTGCAATAATAATGGAGTGACATTTGTTATCCTCCCAATTGGTTTTAGTGATAGTATTTACGCAATCCTAGGAAGTTATTCAATTTCATTGATTAATTATACTTATTCATTACTTGTAAAAAAGGTGATGAAATCCAATCTTCACATACATCTGTTGAAACCTTTATAGCATTATTTATCTTTTCAATTTCATCATCAACAAATTTTGTAAGAACATAATTTGGAATTGCCATGCCATTCGTTGGCCTCCCAATTCCTATACGTACTCTTTTAAACTCTTGAGTGCCAAGATGATTAACTGTGGATTTAATTCCATTATGTCCACCAGCACTTCCTTTTGTTCTTAAACGAATTTTTCCTGTTGGCAAATCCAGGTCATCATAGATAATCAATAGATCTTCAATAGGTATATCGAAATAGTCCATTAACGGCCCAATACATTCTCCTGATAAATTCATATATGTAAGCGGTTTACATAATATTACTTTTTCACCATTATACATACCTGTTCCATATAATCCTGAAAACTTAGATTTATCTATATCGATATTAAATCGTGTCGATAATTGATCAATAACCATGAAACCTACATTATGTTTTGTTAGAGCATATTCTCTACCAGGGTTTCCTAAACCTACAATTAATTTCATCAAGATTCCCCCATATGTATAATAAAAAACGCAAGCACCAGACTCATCTAGACAAACACTCATGTAATTCACACGAAGGAGCTTTTTGCCTTCCTTCGGATGAATTTTTAAAGCTGTCTCGGGTGGATAGGCACTGTAGTAGCTAGACATTATAGACCACACTAGCTTCTCATACACATCCAACAAGCACTAGAACCCCATGCCTACAAAAAGCACAACGATGCTTTTGAAGGATGGGGTTAAGCAACTTCGACAAACCCTAGATAAAGTTTTCTTAATCTCGAGCAAGTTCAACTCAATTTTGGCTAATCACTTTATGCGTAAGCATACCTACTCGTCATCTGTCTCTCTACCTTCAACATTATCAGGTTGCCCAGTTTCTTGTTCTTCACCACTATTTATTTCATCTTCTTGTTTTGGAGGTAAAATTGATGCAACTACTTCACTCATATCATGATTAATGTCAAATTTATCTACTGTTTGAATGTCACCAATAGATATCGTTTGACCAACTTCCAGGTTAGACACATCTATATCAATGGAAGTTGGGATATTAGCAGGTAACGCCCTTACAGAGACTTGGTGTAACGGTTGCTGGAGTACTCCGCCATCCTTGACACCAATTGCATCACCAATGAGTTGAATATTTACATCAACCTCAACTTCTGACTTCATATTAACAACCTGAAAATCCGCATGCACTATGTCACTTTTTAATGGGTCTTTTTGAATATCATGCAACATCACTGAATGTTGATCATTATTAAGTGAGAGCGTAATAATACCATTGCGACCAGCTTCTTTTATCGTTTTCAGAAAATCTGCCCCGTGAATAAAGATCGCCTTACTCTCATAATTCTCACCATAAATAACTGCAGGGATTTTACCTTCCTCCCGCAATTTCCTAATTGATGAATGTTTAAAATCTTGCCTCTCATTTGCTTGCAATAATGCCATTCTATTCACCTACCCGTTTGGTTTGTGTACTCGTCCTATGAGTAACTTTCCCCAAAACCGGGTAGAGATAAACCTAATAATAATAATTAATCAAATAAAGCACTTATTGATTCTTGTTCATGGACACGGACAATCGCTTCTGCAATTAGAGGAGCAACAGAAAGCTCTACAATTTTTTCGATTCTCATATCATCATGTAATGCAATAGAATTGGTAACGACTAACTCTTTTATATTTGAATTCTGTATTCTTTCAATAGCTGGACCCGATAAAACCGGATGTGTACAGCATGCATACACCGATGAAGCACCATTTTCAACGAGTGCATTTGCAGCCAATGTAATCGTTCCTGCTGTGTCAATAATGTCATCAATTAAAATGGCAGTTTTACCTTGAACATTACCAACAATATTCATTACTTCAGCTACATTCGGTTTAGGTCGACGTTTATCGATTATTGCGATAGGTGCTTTCAAACGATCGGCCATTTTCCTTGCACGGGTCACACCACCGTGATCAGGAGAAACAATCACTATATCCTCAAGACCTTTACTGTTGAAATAATCTGCTAAAATCGGTACACCCATTAAATGATCAATTGGAATATCGAAAAAACCTTGTATTTGTGGAGCGTGTAAATCGAGTGTTATAACACGTGTTGCTCCAGCGGTTTCTATGAGGTTAGCAACTAGTTTAGCAGTAATCGGCTCACGAGAACGAGCTTTTCTATCTTGACGTGCATATCCATAATACGGCATAACAATGTTAATGGTTTTTGCAGACGCTCGTTTTAAAGCATCAATCATAATTAATAATTCCATTAAATTCTGATTCACTGGTGAGCTTGTTGACTGAATAATATATACGTCACAGCCTCTGATGCTTTCTTCGATATTAATCTGTATTTCACCATCACTAAAGCGAGCAACAGCAATTTTTCCTAATTCGACTCCTATAACTTTAGCAATTTCTTCAGCTACACCTTGATTTGAGCTAAGTGTAAATACTTTTAATTTTGGATCGATTGATTGCATTCTCCTACTAACCTCCGATAATCATTATCTTAGTTATTGTAACAAATCCAGACGTTGTTAAAACATATCAGAATAAATTATTTCTTTTTTCGCAAACGGTTAACATATTGTTCTTTATTTACTTGTTGCGCACGGGCAATAGATAGTGCACTTCCAGGAACATCTTTTGTAATTGTAGAGCCTGCAGCCACATATGCTCTTTCTCCAACTGTAACTGGCGCCACTAAATTAGAATTACATCCGATAAAAGCGCCATCCTCTATTTTAGTTAAATATTTATTTTGACCATCATAGTTCACTGTTATTGAGCCGCAACCAATATTGACACCTTTACCTACCTCAGCATCTCCAATATAACTTAAATGCGAAGCTTTGCTGCCATCTCCAATGATAGACTTTTTCACTTCTACAAAGTTACCAATTTTCACTTCATCTTTTATTAAAGAATCAGGTCGAATATGTGCAAAAGGACCAATATTAACTTCATTACCAATCTCACTTTGGTGTACCACTGAATGACGAATAACTGACTGGCTTCCTATTTGACAATTTTTCAGCTCTGTATGAGGACCTATTGTACAATCAGTTCCAATAACTGTTTCACCCTCTATGATAGTTCCCGGGTGTATAGTTGTATCCTGACCAATTTGAGCATTTGATGATATATATGTTGAATGCGGATCAATGATTGTCACTCCATTTAACATATGGTAGTTATTTATTCGCTCTTTCATTATTTGTTCAGCTTCTGCAAGTTGAATTCGGTTATTTACTCCTAACGTTTCTGAAAAAGACGGGGTTTGGTAAACAGAGACTGTTTCACCTTCATTTTTCAAGATTCCTACTACATCGGGTAAATAATACTCACCTTGTGAATTATCATTTGATACTTGCTTTAATGCATGAAATAAAGCTTTGTTATCAAAACAATAAATTCCTGTGTTAATCTCTTGAATACTAAGCTCTTGATCGTTGGCATCCTTATGCTCAACAATCTTTTCGACTTTGCCTAGATCGTCTCTAACAATTCTTCCATAGCCTGTCGGATCATTTGCAATAGCTGTTAAAATAGTCACTTTTGCTTTTGTATGGTCATGGTGCTCTAACAAAGATTTCATGGTAGCTTCAGTAATAAGTGGGGTATCTCCATATAAAACAATAGTAATACCGTCTTGCTGTTCTAATTGCGGAGCTGCTTGTAATACAGCATGCCCTGTACCTAGTTGCTCCTTTTGTAACACGAAATCACTAGTGTTACCAAGCTGCTCTTTCACTTGTTCAGCACCGTGTCCTACTACAGTTATCAACTGCGATACACCTATTTTTGTAACTTCTTCGACAACATGTTGAACCATCGGTTTGCCACAAACAGGGTGTAAAACTTTATATAATTTTGACTTCATTCTTGTACCTTGCCCAGCGGCCAATATTACCGCAAATCGGTTTTTCATCTACAGGCCTCCAATGTAACCTTTTTATCCACTATGAATATTATCTCAAATAGCCTTCAATTTCAAGGAAACATCCGTAAGTACATTATATTGTCAGAATAAACATTAAAGAATGAGCATATGGTCATTTTTTAATTATTAGAAGATTTATATGAGGGGGAAAGTTCAACCTAAGTCTCTTTCGTAAATTTGTTGCTCATGTTACTAATATGAGCATAGGGAGATAAATTTTTATGAGGCTGTCATCATTTCTTCGAAGAAATGATACCACGCAATGTAGTTGTATTTGTGTTTGATCCTAATATGAAAAGCTATGATTAGTATGTAAATAGCTTAGACAACCAAAATGCCTTGTAGAAAGTGCGGTAACATCCATTTATATAAGTCTAACTGTACCATACACTTACGTGAAAAAGAGCCTTTCATCTGTGAAGGCTCTCTTGGTGTAAAAAATATTAATGTTTCTTATGAAGCACCCGCTTCTTCATATTCTTCTATCTCACCAAGTCGGTGATATTCTGCTAAAACTGCGTCTTGAATCTTCCCACGAGTTGTTGAGTTAATCGGGTGAGCTATGTCACGAAAATCCCCATCTGGAGTACGTTTACTTGGCATCGCAACAAACAAGCCGTTATTCCCATCAATTACACGAATATCATGTACAACGAATTCATGATCTAAAGTAATTGATGCAATCGCTCTCATACGACCATCGGTATTCACGCGGCGTAATCTTACATCTGTTACTTCCATTCTGTTCACCACCTTTTCCCAATTTAAAAGACTTAGTATGTTATTCAACACAATTTTTGAGTTTTCCTGCAAATTATGTAAATTTTTTTGAAAATATTAGGTCGGTATAGTAAACATAGGAATTTTAAACTAATTATTTAATCAATGCGATTACTTCAATCTCTACTAGAACATCTTTCGGTAGTCTTGCAACTTCAACACATGATCTTGCTGGTTGATGGTTGGGAAAATATTCACTATAAACTTCATTTATCTCAGCAAAGTCATCCATATTTTTTATAAAAACTGTAGTTTTAATAACTGTATCGAAAGAAGCACCTGCCTCTTTTAATACAGCTTTCAAATTAGCAAAAACTTGGTGTGTCTGTTCATCCACATTCCCTTGTACAAGTTCACCGTTAGGTTTTAACGGGATCTGTCCAGAACTAAAAAACAAATTATTTACAACCATCCCTTGAGAGTACGGACCAATGGCTTGAGGAGCCAGATTTGTTTGGATTTTTTTCATAGCAGTTCCTCCATCCTCTAGTTACTTTAAGAAATTAAAATAATTACCTATATTAACTTCTATTTTCTTAGCCTTAACGTCTACCTCAGTCAGTTTTACTAACGAAATATATTCATCAACAAGCCTCTCTTCAAGGCCCTCTGATTCCACAAGTACACCAATCCCTGCTACATTTGCTTTGAATTCTTCGAGCATGCTAATCATGCCGTTTATCGTTCCTCCAGCTTTCATAAAATCATCGATAATCAGAACGTTAGCTCCCTCATCTAAGCTTCTTTTTGAAAGAACCATCGTTTGTATTCTTTTTGAAGATCCAGAAACATAGTTAATACTTACTGTTGATCCTTCAGTCACTTTGCTATCACGCCGAACAATTACTACAGGAACGTTTAAATATGATGCAACTGCGTAAGCTAAAGGGATTCCTTTAGTAGCAACTGTCATAACCACATCTATCGGACGATCAGCATATACAGCTGCAAATAATCGACCCACTTGGTTTACAAGTTGGGGATGACCTAATATATCTGTCATATATAAATATCCTCCCGGTAACAACCGGTCCGGCTTCGCAATTAAATGACATAAGTCATTAATTGTTAACGTAGCTTCTTCAGAAGATACGCCAGGAATATATTTAACACCACCAGCTGCACCTGGCACTGTTAGTAAAGTCCCTATACCTTGCTGTTCAAAAGTTTGTTTAACTATCGCCAAATCTTCACTTATAGATGATTTCGCTGAATCATACCTTTCTGAAAAAATCGTTAAAGGTAAAAGTTGATTGGGGTGCTGCAATAAATAATTTGTCATATCGACTAATCGACCGCTTCTTCGTATTTTCATTCTCGATTCCTCCAAAATACGAATATTTTATGTAAATATATCATTAACATACGTATTTAATCAAGAGTGATTCTTTCACCTAGCATTCTTACCGCAAATACTTGATCACAAAATCCTCTTAGCCCATTGTATACTCTCTGCATTCTAGAATCGTGTTGAACTAAACCAAACACCGTTGGTCCACTTCCGCTCATCAATACAGCATCTGCACCAAAACGTTTCATCTGCTCTTTAATTTGTGCAACCTCAGGCTGCATCTGAAATGTAACATCTTCCAAAACATTACCTAAGAGTGAGCATATCAAAGGATAATCATGCGCTCGAATAGCATCTACCATTTCATCTACTCTTGGGTGTTCAACATTATTAAGATCTAGTCTTCTATATACTTCTGCAGTAGAAACACCTATTGATGGTTTTGCTAACACAACCCAACAATGCGGTGGTGGATCAATGTGAATGATCTTTTCTCCACGTCCCATCGCAAGTGCGGTTCCTCCATAAACACAAAATGATACATCCGAACCTATTTCAGCACCTAATGACGCCAGTTCATCAATTGTTAATCCAAGGTTCCACAATTTATTCAAGCCCCGTAATGTGGCTGCTGCATCACTACTACCTCCTGCTAGACCAGCCGCAACCGGGATCGTCTTTGTAATACCTATCGACACTCCCTTTTGCACTCCAAACTTCTTTTTTAATAACTGTGCGGCTTGATATGCTAAATTTCTACTATCATCTGGAACGAAGCGACTATGTGATACGATAGAAATGGTATCTTCTGCTAAATCAGTTAACTCAATTCGATCGGCTAAATCTATCGTAGTCATAATCATTTTCACTTCATGGTATCCATCTGGACGCTTATGTAATACATCTAAGGATAAATTAATTTTAGCTGGCGCCTTAACCAAAAGTCTCAAAATCTTCACCTACTTTTCGTTCTTCCATTGTTATAACGTCATTTTACCATAAATTATACACATAATATTCATTGCAGAAATTGAATAATGACTTCAATCAATTGTAATGCAAGAAAACCGAAGCTACTAGGCTTCGGTTATCGCAGTTATTAATCGTTTATTTATTACTTTTGTTTATCATTATTTACAAGGTTTGCTTCAGCAAGTTCAATTGCGCGCTTCACCATGTTACCAGCGTCTCTTGCACGAATCGCTCCCCAGCCTTCATTACGAACGGTGTCATAAAAACCAAGTTCTTTTGCTAGTTCTTCCTTAAATCGATCCGACATTATTCCGCGGCGTCTACCCAACAAAAGCAACTCCTTTCAAAATAACTACGACACTCTTAGTATAAGGACAAAATTACTAATAATATGAAACCCTAAATATTCCTTTTAACATAGTTTTAGGCTAAAAACTGGAGCTTAAGAGATGCAATTAATATATTTCCTTAATACACCAACACTCTCCATATGTAAAATGTTATACATACTATCTATATAAAACATCGGCCCTTTTCGTCGGCTTTTGCTAAAGTAGAAAAACTAGAAAAAGTTTTATACCCTCGTCAGCTTGTCATCATTAAAAATGAAGACATATAACTAATTCGTATTCATTTTTTTATATAAAAACAACTTTTAACGTAAAAAAACAGCCAAATTAAAGGCTCTTTCCGTAACTTTGTTGCTATTGCTCTTCAACTAGAAGATTAAGATATTGTCGAATTACGTAACAGACATCGTTTTATAGAGGAAAAGATTCCACCATGAAATCTAAATTCGTGTTTATTTTTTAAAAATACGAATACCTCTATGCGAAAACAGTCAAAATTAAAAGCAGCAAACTAAGGTTTACTGCCCGTTAACAGCTATATTCCCTGATGCGTCTTCAGAAAATGTTAATTGAACTGTTTCAGTTAGGACATCTGCATAACTGTATGAAACACGTTCAAATGCATTTTCAGCTTGATCTAACTCAACTACAAAAACGGATGGATATGTTTCTGCCAGAACACCCGAACGTTCAATCGTTTTTCTACGACCACCGTTTGCTTTCAAGGTAAGTCGTTTGCCTAGATTCCCATCTAATGCCTTTTTTATATCTGACAATGTTTTTCCCATAATCGCTCCACCTCACGATATCAATTATAGCAAATTAACAAAAAATAGTCAAATAAAAATTTCATTATATCAACGATCTATTTTGTTTGTCAATGAAAATAATACAACAAAATTCCACTTTCCTCTACAAATATTTTTACCAATTATTAATTAGATATGTAAATTGTTTTTTTATGTTAGATTTTTGCTTAAAAAGTTATATAATCCAATTATTTTTATATCGGCTATTTTCTTATAGATGGTTGTTTTCGCACAAAGAATATAAACCTATATCCATCTATCATTCTTGACATCTTTTTTACTTTTTATTTATGAGGCTTGGATAAAACCCTACCTTATTGATCGTATAAATAAAAGATCGTTTTCGCATTAATTGTTGTTTTTTGTATTAAAGAAAAAAGGCGTACACAACTAAAAACTGAGTCGCCACAAATGACAACCCAGTCAGTATTTACTCTTCTTCTTGTTGTAGTTTATATGGCATCCCAGTTCGTAACACGCCCCTTGTTTCAATCCCTCCTAATCCCTTTTCTCCTGTAAGTGTATTACGAAGTACTTCCCAAACATTTATTCTATCAACAAATGGAGTAAAACTTATTTTTGATACAATATACACAGGATCTAAAGCATGAATATTAATTCTTGAAGGTGAGCTAGCAAAATTAGCTCCTGCTCTTATTAGTGATTCAAAATGAGATTGACACGCACCAGCAAAGATGACTAACTGATCCAAGTGGGGTATTTTATTTCGTGCTTGGCGAACGGTTTGGACAAAATACTTTGAGTGTCGATATGCTTTCAAATCGGATTTATCACCTTTGGCCTTTGTATATGCATCATGACCTGTTACAACAAGAATATCCGGCCTGAATTTCTCAATATAACCAGTTACTTTTTGAGGCATCTCTTTCTCATTACAATGTATTCCAAAAACAGGAACACCAATCTTCTCATATAAAGCCAAGCATTTCTTTAAATATAACGGGTCACCATCTAAATGCAACACTTTACCAGGCAATTGGAAAAAATCAAATGTGTTAGCATAACCTTCTGTTGCATAATATTCACTCTTTTGCCTAATGAGTTGATACTCTTGACGGAATAGCTTATAAGATTGCTCAATCTTCTCTTCATCGACCTTTTTTCTTTTCTTTTGTTCCCTTTCATTGATAACAACAATATCTTCATAAGGAGCATCTGCGACAAGTCTGACATCTTCTCCATACAAAATCACAATTTTATTTCCATGCTTATCATTGTTAATGTTGATCACACGAAATAACAAATCACATTTATACGACTTGCGAGCAACAATATCGCCAATACATGCATCCATACTCTTCACTCCAGCAACAATTTGAGGCGGCTCTTTAAATCCAAATGTTTTCCTTTACTTAGGCTATGCAACATCTATGTCTGTTGTGATAAGAAATGCCGAAGTACCTATCCCCCAAAAAATAAAGACCCTTAATTCATGAAGACATCATGTATTAAGGGAGGCTTGAAAAGCTAATTGTAATTTTATATTTCATATGTATTAAACGAAGGCAGTTTTCACATGAATTGTTGCTTTTCGTTATAAGAGCTAAACGTGTATAAAACTAGAGTTCGTGGCACCTTTTCTTCTTTACAACAATGACTAGTTTACTAAAAGATCTCTAACAGAATATTACTGAGCAGTGCAAACTCTTCAATAGCTAATGTTTCCCCTCGACGTTTTGGGTCAATATTCGCACTTTTTAGCGCTTCTTCTATTACTTCTTTCTTCTGCTTTCCATTTGGTAATTGATTAACTAAATTGTTTAATATCGTTTTTCTCCGTTGTGCAAATGACGCGCGAACAATTGTAAATAAGTGATCTTCATTCTCTACATTGACTACTGGATCATCTCGTCTTGTTAAACGGATAACAGCAGAGTCAACATTTGGCTGAGGGACAAAAACTGTTTTAGGTACTGTCATTACCTTCTCAGCCTTTGTATAATATTGAACAGCAATTGACAAGGATCCATAATCTTTCGTTCCCGCAGCAGCTGTCATCCGATCAGCAACCTCTTTCTGCAGCATAACAACAATACCCCTGATTGGGATTTGTTCAGTTAGTAATTTCATAATAATCGGCGTTGTAACATAATATGGTAAATTCGCAACTACCATCAAATCTTTCATTTCGCCAAACTCTTCTTGTATAACAAGCTCTACATTTGCTTTAAGAAAATCTGAGTGAATTATTTTAACATTATCGTAAATACTTAACGTTTCTTGTAATACTGGTAATAATCGTTGATCTATCTCAAAAGAAACTACCTTGTTAGCACTTTTAGCCAAATGTTCAGTAAGCGCTCCAATACCAGGCCCTATTTCTATTACTCCACTCTCTTCAGTTAACTCAGCATGGTCTACAATACGACGTAACACGTTCGTATCAATTAAAAAATTCTGTCCTAAACTTTTTTTGAAAGAAAAACCATACTTCTCAAGAATTGCTCTCGTACGATTAGGTGTTGCTATATCTTTATTCATGAATTTGCTCCTCCTGTAGCACTTTACGTAATGCAGCTACAAATGAATCTCTAGATATTTGAAACATGATTAGACGTTTGTGTAGTTGTTTACCATTTGTATAACCAATTTTGAGATATTTGCCTAATCGTTCACGTCTTAATTTTGCCTGCTGACCACCAATTAAACCGGCATCTACAAGATCTTGAAAAGGTATAGCTTCCTGTATATCCTCAATTTCTTGCTTTACATCCTTGAGGGCTTGTTTTATCGCAGTTGGCGAAGCATGCTCAACCCCTATACCTTTTCCATTTTTCCCAATAGCTTCAGACTTTTGCAGAAATGCATGCTTACAACCTGATACTTGCTCAGATATTATTTTTCTTATGCGCTCACCTGGGAAGTCTGGATCAGTAAATATAATAACACCTCTCTTACGTTGTGCTAAGCGAATTTGTTCAATTACAATACTATTTATCGCTGATCCATTTGTCTCTATCGTATCGGCTTGCACAGCACGTTTAATAGCTACTGTATCATCCCGACCTTCAACAACAATTATTTCTTTTATAATCATTTTTATTTTTTCCTCCAAAAGTTGAAACTTTTTTACCCGTTCAATCGTCTAACATGTAGAAAGTAATTTTCTTTGCCTTATTATGACTGCTTTTTTACACAATCTATACTAAAAAAAGTTAGCTTAAACAATTATAACGTAAAAATGCAGAGGATAGAAAAATCCTCCGCATGAACAAAGTGTTAATTAATTATTCTTATTTTTACTTTTTTGTTGCCCCATCGATAAGCTTCATCTTTCGTCGGGAAAAACACATCAATTTTATAGCCTTTAATAGCAGAACCAACATCTCCTGCTACAGCGTAACCATAGCCTTCTACATATACTTTAGTTCCTAAAGGTATAACACTAGGGTCTACGGCAATTACTTTTGCTTGAGGGTTTGCTTTTAAATTTATGCCAGTAGAGGTTATTCCACTACAGCCATTACAACTTGCAGTATATGCGGTAGAAGATACATAAAATTCTTCCCCACCTTCAGTACCACGGGATACTTGAATGTCTTCTTTAGTACCCACAGCTACAACACGGTCAAGACTTTCTTTTAATGTCGATGTATTTACTAATGTTCTTGAAATTTCTTTGCCATTTTCTAAGATAACTTCATATTGTTTTTCAACTAAACCTTCTTTACCTTCAGAAAGAACTTTTGAAGCACCTTTAGATAATTTACTATCATTTTTAGTAACAACTGCATAGTCGACTGGCTCTTCCACTACATCGGTGACTTTTTCAACTCTCGTCACAGTAATAACCGAATCCTTTTTCACTCGTTCTGTTAAGTTGGGTTCAACGCGATCAAGTAAATTGAGAGTGATCTCTTGCTGCTTTAAAAAGTCAGCGACAGTAGTCGAAGTAGACCATACTTGTTTATCTTCTCCGCCGACATTTAGTGTAATTTGAAATGCCTTTTCAAATGTTACTACAATTTCATTACTTATATCTGTACTTAATTCTGGTCGAATTCGGTCATGACTTGTTAATTCAATTTCATTTTCTGCCAGAAATTCTTTTACTGTTTTTGCAGTTGTCCAATACGCTTGCTCTTCCCTCTCTTTTACAAAGAGAACAAGCTGTGCTGGCTCCCACACCACTTCAATATTATTACTTATTGGTGTATCCACCGATGGATTTACTTTGTCTGCAGGTTTTACATTGACATCATATTCGTCTAACAGCTCATTAACTGTATCCGCATGTGTATTAACTACCTGCGTATAACCATCAAGAGTTAGTGTAACTCTTTCCTTCGTAGCTTGGAAAATGATAAAGACTAATCCAGCTGAGATAGCTATGAAACTACTAATAATTATAGCTAATCTCTCTTTCTTGAAGGGCTTAAAAAACAGATTTTTCAATCTTGATAACTCGATGAAAAACGCCTCCTTCTCCTCGGAGAGATTATATATAGTTAGTTACTATCTGTCAACCCTGACCTCCTTTTCACTTTCGATATACAACATTATGCAAAAAATAACTAAAAAAGAAAAGGGAGAATTATCGACACTCCCATCACCTACAATAGTAAAGGATGTAGAATTTACTCAAGGTCAGATATCGTTAGACAAGTCTCTTCAGCAAAAGACAAAGAAATTTATCATTTTATGCCGAATAATTTTTTTGCATTTAACGCTGTTTTTTCAGAAACTTCCTCAACTGTAATTCCTTTTAAATGAGCAATGGATTCAGCAACATACTTTACATAGCTCGGCTCATTACGTTTCCCACGATAAGGGTGTGGAGCTAAATACGGACAGTCTGTTTCTATAAGAAGATTTTCTAACGGTATATCCTTAGCAACTTCTTTAGGCTTTTTTGCATTTTTAAATGTGACAGGACCCCCGAGTGAAATATAAAAGTTCATATCCATACACTTTTTAGCTACCTCTACACTTCCGGTGAAGCAATGCATAATCCCACCAACTTGTTCAGCATTCTCTTCCTCAAGAATTTGTAAAACATCAGCTGTTGCTTCGCGATTATGAATAATAATTGGTAAGTTTACCTTTTTTGCTAGTTTAATTTGTTTGCGGAACACTTCTTTCTGAACATCTTTTGGTGATTTATCCCAATAATAATCTAGCCCCATTTCCCCAATCGCAACTACTTTTGGATGACTTGCCAATTCTTCAATCCATGATAGGTCCTCATCAACCATATCTATTGCATCAACTGGGTGCCAACCAACTGCAGCATAAATAAAGTCATACATTTCAGTAAGTTCCATAGCGCGAGTAATTGTTTGGCGATCAAAACCAACAACAACTATATGGGATACACCTTCCATTTTAGCACGATTAATGACATCTACTACATCCTCGTCAAATTGCGTAGCATTTAGGTGTGCATGTGTATCAAATAACATCTTAAAACCTCTTTTCAATTTTTAAGTTCTCTAGCAATACAATTATGTTAAATTTAGATTAAATTAAGGTGTTCCACTTCTATAATGAGCAGAACACCTCTAATTGAAAACCTAAAAGCCTTGTTATTCACCTATAAATGAGACAACAAAGACAACCTATGCTGTGTACTATAACTATTTTACTTTTGTTCCATTAGGTAGATTTTGATTAACAGATGCTAAAGACAGCATGCCCTCATTTTTACCTGCTAGAATCATTCCTTGTGATAATTCACCACGAAGTTTAACTGGTTTTAAGTTCGTTACACAAATGACTTTTTGTCCAACTAACTCCTCAGGCTTATAATGCTCTGCTATTCCTGATACAACTTGACGTTGTTCATACCCTAAATCTAATTGAAGTTTTAACAATTTATTTGCTTTCTTCACTGGCTCAGCATGTATAACCTCTGCAACCCTTAAATCGATTTTCATAAAGTCATCAATCGTAATTTCATCTAGTTCAGGCTCATTCTTCTCAGTTTTCTCAGTTTTTTCAACAACATCACCTTGCATTTGTTGTTTAATATACTCAACCTCTTCCTCCATATCCAACCTTGGAAAAATAGGTTCCCCTTTGTTCACTGTTACATTTGGTGGAATAAGCCCAAATTGTGCTAAACTATCCCATTGCTTTAATTTGTCATCAGTAATTCCCATTTGCTCAAACATGAGTGACGGTGTCTGTGTTAAAAATGGCTGTAATAAGATTGCCACTCTACGTAGTGATTCCACTAAATGTGTCATAACTGAAGCAAGCTGTTCTCTACTATTTTCATCTTTCGCTAACAACCATGGCTGAGTTTCATCAATATATTTATTTGATCGACTAATTAATTGCCACACGGAAGAAAGCGCAACTGAAAACTCCATTTTCTCCATAGCATCACTATATTTCTCTACAACTTTTTCGTTCATTGTTACAAGTTCATTGTCAAAGTCTGTTTTAGAACCGTTATATCTAGGTATCTCCCCATCAAAGTACTTTTGAATCATAGCAATGGTTCTATTGAGTAAGTTACCTAAATCATTAGCCAAATCAAAATTTATCCTTTCTACAAACCCTTCTGGGGTAAACACGCCATCTGCCCCAAATGGAACTTCTCTAAGTAGATAGTAACGTAATGCATCTAAGCCATATCGGTCAATTAAAGATACAGGATCAACAACATTACCTTTCGATTTCGACATTTTGCCGTCCTTCATGAGGAGCCAACCGTGAGCAAATACTTTTTTTGGTAGAGGTAAGTCCAATGCCATAAGCATTATAGGCCAATATATCGTATGAAAACGTACTATTTCTTTACCAACCAGATGTACATCGGCTGGCCAATAAGCTTGAAATTTTTCATCATTTTCTGAGCTATATCCCAATGCTGTAATATAATTTGTCAAAGCATCTATCCACACGTAAATGACATGCTTAGGATCGCCAGGAACCTTTATTCCCCAATCAAACGTTGTTCTTGATACAGCTAAGTCCTCTAGGCCAGGTTTAATGAAATTATTTATCATTTCATTTTTTCGCGATTCTGGCTGAATAAAATGAGGATTGTCTTCGTAGAATTTTAGCAGTCTATCAACATATTTCCCCATTTTAAAGAAATATGATTCCTCTTTCACTTTTTCTACAGCACGTCCACAATCTGGGCATTTTCCGTCGACTAATTGACGTTCAGTGTAGAAAGATTCACAAGGTGTACAGTACCACCCTTCATATACATCTAAATAAATATCTTCCTGTTTAACAAGTTGATCAAAAATCTTCTCAACAATATCTTTATGCCTTGGTTGCGTCGTTCGTATAAAATCATCATACGAAATATCTAATTTTTTCCACAATTCCTGTATTCCTGATACAATGTCATCTACATACTTTTGAGGGGAAATCCCTTTTTCATCAGCCTTTTGCTGAATTTTTTGACCGTGTTCATCCGTACCCGTTAAATACATCACATTATAACCTTTAAGTCTTTTATAACGGGCCATCGCATCACCTGCGACCGTTGTATAAGCATGTCCTATATGCAACTTGCCGCTTGGATAATATATTGGGGTAGTAATATAAAAGTTATTAGCTCCTTGTTTCATCTTTTCCTCCTTATGTAATAACAAATCAATAATTATAAACCTTAGTTTACTATAAAGATAAGCTTCTTTAACTAGTGTATAGGATTTATTGTTTATTTTATTGTAAAACATATAGTCGAATCAAATTTCAAATTTTTTTAGTATTTATTTTCCAGTATTTTTTTGTCGATTTATAGTTGAAATTTGTCGAATTTTATTTATAATAATTCTTAACTCTATTGGTAAATTGTTTGAAAAAGTTAAGAATAAATGGATTATTTTCTAAATATTTACCATTTAGTTATTTTATAGCATTTTAACTTAAATCCTATTAAAACAATAGTTATCTCAATATATAATACCATTTTTTTAAAAACACTACATATATTTCAATTAAATTTATTGACTAGCATGGGAAACACTGGTATTATAAAGAAAATAATTATTTGTCGAATAATGACGAATTTAAGAGATAATAAAAATTTTTGTACTACTGAGAGGAGTATTTTATTATGAAATCTACAGGTATAGTTCGTAAGGTTGATGAGTTAGGTCGTGTAGTAATCCCGATTGAACTTAGACGTACACTAGGAATTGCAGAAAAGGATGCACTAGAAATCTACGTTGATGATGATAGAATTATTTTGAAAAAGTACAAGCCTAATATGACTTGTCAAGTAACAGGGGAAGTATCTGATGATAATTTGACTCTTGCCGAGGGTAAAATTATTCTAAGTCCTGAAGGTGCAGAAAAGCTAATAGATGAAATTAAATCAAACCTAGTAAAATAATGAAGTTATTATAAAAACAAGCGCTTTACAGAGATTTCCGTTATATGGAATGTCTATAAGGCGCTTTTTTCTTTTTATTTGGCTATTTTTCGAAAACTATGTTGTTGTTTTTACTTTAATTTGAGAAACTCATGTCGTGTATTATATATTGACTTTTGTAGTTTTTAGATAAGAAAAGATATCCCGAACATTAGTAATATTCGTGTTTAGCTCTTATTGCAAAAAAAGCAACAATAACTACGAAAACACCCATTTATTTCCTAGGAAAAAGGATCATAATTTGAATTCTACTTTATATGGTATTGTTGATAAACTTCTCTTTTTACCATATCCCTATCTTTTGCTACTTTTTTTATAGCATCCTTTGAAGTGTACGATTGTTTATTTATATAATAATCGATATGCTCTACAACAGTTAATTCTTCCCACCATTGATTTTCCATATGACTTTCTATACTACTTCCTTCTACTATAATACAAAACTCACCACGCACATTCGATTGCTGAGACCATTGCAATAGATCTTGTATCGTTCCCCTTATAAATTCTTCATACTTTTTTGTCAGCTCTCTTGAAAGGACTGCAGGGCGATCACCTAATTGGTCTAACATTATTTTTAACGTCTCTTGCAACCTATGCGGTGATTCATAAAATATCATCGTTTCTTGTACTTGGTTACAAAGCTCCAATTGTTTCCGTTTTTCTTTTTTGTGACGAGGTAAAAATCCGTAAAAATAAAAAGGTTGTGTTTTTATTCCAGAAGCAATTAACGATGTTAATGCTGCATTTGCACCTGGCAATGGAATCACCTTGTACTGCTCTTTTAATGCTGCAACAACAATTTCAAAACCTGGGTCAGAAATTGTCGGCATCCCTGCATCACTAACTAATGCTACCTTTTTTCCTGATTTAAGCAGGTTTATTATTTTTTCGCCACTCGTCTCTTTATTATGCTCATGATAACTCATGACTGCATTTGATATTTGAAAGTAATTCAATAGCTTTTTCGTTTGTCTTGTATCTTCTGCTGCTATAATGTCTGACTCTTTAAGTATACGTATGGCTCTATATGTCATATCTTCTAAATTACCAATAGGTGTTGGAACAAGATATAAGCACCCCTCGGTATTATCGTTTTGAAAGCTGTTTTGTTGCCACATACTTTAGTTTGTTCTCCTTTGCTATAAATTGCTCTTTCTTCTGTCGTGTTTTAAGTTGCTTGAAGTCCCATTCTGCCCGAAGTGCTTCATTTTTTGTAGCATACGATTTGGAGAACAGTAATGTTACGGGAATACGTCCTCTCGTATACTTTGCCCCTTTGCCCTCATTATGTGTTCTTATGCGTTTCTTAAGGTCATTTGTATAACCAGCATAATAGCTTCCATCACTGCATTCTAATACATATAAGAAATGCTGTTTACTTTCCATATAGAATGTTCCTCACATCGTCAGTGTATTCATTGTGTTCATTATATACAACTAGCGGGGGTAATAACTTCAAATCTGGGCTTCCATCCTTCGTCGCTTCAATTAATAGAGTATTTGCTTCTCTTCCATGTCGTGGGTAAACGAATTGTAATCTTTTTGGCTCTAAACGATATTTCCTCATTAATGTAATCATGTCAATAAGGCGACCTGGTCGATGTACAAATGCTGCTTTTCCCCCCTGTTTAAGTAGCGTACTACTTACTCTAATTGTATCCTCTAGCGTACAATAAATTTCATGTCTAGCAATTGCTAAATGTTCATTTTTATTAATTTCTTCATTACTAGGTGTTGGAAAATAAGGTGGATTACAAGTAACAATGTCATACTTTCCTTGTCCTAATAATGTGGGCATATCTTTTATATCGCCATGGATAAATTTTATACGGCTATCTAGCTTATTAAATGCAATTGTTCTCTCAGCCATCTGATAAATTTTTTCTTGGATTTCGACTCCTGTAATATGCCCTTTTGTCCTTTTACTAAGTAATAATGGTATAACTCCATTTCCTGAGCATAAATCAATTAAATTACCCTTTTGAATTGGTACATAAACAAATTTAGCTAATAAAACTGTATCTAGTGAAAAGGCGAACATCGATGGGCTCTGAATAATTCTCATATTTTCACCAAGTAAATGATCTAATCGCTCATCCCCTATAAGCTCAACCATCATAGACACTCCTTTCTGTTTATAACGATGTTGTCGCATTAAGAACTAAACACATTCGGCACCTTTTCTTATGACAATACATTTCCGTCACTCAATTTTAAGTGAAAAGTGCCTAATTAAAAGTTTGTCACTTCTATAGTTATTAAAATTCCTAGTAAAAATAGTCTCCCAAAGTGGAAGACTATACATTATTTTTTATTTAAAAATGATAAACAAAACAAGCAATCTCCTTCTGCACGAACACTACCATAGTGAACATTACATATATGAAATCCTTCTTGATATAAGCGGGCTAAATTATCATAACCCTCCCCAATATCGACTTGCTTATTTTGTTTCCTTTTGTTATTAGATTTGTTTTTCTTTAATTTTTTTGGCTCTTCTGAGGTTTGCTCTAATCTACGTCTAAGATGCTCATTCTCAATTATTAAATGATGATTTTCTTCCAATAATTGTGCAAGATGATCTTTTAGCTCTCCCAGTTGACGATATAAATGCCCTATTTGCTCCTCCATACTGCTTACTGAATGAAAAATCTCTTTTTTATCCACAAAATCCACCTCATTAATCTGTGGCTTGAATTGATACAGCTCCCTCGTTCATTAATTCATCCAATGTGTATTCAATTACTCGTTCTCTATCGTTTAACTCGACTTGTAATACACGTTCTAATATATTCAATCCAACTACACGGCCTGCTCCATTAGGTGTTACGATCTTCTCCCCAATATCAGGTAGCAGTTGTTTAGCAGATTCGTATTCATCATTTTCATACTTTAAGCAACACATCAACCGGCCACATAGACCAGATATTTTAGTAGGATTTAAAGAGAGGTTTTGGTCTTTTGCCATTTTTATAGAGACTGGTTCAAAGTCCCCTAAAAATGTCGAACAGCAGAGCATTCTTCCACACGGACCTATACCACCTAACATTTTGGCTTCATCACGAACACCAATTTGACGCAATTCAATTCTTGTTCGAAAAATAGCTGCAAGATCTTTTACTAGTTCTCTAAAATCAACGCGGCCATCTGCTGTGAAGTAGAAAATTACCTTATTTCGGTCAAAGGTATACTCTACATCTACTAGTTTCATCTCCAAGCCATGTTGATTAACCTTTTCGATGCATACTTCATATGCTTCTTGTGCAGCTTGTTTATTCTCTTCAACAATAAGTTTATCTTTTGATTCAGCAATTCTAATAACTTTTCTTAATGGAAGAACTATGTCACTCTCATCGACTTGTTTTTTATTTATAACTACCTTGCCGAATTCAATTCCACGAACTGTTTCTACTATAACAAATTCTCCATCATCTATTTTAAATTCCCCTGGATCAAAATAATAAATTTTCCCAGCTTTTTTAAAACGTACACCAACTACATCATACAAATTAAAATCCCTCCTGCAAATTCAATACAAGTTGTTCCATTAATAAATGTGGATTCATGTTGGTGTGTAAACGACTTTTGGCCTCTAAAACTGCTGACATTTGTTCAGCAATATGATTTTGAGAAATATGAAGGGCATATTGATTTAATTTTTCTAATTGGTCAGTATACACAACGTATTCATTTTCACCTAACTGAATATATAGTAAATCTTTTAATAAAAGTAATAATAAGTCTAAACTACTATCAAGCTTGTCTTTATCATTGAAATGGGAGAGCCACTTCTCCTGAATATATAATAAAGCTTTAGCATAATTCATATTTAGCATTTCATATAATTGTATCACTATCATCCTAGATTGCGCAAACCAATCATCTTGACATAATTCCGTTGCTTCTTCAAAGTTATTGGTCAATTGAGCCACTATTGCAGCTAAATGGTTTGGAGCCCCTTTGTCTAATAGGAAATCTTTCATAACAATTGAAGAAATTGGTTGAAAAGATAACACTTGACAACGAGAAATAATAGTATTTAACATTTTCTGTATATTTTCTGTAAGGAGAATAGCGATTGTATCAGAATCAGGCTCCTCTAAAAATTTCAATAGACTGTTAGCAGCATTTGTCGTCATCCGATCAGCATGTTCAATAATATATAACTTTTTAGATGACTCTACTCCAGTTTTAGAAAATTCACTTTGTAAATCTTGAATTTGTGATTTTTTAATTGATTGGCCATCTGGTTCAATGATATGCACATCAGGGTGATTTTTCGAATCAACCCTACGACAATTGATACAATTTTGGCAAGGCATGCTTCCATTCAAATGTTTACATAACATGCTTTTAGCTAGCATAAGGCTAACATGTTTCTTTCCTGTACCTCGACCACCTTCAAATATATATGCGTGGGCTACTCTATCCTTAAGTATACTATTAGTGAGCATTTTTATTATTGTCGGTTGATAGGTTTCTAGCTTGTCCCACGTATCATTTACCACAAACATCACTCTCTTACGTATACAAATTTATTAATAATCCTTTTATAATCCCTATTTTATTTAATAGAGAAATTGAATTACTTTCTTTATCTATCAGTGTATCAGCTAAATCAATCAACTCTTGATCGATGTTTTCGATAATTTTTAGCTTTCTACCCTGTCCCCTAGAATTCCAACTATGAGATTGCTTTAAGTCCATGCCGAAATCAACAGCTTGCTCCACGAAGCGTTTCACTAACGCTTTATACTTAGTTAAATCCTTAAATGTTCTTGAGCGAGCGAGCAAATTACCAGCTACTTCAATATCTTTCATAAGCTTGTTTAACTGTTCAACATGCATTTTTGAATCTTGTTTCTGTACAAGCTCATTAAACTTCATTTGATTACTAGATGATTGCTTAATTTCTGGTTGAGCCTTTTCAATGGTTGTCTTTACATCTTGGTTAATTTTCATTATAAATACCTCATATCCGTCTAAAATTGGTGAAATTGATCGATTGGAAGAACAAATACTGTAGCTCCTCCTACCTCTACTTCAACCGGATATGATGCGTAAGTATCTACATTTCCACCCATTGGAGAAATAGGGGCAACTAATTGATCACGATGTTGGCAACTTTCTTTTATGACCTGTAAGGCTTTTTCAACACGAATATCTTCTGTTCCAATTATAAATGTTGTATTTCCAGATTTTAAAAAACCACCTGTACTTGCAAGCTTTGTCGCTCGAAAATTATGGTCAACTAGTGCATTTGATAATCGATTACTATCCTGATCTTGGACGACTGCTAAAATTAATTTCATAACATCAGCCTCCTATCATTTTATCACGAAATTCCTATATCATCATGTTTAGGATGTTGGAAAATATCGTTTATGTTTCGTTTATTATAACATCATTTTCCATCACTTTACCTAGGCACTTATCATGAATTTTAAATTATTATCGTTTATGTCCTTCTATAAAATGCTCTATATGCATTTTTGCTTCATTGAATACCTCTTCAAGCGGCCTGTCTGCCTCGACTAGTCTAATACGATCTGAAAAGCGGTCAACTAATAATAAATATCCTTCACGCACCCTCTCATGAAAGGAGATGTTCTCCATATCTAACCTATTAACCTCTCTTTTATTATTTTGTTGAATTCTTTGTAGTCCCACAATTGGCTCTATATCAAAATATAAAGTAAAATGAGGCATTAAGTTGTTAATGGCAAACTTATTTATGCCAAAAACTTCATCAATACCAATTCCTCTAGCATAACCTTGATAAGCAAGTGAGCTATCTATAAAACGGTCACACAATACTACTTTCCCTTCTTCTAAGGCTGGGATTACCTTTTCGACGAGATGTTGCCGTCTTGCAGCTGCGTATAACAAAGCTTCTGTACGACCATCCATTGTATCGTTCTGTTGATCTAATATTACATTCCTAATTTGCTCTGAAATAGCAATGCCTCCAGGTTCACGAGTTGAAATGACATCATACCCTTTTTTATATAAATAATTTGCTAATTTATCAATGATTGTTGTTTTTCCAGCACCTTCAGGGCCTTCAAAAGAAAAAAAATATCCAGACACTCAATATTCTCCTTTGCTATCTATCAAAAATTTCTATCTCGTTTTGCTTCAATAATTGTCCACCATGAAATTTAGCACCCAATTCCTTAAAATTAAGGATTCTTTCAATATGAGATTCTGTAATTACTTCTCCTACTATTAAAAGTGGTACTCCTGGCGGATAAGGTATTAACATTTGAGCACATAATTGACCTACCGCATCTTTTAACGGAATTACTTTCTTATTGTAGCTTTTTAACTGGCTATATGAAATAGTTAAAGTAGAAATGTTATCGTTCGAATACATTTTTACGTTAGAACTCTTCGTTTTAGTTATTTCGACAGAATGTAAAATATTCTCTATAGAAAGTAACGGCTTAAATAAGTTTTCATCATTTGATAATGGAAATATGAACAACACATTATCAGGATCGGCTAATTCTGTATAAACTCCATAATCCTCAAATAATTTTTGGAGATCATATCCAGATAATACACAATTAGATTGAATGGTAACCTTCAATGGGTCAGTTAATATAGATGGATTATTTGTTCTCGCTACTTTAATTTGTGGTATAGAATGTAAAACCTCAGTATATTGATTTATTTTCTTAACAAGTTGATTGATTATGCTAGTATGTTTTATATCGTTAAGATAGTATCTTGCTAAATCCAAAGAAGCCATTATGGGATAAGAGGGACTACTTGTTTGAAATAGCTGTAAGTAATACACCAAATTATTTATATCAACAAGATTACTTTTGACATGAATAAATGACCCCATAGTCATTGCGGGTAAGGTTTTGTGTGCGGAATGAACAACAATATCAGCTCCACACTCAATTGCAGAAATAGGGAATGGCTGACCTAGATTAAAATGAGCACCATGTGCTTCATCAACTAATACTGGAATATCATAATCATGAGCATATGAAATAACCTCTGTTAAGTCAACTGACTGCCCATAATAATTGGGATTTGTTAAAATGATAGCCTTCGCCTTAGGATGTTCTTTAATTGCTCGTTTAATCGTATCAATTGGGACATGAGCTGCACTTTTTACTATATCATCATAATAAGGGGCTAAAAAAACTGGCTTAACCCCTGCCAATTGAATACTATTAAAAATAGACTTATGACTATTCCTTTGTACAAGAACAGTGTCATTTTTCTCACATACAGCAAGTACCATTGCTAAATTACCAGCTGTGCTGCCATTAACTAAAAAAAAACTCTGGTCTACACCATATAACTCAGCAGTTAATTGTTGGGCTTGTGCAATAGCAGATTCAGGTGCATGTAAATCATCTAACCCTGTTAATTCAGTCGCATCTATTCTTAATATATCTTCAAAGAAGTTAATACCTTTTTCAGGGAAGAGGGAACCATATTTATGGCCAGGAACATGGTATGAATGCGGGTTATTATTAATATGTTGAACTAACGCATCAAACAAAGGTGTTAATTTTTGATCCATTATTACTCCTTCCAGAACGGAATTATATACTTTACATACCTCATTATTATAACTTATTTCAAGCTTTAAAATCTTATTAAATAAGGCATATTATAACAGTAATTATTTGCTATAAGACTAAGATCTAAACATTATTATTATGTAACTATCCCCTATAATACATAGTATAGCTACAAAAAGAGCCTTAATAAAAACACTTATGTATCTATGTACACAAGTGTTCTGAAATTAATTATGATATTTCAGTAAATAATTATTTGTAGTGTGATATGGTATTGATCTATGAAGATGTTGCCTTCTTTAACTGTTGTAGATAAAACTGATACTTTGGATCGCTCGTATCCGTTGTTATCATATTCTTTTCACATTCAATACAAATAAATGTCTTATATAAATGAATTCCTTGATACTTTCTCTGTTCACATATTAAACACGTTTCCCCAATAAGTTGTTTTACTACAAGTGAACTCAACACCTCCACCTCCATACACTTATTATCATCAGTATTTTTAAAATTTATACATAATTTAGAATTTTGGTTACAGAATAATTGTTTTTACTATTTCTATTAGTGTATTTCTTTTTTAAAATAAATGTGTATGTCTATACGCAATAAGTACAACATATCTTTCAAATTTTTTAAGTCAACACATTCAAAGAAACTTGTACATTGCAAAAAAAGCAGACAAAAAAACACAGAGAATTCTCTGTGTTTTTTAATTGCCTGGCAACGTCCTACTCTCACAGGGGGAAACCCCCAACTACCATCGGCGCTGAAGAGCTTAACTTTCGTGTTCGGTATGGGAACGGGTGTGACCTCTTCGCTATCGCCACCAGACATAATATGTAGGAATAAGTTGATATTCCTTCAAAACTAGATAATAGACATTCATTGAACAAAGCTTGCTCTGCATTTCTAACTTGGTTAAGTCCTCGATCTATTAGTATCTGTCAGCTCCACGTGTCACCACGCTTCCACCTCAGACCTATCAACCTCGTCATCTTCGAGGGATCTTACTAGCTTACGCTATGGGAAATCTCATCTTGAGGGGGGCTTCATGCTTAGATGCTTTCAGCACTTATCCCTTCCACACATAGCTACCCAGCTATGCCCTTGGCAGGACAACTGGTACACCAGCGGTGTGTCCATCCCGGTCCTCTCGTACTAAGGACAGCTCCTCTCAAATTTCCTACGCCCACGACGGATAGGGACCGAACTGTCTCACGACGTTCTGAACCCAGCTCGCGTACCGCTTTAATGGGCGAACAGCCCAACCCTTGGGACCGACTACAGCCCCAGGATGCGATGAGCCGACATCGAGGTGCCAAACCTCCCCGTCGATGTGGACTCTTGGGGGAGATAAGCCTGTTATCCCCGGGGTAGCTTTTATCCGTTGAGCGATGGCCCTTCCATGCGGAACCACCGGATCACTAAGCCCGACTTTCGTCCCTGCTCGACTTGTAGGTCTCGCAGTCAAGCTCCCTTATGCCTTTGCACTCTTCGAATGATTTCCAACCATTCTGAGGGAACCTTTGGGCGCCTCCGTTACTTTTTAGGAGGCGACCGCCCCAGTCAAACTGCCCACCTGACACTGTCTCCCGAAGCGATTAGCTCCGTAGGTTAGAATTTCAATACAGCCAGGGTAGTATCCCACCGACGCCTCCACCGAAGCTAGCGCTCCGGTTTCTACGGCTCCTACCTATCCTGTACAAGCTGTACCAAAATTCAATATCAGGCTACAGTAAAGCTCCACGGGGTCTTTCCGTCCTGTCGCGGGTAACCTGCATCTTCACAGGTACTATAATTTCACCGAGTCTCTCGTTGAGACAGTGCCCAGATCGTTACACCTTTCGTGCGGGTCGGAACTTACCCGACAAGGAATTTCGCTACCTTAGGACCGTTATAGTTACGGCCGCCGTTTACTGGGGCTTCGATTCAGAGCTTCTCCTTACGGATAACCCCTCCTCTTAACCTTCCAGCACCGGGCAGGTGTCAGCCCCTATACTTCGCCTTGCGGCTTCGCAGAGACCTGTGTTTTTGCTAAACAGTCGCCTGGGCCTTTTCACTGCGGCTTCTCAGGGCTATTCACCCTAAAAAGCACCCCTTCTCCCGAAGTTACGGGGTCATTTTGCCGAGTTCCTTAACGAGAGTTCTCTCGCTCACCTTAGGATTCTCTCCTCGCCTACCTGTGTCGGTTTGCGGTACGGGCACCTCTCACCTCGCTAGAGGCTTTTCTTGGCAGTGTGGAATCAGGAACTTCGGTACTATATTTCCCTCGCCATCACAGCTCAGCCTTTATGACAAGCGGATTTACCTACTTGTCAGCCTAACTGCTTGGACGCACATATCCAACAGTGCGCTTACCCTATCCTTCTGCGTCCCCCCATTGCTCAAATGGTGAGGAGGTGGTACAGGAATCTCAACCTGTTGTCCATCGCCTACGCCTTTCGGCCTCGGCTTAGGTCCCGACTTACCCTGAGCGGACGAGCCTTCCTCAGGAAACCTTAGGCATTCGGTGGAGGGGATTCTCACCCCTCTTTCGCTACTCATACCGGCATTCTCACTTCTAAGCGCTCCACCAGTCCTCTCGGTCTAGCTTCGCTGCACTTAGAACGCTCTCCTACCACTGTCCGTAAGGACAGTCCACAGCTTCGGTGATACGTTTAGCCCCGGTACATTTTCGGCGCAGAGTCACTCGACCAGTGAGCTATTACGCACTCTTTAAATGGTGGCTGCTTCTAAGCCAACATCCTGGTTGTCTATGCAACTCCACATCCTTTTCCACTTAACGTATACTTTGGGACCTTAGCTGGTGGTCTGGGCTGTTTCCCTTTCGACTACGGATCTTATCACTCGCAGTCTGACTCCCAAGTATAAGTCTTTGGCATTCGGAGTTTGACTGAATTCGGTAACCCGTTGGGGGCCCCTAGTCCAATCAGTGCTCTACCTCCAAGACTCTTCACTTGAGGCTAGCCCTAAAGCTATTTCGGAGAGAACCAGCTATCTCCAAGTTCGATTGGCATTTCACCCCTACCCACACCTCATCCCCGCACTTTTCAACGTGCGTGGGTTCGGGCCTCCATTCAGTGTTACCTGAACTTCACCCTGGACATGGGTAGATCACTTGGTTTCGGGTCTACGACCACGTACTATTTCGCCCTATTCAGACTCGCTTTCGCTGCGGCTCCGTCTCTTCAACTTAACCTTGCACGGGATCGTAACTCGCCGGTTCATTCTACAAAAGGCACGCCATCACCCATTAACGGGCTCTGACTACTTGTAGGCACACGGTTTCAGGATCTCTTTCACTCCCCTTCCGGGGTGCTTTTCACCTTTCCCTCACGGTACTGGTTCACTATCGGTCACTAGGGAGTATTTAGCCTTGGGAGATGGTCCTCCCAGCTTCCGACGGGATTTCACGTGTCCCGCCGTACTCAGGATCCACTCTGGAGGGAACGAAGTTTCAACTACAGGGTTGTTACCTTCTTCGACGGACCTTTCCAGATCGCTTCGTCTACTCCGTTCCTTTGTAACTCCGTATAGAGTGTCCTACAACCCCAAGAGGCAAGCCTCTTGGTTTGGGCTTATTCCGTTTCGCTCGCCGCTACTCAGGAAATCGCTTTTGCTTTCTCTTCCTCCGGGTACTTAGATGTTTCAGTTCCCCGGGTCTGCCTTCAATACCCTATGTATTCAGATATTGATACTGCTCCATTACGAACAGTGGGTTTCCCCATTCGGATATCTCCGGATCGATGCTTACTTACAGCTCCCCGAAGCATTTCGGTGTTAGTCCCGTCCTTCATCGGCTCCTAGTGCCAAGGCATTCACCGTGCGCCCTTTCTAACTTAACCTTAAATTAATGATAAGCGGCAGATTACTGCGTTTTATCATTCGTTTATCTATTTGACCAACGGTCAAACCGTCATCAAATAATGAAAAAAGATTTTCACTTTCTTCAATGAATGTGTCGTTATTATCTAGTTTTCAAGGAACATGATCGTTTTGGTGGAGCCTAGCGGGATCGAACCGCTGACCTCCTGCGTGCAAGGCAGGCGCTCTCCCAGCTGAGCTAAGGCCCCTAAGTTTGAATATGCTTTTATAAAAATGGTGGGCCTAAATGGACTCGAACCATCGACCTCACGCTTATCAGGCGTGCGCTCTAACCAGCTGAGCTATAGGCCCTCTTATAGATTATGGAGATTCTAAAGAACAATACACCAATTTATCGATTTCTACATCTTAGTACTATTATGTACTTATGTTTTCTATCATTCTTTGTTGTTATTCAAAAGATCTCTCAAAACTAAACAAAACAAAAAGCGTCTTTTTATATGAAGTCTAGCTTCACATATTTCCTTAGAAAGGAGGTGATCCAGCCGCACCTTCCGATACGGCTACCTTGTTACGACTTCACCCCAATCATCTGTCCCACCTTAGGCGGCTGGCTCCTTACGGTTACCCCACCGACTTCGGGTGTTACAAACTCTCGTGGTGTGACGGGCGGTGTGTACAAGGCCCGGGAACGTATTCACCGCGGCATGCTGATCCGCGATTACTAGCGATTCCGGCTTCATGCAGGCGAGTTGCAGCCTGCAATCCGAACTGAGAATGGTTTTATGGGATTCGCTTAACCTCGCGGTTTTGCTGCCCTTTGTACCATCCATTGTAGCACGTGTGTAGCCCAGGTCATAAGGGGCATGATGATTTGACGTCATCCCCACCTTCCTCCGGTTTGTCACCGGCAGTCACCTTAGAGTGCCCAACTTAATGCTGGCAACTAAGATCAAGGGTTGCGCTCGTTGCGGGACTTAACCCAACATCTCACGACACGAGCTGACGACAACCATGCACCACCTGTCACTCTGTCCCCCGAAGGGGAACGCCCTATCTCTAGGGTTGGCAGAGGATGTCAAGACCTGGTAAGGTTCTTCGCGTTGCTTCGAATTAAACCACATGCTCCACCGCTTGTGCGGGCCCCCGTCAATTCCTTTGAGTTTCAACCTTGCGGTCGTACTCCCCAGGCGGAGTGCTTAATGCGTTAGCTGCAGCACTAAAGGGCGGAAACCCTCTAACACTTAGCACTCATCGTTTACGGCGTGGACTACCAGGGTATCTAATCCTGTTCGCTCCCCACGCTTTCGCACCTCAGCGTCAGTTACAGACCAGAGAGTCGCCTTCGCCACTGGTGTTCCTCCACATCTCTACGCATTTCACCGCTACACGTGGAATTCCACTCTCCTCTTCTGCACTCAAGTTCCCCAGTTTCCAATGACCCTCCACGGTTGAGCCGTGGGCTTTCACATCAGACTTAAGGAACCGCCTGCGCGCGCTTTACGCCCAATAATTCCGGACAACGCTTGCCACCTACGTATTACCGCGGCTGCTGGCACGTAGTTAGCCGTGGCTTTCTGGTTAGGTACCGTCAAGGTACCGCCCTATTCGAACGATACTTGTTCTTCCCTAACAACAGAGTTTTACGATCCGAAAACCTTCTTCACTCACGCGGCGTTGCTCCGTCAGACTTTCGTCCATTGCGGAAGATTCCCTACTGCTGCCTCCCGTAGGAGTCTGGGCCGTGTCTCAGTCCCAGTGTGGCCGATCACCCTCTCAGGTCGGCTACGCATCGTCGCCTTGGTGAGCCGTTACCTCACCAACTAGCTAATGCGCCGCGGGCCCATCCGTAAGTGATAGCCGAAGCCATCTTTCAAATAAGAACCATGTGGTTCTTATTGTTATTCGGTATTAGCTCCGGTTTCCCGAAGTTATCCCAATCTTACAGGTAGGTTGCCCACGTGTTACTCACCCGTCCGCCGCTAACCTCCGGGAGCAAGCTCCCTTTGGTTCGCTCGACTTGCATGTATTAGGCACGCCGCCAGCGTTCGTCCTGAGCCAGGATCAAACTCTCCAATAAAGTTTGATTGCTCATTTGTTCAAAAAAATTAACGTTGACGCTTTTGTTTTGTTTAGTTTTCAAAGAACTTTATTAAAACGACTTAATTATCATATCACTTCAGTCAGTTTGTGTCAACACTTTTTTTAATTCAATGTGTTGTCTGAAGCAGCGACAAGCAATAATATATCATATATTAAATAATAGTGTCAATTGGTTTTTACAAAAAAAATAAACAACCATCTATTGTTATACACTCGGTAATACAAATAGCTGGATAATAATTAGAGCTGTTAATCCTGGAATACCTAAAAAGCCCGATATAGCCGATGTAATAAAGTTTATCGGTATATGTAATCCTAAACTAGCCCCAAAAGCATTTAAGAAAAATAAAAACAAAGCACCAATTAATAGTTTAATAAACCCTTGCCCAATCATACGTAACGGTTTTATCGGAGCACCTACTAATAATAATAGCACGATAATAAATATAAAAATTGATATTACAAGAATAGGTTCCATTCCTATACCTCTCCTCTATTGTTTTTACTACAATATATTGAACAAGCATAGGAAAAAGAACTTTAAAATCATCTATATGATAGGAAAATACACTTAACTTGTAATGTATATTTGGTTTTATTTGTTTTTGGACATAGATCAAATACATAAAAAACAAGAGTACGTGGCACCAATCGTCTTTCAAAAACGTGTTAAAAACGTAACGCTACGTCATATGTTCTTAAATAGTAAAAACAGCATCTATTTTTACTATATGAGCGTTACAACAAAACACTTATGTGAATTTAGCCATTGATACTTGTCGATTTTTCGCTTCTCGTAGAAGGAAAAAATAGGTAGACTCTATAATCTTAAGATCATTAAGAAGCTCTCTTGATGGCTCAACACTTCTTTCAACAACCTTCTTATGATGTTCCCAATCTTCTTTCACTTCTTCAATTGTCTTAATAAGGGATTTATCGTATTGCTTACGTAACTTACCTTTTCTTAGAAAAAACATACTTAAACACCTCATCAAGTAGTCTTCACTTAGCTTGGATTATAATAGTTAGAGCTCTCTTCTACCCTCTAATGCTTTAGAAAGAGTTACTTCATCCGCATATTCTAAATCTCCACCAACAGGGAGACCGTGGGCAATTCTAGTCATTTTTATATTGGCTGGCTTTAGCAACCTAGATATATACATGGCGGTAGCTTCACCTTCTATATTAGGATTAGTTGCCAATATTATTTCTTGTATCTCATCATCTTGTAGTCTCTTTAACAGCTCAGGAATCTTTATATCTTCCGGTCCAATACCGTCCATTGGCGATATAGCACCATGTAAAACATGATACAATCCATTGTATTCTTTCATTTTTTCCATTGCAATTACATCTTTTGGGTCCTGAAGTACACAAATAACACTCCGATCGCGGCGCTCATCTTCACATATATAACATGGATCTTGGTCAGTAATATGGCCACATTTAGAGCAATACGTTAAATTTCTTTTGGCGTTGACTAAAGCTTTAGCAAAGTCAAGCACAACATCTTCTTTCATATTTAACACAAAAAAAGCCAGACGAACGGCCGTTTTTGGACCTATCCCTGGCAGCTTCATAAAACTATCGATTAGTTTTGATATTGGTTCAGGATAATGCATAGGATAACCTCCCAGATAAGAAAAAGCGCAATGCGCCTGTTTATATACAATAACCATATGACGAGCTGTCAAGAAGGTGTGGTTCTGTTAATTTGTTAACGGGATTGTAGCTAGACAATTTCGATCAATGTTAGCGTCCTATTTATCCCAACAAGCAGTAAATCCGATTATTAAAAGGTAATTTTCACCGTTTAATAATCGGAAAATTATTCTCTAGAACATTCCACCTGGTAAGTTCAATCCCTTAGTGAATTGTCCCATCGTATCATTAGTCATCTCTTCTACTTTTTTCAACGCTTCATTTGTAGCAGCAAGTACAAGATCTTGAAGCATTTCAATGTCTTCAGGGTCTACAACCTCTTCTTTAATTACAACATCGATGACTTCTTTGTGGCCATTGACGGTAACTGTTACCATCCCTCCACCAGCTGTTCCTTCAATCGACTTTTCACCTAGTTCTTCTTGAGCTTTTTGCATATCCTTTTGCATTTTTTGCATTTGTTTCATCATTTTTTGCATATTTCCCATTCCACGCATTATTGTATTCCTCCTTATATAATTCTATCTATTCTTTCATCTCAATGAGATGATCACCAACTAGTTTTTTAGCCTCTGTAACAAGTAAGTCCTCTTCATTTTCATTATCTTCTTCATCTCTTTGACCACGAATATACTCTTCTCTGATTTCTGACCATTTTTCTTCTGGAACACCGACCAATTCAAAACGCTTCCCGACCATCTCAATTAATATACCATCAACATTATCACGAATATTATTATTATTTTCCGCGACCATTTTACAATGTATCTCGTATTTGAATTTTAACACAAAGGCATCATTTGAGGCAGCGACAGGTTCACTATCATTTAGTAGAGCTGCATGAGAAACTTTGTTTTGTTTTCTTAACAAGTCTAACATATCGCCCCAACGACTTTTAATTAGTTGGAGGTCTTGTTTAGTAGCATTATTCAAAATTTCCTGAATGCGACCAGTCGGTGTTTTGTAGCCACTTTTTCTTGTTCCCTTTTGCGATCGCTTTTCTTGTGATGAATCTGTTTGTTGTGCTTGATTATGTTGAGAACTAACTTTTAGTTGATTTAGCTCTGATTCTAGCTGTTCTATTTTTAACATTAATGAATCAATTTCCGGCAATTGCTTTATCGTCTTAGGCTCTTCAAGTTGGCAGAGCTTTACAATCGTTACCTCTAAAAATATCCGAGGGTGATTTGTCCATTTCATGTCTTGTTGGCTTTTATTCAATCGATCAATCATTGTGTAAATTTCAGAAGATCTAAAATCGTCAGCCAGTTGCTTAAATTGCTCATCAATTGTTAGTCGTTCAAGAACATTTTCTAGGTTAGGGGCTGTTTTATATAGTAGCATATCACGAAAGTACATGATTACATCTTCAACAAACCTCATTGGATCTTTACCTTGATTCATTAACGAATCTAGCGATTTAAGCCCTTTAGAAACATCTCTATCTTTTAAGGCAGCAACGATATCCGCAATAAAAGACTGTGAAACAGCTCCTGTAACTGTTAGCACATCATTCAGTTGAACTTCTTCCCCGCTAAAAGATAATGCTTGATCTAACAAACTTAATGCATCCCGCATTCCACCTTCAGCTACTCTTGCTATTGCGTGTAACGCATCATCTTTCACAATCACCTGCTGATGTTGAAGAATAGTTTTCAACCTTAAGGTAATTGATTGTGGTGATATTCTTTTTAAATCAAACCTTTGACACCTCGAAATAATAGTTAAAGGTATTTTGTGAGGTTCTGTTGTAGCTAAAATAAAAATAACGTGCTCTGGCGGTTCTTCCAAAGTTTTCAATAATGCATTGAATGCACCTATAGATAACATATGCACTTCATCAATAATGTACACTTTGTATCTAACTGCACTAGGTACATACTTCACCTTATCTCTTATATCTCTAATTTCATCTACTCCGTTATTAGATGCAGCATCAATTTCAATAACATCAGAAATTGATCCATCTGATATGCCGCGACAACTACTGCATTCATTACATGGATCTGCAATAGGTGCTTTTTGACAATTTACTGCTTTAGCTATAATTTTTGCAATAGTTGTTTTCCCGGTACCTCGAGGGCCAGAAAAAAGATATGCATGTGAAAACTTTTGCTGGAGCAGTGCATTTTGAAGTGTTTTCGTAACGTGGTCCTGACCAACTACATCATGAAATTGTTGTGGTCTCCAAACACGATATAAAGCTTGGTAACTCAAAAACACGCCCCCTTCACATTTTTATCTTATTCATTATACCTTACTTAATTAATCATTTTCAAAGTGAAAGATAAATCTTTTTATTCAATTATACAAAAAACTCACTCTTAAAGAGTGAGTTTTATTTGTATAATAACTGCCGTGCACCTTCCGTTGATTAGTCATCCTAGGCGTTACTTAAGCAGTTAGCTCGGTCTAGGCAACCCCACGGCACATGAGAGCTTCCGCTTACTGCTGCTTCCTTCCGGACCTGACAGGGTTCACGGATTCCCATTGCGTGGGACCCAGACGTCAACACCACTTACTTAAGTCAGACCCTAAAATGGACTAACCGCAAGAAGGGATTCGGCCTCGCTAGAGCGGATTGCGAGTATAGGGCACCGCTACCTCCCCGCTTAGCACGGCAAAATTGAAACCAAATATTATATGCATTGTTACCAACGCAATTAATAGTATAAAGCCTTTAGCGAAAAATTGCAATGAATTACAAACTGTAAATTATATGAAAATTATTTTTTTGTTAACTTTTTTTCATTTTTCTCTTTATTCCTTTTCCGTATATTATTAAAAAAAGTTGTTAAGATAGAACCACACTCTTTCTCCAAGATTCCACTTTCAACTTCTACTTGATGATTGAACCTTTTCTCGTCTAAAAGATTCATAATTGTTCCAGCACAACCTCCCTTTGGATCTTTGGCACCGTAAACAACCCTCTGAATTCTTGACAATACAATGGCTCCAGCACACATCGGACATGGTTCTAGCGTAACATATAACGTCGTATTTTCTAATCTCCAAGATCCTATACTTTTACATGCTTCATCAATTGCAAGTAATTCAGCATGGGCTAACGATCTTTGTTCTCTTTCACGTAAATTAAATGCGGAAGCAATAATTTCATTATCTTTTACAATTACAGCACCAATAGGAACCTCATTTATTTGTTCAGCTTTCTTTGCTTCATTAAGAGCAAGGCGCATGTAATATTCGTCTGTATTCATTTTTTATCTCCTTGTTATATAGTGGGCAAAGGCTACGGACCTTCCTGAAAAGTGGTACATTTATTCACTCGAATGCACCTTTTGCCTTTGAGCGTTATCTATGAAACGAATTGAATTGAGAGGATTGGCGCTGTACTTAATATCTAGGGACTGACTCATAGAAAAAAAATCCAAATAACTAACACAAATCATTTTACAAGTGATGTAGATTAGTCATCTTACAATTAGTAATTTAAGAGAACTCCCGCTATAATTAGGGCTTTTTTCGCAATAATTGTTGCTTTTCGTTCTAAGATATAATCACGTATACATTTAGCGTTGGTAGCCTCTTTTCTACTTTTACATTTATTGAGCTCCTTGAAAACACTTCTTACTGTCCATTTTAGTAAAACAACATAGTTTACGAAAAGAGCCTTAATTAACTATTATAAATATATGTTACATTATACAGTAGTCTCTTTCGTTCCTTTCATATATAATTTACCAATGATAATATCCAAAAGCTAATGTATTAATTTTTATTTCCCAACAATTTCTTTCAGATTGTCACACCGTGAAATGATTCACTGTGATAAAATACAATTTGTCAGTTTTTTTGATCGTACGTTTGGTTGTTATACAAAATGCATATGCATTTATTCTTCTCCCTATAGATAGAAGCTTAATATTTCAAACCTCGTACATGAATATAACTCGAATTCAAAGCAGGATTTTCTTTACCTTTTAAGAGGGGGACAACATAATGAAACAAACACCTTTTATAACAGTAGAGGGCCCAATCGGTGTCGGAAAAACTTCACTCGCAAAAGCAATTGAAAATCATTTTAATATCCATTTATTAAAAGAAATCGTTGATGAGAATCCTTTTTTAGGAAAATTTTATGAAGATATTGACGAGTGGAGTTTTCAATTGGAAATGTTCTTTCTTTGTAATCGGTACAAACAACTTGAAGACATTGAAAAAAAATATATAAGACAAAATAAAGCAGTAGTATCTGATTATCATATTTTTAAGAACTTAATCTTTGCTGAACGCACGCTAAAAGATCACCAACTTACTAAATATATACAGGTATACAATATCTTAACTGCGGATTTACCTACTCCAAATGTAGTTATTTACCTACATGCAAGTTTAGATACATTACTTAATAGAATTAACATGCGTGGTAGAGACATTGAAAAAAATATTGAGCCTAGCTATTTAGAACAATTATGTAGTGATTACGAACAAGCTATGGAACAATTTGAACGTGAGAATCCTACAATCCCAGTTCTCCGCTTTAATGGTGATCAACTCGACTTTGTCCAAAATCAAAATGATTTAGAAATGATTCTAAACATACTACAACAGACTTTACTAAAAGGAGCAGAATTCAATGAATTTGCGAGAAAAATATGAAATACCAAATGATGCTGTTATTACAATAGCTGGTACAGTGGGTGTAGGTAAATCAACGATGACAAATTCGTTAGCTAATGCTTTACAATTCCGTACATCCTTTGAAAAGGTGGATTCAAACCCTTATTTAGATAAATTTTATAGTGATTTTAATAAGTGGAGCTTTCACTTGCAGATTTATTTTTTAGCAGAACGTTTTAAAGAACAGAAGAAAATATTTGAATACGGTGGAGGATTTATACAAGACCGTTCTATTTATGAAGATACAGGTATTTTTGCAAATATGCATTACGAAAAAGGAACAATGTCTGCTGTAGACTACGAAACATATACAAATCTTTTTGAAGCAATGGTGATGACACCTTATTTCCCGCATCCTGACTTGTTAATCTACCTTGAAGGAAGCTTAGATGATATTATTTCTCGGATACAAGAGCGTGGTCGACCAATGGAACAACAAACGCCTATTGAGTATTGGAAAGAAATGCACGAACGATATGAAAACTGGATAAACAATTTTAATGCGTGTCCAGTTTTACGCATTAACATCAATGATTATGATATCATTTCAAACAAGCAGTCAATTGAGCCTGTTATTGAACGAATATCAACGTTTATAAAACATTCAAGAGTGTTAACTAAATAGCATATAAAAAACGAGCAATAAAACCATTGCTCGTTTTTTATATGCTATATGCAATTATCGTATGAATTATGTGGGGCGTAACCGTAATGACGATCACAATTCAAAAATTATACTAAAAAATTCGTTACGCGTGTAACGAATTCAACAGATCTCCAATTATATTATGCGCTTGATAATTGTAATCAAAATTATGGCGGAGGAAGAGGGATTCGAACCCCCGCGGGCTTTGACACCCCTGTCGGTTTTCAAGACCGATCCCTTCAGCCGGACTTGGGTATTCCTCCGTATCGACAAGAATTAATATACCATATGATAGACTAGCCTGTCAACATAAATTAACAACTTTTTTGAGGAGAGTTTTCACTCCCCTCCATTTATTCTACTTACCATAGTTTGAGTAATAAACAATTTGCTACCTTATAATAAATGTAGCGTTTCTTCTCTACAATAAATTACTTTTCCCATTGTTATTACTAGCCAATTACATCTTTATTTCTCATATATGGACGTAATACCTCTGGGATAATGACTGTTCCATCTTGTTGTTGATAATTCTCTAGTATCGCAGAAACTGTACGTCCAATTGCTAATCCAGACCCATTTAACGTATGAACATGCTCTGGTTTTCCTTTTTTATCACGACGGAATCTAATGTTTGCACGACGTGCTTGAAATGCCTCGAAATTACTACAAGATGAAATTTCACGGAACGTTCCATAGCTCGGCAACCATACTTCAATATCATACTTTTTCGCAGCTGTAAAGCCAAGGTCTGCTGTACACATACTCATCACACGGTATGGTAATCCAAGTAATTGTAGCACTTTTTCAGCATGACTGGTTATTTTTTCTAATTCCTCATATGAATGCTCTGGTTTAACAAATTTCACAAGCTCTACCTTGTTAAATTGATGCTGTCGAATAAGTCCTCTTGTATCTCTACCAGCTGAGCCAGCCTCAGAACGGAAGCATGAACTATACGCTGCATAATTAATAGGGAGTTGTTCACCAGACAATATTTCATCTCTATATAAATTAGTAACGGGTACTTCCGCAGTAGGAATTAAGAAATAGTCTTCACTATCAATTAAAAAAGCATCCTCTTCAAATTTAGGAAGCTGACCTGTTCCTGTCATACTAGCGCGATTCACTAAATATGGCGTCAATAACTCCTCATATCCATGTTCTTCAACATGTAGGTCTAACATAAAATTCATTAAAGCTCTCTCTAGCCTTGCCCCTAAACCTTTATAAAATACAAACCGGCTACCAGTTACTTTACTAGCACGTTCAAAGTCTAAAATATTTAGATCGTCAGCTATCTCCCAATGGGGTTTTGGCTCATAAGTAAATTGAGGAACTTGCCCCCATTGACGTACCTCTACATTATCATCCTCAGTTTCACCAACAGGGACACTCTCATGTGGTATATTGGGTATTGATAATAATAATTGTTGTAAAGTCTCCTCAACCTTACGGAGTTCAACATCAAGCTCTTTTATATGCTCTCCGACTTGTCTCATTTCAGTTATTAGATGATCTGCATCTTTTTTCTCACGCTTAAGCATTGCGACTTGTTGAGAAGCTTCATTTCTTTTACTTTTTAATTCCTCAGTTTTTACGATTAATTCACGACGCTTTTGATCAAGCTCCTCAAAGCGTCCTAAATCGGTTAAATCTTCTCCTCGAAATGTTAGTTTTTCTTTAACTTCTTCAAAATTACCTCTTAATACTTTTAAATCTAACATTGTTACCCCTCCTTTAAAGTAAAAGCTGTTTTCGTATCAAGATCCCTTGTTTTTTACTTACTAAAAATAAATTCAACAGGCAACTAGTGTTGGTAGTATCTGTTTTTCTTTAAAGCAATGATAATTGTCAAAGAGAAACTAGCTGTTTTCATTCAGTAACAATAGCGACAAAGCTTACAAAAAGGGCCTAAACAAACAAAAAACTCCCATCCCTATAAGAAGGGACGAGAGTTAACCCGCGTTGCCACCCTAGTTAAAGACAATGACAACATTATCTTTCACTTCAAATAAATAACGGTACTTTACCGAAAATACTTACTACCCTTAATAGGTTTGTTCAGTATTTTTGCTCGAGGATGGATTCACAAGTCTTCCACATCGGTTCGCACCAACCACCGACTCTCTTTCAGAAAAAGATTCTTGTTACTATTTCCTGTCGTTGCTTCTTCATTTTTAGATTGGTATACATAATTTACTATAAGTATTTTGAACTTGCAACTGTTTTATACATAATTTTTTTCTTTCGCTTCTTCAACCATACTAACAAAATAACTCATTAACCGATAATCCTCTGTTAATTCAGGGTGAAAGGAACATCCTAGAAACTGGTCCTGCCTAGCTGCTACAATTCTGTTTTTATGCTTTGCTAATACCTCAACATCCTCTCCTACTGAGACGATATGAGGAGCGCGGATAAATACAGCAATAAAATCATCCGCTACGTGAGATATTGAAAGCTTTGCTTCAAAGCTTTCTCTTTGGCGACCAAACGAGTTTCTTTCTACAGTTATATCCATAACCCCAACGTGTGCTTCCTTGTAGCCAACAATATCATTAGCTAGCAAAATTAAACCGGCACATGTCCCAAACATAGGTTTACCTGCCGAAGCGAATTCTCTTAGTGGTTCCATAAAACTATATTTATCAATCAAACGACGCATCGTTGTACTCTCGCCCCCAGGCAAAACTAACCCCTCAACTTCATTTAATTGCTCAACCCTTTTTATCACAACGGCTTCTGCACCTGCAGCTTCTATAGCCCAAACATGCTCACGCACTGCTCCTTGAAGGCCTAAAACACCTATTTTCACCATATCTACTACTCCTTAATTACCATCCACGTTCTTGCATACGATGCTCTGGTAAAATTGATGAAATTTCAATACCTTTCATCGCTGTACCTAAACCTTTAGAAAGACTAGCAATTAACTCATAGTCTTGGAAATGTGTTGTTGCTTCTACAATTGCACGTGCAAACTTAGCGGGATTTTCTGATTTAAATATACCCGAACCAACAAATACTCCATCAGAACCTAATTGCATCATTAACGCTGCATCCGCAGGTGTTGCAATTCCACCAGCAGCAAAATTAACGACCGGTAATCTACCTTCATTTTTTATTTGTAAAAGAAGCTCAAAAGGGGCTCCTAAATTTTTTGCTTCTGTCATTAATTCATCTTCACTCATACTAGAAACTTTTCTAATTTGAGCATTTACTTTACGCATATGACGTACAGCTTCAACGATGTTCCCTGTACCAGGTTCTCCTTTTGTACGAAGCATTGATGCACCTTCGGCAATACGTCGAGTCGCTTCTCCTAAATCACGGCATCCACATACAAAAGGCACAGTATATTCTCTTTTATTTAAATGATACTCTTCATCTGCAGGTGTAAGAACTTCACTTTCATCAATATAGTCTACACCTAAAGATTCAAGTACACGTGCTTCAACAATGTGGCCGATACGCGCCTTCGCCATAACTGGAATCGAAACAGCATTCATTACCTCTTCTACAATTGTTGGGTCTGCCATTCTTGCAACTCCACCAGCAGCTCTTATATCAGCAGGAACTCTCTCCAAAGCCATAACTGCCACAGCTCCAGCTTCTTCAGCTATCTTCGCTTGTTCAGCGTTTACCACATCCATGATAACGCCACCTTTTTGCATCTCTGCCATACCACGTTTTACGCGATCAGTACCTGTATTAACCATTAATGTTGTCCTCCTTGAACCATTATTAATCCATTGTGTATTATTTTACATTAAAAAACTAGAAAATCCTAATAGTAAATTTTCATTTTTATCAAGAAAAGCGTAAATACCATATTCATCCACAGCGTGCATTGGAATGATTTCATTTGAATGTGCTTTTAACTTCGGTCGTTAGCTGACGTTCAAAAGCTATTTTCAAATTCAATATACTACACCCTTCATCCTTTTAAAGAAGGCTCCCATCAAGGGAGCCAATCATCATTTTATACAAGTTATGAATGTGGTTAGAACCAACCTTTTACTGTTTCAGATACACTTGTCCATACATCTGAGAAAAATCCACCAATTCCTCTAGTCATTAAAACAAACCAGTTTGCTTTTTCTACAGCTGTTTTCGTGATGATATCTGTTTGCATAGTTTTTTCACCTTCTGAGGTTAAAAAACCATAACCATTGTCACCTTCGTATGAAACAGTCATCGTCCCTACTACATCATCTTTTTTAATAGGAGCAGTTAGCGCACCGTCTTCTGTTAATACTTCTTCACTAATATTAAATACAGGCTCGAATTGTTCAGCTTCGCCATTTTTAATTACTGTCTTGATTGGATTTGCTGTATATACTTCAATCTCTTTTTCTTTACCTTTCACAACAGGAACAGTAGATTCTTTTTTAATTTGATAACCTTCAGGGTAAAGCTCTTGTATTTTAAAATTAGCAAACGCATAATCTAACAGCTTTTCTGTTTCAATAAATCGAGCTTCTGGAATAGATTTCCCGTTCGATTTTGCGTTCATTACAACGGTAATATAACGCATGCCATCTCTTTCTGCAGTACTTGTGAAACAATAGCCGGCTAAATCAGTAAATCCTGTTTTTATTCCGTCTACTCCTTCGTATTCATAGAGTAATCCTGGAAGCATCCAATTCCAGTTAGCCATCTGAATAGGATAATCGCCTTCTTCTCTAAACACTTTTTTAGAAATACTTGCAGTATTAATAATCTCCGGGAAATCATTAAATAACTTGTAAGCTAGTGTAGCTGTTGTTCTAGCAGACATTAAATTTTCGTCGCTTTTACTTGTACCTTCAGGGTGCATATCATAAAGACTATTATTATTAAGTCCCGTAGAATTTACAAACTTGTAATCCTTCAAGCCAAGCTCTTTCGCCTTAGCATTCATCATCTTGACAAATTCTGTTTCTGAACCTGCAATCACTTCAGCTAAAGCAATGGTTGCGCCATTAGCAGAATAAATGGCCATCGCTTCGTAAAGTTCTTTTACTGTATATTTTCCATCTTGTACAAGAGGAACATTCGACAAACCTGTATCTTGTGATATTTTATAGACATAATCTGATACGGGATATTCTTGATCCCATGTCACCTTTTTTTGATCAATAGCTTCTAGTAGCAAGTATTCAGTCATCATTTTAGTCATACTTGCAATACCTAATATTGTATCAATATTTTTTTGATATAAAATCTTACCTGTTGACGCTTCTACAACTATCGCTGCATCAGCTTCGATATTTAGTGGATCTTCTTGAGCATACGCAAGTTGAGATGTATTCGTAAAAGTCATTAATATTATCATTGATAAAAGACTTATAATTAAGCCTTTTTGATATCTGTTTTTCACTAAAAAACCCTCCATCATTAACATTACATAGACGTTATTGTATCATATTCTACTAAAAAAAAATAGATAGTGTTATACACACTATCTCCTGACAATCTTAAAACATAATTATTAAAAGCCTGATTCACTTCTCATCGCATCAATTTTTATTTTTTATGCTAAATCGGTCAGCAAATGAACATGCTTATAACCGATTCTATCGTCAATTCCTTATGTCTTAGAATGTCGTGCAAGCGCCGTTTTATATAGTTTTTTTGTCCTTGGTTGACGATCATTTATCACTTATTTAGGCTCTTTTCGTAAACTTTGTTGCTATTGTTAGCCAATTAGAACCAATAAGGTGGTTTAACATGATTAGTCGTTGTAGTACAGAAGAAAAGATGCCACGAATTCTAGTTGTGTAGTGTTTCGTTTTTAGTACGAAAAGTAACAAGCCTTTATTTATCAACTGCTAACCTTGTTAACTCGTTGAATAGTTAGGGGACTCTTTTGTAATTTGTACATCATGCGGATGGCTTTCTCTTAAACCTGCTCCAGTCATCCGAATAAATTGAGATTTTTCTCGAAGTGCTTTTAAATTTTGTGCACCACAATACCCCATACCTGATCGTATACCACCGATAAGCTGATATACTGTATCTGCTAAAGGACCTTTGTATGGTAAACGACCTTCTATACCCTCGGGAACAAACTTCTTATTATCTTCTTGGAAATAACGATCTTTACTACCTTTTTCCATCGCTCCAACAGACCCCATACCACGATAAACTTTAAATCGACGGCCTTGGAATATCTCTGTCTCCCCTGGACTTTCAGTTACACCTGCAAGTAGACTACCTAACATAACCACATGTCCACCAGAAGCCAAAGCTTTAACAATATCTCCTGAATATTTTATTCCACCATCTGCAATAATCGCAACATCGTGTTTTCTAGCTTCAGTGGCACAATCATAAATTGCAGTAATTTGTGGTACACCAACTCCAGCTACTACACGAGTTGTACAAATAGAACCTGGTCCTATTCCTACTTTAACTACATTTGCACCTGCTTCAATTAGGTCCTTTGTCGCTTCAGCTGTGGCAACATTTCCAGCAATGATATCTAATTCTGGATAAGTTTGACGAATCTTCTTAACTGTATCTAACACCCCGATTGAATGACCGTGAGCAGTATCAACAACAATGACATCAACACTTGCCTTCACTAATGCTTCCACACGAAGCATTGTATCAGCTGTCACCCCGACAGCAGCCCCTACCAATAAACGCCCTTGTTTATCTTTTGCTGAATTAGGAAACTCAATGACCTTTTCAATATCTTTTATCGTAATTAAACCTTTTAGTACTCCTTGATTATCTACAAGAGGTAATTTCTCAATTTTGTGAT